>NZ_JAPQNU010000019.1:0-1011 GCF_030397625.1 Janthinobacterium sp. SUN026 | reverse complement strand
AACAGAGATTAAACTGAAGAGTTTGATCCTGGCTCAGATTGAACGCTGGCGGCATGCCTTACACATGCAAGTCGAACGGCAGCACGGAGCTTGCTCTGGTGGCGAGTGGCGAACGGGTGAGTAATATATCGGAACGTACCCTAGAGTGGGGGATAACGTAGCGAAAGTTACGCTAATACCGCATACGATCTAAGGATGAAAGTGGGGGATCGCAAGACCTCATGCTCGTGGAGCGGCCGATATCTGATTAGCTAGTTGGTAGGGTAAAAGCCTACCAAGGCATCGATCAGTAGCTGGTCTGAGAGGACGACCAGCCACACTGGAACTGAGACACGGTCCAGACTCCTACGGGAGGCAGCAGTGGGGAATTTTGGACAATGGGCGAAAGCCTGATCCAGCAATGCCGCGTGAGTGAAGAAGGCCTTCGGGTTGTAAAGCTCTTTTGTCAGGGAAGAAACGGTGAGAGCTAATATCTCTTGCTAATGACGGTACCTGAAGAATAAGCACCGGCTAACTACGTGCCAGCAGCCGCGGTAATACGTAGGGTGCAAGCGTTAATCGGAATTACTGGGCGTAAAGCGTGCGCAGGCGGTTTTGTAAGTCTGATGTGAAATCCCCGGGCTCAACCTGGGAATTGCATTGGAGACTGCAAGGCTAGAATCTGGCAGAGGGGGGTAGAATTCCACGTGTAGCAGTGAAATGCGTAGATATGTGGAGGAACACCGATGGCGAAGGCAGCCCCCTGGGTCAAGATTGACGCTCATGCACGAAAGCGTGGGGAGCAAACAGGATTAGATACCCTGGTAGTCCACGCCCTAAACGATGTCTACTAGTTGTCGGGTCTTAATTGACTTGGTAACGCAGCTAACGCGTGAAGTAGACCGCCTGGGGAGTACGGTCGCAAGATTAAAACTCAAAGGAATTGACGGGGACCCGCACAAGCGGTGGATGATGTGGATTAATTCGATGCAACGCGAAAAACCTTACCTACCCTTGACATGGCTGGAATCC
>NZ_JAPQNU010000018.1:0-1041 GCF_030397625.1 Janthinobacterium sp. SUN026 | reverse complement strand
TTCTCCCGAGTTCTCTCAAGCGCCTTAGAATACTCATCTCGCCCACCTGTGTCGGTTTGCGGTACGGTCTCGTATGACTGAAGCTTAGAGGCTTTTCTTGGAACCACTTCCGATTGCTTCGTGAACAAGTTCACTCGTCCCATCCCCTTGAATTCCGCGCCCGGATTTGCCTAAGCGCCTTCTATGAGACAGAAACTGACTATTCCAACAGTCAGACAACCTTCCGCGATCCGTCCCCCCATCGCATCATACGACGGTGCAGGAATATTAACCTGCTTCCCATCAGCTACGCATCTCTGCCTCGCCTTAGGGGCCGACTCACCCTGCTCCGATGAACGTTGAACAGGAAACCTTGGGCTTACGGCGTGGAGGCTTTTCACCCCCATTATCGCTACTCATGTCAGCATTCGCACTTCTGATACCTCCAGCATCCTTTACAAGACACCTTCGCAGGCTTACAGAACGCTCTCCTACCATATCCAATAAAGGATATCCGCAGCTTCGGTGACTGGCTTAGCCCCGTTACATCTTCCGCGCAGGACGACTCGATCAGTGAGCTATTACGCTTTCTTTAAATGATGGCTGCTTCTAAGCCAACATCCTGACTGTTTTAGCCTTCCCACTTCGTTTTCCACTTAGCCAATCTTTGGGACCTTAGCTGGCGGTCTGGGTTGTTTCCCTCTTGACGCCGGACGTTAGCACCCGACGTCTGTCTCCCAAGCTCGCACTCATCGGTATTCGGAGTTTGCAATGGTTTGGTAAGTCGCAATGACCCCCTAGCCATAACAGTGCTCTACCCCCGATGGTGATACTTGAGGCACTACCTAAATAGTTTTCGGAGAGAACCAGCTATTTCCAAGTTTGTTTAGCCTTTCACCCCTACCCACAGCTCATCCCCTAATTTTTCAACATTAGTGGGTTCGGACCTCCAGGGCGTGTTACCGCACCTTCATCCTGGCCATGAGTAGATCACTTGGTTTCGGGTCTACACCCAGCGACTGATCGCCCTATTCGGACTCGATTTCTCTACGGCTTCCCTAT
>NZ_JAPQNU010000017.1:0-1232 GCF_030397625.1 Janthinobacterium sp. SUN026 | reverse complement strand
GTGCGGATTCAATCGGTCAACGCAACACACTGTTCAAATCGTTGAGCCGGTGTTTGGTAGTGTAGCGTCTTCCTGGGGCGCTCGTTGAGTCGTCTGGCTACCGCGTCGAGTTGCTCTTGCGAATACGTGGAAATATCTAATCCCTTGGGGAAATACTGGCGCAACAGGCCGTTGGTATTTTCATTTGAACCGCGCTGCCATGGATTCTGTGGATCGCAAAAATAGACCTGGATGTCGGTGGCCAACGTAAAGCGTTTATGCCCGGCCAGCTCGCTGCCACGATCCCACGTCAGTGACTTATACAGTTCCTGGGGCAGCCTGCGGGCATTGTCGATCAATGCGTTGACCACCGTGTCGGTATTCTTGGCCGCGACCTTGATCAGCATGACATAGCGCGTCTGGCGTTCGACCAAGGTCACGATCTGGCTGTTGTGGCTGCCGCAGAGCAGGTCGCCCTCCCAATGCCCGGGCACCGCTCGATCCGCTGCCGTCGCTGGACGCTCGCTGATCGGCACGGCGTCGACAATTCTGCCATGGTTATCTGTCTTTTGGGTGTGATGACGAGAGCGGCGCATGGCGCGCGTCCGGCGCAAGTGCTCCAGCAGCTCCTTCTTTAAGGCGCCTCGGGCCTGGATATAGAGGCTGCGGTAAATGGTTTCGTGCGACACGTGATACTCCTCGTGGCTCGTGAACAGCTGCTTGAGCCAGCCAGCAATCTGTTCCGGCGACCACTGCAATTGGAGCTTGCTGGCAACCATGTTGGCCAGCATGCGGCTCTCCGTCAACTTACAAGGTTTGGGGCGGCGCGCCTGATCCCAAGCATGCTGATCCGCCTGAGTCGCACGATATGCTTCGCGGCCACCATTGCGGCTGAGTTCCCTGCTGATGGTCGATGGTGCTCGGCCAAGGCGCCTGGCAAGGGCGCGGATGGATAGGCCGGTAACGATGGCACGCGATACCTCCTCGCGCTCGGCCAGTGTTAGCGCCAGTCTGGAACGGCGTCGCGGCGCTGGCCGTATGCCACCAGACTCAGCCAGAATCCGCTGTATCGATGAGTGATTCCGATCAAATAGCTGGGCTATCATCTGCAGGGAATCGCCTTGCTTCCAACGTTCCCACATCAAGGCCTTCTGCGTCTCGGTGTAATAAATACGTGGTTTCTGTTTCATCTTCAACACTCCTGTAACCTAGACATTTAGGTTAGAGTGTTGCGACCACCGATTGAATCCGCA
>NZ_JAPQNU010000016.1:0-1235 GCF_030397625.1 Janthinobacterium sp. SUN026 | reverse complement strand
TGTAGTGGTTTAATGTACCCGGACACTGATTTAGGCGAGAATGCTCGCCATGGAGAGGTGTTTGATGAGCAAGCAAAGACGTACGTTTTCCCCTGAGTTCAAACAGCAGGCAGCATGCTTGGTGCTGGATCAAGGATACAGCCACGTGGAGGCAAGCCGGTCGGTCGGCATCGGCGAATCGGTGCTGCGCCGCTGGGTGCAGCAGCTGCAGTTGGAGCGGCAAGGCATCACGCCGCAGAGCAAGGCAATGAAGCCAGATCAGCAGCGAATACAGGAACTCGAAGCACGTATTGAGCGTCTCGAGCGGGAGAAGTCCATTTTAAAAAAGGCTACCGCGCTCTTGATGTCGGAAGGGATAGAACGTACGAGGTAATCGATCAGATTTGTGGTGACGAATCAATCGAGTTGTTCTGCGCGGTGTTCGACGTAGCGCGGTCATGCCTGTATGCGCATCGGGAGCGCGCCCGGCACATTGATGTTGAGCGCATGGCATTGCGTGGCCGTGTGCACGAGCTGTTCGTCGAGAGTCGCAGTTCGGCGGGAAGCCGCAGCATCATGGGCATGATGCGCGAGGAAGGCACGGCAATTGGCCGCTTCAAAGTCAGTCGTTTGATGGAAGAGCTAGGGCTGGTCTGCAAACAGCCTGGCAGCCATGCCTATAAGCAGGCTACGGTGGAACGGGTCGATATTCCGAACCACCTCAACCGTGAATTCACAGTGGAGGCGCCAAATCAGGTCTGGTGCGGGGACATCACCTATGTCTGGGCGCAAGGCCGATGGTATTACCTGGCTGTGGTGTTGGACTTATTTGCTCGCCGAGCGGTGGGCTGGGCATTCTCGCTACGACCCGATGCCGACCTTGTTGTGCAAGCGCTGGAAATGGCTTACGAGCAGCGAGGTCGACCGCAGAGGCTGCTGTTTCATTCGGATCAAGGTAGCCAGTACGCCAGTCGAAAATTCCGTCAGCGCTTGTGGCGCTATCGGATACGACAGAGTATGAGCCGTCGGGGAAATTGTTGGGATAACTCCCCGATGGAACGGCTGTTCCGCAGCTTCAAAACTGAATGGCTGCCGTCAACTGGTTACATGACGGCACAGGAAGCACAACGGGACATCAGCCACTACCTGATGCACCGGTATAACTGGATACGACCACATCAGTTCAACCAGGGACTGGCACCGGCCGTCGCCGAAGAAAAACTTAACGTAGTGTCCGGGATGGGTTGACCACTACA
>NZ_JAPQNU010000015.1:0-1459 GCF_030397625.1 Janthinobacterium sp. SUN026 | reverse complement strand
TGGAGCGACAAAGCCTGAATCTGGAAGAAGCAAAGATTGGGTAATGACTGGTTGTATCAACACACACGCAACGTTGTACCGTCTTATCCTCTGTACCTGCTAAGGTTATAGGGACAAGCCGTACGGGCAATTAGTACTGGTTAGCTTAATGCATTACTGCACTTCCACACCCAGCCTATCAACGTCCTGGTCTCGAACGACCCTTCAAAGAGCTCAAGGCTCTGGGAAATCTCATCTCAAGGCAAGTTTCCCGCTTAGATGCTTTCAGCGGTTATCTCTTCCGAACTTAGCTACCCGGCAATGCCACTGGCGTGACAACCGGTACACCAGAGGTTCGTCCACTCCGGTCCTCTCGTACTAGGAGCAGCCCCCTTCAAATTTCCAACGCCCACGGCAGATAGGGACCAAACTGTCTCACGACGTTTTAAACCCAGCTCACGTACCACTTTAAATGGCGAACAGCCATACCCTTGGGACCGGCTACAGCCCCAGGATGTGATGAGCCGACATCGAGGTGCCAAACTCCCCCGTCGATATGAACTCTTGGGAGGAATCAGCCTGTTATCCCCAGAGTACCTTTTATCCGTTGAGCGATGGCCCTTCCATACAGAACCACCGGATCACTATGTCCTACTTTCGTACCTGCTCGACTTGTCAGTCTCGCAGTTAAGCACGCTTATGCCATTGCACTATCAACACGATGTCCGACCGTATCTAGCGTACCTTCGAACTCCTCCGTTACACTTTAGGAGGAGACCGCCCCAGTCAAACTGCCTACCATGCACTGTCCCCGATCCGGATAACGGACCAAGGTTAGAACCTCAAACAAACCAGGGTGGTATTTCAAGGTTGGCTCCACGAGAACTAGCGTCCCCGCTTCAAAGCCTCCCACCTATCCTACACAGATTGGTTCAAAGTCCAATGCAAAGCTACAGTAAAGGTTCATGGGGTCTTTCCGTCTAGCCGCGGGTAGATTGCATCATCACAAACATTTCAACTTCGCTGAGTCTCGGGAGGAGACAGTGTGGCCATCGTTACGCCATTCGTGCAGGTCGGAACTTACCCGACAAGGAATTTCGCTACCTTAGGACCGTTATAGTTACGGCCGCCGTTTACTGGGACTTCAATCAAGAGCTTGCACCCCATCATTTAATCTTCCAGCACCGGGCAGGCGTCACACCCTATACGTCCACTTTCGTGTTTGCAGAGTGCTGTGTTTTTATTAAACAGTCGCAGCCACCAGTTTATTGCAACCCTTTCACCCTCATGGAGTAAACCAATCAAGCTACCGGGGCGTACCTTTTCCCGAAGTTACGGTACCAATTTGCCGAGTTCCTTCTCCCGAGTTCTCTCAAGCGCCTTAGAATACTCATCTCGCCCACCTGTGTCGGTTTGCGGTACGGTCTCGTATGACTGAAGCTTAGAGGCTTTTCTTGGAACCACTTCCGATTGCTTCGTG
>NZ_JAPQNU010000014.1:0-1825 GCF_030397625.1 Janthinobacterium sp. SUN026 | reverse complement strand
GGTTAACCTTGCCACTGAATGTAAGTCGCTGACCCATTATACAAAAGGTACGCAGTCACGGAACAAGTCCGCTCCTACTGTTTGTATGCACACGGTTTCAGGATCTATTTCACTCCCCTTCCGGGGTTCTTTTCGCCTTTCCCTCACGGTACTGGTTCACTATCGGTCGATTACGAGTATTTAGCCTTGGAGGATGGTCCCCCCATATTCAGACAGGATGTCACGTGTCCCGCCCTACTTGTCGTACGCTTAGTACCACCGGTCCGATTTCACATACGGGGCTATCACCCACTATGGCTCCTATTTCCAGAGGATTCTGTTATCGGTCCGACTATCACGTACAGGCTCTTCCCATTTCGCTCGCCGCTACTTTGGGAATCTCGGTTGATTTCTTTTCCTGCAGCTACTTAGATGTTTCAGTTCGCCGCGTTCGCCTTGCATACCTATGTATTCAGTATGCAATACCCTAAAAGGGTGGGTTGCCCCATTCGGAAATCTGCGGATCAAAGTGTGTTTGCTCACTCCCCGCAGCTTATCGCAAGCTACTACGTCCTTCATCGCCTGTAATCGCCAAGGCATCCACCATGTGCACTTATTCGCTTGTCCCTATAACGTTAGCCTCTGATTACCGAAATAATCAAAGAGCGCTACAAGGATAAGAAAGTACAACGTTGTTGCTTGTTTGTTGATACATACAATCATTACCCATCGATTTACCTTTTACGGCAAACCGATCAATAAATAATCTTTACTTCTTCCAGATTGTTAAAGAACGAAACAGCTTTGATCGCTAAAAGATCAAACCTAAACCACAGTCTTGTTGACCGGCTTACGTTTGCACTTTCGAGTAAAACTTGGTGGAGGATGACGGGATCGAACCGACGACCCCCTGCTTGCAAAGCAGGTGCTCTCCCAGCTGAGCTAATCCCCCTGGGGTATTACATTACTGGTAGGCCTGGCTGGACTAGCGTCCACCTTACCTCCGGGTTTGTTTTACTGGTAGGGCTGGTTGGACTCGAACCAACGACCCCCGCGTTATCAACACGGTGCTCTAACCAGCTGAGCTACAGCCCCAACGCGGAACTACTACGACTACTGTTTCTTCTTCATTTAACAGCCGATAAGTGTGAACATTTGATGTGTGAATCATTACTGATTCGTGCAAACTCTAGAAAGGAGGTGATCCAGCCGCACCTTCCGATACGGCTACCTTGTTACGACTTCACCCCAGTCACGAATCCTACCGTGGTAAGCGCCCTCCTTACGGTTAAGCTACCTACTTCTGGTAAAACCCGCTCCCATGGTGTGACGGGCGGTGTGTACAAGACCCGGGAACGTATTCACCGCGACATGCTGATCCGCGATTACTAGCGATTCCAACTTCATGCAGTCGAGTTGCAGACTACAATCCGGACTACGATACACTTTCTGCGATTAGCTCCCCCTCGCGGGTTGGCGGCGCTCTGTATGTACCATTGTATGACGTGTGAAGCCCTACCCATAAGGGCCATGAGGACTTGACGTCATCCCCACCTTCCTCCGGTTTGTCACCGGCAGTCTCATTAGAGTGCCCTTTCGTAGCAACTAATGACAAGGGTTGCGCTCGTTGCGGGACTTAACCCAACATCTCACGACACGAGCTGACGACAGCCATGCAGCACCTGTGTACTGGTTCTCTTTCGAGCACTCCTCAATCTCTCGAGGATTCCAGCCATGTCAAGGGTAGGTAAGGTTTTTCGCGTTGCATCGAATTAATCCACATCATCCACCGCTTGTGCGGGTCCCCGTCAATTCCTTTGAGTTTTAATCTTGCGACCGTACTCCC
>NZ_JAPQNU010000013.1:0-6431 GCF_030397625.1 Janthinobacterium sp. SUN026 | reverse complement strand
TGACCATAGCAAGTTGGTCCCACCCCTTCCCATCCCGAACAGGACCGTGAAACAACTTTGCGCCGATGATAGTGCTGCAACCAGTGTGAAAGTAGGTTATCGTCAGGCTTGTTATTCGAAAAACCCCTTCCGGTGATCCGGTTGGGGTTTTTTTACGTCTGGTGCTTTTGCCTGGCACGCGATTTTTGTCGTGCGTACGGCGAAGTTGCGCGAAGTTATTGCCCGTGAGCGCTTTTTGCGGGGGATGCCTGAATGCCTTTTGACGCGTCATTCAGGTTGACACTTATAAGTGTGCCGCAAACTGCCTATCTTTCCCGGTCCATGTTGCTAACTGCGGGCACCGTCATGTTCTCTTCATATTCACACTGTACGATGGCTTGCATGGCTGCTGCCCTTGGGCTACCAGTCCCTTTCATCCCATCAAGTAAATGTGTGCATCCATGTTGGCCAAGCTTAAACTCGTCAAAACTCCCAAAGGCATCGATAGCGTCTTGATGCTGTCGGCCATGCTGATACTCTGGATCGGCAATTACAGCAACCTCGATCTCATGATCGCCGACAGCATGTTCGACGGGACGCGTGGGCAATTTGCCGGCACGGGCAGCGCGTGGGCGGGCAATTTCCAGCTCGGCATGATCTCGCTTGGCTCCGCCATGATCTGCCTGGCCATCTGGGACACCTTACATCCGCTGGCCTGGCTGGCCTCACGCCGCAGCGCCTTGCGCGTCGTGGCCCTGTCGGTCGTCTTGGTGCCGTTAAGCATTTATTTTCTCTCTTCCTTCAGCGATGTACCTTGCCCTACGGATTTGCTGCGCTATGGCGGACTGGCGCCCTACACGCGCCTGCTGGAAACATTGCCCGCCAATGCATCTGCCATGGTTTGCCTGCCTGCAACGCAGGCGAACACTGCCTGGTGGATGCTGGCCTTGCCATTGTTTTGCCTGCCCGGACGGCCACGCACGGCGCTTCTGCTCGCTGGCGTCATGCTGCTGGGCGGTTTGGCGGCAGGCTGGCAGCAACAGTTGCAAGGTACACAATTTTTTACGCACACCTTGTGGTCTGCCTGGATCGCCTCTTTCCTGATATATCTGCTGCATAATCTGCTCCGGGCCGAGGACGCGTTGGCCTGAAACATAAAAGTACGTCACAATCTGCCTGTCTAGTTGTCGTTTCATACAAAAACAGGAGCACCATGAACGAGCAGATTGCGAGAGAAGTGGTATTGGTCCGTGCTATCGAGACGGCCGACCAGAAAAAAGAAGTCCTCAGCGAGGATGACCGCATGTATGCCAGCCGCAGCGCGCGTGAGCTTGCGCAGTGGCAAGCTTCGGGCAAGCAGGCCGAAGTGACGGGTGACGATTTCCTGCAGCAGCGCTCCGAGTTGATCCTCAAGCGCATCACCGAACGCACGCCCGCCTTCGCCGCTTTCGCGAAGCGCCGTAACGGCATGAAAGCCCTGGCGCTGGCCTTGCCCTTGCTGGCCCTGCTGCTGGGCGCCGGGCTCGACCGCATCACGGATCCCCATCGCGTGGATCTGCTGTCGGCGCCCTTGCTGCTGATCATTGCGTGGAACGTACTGGTCTACCTGGGCTTGCTGATCTGGCTATGCATCCCCTCGCATTCCCTCGGCTGGCCGAAGGCGGGATTGGTGCGCCACCTGAGCGTGGGCCGCCTGGCCTTGCCGCGCAAGTTGCCGCACGCCTTGTCCTCGGGTTTGCTCAGCTTCATGGGGGAATGGGCGCACCTGAGCGCGAAGCTGACGGCCGCGCGCCTGAGCCGTACCATCCACTTGAGCGCCGCCATGTTTGCCATCGGCGCCGTCGCCTCGTTGTATGCGCGCGGTTTCCTGTCGCAATACGCAGCCAGTTGGGAAAGCACCTTTTTGAGCGCCAGCCAGGTGCACAGCCTGCTTTCAACCCTGTTTGCGCCGGCTATTGCCCTGTTTCATTTGCAAGGCTTTTCGCTGGCGGAAATCGAAGCGTTGCGTTTCCCGCAAACGACGACCGTGGAAGGCGGCGCGCGCTGGGTGCATTTGTATGCGGCAACCATCTTTCTGCTGGTGGTCGTTCCCCGCCTGATCCTGGCATTGGTCAACAATTGGCGCGCCGCGCGCCTGGCGAAACATTTTCCGCTGGATCTCGATCAACCGTATTTCCGCAAACTCAATGAAAGCATCGGCGTGGCCACGGGCGGCATGCTGCGCGTCTTGCCATACAGCTTTACTGTCGATGAGGCGCGCCACAAGGGGCTGGGGCAAATCGCCCTCATGCTGTTCGGCGAGCAAGGCCGCATGATGCTGCGTCCCTCGACGTCGTATGGCGAAGAGCCGCAGGAGGTCTTGCGCGGCACGGACCTGAATGATCCGCAAGTCAATATCACGGCCGTGCTGTTCAACCTGACGGCGACGCCGGAAAAGGAAAATCATGGCGCCTTCCTCGATTACCTGGCGCAATCGTCGACACGCGGCATCGCTGTCCTGATCGACGAGTCCAGCTACCTGGAGCGCGCGGGCGAGCAGGCGGATAACGGCGCGCGCCTGGCGGAGCGAGTCGCCTTGTGGCAACAATTTTGCCAGTTCCACAAAACCACGGCCACCCTGGTCAATTTGCTCAATCCTGCCTTGCACCCGCTCGATGCTGGTGTCGGGCTGAAAGTATCGGCAGCAGCATGAGTGTGAATGTGAATAAAGAAGTGCAGGATGATGCGGTGCAGATTCAGTTCGCGCTGATTTCGCACACGAATAATGGCAAGACGACACTGGCGCGTACCCTGGTGGGCGTGGATATCGGCGAAGTGCGCGACGCCGCCCACGTGACCGTGTTTGCGGAATCGCACACCTTGCTGGCGACGCCGCAGGGTGATGCCCTGCAATTATGGGATACGCCAGGCTTCGGCGACTCCGTGCGCCTGCTCAAGCGCCTGGGGCAGTCGGGCAATCCCATCGGCTGGTTCTTGCGCGAAGTGCTGGACCGTTACCGCGACCGCCCGTTCTGGCTCAGCCAGCAAGCGCTGCGCACGGCCAAGGACTCTGCCGACGTGGTGCTGTACCTGGTCAACTCCTCTGAAAATCCCCGGGACGCGGGTTACTTGCCGGCGGAAATGAAAATCCTCGCCTGGCTGGATAAGCCGGTGGTGGTCTTGCTCAATCAGATGGGGCCGCCGCGTCCGGGTAATGAGGAGCACGGCGAGCAGGCGCGTTGGCGCGAGCATTTGCAGCAGTATCCGATCGTGCGCGACGTCCTGGCGCTCGATGCCTTTGCCCGCTGCTGGGTACATGAGCGCGTGTTTTACGAAGCCGTGGGTAAATTGTTGCCGCAGTCGCAGCAAGCTGGCTACACGCGGTTGTTTGCTGCCTGGCAAACGCAAAATACGGCGCGTTTCCAGCAGGCCATGCATTTGCTGGCCACGCAGCTGGCGGTGGCTGGGCAGGATCGCGAAGCCATTGATCCGGCGTCCAGGGGCTTGCTGAAATCGGCCTTGCAGGTCGTGGGTATCGGTAAGAATGCAGAGCAGCAACGCCAGGAAAAGGCCATGGCCAGCCTGGTGGCGCGCCTCAATACGCACAGCAGCGTGACCACGCGTGAACTGTTGATCTTGCACAAACTCGATCCGACCGATGCGCATAAGATCAATAGCCGGATACGGGAAAATTTCGCCGTGCGCGCGCCGATCGACAAGGCGCAAGCGGGACTCTTGGGCGCCATGATTTCCGGTGCCGCGACGGGGCTGTCGGCCGACCTGATTTCCGGCGGATTGACCTTGGGTACGGGGGCCTTGCTTGGCGGTGTGGTCGGTGCGCTGACGTTTGCCGGCGCAGCCTGGGGTTTTAATTCCGGTACGGACCGCAATGAGCCCACGATGCAATTTACCGATGCCTTTTTGCGTACCCTGGTGGTGGCGGGCGTGCTGCGTTACCTGGCGGTGGCGCACTTTGGCCGTGGCCGCGGCAACTTTGTCGAAAGCGAGGCGCCGGCCTTCTGGCAGGATGAGGTCGAGCAGGCGGTAGCGCGCCATGACGCTGCTCTGGCCGAGTTGTGGAAAGACGTGCGCCGGGAAAAGTCGCCGGAGCAAGCCGCCGAGCGCGTGCTGCCCCTCCTGTCGTCCATCACTTCCGATACCCTGGCGCGCCTGTATCCAGATGTGGCGCGCCTGGTGTAAATACCTGGTGTAGATCATCAGGCGCGGGTCTGCAGCCACTGCTCCAGAAACTGCACGCAGGCCCTGACCTTGGCAGAGTTCGACAGCCGCGAGGTGGTCACCGCCCACACGTCGGCCGCCTGTTGATATGCAGGCAAAATGCGCACCAGCTTGCCTTGCGCCAAGCTGCTTTCCACATCCCATGCCGAACGCAAGATGATGCCGTGGCCATCCAGCGCCCATTGATGGACGATCTCGCCATTGTTGGCCGATAGCGGTCCGTCGACCTTCACCGTTTCCACTTCTTGCGGCCCCTGCAGCTTCCAGCGCCGCCCATCCTGGTCGCGCTCGCGGATGACGATGCAGTCATGCTCGCGCAACTGCGCCAGGGTGTCCGGCGTTCCGCGTCGTGCTAGGTAGGCGGGCGCGGCGCACAGTACGCGTTGGTTGCTGGCAATACGGTGGGCGATCAGGTCCGGTTCATGGACCACGCCGATGCGAATGTCGAGATCGAAACCTTCGCCCAGCAGGTCAACGGGCCGGTCGAGCAATTCCAGCTGTATTTTCAGGTCTGGATACTGCCGTGCCAGCTGGGATAGGGCAGGACCGAGCCGGTTGCGTCCGAAACCGGAACTGGAGCAGATGCGCAGCACTCCCTGCGGCTGCAGTTTCGACTGCGCTACCGCTTCACCCATTTGCTCGACATCTTCCAGGATGCGTTGTGCCCATTGCCGCACGATCTCGCCGTGATCGGTGACGCTGACCCGGCGTGTGGTCCGGTGCAGCAAACGTACTTGCAGCGCCGCTTCCAGCATGCCGATGCGCTTGCTGACGACGGCCTTGGAAATGCCCAGTTCCAAGGCTGTGCCGGCGAAGCTGGTTTTATGGGCGACCTGGCAAAACAGGCGTAAGTCTTCCAGCAGCGGTGTATGTTTCATTGATTGACCACGAAATGTGAATACTTGGGTTATGAATTTCCTGATTGTATTCTCATGCGGTGCCAGTATCATCAATGCACCCATTTAGCATCCATAACCAGGAGAACCCCATGCCCACACACCGAATCGCAGTCATCGCCGGCGACGGCATCGGCAATGAAGTCATGCCGGAAGGGCTGCGTGTTGTCGAGGCCGCCGCGCGCCGTTTCAATATCGACCTGCAGTTCACGACGATGGCATGGGCCAATTGCGACTATTACCTGGAACACGGGCAAATGATGCCCCCGGACTGGTTTGCCCAGCTCAAGGATTTCGACGCCATCTATTTTGGTGCCGTGGGTTGGCCGGACAAGGTGCCCGACCACATCTCCTTATGGGGTTCGCTGTTGAAATTCCGGCGCGAGTTCGACGAATACGTCAATCTGCGTCCTGTGCGCTTGATGCCTGGTGTGCCGTGCCCGCTGGCGAATAAAAAGCCGGGCGATATCGATTTTTATGTGGTGCGTGAAAATACGGAAGGAGAGTATTCATCCGTGGGCGGGCGCATGTTCGAGGGGACGGAGCGCGAAACGGTGCTGCAGGAATCCGTTTTTACGCGCAAGGGTGTCGACCGCATCCTGAAGTATGCGTTTGAGTTGGCGCAACGCCGGCCTAAAAAACACCTGACATCGGCCACGAAATCGAATGGCATCGCCATCAGCATGCCGTATTGGGATGAGCGGGTGGAAGCCATGGGCCCGAGCTTTCCCGATGTCCGCTGGGATAAATACCATATCGACATCCTGGCGGCCCGCTTTGTATTGAGCCCCGAACGTTTCGACGTGGTGGTCGCTTCGAATCTGTTTGGCGATATCCTGTCCGACCTGGGACCCGCCTGCACGGGGACGATTGCCATCGCACCGTCGGCCAATATCAATCCGGAGCGGACTTTTCCTTCCGTTTTTGAGCCGGTGCACGGTTCCGCTCCCGATATCTATGGCCAGAATATCGCCAACCCGATCGGCATGATCTGGTCGGGCGCCATGATGCTGGACTTCCTTGGCAATGGTGATGCCAATTACACGGCGGCGCATGATGCGATTGTGCGGGCTATCGAGCAGGTGCTCGAGCATGGTCCGCGTACGCCAGACATGGGGGGCAGCGCCAGTACGACGGATGTCGGCATGGCGGTTGCCGAATTGCTGAAATAAAGCTTGCTGCCTGTGAGTGGCTTTGCTATAGTTCGCCTCCCCAATGAGACGCACTAGTTTGCGGCACAAAAGGGACAGCCTTCCGGGGCTGGGTAGTAAAAAAGAAGGTGTTGACGATTGTGCTGAAATGCTTCATACTCTTCCTTCTTCGCAGCTGACAAACACA
>NZ_JAPQNU010000012.1:0-8890 GCF_030397625.1 Janthinobacterium sp. SUN026 | reverse complement strand
ACGTTCCCACATCAAGGCCTTCTGCGTCTCGGTGTAATAAATACGTGGTTTCTGTTTCATCTTCAACACTCCTGTAACCTAGACATTTAGGTTAGAGTGTTGCGACCACCGATTGAATCCGCATGCGATAGCAGTCCTACGGTGAGCCGCTATCGCATTAATATGGGCTTTAGTCATTGAAAGGAAGACTTTAACGGAAAGATCCGAAGCAACTGTGGGCGGTATAACACCGCCAAAGACGGCTGCCCTCCACCTCAATCCTTAAAACCCTCAATTTGGACAAATCTCATATCTGCACAAAGGCCATCAATGTCAGGAAAGATCATCTTGGCTGAAATCCCGTAAGTTAGAAGCTGCCACTTGATCATTTTGACCTTTTCCCGAGGAATAGTCAGCTTCTCGATTCCTGGAATATCTAGTTCAGACTCGATATTTGGTTGTATTGTGAACACTCCCTGTTGTGCACGAAGCCTCGTCGTAACATGTTTGGGCATATATACCCTTGTCTCAATGAGACTGAGCGGATCAAGGTCACGCGATTCCTTGCTATGAATCCATTTCCCATCATCCAAAATATACACTGCAGCGTCACATGCTTTGACCGCATTCACTGCAAAAAAAAGCGCGACCAATGGCGAAAGGCTCCAGTCAAGCATGCGTGTGGGAAGCCCATGGTGTTGCGCGAGAGCCAGAAGTTCCCAAGTCGATTCACACTTCACATTGGTGAATTGGCAATACTCTGCCTCAAAGATCTTGAGAGTGTTTTTCTCTCTCTCATATATGTTGACGCCGCGGCTCTTGCACTTATCCGCGTGACGACCGAGCGCAGGAATCAATTTATAATTTGCGTCGCTTTGTCCACGATACAAAATCCCTGTACTGTTTCGCTTGTCAATATGGGTCAAAAAGTCTTGAACAGACTCGATAAGTACACTCATTGTTCCTCGCGTAATCGGACTAACCTGCACGCTCAAGTGCGTACAGTGTGAAATAAAAAGTTATCTTTTGGACTGCATTGCAAATGTGCAAGCAGACACACGTCTTCTGCGGATGTGCCAGAAGAATAACAAATTACTCACCGGAAATAATCACACATTGTCACAGCTATAGTGATGTGACCGTTGGTCGAATAAATTTATGAGCATTGATCGATATAAGGGATCAACCAGATCAAAGCAATTTAGTGTCTTTAATCCAATTTTGTGGAGCGCTTTGGCTCTGTGGAGCGACGAAAACAGGTTTTCCGCCGTTTTTGACTGGAGCGGGTGAAGGGAATCGAACCCTCGTCGTAAGCTTGGGAAGCTTCTGCTCTACCATTGAGCTACACCCGCGAAGCCTGCATTTTACGCGGCTTTCACCGCTGTTGGCAACGTTGCAGCATGGTTGCTGTGATCGAAAATGCGATGGCCGATTTCACCGAGGTGTGATGGCTAGCCATTGCGGGCTAGGTTCAATCAGCATCACAGATGTCAGATGTCATCTTTTACATTACACGAATTCCATTTGCAAATGAAAATGACATAACAATTTGCCCCAATTCTAACCACGCCGGGCGCTCTTCATTCTTCAAGAATTTTTGCAATTGAGCGGGGGACTGAGAATCTGTAAATTCAACGGTTTTCGCGAGAACATCTTTAAACAATGCCGGCGATATTACACCCTCACAATCTTTCTGACATTCACATTTATCAACAATACCGATCGGCTTAAAAAAATCTTGGACATTTTTCTTATTTACCCAAGTGCGACAAGTTCCCTCTTTAATGTCGACATGTCGATAAATAACTGGAAATCTTTTCCTCAATCCCATTAACACCCTGTATTTCACTTCTATTTCGTCTCGATCAGGTGAATTTGGAAGCATTGATATCGCACCTGCAAGCAAAGAATCAGGAAGCAAATTCTCTATTTCCCGAGGTTCGATTTCGAAAAAACTACTTATACCATTCATTTCATTAATTACTTTATGACACTTCTCGACGGCCGGATTAGGAGCAACATTAGGTAAATATTTATCACTATCAATAATACACAAAACAGGACAAAGTGCACTTTCAATACGATTTTTCAGAACTTCCCAAGCATTTCCACACCCACCGCTCATTTCGCAATTTAGCCTTTGCATGTTCCGTGAAATTCCAAATCCTGATGCTACATCAGTCGCCGCCACCTTCAATATTTTAGTATCAACTAAATGTTCGCCAATCAAAGTAGATGGCTGCGAGAACCATTTAGAAGCATATTGCAAATCACAGATCCAAATATGCTGTAAACCTTGAATATTCGTTGTCACACCCGCAACATCAGATCGCCGCACAATTGCATGAAATTTTGATGATCGAATAATTGCGGTTAGTTCACTTGATTGATCAGAGATCAATCTTAACGTCTGTAAACTTCGCTTTGTCAATCGAGTCGCAAGTTTTTCAATCAAAATTGATGCGACACGCTTTGCAGCACCAACATAGTGATACAACTTGAAGTGACATAACAGTAGATCATCCAAAGAATCTACTTCATCTTCCGACAATTCGTGTGCAGCCTCGGCAATATTTAAATCTAACAAAATTAGCATAAAGTCTGACTATATAGCAAGAAATCCCAATGGCCAGTCGATAAGTTGACCATCGTTATCATAACCGGTTGACGTGATAACGGTTTCCGCACCGTCATTCTGACTAAACAATAGTGCTTGGATATCTTCGCTTTTAAACTCTCCAGCTAAGATAAGATCACCAAATTCGTTAATTATCGATTGACTATGCGTCTCAATAATGAATGAAATACCTTTTTTCAAAATAACTGTTTTTGCAATTAATCGAGCGAGTTTGCGCTGCATTGCTGGATGAAGATGTAATTCTGGTTGCTCCCAAACTAGAATTGCGTAATCATTTGCTACTCGCCCAACAACACGCGCATGAGGTGATGATGAGAGCCATGCTTGAACCGCCAATGGAAGAACTTGAGAAAATCCAAATCCCATATCGGCAATATTATCGGACCGACCTGTAGATAAATCATGAAGATTTATCATGACGTGTCCCTCCTCACCGTCGAGAACTATTTCAACATCGATAGTTTCCTTCAACCATAAGTTAAGTTTCACTAATTGAGACGCTGGTAGAGATTCGAGAAAAAAAGCTAAGTTTGCACCTTCCGAATCAATGTTATCAACCGCTAGCTCCTGTTTACGATAGTATCGTTGCGCGATTGCACGAAGCGGGCGTAAATAATTCACTGCCGAAAAATGTTGCCTTAATGAAAAATCGATATCGCGTACTAGGTTTTCGCTAGCCGCAAGAGTAGCGAATCCGTGAAACATGCGCAATATATGTGAATGTTCGCGAGCTAAAGATAAAAAATCTTTCCAAGTCTTATACTCGAAAGGCAAAGAATCACAGTATGATAACAATTCTTCCGGTGTACCAATTGCATTGAGTCGCAATGATATATCACGTATTTTCTCAGAAGATAATCGTTGATGGAGTTGCTTCCTTAAGAACATTTGCAAACGTAAATATTGCGGCGAGTATGACGGAACCACTGCATCTGACATTGTAGTAAAATACTCTGTCAATGGGAGAAGAAATCCAATCGAATTTTGTTGAATATGAGCGGAAAATGGTTTAGCGATGATTCCATTACAAACCGCTTCAGTCAATAACCCGTTAGAGTCAAAAGCATACTTGATTTCGAATCCCTCACCATTTATTCGGAATCCGGTACATCTAGTTCGCGCAGGATCGTTTATTTCTCTAGTTAATGTAATTTTGAATTCGAATTGCCCTTCTCTCAAATGACGAACTTTAGTTCCAGGCCGAGCAATTCGAGTGCTAGGTAAAATATCGCGCGTTTCCACCTCCATCAAAAAATCGAAACCTATCTCGTTAGAAGTGGAGTGGCGGGAAAGAACATTTTTGAAGGTTCCGAAATCAACTAAGTCACCATTCCACAAAATAGGTGTGCGCTTTTGAAGCTTGGCACCCTGCGCAAAAATCGGCCACAAACGTGCAAAGGAACTTTTCCCTATACTATTCTTACCGATTAGAAGATTAACAGGTCGAAGGGCGATATGGGATGTATCGAGAAATCCTCTGAAATTTTTTGCTCGAAAACTAGATATTTTCATTTTTATTTGCTAATTTTGTGCCAACGATAAATCAATTATTGTAAAGTGAAATTATTATACTTTCCAAGCATGATCAATATTTTTTATATTACATAGATAGAATTATTTCCATTAAAAAATCCGTGCAAACCAATCTATAGAATCCAAAATATAAACTAGTTCCGGGTAACCGTATAGCATATCGATTTAAACTGAAGCTAACTACTTAATCGATGCGGACCTACAGAATCAGCATGATTTTTAACGTTACATTTGGATAGAATTTCTGAAATGGCGTAAAGTATCATCTGCAACCACACTATAAGGGAAATCCATGACTACGTATCAAGAATACACCGCGAAGATCGCAGAACTGCAACAACTTGCGGAAGCCGCACGTAAGAACGAGCTCGCAGGTGCGAAAGCACAAATTGCTGCCATCATGAAGGAATATGGTCTGAGCATCGACGACCTTCGGGAGACCAAAACGAAGGCGGTCAAGGCTCCAAGTACAGTCGCAGTGAAGTATCGCGATGATGCTACTGGCGAGACTTGGACAGGCCGTGGCCGTCCGCCAAGGTGGCTGGAAGGTAAGGATAAGGATCAGTACTTGATTAAGTAAGATAAAGGCTGCTCTGCAGCCTACACGCTCTATACAAAACCCATGCTCTCTATAAGTTCTCGCTGAGCACAACATTCTGCATGAAAATTGTCATATGCCACTCTACGAACTTTCTTCAGATTTGATAGCTGAAATCCCTACCGTGACCTATGCTTCCCTCGGCCTTCGTGAGCGCGAAGACGTCCAGAGGGTGTTACGGGAGCATATCGATGTTATATCGCCGGATACGCTTATTCTCGCAGAAGAGTTTGGGGAGTGGATAGACTCCCGTAGGCGAATTGACCTGCTCGGCTTGAATCGTGATGGCAGCCTTGTTGTCATTGAACTAAAACGGACCGAGGATGGTGGACACATGGAGCTTCAGGCCTTGCGATACGCGGCAATGGTTTCCACTCTCACATTTGAACAAGCTGTAGATGCACATCAAAAGTTCAGAGAGTCGCGTGGACTACTTCCCGCTTCTGCTGAGATCATCATTCGCGAATTCCTTGATATTGCTGACGGACCAGTAGCATTTAGCAACAAGGTACGCATCATCTTAGCATCTGCCAATTTTTCCAAAGAGATCACGTCAACTGTTTTGTGGTTGAATGCTCAGGGACTTGATGTAGTGTGTGTCAAGATGCGCCCGCATTCGTTCCAGGGCCGAGTCTTACTGGACATTGAGCAGGTAATTCCATTGCCTGAGACAGCTGCTTTTCAAATTGCAATTCGCGAAAAGTTAGTTGCCCAAGAAGCCTTGGCCACCAGTGGCCGCGACCTTACCCGATATCGATTGCAAACGTCTCAGGGTGAAACTTTTGCCAATTTACCAAAAAGACGGCTCATATACAAAATAGTTGCCGAAGCAATCAAGCTTGGAGTCAAGCCGATAGAAATTCTAGATGCTGTTCCTTGGCGACAAACAAACATGTTCATTTCAGCACCTGGGAGATTATCTGGAGTTGCGCTCATGGCCACTGCTTCAGGGAGATCAGCAGCACGCTACTTCTGCGATGATGCCGAATTGTTCCATGTCGATGATCATACGTACTCGATGAGCAAACAGTGGGGACTTCGTACTGAAGACGCCGTAAAGAAAATCCTAGATATCCTCCCTGCGAATCACGGGCTACAGTATGAATCCGAGGTGTAAGTTTTTATCACCTAGCATATAACCTCATACATGTTAGAAAACGATTTTAAGACGCTTAGAATCGTTTTCACTTCGGCTCGACGCATCGATGCATCGTTATCTCGCTCCACACCGTAGAAACGTTTCTAGTCGCATCTACCGCGTGGCCTGAGATCGTGAGATAGATCGTTTACGCGGTCACGGTGACTTATTTTCTTGTTCTGCAAGAATGCATCGGATGATGTTGGTGACCAGACTCACGTTGGATGGGGATAGTTTCGCGAGCATATCGGCGGTACGCTGAAGCTCATCGTCATCATGCGGTACGAGGCCTGACGATTCCGGCTGGTGGGCCATATTGCCGAGCGTGGCAGCGTCTAGCTTCGCAGGTTGATGCGATGGCACACTCTTGCTAGTGATGGGCTTTCTGTTAGTCATGCTGGGCTTTCGGTCATTGATGGTGCTGACACCGTCAATGCGAGCGCCGAAAACCTCAACGCAGCCTGTTGCTAATTAATCTGTAGGCAAAACAGATCAAATACGAGCCATGTCCTAGCTGGTGAAAACACTGCGGCCAATGCTTTACACCACCATAATATCCACTTCTTTTACCACCGTTGCTCTTTACAGTTCGTCTCGTGTGCTTAAAGCAAACAATCTCCTACGCCACTACACAACCGTGCTCTCTTGACCAAAAGCGGACTATACAGACCGCAAAAATTTTCATCTACAACCTTATTGCCCGTTTTATGGTGCAGGTCTGATTGATTAGAATATTATTTTCTTCAATGCTAGAACTGTTGTGGCCTGGCAGTTCGCAGCAGAGCCAAAACATCTGCTCCGACAGCGAGTACCGTGCTAGCCACTGATTGTTCGATTTGACCACCATGGACGGCATCATTCATCGGGGGAAGTATATCCTTGAGGGCCGAGATTGCTTGTGGAGCAAGTAATTTTTCCTTGAAGAGCAAGTCAAGTAGGCGGACGAGACTCATGCGCTTCGGATCGGCGTCGAGTTTGTATTCAAACGCAAGACGACGAAGCTCCCGCTCCAAATCGATTCTGAGCTTTGCCAATGCAAGCGTTGGATCAAGAGCCATTAGACTCTCGCTCGTAGGTTCCCAAGGAGCGCTGCCCTGCTGAATGTCTTCCCGAGCCTCAACGAAGTCGGCATCTACAACTTCCCGAAGTGCCTCTTTAGTTCGGGCCTCATTGAAATTGATCTGAACTATCGGCCCACCAGAATGCTGCTCAATTAATCGCTGGAGTATCGAGATGGCAGCCATGACGACCACTCCAACTAAAAGCATGACTACGTTAAGTAGCTCATGGGCAAGTTGTACTCGTGATGCAGCAACGAGCAGCAGTACGACCGCAGCTACGGCAGCGAACAACAGGAACGAGAGGAGCGTTGAGCGTTTGTGCATCATGGTTTGTTTTTCCCAATAACGTGACCGGTGACGCGATCAATGAAACTTGGCGCAATGGCGTAAAGACCTGCGCCGATACACACGAAACCCGGTAGTCCAAATTCAAGTATTACCAGTCCTACACCTCCTGCGAAAGCGGTAAACGATAGTCCGACTTTGGCGTAAAATCCCCCCTTTTCTAGGGAGCGAACATGGTTTCGGTTTACCTGTCCCTCTTCCTGCTTGATTAGCTGATCGCGGAAGTAAAGCAACTCATGCATTTCAGATATCTTTGCGTTGACAATGCGATCATCTAAGCGGTCAATGACACTTTTAAAGTGTGTATCATTTGTGGAACCTGATGTGGTTACTGATGTAGGATGTGGCACTTTCTCCGGATTGACAAGTGAAGGCAAACTCTCGCGCTGGGGGAAAAGTTGCACCTGTGCCTGTAAAACCTTGAGTTGTTCTTGCAAATCATCTAACGTTGGCGCTGACATTGTATGCCTTTAGTATTGGCGGGACATGTTACGGATCATGCATCTCAACTTATCAATATAACACAGTGCTTACGTTATAGACCGTGGACTTATAGCTTAACCATATCATTTTGGAGTATTAGATCTATGATATGCATTCAGACTCACGCTTTGCGGCGATTCTAATGGCAGTGTTTGGCCATTAGCAAAACTATTCGACAACATCGCTGGCAGGATGGTTTGCGTCAAAAATAGTTGACTTTCGTTTAATCTGGTGGTCTTTCGTCCGCGTATATTGTTCGTACACCACGCCGTATACTCCACATACTCAATACCTGCTACGAACCGTTTTCCTGGCTATTAAGAACACAGCGCACGATGCTCTCCACCATGCGGATGTTCTTCGGTGATAGTTTCGCAAGAAGCTCGACCACCGGCACGATGGCCGCTTGATTCTTGCCGACCACCACAACCCCCACTTCACTTTCCGCAGGTTTGCTGCTGGCCTTCGCAGCTCGGCGCTTGCCTGTTCCAAAACGCAGCCACTCAGCTGAAACCTCTAGCCATTCAGCCAGACTCATCAACTTTGCCTGCGTGGGTATCGCATCGGCCAGCAGCCACTTGCGCACCGTTTGCGCAGCAATCTTGTTTTCGGGGTAGAGCTCACTAAATTGCCTGGCAATCTCTGTAGGGCTAGAGGTAGGTAAGCCAGCACGGGTGAACTCTTTTTTCAGCCGTTCGCTGAACTCTAAGCGAAGGTTTTCGTTGGTGTTTTGCATGTGGTAGCACGCTACCGACTAGTACAGTAACTATGTAGAAATATTGACGTTATGCAATAACGTATAGTTACTATAAAATGTTCTCATCGGCATCGCTGCCGTCCAATTCCAGCAATTCAATGCCGATCTTCACGGCGGAAGTGAGACCACATGAATCAGAATAATCAGGGAATGACAGTGCTGCCGGAACATGTCCGGGCGAACTTAGCCAAGTACAGTGAGCATGAGCAATTGACGTGCTTGGAATGCGGCTATGTGTAGTGGTCAACCCATCCCGGACACTACGTTAAGTTTTTCTTCGGCGACGGCCGGTGCCAGTCCCTGGTTGAACTGATGTGGTCGTATCCAGTTATACCGGTGCATCAGGTAGTGGCTGATG
>NZ_JAPQNU010000011.1:0-22248 GCF_030397625.1 Janthinobacterium sp. SUN026 | reverse complement strand
AGGACCGTGAAACAACTTTGCGCCGATGATAGTGCTGCAACCAGTGTGAAAGTAGGTTATCGTCAGGCTTGTTATTCGAAAAAACCCCTTCCGGTGATCCGGTTGGGGTTTTTTTACGTCTGGTGGTTTTGTTTTGTCAGCAGGCAGGCATAAAAAAGCAGCGCTAAGCGCTGCTTTTTTCATTTAATTAAGTTGGCAGACCCTATCCCAATCAAGGTCAAAGCGGGCCAGGTATTTTTTGAGCCGGTCTGCATCGTTGGGTTTGGCTTTCGCCGCGCGCGATACGGCATACAGGGTACGGCCGGCATCGGACATATTGTTCGATTGCCGGCAAATCTTGATCACTGTCTGCAGCTGCAGCGCATCAAACAGGTCGAGCTGCGCGGCTGCCTCGCTTCCCATGATATCGGCCAGGTCGATTTCCGTGCCGCCGGCAGGCTTATCATGATGCTGCCACATCCGCTTCAAGCGCCGGATTTCCTCATCGACAACACCATCCGTGATACGGCCCGCTTCCGACAGGGTGGCCAGGCGCGTGACAGCGGCGGATAAATCGCGGAAATTGCCCTTCCATGCCGAGGTGGGCAGGGTGGCGAAACGCATGAAACGCTCGTGTGCCTCCTTGTTGAAGCGCACGCGTTCGCCCGTTTCCGCGCTGTATTGTGTCAGCAGGTATTCCAGGTTCGGTTCGATGTCTTCCGGCCGCTGCGCCAGGCCCGGCAATTCGTACGTCCACAGGTTGATGCGCGCATACAGGTCTTCGCGGAAGCGGCCGGCCATCACTTCTTTGCCCAGGTCGCGATTGGTGCCCGCGATCAGCTGGAAGTCGCTTTGCACCTCGGTGTCCGCACCGACGGAGAAAAAGCGCTTTTCTTCAATGGCTTTCAGCAGCATTGCCTGCTCGTCGAGTCCCAGTTCGCCGATTTCATCGAGAAACAGCAGTCCCTTGTGTGCGCTGCGCAGCAAGCCTGGCCGATCCGAGCCTGCGCCTGTGAAGGAACCCTTGATATGGCCGAACAAGGTGGAGGCTGCGCCATCGCCATGCAGGGTGGCGCAATTGAGGTCGATGAATTTTCCATCGATCTGGTGGCGCGATTTTTTCAGTTTATACACGCGGCGCGCGAGGAAGGATTTGCCGGCGCCGGTAGGCCCCATCAGCAGCATGGGGGCTTTCGATTTGATGGCGACGCGCTCGATTTCATCGATCATGCCGTTGAATTTCGCATTGCGCGTGGCGATGCCGGACTTCAGGAAGGCCACGCCTTCGGCCTGCTCGCGCGTAAAACGCTGGGCAATCTGGTCGTAGCGCGACAGATCGAGGTCGATCAATGCGTAGCTGCCGGGATTGCCGCTGGCCTGGCGCTTCGGCGGCGATGTTTGCACGAGACGGCCGGGAAAATAGCGCGCTTCCGTCATCAGGAACATACATATCTGCACCACGTGGCTGCCGGTGGTGATATGGATCCAATAGTCTTCCTTGTCCGGATCGAAGGGGTAGCTATTGGCAAAATCATAGAGCGCGCCATACACATTCTCGAAGTCCCAGGCATCGCTGATGGGCAGTTCATGGGAGATCAGCCTGGTTTCAGGCGAGACGCTGGCGATGTCCTGCGACACCTGGCGTACCAGGTTGTCGAACTGGCTACCCGCGTACAGCAACTCGAAGCGGTCGATGATCTTGTCCTCGTGCTGGGTCAGGGCGATGCTGGGACGCCACTTTTCCCAGCGTGCAGCTCCCCTGCCATTGTCGAGCTGCGTGCCGAGAAAGCCGATGACGACGGTGCGTTTTGCTTGCATATATGGGATAAAAATTTATCTGAAAAGATAATTGTATTCCAAATTTCAGTGACAGGGATACTTTCAATGAACAGCTTGTATTTAAATATTATTTAATAAAATCAATGAGTTATCGTAATTTTTTAGGAAATATTGAAAGCTGGCACAGCGCTTGCAATAGAGGAGATACCAGCGAGATAAACGTAGAGAGCAGAGAGGAACGAAAAATGGCCAACGCCCAGTTATTCCAGAGCGCGCAACAGACAGCAACCATGCCAGCGGCGCTGGCACGCAATGCCGAAGGCGCACCCGCTTACGCGCTGACGCCCCGGCATCAGCTGGCGCAATACGCGGCCACCGGTTGCCTGAATACGACGTTTTATGCCAGCGCCGAAGCGCAACTGGCGAAAGTACGCGAGCTGTGCCAGGCGGTCGAGCCGGCCTTCATTGCGCAGACGGCCGTGTACTGCCGCGAACGGGGCTACATGAAAGACATGCCGGCCTTGCTGGTGGCCGTGCTGGCGGGGCAGGGCGCCGCGGAATGCGCGCCGGCCTTTCAGCGTGTGATTAACAACGGCAAGATGCTGCGCAACTTCGTGCAGATCATGCGTTCGGGCGCCATCGGCCGCAAGTCGCTGGGATCGCGTCCGAAAAAGCTGGTGCAGGCATGGCTGAACGGCGCGTCGGAACAAGCCTTGCTGGCCGCGGCCGTGGGCAATGCGCCATCGCTGGCCGACGTGGTCAAGATGGTGCATCCGAAACCGCAGGAAGCGTGGCGTGCGGCCTTCTTCGCCTGGCTGATCGGCAAGCCGTACGATGCCGCGGCCTTGCCGTCGGTGCTGGCCGCGTTCGAAGCTTACAAGCTTGATCCAGCGCAAACGATACCGGACGTGCCGTTCCAGATGCTGACGGCGCTGCCCTTGAGCGCACAGGATTGGGCGCAGATCGCCCGCCAAGGCAGCTGGCAGATGGTGCGCATGAATCTGAATACCTTTGGCCGCCACGGCGTGTATGCGATAGCCGGCATGCCGGAGCTGATCGCCGCCAAGCTGCGCGATCCCGAGGCGATTGGCCGGGCACGGGTGTTTCCGTACCAGCTGATGTCGGCTTGCATGGCGGCCGGCGAGAGCGTGCCGGCCATCGTGCGCGAAGCGCTGGAACAGGCGCTGGAAATATCGCTGCTGAACGTGCCGCAGATCGCTGGCAAGGTGGTGGTGTGCCCCGATGTTTCCGGTTCGATGTCTTCGCCCGTCAGCGGTTTTCGCGGCAGTGCCACGTCCAGCGTGCGTTGCATCGATGTGGCGGCGCTGGTGGCGGCGGCCATGCTGCGCAAGAATCCGGATGCCATGGTGCTGCCGTTCGAGCACAGCGTGGTGCAGTGCGGACTCGGCGCGGATGATAGCGTGATGAGCAACGCGGCCAGGCTGGCAGCCATCGGTGGCGGCGGTACCAATTGCAGCGCGCCGCTGCTGCGCATGAACAGCAAGAAGGAGCTGGCCGACCTGGTGATTTATGTGTCCGATAACGAATCGTGGATCGACGCCAAACGCAGCGGCGCCACGGCGACGATGGGACAGTGGAATGTCTTCAAGCAGCGCAATCCGCAAGCAAAGCTGGTGTGCATCGATATTGCACCGCATGCCACCACGCAGGCGATGGAGCGCGAGGATATTCTGAATATCGGCGGTTTTTCCGACGACGTCTTCAAGATCATCGCCGCCTTTGCCGCCGGCCGGCTGGATCCCGCCCACTGGGTGGGAGAAATCGCCGCCATCGATATCGCAGCACCAGGTTGTTGAAGCAAAGCGCATGAATGCGGACAGGACTACATAAAAGACGTCCTGTCCACGCTTGTCATGCGCCGTAGTACCCCGAATGCCGACAGGATTACATCGATCAGCCGCGTCAGACCGGCCTGGCAGGCGCAGTGCGCCTGCCAGAAATCCTGTCCCCCCTTGTCGGGTTGTCGTACTGATGAATGCCGGTGGAACTACATCCTGGGCCGATGCGTCGGCAACTGTTTCACCAACCCTAGTCATCACCCCCTATACAATAGAAGAAGAGAATAGCGATGAAAAACGAAGAATACGAAGTCCTGCATACCGAAGGCAGCCGTCCCGTGAAAATGTGGACGCGTGGCGTGCCTGTCGAAGAAGCGGCTAAAAAACAATTGCGCAACACGGCGACCCTGCCGTTCATTTACAAGCATATCGCCGTCATGCCCGACGTCCACCTGGGCAAGGGGTCGACCATCGGCAGCGTGATTCCCACCCTGGGCGCCGTGATTCCGGCGGCCGTGGGCGTGGATATCGGTTGCGGCATGATGGCGGCGAAAACCACGCTGACGGCGAACGATCTGCCCGATAACCTGGGACCGCTGCGCAGCGCCATCGAACGCGCCATTCCGCACGGGATGTCGCCGAAGACGCGCGGCCACCGCGGCCGCGACGAGGGTTCCTGGCATACGCCGCCCTCGGTGGTCGATGCCGCGTGGCTGCAATTGAAGGATGAATTCGATGCGATCTGCCTGAAAACGCCAAAGCTGAAAAATACGAACAATTACCGCCACCTGGGAACCTTGGGTAGCGGAAACCACTTCGTCGAAGTGTGCCTCGACGAGCAGGGTTCCGTATGGTTCATGCTGCATTCCGGTTCGCGCGGCGTGGGCAATGCCATCGGTACGCATTTCATCGAACTGGCCAAGCAGGATATGCGCACCCACTTCATCAACCTGCCCGACCAGGATTTGGCTTACCTGGCCGAGGGAACGCAGCATTACGACGATTACGTGGAAGCGGTGGGCTGGGCCCAGCGTTTCGCCCGCAACAACCGCGAAGTGATGATGCAAAACCTGATCGCCGCCGTGCGCACGGTCATCCATAAGCCGTTCCAGACGCACGTGGAGGCCGTCAACTGCCACCATAACTATGTGCAGAAGGAGCACCACTTCGGCAAGGATGTATTGATCACGCGCAAAGGCGCCGTATCGGCCCGCGCGGGCGAACTGGGGATCATTCCCGGCTCCATGGGCGCGAAGAGCTTTATCGTGCGCGGCAAAGGCAATGCGGAGAGTTTCCATAGCTGCAGCCACGGTGCGGGACGCACGATGAGCCGGACGGAAGCGAAGCGGCGCTTCAACCTGGATGACCAGATCCGCGCCACCGAAGGCGTGGAGTGCCGCAAGGATGAAAACGTGATCGATGAAATCCCGATGGCTTACAAGGATATCGATGCGGTGATGCTGGCGCAGCGCGAGCTGGTCGATGTCGTGCATATCTTGAAGCAGGTCGTCTGCGTCAAAGGATAAGAGAGATGATAGAAATAGATGGAGCGCAAGGCGAAGGCGGCGGACAGATTTTGCGTTCGGCGCTGAGCCTGTCGATGATCACGGGGCAACCGTTTCGCCTGATTAACATTCGCGCGGGGCGGGAAAAGCCCGGCTTGCTGCGCCAGCATCTGCTGGCCGTGCAGGCGGCAACCGCCATTTGCGGGGCGCGCACGACGCCGGTGGCGCTGCGCGCGTCGAGCCTGGAATTCGTTCCCGGCCCCCTGCGCGGCGGCGATTACCGCTTTGCCATCGGCAGCGCCGGCAGCTGCACCCTGGTGCTGCAAACCTTGCTGCCGGCCCTGCTGCATGCGGATGGGCCATCCACCGTGCGCATCACTGGCGGCACGCACAATGCCATGGCGCCGCCCGTGCATTTTTTGCAGCGCGCGTATGGCCGCATCCTGCAGCAGATGGGCGCCGAGGTGGAGATCGCGCTGCAACGCTACGGCTTTCATCCTGCGGGCGGCGGCGAGGTGACGGCCACCGTGCAACCGTGCCGGCGCTTGCAGCCGATTCAACTGCTGCAGCGCGGCGAACGGAAGGCGGGGTATGCGGAAAGCGTGGTGGCGGGCGTGCATGTGCAGGTGGCGCAGCGCGAGCTCGAGCGTGTCGCCAGCGGCATGGGCTGGAGCGGCAAGCAGCTGCGCCTCGTCGGCTTGCCGGCGGAGCAGGGGCCGGGCAACGTCCTGCTGCTGACCCTGGAGCATGAGCATGTCACGGAAGTATTTACTTCGTTCGGCGAAAAGTCCTTGCTGGCCGAGTCCGTGGCCAAGCGCCTGTTGAACGAGGTGCGCGCCTATCTCAAGACGGACGCGGCCGTCGGCGAGCATCTGGCCGACCAGCTCTTGCTGCCCATGGCGCTGGCGGGCGGCGGTACCTTCAGCTGCAACAAGGTGTCGCAGCACGCGCTGACGAATGCGGAGGTGATTGCCCGATTTTTGCCCGTGCGTATCACTTTCGAGCAGCAGGCGCGCGGCAGCATCTGCACGGTGGCCGCCGCCTGAGGCGTGCGGTGACACAACTACGTGTTGCAGCTGTTCCAAATTGATACATGGCCGGCCGGATGTGGGGCATAGACGCATGGCATGGCATTTGCTCTTCTTTGGTATTGACTAAAAAACCAAGGAGACCAGCATGACCTATTCCATTCGTACCCTGCTCGGCGTGGCGGCGGCCGGCGCCGTTGCCCTCACTTCCCTGCTGACCTTGCCGCATGCCTATGCGCACGGAAATGTCACGCCGCAAGGCGTCGATACCACGGGCTTGCCCAAGGTGGGCGACAAATGGCTCGAGCAAAACCCGTATCGGGGCAACAAACTGGCCTTGACGGTAGGCACATCTGCCTACAACCAGAATTGCGCCCGTTGCCACGGCATCGAAGCCATCTCCGGCGGCATCGCGCCCGACTTGCGCCAGCTGGACCGTGATTGCTTCGGTATCAAGAATGAGACAAAGAAACAGGCTTGCTACAAGGAAACGGACAATTACTACCTGACCACCATCCGCCACGGTAAAGTGCGCAATGGCGCCGTGTACATGCCGCCGTTCGAAGGCGTGTTCAACCAGGAAGCCATGTGGGCCATCAAGACCTATCTGGAAACGCGCCGCGAATCGAATTAAGTCGAACTGATCACGAAGGAGTCCCATGCGTTCATTTCAATTCCGGGGCGCGCGCGCGATGATCTCGCTCGCTTGCCTGGCGCTGTGCGCCACCGCGCCGGCGCGCGCCGACTGGCAAAAGGTGCAGCAGTCGGGC
This sequence comes from Janthinobacterium sp. SUN026, assembly GCF_030397625.1. NCBI lineage: Bacteria > Pseudomonadati > Pseudomonadota > Betaproteobacteria > Burkholderiales > Oxalobacteraceae > Janthinobacterium > Janthinobacterium sp. SUN026. Next base: position 15,388 of record NZ_JAPQNU010000011.1, on the reverse strand, counting down.
AGCCTGAAAGTGGCTGTGTACAACGAATTCGCGCCGTTTTCCGACAAGGGTACGGGCATCGATATCGATATTGCCGAAGCGCTGGCGAAAAAGCTGGGGCTGAAACTGAGCTTGCTGCCATTTCCCGCCGGCGAAAACCTCAACGACGATTTGCGCAATATGGTGTGGAAGGGACATTACCTCGGTTATGGCCCCGCCGATGTGATGTTGCATGTGCCGGTCGACAAGAAGTTGATGGCGGACAACGACAAGGTCGAGATCTTCGCGCCATACTACGTGGAAACCGTGCGCCTGGCGCGCAGTGCGCAAGCCGTGCCGCAATTCGATGGCGTCGCCTCGCTGGCCGGCAAGCGCATCGGCGTGGAAAAGGTGTCGATCGCGGCCATGCTGATGCTGGGCGAAGACAATGGCAAGTACCGCGACGATGTGCGCATCTTCGATACGGCAGCCGAAGCCTTGCAGCAATTGCAGGCGGGCAAGCTCGATGCCGTGCTGGCCAACCGTTCGGAAATCGAATCGGTGCTGAAAAGCGATCCCGCTTTCCCCATGAGCGAAGTGGCGTTCGCCCGCCTGCCGCGTGCGGGCTGGGCCGTGGGCCTGGCCGTCAGCCGCCAGCAGCTCGACGTGGGCAAGTTGCTGCAGGCAGCCATGAACGAAATGGCGGCCAGCGGCGAATTGAAAGCCATCTTCGAGAAATATGGGGTGAAGGAAGCACGGCCATAGCAGGCCATGTTAAATGACAATAAAGCCCGCGCATCGGAAGAGGCGCGGGCTTTTTAGTTTTAGAAACTATATTGGGCGCTAACGCCCAGCAACCAATTACGTCCCGGTGCCGCTTCATAGTAGCGCTTGTTGCTGTCGCCGACGATGACGGAACCCACGTAGGTCTTGTCGAAAAGATTGTTCAGGCGGGCAAACTCCTTGAAGCGCCAATTGCCCACGTTTTGCCTGGCGTTGAAGCGCGCATTGAATACCGTGTAGCCGGGCGCCGGTTTTTCGATGTTGCTGTCTTCCGCGTAGACCTGGTTGCTGGCCACGCTTTCCAGCGCTGCGCCAAAACGGTCGAACGTATCTTTCCAGGCCAGTTCAGCGAACAGGTTAGCGCTGGGTACGCCCGGCAAGCGGCTGCCTTCGCGCACGCCGCCAAATGCCTGGTCATACACGGCATGCAGGCTGGTGAGCGCCACTTTGGTCGTGAAGCCATATGGCAGGTTCGAATCCAGCGACACTTCCATGCCCTGGCGCAAGGTTTTACCCCCATTGCGATAGCTGGTGCGCCCGCCGCTGGACTTGTCGACCACTAGTTCGTCGTTGGTCTTGATCTGGAACAAGGCCGCATTCACGTGCGTGTTGTTGGCGATCCTGGCCTTGACACCCGCTTCCAGGTTGGTGCTGGTGGCCGGCTTCAAGTTGAAATTGAAGCCGCCGCCTGTGCCCGAGTAAAACAGTTCGTTCAAGGTTGGGGCCTCGAAACCGCGCGCGGCGCTGGCGTAGACGTTGACGTTCGGCGTCAGTTTATACAGCAGGCCCAGCACGGGCGTCGTGTGGCTGAACTCCAGGCTGCCGCTATCGTTGCCGTTGCTGAGGAAATGGTCGTCGACCGCCACTTTCATCTTGCTGTAGCGCACACCTGCGCTGAGCAGCCACGGGCCGCCTTGCCATTCCGCCTGGATATACGGATCGAGGCTGGAGACGACATCCTGCTCGTCGCGGCGCAGCTTACCCTTCAGTCCGTACACTTCGCCGATATAGTTCTCATAGCCGGTGCGGTCATCGCTGGAGCGGCTATAGTCGATGCCGATGGTGGTGCTCAGCTTGCCGCCGGCCAACTGGTTCACGTGCAGCCAGTTGGTGTCGATGCCATAGAACTGGCGCTGGAAGTCGACCACGCCGCCCGAATGCTTAAGTAGACCGTCCACTTTGGTATTTTGGAATGCTTTATTAAACGCCTGGTACTGGATCACGTCGCGGTTGCCGCCATACACCATCACGTGCAGTCGGTCATCGCCGAACGATTGTTCATAAGTGGCGCCGATCTGCTGATGATCGATGCTCTTGCGCGTGTTGTAGCGCTCGGCCAGGGTGCGTTTCGGGTTTTGCGTGTCCGTCGTGTCGATTTCGCCGGCGCGCGGGTCGCGGGCAAACGTGGTCCAGGTGACGCCCAGCGGATCTTGCGTATTGCCTTGATGCAGGCTGTTGGCGACGATGGTCAGCTTGCTGTCCGCGGTGGGCTTGACCGTGATCTTGCCGAACGCTTGTTCGCGCGTGGCGGCGCTGTGGTCGCGGAAGCCGTCCGTGCGGAAGCGCGAGCCGTCGAGCACGTAGCCGATGCCGCCCGCCTGGCCCTGCGCCGTCAAGTCTACCTTGCTGGTGCCGTAGCTGCCGCCCGTCAAATTCAGTTCGACGGACGGGGGATTTTGTCCATCCTTGGAAAACAGCTGGATCACGCCGCCCGAATGGTTGCCGTAGATGGCAGAAAACGGTCCGCGCAGCACTTCGATGCGCTCGGCCGTATCGAGGTTGAAAGTGGCGGCCTGGCCCTGACCGTCGGGCATGCTGGCGGGAATGCCATCGCTGATCAGCTTGACGCCGCGCACGCCGAAGGCCGAGCGGGCGCCGAAGCCGCGCGACGAGATTTGCAAGTCTTGTGCGTAGTTCTGGCGGTTTTGTACGACCAGGCCCGGCACGGCGGCCAGCGCTTCCGACGCGTTGACGCGGATTTGGCCATCCTGGATGCGGGCGCTGTCGACCACGTCGATCGAGGCCGGCACTTCCTGGCTGGGGTGGGCGATGCGGCTGCCGCTGACGACCACCGTATCCATGAATTGCCCATTGGCCGGGTCAGCTGCCTCGGCGGCAAAGACGTGAGGGGCGAGGGTGGCGCTGCCGGCGACAAACAGGCTGGCGATGGTGTTCAGGCGGAAACGATGCTGCATGCGGATTCTCCAATGTGAATAAAAGCCTGCTTGATCGCGTGCGCGGTACAGGTCTGCGTAGGTGTATCAAGCAATATGCCTGCCATGTCTCCATTGGTGGGCTGAAATTATACGCGTGTCAGTGGCACGGCGTTTGCATACGGTAATTGTCAGAGACGCCGATGCGGCGCGCTTTTCCCTCGTTTTGCCATTGAAAAGGTGATTATGCCCAACTTCTTCTCGCGCCTGCGCCAGGTGTGCTGGCTGCTGCCGGCGCTCGCCAGCACCGCTGTCCAGGCCGCTCCATTTGCCTATGTTCCCAACGAAAAGTCGGGCACCTTGAGCGTGATCGACACGGCGACCGACCAGGTGGTGCGCCAGATCGCCGCAGGCAAGCGTCCGCGCGGCATCGCCGCCGACCCCACAGGGCGGCAATTGTTTGTCACGGATGCCGCCAGCAGCGCTTTGCTGCTGATCGACAACGCTGGCGGCGCGCCCGTGCGCACGGTGGCGCTGGGCAAGTCGCCCGAAGGCGTCAGCGCCTCGCAAGACGGTAGTCACGTGGCCGTTGCCGTCGAGGAAAACAACAGCGTGGCCTTGCTCGATGGCCAGACAGGTACCTTGCTCGCCGATATCAAGGTGCAGGGCCGCAATCCGGAACACGCCGTCTTCAGCCCGGATGGGCGCTGGCTGCTGGTCAGCGCGGAAGAGGCGGAGCAAGTCGATGTCATTGATGTGGCGCAACGCCGGCAGGTCGCTTCCATCGCCGTGGGGCTGCGTCCGCGCGGCATCGGTTTCAGCCCGGACTCGGGCCGCGCCTACGTGGCGTGCGAACTGGTCAATGCCGTCTACGTGATCGACATGGCCGCGCGCAAGGCGATTGCCACCATTCCAGCGGGCAAGAATGCCAATGGCATCGCCGTCCATCCCGGCGGCAAGCAAGTGTATGTCTCGAACGGCATCGACGGTACGGTGATGGTGATCGACACGGCCAGCAATCAGGTCACGGCCACGATTGGCGTCGGCAAGCGCCCGTGGAACATGGCCATCACGGCCGACGGCGCCAAGCTGTACGTGGCCAATGGCCGCTCGAACAGCGTGTCCGTCATCGACACGGCCAGCGCGCGCAAGGTGGCCGATATTGCCGTGGGTGAATTGCCATGGGGCGTGGTGATTCGTTGATTCCTTCATGGCACAGGTGCAGGTGTTCCAGTCTGGTACACCTGTTCCATTGTGCAGCGGCGGCGTGGCGGCTCAGCAGGGCTGGCCCGGATTGGAACAGGATGCCGCCACCTTGTTCAAAACGCAAACAGAGCCACGCCCCCACCCAAGTCCGGGGCATGCGCTGAAAAGCGGGCCGGGATTGACGCCACGCCCTTGTAACGGGGGTAAAACCGGCTAAGTTTGTAGTGGGATGGCGAGCTGGCACGGCATTTGCGGAAGACTCCGTGTACTCACCCCATCTGTACCAGGACGTTTGATTTTAATTAAGTATTTCCATTCTAATTAACCCGATAGAGGACGACATGAATCTCGCAGACATCAGCAAACTGGGCGTAGCCAATCCCTTCAAACAACGCTATGACAATTACATCGGCGGCAAATTCGTTGCACCAGTAAAAGGTGAATACTTTCCTAACATCACCCCGATCACGGGCTTGCCGTTTTGCGAAATCGCCCGTTCCACGACGGAAGACGTCGAGCTGGCGCTGGACGCCGCGCACGCCGCCAAGGATGCCTGGGGCAAGACTTCGCCTGCCGAGCGCGCCAATATCCTGAACCGTATCGCCGACCGCATCGAACAGAACCTGAGCCTGATCGCCACGGCGGAAACCATCGACAACGGCAAGCCGATCCGCGAAACGATGAATGCCGACATTCCGCTGGCCATCGACCATTTCCGTTACTTCGCCGGCTGCATCCGCGCCCAGGAAGGTTCCGTCGCGCAAATCGATGCGGAAACCTATGCCTACCATTACCATGAGCCGCTGGGCGTCGTGGGCCAGATCATCCCGTGGAATTTCCCGATCCTGATGGCCGTGTGGAAACTGGCGCCGGCCTTGGCCGCCGGCAATTGCGTCGTCTTGAAACCGGCCGAGCAGACCCCGGCTTCCATCATGGTGTTGATCGAGCTGATCGGCGACTTGCTGCCGCCTGGCGTGCTGAACATCATCAACGGTTTCGGCCTGGAAGCGGGCAAGCCGCTGGCGTCGAGCAAGCGCATCGCCAAGATCGCCTTTACGGGCGAAACGGGCACGGGCCGTCTGATCATGGGCTATGCGGCGCAAAACCTGATTCCCGTCACCCTGGAGCTGGGCGGCAAGTCGCCGAACATCTTCTTTGAAGACGTGATGGATGCCGATGATGATTATTTCGACAAGTGCCTGGAAGGTTTTGCGATGTTTGCGCTGAATCAAGGCGAAGTGTGCACCTGCCCATCGCGCGTACTGATCCAGGAATCGATCTACGAAAAATTCATCGAACGGGCCCTGAAGCGCGTGGCCGCCATCAAGCAGGGCAATCCGCTCGACTCTGCCACCATGATCGGCGCCCAGGCGTCGCAGGAGCAGCTGGAAAAAATCCTGTCCTACCTCGATATCGGCCGCCAGGAAGGCGCGGAAGTGCTGGCAGGCGGCGAGCGCAACACGCAGGCGGGCGACCTGGAAGGCGGCTATTACGTGCGTCCGACCGTGTTCAAGGGCAATAACAAGATGCGCATCTTCCAGGAAGAGATCTTCGGACCCGTCGTGTCCGTGACCACCTTCAAGGATGAGGCCGACGCGCTGGCGATTGCCAACGATACCTTGTACGGCCTGGGCGCCGGCCTGTGGACGCGCGACGGTTCACGCGCCTTCCGCATGGGACGCGCCATCCAGGCGGGCCGCGTGTGGACCAATTGCTACCACCTGTATCCGGCCCACGCCGCGTTCGGCGGCTACAAGCAATCGGGTATCGGCCGCGAAAACCACAAGATGATGCTCGACCACTACCAGCAAACGAAGAACTTGCTGGTGAGCTATAGCCCGAAAGCGCTGGGCTTCTTCTAAACCGGCAACAGGCGCCGCGCTTGCAGTCCGGGCGCGGCGCGCAGAAAGGGATGCCATGAGTGCAGTAATTGCCCGGGTGGTCGCCACCGATGCGGCGCTGGAAATGATGGACAAGTTGCGCCAGCGTCACGGCCCGCTGATGTTTTTCCAGTCGGGCGGCTGCTGCGACGGCAGTGCGCCCATGTGCTACGCGCTGGGCGAGTTCGATGTCAGCGACACCGACATTTATCTCGGCAATTTGAATGGCACACCGTTCTACATGGGACTCGAGCAATTCGAGTACTGGGAGCATACCCAGTTGATTATCGATGTGGTCGATGGCAATGGCGGCATGTTTTCACTCGACAACGGCACGGGCAAGCGCTTTTTGACGCGCTCGCGCCTGTTCACCGATGAAGAGTGTGCGCTGTTGCATGCCCAGCCGTATGAGCACCGCAAGACTTGATACACACATACTAATAAAACAGAGGGAGATGATTGTGCAGAAAAAAATCATGGGGATACTCATCGGTTTGGGTTTGGCATCGCTGGCCCAGGCGGCCGACGTGGGCAATGTCACCAATGCCATGCTCGACAGCACGGCAAAGAATCCGGCCAGCGTCCTGTCGTTTGGCATGGGTACGCAAGGCCAGCGCTATTCGCCGTTGACGCAGATCAATGACAAGACCGTGGCCAAGCTGGTGCCGGCATGGTCGTTTTCGTTCGGCGGCGAAAAGCAGCGGGGCCAGGAATCGCAGCCGTTGATTCACAACGGCAAGATGTTCGTCACGGCATCTTATTCGCGCATCTTTGCCGTCGACTTGAAAACGGGCGCCAAGCTGTGGAAATATGAGCATCGCTTGCCGGACGGCATCATGCCGTGCTGCGACGTGGTCAACCGCGGCGCGGCCCTGTATGGCAATCTGGTGATTTTCGGCACCCTGGACGCCTACCTGGTGGCGCTGGACCAGAATACGGGCAAGATCGTCTGGAAGGAAAAAGTGGACGATTACGCGGCCGGCTACTCGATGACGGCCGCGCCGCTGATCGCCGAAGGCTTGCTGCTGACGGGCGTGTCGGGCGGGGAATTTGGCATCGTGGGCCGGGTTGAAGCGCGCAATCCGATGACGGGCGACCTCGTGTGGAGCCGTCCGACCGTGGAAGGCCATATGGGCCACCGCTACGACAAGGATGGCAAGGCCATCGACAACGGCGTGTCCGGCACGGCGAACAAGACGTGGCCGGGCGACCTGTGGAAAACGGGCGGCGCCTCGACCTGGATGGGCGGCACCTACGATCCGCAAACCAAGCTCGCCTACTTTGGCACGGGCAACCCGGCGCCGTGGAACAGCCACTTGCGGCCCGGCGACAACCTGTACTCGTCATCCACCGTGGCGCTGGACGTGAAAACGGGCCAGATCAAGTGGGCGTATCAGAATACGCCGAACGATGCCTGGGATTTCGACGGCGCCAACGAATTCGTCACCTTCGACATGGATGGCAAGCGCTATGGCGGCAAGGCCGACCGCAACGGCTTCTTCTATGTGATCGACGCCAACACGGGCAAGCTGCAGAACGCCTTTCCATTTGTGAAGAAAATCACCTGGGCCAGCAGTATCGACCTGAAGACGGGCCGGCCGAATTTCATTGCCGCCGGCCGCCCTGGCGACCCGACCAAGGGAGAGGAAGGCAAGAAGGGCACGACCGTGTTTGCCGCGCCCGCTTTCCTCGGCGCCAAAAACCAGATGCCGATGGCGTACTCGCCGCAAACCAAGCTGTTCTACGTTCCCGCGAATGAATGGGGCATGGATATCTGGAACGAGCCGATCAGCTACAAGAAGGGCGGCGCCTTCCTCGGCGCGGGGTTCACCATCAAGCCATTGTTTGACGACTACATCGGCGCCATGCGCGCCGTCGATCCGAAGACGGGCAAGATCGTCTGGGAAATCAAGAACAACGCGCCGCTGTGGGGCGGCGTGATGAGTACGGCCGGCAACCTGGTGTTCTACGGCACGCCGGAAGGCTTCCTGAAAGCCGTCGACGCGAAGACGGGCAAGGAACTGTGGAAATTCCAGACGGGCTCCGGCGTCGTGGCGCCGCCCGTCACCTGGCAGGATGGCGACACGCAATATGTGGCCGTCGTTTCCGGCTGGGGTGGCGCCGTGCCGCTGTGGGGCGGCGAGGTGGCGAAGAAGGTCAACTTCCTGGAACAGGGCGGTTCCGTGTGGGTCTTCAAGCTGGCATCGAAGTAACGGGGTGAAGCATCCGGGCCACTCGGATGGGTGTCTCCCTGTCCGCCGGGTGTTTTCTTTTTGCTGACGGCCCAGGCCGTCAGTTTTTTGTTTACCTGGACGCCCGCTATGCCTGCTTGCGGTCAAAAAATGAACACCGGCAGTGGTGATTGATCCGCTGCTGCACAAGTCAACTACGTATTTTCTCTTTCTCCCTCTGGGGCGCGCTGGGCACGCTTATTGCCAAAGCTTGAGGTACATCAATCACTGGTGTGCACACTAAAAACAGAGAAGAAAGAGGAGAAGCAATGAATACATTGATCAAGCTGGGGAGCCTGGGTGTCATGACGATCGCAGCGGTGGGACAGGCGCAAGCCGTCGATATCAAGGCTGGCGACTGGACCGTGTCGGTGGGCGGCATCGTCAACGCTTACTACACGCAAGTGTCGTGTTCGGGCGATGCGGTGGGCGGGCTGGCGCTGGGCGGCCAGGCGCTCGGTTGCGGCGGCGAGAAGGACCGCACGACCATCGGCAACGGCTTGCTGCCGAATGGCTTGATCACCTCGGCAAGCTCGCGGCTGGGCGAATACGACGTGAAAGCCTTGATCGGCATCTACAACTCGACGGCCACGGACAGCGCCATCAGCCAGAACAGCGTGGTCGATGTGCGTCAGGCTTTCTTTACGTTTGGCAATGAACACATGGGTACCTTCAAGCTGGGCCGCGACTACGGCATCTTCGGCGCGAATGCGATTTTGTCCGACATGACCTTGCTGGGCTCGGGCGCACCCGTGCAGGCGACGCAGCGGGGCCGGGTGACCCTGGGCCATATCGGCGCCGGCTATACCTATCTGGGCAACTATGGCCAGATCATGTACAGCTCGCCGAAGTCGGGCGGCTTTGGCGCCGACGTGGCGCTGGTCAGCCCCGTCTCCGATACGCCGATTGTTGCCGGCTCGACCTATTCTTCGAAGTCGAGTCCGCAAGTGCAGGCACAGCTGACGTATGCGCAGGAAGGCTTGAAAGCCTGGCTGGGCGTGAAGTCGCAAAAATTCACGTCGAAAACGCCGGGCGTCGATGACTTGACCATGCGCGGCGTGGAAGTGGGCGGCTCGTACCAGATGGGTCCGGCTGGCGTGCTGGTCAACTTCCAGGGTGGCAAGGGGCTGGGCATCCTGTCCGATGCGGACCAGGGCGATACCAAGTCGAAGAACTGGCTGTTGCAAGGCACGTACAAGACGACAGACAAGCTGAAACTGGGCTTGTCCTACGGCATCAGCAAGAACGACGACAACACGGCCGGCACGGGCGGCTTGAAGTCGAACGCCAACCTGACCCTGGGCGCGTATTACTCGCTCAACAGCGCGATCACCCTGGTGGGCGAACTGGGCCAGACTCGCTCGAAAGGCTTTACGGGCGGCGAAGCGAAGATGAATGGCGTGTCCCTGGGCGGCATTATTTTCTTCTAATAAACGAACGCGGCGCCTTGTGACAAGGCGCCGCACGGAGCGTGGTGCATGCGGATAATGCGGTTGTTCATCGGATGCTGGCTATTCCTGTTTATCCTGGGACAGGCGTGGGCGGGCGTGCTCGCGAAGGCCGAGCTGGTGCGGCGTTTTCCTGCTCCCATCGTCGTGGGCGACAAGGAGACCGACTTGCCCGTCTGGCCATTGTTCCGGCAAAACGCCACGGCCACGGAGCTGGTCGGCTACGTATTTGAATCCGTGGACCTGGCGCCGATTCCCGGCTTTTCCGGCGTTCCTGTCAATTTATTGATCGCTATCAATCCCCAAGGGAGTTTTCTCGACGTGGCCGTGCTGTCGCAGCACGAACCCGTGTTTCTCGATGGCTTGGGCGAAGCGCCCTTGTTTCAGTTCGTCAAACAGTATCAGGGACTGTCGCTGAAGCAGAATATCGCTATCGATGCCAGGAAGAAACGCGCCACGGACGCCACGCACGCCGATATCGATGGCGTGTCGAAGGCCACGGCTTCTGTGCGCATCATCAACCAGAGCGTGCTGGCGTCGGCCTTGAAAGTGTCGCGCAAAAAACTTGGCTTCGCGCAAGGCCGTGACCCGGATCAGATCGCGCGCATCCGCATGGATGTGTTCGAAAAGCTTGATGTCGCGCAAATGTTAAAGCAGGGCTTGATCCAGCATCTGCGCTTGAGCAATAAGGAGATTGAAAGCCTGTTTGCCGGCAGTCCCGGCGCGGGCCTCGATGGGGAAGCCACGCGCGCGCCGGATGAAGTGTTTATCGACCTGTACCTGGCGTATGTGTCCGTGCCCAGCGTGGGGCGCAATCTGTTGACGGAACGCAGCTGGAACAAATTGCGCAACCGGCTGGACGAAGGCGACCACGCCATCCTCGTCATGTCGCGCGGGCGCTACAGCGTGCTGGGCGATGATTTCGTGCGCGGCACCGTGCCGGACCGGCTATTGCTGAAGCAGGATGGCTTGCCCATCGACATGCGCGACCTGGACCTGGAATTGCAATTGGCGGATACGACGCGGCTGCCGACGGAAAATGTCGCCGTCTTGCGCGTCATCAGCCAGGCGGGGCTCGATGCGGCCAGCCCGCTGGCTTTTACCATGCCGATCACGCGCAACAAGGGCATCGTGTATCCGGAACGCATCGCGCGCAATGTCGATGTCAATTACCGCCTGCCGGCTGATTTTTATACGGCGCCGCAAGGCGACGATGCCACGTGGCGCGGCACGTGGAAAGGGCGCAAGACTGAATTGTTGCTGTTGCTCGCCGGGCTGGCGCTGCTGGCCGGTGCATTGGCCTGGCAGAAACGCCTCGTGCGCGATGGCAGGCAATTTGTGTGGTTTCGCCGCCTGTTCCTGTTGTTTACGGTGGGCTTCATCGGCTATTACGCGCAGGGGCAGTTATCGATCGTCAATATCACGGGCGTCATCCAGGCCCTGCTGGCGGGGCGCAGCCTGGGCTTTTTCCTGTTCGATCCGATGACGGTGATCCTGTGGGCGTTCGTGCTGCTCAGCCTGCTGATCTGGGGGCGCGGCACGTTTTGTGGTTGGCTGTGTCCGTTTGGCGCCCTGCAGGAATTCACGGGCAAGCTGGGCCAGTGGCTGCGCTTGCCGCAATGGAAAATCAAGCCGCGCCTGGATGGGTGCTTGAAATGGATCAAGTATGGCTTGCTGGCGGCCATTCTTTGCAGCAGCGTGTTTTCCAGCCAGATCACGGACAAGCTGGTGGAACTGGAACCGTTCAAGACGGCGATTACCCTGAACTTCGTGCGGGCCTGGCCGTTTGTCGCGTATGCCGCGGGCTTGCTGTTGCTCAGTAGTGTTTCCTACAAATTCTTTTGCCGCTACCTGTGTCCGTTTGGCGCGGCGCTGGCGCTGCTGGGACGTTTTCGCCTGTTCAACTGGATTCCCCGTCGCAAGGAGTGTGGCACGCCTTGCCAGACTTGCCGTCACCGTTGCGAGTACCACGCCATCGCGCCTGGCGGGAAAGTCGATTATGGCGAGTGTTTCCAGTGCATGGATTGCGTGGTGATTTACGCCAGCGATGAAAAATGCGCGCCCTTGATGCTGGAAATCAAGCGTGCCCGCACCATTCCCATCGTCAGGGCCACGCCAGAGGAGAGCAGCAATGCAGCGTAGAACGTTTATTTCCGCCGCCATCGGCAGCGTGGCCAGTATGGCGGGCTTGTCTTTGCCGGGCAGCATGGCGCGGGGCACGGCCACGGCGTCCGGCGTGCGCCCTTATCGCGGTGCCGCGCTGGCGTTTGGTACGACCATCGCCGTTACCGTGTTGCACCACGATCAGCGCCAGGCCGAACTGGCTATCGAGGACGCCTTGCATGCAGCGAGGAATATCGACCGCCTGATGAGCATTTACAGCCCGGCCAGTCAAGTTTTCCAGCTGAACCGTGACGGCCGCCTGGCCCGGCCGGATGCGCATTTGCTGGCCGTGCTGGCGCAGGCGCATGCTTTGTCGCAATGGAGCGATGGGGCGTTTGATATTACGGTGCAACCTTTGTGGCAGCTGTTTCGCGCGGCGGCAGACCGGGCAAGCTTGCCGACGGACACCTTGCGCCGCGCGGCGCAGGCGCGGGTAGGCTGGCGGCAAATGGCGTGGGATAGTCGGGAAGTGCGTTTTCTGCAGCCGGGCATGGCGCTGACCTTGAATGGCCTGGCGCAAGGCTACGCGGCGGACATGGCGCTGGCAGCGGTGCAGGCACGCGGCATACGGCACGCGCTGCTCGATACGGGCGAATTCGTTGCGCGTGGGCAGCGCTCCGTGCGCCGCCCGTGGACCTTGGGCATCCAGGATCCGCGCGACGCGGAAATCCTGGCGGCCACCTTGAAAGTGGAGGGGCGCAGCGTGGCCACGTCGGGCGACTACGAATGCACGTTCACGCCCGACTTCGTGCATCACCACATCTTCGACCCTGCGAGGGGCGATTCGCCGCGTGAACTGGCCAGCGTGACCGTGCTGGCGCCCACGGGTTTGCTTGCCGATGGCTTGTCGACCACCTTCATGGTGACGGGAGCCGCACGCGCGCATGCGATGGCCGCGCACATGGAGGGCGTCGACCTGATGACCATCGACAAGCAGGGCCGGCGCGCGATGTCGCCTGGCTTTTCCCGTTTACTCTAGGCTATTTCAGGTGCGGCACTTTGCGATAGATCGTGTTGCGCGACACGCCCAGGGCCCGCGCCGTGGCCGAGACGTTGCCGCCGTGGGCATCGAGCGACTTGAGGATCACGCTTTGCTCCATCTCTTCCAGGTTGGCGCCGGCGGCGATCATGCGGTCCGTGCTGGCGCTGGCGGCAGTCGCTTGCGTTATCTCAATATCGTCGAGGAAATCATCGGGCATGTGGCGCAAACAGATTTCATGTTCGTCGCCCGCCATGACGATGGCCGTGCGCAAGAGATTGGTCAGTTGGCGGAAATTGCCCGGCCATTTATGCTGGTGGAACATGCGCAAGATGTCCGGCGCCACCATGTAGCGCGTGTCGGGCGCTTCCGTTGCGAGGATTTTTTTCACGACCGTGTCCAGGTCCGTGCGTTCGCGCAGCGGCGGCAGTTTTACCACCAGGCCATTCAGGCGGTAATACAAGTCTTCGCGAAACAGTCCCTTGGCCATGCGTTCGCGCAAGTTGTGATTCGTGGCGCAAATGAGTTCCACGTTGACGGTGATGGATTTGCTGCTGCCCAGGGGAGTGACCATGCGTTCCTGCAACACGCGCAACAGCCGCGCCTGCAAGCCGAAAGGCATGTCGCCGATTTCATCGAGGAACAGGGTGCCGCCATTCGCTTGCAGTATCTTGCCGATCGCGCCTTTCTTGCGCGCCCCCGTAAAGGCGCCGTCTTCATAGCCGAACAGTTCGGACTCGATCAGGGTTTCCGGAATGGAAGCGCAATTGACGGCAATAAACGGTCCCATGGCCCGTGGCGAATCGTTGTGGATGGCTTGCGCCAGCAATTCCTTGCCGGTCCCCGTTTCGCCCATGACGAGGATGGGGATGTCGCGCCCCAGCACCTTGTTGACCTTTTCGATCACCAGTTCCAGTTGCGGATCGCCCGTGCGCAGGTAGCGTAAGCCGGACAGGCGACGCGCCGCGTTGGCCGCATGGCTGGCGGACGCGGGAACCTGTGCCGGCACGGCGTTGATATCGCTATGGTCGGTGCTGGCAGTAAAGCCGTGCTGGAAGACGCTATTGGACAGGCGCAACTGCGCGCGTCCATATACGCGCACGCCGCTGTGCATGCACAGGTTCAGCAAACCGGGTGCGGCCGTGCGGTAATGGTCGTACAGGGCGGACACGGGCAAGCCGAACAGGGAGCTGAAGGTATGTGATTGCAGTGCGGCAAATGACAAGCCCAGCTGGAACAAGCCGTTTTTATTGGCGGATAAAAACCGTCCGCCCGGCGTGAACGAGGCGATGCCTTCCATTAAGGTGCCGATGAATTCGGGGCGCGCATGGAAGTGCACGGTGATGGCGTCTTCGAAGGTGGCGGAAAATAGCTGGTTTTCGATCATCAGCGCCGACATGCGCACGAGGGCCATCGTATGCTTGTGGAAACTGCGTTGGTCGCTCGAGACGTCCAGCACGCCGATGACGTTGCCCCGGTGGTCGGTGATCGGTGCCGCGGAGCACGTCAAGAAATGATTGGCGGCCAGGTAATGCTGGTCCGCATGGACCAAAGTCGGTACTTTTTCCGTGATGGCCGTGCCGATGGCATTTGTGCCGCGGCTCTGTTCCGACCACGCCACGCCCGGCTGCAGGGCGACCCGGTTGGCTTTCTCCAGGAAATCATCGTCGCCCAGCGAATGCACGATCACGCCGTTGGCATCCGTGAGAATCACCATATTGTGCGTGTTGACGATTTGCTGGTACAGGGTTTCCATGGCCGGCAGCGCGTGCGTGTGCAGCATGCGGTTTTGCTCGATCAGCAAGGACAGATCGGACTTGCCGGCCGGCGTAAAGTCGGGCGTGGCCGTGGGCGACAGGCCGAAGGCGAGGGAACGCTGGTGGGAAGTTTCGATGATGACGGGGACGTTGTCTTGTCCTGCCGGCAAAATGTTCGCGTCCGCGATGGACGAAAACGGTGCGCTACGGTAAGTAGCTGACGGTTGATACATGATCTCGTTGCCTCCGTTGGGCCCTGTACTGCGGCGCTCTTTTGAATATCGAGAGTGTTCCATAATGTAGCACCTGTCACAGATGGGAGCAAAGCAAAGCGAACCGGGCTATCCCCAGTGTTGCTGCCTGGCCCAGAGTTGCTCCCCTCGGTGGTCGGTGCATGTGTTCATATAAGCAATTGCGGTGCCAGGCATATTGCCTTTGATCTGGCGCAAAAAATAGCGCTTGCGGGGTGCGCAGGGCAGGGCTATAATTCGCCCCCTCGCTGAACGACGCATGCAAATGCAGAGTGAGACGAGAAAAGAAGGAGTTGACGGACGTAGCAAATTGCTTCATACTCTTCCTTCTTCGCAGCTGACAGACACAACGCTTTGTCGATAGCGCGAAAGCAGTACCGAATACAGTTCTTTAACAATTAACAGTCGATAAGTGTGGGCATTTGATGTCAGTGCAGCGTCAATCTTCGGATTGGCGTAATACTTAAAATATATCAAATGTTCACAAGAAATAATGAAATAGGATACTTCTTCGGAAGTAGCCTGTCAGTTTTTTGAGTGAGCAAATCTTTTGCAATGCAAAAGATTTGGATGGTAGCG
>NZ_JAPQNU010000010.1:0-128985 GCF_030397625.1 Janthinobacterium sp. SUN026 | reverse complement strand
CATCAGCCACTACCTGATGCACCGGTATAACTGGATACGACCACATCAGTTCAACCAGGGACTGGCACCGGCCGTCGCCGAAGAAAAACTTAACGTAGTGTCCGGGATGGGTTGACCACTACAAGAAGCCAAAAGAACGCGCTGCGCCCTACTCGTGCTGTCATTCTTTGGCAGACGGCGATCCCCCCTCTTAGGCCAACTCAAGCACACTTACCGAGCAGCCAAGGCCTTGGAGTTTGTTCACTGAAGTAGAAGGGATATAGCGATAGTCATTGCCTCAGTTTGGTTTTCTAGATCTATGAAGCATAATGACGCACATTGATGTATAAGGATGCAATTATGAAGACTGTCCGAACGACGGTTTCTCTAACAAATGACCAACTTCAACAGCTACAACTACTGGCGGAGAGGCACGACCTCTCGCTCGCTTGGTTGATACGCCAAGCTGTTTCGGAGTTTTTAGAGTGCACGGATGAAAAGGGGAATTTTCACCCTCTCAAACGAACGGTGGCTAAGGAAGAACGCTGATGTTTACCAGTTATCAAAGTGGCTACCTTGCGCACAAGCTCCAGCTGGAGAGTGGCGAGGAGGCATCACTCACCCAGACCATCGCGAGCGCGAGGGTCGACATGAACCCGCACCAAGTTGACGCCGCACTATTCGCGTTGGCATCACCTCTATCAAACGGCGTAATTCTTGCTGATGAGGTCGGTCTCGGAAAGACCATTGAGGCGAGTCTCGTAATGGCGCAAAGGTGGGCTGAACGAAAACGTAAGATCTTGCTAATCGTACCGGCAACACTTCGTAAGCAATGGCAACAAGAACTTGAAGAAAAGTTCTCACTTCCCTCGCTCATCGTCGAAGCAAAGAATTTTCGGAATGCGAAAGAGAGAAACATCGACAATCCGTTCGATGTGGAAGCGGCATTTGGCAATCCGGCGATAGTCATTTGTTCTTATGAATTCGCTGCCCGCAAAGACGTCGAGCTCGGTAAGACTCCCTGGAATCTGGTCGTCTTGGATGAGGCGCACAAGCTGCGAAACCTCTACAAGAATGACGGGGCTAAGATGGCTCGTAAACTAAATGCTGCTCTTGCCGGTCGGCCCAAAGTGATGCTATCGGCTACGCCTTTACAGAACAACCTGCAGGAACTATACGGCCTCGTCTCGATGATCGATCCTCACTTTTTCGGTGACTTAAATTCGTTTAAGGCGCGATACTGCCGCCCAAAGATGGCGCGCGACGAGTTTGAATCATTACGAGAGCGCTTGAGGGCTATCGTCCAGCGGACGTTGCGACGCCAAGTCCAAGAAGAAGGCGGCATTAAATTTACGCGACGCTATTCGATGACTGAGGACTTCCGGCCTTCGACCGACGAATTGGCGCTATATGACGAGGTGTCATCTTACCTACAGGGCGATGACCTTATCGCGATTAAGCCCGGTGCCCGCCACCTTGTAACTTTAGTGATCAGAAAAATTCTCGCATCATCTTCGTTCGCCATCCAAGGAACGCTGACGACGATGATCGAGAGGCTTGAAAAACAGTTGCCGCTCGAAGAAGTGCTGCATGATTACGAAGGTGCCGACGATATCGCCGACGAAGAGGGGATCGATGAACAAGATTTACCCGATCCGGAATCCTTAGAACTTGAAATTGCCAAGCTAAAGAAATTTCGTGAACTTGCCGAGCGAATCAAACGAAATGAGAAGGCGGAGGCGCTTCTACGAGTTCTTGGCCGTGCGTTTGAATTTGCTGAACGGCTTGGCGGGGCACGAAAAGCAGTGATTTTTACGGAATCTGTCCGTACGCAAGCCTGGCTCTTTACTCTCTTAGGCCAAAATGGATACGCGGGGAAGATTGTCGTTCTCAACGGGAGTAATGCCGACGAAGATTCGCGTGCGACGTTACAAGCATGGCAGGTGAAGCATCATGGGTCGTCGCGTGTATCAGGATCGCGGACCGCTGATATGAAAGCTGCACTTGTTGATCGCTTCCGACATGAGGCCGAAATAATGATCTGCACAGAGGCAGGAGCCGAAGGCATAAATCTCCAGTTCTGTTCTTTGCTAGTCAACTATGACCTTCCTTGGAACCCACAACGTGTTGAGCAGCGCATCGGTCGCGTGCACCGCTATGGGCAGAAACATGACGTCGTAGTAGTAAATTTCATCAACAAAGGAAATCGTGCGGACGAGCGAGTTTTCGAGCTACTCAGTCAGAAATTTCAACTTTTCGAGGGTGTCTTCGGTGCCTCGGATGAGATCCTTGGTTCAATTGAATCGGGCGTCGACATCGAACGTCGGATCCACGACATCTATCAGCAGTGCCGAGACGATTCGCAAATCGACGCTGAATTCAACCAGTTGCAAGAAACGTTGAAGGCCGAACTGCAAACGCGTGAGCAAGATACGCGCCGGTCTTTGTTCGAAAATTTCGATGTGGACGTGGTAAAACGTTTAAACTTGCGCCGCGAAAAAGCCGAACGATATCTGGACGAGTATCAGGAAAATATGCTGACGCTCGCGCGTATGATGCTGCCGGCTGCAACATTCGAAGAGCACCGTTTCTTCCATGATGGTAGATGGCACGACGTGAACTGGCAGCGAACATTGGAAGATGACGCCTGCTTCTTCCGTCCAAAAGAAGGGCTGGGTAGCGAATTAATTGAAAACGCAAAAAACACGCTTTCCAAGCTGGGCGCCGCGCTCATTGAATTCGACCTCAGCCATACGGAAAATGGACAGCAATCGTACCTTCGTACGATTGCTGGTCAGTCAGGCGAATTGGTCGTCGACAAACTATCCCTGAACACAAAGAAGGAAAGTATCGAACGCCTGCTCGTCGCTGCTCGAACCGACTCTGGGGAAGCATTGCCAGTCGATGTCGCCGAACGTTTGCTTTTGGTCCCCGCAACGGTCAAGGTCGACTTAGCCGCATTGTCTCTTAACCCAGATTTATTACTCCAAGTAGTACATCAGGAAGCAGAACAACTTGCAGCAGGAAACAAGCGGAACGAACGCTACTTCGAAGAGGAAACGGGGAAGCTTGACCGATGGGCCGAAGACAGGCGGGTAGCGCTTGATATCCGATTACGCCAACTAGATCAGGAAATTAAGGAAGCTCGGAGCGCAGCACGTCAGCTCCCGTCTCTACAGGAAAAAATGAACGCAAAACGTGAACTCAAGGTGCTGGAGCGTGAACGCGACTCAGTGATGCTCGACTACCACGAGGAAAAGAAACGCATCGAGGCCGAAGAAGATCTCCTAATTGCTGATGTCGAGGATGCACTTAAAATTACGCCACAACGAGAGCGGCTGTTCTCAATTCGGTGGCAACTGAAGGGATAGAAATGATCAATACCACTGATCTAGTACGAGAGCTGATCTACCAGATCCGGCTAGGGGAAGACACCGCCTATGAGTTCAAGGCTGTCACCATACGCGGCACGCGTGTTGAAGCACCCCACCGCGACAGTATCGCGGATGAGCTTGCGGCCTTTGCCAACACAAATGGAGGCTTTCTCATCCTCGGCATTAACGACAAGACACGCGAGGTCGAAGGGATAACGGTGGGTGATCTTGAGACAGTTGACATCTGGCTTTCGAACATTGTGACTCAATCTATCGATCCCCCGCTTGTTATTGAAACACGATTGGTCGAAGTACCGGACCGCCAAGGAGTCGCTAAACCTGTCATCTGGGTGCGCGTCCAAAAAAGCTTATTTGTACATCGAGGCCCGAATGGGTACTACCATCGAGTCGGCTCGACGAAACGGGAAATGTCCCCAGATCTGCTCGCCAGAATATTTCAACAACGGAGTATGGCGCGACTAATACGTTTCGATGAGCAGCTTGTGCCGCAATCGAGTGAAGATGCGATTGTTCCTGGCCAAAAGACCCGCTTCATCCGTGGCGACCTTCCTGAGGCTATACAACTGCGGAAACTATACCTTGTAGGCGATGATGAAAACAGTCAGCCACGCTTGACAGTTAGCGGAGTCCTATTGTTGACTGCACGCCCTGCTGAATACCTATCGTCAGCGTATGTGCAATGCGTGGCGTACTCAGTTACCGAGCGCAATGCTCAATTTCAAGTGGATGCTCATGACTGTGATGGCCCAGTCGACACCCAGATTGAACAGGCATTCCAGTTCGTCAAACGCAACATGCGTGTCGAGGCGGTGAAGCGTCCTGGCCGCGTTGATATTCCGCAGTATGACCTCGGTGCGGTCTTTGAGGCGATTGTCAATTCTGTGGCTCACCGAGACTACGCCATGCATGGTTCGCGCATACGTCTGCACATGTTTTCGGATCGCTTAGAGTTGTCCACTCCGGGCGGACTACCGAATAGCCTTTCCGTTCAGACCATAGATTCAAACAGCATCAGCCGCAATGAGACGCTCGTAAATCTCCTAAGTCGATACTTCCCTGCGGATCCGATTACTCGTCGCACGAATATGATTGAACGTAGGGGGGAAGGCGTGCCGACGATCATGACTGCAAGCGAGCTGCTATCCACCCGTCGCCCGCTTTACGAGCAGATCGACCATACCGAACTCAAACTAACCATATACGCGGCTAGCCGCGAGATGAACGGGCTTTTAGCTCAATTTGACGAAGACGAATAGAACATGACAAAACCCATGAAACTAGAGCTTACTTGGACTGGTAAGGAAAAACGTACGCGTTTGGAACAAAGAATTCTGCTTGAAGACGAAACGCTTTCGTATAGGGTCGCCGTGACCGAAATATCTGGGCAAGGTAATTTGCTTGACGAGGATGCTGAGGCCGTCACGCAACCGACTTTTGACAATCGAGTTGTCTACGGGGATAACCTTCTTGCAATTAAAGCACTTGAGCCGGAGTTTGCTAAAAAATTTCGCTGCATCTATGTCGATCCTCCGTACAACACAGGGCAAGCAATGCCCGACTACGACGATGGAGTCGAGCACTCGCTATGGCTATCACTGATGAGGGAGCGGTTCGAGGGCCTTAAGACTCTGTTGCGAAATGACGGAGTTTTTCTGTGCCAGTTGAATGATGAAGAAATGGCCTACGCCAAGGTGTTGCTGGACGAGGTCTTTGGACGTTCAAACTTTCTCAATCACGTGACAGTGCGAATGAAGCAAACGGCTGGTGCATCAGGTGGTGGCGAGGACAAGCGGCTGAAGAAGAATACGGAACATATCCTGATCTATGCGAAGGATAAGACGGGTGTTGACGGCTTCAAAAAGTTCAACGATGTATACGATGAGGAAGACCTTTTTGATGTTATTGAGGACATGCGAGCAGAAGGGAAGAGCTGGAAATACACCCGTGTCCTTGTGGACTTGGGCAAGCGCAAGTTCTTCACTAGAACCGAAGATGGGAGTGGGGACCCGATTGATGTGTATATTCACGATCAAGTAATTATCAAACCAATAACTGCGCTCGCCTCCGAAGAGGGGATCACAGAGCGTGAGTGTTACGTCAAGTATTTTGACCGAATTTTCCGGGACACCAATGCGCAGAGCTCTATCAGGACACGCGTTATGGAGGTTGCATCTGGCCACGGAGATTTTTTCAGCATCGACTACGTTCCACGGTCGGGACGACGCAAGGGACAGAAAGTTACGCTCTATTACAAAGGGGTGAATTGTGACCTCATCGCTTGGCTTTCTGATGTTGCCGTCAAGAAGAGAGACCGTATTGTGAAATTGGAGAAGGCTGGTACGTACTGGGAAGGATTTCCGCTCAACAATCTGACCAAAGAAGGCGGCGTGCTATTTCCAAAAGGGAAAAAACCGGAAGCACTGTTGCGACGTGTTTTAGAGCTTTGTACAGATCCCGGTGACTGGGTTCTAGATACATTTGCAGGTTCGGGCACGACAGGAGCCGTCGCACACAAGATGCGAAGGCAGTGGGTTATGGTTGAACTCGGTCCTCACTGTCACACACATATCGTTCCGCGCCTCAAGCGTGTGATCGACTCCCAGGATACCGGTGGCATCACCAAGTCGGTTGGATGGACAGGGGGAGGAGGGTTCCGTTTTATGCGCTTGGCTCCCTCTTTGTTGAAAAGAGACAAGTGGGACAACTGGATTATCAATCCGGATTACAACGCGGAAATGTTAGCGGAAGCTGTATGCGGCCATATGGGCTTTACTTATGCACCAAACGCTTCCCACTTTTGGCAGCACGGATACAGCACGGAGACGGATTTCATATACATCACAACCGGCAGTCTTAGCCATGATCAGCTTCGCACACTCAGTAATGACGTCGGCGCTGAACGCTCGCTCCTGATTTGCTGTAAAGCTTATATGGCCGATACAGATGCTTTCTCGAACCTGACACTCAAGAAAATTCCAAAATCAATTCTTGGAAAGTGCGAGTGGGACCATGACGATTACAGCTTCAGCATCAACGTGCTTGAAGAGTCAGAGGTGAACGAAGTTCTCGAACATATCGATGTTGAGTGACTAGGATAAACAGAAAACAATGAACGAAAATATTGATGGTCGCAAGGCGGCCAACCAGATCGCTGCCCGCCTTTCCTTACGTGCGCCTCAACGCGAATCACTAGATATCTTGATCGACTTGCTCGAACAAATGTCGCTAACTAAAGATGCGGATTTAAACCGCTGGCTGGCTATCGCTAAACGCGAGTATCCCTCGGTACGAGCTTTCGAACGAAATTTTCCGTCACTCTGCTTTGCGTTGGCTACTGGTGTCGGAAAGACTCGCTTGATGGGTGCAATGATTGCCTGGCTCTACATCACCGGGCGGAGTCGACATTTTTTAGTTCTTGCCCCCAACCTCACAATCTTCGAGAAGTTGAAACAAGACTTCTCAATCGGCAGTCCAAAGTACGTTTTTGCTGGCATACCAGAATTTGCTCGAACGCCGCCTGTGATTATAACTGGTGACGACTACGTAGATGGCCGTGGTGTCCGGCTAGATTACGCGATTCCGGCAACGCTTACTGGTGATCTGTTCGGAGCGGATTCGGCGCCCCACATCAACATATTCAATATTGCAAAAATCAACGCTCGCGACAACAAACTGGGCGCAGCAAAGTCTTCCGTCGCGAAGGTTCGACGCTTCCAAGAATACCTAGGGAAGTCCTACTTCGATTACCTCGCAAATCTACCGGATTTGGTCGTTGTAATGGACGAAGCGCATCGCTACTACGCGAGCGCGGGTGAGCAAGCGATCAACGATCTATGCCCCGTTTTGGGTATCGAGCTCACAGCAACCCCGAAAACAGTGGGCTCAAACCCACGTGAGTTTTCCAACATTGTCTACCACTACCCGCTAGCGCGTGCTTTGAGCGATGGCTACGTGAAAATCCCGGCCGTTGCCACTAGGAAAGACTTCAAGCGAGACCAATACAGCGCGGAGAAGCTTGAGGAAATTAAGCTCGAAGATGGCATCCACCATCATGAGTTCGTGAAGGTCGAGCTGGAGAATTATTCGCGAAGTCAAAATGTAAAGCTAGTGAAACCGTTCATGCTCGTGGTGGCGCAAGATACAGCGCATGCCTCCGCGTTGAAGGCATATATCGAGTCCAAAGATTTTTTCAACGGCCGATACACAGAGCGTGTAATCGAAGTTCACTCGAATCAATCGGGGGAGGAGTCGGACGATGCCATGCAGCGCCTCCTCGCTGTTGAGCATGACGAAAAAACCGAGGTGGTAATTCACGTCAACAAGCTCAAGGAAGGTTGGGATGTGACCAACCTATACACGATAGTTCCGCTCCGAGCATCGGCATCTGAAATTTTGACTGAGCAGACGATTGGACGAGGTTTGCGCCTACCTTATGGCAAACGGACTGGCGTCGAGGCTGTCGACCGGCTTTGTATCGTTGCGCATGATAAATTCCAAGAAATACTCGACAGATCTAACAGTGCTGAATCTATTATCCAAAAAAAGGCTCTTTTTATTGGTGGTTCTGAGGACGATGATGTACCGGATCGCCAGCCACAGATACTTACGACTGGCTCGTTTGTTGAAATCCTATCTACCGGACGGATGCCGATTCAAAACGGCATACCGGTAGAGCAAGGTCAGCTAGCGAACGAAATTCGGCCAGTCGATCCTCAAAGAACAAGCGTAGCGGATCTCGCGCTACGCGCCATCCAACTGGAAGCTGCGAACTTGCCAACGAGCAAGGCTTTGGATAGCGATGCGGTTCAAAAACGGCTAGTTGACCGCGTGAAAACTTGGGTCAGAGAAGCTGCACCCGCGCAGAAGGCGCTGTTCGATTTGATGCCGGAAGCTCGCACCGAAGAACAGAGTGACGAGCTAGTCGCAAGAGTCGTGCAGGAGGTGACTGAACGAATTATCGAGCTGACCATCGATGTACCTCAGATTGTCATCCTGCCGACGCGTGAGGTGAATTATCGATTCTCTGATTTCGATTTGGATCGCGTTGATCGTATCAGTTATCAGCCCGTCGACAACGCCATTCTTCTTCAACATCTCGAAAACAATCAGCAAGTAAGGATTCAGTGGGATAGTAGTGGCGCACGGGAGGATAAGCGAGAAGACTACATCGTTAGCCACCTAATGGCACAGGACGCGGTTGATTATGACGAACATGCGGACCTCTTGTACAAGCTGGCAGGTCAAGTTGTGACGCGATTAGAGGCATATTTGTCAGGCCCAGAACAGATCGAAAACGTCTTGGTCTACTGGCAACGACAACTGGGCGAATTCGTCTGGACACAAATGCTGGAACACGTATCGATTACGCCCACAGACTACGTTGGCAAGGTGACCCAGGGTTTCGATGTACTGCGCCCCGCCAGTTTTACGTTGGCAGCTGGTGAGAAGCCAAGAGGCTTCCGCGAACCGATTCTGGAGAAGCGCTTGGTCCGAAAGATGGTCTTTAAAGGGTTCGCTAAGTGCTGTTACCCCTACCAGAAATTTGATTCCGTTGACGGGGAATGGCGCCTTGCACAGGTACTTGAAGACGATGCTGACGTGTTGAAATGGATGAAACCCGCACCGGGACAATTTCGAATCGAATACGAGGGTGGCAGGTTCTACGAGCCTGATTTCGTCGTAGAGACCCATACCCAGTGCATTTTGATCGAACCTAAGCGAGCGGATCAGATTGAATTGGATGAAGTGATTTCCAAGGCTCGTGCAGCCGTTCGTTGGTGCCTCTACGCAAACCAACATTCGGAAGTCAACGGTGGCAAACCGTGGGTGTACCTACTTATCCCTGACAATGCAATCACCTTGGGGCGCAGCATGAATGGGCTCATGGCGGAGTTCAAGCTGCCCGCGTAAATTCCAGTGAACTTGGGGATAGCCTTTGGTCGCGAGACGTTCTGATTCACATCGTGAACATCGATATTTCATCCGTCAATGCTGCCTCGTCTCGGCGCAGGAGGCTTTAAATCTTGCTGAAAATCGAGCCTTTTATAATGACCGCGGACAGCATTCCGACGCACTTGCTCCATGTACGCAACAAAGCTTGCGGTTGACAAAATTCCTGTGGTAAATACGATAGCGAATGCGGTGAGGTGCTCCAAAGGAGATGGATGAGGCCGCATGATTAATCCTTCAAAATTGTGGTAAAAAAACATAGAAATGTGCTACCCGCTTTTGGTAGACAAAAAGGGCAAGCTCCGCAGCCTTAGTTGGCTGCGGAGCTTGCCTTTGCTTGAGGGAAATATGTTCTTACTTGCGTCACGTTGCTGCTTGATGCGTTCCGAGTCGTATTTGAGACGCCTACGAGGAGTGTGATACCACCGCGTAGTGTCATCGAACCTGTTTTTGTCTTTTTTCATACCTCCTTACCCATTTTTGAATAAAATCGACCATCAATTTTTATTCCCATACCAGTAATATAGGTTTGAGATTTTTTGCAATTTCAGACTGCCCACTCTAAGAGACGAGGTGGGGCATTTGAACGGATCGGCGCCGATTGCGGCACTTTCCAGGCGCACTGGAAAAACTGCGGTCTAGTCGTAGGGGTAAGATTGTTTGGAATGGAGCGTAGGTTGAACTTTGAGTCTGGGAGCAGTAGCCGCAAGGAGCAGCGACATCCGTAGAATACCAACGTGGGCCTTAGGCCTTGGACCTCGGTGCCGACGAAAGATCACAACGGAGAACGACATGATTGTAAAGAAGCAGCAACTGAATCCGCATGATGAGTCTGCTAACCGTCCAATATCGAAGGCGTAGCCGGCGCCCCAGTGTAATAACAATCGAGAGCGGATGGGCTAGTATCAACGGCCAAGCAATGGCTTCCGACGGCGGCGATGGCCAACCCGGCGGGGACGGCGGTAATGGTGGCCACTTGAATTTGATTGGCAGTATCACCAAGAACAGCAAAGTGCTATTCTCAGCAGATGGTGGCCAAGGCGGTCACGGTGGCCTAGAGGATCTGGATGCCTTGGTGGTGTAAGCGCACCCTACAATGAGAACGGTCCGGGCGGACAGCCTGGACAACGCAGAATTAAAGGAAAAACAGGGCAGCAAGGCGCAAACGGCAAGCCTTGCCTGTAACGAATTGTGCGCAAGCCAGAGCATGATGACACCATCTTTTAAGCGCATTGCTGCTGACTACACCCAAGTACCAACCTCATCAGGAGAGGTCGGCACACAAAATTAGGGCCGATCAACCAAACTAAATTTTGATAGTCAAATTGATAGTTAAATACACAGCCATTACAAAAAAATCTTTTAAATCAATGACTTATTAATAAATACTGGCGGAAGCGGTGAGATTCGAACTCACGAACAGTTTAACCCGTCGCCAGTTTTCAAGACTGGTGCCTTCAACCACTCGGCCACGCTTCCAGATGGCAGCATTATACATAAAGCTCAGTGGCTTACCAATGGCGAGTAGTCGGTGGCGCGCATTTAAGTCCCAAAGCGGCCTCTGGGGTCAGTGAGCTGCGCCGGTATGCCAATGGAAAGCCTACACGCCCCAGTTTTCCCGCAGCGCCTTCTCGAACTCTCCCGCCGGCAACGGGCGCGAGAACAGGTAGCCCTGCACTTCGTCGCAGCCCGAACTCTTCAGGAAGGCCAGCTGTTCCGTCGTCTCCACGCCTTCCGCGATCACCTTGTGGTGCAGCTGCTGGGCGATGCTGATGATGGTGCTGGCGATGGCGCAGTCGCTGGCGTCGGTGGGGATGCCGGTGGTAAAAGACCGGTCGATCTTCAGGGTGTCGATGGGGAAACGTTTTAAATAGGACAGGCTTGAATAGCCGGTGCCGAAGTCGTCCAGCGACAGGGCCACGCCCAGGGCCGTGATGCGGTCCATGATGCCGATCACGCGCTCGATGTTGTGCATCAGGGTGCTTTCCGTGATTTCCAGTTCCAGCCAGGCCGCTTCCAGGCCGTAGCGGGCCAGAGTCGCCGCCACCCTGGCGGGCAAGGCTGCCGTGAATTCGCGGGCGGAGACGTTCACGGCCAGGCGGATCGGCGGCAGGCCGGCCAGTTTCCACGCTTGCGCCTGGGCGCAGGCCGCTTCCAGCACCCATTCGCCCACTTGCACGACCAGGCCCGTCGATTCGGCCAGGGGGATGAATTCGGCCGGCGGGATCATGCCGTGCTGCGGGTGGTGCCAGCGCACCAGGGCTTCGGCGCCGATGATGCGGCCGCTGCCCAGCGCGTATTTCGGCTGGTAGTGCAGCAACAATTGCTGCTCGGACAAGGCCTGGCGCAAGCCTGTTTCCAGGCGCATGCGCGCCTGCATGCCCAGGTTCATGTCCTGGCTGTAGAAAGCCACGCTTTCCCCTTCGCCGCCGCTGTCCTGCTTGGCGCGGTACATGGCGATGTCGGCCAGGCGCAGCAGGGTTTCCGCGTCCTGCCCGTCCTGCGGATACACGCTGATGCCGATGCTGGCGCCCACGCGCAGGTCGTGGCCTTCGATCAGGAACGGTTCCACCAGGGAAGCGAGCAGCTTTTGCGCCACCATGCTGGCCTCGAAATGCTGGCCGATGTCGAACAGGCCGACGGCGAACTCGTCGCCGCCCAGGCGCGCCACCAGGTCCTGGTCGCGCAAGGCATGGCGGAAACGCAGCGAGACTTGCCGCAGCAGTTCGTCGCCGATGCGCCGGCCCAGGGTGTCGTTGATCAGTTTAAAACGGTTCAGGTCGATGAACAGCACGCAGCCGAGCATCTTGCTGCGCTGCGCCACGGAGAGGGCCTGGTCGACCAGCTTGGCCAGCAAGGTGCGGTTAGGCAGGCTGGTCAGCGGGTCGTAATACGCCAGGTGGTGCAAGCGCTCTTCGGCCAGCTTGCGCTCCGTGATATCCGTCAGGTAGGCGATGAGTCCAATGGGCTTGTCGTCCAGGTCTTGCAGCGGCGACAAGGACAGGCTGGCCCAGAAGATCTCGCCTGACTTCTTTCGGCGGCGCACCTCCATCAGGCGTCCTCCCTGCTCCAGGAAGGCGTCGTGGAAACCCGTGTCTTCATCGTCGTACAGGAACAGGATGTTGCGCCCCACGGCTTCCACCGAGGTGTAGCCGAACAGGCGCTCGGCGCCCTTGTTCCAGCTGGTGATGTAGCCCGTCAAGTCCATCGTCAGCACGGATTCGTGCAACTGGTCGAGGATTTGCGTCTGCTGCGCCAGCAAGGCTTCGACTTGCGCGTAGGCGTGCGTGGAGCGTTGCGCCAGCGAATGCACTTGCAAGACGCCCGCCGTCAAGGATGCCAGGCTGGCCAGGTGGCGGCGGTCGGCGTCGCTGTACAGGCTGCGTCCAGCCACGCTGTAATGGCCGAAACAGTGGCCATCAAAACTGATTTCCTGCAGCAAGGCGGGCGTATCGCGGGGAAACGGCACGGGCGGCGCAGCGGCGTCCAGGCTGGCAGCAGGCAGGAACTGGCCGTGCGGGCTGGCCATCACGGCGCTGGCGATGCGGCCCAGCTCAGCGACCAGCGCGGGGCCGCGCAAACGCACGACGGCGTCGCACAGGGCGGCGCTGTCACCGAGGAAATCCGACACCGGAAACAGGGTCATGCTAGAGGTTCCGGCTGACCTGGATGGCCCATTGGTAGGCCTGCAGCAGGCTGCGCCAATAGGTTTCTCCATCGATGCCGGCACGGCGCAAGCCCTCGGGCGGCGGCGTGGCGCTTTCGACGAGCGCCAGCAAGGTGCCCAGCTCGCCATTGCGTTCGAGCAAGGCGACGCTCACTTCCGGCGCCAGGTTCAGGGTGGCGATGATTTCTTCCATCGGCATGCCCAGCAGGACGTCGAGCAGCGAGAACACGCCCGCCATGAAGGCCAGGTCCTGCGCGTCGCGGTCGCCGCCGCGCAGCTGGCACAGCGCTTCCATCTGCGCCGCGCGCACGGCCGCCAGCGGCAGCAGCGCGTGGATCTTGCCATCGTCCTGTTGCCGCGCATACAGCAGCAGTTGCAGCCAGCGCTGCAGCTGGCGCCGGCCCAGCAAAGTGATGGCCTGGCTGAAGCTGGTAATCGGCGCCGTGAAACCGAAGGCGGCTGAATTGACCAGTTTTAATAAATGATAGCTGAGCGATGGATCTTGCTTGAGCGGCACTTCCAGCTCGTGCGCGTCGGCATCGCGGGCCAGCAAGCCCAGCAGCGCCAGCAGGCGGCGCCGCGACGTGGCGTCTTCCGGCTCGCTTTGCTGGCGCGCATGGTGCAGCGCGTAATCGCCGGCAAACCAGCTGACGCCAAGTTCTTGCAAGGCGGCAAACTGCCCCGCGTCGGCGATGTTGTAGGCCAGGTGCGGCCCCGCCAAGGGCAGCAACTGGTGCAGGGCCGGACGGGCGCCGGACGCGTCAAAGCTAAGCGCGCGCGCGTCGACTTGCGCCGCCGTCACGGGACCGGCTTCGGCGCCATCGAGAATGAGGCGATAGCCGGCGTCGCGCCATTGCTGGCATTTTTTCTGGATGTGCTTGTCGCCGGCAAGATGGGCCGGCAAACGGAAGATGGTGCGTTGCGGCGCCAGTTGCGCCAGAACGGCCTCGTCCACGTCATGCGGGTCGGCCAGGGGAATGATGCAGTCGAGCGGCGCCAGGAAGGCATACGCATCGGCGGCGGCCAGCGCTGCCAGCAGCGGCGCCGTCGAGGCCTGCGGTACATGCAAGGTGACAGCGACCCACTCGTTATGAGCATTGGCAACTGCTTGTAATCCCACCAACGGAAACAGGTTTGATTCAGACGCTGACATCGGTATCTCAGTGTGGGTAGGGCGCCATAGTAAATAAACTGACCAGCATTGGCAACCCTGGCCCGACAGGGATGCCATTTCGACAGCGAGAATCATTCTATCCGAATCTCACCCACGAAACAGTTTAATTTTGGCAATAAATATTCAAAAAAAACATTCCACCGGGAGACCCGCCTGTCATGCGGGTTTGACAAAACCACGGCACCGCGCACGCCTGCTCAGGCGCTGCCGCCATGCGCGTGCTCGACCGCATATTTGATCAATTCGGCCTGCCCTTCGATACCGAGCTTGCGCTTGATGTTCAGCCGGTGCGTCTCCACCGTGCGCACGCTCAGGTCGA
Source organism: Janthinobacterium sp. SUN026 (assembly GCF_030397625.1). Classification (NCBI taxonomy): domain Bacteria; kingdom Pseudomonadati; phylum Pseudomonadota; class Betaproteobacteria; order Burkholderiales; family Oxalobacteraceae; genus Janthinobacterium; species Janthinobacterium sp. SUN026. Next base: position 114,502 of record NZ_JAPQNU010000010.1, on the reverse strand, counting down.
GGTCGCGGGCGATCTGCTTGTTCGACTGGCCCGCCGCGATATGCTGCAGCACCTGCTGCTCGCGCGTGGTGAGGAAGGAATCGTGCACTTGCGGGCGCGACAGCTGCCGCGCCAGCGCCGCGCTGTAATAGATGCCGCCGGACATCACCGTCTCGATGGCGAAGACGATATCTTTCCCAGGAGCATCTTTGAGCACATAGCCGCGCGCGCCGGCGGCAATCGCTTGCGACACGTATTCGAGCTTGTCGTGCATGGACAGGATCAGCACGGCAATCTGCGGAAACGCCTGCTTGAACAGCGCCGTCGCTTCGATGCCATTCGTGCCGCGCATATTGATATCCATCAACACGAGGTCCACCTGGTGCGCGCGCGCCTGGCTCAACGCCTCGTCGGCGCCGCCCGCCTCGGCCACCACGTCGAAATGCGCCACCGCTTCCAGGCGCGCGCGCAAGCCGTCGCGCACGAGGGGGTGGTCGTCCACCAGCAGGATGTTGATCTTCTCGGTCATGGTTGCGTATCTATTTAGTGTGTGGATGGAAGGCCGAGCCGCGCCAGCACCAAGGTGCCGGCCGGGGACGAGGTGATGCGCAGGCTGCCGCCGATGGCTTCCATGCGCTCCGTCATGTTGCGCAGGCCGATGCCGCGCTGCGGATGCAGGGCGATGCCGTCGAAGTCGAAGCCGCCGCCATTATCCTGGATGCGCAATTCCACCGCCTTGCCCGCCTCGTGCAGGCTCACTTCCACGCCGCTGGCGTGCGCATGGCGCTCGCAATTGGTCAGCGCTTCCTGGGCGATGCGGAACAACACGGTATTGACCATGTCGGGCAAGCCCTCGCCCGCCGCCGCCGGACTGGCCGTGAAACTGGCTTGCGCGCTGCTGCTGTCGTTAAATTCATGCACCAGGTGGTCGAGCGCGGCGGCCAGGCCCAGGTCATCTAAAATGGCCGGGCGCAGGTTGTGCGAAATGCGCCGCACCTCGCCCAGCACCTTGTTCAGCTGCTCGGCGGCCCGCTCGAAGGTGGCGGGCGCCTTGTCTTTCTGTTCGGCATTGCCGGCCAGGCGCGCGATGCCTGCCTCGATCTGCAGTTTGATGGACACCAGCCACTGGCTGATGCCGTCATGCAAGTCACGCGACAGCCGTGCCCGCTCCTCTTCCTGCGACTCGACCACGCGCTGCGCCAGCACTTTCAGCTTGGCGTCGGCCACGCGCAATTCGCGCAAGTTCAGCACCAGGCCGCAGGCGGCCACCAGCAGGGAACCGAGGATGGCGATGGCGGCGATCAATTCCATGGTCGAGCGGATATTGCGCGACTGCTGGGCATCGACCTTGGCCAGCGCCTGGTCCACGTCATCCATATAGATGCCCGTGCCCATCATCCAGCCCCATTCCGGCATCAGGATCACATAGCCGAGCTTGGGCGCGGACTTGTTGCTCGACGGCTTGATCCAGTTGTAGCGCTCGAAACCGCCGCCGCCCTTCGCCCGCTGCATCAGGCGCTGGATGGTCAGATTACCCTCGGCGTCGCGCAACTGCCACAGATTCTGCCCCACCAGTTCGGGCTGGCGCGGATGCATCAGCGACTTGCCCTGCAAATCATAGATGAAGAAATAGCCATCGTCGCCATAGCTGAGGGCGGACAGGATGCGCTTGGCTTCCTCTTGCGTGGCGGCATCCTTGCGCCCCGACTGGTACAGGGAAGCGATGGAATGGCTGGCCAGGGTCACGTAATGCTTGAGTTCGGCTTCCTTGCTGGCCAGGTACGCCTGCTGGATGGTGGCGCGCTGCTGCTCGGCCAGGGTGATGGCCTGGTGCCGCACAGCAAATGCGATGGCGCACAGGGCGAGGATCAGCGGCGTGATGGCCAGGAAGATGACTTTCTGTCTGAGTTTCATGGCCTGGCGCTCCGGCGGCGTCGATGCTGGTGGGAATGCGTGATTTTACGTCGCGGCGGCGCGATCGGTCTGCGTAGTAATACTGAGCGTTACTGCGTAGTCGTGCGCTTGCGGCAATTATACGATTCCTGAATACTCGCCATAAGCTGCAGACACACCAATTCATACCAAACTGGCAACGACCAGGCTCGGCAGCACACATCATCGCACGGCACAGCGCCCGTCAATCTCTGGAGGAAGCATGAACCGCATTTTCAAACAGCTCGGCTGGGCAGCGCTTGCGCTGGCAGGCGCCGGGTCCCTGGGCGTCGTCGCCCTGCAACGCGGCGAACCGATCAGCGCGATCTGGATCGTCATCGCCGCCGTCTGCGTCTACCTGATCGCCTACCGTTTCTACAGCCTGTTCATCGCCGACAAGGTGCTGGGCCTCGATGCCCGCCGCATGACGCCCGCCTTCAAGCACAACGATGGCCTCGACCACGTGCCGACGAATAAATATGTGCTGTTCGGCCACCATTTCGCGGCGATCGCCGGCGCCGGCCCCCTGGTCGGCCCCGTGCTGGCCGCGCAGATGGGCTATCTTCCCGGCATGCTGTGGATCTTGGCCGGCGTCGTGTTTGCGGGCGCCGTGCAGGATTTCATCGTGCTGTTCATTTCCATGCGCCGCGACGGCCGCTCCCTGGGCGACCTGATCAAGGCTGAACTGGGTGAAATTCCCGGCATGATTGCGCTCCTGGGCTGCTTCATGATCATGGTCATCATCCTGGCCGTGCTGGCCTTGATCGTCGTCAAGGCGCTGACGGGCTCCCCATGGGGCAGCTTCACCGTGATGGCGACGATTCCCATCGCCCTGTTCATGGGCGTGTATTCGCGCTTCATCCGCGTGGGCCGCATCGGAGAGATTTCCATCATCGGCTTCGTGCTGCTGATGCTGGCCATCATCGGCGGCCAGTACGTACAGGAACACGCGGTGCTGGGCCCGATGTTCACGTTCACGGGCACGGAACTGACGTGGATGCTGATCGGCTACGGCTTCATCGCTTCCGTGCTACCCGTGTGGCTGCTGCTGGCGCCGCGCGACTACCTGTCGACTTTCCTGAAAATCGGCACGATTCTCGGCCTGGCCATCGGCATCATCGTCGTCGCGCCTTACCTGAAAATGCCGGCCATGACCAAGTTCATCGATGGCTCCGGCCCCGTCTGGTCGGGCAATCTGTTCCCCTTCCTGTTCATCACCATCGCCTGCGGCGCCGTCTCCGGCTTCCACGCCCTGATTTCCTCGGGCACCACGCCGAAGATGATTGAAAACGAAAGCCACGCCCGCTTCATCGGCTATGGCGCCATGCTGATGGAATCGTTCGTTGCCATCATGGCCCTGGTGGCCGCCTCGACCATCGAGCCGGGCATCTATTTCGCCATGAACAGCCCGGCCGCCCTGATCGGCACCACGGCAGAATCGGCCGCACAGGCGATCTCGCAGTGGGGCTTCTATGTCACGCCTGACATGCTGACGCAGACGGCCAAGGACGTTGGCGAGCACAGCATCATCTCGCGCGCCGGCGGCGCACCGACCCTGGCCGTCGGCATGGCGCAGATCCTGTCCGGCGCCATCGGCGGCAAGGCCATGATGGCCTTCTGGTACCACTTCGCCATCCTGTTCGAAGCGCTGTTCATCCTGACGGCCGTCGATGCGGGCACGCGTGCCGGCCGCTTCATGCTGCAAGACTTGCTGGGCAGCTTCGTGCCTAGCCTGAAAAAGACGGAAAACGTCATCGCCAACCTGCTGGCCACGGGCCTGTGCGTGGCGGCCTGGGGCTACTTCCTGTACCAGGGCGTGGTCGACCCATTGGGCGGCATCAACACCCTGTGGCCGCTGTTCGGCATCGCCAACCAGATGCTGGCGGCCATCGCGCTGATCCTCGGCACTTGCGTGCTGTTCAAGATGAAACGGGGACAGTATGCGTGGGTGACGATCACGCCGACCATCTGGCTGCTGCTGTGCACCCTGACGGCGGGCTGGCAAAAGATTTTCGACGCCAACCCGCGCGTCGGCTTCCTCGCGCACGCCAGGAAATACTCGGCGGCCCTGGACGAAGGCACCCTGCTGGCGCCGGCCAAGTCGGTGGCGCAGATGCAACAGATCATCTTCAACGATTACCTGGACGCCGGCCTGGCCGCCTTCTTCGTCATCGTCGTCGTCAGCGTGCTGTTCTTCGGCATCCGCACGATTCTGAAGGCGCGCGCCGACAGCCGCCCAAGCACCAAGGAAACGCCGTTCCAGGCCATGCCCACGGTGCAATGATGATCGACGAAATCATCAAGGCGGGTCGGTATCTGGGGCAAAGCATGCGGCTCATGTGCGGCTTGCCCGAGTACGACACCTACGTGGCGCACCGGGAAGTGACCCATCCCGGCGAGCCGATGATGACGTATGAAGAGTTTTTCCGCGAACGGCAGGAAGCGCGTTACGGCGGCGCCGGCAAGCGTGGCGGTTGCTGTTAGCGGACACCTGACCCAGCCTACTGCGCGTCGGCATAGGCGGCTTGCGATGCTCACCGCCTCGGCGGCCCCGTACAAAGTACGGTTGCGCTTCTCGGCCACCTCTCCCTTCCGCTCGCTACGGCTGAGTCAGGTGTTGTTGCTCAGCAATAATTTGAGGGCGGTCTTGTGAGACTGCCCTTTTCATTTCCTCTCTTATAAGTTCCCCTCCCCTTTCTTCCATTAGACCCACATCAATATCAGGGTGTGTCTTCGCGTCTATATTTTTCCAATAGGAATTAAATAACAGTCAACGGGCGACCGGGGAAGCAGCGACGCATGTTCAATTTCCAACGCTCCAGCATCAGCCAGAAGCTGACCATGATCTCGGTACTGTCGTCGGGCTGCGCGCTGCTGCTGGTGTTCGTGGCGTTTGCGCTGACGTCCGTGCTCAGCCACAAAAATGATGAAGGCAAGCAACTGCTGTCGCTGGCGGGCGTGATCGGCGCGGCCGGCGCCGTGCCTTTGCTGGCGGGAAAATCGGCGCAGGGGCAGGCGGAACAGGTGCTGGCGGCCTTGTCCGCGCGCAACGAGGTGGCCCAGGCGGCCCTGTTCGACAAGGGCGGGCGCCTGTTCGCCCTGTACCGCGCGCCGCAGCATGCGGACGGCCTGCCGGCGCCGGAAGACATGGACCCGGCCTTGCTGGCCGACATGGCCGTGCAGCCCGTCACGCAAGGCTCGGGCACGACCCTGGCGCCCGCCATGCGCCTGTACCGCCCCGTCTACCGGCCCGGCGAGCCGCAACAGATCATCGGCGCCGTGCTGATCGAGGCGGACCTGAACCACATGTGGCGCGACATCGGCCGCCACGTGAGCGCCATCGGCGGCGCCACCGTGCTGTCCTTCCTGGTCGCCGTGTTCCTCGCGCGGCGCTTCAAGAGCGTGATCGCCGAACCGATCACCAAGCTGATCGATACAGCGCAGAAAGTGTCGAGCAGCCAGACCTACAGCCACCGCATCGCGCACCAGCGCAGCGACGAGCTGGGCGTGCTGATCGACAGTTTCAACGACATGCTGGCGCAGATCGACAGCCGCGACAGCACCCTGGCCAATTACCGCGACCAGCTGGAGCGCCAGGTGGGCGTGCGCACGGCGCAGCTGGAAAAGGCCAAGGATGCGGCCGAGGCGGCCAGCCAGGCGAAGAGCGCCTTCCTCGCCACCATGAGCCATGAAATCCGCACGCCGATGAATGGCGTGCTGGGCATGACGGAACTGCTGCTGGCCAGCCCTTTGAGCCCGCAGCAGCGCCACTACACGAGCATGGTGCAGCGCTCGGGACAGAATTTGCTGGTGATCATCAACGACATCCTCGACTTTTCCAAGATCGAGGCGGGCAAGCTGAGCGTCGAATACATCCGCTTCAATTTCCGCGAATTGCTCGACGATATAGAACACGTGTTCGCGCCGCAGGCGGAAGCGAAAAACATCAGCCTGGAATTCGACATCGCCTACGACATCCCGATCGCCATCTGCGGCGACCCGAACCGTTTGCGCCAGATCATCGTCAACCTGCTGGGCAACGCCATCAAGTTCACGGAAACGGGCAAGGTCACCGTGAAAGTGACCGTGTGCAGCGAAGACGCACCCAGCGTGGGCTTGCGCTTCGAGGTGCACGACACGGGCATCGGCGTCTCGAACGAGGCGCAGACGCGCATCTTCGAATCGTTTTCGCAGGCGGACGGCTCGACCACGCGCAAGCACGGCGGCACGGGCCTGGGGCTGACGATCTCGAAACAGCTGGTGGAGCTGATGGGCGGCACTATCGGCGTTGATAATGCTTTAACGCAAGGCTCGATCTTCTGGTTCGAAGTAAATTTCGATAAGCGGCGGGTCGACAGCGACGACCCGTCCTTCAACCTGAAAACCACGCGAGGGTTACGCGCCTTGATCGTCGACCACACACCCGCCACGCGCGCCGTGCTGGAGCGGCAACTGGCCAGCTGGCACATCGTCAGCGACAGCGCCGGCACGGCCAGCGATTGCCTGGGCAAGCTGCGCGCGGCCGCCCAGGCGGGCACGCCGTATGCCGTGGCCCTGCTCGACATGGAATTGCCGCGCACCAGCGGCCTGGCCCTGGCCGCCAACATCAAGAGCGACCCGCTGCTGGCCGACCTCAAGCTTTTGCTGCTGAGCACGGAACAGGCGGCGGCCGACCCCGTGCAGCGGCGCGAAGCGGGCGTGGCCTACCAGCTGATCAAGCCGGCCCGCGAATGCGACCTGTTCGACTGCATCGTCACGCCGCCGCGCGCCAGCGACAGCCTGCGCATCCATCCGCCGCACACGGCGCGCCAGGTGGGCCGGCGCCAGCGCCGCCGCGTGCTGCTGGCCGAGGACAATCCCGTCAACGTGGAAGTGGCGCTGGCCATGCTCGACAGCCTGGGCCTCGATGTCGTCTGCGCGCGCAACGGCGAAGAAGCCTTGCAGGCGGCGCAAGCCGAGGATTTCGATCTGATCCTGATGGATTGCCAGATGCCCGTGATGGATGGCTTTGCCGCCACGGCGGAAATCCGCCGCCATGAACAGCACTGCGGCCACGCGCGCGTGCTGCCCATCGTCGCCATCACGGCCAATGCGCTGCAGGGCGACCGCGAAGCGTGCCTGGCGGCCGGCATGGACGATTACCTGAGTAAACCTTTTACGCAGCAAGACCTGGGCCACACGATTGCCCGCTGGATCACCCTGCCGCGCGCGGCCACCGTGCACCACAGCGAAGCGCCGCAGGAGGCGCCTGCCGAGCCGCCGCCCGTGGCGACGCCGCCGGCGCCTGCATCCCCGGCATCGGCCCCGCCGCTGAACCGGCAGGCGCTGGAAAATATCCGCGCGCTGTCCGGCACGGATGGCGATGCGCTGCTCGAACGGGTCATCCTCGCGTTTACCGGCGAGACGCCGCGCCAGCTGGGCGCCATGCGCGAAGCCATCGCGAAAGCGGATGCGGAAGCGCTGCGCAAGGTGGCGCACAGCCTCAAGTCGGGCAGCGCCAACGTGGGCGCCGACGGCCTGGCGCAGCTGTGCAAGGAAATGGAAAAACTGGGCCGCGCCGGCAGCACCGAGGGCGCGGCTCCCCTTCTGCAGCAGATGCAGCAAGCCTTCCTGGCCGTACGCGAATCGCTGAACGCCATCCTCGTGAAGGAACACTGACATGACAGCGCCCCTCTCCCCTCCCCGCGGCCTGGTGCTGGTGGCCGACGACGATCCCGTGATGCGCCTGCTGATGCGGCAAATGCTCACGCAGGTGGGCCTGGACGTGATCGAGGCCGAGGACGGCGTGCAGGCGCTGGCCAGCTACAAGCACAGCGGGCCGGACCTGGTCATGCTCGATGTCGACATGCCGGCCATGGACGGCTTTGCCGTGTGCCGCGAAATCCGCCACCAGGAAGTGGGCGGCACGGTGCCCATCATCATGGTCACGGGCGGCGACGAGCTGGAAGCCGTCACGCGCGCCTACGAGGTGGGCGCCACCGACTTCATTTCCAAGCCCATCAACTGGCCCATCCTCGGCCACCGCGTGCTGTACGTGCTGCGCGCCAGCGACGCCATCGCCCGCCTGCGCATCGCCGACGCCCACAACCGCGCCGTGCTGGCCGCCATCCCCGACACCTTCTTTCGCCTGAACCGCGAAGGCTTTTATCTCGACTACGAACAGGGCCACGACGCCAGCGCGGGATTTTCCCTCAGCGACTGCGTGGGCAGCCATATCCGCGACGTGCTGCCGCCCGAGATCGCCGCGCGCCTGCTCGACAAGGCGCACGCCGTGCTGGCCACGCAGCATATCGGCTCGGTCGACTACACGCTCACGCACGAAGACAGCACGCGCCATTTCGAGGCGCGCCTGGTGGCGACGGGGGCCGACGAGGTGCTGGGCCTGGTGCGCGACATCAGCGAACGCAAGCGCACGGAAGAACAGATCCGCCGCCTCGCGTATTGCGACAGCCTGACGGGCATCCCCAACCGGCAAGCGTTCCTGGAAACCCTGGAGCGCGAACTGCTGCGCTCGAAAGAGCACGACAAGAAATTCGCCGTGCTGTTCATGGACCTGGACGCCTTCAAGCGCATCAACGACACCCTGGGCCACGACGTGGGCGACCATTTGCTCAAGGTGGTGTCCGAGCGCCTGCGCGAAACCATCCGCCCCAGCGACCTGGTGCTGCGCGCCGAACACGAGTTTGAAACCACCTTTGGCGGCAGCAACCTGGCGCGCCTAGGCGGCGATGAATTCACGATCCTGATTCCCGACCTGGAACGGGTGGAAGACGCGCTGAACGTGGCGCACCGCGTCAAGGAAGCCATGCGCCGGCCCTTCATGATCGAAGGACACGAGATTTTCGTCACGGCCAGCATCGGCATTTCGCTGTATCCGGAAGATGGCGAGGATTGCAACTCGCTGCTCAAATATGCGGACACGGCCATGTACCACGCGAAGAACTGCGGCAAGAACAACGCCAAGCTGTACAGCTCTTCGCTGACGATGGAAATCATGAGCCACGTCAAGATGGAAGTAGGCTTGAGGAAAGCCTTGCAAAACAACGAGCTGTACCTGCTGTACCAGCCGCAGATCGACGTGCCCAGCACGCAGATCGTCGGCGTGGAAGCGCTGGTGCGCTGGCGCCATCCCGAACGGGGCATCATCTCGCCCACGGAATTCATCCCGCTGGCCGAAGAGACGGGGTTGATCGTGCCCATCGGCGAATGGGTGCTGCGCACGGCGTGCAACCAGGCCAAGGCGTGGCAAAGCGACGGCGGGCGCGCCATCCGCATGGCCGTCAACCTGTCGGCCAAGCAATTCAAGGATGAAAACCTGATGCAGATCGTGCTGTCGGTCCTGGCCGACACGGGCCTCGATGCGCGCCTGCTGGAGCTGGAATTGACGGAGGGAACGTTGATGGACGATGCACGCGCCACCATGGTGACCCTGGAGCAATTGCGCGGCATCGGTGTGTACCTGTCCATCGACGACTTCGGCACGGGCTATTCGTCGATGAATTACCTGAAACGCTTCGACGTGCGGGCCTTGAAAATCGACAAGAGTTTTATCGCCGGCTTGCCGCAGGATACGGAAAACGCGGCCATCACGCGCGCCATCATCGCCATGGCGCATGGCTTGAAAATGGTGGTGGTGGCCGAGGGCGTGGAAACGGACGAACAGCTGCTGATGCTGGAAGAATACGGCTGCGACATGGCGCAGGGATATTTTTTAGGCCACCCGTCGCCGCACGACACGATCACGGCCATGCTGGCCAGGCAGAGGGGCCAGCTGGCCAGCGTGGAAACTAGAGCACTTCGAAGGCAAGGATTTGCGTGACTTGCTGCGCGTTGAAATTATCGTCGGAAATCATCACCAGGCTGCGGCGGCCGTTTTCCAGGCGCGGGCCCCAGCTGATGCCTTCGATATTGTCGACCCGCGGCAAACCGATCTTTTCCAGGTCCAGCAGCAATCGCTTGCGCGCCGGCACATAGCTTGCGCCCGCCAGGGCCGGGATGGCCTGGATATCGGTGGCGCCCTGCGTATCCATTTCGTAGATGCGCACGTGATTCGTGTAGATGCCGTCGGCGTGTTCCACGCCGGCCCGCTCCACCACCAGCACCTGGTGATCGTTGACGGCGAGGATTTCCGACACGCCATTGTCCGCTTCCTTCCCCGGCGCGGGCCGCGACGCCACCGGCTCGATCGGATACGCGTACTGACCCAGCACGGTGCCCGCGCGGTCCAGGCGCGTGATGCGCACCACGGAGCCGTTATCGGGCGTGGCCAGCGGGCCATCCTGGTACAGCGCCGCTTCCATGCCCAGCCACAGGCTCTTGCCATCGCTGGCAAACGACAGCGCTTCAAAGCTCATGTTGTTGCGCGATCCCGTTTCATCCTTCGCCACCTTGAACATGGCGGGCGTGGGCAAGGTGGCCAGGTAGTGGCCGCCGCTATCGGCGTGGCGCACGAACGGGTGCAAACCCACCTTGCGGTTGCCTTCGCTGCCGTACCACAGGCTGCCATCCTGCGGATCGACGCGGATGGTTTCGATGTCGGCCACCTGGTCGCCCTGCTCCAGCCTTGCATGGGCCAGGTTCGGATAGCGGCTGCCGTCGGGCTGCGTGAAGAAATGCACGCTGTTGAAGGTCACGCCGGCAAATGCGCGGCTGTCGTAGTCGAGCGCGGCGCGGTAGAAGCGGGCCGGATTGATTTCCGAGCGGTCATCGCTTTCCATCACCCAGCTGTTATTGGCCGCATCGTAATCGATGCCGGACAGGCCACCCACCGTCGTGCCCTCAAACGGCTGCTTGAGCGCAATGCGCTGTTCGCCGATCAGGCGCAAGCCCGCGATCGGTGCGTCGTGGGAGAAGCTGGCGCAAGCGGAGAGAAGAACGGCGGCGGACGCCAGGGCAAGCGCGGTACGCGCGCTGCGGAGCAGTTGAGGCATGATCGGTATCAAAGGAGTCAGCGGGAGCGTGGCTTACACCACGCCATCGGTCTTGAGCCGCGCGATGGCGGCCGCATCATAGCCGAGCGACGCCAGCACCTCGTCGTTGTGCTGGCCCAGGGTGGGCCCCAGCCACTGCGTCTTGCCCGGCGTGGCGGACAGTTTCGGGCTGATGGCGGGCAATTTGACGGGCGTGCCGTCGGCGAAATGGTGTTGTTCGAACATGTCGCGGGCGAGGAATTGCGGGTCGCTCAGCATGTCGCGCACGGAGTAAATCTTCCCGGCGGGCACGTCGGCTGCCTTCAACACGTCCAGCGCGCTGTCTATCGTGTGCGTGGCGCACCAGGCGCCGATGGCGTCGTCGATTTCCTGCGTGCGCGCCACCCGGCCGTCGTTGCGCGCCAGTTGCGGGTCGCCCGCCATGTCGATGCGGCCCATGGCCAGCATCAGCCGCTTGAAGATGGCGTCGCCGTTGCCCGCGATGACGATGTTTTCGCCATCGCCCGTCGTATAGGTATTCGAGGGCACGATGCCGGGCAAGGAACCGCCCGTGCGCTCGCGCACCACGCCCGCCTGGTCGTATTCGGGCACCAGCGACTCCATCAGGTTGAACACGGATTCGTACAGGGCCACGTCGACCATCTGCCCTTCGCCGCCATCCCGGCCACCCGTCACGTCGCGGTGGCGCAGCGCCATCATGGCGCCGATCACGCCGTGCAGGGCCGCCACGGAGTCGCCGATGGACACGCCCACGCGCACGGGCGGGCGGTCGGCAAAGCCGGATACATAGCGCAAGCCGCCCATCGATTCGCCGATGGCGCCGAAACCGGGCAAGTCCTTCATCGGCCCCGTCTGGCCAAAGCCGGACAGGCGCACCATGATGAGGGACGGTTTCTCTTTCTTGAGCTGCTCGTAGCCGAGATCCCACTTTTCCAGCACGCCGGGGCGGTAGTTCTCGATGATGATGTCCGCTTCCAGGGCCAGCTGGCGCGCGATGGCGCGGCCCTCGGGCGTTTTCAGGTTCAGCGTTAAACTTTTCTTGTTGCGCGCCTGCACCGACCACCACAGCGAGGTGCCGTCTTTCAGCACTCTCCAGGTACGGATGGGGTCGCCGCCATCGGGGGACTCGATCTTGATCACGTCGGCGCCGAATTCGGCCAGCATGCGGGCGCAGAACGGCCCCGCGATCAGGGTGCCCAGTTCCAGGACTTTGATGCCCTGGAGGGGGCCGGAAGATGCGGAAGCGTCTGTCATGTTGTACTCAGGTTGCCCTGCGGTCGAGCATCGCGCGGGCAATCGTGCCCGCGTCGACGTATTCCAGTTCGCCGCCCACGGGCACGCCGCGGGCCAGACGGCTCACGCGCAAGCCCCGCGCCTTCAGCATTTCGCTGATGTAGTGGGCCGTCGCTTCGCCTTCATTCGTGAAATTGGTGGCCAGCACCACTTCGCCGACCACGCCATCGTTGGCGCGGTTCAGCAATTTTTCCAGGTGGATGTCTTTCGGGCCGATGCCGTCCAGCGGAGACAATCTCCCCATGAGGACGAAATACAGGCCCTTGTAGGTGAGCGTTTGCTCGATCATCAGCTGGTCGGCGGGCGTTTCCACCACGCACAGCAAGCGCTTGTCGCGCTCTTCATCGAGACAGGTCTCGCACACTTCGTGTTCGGTAAAGGTGTTGCACAGGCCGCAGTGATGCACGGCATCGACGGCCTGGAACAGGGCGCGCGACAGCATGGCCGCGCCTTCCCTATCGTGCTGCAACAAATGAAATGCCATCCGCTGCGCCGACTTGGGGCCGACGCCGGGCAGGCGCCGCAGCGCCTCGGTCAAGAATTCAAGCGACTTGGACATGGATCAACCTTGCCCCGTGCCATGGATCGAGCGCATGCGGCAGTGCATCAGAATGGCATTTTGAAGCCGGCTGGCAAGTTCATGCCGCCAGTCAAGCCTGCCATTTTTTCCGCGGATGTCGCTTCCGCCTTGCGCACGGCGTCGTTGAAGGCGGCGGCCACCAGGTCTTCCAGCATGTCCTTGTCGTCGGCCAGCAGCGACGGGTCGATGGACACGCGCTTGACGTCGTTCTTGCACGTCATGACGATTTTCACGAGGCCGGCGCCGGACTGGCCTTCCACTTCCACCAGCGCCAGTTGTTCCTGGGCCTTTTTCATGTTGTCTTGCATTGCTTGCGCCTGCTTCATCAGGCCAGCCAGTTGATTTTTCATCATGAGAATGCTCCGTTCAATTCAGTTTGTGAGTGTGTTAATCATCAATGCAGGGTCGGCGCGGCGGAGCCGGCCGGTGCAGGGGTAATTGTTCCCGGCACAACAAAAGCGTCGAATACACGCTTCATGTCGAGCACGAAGGGATCGCTGGCGATGGTCGCTTCCGCTTGCAGCTGGCACGCCTCGCGGTAGGCCTGCGCTTCCGCGCTGGCCGTGTACCAGACGGCGCCCAGTTCCGTGTCGACCGCGACCTTGCGGCCGAAGCGTTCGGTGAGCGCGGCCGCCAGTTTTTCCACGTTGGCGGGACTGCGCCACGTGTCGATGGGCACGCGCAGGCGGAACGTGGTGCTGTGGCCGTCGTGCAGGCACTCGATCAGCTCGGCCTGCACGGCCAGCTGCTGGGCCACGCCGCGCAGGGGCAGCACGGCGGCCACGGCCGGCCAGTTGCCGTCCCAGTCCAGGCCCGGCACGGGCGTGATCACATACGGCCCGCTGGGCGCGGCTTGCTTGGCGGCACGCTGCGGCATGACGACGGCCGGCTGCTCGCTGCTCGGCGCGGCGGGCGCCGACACGGCGGCGGACGCGCTGTCGTCGGAAAATTCGGTGACCCACGGCGGCAAGTCGTCATCCGGCTGCGCTGGCGGCGGCGCGGCAGGACGCGCCTGCTGCACGGGCGCCGCAGCGGCCGCCGGTGCTTCCATCACGGCAACTGGAGGCGTATCGTCCCACGGCGCAGGCGCTTTCGCGGCGGCGGGCGGTGGCGGTAGCGCGGCCTGGACGGGTGCGGCCGGGGCTGGCGCCGCGGCGACCGGCTCCGGTGCGGATGCTGGTGCAGCCGGCTTGGGCGCCGACGATGGCGCCGACGGCGCGCTGCCGGGACGGCCTTTCGAGGCGGCGCGGGCCGCTTCCAGCGCCGCATTGATGGCGGCGCGGGCGGAGCTGATCGGGGCGCCCGATGCGGCCGGGGCAGCCGCAGCTGGAGCAGCCGCCGGCGGCGCCGCTGGTGGCGGCGCCGGGGCGGCGACAGGCGCCGGTGCCGGAGCAGCCGCGCGCGGCGGCGGCGCTTCGCTGCGCGCCATGCTGGCGGCAGCGGCGGCCACGACGGCGGGCGGGGTCACGGCGGCATGGCTGGCCACGCTGTTCGTGGCGGCGCGGGCTGCCGGGGCGGATGCGCCAGCGGCGGCGCGCGCGGCGGCCACGGCGGCGGGACGGTTGCCCGTGGCCGCGGCAGGAGCCGCCGGCACGCCATCGGCGCCGCCTATGCCGGGCCGAAAGGCCAGCATTCGTAGCAGGGTCATGGTAAAGCCCGCATATTCATCGGGCGCCAGGCCCAGTTCATTGCGGCCATGCACGGCGATCTGGTAAAACAGCTGCACTTCTTCCGCGTCAAACGCGCCAGCCAGACGCACGATATCCGCGTATTCAGGCAGATCCTGCGGCAAGGCGGCCGGCACGGTTTGCGCCAGCGCAATGCGGTGCAATAAAGTGCCCAAATCCTGCAGGGCGCCGTTGTAGGACAGGCTGCGCGAGGCCATCTCGTCGGCCACGGCCAGCAAATCGGCGCCATCCTGCTGCGCCAGCGCGTCGAGCAGGCGCACCAGGTACGACTGGTCGAGCGCGCCCAGCATGCCTTGCACGGCATCTAACGTGACTTCGCCGGCCGCATAGGCGATGGCCTGGTCCGTCAGCGACAGCGCGTCGCGCATGGAACCGTGGGCGCCCTGGGCCAGCAGGCGCAAGGCCGGCTGTTCGAAGGCAATGCCTTCCTGTCCCAGGATATTGTCCAGGTGGCTGATGATATGGCCCGGCGGCATCTGCTTGAGGTTGAACTGCAGGCAGCGCGACAGCACGGTGACGGGTATCTTTTGCGGGTCCGTCGTGGCCAGGATGAACTTGACGTGCTCGGGCGGCTCTTCCAGCGTCTTCAGCATGGAATTGAACGCGTGGTTCGTCAGCATGTGCACCTCATCGATCATATAGACCTTGAAGCGGGCATTGCTTGGCGCATACACGGCTTGTTCCAGCAGCTGCGCCATTTCATCGACGCCGCGGTTCGACGCCGCATCCATCTCTATATAGTCGACAAAGCGTCCCGCGTCGATCGCCGTGCACGCTTCGCACACGCCGCACGGCTGGGCCGTGATGCCGCCCGTGCCATCGGGGCCGATGCAATTGAGCGACTTGGCCAGGATGCGCGACAGGGTCGTCTTGCCGACGCCGCGCGTGCCCGTGAACAGGTAGGCGTGATGCAATCGGCCGCTGTGCAAGGCATGCGTGAGCGCGCGCACGACGTGCTCCTGGCCGACGAGCGTCTCGAAATTCTTGGGGCGGTATTTACGGGCGAGGACTTGATAGGACATGCTGAGATTTTACCATGCGATTTTGCGGGTGATCCTGCGCGGCGGGCGCAAGCCTCATGGCCGGGCCATTCAAAATGGCAAACGCGGCAAAGCAGCAATTGTATAACATGGCCAGCTGGAAATATGGAAAACACGGCAAGCCCGGCAATGCTGCGGGTCGGCAAGAAAATGGCGCCGTAAAAGCAAAAAAGCTGCCCATGGCAGCTTGATTGTCGATCCTGATAAAACATTCCCGAAGGAGGCGAGCCTGATCTGCGGCACTCATGGTTAATAGCCGTGGCTGCTTCGTTCCCGACCTGACCAGGTTAGCCATGCCACGATGCGCAGGGGCCCGCCGGGGACAATTATAACCGGTCTGCGGGGAATGGGGAAGTTGAGGCACAAACCGCCCTTCCCCGCAAGCAAGCGGCTGAGCGTATTACAAGCCCAGCTCTTGCCAGATGCCATCCACCTTCGCCTTCACTTCCGGCGTCATGGCGATCGTCGTGCCCCATTCGCGCGTCGTTTCGCCCGGCCATTTATTCGTCGCATCGATGCCCATCTTGCTGCCCAGGCCGCTGACAGGCGAGGCAAAGTCCAGGTAATCGATGGGCGTGTTGTCGACCAGGGTGGTGTCGCGGATGGGGTCGACCCGCGTCGTGATAGCCCAGATGACCTCTTTCCAGTCGCGGATATTCACGTCTTCATCGACCACGACGATGAACTTGGTATACATGAACTGGCGCAGGAAGCTCCACACGCCGAACATCACGCGCTTGGCGTGGCCCGCGTACTGTTTCTTGATCTGCACCACGGCCATGCGGTAGCTGCAGCCTTCGGGCGGCAGATAGAAGTCGGTGATTTCGCTGAACTGCTTTTGCAGCAGGGGCACGAACACTTCATTCAGGGCCAGACCCAGCACGGCCGGCTCGTCCGGCGGTTTGCCTGTATACGTGGAGTGGTAGATAGGATCGCGGCGCATGGTGATGCGGTCGATGGTAAACACGGGGAAACTGTCCTGCTCATTATAGTAGCCCGTGTGGTCGCCATACGGCCCTTCCAGCGCGTGCTCGTAGCCGCTCGGATGGTTTTCATCCGGGTAGATATGGCCTTCGAGCACGATTTCGGCGGACGCGGGCACGCGCAGCTCGCTGCCGATGGCTTTCACCAGCTCCGTGCGGCTGCCGCGCAGCAAGCCGGCGAACTGGTATTCGGACAGGCTGTCCGGCACCGGCGTGACGGCCCCTAATATAGTAGCGGGATCGGCGCCCAGCGCGACGGCGATCGGATACGGCTTGCCCTTGCTCTGGATCGCGTGCTCGCGGAAGTCCAGCGCCCCGCCCCGGTGCGCCAGCCAGCGCATGATGACTTTATTACGCCCCAGCACTTGCTGGCGATAAATGCCCAGGTTTTGCCGCTTCTTGTTCGGGCCCTTGGTGATCACCAGGCCCCACGTGATCAGGGGAGCGACGTCGCCGGGCCAGCAATGCTGGATGGGCAGGCGCGCCAGGTCGACATCGTTACCTTCCCAGACGATTTCCTGGCACTTCGCGCCGCGCAACTCCTTCGGCGACATGTCCCACACGGATTTCACCAGGGAACCGAGGCCCAGCAAGTCCTTGAAATCCTTCGGCGGCTCCGGCTCCTTCAGCCGCGCCAGCACATGGCCGATCTTGCGCAACTCGCTGACGTCTTCCGCGCCCATACCCAGCGCCACGCGACGCGTGGTGCCGAACAGATTGCCCAGCACCGGCATGTCGTATCCCGTCGGGTTATTGAACAGCAAGGCCGGTCCGCCTGCGCGCAAGGTGCGGTCGCAAACTTCCGTCATCTCCAAAATCGGTGAAATGGGGGTCGAAATGGGCTTAAGTTCACCCATTTGTTGCAGTTGAGAAATAAAATCTCGCAAATCTGAATATTTCATGTGTTTTTAATTTTTTTTGACGTCGGACGCCGTTGCTGAAGGATCTATGCCAAGTAATTGATTTTATTGGCTTTTGGCACAATGCAAGTCAAAAAGTAAGACATAAAAGTAATAAAGAAACGATTCGTTAGTATTGACTTGATATAAAACGGCTTCTACAATTCGCCCAACTTGAAAGAGCACGCCGGCCCAGAGCTTGATTTTAGCGTTTCTCTTTCATTCACGGAGTCGGGGCTCCACATGACATTTTAAGGAGTGTTTTCAAAAGGCGTCTGCCTTACCCCCGGTAAAAGTTGTATTGCGACTGATCCAATACCAAAAACGGGACCGATCAGCTCAAGCAAGCAATGACGGCGTTTCTCGCACGCATCCATACGCGGCGGAAACGATGATATTTCTGATGCACGGCATTGGCAGTACCCACAACACCGCGAGACCGCGGAGGGACTGCCTGTTGACGCGACATTTCGGGGAACTCTATGACTCATCGTAGCACTGAAGCAGCATTGCCTGCTTCAACCGTGGCTGGCCAGCCAGCGTTGGCGCGCTTGCGCGCCCGCGCACAGGCCATTTCGGCACGTGGCGTTTTGACCACGGCACAACACACACTGACAGTCTTCGGCATTTCCGCCCTGGCACTGATCGCCCTGCTGATGTTCCGCCCTGACCTGGGCAAGCAACTGACGCACAGCCTGTTCCCGCTGCCGATGGCAGAGGCGCAAGCCGTTGAAGCACCGGCCCTGTCCGCACTGATGGAAGCACCTGCTTCCGTGCAAACGGCCGCCGCCAGCGATACCCCGCTGAGCAAGGAAGAAAAAGCCTTGCTGGGCACGCAAAAGCAGCAGCAATGGGTTACCAACTGGCTCTCCAAGCGCTACCGCGTGGCCAACGACGCGACCAATATGCTCGTCTCGACGGCGTACCTGACGGCCCGTGAAATCAAGCTGGACCCGCTGCTGATCCTTGCCGTGATGGCCATCGAATCGGGCTTGAACCCGTTCGCGGAAAGCCCCGTCGGTGCGCAAGGCTTGATGCAAGTCATGTCGAAAGTACACCACGAGCGCTTCCAGGAAATGGGCGGCGTGCAAGCAGCGCTGAACCCGGTCGCCAACATCCGCGTCGGCTCGCTGATCCTGAAGGATTACGTCACGCGTGGCGGTTCCGTCGAAGCGGGCCTCAAAACCTACGTGGGCGCCGCCAACTTCGCCACCGACTCGGGCTACGGCTCGCGCGTGCTGGCCGAATACCGCCGCCTGAAACAAGTGTCGGCCGGCCAGCGCGTGCCGACGACGACGCCGGTGATGGCATCGAACACGCCAGCGCCAGCCAAGGCGCCGGCAGCGGAAAGCGGCATCACCATCAAAGTACTGCCCCACAACGAGATCGCCGGCCTGTGACCCTTTAAAAGCCCTCACAGGGGCATCCAAAAAGCAGCACCCAGTAAAAAAGCCACCGCACGCAAGTGCCGGTGGCTTTTTTATTGCCCTGCGGCACTGGCCGCAGGAACTGCTCTCTCTATTACTTGCGCTTGTTGGCGTTGACTTCTTCCTCGCGGAATTTCACTGCCAATTTATCCAGCACGCCGTTCACATACTTGTGGCCATCGATACCGCCAAACGACTTGGCCAGCTCGACCGCTTCGTTGATGACGACGCGGTACGGGATTTCCATGTTGTTCTTCAGCTCGAAAGCGCCGATCAGCAGGATGCCGTGTTCGATGGGCGACAGTTCCGCGATATTGCGGTCGATCAAGGGTGCCATGCTTTCGCGCAACGCCAGCGAATCCTTGATGGCGCCGTACAGCAACACCGTGAAATGATCGCCATCGGCCTTGTCGAAACCATGCGCGGCGCGAATATTGTTCACGACGGTAGTCGCGTCTTCATTGTTCAGTAGCCACTGGTACAAGCCCTGCAGCGCAAACTCGCGCGCGCGGTGACGCGGCGTGCGGTTTTTGCTGGGATTGGCGAGCAAATTTTTCTCAGTCATGATTGTTACCTGTTCTTAAGTACGTGTTCACTACAAATTCCGGCGAGACACCGCAGTGCGCTTTTAGGCAGCGCAGCCGCGGCTCAAGCGTGCGTGAGAAGGATGTCAGGGCAAGGCGCAAGGCCGAAGACAGTACGAAAGTACGGTGAGGCCTTGCAACGCAGCCATGGTATTCTTATCACACGCGCTTAGTCTTCGTCGGTGTCCTGCAACTCTTCCAGCGCTTGCGCCAGATTGGCCATTTCCACTGCCACGCGTGCCGCTTCTGCTCCCTTGACCAGCATGCGTACTTCCGCTTGCTCGTCGTTTTCCGTCGTCAACACTGCGTTGGCGATGGGGATGCCGTAATCGAGACCGACGCGCGTGATGCCCGCGCCCGATTCGTTCGATACCAGCTCGAAGTGGTAGGTTTCACCGCGAATCACGGCGCCCAGTGCGATCAGGGCGTCGAATTGCTCGGTTTCCGCCATTTTTTGCAGAATCAGTGGGATTTCCAGGGCGCCCGGCACGGTCACGTGCAGGATATCTTCATCGGCCACGCCCAGCTTGCTCAACTCTTCCAGGCATGCCGACAGCAAGCCACCACCGACGATTTCATTGAATCGTGCCTGGACGATACCGACGCGCAAACCTTCGCCGGCAAAATTAGTTTCGTATGCTCCTACGGTCATCATATGCCTCTTTAATCTGGTGGTTCAGGGCGACATGCACATGTCGCCATCGTTTACTCTACATCGACGCCTGACAAAATCGTAGCGAGCGGCAGCGAGTTGTGGTCGAGAAGCGCAACTGTACGAAGGTACAGTGAGCATCACAGGCCGCAAATCGCGACGCGCAGTAGATTTAGTCAGGTGTCCTGGCCTGGGTGGCACTGAAAACCTGTTACTTCCAGGTCGAAACCGACCATCGACGGCATCTTGCGTGGGCTGGCCAGCAATTGCATCTTGCTCACGCCCAGGTCGCGCAGGATTTGCGCGCCGATGCCGTAGCTGCGCAAGTCCATGCTGGCGGCGCGGCCTTTCGGCTTGGCTTGCGGCGTATCGAGCGCGGCGAACTGGGCAAACAGCTCGCCCGACGTCTCGCCGCAATTCAGCAAGACCATCACGCCCCGCTCGGCCTGCTTGATGGCGGCCATCGAGGCGGCCACCGTCCACGAGTGGGTAGTCGCTTCGCTTTCCAGCACGTCCAGCAGGGAAACGGGCTGGTGCACGCGCACCAGCGCTTCCAGGCCGGGCGCCAGGTCGCCATGCACGAGGGCCAAATGGGCCGATGCGCTCGGTTTGTCGCGGAAGGCGATCAAACGGAATTCGCCGTGCGCCGTATGCAGGGTACGCTCGGCAACGCGCTCGACCAGGGACTCCGTCTGGCTGCGGTAATGGATCAGGTCGGCAATCGTGCCGATCTTCAGGCCATGCTGCTCGGCAAACACCAGCAAGTCCGGCAGGCGCGCCATGGTGCCGTCTTCCTTCATGATTTCGCAAATCACGGACGCGGGCGTCAAGCCGGCCATGGCCGTCAGGTCGCAACCGGCTTCCGTATGCCCTGCGCGCATCAGCACGCCGCCTTTTTGCGCTTTCAGCGGGAAGATATGGCCAGGCTGGACGATATCGCTAGGCTGCGTGCCCTTGGCAACCGCCACCTGGATGGTCTTGGCGCGGTCGGCGGCGGAAATGCCCGTCGTCACGCCTTCGGCCGCTTCGATGGACACGGTAAAATTGGTGCCGTAGGCGGTGCCGTTGCGCGATGTCATCATCGACAGGTTCAGCTCATCGCAACGCTCTTCCGTCAGGGTCAGGCAGACCAGGCCACGCGCATGCGTGATCATGAAATTGATGGCTTCAGGCGTCACGAAATCGGCGGCAAGCACCAGATCGCCTTCATTTTCCCGGTCTTCTTCATCGACCAGTATCACCATGCGGCCGGCGCGCAATTCAGCGACGATCTCTTCGGTGCTGGATATAGACATTGTTCATCCTCGTATGACGCCTGGCAAAACCTGCTGCGCGTCGGTTTTGCCAGGCGTTGTTAGTGAAACTAAAAACGAAACTAAAAACTGAAACCGAACTGAAACATCGAGTGCGAATCTTCCGCGAATTTCCGGGAATTTTCTTATAACCTGCTATTTTAAAGGATTTAGCGCTTGCAGACCTGAAATAAGACAGCTTTGCGGCACGGATGCCACCGCCTGCCCCGCAAAGCGCCAATTCCCTGATCCAGCGCACACGGCGGCGGCAAGACGCGCGCCGCCGGCCTTGCAAAGAGCATAAGATCAACCCGTCACCGCCACGGCGCTGACGCCCCATTCGCAGCGACACCCCCACACAGGAGCGGCACTATGAAAACCAACGGATCGGCCATCTGGTCAGGCGGCATCAAGGATGGCAAGGGCGCCATCAGCACGCGCAGCGGCGCCTTGCAGGAATACCCCTATGGCTTTGCCAGCCGCTTCGAAGGCAAGCCGGGCACGAATCCCGAGGAACTGATCGGCGCCGCCCACGCGGGTTGCTTCACCATGGCCCTGTCGCTGATCCTCGGCGAAGCGGGCCTGACGGCGGAAAAGATGGAAACGACGGCCGAAGTGACCCTCGACAAGGTGGACGACGGTTTTGCCATCACGGCCGTCCATTTGATCCTGAAAGCGAAAATCCCCGGCGCCAGCCAGGCTCAATTCGAGGAATTGACGGCCAAGGCCAAGGCCGGCTGCCCCGTGTCGAAGCTGCTCAAAGCCAATATCACGCTGGACGCCACCTTGCTGCCCTAGATTTTCGTCACGGGCTTGACGGGCTCCACGGCAGCGACGGGCGCCACCAGCGGCAGGCGCGAGTCGCTGGCCGGCAATGGCCGGTTCATCAAGCCGGGATTCAAGGCTGCATTGTTCAGGTTATACGCGGCGATAGCCGCCGCCACGGACGGGTCTTGCGACGACGGCGGCGGCACGGCCATGCCCGCATTTTGCGCGGCCAGCTCTTGCGCCTGCACATTTTGCTGGGCCAGCTGGGCTTGCTCCATCGCCAGGCCCGCATCGGCTTGGGCCTGCTGCTGCAAGCCCTGCTGCCGTACCTGCCCCTGGCGCAGTTCGTCCACGCGCGCAGCATCCTGTTGCTGCGCCTGCTGATCTGTATTCATGCGTTCGGCATCCAGGCGCTGGGCATCGACGCGCAGGTTGTCCGTGCGCTGCGTCTGCAGCAAGTCCGCGGCATTGTCGGCCTGTTGCGCTGGCGGCTGGGGCCGCAGTTCCTGCAAGTCCAGGTTCAGTTCTTCCGCTTCCAGTTGCTGCTGCAGTTCCAGTTGCCGCTGCGCAATGGCGGCTGTCTGCGGCAGTGCCGCGTCGACGGGCTGCTGCGCGGCCTGCGACGCCTGTACGGCGCCGGACGGCAGTGTTTCTCCCGTCAAATCCGCTTCGACACCGGCCGCCAGCGGCGCGCCCTGCTGCCGGGCCAGCACGGCGCCTACCTGCGCCAGCACCTCCGTTCCCTGTTGCAAGGCGTCCAGGGTGGCATTGCTGTCGGCCGCATACGCGGCTTGCAACGTTGCCGCATCGACATCTTCATTGCGCAAGTCGATGCCGATGCGGGCCAGTTGTGCTTGCGTAAGCAAGCTGCCGTCCTGCGCCAGCGCCGTGGCCGCATCCGTCGTGCCGTCGCCCGACAATAAATCGTAGCGCTGCGCCAGGCTGCCCGGCGTGTCGCCAGCCGTCGCCAGCTGGCTGGCGTCGATGCCGCTCGTTTGCAGCTGGGCAAACGATTCCGTCAGTTGCCGCGCCAGCGCCAGCAAGTCGTCATTGACATTCACGGGGGTATTGGCCGCCCTGGCCTCTTCCGTGGCGCCCTGCAAGGCCAGCAATTGCCGGCGCGACAAGGCCACGCCGGATAGGAACTGGCCCAGCGGGGAGATGTCTACTTGCGTCGAGGAAAGTATTGCAAGGGCAGCCGCCGCGCCGGATGCCGGCACGGGCTGCGCCGGCGCCAGAGCTGCCGTTGCGCCCACGCGGGACGTGGCCGGGATGGTGTTGGGCACGGTTGCGCGCGAAATCGGGTCCATGGCTTTTCCTTTGCTTCGGAAAACATCAGTATGCATCAAGACGTTGTAGCACGTATATTTGCGGCCGTCCCCTCCAACATTCAAATAACAAATATGTCAGTTGATTGCTGTCATGCTGCCTCATGACCAGCAATCATTCGCTCTTATTCATGAATGCAAAGGCACGTTCAGTAGCAGCACTGGTTTGATCAGATTTAATCTGGAGCAAATGTTCCGCTACCAGAACGGCGCCATTGTTGCTATCAAAAAAAAGCATTAACATTTTCTCCATTGATCGCCGAGATAACTTTAGTCGATTAAAGTCACCAAGAAGATGTCTAGTAAAGTAGATCTCACTGTCAGCCACAGGATCGCCAAACTCGTCGAGATGAGCCTTTGCTGCCTTTGTATCTTGCCATTGATAAGGTGCAAAAAAAACATTAAACAACTTGAAGTGCTTCCAAAACTCGTCGTCAGTGTAATAACTATGCTCGATCATCAAAAGCCCTTAAAGGTAACATCTCGAATATTTTGCCCACACATAGACATCTCGTTTACGACATAACCTTGTCCAGCGACAACATGCGCTCGACATAGCGGGCGATCAGGTCGATTTCCAGGTTGACCTTGCCATCGACCGTCAAGTGTTTCAGGGTTGTCATGGCGATCGTGTGCGGGATCAGGTTGATCGAGAAGCGGCAGCCGTTGACGGCGCCCGCGCCCAGGTCTTCCACGCGGTTGACGGTCAGCGACACGCCATTGACGACGACGGAACCCTTGAAGGCCAGGTATTTCGCCAGTTCGTGCGGCGCTTCGATCACCAGCTCCCACGATTCGCCCACGGCTTCGAACTTGCGCACGATGCCCAGGCCGTCGACGTGACCGGACACCAGGTGGCCGCCCAGGCGCTCGGCCAGGGTCAGGGCTTTTTCCAGGTTCACTTCCGTGGTGGTATCGAGGCCCACGGTGCAATTGAGGCTTTCACGCGAGACATCGACGGCAAAACCCGTGTCCGACTTTTCCACCACCGTCATGCAGGCGCCATTGATGGCGATCGAATCGCCCAGGGCCACATCGGCCAGCGGCAAGCCGCCCGCGTGAATATTCAGGCGCACGCCTGCATCGAGGCCGCCGTCGAGCGGTTGCACGGTTTCAATTTTGCCGATGGCGGCAACAATTCCTGTAAACATGGAGCTAACCTTATAAAAAGTGTAAATCTATTAAGTACGCTGGGCGAATCTTGCAAGGATACGCACATCTTCGCCCACTTGCTGAACCTGGTGAAATTGCAAAGTGCGCTGCTGCTTGATATCCGTCAAGGCGGGCAAGGCAAACATGCCTTGCGCATCGCCCAGCAAGGTGGGCGCCAGGTAGACCAGCAGCTCGTCGACGCAGCCTTCGCGGATCAGCGAACCGTTCAGTTTGGCGCCTGCCTCGACGTGGACTTCATTGATTTGCCGGCGTCCCAGTTCCAGCATCAGCGCGGCCAGGTCGACCTTGCCGGCCGCGTTCGGCAACAGGATGACTTCGGCACCCAGCGCCTGCAGTTGCGCCTGTTTCTCCGGGTTGGCGACGGCCGCCACGATCCACGTGCCGCCGCCCTGCAGGATGCGTGCGTCGAGGCTGATGTCGAGCCGGCTGTCGACGACGATGCGGCGCGGCTGGCGCGGCGTCTCGACGGCGCGCACGTTCAGTTGCGGGTCGTCCGCCTTGACCGTGCCGATGCCCGTCAGGATGGCGCAGGCGCGCGCGCGCCAAGCGTGGCCGTCGGCGCGCGCTGCCGGCCCCGTGATCCACTGGCTCTGGCCATTGTGCAAGGCCGTCATGCCGTCCAGGCTGGCCGCCGTTTTCAGGCGCACCCACGGCTTGCCGCGCTGCATGCGCGAAAAGAAGCCGATATTCATTTCATGCGCCTCGTCGGCCAGCACATCCGTCGTGACGGCGATGCCGGCCGCTTCCAGCTTGGCCAGCCCCTGCCCCGCCACCAGCGGATTCGGATCCGTCATGGCGGCCACGACGCGGCCCAGCCCCGCGCGCACGAGCGCATCGGAGCATGGCGGCGTGCGGCCATGGTGGTTGCACGGTTCCAGGGTGACATAGGCCGTGGCGCCGCGCACGTCGTTGCCACGCGCCGCCGCATTGGCCAAGGCTTGCACCTCGGCATGATCCTGCCCGGCCGCCTGCGTCACGCCGGCGCCGATCACCTGGCCATCCTTGACGATCACGCAGCCGATGCGGGGATTGGGCGAGGTCGTGTACAAACCGCGCGCCGCCCATTCCAGCGCCAGGCG
Organism: Janthinobacterium sp. SUN026; assembly: GCF_030397625.1. Lineage (NCBI taxonomy): Bacteria > Pseudomonadati > Pseudomonadota > Betaproteobacteria > Burkholderiales > Oxalobacteraceae > Janthinobacterium > Janthinobacterium sp. SUN026. The sequence goes on along the minus strand of NZ_JAPQNU010000010.1, from coordinate 88,875 downwards.
CATGCCATCGATATCGTTGAGTATTTCCACGGGCTCCTTTGATAGTGAGTGATAGGTGAGTCGGATTACGAACTGTCGGCCACGCCGCTGCAATTGGCCGCTTGCTGCTGCGGGTCGCACACGCGCACCCTGCCCAGCATATTGATTTTAATATGGCGCACCTGCTTTCCCAAAGCCAGGGACAGGGTACCCCAGCGCGCCGCCAGACTATTGGTCGCGCTGCAACTGCGGCCTGCGCCATTGTAGGCGATATAAAACGGCGCCGTGGCCGACGAAAACACGAACTGGGCCGTGATGCCCTCCGGCAGCGGCCCCTGGCGGAACAGCAATTCGTCATCGCCATCGAACGCCAGGTTGGCATTGCGGTCGATGAATGCCAGCCAGCCCATGCGCCAATCCATGCCACCGGGTCCGGCCGGCATCAGCAGCACGCGCTGCCCCCGCGCCATCGCCTGCGCCCGCGTCAATTCGATGGCCGAGAACAAGTCCGTGGCCGCCGCCCGTACCTGCTGGCGCGCCAGCACCTGCTGCAGACTGGGCATGGCGGCGGCCGCCAGCAGCGCGGCAATCGCCAGCACGGCCAGCAATTCGAGCATGGTATGCCCCGCCCGACGTGGCTGCGTGTGCGAACGGGCAAACCAGGACCGGCAGCAGGAAGGCAAAAGGCGGCATGACAGTGAATCCCCCCTGCCTCGTGCCCGCGCCAGCGCAATCATGGCCTAGGGCCAGCAATGACTGGCGGGGCCGCTGCTGCCGCGCAGGCCCGTGCTGTTCAAGGACAGGATGCCGCAATCGGCATCCTGGAATTGCGCATCGACCTTGGCCGTGCCCGGCATGGCCCGCAACAGCACGCATTGCCCGATAGTCGCGCCGGGGCAGGCCAGCGCCTCGATTTCATACGCGCTGCCGGTAGCCGGTCCTTCGCCGGACCACCAGGGAAACTGCTGCGCCTGCGGCGCGGGCGACGCCGAGGAAAAGGCCAGATAGTGATTGTTTTGCGAATAATAACGCTCCTGCTGCTGCATCAGGCGCAGCAGGGCCGCCTGCCCCTGCACCCGCTTGGCGCGCACGACATGGCCATGGTAAGCGGGCGCGGCCAGCGCCAGCAACAGGCTCACGATCGCCAGTACGGCCAGCAGTTCGATCAGGCTGAAGCCCGGCGGGTTGGCAGCAAAAGCGCCTCCGTTTGCAGTGCACCAGTTCCGCCTTGCCAACGTCCCCATGCGATTTCCCCCTTTCCAAAAAGCGCCAGCCGATACGCTGCGCCGGCCTTGCCCATGCCTATTTTTTCTTGGCCGCCTCGTGCAATTCACGCCAGTTCGCCACTTCGCGCCAGCTGAGGCGCCGGGCCGGCAGCGGTGCGCTGACGACCTTGAGCGCCGCCCCGCTGGCTGCGCCGGGCAAGCCCGGTTGCAGCACGGCCAGCTCCTTGCGCCCCTCGGCCCGCCCTGCCGCCGTCGGGGCGCCCACCGTGCTGTTCAGTTCGAGCGCCAGCGGCGGCGCGCGCGCCAGGCCATCGAACAAGCGCCCCGTCTGCTCGCCCGCCTGCACGACACCGGCGCCATCGGCGGCAAAGCCGCTCAGCACATCGATCACGTACAGGCGCGTGGCCGGCTTGGCGCAAGGGTCGCGCCCCGGCAAGACGGTGTTGAAGATCACCTTGCCGGCGGCCAATACGGGACTGCTGACGCTGCGTTCGCCCGTCTGCGCGGTCTGCATAAAATCGAGGTACCAGCCGCGCATGGCGTCGCTGCCCGTGTAGCGCAGCTCGGCGCCGTCGACGCGCACGCCGCCCGCCGCCTCGCCCAAGCTGCGCGGCTCCAGGTCGGCCCGGCTGCGCGTGGAAGATGACTCACGCACATCGTCGTGCACGGCATAAAACGACTGCGACAGGAAGGCGGAAGGCCAGGTATCGGCCGCTTCGACCAGCTTTCCCGTGCCGAACAGCAGCACATAGCCGCCTCCGGGCGCGTAAGCCACGCTCAGTTGCTGCGTCACGGGCTGACGCCGGCCTTGCGCATCGCGCGCGACAAAGACGAGCTTGCGTCCCTGCCCCTCCTTCCACGGCGGCCCGCCAGCCATGTCGAGGCGCCAGATATTGCCCTGCAAATCGCCCGCATACATGTACGCCAGCGCGCCGTCGCTGCCCGGCACCACGGCGGGCGGACCCAGCGCCTGGGGCATGGCATCCACATCCGCGTTCGCGCCCGCATCAGCGTCGTGGCCGCCGCCGCTGGCCACGGGCACCTTGAGGCGGAAGTAATTACTTCCCAACACCCATGGCGTGCCGGGCGCCTTGTCCAAGGCCAGCAGGAAGATGGCGGCGGCCGATGCGGGCGCCGTCGTGTCCTTGCCATCGTTCACATGGTTGTTGTAGCCGCTGGCGACGATGGCAAAGTCGCGGTAGGCCGGCGCGCCCTCCTTGCCGCCCATATTGATGCGGGCGAAGGCGGGCGGCGCGCGCACATTGCCCATCAGCCTGTCGTCGCGGTCCGTAAATTCCCACAGCGCCCCGTCTTGCGCGAAGCGGGCCGGGTCGGTGATATCGAGCGCAAACACGCCCTGCGCCCCGCCGCCCATGCCCGACACCAGCACCGTCTTCCAATGTCCCAGCGCCAGCACTTCCGCCGTGGCCGCCGCGCCGTCGAGCAGCGGGCCGGAGCTGTAGTGAGTGCTTGCAGCGGCTGGCGCAAGGTGCAGCAGCGCTTGCGGCAGATAGGCAAACAATTCGCTGCCCGTGCGCGCATCGAAGGCATGCAGCAAACCATCGCTGGCGCCCAGGTACAGCATTCTGCGCCGCTGCAGCAGCGCCTGGCGGTGCAAGCCATAGCCGGTACCCGGCATGCCCAGCCCGGGCGCACCCACGTACACGAGATTGCCATAGGGTGCTGCGCCCAGGCTGCCTGACCTGCGCCGCAGGAAACCGCCTGGCTGGCCCACCTCGTGCGTGCGCTGGCCCAGCAGGTACGCCAGGCGCGCCTCGCCCCGGCCATCGCCACTGTCGAATGCGCCGCGCTGCACTGCGTCGAGGCGGTTCCAGGCCAGCGGCATCAGGCTGCCCTGGGCGTCGAGCGTGTAGACGGGACGCAAGAACGCGGGCGCGCCATCCGGCACGGGCTTGTCCTGTCCGCCGGCAGTCCACCATGGCTTGCCGGGAAGCAATGCGCCATCGCCCCCCACGGCAAACGCGGTGCGAGACAAGGTCATGCCGCCATCGGCCAGACGCAGCTGCGTCTGGAACCAGTATGCCTCTTCCGTGCCGCTGGCCAGCGCCATCAGGGCCGGTCCTGCGAGCGCCGCCGGCAAGGTGCCCTTATCGGCTGCTGCGAAGGCTGCGCGCAGTCCCGCGATCAGGGCGGCAGGATCGCTGCCGGGCAAGTAATGACCGGGCCAGCGGCCATCCAGGCTCCATTCATCCAGCGCGCCGCCCGTCGCGCTCTTGAAGGGGTTGGCGTCGCCATTCGCATCGAGAAAGCCGCCATACTTGGACGCCAGCAGCAAGGGTGTAGAGGCGGGAGTGGCGGCCGGGTCGCCCTGGCGCAAGTCGCCCGCATAGTGCTCGACCTTTGCGCCGCCGTCGTTCTTGCCGCCGGGACGCAGGGCCTGCACGTGCGACCAGTAGGCCAGGCCCGCCGCATGGTAGCTGGCGCCGCCCGCCCCATCGGCCAGCAATTCCAGCGCCGCCAGTTCCGGCCGAGGCGCGGGATTGCCGGGCGTACCGCCGCTTTCCAGGCTGCCCACCGCATGCGTCCAGGCCATCGCATCGAACGGCGGCGGCGCAAAACTGTCCGGCGCGCGGGCGCGGTCGCCGGATGCGGCAGGAGGGACCGGGACATTGCCGGGCACGTAACGATCGCCCGCCATGCCCGCATCGCCGAGGCTGACGACGATGTGCCGCTGGCAACTGGCCGTTTGCGGGTCGCTCCATTGGGTCACGACCGGCAAGCCGTCGTCGATGGCAGGCGGGGCCGTCGCAGGCGGCACCGGGGCGCTCGCTTGCCGTCCCTGCAGGTAGCGCAGCGATTCATACAGCAATTCGGCCAGCGGCGCCGCCCTGGCGTACGCGCCAGGATGCCCTGCATTGCCGCGGCCCAGGCCATTGATGTAAGCGGTCACCCCGCCGCCAAGGCCCGCGCCCTGGGCCGCAGCTTCGGCCACATACACGCCGGTGGCGGGATTCCACTCGGCGCCGGCATTGTCTTGCGGCAAATAGTCGGGCGCCGTCCAGCGCTGCCTGCCCACATGGGCCAGCGGCGCGCGCAGCACGCCGCCATACACGGGGCCGGCGCTGGCGGGCACGCCGTTCAAATGGCCAAACACGCCCACGCGCACCCTGCCGCCATGGCGCTGCACGGCGCCCACCGGCTTGTAGTTCTTGCCATACGCCAGGCACAAGTCGTCGCGCAGCGGCCCCTCATCAGCGTCGCACACGCGCACGCGCGCGAGGAACACCCCGTGCGTGGCAGCAAGGCCAGGCGCATCGCAAGTGCCGCCCGCAGACTGGCCAAGGCTGGCGTCGCCGAACAGCAGGCGGTTGCGGCAAGAAACGATGGCCAGTTGCGCCAGCGCAAATGGCGTCGCCGCCGCCACGCCAGCCTGCAGTACCTTGCGCGGGAAAAAGACGGGGTGGGCAAAAAAGTCGATGGGGCTGCCGGCATCAGGCAGGTAGGCGCGCTGCAGCACCGTCTTGCGCACTTCGTCGATGACGCGGTCGCCGCCCGTCAGCGCGTAGCGGACGAGGTCGAGCATGCTGGTGCTGGCCCAGTTGAGAAAGTTGCCGCTGAAACTGTCGCCGCCGCAACCGTGCAGCGCATCGGCCGGTTTCAGCACGGAGAAGTAAGCGGTCGCTACGCGCAAGTCCGGCAGCATGACGCCATCCTTGCTGCGATACGGATAGCTGTAGCACATGCGCGCGTGAAAATACCCTGCGTACTCGCGCTGCGGCGCATACTCGCCGCCATACGCGGCAGCGGCTGCCGCATGCGTGAAGGACAGGTTGAGCAACAGATTCGGCGGCACCCTGGCGCCGTGCAAGCCCGCGTCGGCCCGTGCCAGCGTCACCGGCGGGACGGCGGCGGCAAGGGCGCCGCCGCAACAGAGGCTTGCCAGGCAGGCCAGCAGCAACAGCCAGACGCAGCCGGCATGCCGCCGGGCAGACCGCAAAGCAGGCCACAAAGTGGACGGCAAAGTGGGCGGCAAGATGAACCACGACGCCTTCATGGTCCCGCCCCAGCCGCCTGCTTGCGGTAATAGCTTTGCAGCACGACTTGCGTGCTTTCCTGCGCGCCAAAACCGATGGCCGTGATGCGGTACACATAGCTTTCCGTGGCAAGGCCGCCAGCTACTGCCGTGGCCTGTGCGCCGGGCGGGTGAAACGGCAGCAGTTCGATAAGGTAGCGGGGCCGGCGCGACGGCAGGAATCCCTGCCCCGTCTGCATGACGGCGCCCGTAAACTGGCCATACGGCACGGCGCGGCTGCTGCCTTCGGCGCCATCGAGGTCCATGCTCAACCAGAGGGCCGGCGCCTCCGGGGCCGCGGGCAGGCACAGACCCAGTGCGCCTCCCTCGCCGCAGCCGTCCGCGAACCCGGCCGCACTGCCTGGTGCGAATAGGCTGCTGCGTCCCGGCGCGCCGGGCAAGCCTTCGATATCGTTCTGCGCATCCACCAGAGCCTCCTCCGCCGCCTGAAACGCGATCTGCCGGTCGCGCTCGCCGCGCGCCGCCTTTTCTCCCTGCAAGGCCATCTGCGCCGCCGAAATGCCCAGCAACAAGATGATCACCAGCAGGCACAGCACATACACGAGGGTGGCGCCGCCGCATCGCGCACGAGGTGGGCACCAAGGCACGCAACAGCGGACGCCCGCGCCAGCCATCGCGCCGCCCGCCTAGGCCGGCCCGTTGCGCAGCATGATGCTCGTCTGCACCAGTTGCCGCAGCCGCGAACGCGTCGCGGCAGGCAAGGATGCGCGCGCGATGCGCACGCCCGTGTCGCCGGCGCCATGCGCCTCGGCATACGCCTTGCCGAACAGGTCGAACTGCGCCGGCCCCAGTTCCGCCATCTTGTCAGCCGGTCCCGCCTCGCCATGCAGCAACAGCGCCACGCGCACGCTGGCCACGCGTTTCCAGTGCGTGCGCCGTTGAAAATCGCGCTGGCGCGCAGCCGCGTCCGCCCCTTCCAGCAGCAGCGCCGCATCGTAGGCGTCGAGCGCGCTGGCGTTGACATAGCGATTCGCCACGCCGTCAGGCGGCGTTTCCGTGTCGAGGCCATACAGCACCTGGAAAGCATCGACGCCACGGATGACGGCGTCCGCGCCCCAGCCGTTCGCGCCCTGGTATTTGCAACGCAGCTCGCCTTCGCCATCGGCGCCCTGCGCCACATAGAAAATGCTCCAGCCCCGCTGCGCCTCCGTTTGCGCCGCGCCCACGCCAAAGCCGGCACAATTGAGGACGGAACCGTCCCCGCCCTCCTCCTTGCCGGCGCCGTAATAGCGCAGGGCCAGCACGTCGCTGCCATGCAGGGCGCCGGGCAGCGCGCCGCTGATGCCGTCGCTGTTCTTGCCCAGGCTGCGCGCGTCGAGCCCGGCGATATTCGCGCTGTCGTAATCCGCATGGGCAACGGGCGTGGCGCCGCTGTCCCAATTCACATACGCCGTCTGGCGCACGGCGCGGGCGATGGCATCGAGCGCATAGCGGGCGTTGTCATCCAGGCGTGCGCTGGCGGACTGGTCGCCATAGCTGCCGCTGGCCGCCAGCAGCACGCTACTGGCGGCCAGCATCAACAGCGCACCGAGCGACAGGGCCACCAGCAATTCGACCAGGCTCATGCCACGATGCCCGCCGTTCATGCGCCGCCCCCGCCCAGCTGGAAAGCCAGCCTGGGCAGCGACTCGCCTGCCGCATTCACGGCGGGCGAGCCATCGGGCAGGCGGCCGCGCCAGCCCAGCTTGATGACGATGGGCGCCCCCTTGCCGCCGCTGCACGCCCACTGCAAGCCCTGGGCGGCGGCATCCCACGCGGCAAGGTCGCGGCAGATGCGCAGGCGCGCGCCGGGCAAGGCCGCATGCAGCCCCTGCTTCCATTCGGCGATGTCGAATTGCGCCAGCTCGGCCGCGCTGCAGGCGGCAACGCCAAGACAGTCCGGCGCGCCGCCGCCAGCTTCGGCGCCGTCCGCCGCCGCATATGCCACGTTCAGGTAGGGATTGCCCGCATCGGGGCCATTCATGAGCACGTTGTTCGCGCGCATGCGCTCGGCCATGCCGGCGGCCAGTTGCACGCCCGCCGACAGCAGCGCCGACTCGTGGCGCGCGCGCAGGGCGTTCAATTGCAGGATGCTGGCGCCCAGCAGGCCCAGCGCCAACAGCAGCAGCGACACCAGCACTTCGACGAGGCTGCTGCCACCCGCAGGAAACATAGTGCGACCGCCCTTGCGCATGCGCTACTCCCTTCCGCAGAAAGAGCCGCAGGAACAGGCGGCCCAGCTACAAGATAGGCGCGCGCAAAAACCTGCGTCTGCGCTAGCGCAAACAGGACGATGATAAGTCGAGAAGAACGGCGGTGGGATTGATCAGACCGCTTGCCAGGCAAGCGCCGGCATGGTGAACACGGGGCGCAGGAGCGGCCCCTTTGCCGGCAAAGTGAACGTCCGGGTGAGCGTCAGGGCTTGCGCGCCTGGCCCACTTCGGCAATCGCGTCCTGGAACTCGGCCAGGTCTTCGAAATTCTTGTAGACGGAGGCAAAGCGGATGTAGGCGATCTTGTCCAGGCGCTTGAGTTCCTGCATGACGAGTTCGCCGATATAGCCGGATTCGACTTCGCGCAAGCCGCTGGTGAGCAGCTTTTCCTGGATGGACGCGATGGCCGTATCCACAGAGGCGGCCGCGACGGGACGCTTACGCAAGGCCAGCATCAAACTGCCGCGCAACTTATCCGCAGCGAACTCCGTCCGGCTGCCATTCTTTTTGACGACGGCCGGCATGATAAGTTCAATGCGTTCGTAAGTGGTAAAACGCTTGTCGCATTTGCCGCAGCGGCGGCGGCGCCGAATGGCATCCCCTTCCTCCGATACGCGCGTATCGAGAACCTGGGTGTCGCCGTGCTGGCAAAATGGACATTTCATGGGCTGGCTACAACTTTATAGTAATAATTACGGGAAATCGCCGCCCTTGTACAAAGGGCGCCCGAATCACTCCGGGCGCCCTTGGGCACGACTGGAATGTGTCATACAGAATCTTACTCCGTATGACACATTCTGGACAAATAATTATGCTGCGTACACAGGGTGCGCGTCGGCCAGTACTTTCACGGCCGCTTTCACGCGCTCGATGGTGGCGGCGTCATGCGGATTGTCCAGCACGTCGGCGATCAGGTTGCCCACTTCTTCCGCTTGCGCTTCCTTGAAACCGCGCGTCGTCATCGCCGGGCTGCCCAGGCGGATGCCCGAGGTGACGAAAGGTTTTTGCGGGTCGTTCGGGATGCCGTTCTTGTTGCAGGTGATGTGCGCGGAACCGAGGATGGCTTCGGCTTCCTTGCCCGTCAGGTTCTTGGCGCGCAGGTCAACCAGCATGACGTGCGATTCGGTGCCGCCGGACACGATGCGCAGGCCGCGCTTGATCAGGGTTTTCGCCAGCACGTCGGCGTTCTTGATCACTTGCTTCTGGTATTCGACGAATTCAGGGCTCAGCGCTTCCTTGAAGGCGACGGCCTTGCCGGCGATCACGTGCATCAGCGGGCCGCCCTGGATGCCAGGGAAGATGGCCGAGTTGATGGCTTTTTCGTGTTCGGCCTTCATCAGGATGATGCCGCCGCGCGGGCCGCGCAACGATTTGTGCGTGGTCGAGGTGACGAAGTCGGCGAACGGCACCGGGTTCGGGTACAGGCCGGCGGCGATCAAGCCGGCGTAGTGGGCCATGTCGACCATGAAGTAGGCGCCCACTTCCTTGGCGATCTTGCTGAAGCGTTCGAAGTCGATCTTTTTCGAGAATGCCGACGCGCCGGCGATGATCAGCTTGGGCTTGCGTTCGCGGGCCAGGCGTTCCATTGCCTCGTAGTCGATGTCTTCTTCCGCCGTCAAGCCGTAGGAAACGACGTCAAACCATTTGCCGGACATGTTCAGCGGCATGCCGTGGGTCAGGTGACCGCCTTCGGCCAACGACATACCCATGATCAGGTCGCCTGGTTTCAACATGGCGAAGAACACGCCCTGGTTCGCCTGCGAGCCGGAATTCGGCTGCACGTTTGCGCATTCGGCGCCAAACAACTGTTTCACGCGGTCGATGGCCAGTTGCTCGGCCACGTCGACGTATTCGCAGCCGCCGTAGTAGCGCTTGCCTGGATAGCCTTCGGCGTACTTGTTCGTCAGCTGCGAGCCTTGCGCTTCCATTACGGCTGGCGACGTGTAGTTTTCCGACGCGATCAGTTCGATGTGGTCGTGCTGGCGCGTGTTCTCTTTTTGAATGACGGCGAACAATTCAGGATCGACGTTGGCGAGGTTGTGATCTTTTGCAAACATGTAAAAACTCCAAGTATGAGGGTGCTTGTACTGGCAGGTTGGATCGAATGAGGGGAGCCGGCGTTAAGTGAATAACAACATTGGACAGGCAGCCTCTTCGTGCTTTTCCATAGTGGCTACCCAGGCGAACGGCTGATGAAAAATCTCACGTTTCCCGGTGGGTGCCCACCTTTCGCCGGTTTGCCGACCGCCATTCATGGAGATCGCCCGACTTTTCGCCAGTCACGTGAGACGTAATGGAAGTCAAATTGTAAGTTAAGTACCCAAATTGAGCAAGGAATGCAACCGTGCGGCTATAATCGCCGCGCGCTATCGCAGCCCGGGCGCGGCCACAGGCCGCCCCGGGGATGGCCGCGGCTTTTAAGCTGGGCTTAAACCTGGCCATGGCATGTAAGCGTATGTTACGAAGCTTGCCATTGCACACGCCGGATTTACAATGCTGCGGTGCAACTTATATGCAGCTTTTGCATGGCTTTCCAGCAAGCGCCCACAGTCACAAGAAGAAAAATCGCGTAAAATGTTGCTCAATCTCACTACTGGCGCAATAAACATGCCTTCAGTCTTTACCTGGAACGTACGTGTCTACTATGAAGACACCGACGCCGGCGGCATCGTCTATTACGCTAACTACCTGAAATTCTTCGAGCGCGCGCGCACCGAATGGCTGCGTGCCATCGACGTGGGCCAGCAGGCATTGCTGGAACAGCATGACGCGATGTTCGTTGTCAAAAGCGTCAACGCCGACTATCATGCGCCAGCCAGGCTCGATGACACGGTAAGATTAACCTTAAGCATAGAAAAAATGGGGCGTGCCTCCATCGTTTTCCTGCAACAAGCCTGGTGCGGCGACCGCCTGCTCAACATGGCCCGCGTCAAGATCGGCTGCGTCGATTCGGCACTGCGCCCGCGCGCCGTGCCTGATGCAGTCGCGGCCCGCATGCGCGCCGCCTGAGCCCTACCCGCCACCTCCGGACAATTCACCCAACAGACTGCCAGCCAATGAACGTTACACAAGATCTTTCTTTCCTCGCGCTCATCTCCAATGCCCATTTGATCGTGCAACTGATCATGGCCCTGCTGCTGCTGATTTCCCTGACCAGCTGGACCTACATTTTCCGCAAGATGTTTGCCGTGCGCCAGGCGCGCAAGCAAACCATCGAATTCGAACGCAGCTTCTGGGCCGGCGGCAACCTGCATGCGCTGCACCAGAACGCCAGCGGCAACCGCGACCAGAGCGGCGCGCTGGCCCGCATCTTCGACGCCGGCATGGGCGAATTCATCAAGGGCAAGGCTTCCTACGGTTCGCGTGAAGCGCTGGACGTCGGCGCCGTGCTCGACGGCGCACGCCGCGCCATGCGCGCCGCCTTCCAGCGTGAAATGGACGTGCTCGAATCGCACCTGGCCTTCCTCGCGTCCGTCGGCTCCGTCTCGCCGTACATCGGCCTGCTCGGTACCGTGTGGGGCATCATGAACGCCTTCCGCGGCCTGGCCAACGTGCAGCAAGCTACCCTGGCCGCCGTCGCGCCCGGCATTGCCGAAGCGCTGATCGCCACCGCCATCGGCCTGTTCGCGGCCATTCCCGCCGTCGTCGCCTACAACCGTTTTTCGCATGACATCGACCGCCTGGCGATCCGCTTCGAGAGCTTCGTCGAGGAATTCTCCAACATCTTGCAGCGCCAGTCGCGCTAAGAGGGGGCAAGGTCCATGGGTTCCTCCTTTAATAGTGGCGGCATGCGCGGTGGCCGTGGCCGCAAATTCAAGTCCGAGATCAACGTTGTGCCGTATATCGACGTGATGCTGGTGCTGCTGATCATTTTCATGGTGATGCCGTCGTCGAACAATCCCAGCGTGGTGAACTTGCCCAACGCGGAAAAGTCGGCCAAACCGCCCGATGACTATATTCAGATCGTACTGAAACCGAATGGTTCGCTGTCGATCGGCGTCATCGGCAAGGAACAGCTGTCGCCGGAAACGGAACCGAACCGCGACGCCCTGCTGCGCAAGCTGCGCGGTTTGCACGAAAGCAATCCCGACTATCCCGTGATGATCGCGGGCGACAAGGAAAGCAAGTACGACGATGTGATCCAGCTCATTTCGGAAGCGAAAAAGATGGGCATTACCCGCGTCGGCCTGGCCACCAAGTAAGCGCAGCACCCTGTTTCCAGACTTGACCGTTTTTAGATAGACTAGACTTTGCAGACCAAACAAATCGACCATGTACTCGGCAAGCCCTACAGCGTGCCGCGCGAACGCAGCCGCTGGCCCTCGCTGGGCCTGGCGCTGGCGATGCACCTTGGCCTGCTGTTTTTCCTGTGGGTGGGCGTACACTGGCAAAATACGGAACCTGTCGCCGTCGAAGCGGAAGTGTGGGACCTGAAAGTGCAGACGGCCGCGCCGCCGCCCGAAGTGGCGACGGAACCGGAGCCGACACCGGCGCCGCCGCCGGAACCGCAAGTGGAACAGCCGGCCCCGCCGCCACCGCCCGTGGCCGCGCCCGAGCCGAAGGTCGACCTGCGCGAGGCGGAAATCGCCCTCGAACGCAAGAAGGCCAAGCTGAAAGAAGAGAAAGCGGCAGCGGAAGAACGCCGCAAGCAGGAATTGAAGGAACGCGAGGAAGAAAAGCGCGAACTGGAAAAACAGAAGCAGAAAGAAAAAGACAAGGCTGAAAAGCTGGAAAAAGAAAAGGCCGACAAGCTGGAGAAAGCCAAGCAAGCCAAAGAGAAAGAAAAAGCGGCGGAAGAAAAAGCCGAAAAAGAACTGTCCGATAAAAAAGCGGCGGCCGAAAAAGCGGCCAAGGCGAAAAAAGCGGCGGCTGAAAAAGCGGCAGCCGACAAATTGCGTGCCGATGACATGAAGCGGTTGATGGCGCAGGCAGGCAATGGCACAACAGGTACGGCCGCGAAAGCGACCGCGCCACGCAAGGACAGCGGCTATGTCGCTGCCCTGACGAGCAAGATCAAGAGCAATATCGCGTACAGCGGTAGCACGGACGTGCCGGGCAACCCGCGCGCCGTGTTCAAGATCGAGCAACTGCCAACTGGGGAAATTATTTCGGTCCGAAAGATTAAAAGTAGCGGCCTGCCGGCGTATGACAGCTCGGTGGAAAACGCCATTAATAAATCGTCGCCACTGCCGAAGAAAAAAGACGGCACCGTGGAACGCGAGATTGAACTCATATTCGAGATGAAGGATTTGCCTAAATGATGACCATGAAAAAAATGAGCTATGTCGTGCTCTGCGCCGGCCTGATGCTGGGAGCCTCCGGCGCCCAGGCGCAGCTGCGCGTGGAGATTACGGGGATCGGCAGCAACCAGATCCCGGTGGCTGTCGCCAGCTTCGTCAATGAATCGGCGGCGCCGCAGTCGCTGTCGGGCATTATCAAGGCCGACCTGGCGCGCAGCGGCGTGTTCAAGCTGATCGACGCCGATGCGCCCGTGTCGGAAACGGCGCCCGTCAGCTACGAGCAGTGGAAATCGCGCGGCGCCGACGCGCTGGCGGCCGGCACCGTGCAAAGCATGGCCGATGGCCGCCTGGACGTGCGCTACAAGCTGTTCGACACCATCAAGGGCGCCCAGATCTCCAGCATGAACAATGCGGCCGCGCCGCAATTCAACCGCTTGCTGGCGCACAAGATCGCCGACGACATCTATGAAAAGTTGACGGGCGTCAAAGGCGCGTTCGCCACGCGCATCGCCTACGTCACGCAATCGGGCCGCGAATACCGCCTGGAAGTGGCCGACGCCGATGGCGAAGGCATCCAGGTCGCCCTGCGCTCGAACGAGCCTATCATTTCGCCGTCGTGGTCGCCGGACGGCACCAAGGTCGCGTATGTGTCGTTCGAAAAGAAAAAGCCCATCGTCTACGTGCAAAACCTGGTGACGCGCCAGCGCACCATCGTGTCGAATGAAAAAGGCAGCAACTCGGCGCCGAGCTGGAGCCCGGACGGCTCGCGCCTGGCCGTGGCCCTGTCGCGCGACGGCCATACCCAGGTCTACACCGTCAATGCCGACGGCAGCGGCTTGCGCCGCGTCAGCACCAGCAGCGGCATCGATACGGAACCCCAATTCTCGGCCGATGGCCAAAGCATTTATTTCACCAGCGATCGCAGCGGCGGACCACAAATCTACCGCATGTCGACCAGCGGTGGCGAAGCCAAGCGCGTGACGTTTGGCGGCTCCTACAACATCAGCCCGCGGATTTCGTCCGACGGGAAGACACTCGCTTATATTTCCCGTCGCGACGGCAATTTCCAGCTCTACGCGCTCGACCTGGCTAGTGGCCAGGAACTGCGCCTGTCGGACACCGCCAACGACGAATCACCGAGCTTTTCGCCCAACGGGAAATATATCATGTACGCGACCGAATCCGGACGACGCAAGTCGCTGGCAGTGGTATCGGTGGATGGCCGCGTCAAACAGCGTTTGACTACGCAAGCTGGCAATATCAAGGAGCCCACCTGGGGTCCTTTTATGAAGTAAATGCTGTACAGTTTCACCTTTAACCATGACCCGGAGAATAAAAATGAGTAACTTTAAAAGTTTGGCTTTCATCGCCGCTACCGCAGCCCTGCTGTCCGCCTGCAGCACCCCAGTCAAAGTAGCAGAGACCCCAGTGGTTGAGCGCGCTCCTGAAAAAGTCGTCGCTCCAGTTGACACCCGTCAAGTTCAGCCAGTAACGACCGCATCGGTCGATCCACTGGACGATCCAAAAGGCGTGCTGGCTAACCGCAGCATCTACTTCGACTTCGACAAATACGTCGTGCGCGAAGCGGACACCCCAGTTGTGCAAAACCACGCTGGCTATCTGGTGAAAACGCCTAGCCGCAAGATCCTGATCCAAGGTAACACCGATGAACGCGGTGGCGCTGAGTACAACCTGGCCCTGGGCCAGAAACGTGCTGAAGCCGTGCGCAAGTCGATGGCAGCCCTGGGCGTGCCAGAAGGCCAAATGGAAGCCGTGTCGCTGGGCAAAGAAAAGCCTAAAGCTCAAGGCAGCAACGAAGCAGCATGGGCAGAAAACCGCCGCGCTGACATCGTTTATTGATGTTCAGGGGTGAGCGCGGCAGCATTGACGCTTACCTAACTGGCCAGTCATAGGCATAATAATGGGGCGCAGCGCGGTGATTCACCGCCCGGCGCCCCGTTTGCATGTTTGCGTAACTTTTGAAAGCCCGACTCATGATGACATTCTCGAAAGCCGGCGTCGCCGCCGCCTTGATGGCCGCGTTTGCCTACCTGCCCCTGCACGCCAACGCCGCCCTGTTCGATGACGACGAAGCACGCAAGGCCATCCTCGAGCTGCGCGCCAAGGTCGACGCCATGGCGCGCGACCTGAACAGCCGCATCGACGCCAAGGCGGACAAGACCAGCACCTTGAGCCTGCTCAACCAGCACGACCAGACCATGCAAGAGATCGCCCGCCTGCGCGGCCAGATCGAAGTACTGGGCAACGACCTGGCAAACACGCAAAAGCGCCAGAAGGATTTCTACACCGATATCGACGCGCGCCTGCGCAAGCTCGAACCGCGCCAGGTCACCATCGACGGCCAGGAAGCGGCCGTGGGCGTGTCCGAGCAAAGCGCATACGAATCCGCGTTCGGCCTGTTCAAGTCGGGCGACTACAAAGGCGCCGTGACGGCCCTGGACGGCTTCGTGAAACGCTATCCGGAATCGGCCTACGCGGCCAACGCGCAATACTGGCTGGGCAACGCCTATTACGCCCAGCGCGACTGCAAGAGCGCCATCACGGCCCAGCAGGCCGTGCTGAAACACTACCCGGACAGCCCGAAAGCGCCCGATGCCATGCTCAACATCGCCAGCTGCTACACGGAGCTGAAAGACAAGCCGAACGCGACCAAGACGCTGAACGCCCTGATCTCGCGCTACCCGGACTCCAGCGCGGCCCAGGCGGCCAAGGAACGGGGCGGCAAAAAGTAAAAGCGGGGAAAAAGTTGCCCGTTAGGTTTGACAGAATCCCGGGCACCCCCTATAATCTTTCTTCTTCGGGTCGTTAGCTCAGCTGGTAGAGCAGCGGACTTTTAATCCGTTGGTCGCAGGTTCGAATCCCGCACGGCCTACCACGAATACGCAGTACTGATCTGCTTGCGAGTTGTTATAGCAAGCATTTTTTTACGGCACAGTGTTACCGAAGTTGTTGTAAAAAGTTTTTGGGTCGTTAGCTCAGCTGGTAGAGCAGCGGACTTTTAATCCGTTGGTCGCAGGTTCGAATCCCGCACGGCCTACCAAATACTATGAAGAAGCCAACCGTTCGCGGTTGGCTTTTTTGTTTTCTAGGCTTGCCTGGATCGCAGCCACTCCTTCAACGCATCATTCATGCGTGTTTGCCACCCATCGCCGGTGGCCTTGAAGGCTTCGAGGATGTCGGCATCGAAGCGTATGGTCGTGCTGATCTTGCCACCAGTGCCAGCGGGTCTGCCGCGGCGGCGTACCGCTTCCTGCTGCGCCTCGGGACGGGAAACGGGCTTATCGCCCACTTGCCAGACACCCTGCTCGAAAAAACCGTCCGTCAATTCAGGCGCATCGTCGGGATCAGCCCAGGCTTTGCTTGCATTTGTCGATTTCGCGTTCATTTGCCTTCCTCATGCTGATGATTCTGCGCGCCCGGCCACGCGGCGTCCAGACCAGTACAACCAGACGCTCGTCGAGCCAACCTGCAGTGATGAAGCGGGGTTCGCCGTAGTCCTGGCGCTGGTCCGGCAGCGTAATGGTGAGGCCGCCAAACACTACACGCGCACGCGCAAAGTCGAGACCACGCTCCCTGAGCGTCTTTTCACGCTTGACAGCATCAAAAGTGATTCTCATTATTTATTGTAGTAACAAATAATAGAAACAGCCAGCCCTGTTTCGCGAACAAGGGCGCCATCAGGACGACTACATCACCCTTAACGCGACACCAGCGCCGGCCTCCCGGCCAGATGCGCCACCACGCTGCCCATCGCCCGCCCCAGCGGCACCTCCACCCAGCGGTAAAACGCGGCGCCGGCCGCCATGCTGGCGCCCCAGGCCGTCAGCATGCCCAGCGCCTGCCACTCCGGCTCAAGCGGGACATAGCTGATAAACAGCGCATTGACCAGCAGGCTGACGGGAAAGTGGACGAGAAACACGGCATACGAAATGCGTCCGAGGGCGTTGATGACATTCCAGGCGCCGCCCTGGGACGGCGTGCGGGCGCGGCCGAACAGGAACAGGGCGCAGGCGACGATCAGGGCCAGGGCGATGCGGCTGCGGTAGTCGACGGCCAGGGCCAGCAGGACGGGCACGGCGGCCATGGCCATGAGCACGGTCATGGCGGAGGGTTTGCGGGCCGGATCGCTGGCCCACCAGGCCAGCATGCCCAGGCCGTAGCTGCCGAAGAAATACGGCGCCCAATTGTCCCAGCCCGCGTCGAGATTGAAATACAGCAGGGAAAAGGTGATGCCCGCGGTGACGGCCAGCGGCATCAGCCAATGCCCGCGCCGCTGGCCCGCCAGGCGGCCGCCCAGCCACAGCAGCGCTACCGTCAGCAAGTACAGCTGAAAATCGATGGCCACGTACCAGGCGCCGGCCGACAGCGACTCGTAGCCGAGCACGCCGTGCAGCAGCAAGGCATGGGCGCTCAGCTGGCCCAGGGTGACAGCGGCCGACATGGAATCGTGCAGCATCCAGATGCCGGCCACGGGCGTGACGATGGCCGCGAGCAAGGTGGCGGCCAGGAAAGGCGGCGCCAGCTTGGCGTAGCGGCGCCAGATCGCCTGCAGCGGCGCGGCAATGCCGGGGCGGCCGGCGGGCGACAGGGATTTGGCGACGAGAAAGCCGCCGATGACGAGAAACACTTGCACGGCGATGCGCGCGCTGCCGCCCAGCCAGCCTAGCAGTTCGGGCAACAGGGGTTGCACGTAGTCGGACATGGGGCCGTAAAACGCCAGGTGATGCAACACGATCAACTGCGCCGCGCCCGCCTTCAAACCATTGATCCAGCCAAACTGCGGACGATGTGCCAGGTCCGCCTGTGATACCACTGCTGCTGCCGTCATTCCCATCCCTTGCCATGCCAGGCAGTCTCGCCAGCCCATCGCGCAACAGGCGCGCGGCTGAGGATTTACCGAAAGGCCGATATGATAGCCGAGCCTGAAAAATGGCGGGGCACGGCAGGCGGCTAAACTGTCGGCTTTTCCGCCTGCGGCGGCTCGGGCACCAGGGGCTGCTGCGCCAGGATCGCGTCCAGCAAGCCGGGGAAGCGGCTCTCGATGTCGGCGCGGCGCAGGGTGTTCATGTGCGTCGTGCCCGCGTTTTCCGTGTAGACGAGGCCCGCTTCGCGCAAGACCTTGAAATGGTGGGAAACGGTCGATTTCGGCCGTCCGCCGTCGAGATCACCGCAAGCGGCCGCATCGACTCTGGCCAGGTGGCGCACGATGTCGAGGCGGATGGAATCGCTCAAGGCGTACAGCACGCGCTCGAGGACGAATTCGCTGGCGGGAGGATGTTTGTGTGGGCGCATGAGCAGAATCATACAGCATGCGCTATACTAATTCCATTATTCGAATATTTACGAACTACCGAATCAGCATTCCATGACATTTCCACCAACAAACACAAAGGCCACCATGTCCGCCCTCTTCCAGCCCTACACCCTCAAAGGCATCACCCTGCGCAACCGCATCGCCGTGCCACCCATGTGCCAGTACATGGCCGTCGATGGCCAGGCCAACGACTGGCATCTGTCGCACTACGCAGGCATGGCGCGCGGCGGCGCGGGCCTGGTGATCGTCGAAGCGACGGCCGTGGCGCCCGAAGGCCGCATCACGCCAGGCTGCACGGGCATCTGGAACGATGATTTGGCGCAAGCCTTCGTGCCGGTGGTAAAGGCCATCAAGGCGGCCGGCTCCGTTCCCGGCATCCAGATCGCCCACGCGGGCCGCAAGGCCAGCGCCAACCGCCCATGGGAAGGCGACAACCATATCGCGCAAGGCGACGCGCGCGGCTGGCAAACCATCGCCCCGTCCGCCATCGCCTTTGGCGGCGGCCTGCCGAAAGTGCCGCGCGCCATGGACCTCGACGATATTGCCCGAGTGAAACAGAACTTCGTCGACGCGGCCGTGCGCGCCCGCGAAGTGGGCTTCGAATGGCTGGAGCTGCACTTCGCCCACGGCTACCTGGCGCAAAGCTTCTTTTCCGCCCACTCGAACCGGCGCGACGATATCTATGGCGGCAGCCTGGAAAACCGCAGCCGCTTCCTGCTGGAAACATTGAAAGCCGTGCGTGAAGTGTGGCCCGAGCACCTGCCGCTGACCATCCGCTTCGGCGTGCTGGAATTCGACGGCCGCGACGAGCAAACCCTGCTCGAATCGATAGCCCTCGTGCGCCAGTTCAAGGATGCCGGCATGGATATGATCAGTGTCAGCATGGGCTTCACGATTCCCGACGTGTCGATTCCGTGGGGTCCGGCCTTCATGGGCCCGATCGCCGAGCGCGTGCGCCGCGAAGCGGGCGTGCCCGTCTCGTCCGCCTGGGGCTTCGGCACGCCGGCCATCGCCGAGCGTGTCGTCAAGGAAGGGCAGCTGGACGTGGTGATGGTCGGCAAGGCGCACCTGGCCAACCCGCACTGGGCATATTTTGCCGCCAAGGAACTTGGCGTGGAACGCGCCTCGTGGACCCTGCCGGCGCCCTACGCGCACTGGCTGGAACGCTACTGATCGTCCCTGACCGTCGCCGGATGCCCCTCCAGGGGCAGTTCCGGCAGGAACAGCAGGAAGACCAGCCCCACCAGCAGCAGCACGGCGCCGGCGCCGAACACGCTGGCGATCGCATGGCGGTACACCTCCACCGTCTGCACGGCCGCCTGCGCGCCCAGCGCCGAAACGGCTTCCACGCCATGCTGGTGCAGCTGGCGCGCAAGGATGGCGCCGGACGCCGTCACGCCCAGCAAGCCGCCCAGCGAGCGGAAAAAGGCCAGCATGGCCGTGCCCACGCCGCGGCGCGCCAGCGGCAAGGCATTTTGCACGGCGATCGTCATGTTCGGCATCACCAGTCCCAGCCCCGTGCCGAGGAAGAAGATGGCCGGCTCGATGATCCAGTAACCGCGCGACGTTTCCATGGCCCAGGCCAGCACGGCAAACGCCACGACCGCCACGGCCAGCCCCGCTACCTGCACCATCTTGTACTTGCCCGAACGCGACAGCACCCGGCCGTTGAACATCGACGACGCCACCAGCCCCACCATCATCGCCACCGTCATGACGCCCGATTCGGCGGGACTGGTGCCCATCACCAGCTGAAAAAACAGGGGAAAGAAGACGCTGGCGCCCATCAGGCCCATGAACGTCATGGCCATCACCAGGCTGGCGATATTGAAGGTGCGGTTCTCGAACAGGTCGGGCGGCAGCACGGGTTCATCCACCCGCCCCACGTGGAAGGCCAGCCAGATCCCCAGCAGCACGGCAACGCCGCCGCACACCTTGATCGCCAGCGCATCCCACGGCCACTCGGTGCCGCCCAATGCCAGCACCAGCAGCGCCGCCGTGACGGCGCCCGTCAGCAAGGCGGAGCCAAGATAGTCGATCCGGTGCGCATGCGCGGGCGCGGGTTTGCGCATGGCGCGCGCGATGATGACAAAGGCAGCCGCGCCGACGGGCAGGTTGACAAAGAAAATCCAGTGCCACGACAGGGCATCCGTGATCACGCCGCCCAGCACGGGCCCCAGCACGCTGGTGACGGCAAACACGATGGGCACCATGCCTTGCCGCTTGCCCCGCTCGGCGGGCGGCACGATGTCGCCGATGATGATCTGCGCCAGCGGCATGAAACCGCCCGCGCCCAGGCCCTGGATGGCGCGGAAGATGATCAGTTCCGTCATGTTCTGCGCCAGTCCGCACAGCACGGAACCGAGCAAAAAGGTCAGCAAGGCCGTGAAGATCATGGGGCGGCGGCCGTACTGGTCGGCCAGCTTGCCGTACAGGGGCATGGTGGCCGTCGAGGCCAGCACGTACGCCGTCACCACCCACGACAGGTGCGCCATGCCGCCCAGGTCATCGACGATGCGCGGCAAGGCCGTCGCGACGATGCTCTGGTCCAGCGCGCCCAGGCCCAGCACGGCCATCAGGCCCAGGTAGGTGGCGCGCACTTCGCGCTCCGTCAATGGCGCCTCTGCGCCTGCGGGTATGCCAAGGCCGCTCATGCCTGGCCAATCTCAAGAAGAGGCTGCATGGCGGCGGCCAGCGCATCGACCTGCTGCGGCGTCAGGCGGGCGATACGCCGCGCCAGCGCATCGCGGCGCCGCGCGCGCAGGGTCTCGAGGATGGCCAGGCCATGCGCGGATACGTGCAGACCCGAACGGCGCCGGTCCTGCGGATCGGGCGCGCTGCGCTCGACGAGACCCGCCTCTTCGAGCGACTTGACCTGCGCGCTGACGGTCGGCCCGCGCACGTTCTGCAGGCGCGCCAGCGCGGCCACGCCGATGCCGGGCTGCTCGTGGATCAGCGCCAGCAGCATGTACTGCATCATCGACACGCCGCCTTCCAGCTCGCCCCCTTCGCGCTGCATCGAGCGCAGCAGGCGCTTGAACGCCGTGCGCAATTCATCGGACAGCGCCAGCGCGCGTTCGGGGATGGGAAGTTCTTCGGTAGTGGACATGGAAATATATAAGTAGGTAGGCTATCTACCTATATTAGACCGTGCATGAGGGCCATGCAAGGCTTTTTTCCGCCCACACGCCACCCAGCCCTTCCCAAAACCGCCGTTGGCCGTCATAATAGCCGCCCTTGGGTCGTTAGCTCAGCTGGTAGAGCAGCGGACTTTTAATCCGTTGGTCGCAGGTTCGAATCCCGCACGGCCTACCAAGATTCAGCCGTCAGCATGGCAAGCATGTTGATACGGCACAGCGTTACCGTAGTTCAGTAGTCAAAGTTTTTGGGTCGTTAGCTCAGCTGGTAGAGCAGCGGACTTTTAATCCGTTGGTCGCAGGTTCGAATCCCGCACGGCCTACCAAATACGTCAGAGAAGCCAACCGTTCGCGGTTGGCTTTTTTGTTTTGCGCGCCAGAGCCATTTTGAGCATATTCCAGCACGGTATATTCTTGTCTAGAACTGTTTTACCCACTACCAGTACCCTCAGATTCCATTCCCCTTGCAATATTAAGCACTCTCTTTTCCTTCTTTTATCAGTGGAGTCTGACCAGCCCGCGTCCTTTTATCCTCAGCGTTACAATGTATGTAGATTGAGCGAACTCTAAGGAGTATTCTCTTTAAAATCATCAATTCGACACAGCATCTCCTCTATCAATTTCATTTAAAAATCATTCATCAAACCGTAAACATCTCCACCGTTATCAATAGTATGATTCAAGTGGAAGTTTTATTCAGAATGATTTTTTTGGGAATTCTCATATATGATGAATTGGTGATTCGAATTTTTAGTAAACAGAGACTACGTAAAAATTGGAGAAAAATAATGCCGCTCGAACATTACCACTTGGACGTACGGACACGTACGTTTATGACGTCAGAGATTAATAGTGACCTGCAAGCCGAAACGCTATACTTTAGCCACAATCTTACTGAAGAAGGTTGCGCAAACTATCCAACACTTCTTCTCGACGCAGCCAGAAACGGAGATGATTCCACGCTTGCTGAATCACTATTAGCGTGCCTAAAATCCCATGAGAAGCCACGTAAACTTGCATCTGGCGGCTACTCAAAACCGCCGATCATGCGAAGTAACGCCCACGAAATGTTGGCGGAAGGTGAGTTTAATCGTTTTTATATGCGAGCTCTTTGTCTTCGGGCAATGGAAGAGAAAATCCCCGAGCTCGTCGTGTGCAGGGCGAAGGAAGTGAACAATGCTCGTTCCGCGTCCGAGGGAATGATCGGTCAGCACATGTCAGCAGAAACCCTCTTGAATGACCTTCGCACTAACGTCGGCGTTGACACGGCATTAGGACTGCCTCCGGGACCGAACTCTGGTCTATGCGTAAAATTGCCATAAGACTCTATTCCTTCACGATTCTCGAATTACTTAAGATGATTGGCTCTTCGCAAGAACCAATATAAAAATGTGAAATACCTCTTCGGTGAAGGTTACTTTTTATACGGCTACATCCCGGTTTTGGTGCAAGAATTCAATCCTTTCGTCACAGACTCGAACCCCGCTCTGCCTACTAATAATAGTATTCGGTAGCAAAAAACGCCAACCTTCACCGGTTGGCGTTTTTATTTTCCGCACCAGCTATGTCATCCCGTCCCCATACCTCCCCGGCGTCACCCCCATCACCCGCTTGAACATGGCAATGAAGGCGCTGACGGTGTCATAGCCCAGGTCCAGCGCAATCGTCGTGACGGGCTGGCCGGCGGCCAGCAGTTCCAGGGCGCGCAGGATGCGGGCGCGCTGGCGCCAGGCGGACGGAGTAAAACCGGTCTCGATCGTGAAACGGCGCGCCAGGGTGCGCGGCGAGACGCCGGCCCAGGCGGCCAGCACTTCCACGCCCCGCTCGTCGGCCAGGTCATCGAGCACGGCCCGCGCCACGCGCAGCAGGCGCGGGTCCGTGGGTAGCGACAAACCGAACGGCTCGTGCGGCACGGCGGCGATCTCGTCGAGGATCACGCCCGCCACCCGGGCCTGCCGCGCATCGAGTACGCCATCGCCCCAGCTGCTGGCGCGATCCACCGCTTCGCGCAGCAAGCCCGAGACGCGCATCACGCAAGGCGCGGCGGGCAAATCGCCGCAACTGGCCTCGTCCACATACACGCTCCAGCCCGAAAACGGACCATGCGAACGCAGCGCATGGACGTGATGGGGCGGCATCCACACGCAATGGCTGGCGGGCACCACCCACTGCCCGCGGTCGGCAGCCACTGAGAGCAGGCCCCGCTCGGCGCCGAACAGCTGGCCGCTGGCATGGCGGTGGGGCGCCGTCACCCGTTCCTGCGGCTGGGACATGCGCATGGCGCGCAGCGGCGCCAGCAGCGTCGGCGGCAAGATTGGCGGATTTGACGTATCGATAGTCATAAACAACGCAGGCAAGACAATTCCGCCATCATACAGTGGAGTCTTTCGATATTCAGGAGTGCAGCATGCGAGCAGAAGACGTATTACCCGATCAACAAAACCAGGGCCAGTTCAATGGCGTCACCGTGCGCAAGGGAACGGTGGGCGCCTTCCTGGCGAATGCCCGGCTATGGCTGGACGACACGAGCAACAGCGCCGAAAAAGCCATCGCCGAACGCGACATCCTCGACGCGCTGCCCGCCCTGCACGCGCTGGGGCTGTTCGACATCGTGCAAGTGCGCGATGCTGCGCTGCGCGAACTGGTATCGCCATCGGCCGCGTAGGCGGCACTGGCTCGTCGCGGGCGCGCATTTCCTCTATCATGCTGCTTTGCCCGCCTTCGCACCCGCCATGCCGTTTACCATTGCCGCCCCCGTCCACAGCGAACTGATCATCAAGAAAAGCCGTTTCATCGGTTGCGTGCAGCCGATGACGGACCGCGCCAGCGCGCAGCAGGTGGTCAACGATTTAAAAGCGCAGCATCCGGGCGCCTGCCATGTGTGCTGGGCGCTGCTGGCGGGCGGGCAATCGGCGGCCGTCGACGATGGCGAGCCGAGCGGCACGGCCGGGCGGCCCATGCTCGACGTGCTGCGCCACCAGGACCTGGAAGGCGTGCTGGCGACCGTCGTGCGCTACTTTGGCGGGATCAAGCTGGGTGCAGGCGGCCTCGTGCGCGCCTACACGGACAGCGTGGCGCAAGCGTTGTTGCAGGCGGAAAAGACGGCCATCGTGCGTCAAAGGTCCCTGCGCTGCACGGTGCCGTATGCGATGGAAGGCATGCTGCGCCGCGAGCTCGATGGCGCCGGCGCCACCCTGCTGAACGTGGAACACGGCGCAGACGTACTGTTCGACTTCAGCCTGCCTGAAACGGCCGCCACCGCCCTGCTCGCCCACCTGCTGGAGGCGGGGAATGGACGGATACAGTGGCTGGACGCGCAGGATGGCGAGGGCCAGCCATAATCAACTGGTGCAGCCTGGCGGACATGATGGACGGCGACAAGCGCCCCATGGAAAACATATCCGCTTGTGCAGGAATACGCTGATCCACCACCACGGCGAAATCGCCTTCATTCCCGGGCATATAATTTCCGCAGTCGGACAGAGGCCCGCAGCGGCATGCCCGCTCGCCCACGCTTCATTGGCGTCCACCACATCTGTCCCACCATAATACAGATGCCACATGTGTTTTTTCATGGCCTTGCCTTAAAAACCACCATCGTCATGGATAGCGCTGCTCCTGATATCCATTCGCAAACACGTGAAGAATATTCTCCAGCTGTCCGTCCACATAGCCGAACAGAATCTGATATCCGGTATGGTTTTCCTGGCCATGCTC
Source organism: Janthinobacterium sp. SUN026 (assembly GCF_030397625.1). Taxonomy (NCBI): domain Bacteria; kingdom Pseudomonadati; phylum Pseudomonadota; class Betaproteobacteria; order Burkholderiales; family Oxalobacteraceae; genus Janthinobacterium; species Janthinobacterium sp. SUN026. The sequence continues at coordinate 63,996 of NZ_JAPQNU010000010.1, read as the reverse complement.
TCTCTGCCGGACCACGATGGAATGGAGGCGATCATCCTCATACAGATAATCGTAAGTCCCTTCGCCAAATTTTCCGAAATTAATGTCCTGCGCGATGCGTGCCCCGTCAAGAAAACTGAGCATGACATTCCTCAAGCTCCCTCCCGCATTGAAATGCACGCTTTTCAGTTCACCGCGCTCATGAAAATAGAAGCTCCTGTTGATGATGGCAGCAGATCCGCCATAGCTTTCCACCAGGATGACCCTGCCTTCCCCATCGAAATGGTAGACATGAGTATCTTTCAGCGTCGCGGGCAGCGACTTCAGCTCTTTTCCCGGCTTGAAGCCGGCCCTTTGGGCATCGAATGGCCTGACGTTACATAACGGCCCTTTGCTGATCTGCGTTCGCGCCACGCGCAGTTTGACGGCATCCAAATACGTCGCCATGAAAGAGTCGGATTTCGACGCTATCGCGTGGAATTGCTCGCCCAGTTTTTGGATTTCACTCATGCTATATCGCTCCCGCTACGACACTTCCAGCAATCAAGCCTTGCGCGGACGCTTGATCTGCAACAAGATGAAATGCGTCCACGCCAGCGCCGGCAGCACCATCAACAACAACATCAATCCGGCCGGCATATCCGGCACGAAACGCACGAAGCAGGCGAGAAAACTGGCGATGGCCAGCCAGAAGCGCCAGTTGAACGCGTATGCCTTGCGCGCCACCGTCGCCAGCGCGATGCGCCAGAATTCCAGCAAGGCCCACAGGCCGCCCGTCAGCAGCAGCGCGGCCAGCGCATTGGCGCCGGGGGCGTCGGACCAGGTGCGCACCAGGTTGTACAGCAACACGGGATAGCCGGCCGTGATGGCCAGGGTGGCCGGGCCGGCGGCGATGACAGCTTCCAGCAGCTGTCCTTTGGAACGATGATCCACTAAATCTTGCTCCTCAAGCCACGACGCCGGAATGGGCGGCGATCACTTGCAGCGAGCCGGCCGCATTGTGCGCCCAGACGCGCGTAAAACGGAAGTCGCCATGCGTTTCCACGTCGTGATAGCTGCCCGTCAGTTGCATGCGCACGGAAACCACGGCCACGTGGCCGTTGACGCGCACGTGACGCTCGGACGCGCGCAAGTCCGTGATGGTCAGCAAGCGCTGCTCGTGCGCGGCCAGGTCCGCATGCTTGCTCAGCAAATGCCCCAGGTGATTGGTGAACAACAAGTCATCGGCCAGCAAATCTTTCAGTACAGCCACGTCGGAGGCCATCATGGCCAGGCGCAAGCGTTCTTCCGCATCGAGTACCTGCACTTCCGTTAAAGCATTCATCTTTTTCCTTGAAATAAGTTGCACGATATTAATAAATAGGCAAAACATGCTGGCATGAAATCGTGTTTTTCACAATCCGCCGGAAGACTTATGCCTGTGGAGCATATTCATATAGCGTAATATTCGCAGCGGTATTGCGCAAAACGCCACCATAGTACTGTACAGTGCTTGCCCTTTCGCCCGGGGCAAGAGCGAAAGTTACTGGTAGCAAAGTTCCACGTGCTCTCCGCAGTCTCGAATAAAACCAAGATAAGGCCCACTTATGGCAATTAACATCATTCTGAACCTGCTCGTTGCGCTGATCGTCTTCGCCTTCATGTTCCACCAGCAACGCAAACACGCGACGTTTACCGTGCGCGTCTTCACGGGCCTGGGCCTGGGCGTACTGCTCGGTGCGACCGTGCAGTGGCTGTACGGCGCCGGCTCGCCCATCATCGCCGGCACCAATGAATACATCGACATCGTCGGCAGCGGCTATGTGAAATTGCTGCAAATGATCATCATGCCGTTGATCATGGTGTCCATCATCTCCGCCATATTGAAACTCAAGGACGCGAGTTCCCTGGGCAAGATCAGCGCGCTGACCATCGGCACCCTGCTCATCACCACCACGGTCGCCGCCGCGCTGGGCATTTTGATGGCCAAGCTGTTCGGCCTGACGGCTGTCGGCCTGACGTCGAGCGCCGCCGAAGTGGCGCGCGGCGTGCAGCTGCAAGGCTCGCTGGAAACGGCGAAGGCCCTGTCCCTGCCGAAACTGCTGGTCAGCTTTGTGCCGACCAACCCCTTCCTCGACATGACGGGCGCGCGCAAGACATCGACCATCGCCGTGGTCGTGTTTTCCATCTTCATCGGCATCTCGGCCACGGGCATCGCCGCCAAGAAGCCGGAAATTTTCGCATCCTTCGAAAGCTTCATGAAAGTGGCCCACGCCATCGTCATGCGCATGGTCACCCTGGTGTTGCGCCTGACGCCGTACGGCGTGTTCGCGCTGATGTTTGAAGTGGTGGCCTCGTCGAGCTACACGGACATCTTGAAATTGATCAACTTCGTCGTCGCCTCGTACAGCGCGCTGATATTGATGTTCCTCGTGCACCTGGCCATCATCGCCGGCGTGGGCCTGAACCCGCTGCGCTTCGTGAAAAAAGTCTTCCCCGTGCTGGCCTTCGCGTTCACCTCGCGCACCAGCGCCGGTTCGATCCCGATGAGCGTGCAGACGCAAACCCAGCGCCTGGGCACACCGGAAGGCATCGCCAATTTCGCCGCTTCGTTCGGTTCGACCATCGGCCAGAACGGCTGCGCCGGCATCTATCCCGCCATGCTGGCCGTCATGATCGCCCCCACCGTCGGCGTCGATCCGTTTACGATCAGCTTCCTGCTGCCATTGCTGGCCATCATCACCATCGGTTCCGTCGGCGTGGCCGGCGTGGGCGGCGGCGCCACGTTTGCCGCCCTGATCGTGCTGTCGGCGATGGACTTGCCCGTCGCGCTGGCCGGCTTGCTGATCTCCGTCGAACCGCTGATCGACATGGGCCGCACGGCCCTGAACGTGAGCGGTTCGATCACGGCCGGCACCGTCACCAGCCGGGTCATGGGACAAACCGACCTGGCCGTCTACAACAGCGACGACGCGCCCGACCTGGACGAAGCGGAACACGCCGCCTAGAACGTATCCTGCGGCGCGCCGCGCCTTGCCGCTTCCCTCCGTATTGATTGACAATAAACATGGAGGAAGGCGCAAGGCGATGAAACAGAAATGGCCGCAGCACATCTGGATCGTGCGTCACGGCCAAAGTGCCGGTGACGTGGCGCGCGATGCCGCTGAAGCGGAAAAACAGCTACTGATCGCCATCGCCGAGCGCGATGCCGACGTCCCCCTCGCCAAACTGGGCGCGCGCCAGGCGCAAGCCCTGGGCGACTGGCTCGCCCCCTTCCCCCTGAACAACAAGCAACCGTCGTGCTGAATTCGCCCTACGTGCGAGTCCGGTGGACAGCACAAGCCGTGCTGGCGCGCATCAGTGCGGACAGCCTCCCCTGCGTGGTAGCCGACGAGCGCCTGCGTGAAAAGAGTTCGGCATCCTCGACCGCTGGAGGCGGCCGGCACACCCGTCACGACCCAGCCCGACATGCCGGCCGCGCCGAAATCCTGAGCGGAGGGTAATAACTGCATAAAAACAACAGCATAAGCATATCCAGAAAGAATCGTTAGCGCGGGCGGGCGCCTCCCTTAAGCTCATGGCAACTGTTTCCACACCGACACTAATCGAGCCCAAAGGACACCGCCTTGCATCCGCGCCATTCATCCGCCCCCGCCTCCCTTCCCGCCACGCCGCTGCGCGCCATCGTGCTGGCCTGCGCCATGCTGGGCGCACCGTCCGCCTGGGCCCAGGACGCGCAAGCCACCGCCGGCACAGGCGCTGCCGCTGAAACGGCCGACGCCGGCATCGACCAGGTCACCGTCGTCGGCTCGCGCGCGCGCAACCGCACGGTGTTCGACAGCAGCGTGCCCATCGACCGTTTCGGCGCGCGCGAAGTGAGCAATGCGCTGGCGACGGGCGACGTGGGCGCGGCCCTGCAAAACCTGTCGCCCTCGATCAACTTCCCCCGCATCGAGTCGAGCGGCGCGTCGGACTCCGTGCGCGGCATCCAGTTGCGGGGACTGGCGCCCGACCAGGTGCTGGTGCTGATCAACGGCAAGCGCCGCCACACGAGCGCCGTGCTCGACACGGAAAGCAGCTTTGCCGGCACCGTGCCGGTGGACATCAACGCCATTCCGCCGAACGCCATCGACCATATCGAAATCCTGCGCGACGGCGCCGGCGCCCAGTACGGCAGCGATGCCGTGGCGGGCGTGATCAACATCGTGCTGAAGAAGGCCCGTACGGGCGGCGCCGCGTCCATCAGCTATGGCGCCAACCACACGCATTTCGACCCGACCGATCAAACCCTGACGGATGGCCAGACCGTCATCGTCAACGCCGACTATGGCGTACCGCTGGGCGAGGCGGGATTCTTCCGCTTCGGCGCGGAAACGCGGCGCCGCTCGCCCACGGAACGGGCCGGCCCCAGCGACGCGGGCTGGACTTCCTACAACTTCACGCCTGCCGACCAGGCGCTCGACGGCAAGGTGGTGTTCAAGTCGGGCGACTCGCGCCAGCGCAACCACTATCTGTTCTACAACACCCAGCTCACCCTGGATAACGGCCTGGACCTGTACTCGTTTGCCACCCTCAACGAGCGCACATCGGACGGCAGCGCCTACTTCCGCTATCCGGGCGACCCGTCGAATGTGCCGGCCCTGTATCCGAACGGCTACCGTCCCGTCACCAACGGTGACAAGCGCGACCTCAGCATCGTGGCCGGCGTGCGCGGCAGCTGGGGCGAGTGGAACTGGGACGCCAGCGCGCGCCACGGCAGCGACCGCTTTGACTACGGCGTGAGCCACTCCGTCAACGCCTCGCTGGGCGCGGCCAGCCCCACGCATTTTAATTTGGCCGGCTTCGACTTCCGCCAGAACGCCTTGAATCTCGATGCCACGCGCAGCATCGACATCGGCTTGCCCGCCCCCTTGAACCTGGCGGTGGGCGCCGAATGGATGCGCGAAACCTACACCAGCTCGGCTGGCGACCCTGCCTCGTATGCGGCCGGCAGCTTTACGGATGCGCCGCCGGGAGCGCAGGCAGGACCAGGCTTGCGCCCATCGGACGCCTACGACGGCAGCCGGCAAATCCGCTCCGTGTATGCGGACGTGGAAAGCGACCTCACGCCGCGCCTGCTGGTAGGCGCCGCCGCCCGCTATTCCGATTACAGCGACTTCGGCAGCGCCAGCACGGGCAAGCTGTCGACGCGCTATAAAGTGACGGACAACTTCCTCCTGCGCGGTTCGCTGTCGAACAGTTTCCGCGCGCCGGCCCTCGTGCAGACGGGTTTCCGCTTCGCCACCCTGAACTTCAATGCCGATGGCACAGCCCTGCAAACGGCGGCCCTGCTGCCGGCCAGCGACCCGCTGGCACGCAGCTTCGGCGCGCAACAGCTGAAACCTGAAAAATCGACCAACGTCTCGCTGGGCCTGGCCTGGAAACCGGCCACCGCCACCAGCGTGACGGTGGACGCCTACGTGATCCGCATCCGCGACCGCATTACGCGCTCGAGCGACTTGCAAAGCGACGCCGTCACGGCCTACCTGGTCGCGAATGACCGCAGCGACATCCAGTCGGTTGCCTACCTGGCCAACCTGCTCGACACCCGGACCAAGGGCCTGGACGTGGTGCTGAACCACGACCTGACGTTCACCTCAGGCAAGCTGAACCTGAATGCGGCGCTGAACCTGAACAAGACCAGCCTCGACAAGGTACGCCAGAGTTCCGTTGCGCTGGCCAACATCGATCCCAGTCTGACCCTGCTGACGGAGACGAGTTTGTTCCGCATCAAACATGCGTCACCGTCCAGCAAATTAATCCTCGGCGCCGACTGGCAGGCGGCCGGCTGGGGCGTGCAAGCGCGCGCCACGCGCTTTGGCGAGCTGAAAGATTTTTCGTACGACAGCGATGCCCCCTTGATCGACGGCATCCCCGCCCAGCGCTTCGGCGCCGTCTGGTCGCTGGATCTGGAAGGTCAATTGAAACTGAGCAAGCAACTGACCTTGAGCGTGGGCGGCAACAACATCCTCGACCGCTATCCGCAACGCGTGCGGGAAACGAATAACGCCACGTATGGCGGCGCCCTGCCCTACAATTTCATCAACCCCATCGGCGTCAATGGCGCGTACTTTTACGCTAAATTAAGCTACACATTCTGACACTGGATACAAAGGAAATCATGATCATCAAACGCCTCTCCCACATCGTCGCCGGCACCTGCCTGAGCGCCCTCCTGCTGTCGTCCGCCCAGGCCGGCGCGCCGCTGGTGCTGATGACGGACTTCGGCACGGCCGATGGCGCCGTGTCGGCCATGCATGGCGTGGCCTATGGCGTCGATCCGCAGCTGACCATTTCGGACCTGACGCACCAGATTCCCGACTACGACATCTGGCTGGGCGCCTACCGCTTGTACCAGACGGCCAATTACTGGCCGCAAGGCACGGTATTCGTTTCCGTCATCGATCCGGGCGTGGGCACGGCGCGCAAGTCGGTGGTGCTGAAAACCAAGGGCGGGCGCTACTTCGTGGGGCCGGACAATGGCCTGTTCACCCTGATCGCCGAGCGCGACGGCGTGGCCGAACTGCGCGAAATCGATGAAAAGGTCAACCGTCTGGCTGGCTCCGCCGAGTCGTACACCTTCCATGGCCGCGACGTGTACGCGTACGTGGGTGCGCGTCTGGCGTCGGGCGCCATCAACTATGAACAGGTGGGTCCTCAATTGCCGAGCGAATCCGTGGTGAAGATCGCGTATCAAAAGCCTGTGCGCGACGGCAACACGATTCGCGGCATCGTGCCCGTACTCGACGTCAAATATGGCAATGTCTGGACGAACATTCCGAAATCCCTGCTCGATGAATTGCAGGTAAAACTGCACGACCCGCTGCAAGTACGCATCTTGCACAAGGGCAAGCAAGTGGCCAAGGTCACGGCGCCGTTCGAGCACACGTTTGGCGGCGTCGCCAAAGGCAAGCCCCTCGTCTACCTGAACAGCCTGCTCGACGTGGCCGTCGCCATCAGCCAGGGCGACTTTGCCGCCAAGCATCACGTCGAGTCGGGCGTGGATTGGGAAGTGGAAGTGAGCAAGGCCCCTGCCGCCAAATAAATCGTCTTGCGCGGCCAGAACGTCCTGTCCTGGCCCACCCCGTATCCCTTGCGGATTTGCGCTGCGTCAAACGCAGCGCGCTCCCTGTCTCCGCCAGCACCGCGCCTGTGCAAGTCCGGTGAACCAGTACCGGCCCGCCTACTCTAAACCTTGCAAGCGATGCCAGCCTTGTTCCAGATACGCAATCTGGCGAGGCATGCGTTTCCACGACAGTCTTTCACTGAAAAGGAACAATCATGACGGCTCCACTCCTGACCACCAGCAAGCTCGTCCTCGGCAGCGCCATCGTCTGTGCGCTGCTGGGCGGTTGCAACAAGCGCAACGATACCAGCACCACCGCCACGCCCGCCGCCACCGCGCCGGCAACGCCGCCCGCCACCAGCGGCACGTCCGGCACCACGGGCACGACCAATCCGGACGCCACCACGCCGGCCACGCCAGGGATGGCACCGGGCACCACCACCAACCCCGATGGCACGACCACCCCGCCCTCCACCACGCCGCCTAACAACGGCACAGGCACGGGTACAGGAACCACGCCGCCACCGCGCAACAGCTAGCGCCCTGGCCAACGGGCAGGCAAAAAAAGAGCCTTCCGCGGAAGGCTCTTGAAATACCACGGCGCAGCGCAAGCTGGCCTTGGCCCGGTTTTACTTTTGCAGGCTGACCGACGCCGCCTTCGGCGTGCGGCGTCCCATCAGGAACAGCACGGCCTTTTTCAGCATGCGGTAGGCGAAGCGCACCAGCAGCAGGGTCAGCACGCACTCGATCAAGGTCAATAGCAGGGCTACGGCCACGGGCATGCGCGCGGCGCGGCGGTGGAACTTGGCCACGGCGCTATCGCGGGCGATTTCGATGCTGTCATAGAAGGTCGGCACGACCAGCAGGGTCAGAATCGTCGAGGTGATGGTGCCGCCGATGATGGCGATCGCCAATGGACGGTAGAACTCGCCGCCCTCGCCCAGGCCCAGCGCCACGGGGAACATGCCGGCAATCAGCGCAAACGTCGTCATCAGGATGGGGCGCAGACGCATGCGTCCCGCATACATCAGCGCGTCTTCGCGGCCATGCCCCTCTTCCTCGCGCTTGCGCGCCGCGTCCAGCAACAGGATGGCGTTCTTGGCGACCAGCCCCATCAGCATGATGATTCCGATAAAGCTCATCAGGTTGAGGGTGTTATTCGTGATCACCAGCGCCACCACCACACCGATCAGACTGAGCGGCAAGGACATCATCACGGCCACCGGCGCGGTAAATGAACCAAACTGCATGACCAGGATCAAATACATCAAGCCGATACCCATCACCAGCGCGATCAGCATTTCCGTGAACAGCTCTTGCTGGTCCTGGCCGGCGCCACCGAGCGCCAGGCCATAGCCGGGCGGGAAGTCGATGGAATTGGCCAGCTTCATGGCGTCGCTCGTCACTTCGCCGTTCGAGCGGCCTTGCGCATTGGCCGACACGGTAATCGTACGCTTGCCATTCTTGTGCTCGATGCCGGACGGACCTTTGCCCATGGTGATGGTGGCGATCTGGTCGAGCGGGACCATTTGCGAAGTCCCCGTCACGCTGATCGGCAGGCGCTCGATGTTTTCCGACGCCACGCGGTCATCGGGATGCAAGCGCACGGCTACGTCGCGCGTTTCGCCCGTCGGATCGACCCAGTCGCCCACTTCCACGCCGGCAAAGGCCACGCGCAACGATTGCGCTGCATCATTGACGGAAATGCCCATCGAGTTGGCCAAGCCGCGGTTGAGCTCGATCTGCAGCTCGTTCTTCGGGTCTTGCTCGGACAGGCCCACGTCGACGGCGCCGGGAATCGTGCGCAGCTTGTCCATATAGGCATTCGTGATTTCCATCAGTTTGCGCGAGTCGGGACCCGTGAATTCCACCTGGATCGGTTTTTGCGAACCGTTGCTCAAGTCATCCTGCACCACGTATTCGGCGCCCACCAGGCGGGACATCTTTTCGCGCAGCTCGACGGCGATTTCCTTGGCCGAACGCTTGCGGGTATTGCGCTTGCCGATGTCGACATACACTCTTCCGCCGCCCGCATTGATGGAACTGTTGGTATCCTTGGTTTCAGGCAAGGTACGCGCCAGCACGGCCGCCGCTTCCAGTTTCAAACGCGAATACTCGATGCTGCTCGACGATGGGGTGCGCACATTGATCATCAAGTTGCCCGAATCGGATGCTGGCAGGAAACTCGTGCCGCCATGGGTAGCGTGCAGGACGATGGCGCCTACCAGGCTGCCGAAGGCGATCACGGCCATCCAGCGGCGATGATGCAGGGCCCAGGCGATCACGCGGCCATAACGGTCGGCCTGGTGGTCGAACCAGTGGTTGAATTTTTCCAGTACGCGGCCGATGCCTTTTTTCGGCGCCGAGTGTTCCTCGACCGGGTCGCCCCAGTAAGCCGACAACATCGGGTCGAGCGTAAACGAGATGCCCAGGCTGACGAGCACCGAGCACGTCACCGTCAAGGCAAACGGACGGAACCATTCGCCGGAAATGCCGGGCATGAACGCGACGGGAATGAAGACGGCGATGATGGAGAAAGTCGTGGCGGCCACGGCCATGCCGATCTCGGCCGTGCCTTCCAGCGCGGCCGTGCGGCGGTCCTTGCCCATCTGCATGTGACGCACGATGTTTTCACGCACGACGATGGCATCATCGATCAGCACGCCAATGGCCAGCGACAAGCCCAGCAAGGTCATGAAGTTCAGGGTAAAGCCGCACAGCCACACGGCAATGAAGGCGGCAATCACGGACGTAGGCAGGCTCAACGCCGTGATCAGGGTCGAACGCCACGAGTTCAGGAAGGCGTAGACGACGAAAATCGTCAGCACGGCGCCCAGTACCAGCGATTCGATCACATTGTTCAAGCTATGCTGGGCGTTTTCGCCGCCGTCGCGCGTCACTTGCAGGATCGTGCCTTTCGGCAAGGTCTTGTTGATTTCCGCCACCATGTCGCGGATCTTGTTGGCCACGCTGACGGTGGAAGCGTCGCGCACGCGGGTGATCGAAATGCCCACGTTGGGCTTGCCGCTGCGCATGCTCAGGCTGTTGACTTCGGCAAAGCCATCTTCGATGGTGGCCACTTGCGCCAGACGGACGATTTCCTCGCCGCGGCGCTTGATCACCACTTTCTCGAAGTCGCTTGGCGACTCGATGCGGCCCACGAGGCGGATGCTTTTCTCGTCCAGGGTGCCGCGCACCTTGCCCACGGGCGCATTCGTGTTCTGGTTGCGCAAGGCGGTGACGACGTCGCTGACGGAAACATTGTATTCACGCAACTTTTCCGCCCGCAGCAGCACGGACAGTTCGCGCTTGAGCGAACCGCCCACGTTGACCAGCGCCACGCCATCGACGGTGCGGAAGCGGTCCGACAGCACGTCCTCGGCCAGGCGCGAAATTTCCGCATGGCTTTGCGTATTCGACGACAGGGCCAGTTGCATGATGGGCTCGGCAGCCGGGTCGATGCGCTGCAAGATAGGCTCGCGCATTTCCGTCGGTAACTTGTAGCGCACGGCGGCAATCGCATTGCGGATATTGTCGGACGCTTCGATCAAATTGGTATTGAAGGAAAACTTCAGGAAGATGCTGGCCGAACCTTCATTCGAATCGCTGTTGACTTCGGTCACGCCGGAAATGCTTTGCAAGGACTTTTCCAGGCGGTTCACCACTTCGCGCTCGACCGTGTCGGGCGACGCGCCAGGGTAAGGAATGCTGACGACGATGAACGGTACTTCGACGTCCGGGTTCTGGTTGACGCGCAATTTCTTGAGCGCCAGCAAGCCGACGCACATCATGGCCAGGATCAGGACGATGGTGGCGGTGGGCCGCTTGATACTGAAATCGGAAAGGAACATGGCTTAGTTTCCTTTACCGGCAACGGCGGTGCTGCTGCTGGCCACGGCGGCGGCTGGCACGGCCTTGGCGGCCGTCAATTCCACTTTCTGGCCATCCTTGAAGGTCGAGCCCGGCGTGCGCAGCACGGTATCGCCGCTGGCCAGCCCGCTTTGCACTTCCCACTGGCCCGTGCGCACGTCGCGCGCGCCGATGCGCAAGTTGACTTTATGCAAGGCCTTGTCCTTGACTTTCCACGTGTACGTGACGTCGCCCGCCTTCACCAGGGCCGAGTCGGGGATCATCAGCGCGCTGACGGTTTCCGTCTCGATGCGGCCTTCCGCATACAGGCCGGCCACGCGCGGTTGTTCCTTGTCATTGAAATCGACGAGCACGGCCACCTGGCGCGTGACGGCGTTGGCGGCCGGATCGACGCGGCGCACCTTGCCCGCGAAATCCTGTCCCGGATAACCATTGATGCGGAACAATACGGGCTGGCCCACCTTGACGACGCCGATCTTGTCGGCCGACACCAGGCCTTCCAGGCGCATGCTGGTTGGATCGATGACCTTGATCAATTCCTTGCCGATTTGCGCCGTATCGCCATTCGATACCTTGCGCTCGCTCACGATGCCGTCGAACGGCGCGCGCACGAGGGTGCGCTGCAACTGCTGGCGCGCTTGCACGGCGCGGCTTTTCGCGGCGGACAGATCGCTTTGCGCATTGTTGCGGCGGATTTCCGCGTCTTCCAGCGCTTGCGTCGACGTCATGCCCGAAGCGCGCAGGGTTTTCATGCGCTGGAACATGCGTTCGGACTGCTCCAGCACCTGGCCGGCGGCGCGGCTGGCTTCCTCGGCCGAATTGAGGCCGTCGCGGATGGACGTTTCGTCCAGGCGCACCAGCACGTCGCCCCGCTTGACGATTTCACCATTTTCCTTCATGACCTGGATCACCACGGCCGACACTTCGGCGCGCAAGTCCGCGTTGCGCTCGGGCTGCACGGAACCGGTGATGACCGGCCCCGACGCCAGCGCATTGCTCTGGATGGTCAGCAAGTCTTCCGGGGACACGAGCAAATTGGCGGCAGCGCCCGCCTGTTCCTTGGCATTCTTGCCGCCCTTGCCGGGATCTTTGGACTCTTTGCCGCAGGCGGCCAGGGCAGAAGCGATTGCCAGAACAAACAGGGTTTTGCGCAACATGGGTAATTCTCCGGATAGATAGCACCACTACCGTTCCCGCGGCCCGGATAGGGCTGCGAGCGATAGCAGGCATAATATTTTTATTAAAACCACAAGCGCCAAAGTATCCATGAGCGCGTCCGGGCATGTCAATCGGCGGTTTCCTGTAATGCTTTAATCAATGGATGAAACGTAGTTTTTACGCCCTGAAACGCAAAACCCCGCCTTGAAGCGGGGTTTTGCGTTTCAGGGGAAGCGAACTTAGCGGCCGAAAACATAGTTGATCAGGAAACCGATGGCCACGCCCGTGCACAGGCCGCCGGCGATTTCCACCAGGGTATGGCCCATGCGCTCGCGCAACCATGTATGCGCGGGGCTGGCCGCTTCCTTGGCCAGGCGGTTGATGGCGGCCGCCTGCTTGCCCACGTGCTGGCGCAGGCTGTTGGCGTCGATGATGACGATGAAGGCCAGGGTCACTGCCACGCCGAAGGCGGGATGGCCGATGCCTTCACGCAAGGCGATCAGGGTCGCCATGCTGGACACGACGGCACTATGGTTGCTGGGAAAGCCGCCATTGCCGACCAGGCCGAACGCCCATTGCCGCGTGCGGACACTGTTGATCAGGAATTTGATCGGTCCGACCAGGATCCAGGTGATCAGGGGCGTGACGAGGTAAGCGATATCCACGGGGTATTCCTTCTTATATATATGTAGAGAATGTGTCAGGGGCTGCGGCAGCCAGACTGGCGCGCCGCAATTATCGCAGATCGGCCGCGCCAGCAGAACTGTCTGTCGTCGGCCTATAAAACGCCGCCCCCAGCGGCAACTAATATAAAATCATGGCATATACAACAATTGACGTATATCAACACCGAGTGCGGCGCGTACAGCGGCGCGGATAATCAAACGTCTTCATATTTGCAACGGGGTCCTCATGCGGCATTTCAGAATTTCCTTTTTAGTCACTTTTATCCTGATGGCTGTATCAGGCTGGTGGGGTTACAGCCATGGCGGCATGCCGGGCCTGATCCAGGCGCTGTGGATCACGGGCGTGCTGGGCATCATGGAAGTGTCGCTGTCGTTCGACAATGCGGTGGTGAATGCCTCGGTCTTACGTCACTGGAATGAATTCTGGCAAAAACTGTTCTTGACGGTAGGTATCCTCGTGGCCGTCTTCGGCATGCGGCTGCTGTTTCCATTGGTCATCGTTTCCGTCGCCACGGGCCTGGGCCTCGTCGACGTATGGACCATGGCCACCACCACGCCCGATGTGTACGCCAAGCACCTGACGGACAACCATGCGCAAGTGGCAGCCTTCGGCGGCGCCTTCCTGCTGCTGGTGTTCCTGAACTTCCTGTTCGACGACGAGAAGGAATTGCACTGGCTGGGCTGGGCCGAGGAAAAAGTCAACGCGCTGGGCACCGAAAGCCTGGCCGTGCTGATCACCATGGGCGCCGTGGCTGCCTGCGTGGCGATGGGCCCCGTGGAACAAAAATACAGCGTGCTCGCGTCGGGCATCGTCGGCATCGCCGTCTACATCGGCGTGAACTGGATCAGCGGCTTGCTGGAAGAAGGCGAACCGGACTTGCAGGATGACGCAGAAGAAAACGCCGCGCCGGCCAGGAACGGCAATGGCGACCTGGTAAAAACCGTGGCGCGCGGCAGCATCGGCGGCTTCCTGTACCTGGAAGTACTGGACGCCTCGTTCAGCTTTGACGGCGTGATCGGCGCGTTCGCCATCACCAACGACGTCGTCATCATCATGCTGGGCCTGGCCATCGGCGCCATGTTCGTGCGCTCGATGACGGTATACCTGGTGCACAAGGGCACGCTGGACGAATTCGTCTACCTGGAGCACGGCGCCCACTATGCGATCGGCATCCTCGCCTTGATCATGCTGGCGTCCGTCAAGTACCATATTCCGGAGTGGTTCACGGGCCTGTCGGGCGTGGCCTTCATCCTGGTCTCGCTGTGGTCATCCTTGCGTTATCGCAAACGGCACGCGGCACAAGCTTGAAATCGGGGGTTCCGCCCCCAATTGAGAGAGTAATGGCACGAGCGCCTTGCGCTCATCCCATGAAGGCATGTTTAACAACACCTGACAAAACCGTAGCGAGCGGAAGGAAGTTGTGGCAGAGAAGCGCAACTGTACGAAGGTACAGTGAGCATCGCAGGCCGCAAATTACGACGCGCAGTAGGTTTTGATTGGCGTTTTGAGTTAATTACTGAAAAGGAGCACCACATGGCAATCAGTTTGCAAAAAGGCGGCAACGTCAACCTGAGCAAGGAAGCACCGAACCTGAAGAAGATCATCGTCGGCCTCGGCTGGGATCCTCGTTCGACGGACGGCGCCACCTTCGACCTTGACGGTAGCGCTTTCCTCCTGAAAAGCGACGGCAAAGTCCGTGGCGACTCTGACTTCATTTTCTACAACAACCTGAAGTCGACCGACGGCTCCGTCGTCCACACGGGCGACAACACCACGGGCGAAGGCGAAGGCGACGATGAGCGCATCGAAATCGACCTGACCCGCGTGCCAAACGACATCGACCGCATCAGCATCACGGTCACTATTCACGACGCCGACGCGCGCCGCCAGAACTTCGGCATGGTCTCGAAAGCCTTCATCCGCTGCCTGAACGCGGAAGGCGAAAAAGAAATCGCCCGCTACGACCTGTCCGAAGACAGCTCGACGGAAACGGCGATGATCTTTGGCGAAATCTACCGTTACAACGGCGAATGGAAGTTCAAGGCCATCGGCCAGGGCTTCAACGGCGGCCTGGGCCCACTGGCCCGCTCGTTCGGCGTCAATGCCTAAAATTCACACGCAGAAAGCCTGCCTGGCTTTCTGCGATGAATTGGACTAGTGTCATATCATTACTGCCGCCTGCACAGTTCAGGCGGCTTTTTTTTGGAGATTTATCATGCCAGTATTTAGTGTCACGGGCGACGTCGATCCTTTCCTCCACGTCAGCATGAAACAGGGCGAAACCATCTATTGCGAATCCGATGCGATGGTGATGATGGAAACGGCGCTGGACTTGAAAGGCAAGATGACGGGCGGCCTGGGCAGCGCCATCATGCGCCGCTTCGCGAATGGCGAATCGTTCTTCCAGCAGCACATCGAAGCGGTGCGCGGCAGCGGCGATTGCCTGCTCTCGCCCACCCTGCCGGGCGCCATCGAAGTGGTCGACGTGGGCGCGCGCCAGTACCTGCTCAACGACGGCGCCTTTGTCGCCGCCACCTCGGGCACGGAAATGAAGGTGCGCACGCAAAGCATCGGCAACGCATTGTTCGCCCAATCGGGCGGCTTCTTCGTCATGGAGACGGCTGGCACGGGGCAAGTGGTGGTGTCCGGCTTCGGCTCCATGTTCCAGCTCGATGTCGAGCCGGGCAAGGATGTCGTGATCGACAATTCCCACGTCGTGTGCTGGGACAATAGCCTGAAATACGAGATTTCCGTGACCACGGGCGGCGGTTCGGGCGGCGGCGGCATCGGCGGCTTCCTCGGCAATATCGTCAACAGCGTGACAAGCGGCGAAGGCATCGTGCTGCGCTTTTCCGGCTCGGGCAAGGTGTTCATCTGCTCGCGCAATCGCGACGCCTTCCTGAAGTGGACGGCCAGCGGCAAAGCCGGCTGATTCCCCCTCCTCTATAAGGCCAGGTTAAGTCTGGCCGCTTAGAATCCCCGCGCGCGCACCTGCGCGCGGCTTCCCCCTATTTCCACCCGGTCCCCGTACATGCAAAGAGTCTGGTTCAACAAAACATTTTCCTCCGTCGGCACGGCCATGCGCCTGATCCGCGAGGCCGATATGGCCGCGACAAACGGCGCGCCCCGCTATCACCTCGTATGCAGCAATACGAACGCGCACGCGGCCGCCTTCCTGGCGGCCCACGAATACGCGGTCGAACCGTCCGGCCTCACGGGTCTCGATTATGTCGAGTGGTGCCTGGAATTTTGCCGCGGCCGGGGCATCACGATTTTCTGGCCCGGCAAGGAAGCAGGCCTGATCGGCAGCGCCAGCGCGCGCTTCGCCGCCATCGGCACGCGCGTGCTCAGCGTGGCCAGCGAAGAGACCTTGACCCTGATGCATGACAAGGCGCGCTTCTGCGACGGCCTCGATCTGCCCATGGCGCGCCCGGCCGACTACCGCGCCGTCACAAACATCACCGAATACGACGCCGCCTGCGCCGAACTGCGCCCGCTGCACCGCAAGCTGTGCATCAAGCCGTCCGAATCCGTGTATGCCCTGGGCTTTGCCATTCTCGATGAAGAGCGCACCAGCGCCCAGCTGCTGCTGGCCGGCGCCGCCTACCAGATCAATGCGCAAGAGCTGCGCAACGGCCTGGCGCAGATGGAAACGTTCAAGACCCTGCTGCTGATGGAATACCTCGATGGCCACGAATACAGCGCCGACTGCGTCGCCGACCAGGGCAAGCTCATTTGCGCCGTGCCGCGCAAGAAGCTGCACGGGGGCGGCAGCGGCCAGCTGATCGAGCTGCGCGCCGACTTGCTGGCGGCCTGCGACAAACTGGCGCGCGACTACCGCCTGAATGGCGTCTTCAACATCCAATTCCGCGAAGGCGCGAATGGCCTGGCCTTGTTGGAGATCAATCCGCGCATGTCGGGCGGTATCGGCATGGCGTGCGCGGCCGGTCCCAACCTGCCCTACCTGGCGCTGGCCGGTTTCGACCAGGGCTTTGACAAGCTCACCGTGCCCGCCATCCAGGAAGGCATGCGCGTGGGCGAAGCCGCCTACGCCGTGGAGCTGCCATGAACCTCGTCAAGCAGCAGATGCCCACGGGCGAACTGACCTTGAAAGTGGACGAGGCGCGCTTTCCGCTGGATTGGCTGATCGGCTTTGCCGCGCGCGCCAACGCCAAGCGGGGCTTTTTGTTCCTGTCCAAGGTGCTGGGCAAGCACTGGCCCGTCACGCCGCGCGCCATGCAAACCATCCACGACGACCTGGCCGCGCAGATTCCCCCCAGCCTGCCCGGCCCCGTGGTCTTCATCGCCATGGCGGAAACGGCCGTCGGCCTGGGCCAGGGCGTATTCGAGGCGTGGCTGCGCGCGAACCCGAATGGCAAGGCCCTGTTCTTGCACAGCTCGCGCTACCGCGTGGGCAGCGTGCCCTTCTTCGAATTCGAGGAATCGCACAGCCACGCGCCGCGCCAGTTCCTGCATTTTTCGGACGTGGCCAGCGCCCTGTTTTCCACCGCTCGCAGCCTGGTGCTGATCGACGATGAAGCGTCGACCGGCAACACCTTCGCCAACCTGGTGCAAGTGTGCCGCGCGCGCTATCCGCAGCTGGAAAAGCTGCACCTGGGCGTGATCACCAATTTCATGGGCCAGGCAGCCAACGCGGGCTTGAGTGAGCGTTTCGGCCTGCCCACCAGCATAGGCGCAGCCTTGTCCGGCCAGTACGCCTTCCAGGCCGGCGATGCGCCGGCACCCGTGGCGGCCAGCGCGCAGCGCTTCGAGGCGAATGCGGAACGGGGCGCCAGCCCCGCGTTCGGGCGCATCGGCGTGGGACGCGCCTTGAATCCGCCGCAAGGCCTGGCGGTGCAGCTGGCGCAGGAAATCGGCGCCGGCGATTCCGTGCTGGTGCTGGGCACGGGCGAATTCATGCATCCGTCGTTCCTGCTGGCGCGCGAATTGGAAAGCCTGGGCAAGAACGTGGTGGTGCAATCGACCACGCGCTCGCCGATTTTGTCGTGGGGTTCCGTCGGCCACATCGTCCGCTGCGACGACAATTACGGCGAAGGCATCACCAATTACCTGTACAACGTGGCGCCCGGCCAGTACCAGCACGTTTTCATCTGCCATGAAACCCCGGCCAGCCCGGCCCTCATGCAACTCGCCGGCCAGCTCAATGGCCGCCTGTTCCACTTTCAGTCAGAGACCAAAATTGAAGAAATTCCTGTTTGTTGATCTGGACGACACACTGTTCCAGACCCCGAAAAAATGCCCCGGCGAGACCGACCTGCAGCCTGCCGCCTATCTGAAAAATGGCGACGCCTGCTCGTTTACGACGGCGCGCCAGCGCGCCTTCTTTGACTTTGCGCAAAGCGGCATGACCCTGATTCCCGCCACGGCGAGAAATGGCGACGCCTTCCGCCGCGTCGACCTTCCGTTTACCAGTTACAGCGTGCTCGATTACGGCGGCATCGTGCTGCAGCCGGGCGGCGCGCTCGATGCGGGCTGGCTGTCCCTGATGCAGGACGACATGCAGACGGCCTTGCCCGGTCTGCGGGACGCCATGCACATCATCGACGATTTCCAGGCCAAAACGGGCATGCCTTCGCGCGCGCGCCTGATCGAGGACTACAACACGCCGTTCTACATCGTCGTCAAGGACCATGAAGCGCGCGGCGAGCGCCTGGCCGACATCGAAGAGCAGGTGCTGCAGCAGTGGATCGCCACGGAAGGCAGCGACTACTTCATCCACCGCAACGGCAACAACCTGGCCGTGCTGCCGAAGACCCTGAACAAGGCGCGCGCCGTGGCTTACCTGCGCGCGGAACTGGAAGCCGAACACGGCCCCATCGTCAGCTTCGGCATGGGCGACAGCCGTTCGGACGCCCGCTTCATGGCCGCCTGCGACTACGCCATCATCCCCAACGGCACCCAGCTGGCGGCACTTACGGTGGCGGCGCTATGAACAAGCAGCATTTCAGCGGCAGCTACCGGCAGGAAGACGTGGAGTTTTTGCTCACGCCGATGGCGCTCGAACCCATCCTCGACCTGGCCGAAAAAGAGCGGCTGATCCAGTCGGGCCAGCGCCACTACAGCGAAATGCTGTCGCCGGAATCCCTGCCCTCGCCCGCCTACCTGGCCCTGTTCCAGAGCGCGTTCGCGGCCAACCGCCTGCAGATGGCGCGCGACTGCCTGCGCCTGGCGGCCCTGATCGCGGCGCGCCGCACGGGTCCCATCACGCTGGTGTCGCTGGCGCGCGCCGGCACGCCAGTGGGCGTCATCCTGGGCCATTTGCTGCGCCAGGTGTTCCAGCGCGAGTGCCAGCATTATTCCGTCTCCATCATCCGCGACCGCGGCATCGACGCGAAAGCCTTGCAGCACATCCTGGCGCAGGGCCATGGTGACGCCTCCCTCGTCTTCGTCGATGGCTGGACGGGCAAGGGCGTGATTTCGCGCGAACTGCGCCAGACCGTCAACGACTTCAACGCCGCCAATGGCACGGCGATCGACGGCGGCCTGTTCGTGCTGTCCGACCTGGCCGGCACGGCCGCCTGCGCCGCCTCGGCCAGCGACTACCTGATCCCGTCAAGCATTTTGAATGCCACCGTCTCGGGCCTGGTCAGCCGCTCCGTGTTGAATGAAGCCATCGGCCCGGACGACTTCCACGGCTGCGTGTATTACGCGCAGTTCGAACAGCACGACCAGTCGCGCGCTTTCGCCGACGGCCTCGTGGCCGACGCCATGGCGATTGCCGCCAGCAGCGGCATCCCGCTGGCCGAAGCGAGCGATGCGCCAGCCATGGCGGCCCGCTCGCAAGCCTACATGGCCGCGGCGCAGCAGGAATACGGCATCAGCGACATCAACCTGATCAAGCCAGGCATCGGCGAAGCGACCCGCGTGCTGCTGCGCCGCGTGCCCGAGCGCCTGATCGTGCGCGACACGAATGCGCCGGACGTGGCACATTTGCTGCTTCTGGCGCAGGAAAAAGCCATACCCGTCACAGTAGAACCGGCGCTGCCTTACCAGGCGGTCGCCCTTATCAGGAGCGCAGTCGATGGATAACAACTCCCTACACCCGCAAAGCGAGCACAAGGCGGCGCTGGGCGCCTCCATGTATGTGCCGACCACGCACAAGGACTTGCTGGCGATCGCCAATGGCGACAAATTCAGCCATTTGCGTTCGGTCATACTTTGCACCGAAGACGCCATCGCGGAACGCGACCTCAGTTACGCACTGTTCAATTTGTCGCTGGCGCTGCAAAACATGGGCGCCGAATCGGATACCTTGCGCTTCGTGCGCGTGCGTAATCTCGAAGTGCTGGCGCGCGTGCTGTCCATGCCCGGCGCCGACAAATTGAGCGGCTTCGTGCTGCCCAAGTCCACGCGCCACAACTTCGCCGCGTATTTCGAGCTGGTGCGCCACACGCACCATTTGCTGATGCCGACCTTGGAAACGGCAGAAGTGTTCGACGACGAGGAAATGAAGCAGTTCCGCCTCCTCCTGTCCGCGCCGGAAGTGCGCCGCCGCATCCTGGCCCTGCGCATCGGCGGCAACGATCTGCTGGCCCTGCTGGGCTTGCGCCGCCCTACCAGCGGCACCATCTATTCAACGCCGCTGGGACAGGTCATCGGCCGCCTGGTGACCATCTTCAAGCCGCACGGCTTCCAGCTGACGGCGCCCGTCTTCGAACACCTGTCGCAAGGCAGCTGGCTGGACGCGGAAGTGGCGCAGGACATGGCCCACGGCATGATCGCCAAGACGGCCATCCACCCGGACCAGGTGCCGCAAATCGAACGCCACTACCAGGTGGCGCAGTCGGACATCGAACTGGCGCTGCGCATCATCGACCCGGACAGCCCGGCCGTGTTCCGCATGCAGGAATCGATGTGCGAAGTGGCCACGCACAGCAGCTGGGCGCAGCGCATCATCGAGCAGGCGCGCCTGTTCGGCATCCGCCACGCGGCCGACACGGCGCCGGCGCACGCACCGACTACCTCATTGACTCAACTCTCAAGCGACGAAGGGATTGCACGACCATGACCAATTTCACACGCGGACAAAAAGGCAAACTGGCTGACCTGGGCTTGAATGGCCCGTTTGCCGTCACGCTCGATATCGTATCGGGTTCGATGGAAGTGGACGTCAGCTGCTTCGGCGTCGATGCGGCCGGCAAGCTGTCGGACGACCGCTACATGGTGTTCTTCAACCAGAAAAACGCGCCGGACAACGCCATCACGGTGGAGCTGAACGGCCCCCGCTCCACCTTCCAGATCGACCTTTCCCGCCTGCCCGCCTCCATCGACAAGCTGGTCTTCACGGCGGCGACGGAACAGGGCAGCATGCGCGCGCTGGGAAATTCCAGCATGGCGCTGGGCCAGGCAGCCACGTTTGCCTTCACGGGCAATGACTTCCAGGACGAAAAAGCCGTCATCATCGGCGAACTGTATCGCCGCGACGGCAGCTGGCGCTTCGGCGCCGTGGGCCAGGGTTTCGCGGGCGGCCTGGCGGCGCTGCTGAAGCACTTCGGCGGCAGCGAGGCGGCGCAATCGTCCCCGGCGCCGGTTCCCGTGCCAGCGCCAGCAACCCCGCCGGCGGCGAATAAAATCTCGCTGTCGAAGATCCGCCTGGAAAAGCGCGGCGACAAGATTTCGCTCGACAAGCGCGACAGCGGCGGCTATGGCCGCATCCGTGTCAACCTGAACTGGAACCAGAACGCGTCGCAAGGCCAGGCGCCCGCCTCGAAACTGGACACGGGCTTCCTCGGCAAGCTGTTCAACAAGCCGGCCGGCCGTACGGGCGGCATCGACCTCGACATCGGCTGCCTGTTCGAAATGAGCAGCGGCGCCAAGAGCGCCGTGCAGGCGCTGGGCAACAGCTGGGGCGCATATGACCGTCCGCCGTACATCCACCTGGAAGGCGACGACCGCACGGGCAGCGTCAGCAGCGGCGAAAACATCTTCATCAACGGCACCCATTTCGACCAGATCAAGCGCGTGCTCGTGTACGCGTTCATCTACGAAGGCGTGCCGAACTGGGCCGCCACGGATGGCGTCGTGACGATCGAGATTCCCGGCCAGCCGACCGTGGAAGTGCGCCTCGACAGCGACAGCCAGCACGCCATGTGCGCCATCGCCATGCTGGAAAACCACGGCGGCAACCTGCAGGTGACAAAATTGGTGGAATACTTCGGCGGCCAAGGTAAAATCACGGCGCACCAGGCGATGGACGAGCGCTACAACTTTGGTCTCAACTGGAAAGCCGGACGGAAAGATTAATTCTTTCTCCAATTAAACAATTCACCTCCCAACATGACCCCAACGACCAAAAAAGTCACCTTCGCCTTCGCCATCTTCCTCGTGGCCGGCTTCCTGCTGCTGGCAGCCTACACGTGGATGGCCCTCAGCTTCTCGTACTCGGAAGGCGAACGGGCGGGCTACCTGCAAAAGTTCTCCAAGCGGGGCTGGATCTGCAAGACATGGGAAGGTGAATTGCTGCTGACGGCGCTGCCGGGCACCATCCCGGAAAAATTCCAGTTCAGCGTGCGCGATGAAGAAGTGGCGAAGCAATTGACGGCCGCGGCCGGCAAGCGCATCCTCGTCACCTACAGCCAGCACAAGGGCGTGCCCACGCAATGCTTCGGCGAGACGGAATATTTTGCCGATAAAGTCGTATTGAGCCAGTAATAAGACAGCAATACGACCGCAAGTCCAGCAGTCCCGCGCCGGCCAGCCTTACCAGGCCGGCGCCTCACACATTCCACTTTCTTGTACACTTGTGACAATTTCTGGCTGAACAGTTTACAAATGTAGTCAATGTGCAAGATTCTTGTGCCATCGCATGTCGCTCCGCCAGCCGATCGTCAGCGTGTATTCACCCGTCACTGGAAACGTCATGCGCATACCATTCATCGTCCTGGCGCTGCTGGCCGCCTCGCACCCCCTGTCCGCCCGGGCACAGGACCTGTCCGGCATGGCCGGCGCCCTGAAAGTCAGCTCGACCAGTGAACGCACCTTTGTGGCCGCCGTCAGCTACACGCAGCCGGTGGGCAACTACAATGCCGTCAGCCTGTCCTACATCAACGAGGGCCATCCGCAAGACCATCACCGCGACGGCATGGCGGGCCAGGCCTGGCTGCGCACGAAAAAAGTGGAGCAAGGCCTGATGCTGGGGGCCGGCGTGGGCCGCTACTTCTTCTTCGACACGGCCAGGACCGACGACGGCCTGCACAACTTCGACAATGACCACGGCTGGGGCTCCATCGTCAGCCTGCAGGCACGCTGGCAATTCGACAACCGCTGGTATGCGCAAGCGCAGCTCAACCGCATCAAGCCCGACGGCAAGGACAACACCACGCACCTGCTGCTCGGCGCCGGCTACCGCTATGACGGCGTGCCGGGCGCCAAGCTGCACTTGCAGAACTGGGCGTACGACGACACCTTGACCTTGGCGACGGGCCACACCATCGTCAACAGCCTGCGCTCCGAGTCCTCGCGCCCATTTACGCTGGAATACCGGCGCGCGGCGGGAAAATATGTGGACTGGACCGTCACCGCCCTCGATGAAGGCAACGCCGACCTGGCGCACCGGCGCGGCATGGCCGCCCAGCTGTGGCTGATCCGCTCGCTCAATGAAAAGGTGGAATTCGGCATGGGCGGCGGCCCCTACGTGGCGTGGGACGGGCGCGACACCCAGGGCCACGGCACGCGCCTGACAGGCTTGCTGTCGGCCGTGGCCCGCTACCACGCCAACCGCCGCTGGGTGGCGCAAGTGGCGTGGAACCGGGTGGTGACGGATTATCACCGCGATGCGGATGTGCTACTGGTGGGGGTGGGGAGAAAATTCTGATGGAAAAATGTAAAAAATCTTCTCTTCCACTAAAGTAACGATATCGAACAAAACCGTAGCGAGCGGCAGTGATTTGTGGCTGAGAAGCGCAACCGTACTTCCAGTACGGCGAGCATCGCCAGCCGCAAAGCGCGCCGCGCAGTAGGTTTGCTTCGGTATCCTGCCTAGCGCGAGCGCCAGACGGCTCCCGCGTCATTCGGCTGCGTCAGGCGCTCGATCACTTCGCGCGTCAAGCTGGCCGAGCTCACTTGTTCGGCTTTCGCGCGGGCGGCGCTCAAGGAGCTGGAAAACGCGCTTTGCGGCTGCTCCAGGCTGGCGCGCAGGGCGGCCAGTTCGCGCTCCTGCTGCTGCGCGCGCGCCGTTTCCATCTCCAGCAATTGCTGCTTGGCCTCGGCCATCGCGCGCGTCGTCTCGGCTGCCTTGCGCTGCAGGGCGGCGTGGGCCTGGGCGCTGGCCAGCAAGGCTTGCTGTGCAGCAAGCTTCTCGCTGGCGGCCTGCTGCGCGGCCAGTTCCAGCTGCTCGCGCTGGCGCATGGCGTCGAGCGCCTGCTGCTCCATCGCGGCGCGCGCGTCGGCTGCCGCCGTCGCCTGCTTTTCCGCTTCCAGGCGGCCGGCAATCGCTTGCGAGGCGCGCTCTTCGGCGCTGCTGGTCTGGCGCTGCTGCACCAGTTTTTGCGCGATCAGCGCCAGCGACTCGCGTTCGGCCGCGACGAAATCGCGCTCGGACGCCAGCAGCGCTTCGGCGGCTTGCGCCTTGTCCTCTTCCACGCGGGCGCGCTCGCTGTGCACCTGCCCCAGTTCCACGGCCAGGCGCGCCTGCGCCTGCACGGCTTGCGCGGCGGCGGCTTTCTGCTCGCCTTCGACCAGCGCCTGGTCCATCAGGATGCGGATGGCGTCGGCTTCCTTCTGCGCCGCTTCCTGCAAGGACTGTTCGGCCGCATGCTGGCCGCGCAGCAGTTCCGCCTGCGCGCCTTCGGCGGCGATGCGTTCCTGCGCCGCGTTGCACGCCAGCGCTTCCGCTTCCAGTTTTTCTTTCAAGGCGGCGATGGCGGCTTGTTCGGCGGCCAGGCGTTCCTGTTCCGCCTGCAGCAGCTGCTCGGCCTGCAAGGCTTTTTCCTGCGCCAGTTGCGCTGCCTGTTCCTGCGCGGCTAAAGTTGCTTTTCCAGCATCGACCTCGGCCTGCTCGGCGTCGTTCTGGCTGGCCGCCAGTTCCGCCGCCTGGCGCGCCAGTTCGGCCCGCTCATGCGCCAGGCTGGCGGCGCGCTGCTGTTCTTCCAGTTCGCGGGCCGCCGCGACGGCAGCTGCCTGCTCGGCCGCTTCGCGTGCCTTGGTCTGTTCCAGTGCGGCCGTTTCCGCCTCCAGCTTGGCGTGGCCGGCGATTTCCGCATCCTGTTCGGCGGTCACGCGGGCCAGCGCCACGGCGCGCAGCTGGCGGTCCACCTCGATGCGCGCCTCGGTGGCGGCCAGGATGCGCACGTCGGCATCGCGGCGCGCCTGCGCGCTGGCCACGGCGACCATTTCCAGGCGCTCGCGGTGGATGGCCGCGTCGCGCAATTCCTTTTCCGTCTGCAGGCGCAAACGCAGGGATTGCGCCGCATGGCGTTCCGATTCCGCCTGCGCCAGCGCGATGGCTTCGCGTTCCTGCTCCAGGTGCGCCAGCGCGCGCGCTTCTTCCAGGGCACGCACTTCGGCGGCGGCGCGGTTGAAGGCCGATTCCAGCGCGATCTGGTCGGCGCGCTCGCGCTGCACCGTCAAGTCCAGCGCTTCGCTTTCCGCTTCGGCCAGCATCTGCGCCGTCTGGCGCGCGCCGTGCGCATGGCGCTCGCGCTCGCGGGCCAGCACGGCGACTCTGGCGTCGGCCGAGGCGATGCCCACCATTTCTTCCTTGGCCGCCTGCACGGCGGCGACGCGCTCGACGGCTTGCAGGCGCGCCTGCTCCGTCTGCACTTGCAATTCTTCAGCGGCGCGGGCGGCCTGTTCAGCCAGTTCCGACTGCACGGCCACTTGCTCGCTGGCGCGCAAGCGGCTTTCCTGTTCGGCGCGCGCACGCTGTTCGGCGGCCAGGCGGATTTCATTGTCGGATTCCACGCGGGCGCGCAATTCGGCCGTTTCCTGCTTGACGGCTTCCAGGCGGGCCACGCTGGCTTGCGCGGCGGCGCGCATGGTATCGAGACGTTCGCGGTTGGCGGCAATCGCCTCTTCGGCCGCCTGTGCATTTTGCTGTGCGGCAGCGGCGGCGGCGGCGTCGATGGCGGCGCGGTCCTCGGCCAGCGAGCGCACGCGCGCCTCGGCCAGCGCGCGGCTTTCGGCGGCGCAGGTGGCCTTCGCTTCCGCTTCCACGCGGGCAATCGCCTCGTGGATGGCTTTCAATTCCATTCTCTGGCGTTCGGCGGCAGGCGCCTTGGCGTCGGTTTCCGCTGCCGGTTCGGCTGGCGGCTGGGGCGCAGGGAGCTCAGCGGCGACTGGCGCAGCAGGCACGGGCGCCTCGGTCTTGCGCTCCAGGTCCTTGAAATCATGCAGCGAGACCATGCTGTCCTGGTCGAACTCGTCGTCGGCGGAATACGCGACGGTGAGGGAGGCGGCCTGGCGCTGATTTTGCTGTGCTTGCATGATTTCTCGCTTATTCGGGTGAATTCCGTTGCTTATGGGAATTTATTACCACCATTATCGAACAGGCATGCACAAATCAGCGCAGCAAGAAGAGCCTGTTTTACCGCTCTTTTCAGGATTTGCCAGGGATTTAAGCGTCCGAGAAAATGCTCAGGGCAAGGCGCATTGCCGAAGGCAGTACGAATAGTACGCCTAGGCAATGCAACGCCGCCATGGGCGTTTTATCGCGTGCTTAAACAGGCCACAATGGCGCCTCATCCATCAAGGCCACCTGTTCGCGCAACTCGAGGATGCGGTCCTGCCAGTAGCGCTGCGTGTTAAACCACGGGAAGGCGACGGGAAAGGCGGGATCGTCCCAGCGGCGCGCCAGCCAGGCCGAATAATGGATCAGGCGCAGGGTGCGCAGCGCTTCGACCAGGTACAGCTGGCGCGGGTCGAAATCGCAAAAATCCTCGTAACCGGCCAGGATGTCGCTCATCTGGCGCACCATGTCGCCCCGCTCGCCCGACAGCATCATCCACAGGTCCTGGATGGCCGGGCCCATGCGGCTATCGTCGAAATCGACGAAATGGGGGCCCGCATCCGTCCACAGCACGTTGCCGCCATGGCAATCGCCATGCGTGCGCAGCACGGCCACGTCGCCCGCGCGGTCATAGCAGCGCTTGACGCCGTCGAGCGCCTGCTGCGCCACGCTGGAATACGCGGCCAGTAATTCGGGCGGCAAGAAATTACCTTCCAGCAAGAATTCGCGCGGCTCGACGCCGAACGTCTGGTGGTCGAGCGCCGGACGCTCCTTATAGGTGGACAGCGCGCCGACTGCGTGGATGCGGCCGATGAAGCGCCCTATCCATTCCAGGGTCGCCGGGTCGCCCAGCTCGGGCGCGCGGCCGCCGTGGCGGGGGAAGACGGCAAAGCGGAAACCCTGGTACTGGTGCAGGGTGCTGCCGTTGATTTCCAGCGCCGGCACCACCTGGATTTCGCGCTCGACCAGCTCGGACACGAACGCGTGCTCCTCCAGGATGGCCGTATCGCTCCAGCGCGCGGGACGGTAAAACTTGGCCACCAGGGGCGCGCTGTCTTCGATGCCGACCTGGTAGACGCGGTTTTCATAGCTGTTCAGGGCCAGCAGACGGCCATCACCGCGCAGCCCCACGCTATCGAGGGCGTCGAGCACGCAATCGGGGCTCAGGGCGGAAAAAGGATGGACGGGCCGGTCGTCCTCGTGCGGCTGGTTTTCATTGTGCATAAGCGACATTGTAAGGCGCGCGCGGGACGCCGGTGCAAAGACTTCGGTGATGAAGCGCCGCAAGGCGTATACTGGCGGCTTATATTCAATACAAAGAGCAAGCCATGCAACTCGAACAGCCATTATCAGAAAAAGAATTCGACGAATTAGACCAATTCCTGTTGTCGGAGCGCTGCTCCGAAGACGCGATGACCATGGATATGCTGCACGGCTATCTGACGGCCGTCGCCATCGGCCCGGAACCGATCATGCCGGCCGAATGGTTGCCGCGCGTGTGGGGCGAAGATGCCGAAGATGCGCCAAAATTCAAGAACAGCAAGGAAGAAGAGCGCATCGTCAACCTGATCATGCGCTTCATGAACGAAGTGCTGGTGACGTTTGAAGTGGCGCCGAAGGAGTTCGAAGCCCTGTTCGTCGAACACGACTACGAAGGCCAGACCCTGATCGACGCCGAAGCCTGGTGCTGGGGCTTCTGGGACGGCATGGAACTGCGTCCTGGCTCGTGGAACGAGATCTGGGATTCCGAAGTGGCCGAACTGATGCAGCCTATCTACCTGCTGGGCGCCGACGAAATCAAGGAAGAAGAGCTGAAACTGGTGGAAGACCCGGTCAAGGCGCACAAGCTGGCGCAGGAACTGGAAGCGAACCTGCCGGCCATCCACCGTTTCTGGGTACCGCGCCGCAAGGCTCCCGTGCAAACCATGAAGCGCGAAGAGCCGAAAGTGGGCCGCAACGACGACTGCCCTTGCGGCAGCGGCAAGAAGTTCAAGAAATGCTGCGGCGCCGAGCCGGCAGCCGAGTAATCCGCAACAGCATCCCCTGATGCGCCGGCGTCCTGCCGGCGCAGCGCTGGCATTGGCCCCCGGGCTATAATCGCCGCATGAAACTCCCCGACCTGAACCTGCTCGTCGCCCTCGATATCCTGCTCGAAGAAGGCAGCGCCGTGGCTGCCGCGCGGCGCATGAATTTGAGCGCACCGGCCATGAGCCGCACCCTGGCGCGCATCCGCGACGCCATCGGCGACCCCGTCTTCGTGCGCTCCGGGCGCGGCCTGGCGCCCACCCCGCGCGCGCTGGAATTACGCGAACAGGTGCGCGGCGTGGTGGAGCAGGCGCACGCCATCTTCACGTCCGGCCGCGAAGTGGACTTGCGCACCCTGGAACGCACCTTCAGCCTGTGCGCCAACGACGTGTTTGTCGGCGCCTACGGCGGCAAGCTGCGCGACCTGCTGGCCAGCCATGCGCCGCACACGGTGCTGCGCTTCGTGCCCGAAGGCGATGGCGCCACGGAAAACGACGCCTTGCACGCGGGCCGCGTCGACCTGTACATCAGCGCGCGGCGCGCCTTTGCACCCGACATCAAGCTGCAGCAGCTGTTTACCACCGGCTTTGTCGGCATCGCCCGCAGCGACCACCCGATCTTCGACGGCCCCGTCAACCTGGACAGCTTTACCGAGTACGAACATATCAGCGTCTCGCGGCGCGGCCTGGCGCGCGGTCCCTTCGACACCATCCTGGCGGAGCGGGGCTACACGCGCCGGGTCTCGCTGATCAGCCCCAACTTCCAGTCGGCCATCTTTGCCGTGGCCGATTCGCGCCTGCTGCTGCCGCTGATGCCCACGCCCCTGCTGGCCATCGTCGAGCGCCTGGGCTTGAGGCTGCGCACCTTCCAGCTGCCCATCCCCGTCGACAGCGTGGACGTCTTCCAGGCCTGGCACCCGCGCCTCGACCACGACCATGCGCACCGCTGGCTGCGCCGCATGATCAAGGAGCTGTGCGGCAGTGCGCCGCCGGGCACCTGAATCATTGCGTCAGACGCAATTCAGACTTCATTAATTATCAATTTTCACAAGATTAACGGCTACCTATACTGCGTGGACTGATTCTCATCCACGGAGTTCCCTGTGTCCGCTGTACTGCTACCCGGCGCCGTCCCGACGGCGCCGCCTCCCCCTGCACCGCCCGCGCCCCCCGTTTTTGGCCTGCGCCTGGCCACGGGCTTGGCCGGCGTGCTGCTGGCCGTGCTGGTGTCCGGCCTGAATGAAAACATCACCAAGGTCGCGCTGGCCGACATCCGCGGCGCCATGGGCATCGCGCGCGACGACGCCAGCTGGCTCGTCGCCCTGTATGCGGCCGCCTCGGTGTCGGCCATGGCGTTCGCGCCGTGGTGCTCCGTCACCTTCTCGCTGCGGCGCCTGACGGCCGCCGCCATCCTCGTCTGCATGGCCGCCGGCGTGCTCTGCCCGTTCGCGCCGAACCTGTCCGTGCTGATGTTCCTGCGCGTGGTGCAGGGCGCGGCCGGCGGCGCCCTGCCGCCCATGCTGATGACGGTGGCGCTGCGCTTCCTGCCGCCGAACATCAAGCTGTATGGCCTGGGCGGCTACGCGCTGAGCGCCACCTTCGGTCCCAGCCTGGGCACGCCGCTGGCCGCCTTCTGGACGGAATACCTGGGCTGGCAATGGGCGTTCTGGCAAATCGTCCCGGGCAGCATCGTCGCCCTGCTGATGGTGTCCTGGGGCTTGCCGCAAGACCCGCTGCGCCTGGAGCGCTTGCGCCAGTTCGACTGGCGCGGCCTGCTGCTTGGCTTGCCCGCCATCAGCATGCTGGTGGTGGGATTGCTGCAGGGCGAGCGCCTCGCGTGGTTCGCCTCGCCGCTGATCTGCGTGCTGCTGGGCGGCGGCCTGCTGCTGCTCGTCTTGTTCTTCATCAACGAATGGTCGCATCCGCTGCCGTTTTTCAAGCTGCAGCTGCTGTCGCGGCGCAACCTCAGCCACGCCCTGCTGACCCTGGGCGGCGTGCTGTTCGTGCTGCTGGCCGTGATCCTGATTCCCTCGTCCTACCTGGCGCAGGTGCACGCCTACCGTCCGCTGCAAACGGCGCCCGTGATGCTGATGGTGGCGCTGCCGCAGTTGATCGCCTTGCCGCTGGTGGCCGCCCTGTGCAATATCCGCGCCGTCGACTGCCGCTGGGTGCTGGCCATCGGCCTGGCCCTGCTGGCCCTGTCCTGCGTGCTCGGCGCGCGCATGTCGCCGGACTGGATCCGCACGCATTTCTACCTGCTGCAGGCGGTGCAGATCTTTGCGCAACCGATGGCCGTGATTCCCTTGCTGCTGCTGGCCACCACGGGCCTGGCGCCGCAGGATGGTCCTTTCGCCTCCGCCTGGTTCAACACCATCAAGGGCATGTCGGCCGTCGTCGCCACCGGCGTGCTCGATGCGCTGATCACGCGCCGCAACCATTTTCATTCGACGGTGCTCAGCGAACGCCTGGGCAACCTGCCTGCCGGCGTAGACATGGCGGGAATTGCGCAGCGCATGCATGCGCAAGTCGTCACCCTGACCTCGTCCGACCTGTACCTCATTGTCGCCGCCATCGCGCTGGCCATGATCCTGATCATTCCCATCCTGCCGACGCGCGTCTATCCGCCGCGCGCAGCCTGATTTCCATTGTTACGAAAGAGCTTCACCATGCAAAAACCCATACTGCGCTCGCGCGCATTTCTTCTCGGCCTGGCCTTGCTGGCCTGCGCCCTCGCCTTTTGCGCCTGGCAACTGCTGTTCGCCCGTGGCGACGAACAAGCCACCGACGACGCCTTCGTCAGCGCCGACTACACCGTGCTCTCCCCCAAGGTGGGCGGCATCGTGCGGGAAGTGCTGGTGGAAGACAACCAGACTGTCAAGGCGGGTCAGCTGCTAGCGCGCATCGACGACCGCGACTACCAGGCCGCCGCCGCCTCGGCCCGCGCCGAAGTCGCCGGCGCCGAAGCGCAGCTGGACTATGCCCGCGCCACCCTGCAACGCCAGCAATCGGTGATCGAGCAAGCCACGACCCTGGTCGACGCCAACCAGGCGGAAGACAAACTGGCGCAGCAGGAGCTGGCCCGCTCGCAGCACCTGGCCGGCCAGGGCGCGGGCAGCGTGCAAAACGCGCAGCAGGCGCAATCGCGCTTCGACGTGAGCCGCGCGCGCCTGGCCCAGAACCGCGCCGCCCTCGTCTCCACCCGCAAGCAGACGGACATTCTGCAGGCGCAGCAAGGCGCGGCCGAAGCGGCCCTGCTGCGCGCCCGCGCCAGCCTGCAACGGGCCGAACTTGATCTGTCGCATACGCAGCTGCTCGCCCCCATCGACGGCATCGTCGGACGCCGCGCCGTGCGTGTCGGCGCCCTGGTGGCTCCTGGCGCCAGCCTGATGGCCGTGGTGCCATTGAACCGCAGCTTCGTCGTCGCCAACCTGCAGGAAACCCAGCTGACCCACGTGCGCCAGGGCCAGCGCGCCAGCATCGCCGTCGATGCCTATCCGGGCATGCTCCTGCGCGGCACGGTGCACAGCATCGCGCCCGCCACGGGCGTGACGTTCGCCGCCATCGCGCCGGAAAACGCCACCGGCAACTTCACCAAGGTGGTGCAGCGCATCCCCGTCAGGATCGCGCTCGATCCCGGCCAGGATGGCGACGCCCGCCTGCGCGTGGGCATGTCGGCCGAAGTGCGCATCGATACGGCCATGCGCCGTCAACAGCTGCAACAGGTGAGCGCGCGATGAAAGCACTGATACTCTTCACGGCCCTGGGCCTGACCGGCTGCGGCAGCGTCGGCAGCGACTTCCAGCGTCCGCACCATGATCTGGGACAACAATGGCGCCAGGCGGAAGATGCCCGTTTCGCCGCCAGCCTGGATGGCGCCATCGAACAGCGCTGGTGGGACAGCTTTGGCGACGCCACCCTGTCTTCCCTGCTGCAGCGCGCCGCCGGCGCCAACCTCGACGTGCTGGCGGCAGGCAGCCGCCTGGAACAGAGCCGCGCCGCGCGCGGCGTGGCCGGCGCCGCGCAAGGCCCGTCCCTGGGCGCGAATGGCAGCTATGGCCGCGCGCGCAGCAGCGAACAAGGCTTGAGCGACCCGTCGCGCCACAACGGCCAGTCCGCCTACAGCCTGTGGCAAGGCAATCTCGATGCGGCCTGGGAGCTGGACTTGTGGGGCCGCGTGCGGCGCGAAGTGGAAGCGGCCGACGCACGCGTCGACATGGCCGTGGAAACGCAGCGCGGCGTGCTGCTGGCCGTGCTGGCCGAGACGGCGCGCGACTACATCGAGTTGCGCGGCGCGCAGCAGACCTTGGCCATCACGCAGCAACTGCTCGATATCGCCCGCCATACCCTGGACCTGACGCGCATCCGCCTGCGCGAAGGCGCGGCGACGCAACTCGACGAGGCCGAGGCGGCAGCCCACGTGGCCACCATCGAAGCGCGCCTGCCGCCGCTGCAGCAGCGCGAAGCGCGCCTGGGCAATGCCCTCGCCCTCTTGCTGGCGCTGCCGCCGCAAGCCTTGCAGGCGGAACTGGCGGCGGGCAAGGACATTCCGGGCGTGGCCCTGCAAGTGCAGCTGGGCGTGCCGAGCAGCCTGGCCGAGCGGCGTCCCGACATCCGCCGCGTCGAGGCGCAGCTGCACGCGGCCACGGCCGCCATCGGCGTGGCGCAAGGCGACTTTTATCCGCGCATCACCTTGTCGGGCAGCATCGGCCTGCAGGCGATGCAGCTGTCCGACATCGGCTGGGACGCCAAGCGCTTCGCCTTCGGCCCCGGTTTCAGCGTGCCCCTGTTCGATGGCGGCCGCCTGCGCGGCAACCTGCAATTACGCGAAGCGCAGCAGCAGGAAGCGGCCATCGCCTACCGCCAGACAGTGCTGGCCGCCTGGCACGAGGTGGAAGACGCGCTCTCTGGCTACCAGGCCAACGCCCGCCGCCAGGCCAGCCTCGATGAAGCCGTCAAACAGGGACGCCGGGCGCTGGGCAGCGCGGAACTGCAGTACCGCCAGGGCGGCACGGACCTGATCAACGTGCTGCATGTGCAAAACACGCTGTTGAACAACGAAGCGGCGCTGGTCGACAGCCGCGCCACCGCTTCGCTGTCGCTGGTCCAGGTCTACAAGGCGCTGGGCGGCGGCTGGCAGGCATTTTCAACCACCTCGCAAGGAAGCACGCCATGAAACCGAATCCCGCACATTTTTCCATCCACGACGTCAGCGACTTTCCCGTCGTGCGCTTTCGCCCTGAAACGGCCGTCACCGGCTATGCCCCGCTGTGGGAAAACGACATGGACGCCCTGCTGCGCCATGGCGTACCGTTCGTCATGCTGTTCGAAGAGGAACGCGGCGATGAAGCGCACATCGACCGCAAGCGGCGCGGCCTGTGGCTCAAGCACAACAAGGCAGCGCTGGCCGCCCTGTGCCGGGGCCTGGTGTCGGTCGAGGCGGACGCGCAACAGCGCGCGCGCCTGCAGGCGATGGCGGCCGGCGCCATGAAGGCATTCGGCATCCTGCAGGAGGTGGCGGCCACGCGCGAACAGGCCGACGCGCTGATGGTGTGGCTGCTGGGCAGCGGCCAGATGGCGCGGCCGCGCACGGCGGACGTGTGGTGAGTGAGTAAGTGAGTAAGTCGCTCAGGCGGCCCTGCGCACGGCGCTTCTGGCAGGGATGACGCACACGTCGCCATCGCTGCTGGTCGCCGTCGTCAGGGCGATGCCGTACAGCGCCGCCAGGGCGGGCACGGCGCCGGCATCGCTGGCGATATCGGCCACCAGCTGCCCCGAACGCACCAGCAGCAGGCGCTCGAAGCCCAGCAAGGCGTGATTGATGTCGTGCAGGATGGCGACGACGGCGTGGCCGCGCGCGGCGCAAAACTGCTGCAGGCTGTCGAGCAAATCGAACTGCAGGCCGGGATCGAGCGCCGCCAGCGGTTCGTCGACGAGTATCAAGCCATCGTGTACATCCCACATCTGCGCGAAGATGCGCGCCAGCTGTACCCGCGCCTGTTCGCCGCCGGACAGGGTGTCCAGGCGGCGGCCCAGCAAATGCGCGGCGTGCGCCAGGGTAGCCGCGTCCTGCACGATCTGCCCCAATTGCGGGTCGACCAGGCGCGCCACCCGCCCCAGGCCGATCACCAGTTCGCACTGCAGTCCGAACGCCACGTTCGAGCCTTGCGGCAGGACGGCGCGGCGCCGGGCCAGTTCGGCCAGCGGCCACTGCGCCAGCGGCCGGCCCGCGAACGCCACCTGGCCCGCCTGCGGATGCAGTTCGCGCGCCATCAGTTTGAGCAGGGTCGACTTGCCCGCGCCGCTGGGGCCGAGGATGGCGATGCGCTCACCCGACGCTACCTGCAGATTGAAGGGGCCGAAATACTGCTGGCCCAGTTGCGTGGTGGCGAAGGAGAGTTCCAGCAGGGGCGTCATGGGCATCCTTTCAGGCGGTGCCGTGGCGGAAGCGCCGCAACAGCATCAGGAAAAATGGCCCGCCCAGCAAGGCCGTGAAAATGCCGACGGGGACTTCCGCCGGAATGGCCACCGTGCGCGCCAGGGTATCGGCCAACAGCAGCAGCAAGCCGCCCATCAGCATCGCCAGCGGCAATACCTTGCGCTGGTCGGCGCCCAGCCAGGTGCGCACCAGGTGCGGCGCGATCAGGCCGATGAAGCCGATCCCGCCGCACCAGGCGACGGCAAAGCCCGTCAGCACGGCCACCAGCACGATCACCTGCGTGCGCAGCCGGCCCACGTCGATGCCCACGTGCAGGGCCTGCGCCTCGCCCAGCGCCAGCGCGTTCAATGAGCGCATCAGGAAGCGCGTGGCCCACAGCGCGCCGGCCAGCACCACCAGCAAGGCCGCCACCTGGCGCCAGCTGCCGGCCGACAGCGATCCCAATGTCCAGAAAGTCAGGGTGCGCAACTGGTCGTCGCTGGCCAGGTAGATGCACAGGCCCATGACGGCCACCGTGATGGCGTTCAGCGCCACGCCCGTCAGCAGCAGGCCGACGATGGAGCCGGGCGTGGCCCAGAGGGAGACCCGGTCGAGCAGCACGCAAATGAGCATGGCGCCGGCGAACGCGGCGGCCGGCAGCAGCCATACGCGCAGCTCGGGCGCCACGTGCAGGCTGGCGGCAAAGACGATGGTGGCCGCGCCCGCGCAGGCGGCGCCGCTGCTCACGCCCAGCAGGCCAGGATCGGCCAGCGGATTGCGGAACAGCCCTTGCGTCAAGCCGCCGGCCAGCGCCAGCGCGGCGCCGATCAGGATGGCAAACAGGGCACGCGGCAGGCGGATATGCCACAGCACATACGCGCCGCCGGACAGCGCCTCGTCGCCAGCCTGCAAGGGCGTGAGCCAGTCGGCCAGCGCCACCGGCACGGCGCCCGCCTGCACGGCGATGAGCAAGCCGCACGCCAGGGCGGCAGCCAGCAGCCCGCCAGCGCCCCAGCGCGGCCAGCGCCAGGGCGTGACGGACACCAGGGAGGCCACGTTCATGCGGCCATGGCTTTGGCAAACGCTGCATCGAGTTCGGCCAGCGCCTGCGGCATGCGCGGGCCAAAGCCCAGCAGCAGCATGGCTTCCAGCGAGACGATGCGGTGCTTGCGCCCGGCCGGCGTCTGCGCCAGCCCTGGCAGTTTCAAGATGCCGTCCACGCCGCCCGAGGCCTTCAAGCCCTGGTCCGTGACGAGCACCAGGTCGGGCCGCGCGGCAATCACGGCTTCCGGCGTGAGCGGCTT
Source organism: Janthinobacterium sp. SUN026 (assembly GCF_030397625.1). Classification (NCBI taxonomy): domain Bacteria; kingdom Pseudomonadati; phylum Pseudomonadota; class Betaproteobacteria; order Burkholderiales; family Oxalobacteraceae; genus Janthinobacterium; species Janthinobacterium sp. SUN026. Next base: position 28,010 of record NZ_JAPQNU010000010.1, on the reverse strand, counting down.
GTAGCCGGCAAATCCGCCCTGCCCGCCCATCACGTTGACGGCGCCCACATACGCCAGCATGGCGTCGGCGCCCGTCTCGCGCCCGCCCACCATCACCTGGTTCGGCGCATGGGCGAGGATGAACAGCACGCGCACCGCTGATTGTGCCGGTGATTGGCTGCGCTGGCGCACCTTGCCCAGGGCGCCGTCCCACTGCTGTTGCAAGGCTTGCGCCAGGCGCGCGGCGGGGTCGGCGCGTCCCGTGATCTGGCCCACCTGTTTTACCCGTTCGAGCAAGCCTTCGAATCTGTTATTCGCGTTCAGTACCGCCACCGGCACGCCCGCGTCGCGCACTTGGCGCAGCACCGTTTGCGGCCCCGCCTCCTCGGTGGCGATCAGCTGCGTGGGCGCCAGCGACAGCACGCCCTCGGCCGACAAGGTGCGCGCATAACCGACCTGCGGCAGCTGCTGCGCCACGGCCGGATACAGCGAGGTGGTATCGACGCCCACCAGTTCGCCCTGCGCCTCGAGCGCGTAGACGATTTCCGTCAGGGCGCCGCCCACGCTGACGATGCGCCGCGCCTTGACAAGCGGCTTGCCCGCGTCGGCCACGGCGGCCAGCACCTGCATCGGCGCGGCCAGGGCCAACGCTCCCGCCCCCATTTTTTTCAGCGCGATGCGGCGCGCCACGCTGGCGGCGATCATGCGGCGCATAGTTCACCCTCCTGCAGCACGCGCTCGACGACGTTGCGCCATTCGCACAGTTCATGCACGCCCGGCTTGCGTTCGCCGAAGAACATGACGATGGTGTCGCCCTTGGCGTCGAACAGTTCCACCGACGTCACCAGCCCGTCGACGGTAGGCTTTTTGACCACCCAAGCGCTGGCGATATGGTCTTCGCGCAAATGCAGGTTGAAGCGCGCATCGAGGACATTGATCCACGGCCCCATCACGGCGATCTTGTGCACGGGCCCCGAATGGATCTGGATCATGCCCGCATTGCCGACGAAGGCCATGATGGCGACTTTTTCGAGGGCGGCGCTGTTGAGCAGATCGAGCACGCAGGATTTGTCGAGCTGCTGCACGAAGCGCGCCTCGGCCAGGCGCAGGCCTTGCAGGCGCGAGACCGAATATTTTTTCAGCAGGGTGAAAAATTCATGCGTGTCGCGCAAATCGGCCCAGGCGGCGCGCAAGCCGGCCACGTCGATCTGCGCGTCGGGCAGTTCGGCCGGCGGCGCAGCCGGCGCCGTCACGGCGATGCCGGCCGCCTGGTCCGCGTCGGCAAAATGCGCGACCAACGCGTCATAGGCGGCCAGGTCGCTTTGCGGCTTCATGAAAATCTTGTGCACGGCATGGCCGGCAGCATCGAAAAATTGCAGGCTGCGCTGCACTTCCTTCGCGCCCCCTTTTTCGCTCACTTCGCGCACGGCAAAGCCATGCGCCCACTGGCGATAAAACACGCGCAAGTCGATGTCGCCACCGAGCACCAGGCCCACGTGGTTGTTGTGACTGGCTTTTCGATAGACACCCGTCTTTTCATGCACGCACGAAGCGTTGCGCGTCAGCGCCATGACTTCGCCCAGCGGTTCCAGCGCGGCGATGATGGCGGGCCAGTCGGCCTGCAGGCGCTCGGCGACCAGCAAGGCGCCATCGGCCGGCGACAAGCCGGCATGCGCGGCGATCAACTCGCCTTCGGAAATGGCCAGTTCCTCGGCGATGTCGCGGTGGCGGGCTTTCTTCTCGCGGCGCAGGCGGGCAAATTCGCTGGCGACCAGCTCGGTGTTGCAAATAGGGGGCATGCTCGTCACGGTGTCTCCTTTCAAGGCGAACACTGGCTGGCATGGGCTGGCTGGTGGTGGGGGAATCTTGAAGTTAATTATAAATGAGAATCATTCGCAATCAAGGCTTATTTATGTGAAAAAATTACGCGCAAAAAAAAAAGCGCCGCGACAGGAAACCCGTCGCAGCGCAAAGGAGACCGATCGATACAACTGATCAGTGTTGAGAAAATATCAGCGTTGAACTCAGGCGCTGGCCTGTACCGCCGGCATGGATGCCGGTTTCGCCGTCGGGCGCTGCGCCAGCAATACCACGGCGGCCAGGACCATGGCGCCGCCCAGCAATTGCGTGCCGCTGACGGATTCCTTCAGCAGGGTCACGCCGAACGCCATCGTGATGACGGGTTCAAACGTGGAAATAATGGATGCCTTGGCCGCGCCGATTTGCGCCACGCCGGCAAAGAAGGCGGCAATCGCGATGGCCGTCGAGAACAGAGCGATGGCGCTGACGGCCAGCCAGCCCGTCGCCGTGCCCGGCAAGGACACGCCTTGCCACAAGGCAATCGAGCTGTTCGACAGACCTGCCGTGCCCAGGATCACCACGCAAGCGGCCAATGGGTGAATATTCTCGCGGCTTTTCGACAGGCTGTTGCCAAACAGAATGTACACGGCGTACACGCCGGCGGCCATCAAGGCCAGGGCGATGCCGATGGGCTGGCCCTGCAGCTTGCCGCCCAGGGTGATGGCCATGCCGGCAATCGCCAGCGCCATCAGCACCAGCATGCGGCGGTCCAGCTTTTCCCAGCCCAGCGCCAGCGCCAGGATCGTCACCAGCACGGGATACACATACAGCAACATGCCGCACAAGCCGCTGCTGGCATACATGAGCGCATTGAAATAGCCTTGCGACTGGGCCGTGTACATCAAGCCCATCAGCATGTAACCGGCCAGCAGGCGGCCGCGCGGCAAGCGCCAGCCGCCCAGCCACACGAGCGGCAGCAACAGCATGGCGGCGATGACGAAACGCAAGGCCAGCATGGTCGACGGGTTGACCCCGGACGCATACGCCGCCTTGGCAAACACTGCGGAACTGCCGAAACCGGCGGCCGATAGCAACACCAGCGCAACAGCGCGGCGATCAGACATGACTAAACCTCTTTGAGTACGCCAGGGCAAACCTGCTGCGCGTCGCGCTTTGCGGCCTGCGATGCTCACCGTACTGAAGTACGGTTGCGCTTCTCAGCCACAAATCACTGCCGCTCGCGACGGTTTTCCCAGGCGTTGTAAATATTAATGCCAAGCAAGGCTGGAAGGTGATGCGTGCGTGAAATACATGCGTGAATCCTATTGCGGGTCACTTCACGCATAGACGGCATCATATTCGCTTGCGCAAAATGAAACAAACCAATATTCTTCACGGATAGGCCGAATATTACTGAGGCTCAATTCACTTGAAGAGTGCCATGTCACGTCCCTTGCCCCCGCTCGCCGCCCTGCACGCCTTCGAGGCGGCTGCCCGCCATGAAGGCTTCCAGCGCGCGGGCGAAGAATTGCACGTCTCGGCCGGCGCCATCGGCCACCACGTAAAACAGCTGGAAGCGTGGCTGGCCATCGTGCTGTTCCAGCGCATGCCGCGCGGCGTGGTGCTCACCAGCGCCGGGCAGCGCTATGCGGCTTCGCTGGGGCCGATCCTCAACCAGCTGGCCGACGTCTCCGAGCAGGCGCGGCGCCAGGGCGACGACAAGGTGGTGACGGTGACGGCCACCAGTTCGCTCGTCTCGCGCTGGCTGATGCCGCGCCTGGGCCGCCTGCGCGACCGCTATCCGCAGATCGAACTGCGCGTGCTGGCCTCGATGCACCCGGTCGACCTGGCGCGCGATGGCGTGGACGTGGCCATCCGCCTGGGTCCGGGCCGCTATCCGGGCCTGAAAGTGGATTTATTGATGGAAGAATGGTTTTCCGCCGTCTGCAGCCCCGATTTCCGCGCCAACGCGGCCAGCTTGCGCCAGCCCGCCGACCTGTTGCGCTACCCACTGCTGCACGACGAACCGGAAGTGCACCTGCCCGGCGAAATCGACTGGACGCGCTGGCTGCACAGCTGCGGCGTGCATTACAGCGGCAATAGCGGCAACAGCGGCGCGCGCTTTTCGCACACGTATCTATGCCTGGACGCGGCCGCCAGCGGCCAGGGCGTGGCCATCGCCGCCAGCCCCCTGATCGGCGACGATTTGCGCTCGGGCCGCCTGGTGCGCGTGTTCGAGCACGCCGTGCGCGGCCCCCACTGCTATTACCTGCTGCGCTCGCCCCAGGCGGAAACGCGGCCCCTCGTGCACGCGTTCTGCGAATGGCTGATCGCCGAGGCGCGCGCCGACCAGGAAACCGTCTGGCCCACAGTGGAGACAGCATGACGAGCACGGAACTGGCGCGCAGCGCCCGATTTATTGTCCAGCATGAATATGAACACGCCAAGGTGACGGCGGCCGATGGCCGGCAAGCCAGCCTGGGCGAGTTCTATGGCGACCCGGCCGTGGCCTTGATCGACATCAATGAGCAATGGTGCGCCGTGGCGGGCGAAGGATTGGTGCTGTGCCGGCTGGAGCAGCCGTTCGGCCAGTGCGCGGCATATTTCCGCGAACCTGGCGAGACAGTGTGGATCACGGGCTTGCGGCAAACGGGACCGTTTGCGCTGGAATGGCAAGACGAGAATGGCGTTTGGTCCGCCTTTGACTTGGATACGATGTAACAGATCCTTCGCGACGCCTCGCAAAACCGTAGCGAGCGGAAGGGAGAGGTGGCTGAGAAGCGCAACCGTACTCAAGTACGGTGAGCATCACAGGCCGCCTATACCGACGCGCAGTAGGTTTTGCGAAGCGTCATCACATTACAGCTTGATGAAGTGTTCGCGGTAGTACTTCAGCTCTTCGATCGACTCGAGGATATCGGCCAGTGCCGTGTGCTTCTGGTGCTTCTTGAAACCGGTGGCGATTTCCGGCTTCCAGCGCTTGCACAGCTCTTTCAATGTCGATACATCAACATTGCGATAGTGGAAGAACGCTTCCAGCTTCGGCATGCCGCGCACCATGAAGCGGCGGTCCTGGCCGATGGTGTTGCCGCACATGGGCGACTTGCCAGCTGGCACGTATTTTTTCAGGAACGCGATCAATTCCGCTTCCGCCTGCGCTTCCGTCACAGTCGACGCCTTGACCTTGTCGATCAGGCCCGAGCGGCCGTGCGTGCCCTTGTTCCAGGCATCCATCTTGTTCAGGGTTTCATCCGATTGATGAATCACAAACACGGGGCCTTCGGCCAGCAGGTTCAAGTGCATGTCCGTCACCACCACCGCCACCTCGATGATGCGGTCGGTATCGGGCTCCAGGCCCGTCATTTCCATGTCGACCCAGACCAGATTCATCTCATTGGGACGTGCCGGAACAATCGGTGCGGGGGTGGATGCAGTTAAGTCGGTCGCTTGTGACATAATTCTCTCTTGGCCTAATCAAACTAAATAATTAGCCATTTTCTCACAGGCACAGAATGTATTCACTCGCGTTTTCGATTTTGTTTGTATCCGTCCTCGTTTTGACCCTGGCCGTGCGCTTCTGGCTCGCTTCGCGGCAGATTCGCCACGTGCTGGCCCACCGCGCCTTTGTTCCGCCGGAATTTGCGGAAAAGATCCCGCTGGCCGCGCACCAGAAGGCGGCCGACTACACGGTGGCGAAGACCAAGTTCGGCTTGCTGACCCTGCTGGTCAACTATGCCGTGCTGATCGGTTTTACCTTGCTGGGCGGCCTGCAATGGCTGGCGCTGCACCTGAATGAATGGATGGGCTCTGGCTCGCCCATGCTGTACCAGATCGGCCTGATCGCCGCCTTTGCCGCCATTTCCGGCCTGATCGACCTGCCCTTCGATTATTACCGCCAGTTTGTGCTGGAACAACGTTTCGGCTTCAACACCATGGCGCGCAAGCTGTTCTTCACGGACATGCTCAAGGGCGTGGGCCTGGGCGCCGTCATCGGCCTGCCGCTGATCTGGGTCGTGCTGACCCTGATGGCCAAGTCGGGCGGCCTGTGGTGGCTGTACGCGTGGTTCGTCTGGAGCGGCTTCCAGTTGCTGATGATGGTGCTGTTTCCGACCGTCATCGCCCCCCTGTTCAACAAATTCACGCCGCTGGCCGACGAAGCGCTGAAAAGCCGCATCGAAGGCTTGATGCAGCGCGTCGGCTTCGCCTCGAAAGGCTTGTTCGTCATGGATGGCTCGAAGCGCAGCGCCCATGGCAATGCGTATTTCTCGGGCTTTGGCGCCAACAAGCGCATCGTTTTCTTCGACACCCTGCTGTCGCGCCTGGCGCCGCAGGAAATCGAAGCCGTGCTGGCGCATGAACTGGGCCATTTCAAGCTCAAGCACATCGTCAAGCGCATCGCCATGATGTTCGTCATTTCGCTGGGCTTTTTGGCGCTGCTGGGCTTCCTGAAGACGCAGCCATGGTTTTACGCGGGCCTGGGCGTCGACCCTGTCGCCCTGGCCCTGACGGGCCAGCCGACGGATGCGCTGGCGCTGCTGCTGTTCATGCTGGCCTTGCCCGTCTTTACTTTCCTGCTGGGACCGTTGACCTCGCTCAGCTCGCGCAAGCATGAATTCGAAGCCGACGCCTTTGCCGCCACGCACACGCAGGCGGACGACCTGGTCTCGGCGCTCGTCAAAATGTATGAAGACAATGCGTCAACCCTGACGCCCGACCCGCTGCACTCGGCCTTCTACGATAGCCACCCGCCGGCCAGCGTGCGCATCCGCCACCTGAAAGGGGCTACGACATGAATACGCCATCGACTTCGCAAGACCTGGCCCAACTGTCCTGCACGCCGCGCCAGCAGGCGCTGGGCGACACGGACATTGCCACCCTGCACGCCCTGCTGCCGCAATGGAACTTGCAAAATGGCAAGCTGTGCCGCGACTTCGGCTTCAAGAATTACTACCAGACCCTGGCGTTCGTGAACGCCCTGGCCTATATGACCCATACGCAAGACCACCATCCGGAGCTCATCATTACTTACAAAACCTGCGCCGTGCGCTACGACACGCACTCGGTCAACCATGGCGCCGGCGGCCTGTCCGAAAACGACTTCATCTGCGCCGCCAAGGCCGACCTCATCTACCAGAGCAGCCAGGTGGCCCCATGAGCGAAAGCAAGTTGACGGGCGTCATCATCGCCGCCCACGGCCGCCACTACCTGGCCGACGTGGACGGCGCCAAGCTGCAATGCGTAACGCGCGGCAAGAAAACCAATGTGGCCGTGGGCGACATCGTGCACCTGACGCGCACCTCCAACGACCAGGCCGTCATCGACCGCATCGAGGAACGCAAGACCCTGCTGTACCGCTCGGACCAGTACAAATCGAAGTTGCTGGCGGCCAACCTGACGCAGCTGTTCATCGTCGTGGCGACGGAACCGGGCTTTGCCGACGACCTGATCTCGCGCTCGCTGGTGGCGGCCGACGCGGCCGGCATCGAGGCGCGCATCATCCTCAACAAGACGGACGTGACCGCTTCGCTGGAGCGCGCCCGCGAACGCCTGCTGCCGTATTCCTCGATGGGCTATCCCGTCGATGAAGTGTCGGCGCGCGCCGAACCGGAGCACGCGGTGGCCACCCTGGCTCCCCTGCTGGCGGGGCAGTCGTCGATCCTCATCGGCCAGTCGGGCATGGGCAAGTCGTCATTGATCAACCTGCTGGTGCCGGACGCCGACATCGCCGTGCGCGAAATCTCGGCCGCGCTCGACACGGGCAAGCACACGACGACCTTTACGCGCCTGTACAAGCTCGACGAACTGGGCGCAAACAGTTCCATCATCGATTCGCCCGGCTTCCAGGAATTCGGCCTGTACCACTTGTCCGAGGGCATGCTGGAGCGGGCCTTCCGCGAATTCCAGCCCTACCTGGGCGGCTGCAAGTTCTATAACTGCCGCCACCTGATCGAGCCGCAATGCGCCATCCTGCAAGCCTTGTCTGAAGGCAAGATCGCCAAGATGCGCCATACCCTGTACGGCCAGCTGCTGCACGAATCGGCGCAAACGCTGTATTGAACGCGCCTGGCGCCCGTCGTCGAGGCGGGCGCCAAACCGATAAAAAGTTTACCGCCACGAATTAAACAGAATTAAATTCTGCTGCAGAGCCCGCTTTCTCCCATTCATTCCAAAACCATCCGTCGCCTGATTTCGCATTTCAGCGCCGGATTCCTGCATTTCATCGCTTTGCGCTGGCATGGCGCCGGCCCGCTTGCTACCTTGGCATTGTCCCCGCCAGCGAACCTGCTGGAGACAACATTGGTCTAACTCCAACCAGCATCTCGATCACAAGGTAAAATCATGAAAGCATCGTTCTCGCGTACCCTCGCCCTCGGTAGCGCCGCACTCGTCCTCGGCCTGTCTTGCCTCAGCGCCAGCGCGCTGGAAATCGGCGAACAGGACAAGGTTCAGGTCTCCGGCAAGGTGTATAAACTGGCCCCGCAGGAATTCAGCCAATACGGCAACAGCTACAAGCTCGACACGGGCGATACCTTGCTGCTGCGCCAGCAAGTCAACCGCTATTTCACGCAAATCAAGGGGCAGCCCGAAGTGGAGCTGTTCGGCCGCGCGCCGGGCGTCTTTGAAACGGCCAGCGGCACCCGCATGGAATTTCGCAACGATGGCGACGTCATCGCCATTACCGGACTGAACAATATTCCGGGCTCCGTCGCCAAGGCTGGCGAAATGGCCAGCACCGTGCACTTCGCCGGCCGCTAGCACACGCGGCACGGTACAGCACGGCAAACGGCCCGCAAGCCGTGCCAGGCTGTCCACGTGCATCAGCCGGCAGGGGCTGGTGCACGCCCCGCCTGCTTTGTGCAGCCTGAAAGGGCGCGCGTAAAAAAATACTGTCGAGTCGACCAAACAACTGCATCCGATGCAGCTTACAATGCGATCCAATAAGGTGTCACTGGCCGCTGGCCAACACCATCGCCTTGCGGGAGATTTCGGATGGAAATGTTCGCACTCGAACATGACATTGCACAGTGGGAAGATACACTGCGGCCATTGCGCGCCCTGGAGCGCCTGCCATTGCTGATGCTGCTGGCATGGCATTTGCGCCAGCGCAACTGCGCACAGGCGCTGCACCATGCGGCCGAAGCGGCAGCCTTGCTGCCCCAGGCCCAGCTGCCGCCCCCCGCCCTGGCGCTCGCGCAGGCACGTTTGCAACTGGTGCAGGCGGAAGTGGCTTGGCTGCAAGGCACGCTCGATGCGGCCGAAAGCCTGGCCATGACGGCGCACGCCATCCTGTGCGCGCATGGCGACGGCGCCGCCTGCGCCGACGCCCACTGGCTGCTGTCCTCGATTGCCGTCGACCGTGGCGACCATGCCCGCTGCGATGCGGAACTGCTGGCCGCGGCCGAACAAGCGCGCGGCGCCGGCGATGCGATGCGCGCCAGCCTGGCCGACGCGGCCGCGGCGCGCTGGGCCGTGCTGCGCGATGCGCCAGCCGCACAGGCGCGCTGGGGCAACCATTTCCAGGCCGACAGCGCCAGCGGCAAGCTGCCCGCGCCGCTGGCCGCCTGGGTGCATGACTTCCGCGGCTTGCTGGCGCACACCTCACGCGACCTGGGCGCGGCCGCCGGCCACTACATGCAAAGCTACGAGGCGGCGCTGGAAAGCGGCCAGCTGCGCGGCGCCATCACGGCCGCCATCAATATCGGCGACTGTTTCGCCAGCCTCAACGACAACGAATCGGCCCTGGAGTGGATGCAGTGCGCGCTGGACCTGGCGCGCCCCACCGGCTGGCCGCGCAGCATCGGAGCCTGCCAGACGCATACGGCCGAAACCATGCGCAAGCTGGGCCGCCTAGCCGCGGCCGAAGACTTGCTGCGCCAGGCGCTGCTCATCCTGGCGCCCGTGGCTGGCGCACGCACCTATGCCAACGCCCTGTTCCACCTGGGCGAACTGAGCCTGGACAAGGGCGACTACGACACGGCGCTCGACGCCTTCAGCCGGCTGGCGCAACGCGCCGAAGCGCTGGGCCAGGCCGATTTCCGCAGCATGGCGCAGCGCGGCAGCGCCCACGCGCTGTCCTATCTGGACCGCCCGGACGAAGCGCTGCAGGCGGCCGAGCGGGCTTGCCAGCTGGCCACCGCGCAGGGCGACGCCATGCACCAGGTGGCGGCGCTGCGCGTCTTGTCGATGTTGCATGCGCGCCATGAGTTGCCGCCGCCCGCAGACATGCTGGAACGCAATCCCGCCCTGCATTTCCTGCACCAGGCGCTACAGGTGGCAGCTTCCATCGAAGGCTATTCGCCGCCCGGCGAGCTGCTCGATGCGCTGGCGCGCGAATACGCGCATGCGGGCGACTATGCGCGCGCCTACGATATCGCCCTCGATGCGGGCATGGCGCGCGAAAAAAGCCACACCCAGCAAGCGAGCAACCGCGCCACCGCCATGCAGGTCTACCACCAGACGGAACATGCGCGCTCGGAAGGCTATCACCACCGCGAACTGGCCGCTTCCGAAGCGCGCCGCGCCGAAGTGCTGCAACAGACCAGCGACACCCTGGAACGGCTGTCGGCCATCGGCCAGGAAATCACCACCCACCTCGACGCCAGCGCCGTGTTCCAGGTGCTCGACCGCCACGTGCATGCCTTGCTGCCAGTCAACACCTTCGCCGTCTACATGCTCGACGCCGCAGGCACGGCGCTGCGCCGCGCACATGGCATGGAAGCGGGCCGGCCCCTGTCCGACAACGCCATTCCACTGAGCAATCCCCGCGCCTACTCCGTGCGCTGCCTGCTGGGCCGGCGCGAAGTGTATATCGACCAGGTGCCGCCGCGCCGCCACGCCTACACGGTGCCCGGCACCCTGCATAACCAGAGCGTGCTGTACGTGCCGCTGATGGTGGGCGAGCGCGTGCTCGGCGTGATGACGGTGCAAGCCTGCCACGCCAACGCATACGGCGAACGCGAGCGGCTGATCTTCCGCACCCTGTGCGCGTATGGCGCCATCGCGCTCGACAACGCCAGCGCCTACCGGCAATTGCAAGATGCCCAAGCGCAACTGGTATCGCAGGAAAAACTGGCCGCCCTCGGTTCGCTGATGGCCGGCGTGGCGCATGAACTGAATACCCCGATCGGCAACAGTTTATTAATCGCCAGCACCATGCAGCAAAAGACGGAAGACGTGGAACGGCTGATGAACGGTCCCGGCCTGCGCCGCTCCGACCTGGCCGCCTTCATCGACGATGCGGGCAAGGCGTCGGCGCTGGTGATGCGCGGCCTGCGCAGCGCGGCCGACCTGGTCAACAGCTTCAAGCAGGTGGCCGTCGACCGCACCACCGAGCAGCGGCGCCGCTTTGACTTGCAACAAGTGAGCAATGAAATCATCGCCACCGTCATGAACCGCATCCGCAGCTCAGGCCACCGCATCGAAATGGAGATAGCCTTCGGCATCGCCATGGACAGCTATCCCGGCCCGTTCGGCCAGGTGGTCACCAATCTGATCAACAATGCCCTGCTGCACGCCTTCGCCCCCGCGCCCAACGATGGCGGCGTCGGCACGGGCTGCATGCGCCTGTCCGCCACGGCGGACGCGGCGCGCGTGCGGATTGTCTTCGAAGACAATGGCGGCGGCATCGCGGAGCAGCATTTGTCGCGCATCTTCGACCCCTTCTTTACTACCAAGCTGGGCCAGGGCGGCAGCGGCCTGGGTTTGTCTATCAGCTACAACATCGTCACGGCCCTGCTGGGCGGCACCATCCAGGTGGCCAGCAGCCCCGCCGGCACGCGCTTCACGCTGGACTTGCCGCTGGTGGCGCCCCAGCTGGACGGCGCCGCGCCCGCCAGCATCTATTAATCCACCACCCCGTTGCCCGGGCGCAGGCTTGCCTATACAAGTACGCGCCCGGGCAGTCTTTCCAATCTAAAAGCAAAACCCTTATAATTGAACGGCTGAAGTACTTGCCATTGCATTATTTTCAACTTGGCAAACCGCATCGTACCGCGCGACAGGCGTCGCGCTGGCACCGATCAACACAGCAGCGCGCCGGGCGAGGCAGTCATCAGACGAGATGTTGTACGCTGATGCAACCCGGCGGGAAAGGCACGCCGCCGGCGGCCTGCGCATCTTCAAGTGGTCATTATGTCGACAAAAAAACCGATCAAGCACTACCTCCAGTTCTCCGATTTCACGTTGGAAGAGTACGAATATGTGATCGAACGCGCCCATCTGATCAAGCGCAAGTTCAAGAACTACGAAATCTACCATCCACTGATCGACCGCACCCTGGTGATGGTCTTTGAAAAGAACTCGACCCGCACGCGCCTGTCGTTCGAAGCCGGCATGCACCAGCTGGGCGGCGCCGCCATCTACCTGAACACGCGCGATTCCCAGCTGGGCCGCGGCGAGCCGGTGGAAGACGCGGGCCAGGTCATGTCGCGCATGTGCGACATCATCATGGTGCGCACATTCGGCCAGGAAATCATCGAGCGCTTCGCCGCCAATTCGCGCGTGCCGGTGATCAATGGCCTGACCAATGAACACCACCCGTGCCAGGTCTTTGCCGACATCTTCACCTACATCGAACACCGCGGCTCGATCGCCGGCAAGGTGGTCGCCTGGATCGGCGACGCCAACAACATGCTGTACTCGTGGCTGCAAGCGGCCGAAGTGTTCGGCTTCCATGTAAACGTGTCGACGCCGAAGGGTTACGACATTGACCTGGCGCAAGTCAAGACCGAGCGCTACACCTTCTTCGCCAATCCATCGGACGCCTGCGAAGGCGCGCACCTGGTCAACACGGACGTGTGGACCAGCATGGGTTACGAAGCGGAAAACGCGGCCCGCATCGCCGCCTTCGACGGCTGGATCGTCGATGGCGCGAAGATGGCACGCGCCGCGCCCGACGCCCTGTTCATGCACTGCCTGCCCGCCCACCGCGGCGAGGAAGTGGCTGCCGAAGTGATCGACGGCCCGCAATCGGTGGTGTGGGACGAGGCGGAAAACCGCTTGCACGTGCAAAAAGCGCTGATCGAATACCTGTTACTCGGTAAAATCAACTAATTCGCCAGGCACTGCATAACTCCTGGCAGCATCGCAATACATACATCGACAACGACAACTGGAAGCAATATGAGCGACATTAAAAAAGTAGTCCTGGCCTATTCCGGCGGACTCGACACCTCCGTCATCCTGAAATGGCTGCAAGATAACTACCAGTGCGAAATCGTCACCTTCACGGCCGACCTGGGCCAGGGCGAAGAACTGGAACCGGCGCGCGCCAAGGCCATCAAGTTCGGCATCAAGCCGGAAAACATCCATATCGAAGATGTCCGCGAAGAATTCGTGCGCGATTTCGTCTTCCCGATGTTCCGCGCCAACACCGTGTATGAAGGCGAATACCTGCTGGGCACCTCGATCGCCCGTCCGCTGATCGCCAAGCGCCTGATCGAAATCGCCAACGCCACCGGCGCCGACGCCATCTCGCACGGCGCGACCGGCAAGGGCAACGACCAGGTGCGTTTCGAGCTGGGCGCCTACGCGCTGAAGCCAGGCGTGAAAATCATCGCCCCATGGCGCGAGTGGGATCTGCTGTCGCGCGAAAAACTGCTGAAGTACGCGGAAGACGCCGGCATCGAAATCGACATGAAGCACAAGAACGGCGGCGCGCCGTACTCGATGGATGCCAACTTGCTGCACATCAGCTTTGAAGGCCGCCACCTGGAAAACCCGAGCGCCGAAGCGGAAGAAACCATGTGGCGCTGGACCGTCAGCCCTGAAAAAGCGCCGGACGAAGCGGAATACCTGGACATCGAATACGAAAAAGGCGATATCGTCGCCATCAACGGCGTGCGCATGTCGCCTGCCACCGTGCTGGCCGAACTGAACAAAGTTGGCGGCAAGCATGGCGTGGGACGCCTGGACCTGGTGGAAAACCGCTACGTCGGCATGAAGTCGCGCGGCTGCTATGAAACCCCGGGCGGCACTATCATGCTGAAAGCCCACCGCGCCATCGAATCGATCACCCTGGACCGCGAAGTTGCCCATCTGAAAGATGACCTGATGCCGCGTTACGCGTCGATGATCTACAACGGCTACTGGTGGGCGCCCGAGCGCGTTGCCCTGCAAACCCTGATCGACCACACGCAGGAAACCGTGAACGGCTGGGTGCGCATCAAGCTGTACAAGGGCAATGTCATCGTCGTGTCGCGCGATTCGAAGACCGATTCGCTGTTCGACATGAACATCGCCACCTTCGACGAAGACGGCGGCGCCTACAACCAGGCCGACGCCGGCGGCTTCATCAAGCTGAACGCCTTGCGCATGCGCATCGCCGCCATCGCCCGCGAAAAGCGCGGCCAGAAGTAATTAGTTACTGGGAGGCACTACCTCCCGCACCCGCCAAAAGCCGCCTCCGGGCGGCTTTTTTACGTTTGAAACGCACTCGGCAGCGATTTACCGCCCCGCGCGTACCCAGATCGCCCCCATTTTGCTGTCCTCATGGCAAAATGCTACAGTGCAATTGTGCTGACCTTCCTGCTTCCGGAGCCCTCCCATGTTCAAAGACCTGAGTATCAAGAATAAACTGTACCTGGGCTTCGGCTCCATCGTGGCCATCATCCTGATCTTGCTGGGCGTGGCCTACAACAGCTTTTCGCGGCTGTCGGAAGCCAATGCATGGGACCGGCACACGATGGAAGTGCTGGTCGAGATCGACAAGATTCACAATTCCATCCTGCAAATCCAGGTGGAAGCGCGCGGTTTCATCCTGACCGGCAACGAAGCTTCGCTGACGCCGGAAACCGATGAAACAGGGGTGCTGAGCCAGCACACGCAAAAAGCCATCAGCATGACGGTGGACAACAAAGTGCAATCGGAACGCTTCCGCAAGATCGACCAGCTGAGCAGCACCTGGGTCAAGGAGTGGATCACCCCCCTGATCGAGAAACGCCGCGCGCTGGGCAATGCGCCGGGCGCCACGGAAACGGTGGCGCGCCTGCTTCCGCCGGCCGGCTCGCCCGGCATCGTGCAGGCCAACAAACTGCTCGACGAAGCCGCCGCCGAAGAAAACCGCTTGCTGGCCGAGCGCACGGCCACGTCAAGTCGCCTGCAGGAAACCATGCTGCTGACCTTGGCGCTGGGCGGCGTGCTGTGCGTGGTGCTGGCGCTGGGCATTTCCTTCGTCCTGGCCAAGGCCATCCTCGGCCCGCTGAACAGCCTGACGGATGCCGTCGGGCGCATCGCCGGCGGCGAGCAAGGCGCACGCGCCGCCATCATTTCGCGCGACGAGCTGGGCAAGGTGACGGAAGAGTTCAACCGCATGGCGCAAACCATCCAGGACAACCAGGCCAATGAACTGGCCGCCACGAATAGCTTGCGCGCCAAGGTCGATTCCCTGCTGGAAGTGGTGTCGAAGGCGGCCTCGGGCGACCTGACGGGCAAGGTCGGCATCACGGGCAACGACGCCATCGGCCAGCTGGGCAACGGCCTGGCGAAGATGTTTGAAAACCTGCGCAGCCTGCTCAACAATGTGCAAAAGGCCGGCATCCAGGTGACGACGTCCGCCACGGAAATCGCCGCCTCGGCGCGCCAGCAGGAAGCCACGGGTATTGAGCAAGCGCAAACCAGCGTGGAAATTCTCAGCACCACCAAGGAAATCTCGGCCAACACGAGCCAGTTGCTGAAAACCATGGAAGACGCCACCGCCGTGGCCGACTACACGACGAATGCCACGGCCGAAGCGCAAAACAACCTCAAGCGCATGGATTCGACCATGCAGCACATGGTCTCGGCCACCGATTCCATCAACGCCAAGCTGGCGGCCCTGTCGGAAAAAGCCAGCAATATCAATAGCGTACTGATCACCATCACGAAAGTGGCCGACCAGACCAACATCCTGTCGCTGAACGCCGCCATCGAGGCGGAAAAAGCGGGCGAAGCGGGCCGCGGCTTTTCCGTCGTGGCGACGGAAATCCGCCGCCTGGCCGACCAGACGTCCGTCTCCACCTGGGATATCGAGCAAATGCTCAAGGAAATGCAGTCGGCCGTGTCCGCCAGCGTGATGGGCATGGATAAATTCTCGGAAGAAATTCGCCGCAGCGTGGGCGAGGTACGCCAAGTGGCGGAACAATTGTCGTCCGTGATGGACCAGGTGCAAAAACTCACGCCGCAATTCGATGCCGTGCTGCAAGGCATGCAGTCGCAGGCGATCGGCGCGTCGCAAATTTCCGACACCATGATGCAGCTCAACGACGCCACGCAACAGACGGTGGAGTCGCTGAAGGCCACCAGCGAAGCGGTGCACCAGCTGCAATATGCGGCGGGCGACCTGCAGTCGAGCGTGTCGACCTTCGCCGTCACCATCTGATCCCATGAAAGTGCTGCTCTTTCACATCGGACGCGACCGCTATGGCCTGCCCCTGGCCGGCATCGTGCGCGTCTTGCCGCTGCTGGAGCTCAAACAGTTGCCGCTCACGCCAGACTACGTGGCCGGCCTGATGGACTTGCACGGCACGCCCGTGCCCGTGATCGACCTGTCGCGCCTGGCCGGGCTGCCGGCCGCCGCCGCGCAATTCGACACGCGCATCGTCATCGTCGACTACCGCGCGCCTGGCGGCACCACGCATGCGCTGGGCTTGCTGGCCACGCAAGTGCGCGGCATCGCCGACATCGCGGCGGACAAGCTCGAGGATAGCGGCGTGGCCACGGCGCCGTTCCTGGGCCAGGTGGCGAGCGACGCCGACGGCATCGTGCAGCTGGTGGAACTCGAACACCTGCTGCCGCCGGACGTGCGCGCGCTGCTGTTTCAAGACGCGGGCGCGGCATGACGGCCCAAGCCCTGCTGCGCCGCGCGACCGGCCTGTCCGTTTCCAAAGCCGTGGCCGAGCGGGCCGTCGGCCAGCGCATGGAGCAAACGGGCTTCAGCGATAGCGAAGCCTACCTGCAAGCGCTCACGCCGGCCGAAATGACGCAATTGATCGAGCTGGTGGTGGTGCCGGAATCGTGGCTGTTCCGCGACCCGCAGGCGTTCTACGCCACCGTCGAACTGGTGCAGGAACGCTGGGCGCGGGGGCGCGCCACGCGCATCCTGTCGATCCCGTGCGCGGGCGGCGAGGAACCGTATTCGATGGCCATGGCGCTGCGCGACGGCGGCGTGCCGAAACAGGCGTTCAGCATCGACGCGTATGACCTGAGCCCCGGCTGCATCGAGCGGGCGCAGGCCGGCGTGTATGGCCGCAACGCCTTCCGCGCGCAGGACGTGGCCTTCCGCGAGCGCTATTTCACGCACGTGGCCGACGACGCCTACCGCATCATCGACTCCTTGCGCGAGCAAGTCACCTTCAGGCAGGGCAATCTGCTGCAATTCGATACCGCCACCTACAGCCGCCATTACGACGTCATCTTTTGCCGCAACCTCTTGATTTACTTCGACAAACCGACCACGCGTGCGGCCATCCACAACCTGTCCGCCCTGCTGGCCGACGACGGCATGCTGCTGGCCGGCTATGCGGAAGTGCCGTCGTTCTGCCAGAACGGCTTTGCGCCGCTGCAGTTCCGCCAGGCCTTCGCCCTGAAGAAGGAAACGGCGGCGCCGGCCAGCCCCGTGCAGGTGGCGCCGCTGCCGGCAGCGCGCCCCCTGCGCAGCGTGCCGCCCGCGCCAAGGCGCGCTGCCGCTGCCGCCCCTGCCGCCGCGACAGCGCCGCGCACGCGCCCCGTGTCCGTGCCATCGCCGGCGCCGGCGCCGGCCGCGCAAGCCGATTTGCTGGCCGAAGCGCGCCTGCTGGCCGACCGTGGCCAGTTGCGCGAAGCGGGCGAAAAATGCCACGCCCACCTGGCGCGCGTGCCCGAGGCGGCGGAAGCGTATTTCATGCTGGGCATCATCAATGAACTGGCCGGCAAGATGGACCTGGCCGACGATTACTGGCGCCGCTGCATCTACCTGCAGCCCGACCATTACGAGGCGCTGTGCCACCTGTCGCTGCTGGCCGAACGCAATGGCAACCACACGGCCGCCGCCACCCTGAAGGCGCGCGCAGCGCGCATCTACCAGCGCCGCCAGGCGTCCAACTAAGGGGCAAGCATGACCAACCTCATCGCCACCGAGTCCCCCGACGCCATCGACGACTGCTGGAACCATATCGGCGTGGTCGGCGACCAGAGCTGCCCCAGGCTGCCGGCCAACGTGCATTGCCGTAACTGCGACGTGTATGCGGGCGCCGCCCAGCGCAACCTGCAGCGGCCCGTGGATGAACACTACCAGCGCGACTGGGCCAGCCACTTCCGCCAGATCGATGCGGGCGGCGAGGTGCGCGACAGCTCGGCGCTGGTATTTCGCATCGGCCGCGAATGGCTGGCGCTGCCCACGCGCGTGTTCGACTCCGTGGCGCCGCAGGCCAAGCCGCACGTGCTGCCGCACCGCGGCGGGCGCGGCCTGGCGGGCATCGTCAATATCGGCGGCAAGCTGTATCCGTGCATGTCGCTGGCACACTTGCTGGGCATCGACGAACAGGGCGCGCCAGCGGCGCGCGGCCGCCACACCTTTGCGCGCCTGCTGCTGATGCGCTGGGAAGAACAGGCTTACGC
The DNA here is from genome assembly GCF_030397625.1 of Janthinobacterium sp. SUN026. NCBI lineage: Bacteria > Pseudomonadati > Pseudomonadota > Betaproteobacteria > Burkholderiales > Oxalobacteraceae > Janthinobacterium > Janthinobacterium sp. SUN026. Next base: position 9,659 of record NZ_JAPQNU010000010.1, on the reverse strand, counting down.
GCTGCCCGTGGCCGACCTGCACGGCATCGTGCGCTATGCATCGAGCACCGTGCAAGCGCCGGCGGCCACCATCAACAAGGGCCTGTCGCGCTATCTGTCCGGCGTCATCACCGAGGGCGACATGCGCATCGGCTGCCTCGACACGGCGCTGATCGGCTTTCAACTTGCGAGATTATTACGATGAGCCAGGACCAGCACGGCGACCTGAGTGCCTTTTCCATGCTGGACCTGTTCCGCATGGAGGCGGACAGCCAGACCCAGATCCTCACCGACGGCTTGCTGGCCATGGAGCGCCATGCGGGCGATGCGGCCGCCGTCGAAGCGATGATGCGCGCGGCGCACTCGATCAAGGGCGCCGCCGCCATCGTCGGCCTGCAAGTGGTGGTGCAGCTGGCGCACGGCATGGAAGACAGCTTTGTCGCCGCCCAGCACGGCCGCCTGAAACTCACGCCGGAGCGGGTCGACGTGCTGCTGTCGGGCGTCGACCTGATCGTGCAGCTGTCGCGCCTGGACGACGCAGGCGCCGAAGCGTGGCTGGCCGCCAATGCGGCGCAGATCGACCAGACCCTGAACGCCATCGCCGGCATCGCCGACCTGCCCGAATTGCCGGCCCTGCCCTCGGCGCCCGTGCCAGCGCCGGCAGCGGCGGCGCCACAGGCTCCCGTGGCGGGAGAGGACGCGGAAGCGGAAGCGGCAGAAGCTGCCGCGCCCGCGCCGCGTACAGGTGCCGCACCGGCCAAGGCCCAGGCGCAGAATTTCGACAAACTGCTGTCGCTGGCCAGCGAATCGCGCATCAATGCGCACCAGATGCACCCGTTCATCGGTGCCTTGCAGCGCTTCAAGCGCAACCAGAGCAGCCTGTTTTCCGCCATCGAGCACCTGCACGAAGCCATTGCCCGTTCGGGCGACGCGGGCCTGATGGAAAAATCCCTGCTGGCGCTGCAAAAGACCCAGCCCCTGAAGCAGTTCATGCTCGAACACATCGCCGACATCGAAACCTATGAACGGCGCTTGCTGGCCGTCTCGCAAGGCATGGTCGACGAAGTGCTGGCGCTGCGCATGCGCCCTTTCCGCGACGGCATCCACGCCTTCCCGCGCATGGTGCGCGACCTGGCGCGCAGCCTGGGCAAGGAAGTGCAGCTGGAGATCGAAGGCGAAGACACCCTGGTCGACCGCGATATCCTGGCGAAGATCGAAAGCCCGCTGAACCACATGCTGCGCAATGCCATCGACCATGGCATGGAAGGCCCGTACGAGCGCATCGACGCGGGCAAGGAAGCGCTGGGCACGATACGCATGGAAGCGCGCCACCGCGCCGGCATGCTGAGCATCGAAATCAGCGACGACGGGCGCGGCGTCGACCTGGAAAAGATCCGCCAGTCAGTCATCGAGCGCAAGATGGCCAGCCCCGCCATGGCCGCTGCGCTGTCGCCGGGCGAGCTGCTGGAATTCCTGTTCCTGCCCGCCTTCAGCCTGAAGGCGACGGCCAATCAATTGTCCGGACGCGGCGTGGGCCTCGACATCGTGCACGAGACGATACGCCAGCAAAACGGCACAGTGCGCCTGGAATCGGAGCCGGGCCGGGGTTTCCGCGCCCTCATCACCCTGCCGCTGACGCAATCGATCGTGCGCGCGCTGGTGATCGACATCCAGGGCGAAGCCTACGCCATCCCCATCGTCAAGGTGGAAAGCGTGGTGCGCGTGCCGCAGGCGGCCATCCATACCCTGGAAAACAAGCAGTTCTTCGAACTCAAGGGCGAGCATCTGGGCCTGGTCTCGGCGGCGCAGGTGCTGGAGCTGGGTGAAGCGGCCAACCAGGCCGAGGACTTGCCCGTGGTGGTGATCGGGCGCGGCAAGCAAAGCTATGCCCTGGTGGTCGACGCCATCCGCGGCGAGCAAAGCCTGGCGGTGCAAGCCATCGATCCGATCTTCGGCAAGATGCGCGACATTTCCGCCGCCGCCCTGCTCGATGACGGCGAGCCGGTGCTGATCCTCGACGTGCCCGACCTGCTGCTGTCGATCGACAAGCTGCTGCACGAGGGCGGCCTGCGCCAGCTGGCGCAGGCGGGCCATGCGCAGCAGCGCCGCGCCAAGCGCATCCTCGTCGTCGACGATTCGCTGACGGTGCGCGAAATGGAGCGCAAGCTGCTGCTGGCGCGCGGCTTCGAGGTCGACGTGGCCATCGACGGCATCGACGGCTGGAACGTCGTGCGCAGCGGCGAATACGACCTGGTGATCACCGACGTCGACATGCCGCGCATGGACGGCATCGAGCTGGTTTCGCTGATCAAAAAGGACTTGCACCTGCACAAGCTGCCGGTGATGATCGTCTCGTACAAGGACCGCCCGGAAGACCGCGCGCGCGGCCTGTCCGCCGGCGCCGACTATTACCTGACCAAAGGCAGCTTCCACGACGAGACCTTGCTCGACGCGGTGGCCGACCTGATAGGAGATGCCCGCTTATGAGTTGTACTTCATGAAAATTGCCATTGCCAACGATGTCGCCATGGCCGCCGAGGCCCTGCGCCGCGTGGTGGCCAGCACGCAGGAACACCAGGTGCTGTGGATCGCCCGCACGGGGCTCGAAGCCGTGCGCATGTGCGAGGGCAACCGTCCCGACCTGATCCTGATGGACCTGAACATGCCGGAGATGGATGGCGTCGAGGCGACGCGCCTGATCATGGAGCAAAGCCCGTGCGCCATCCTGGTGGTCACGGGACGTCCGCAAGACAATGTCAACCAGGTCTTCCGCGCGCTGGGCGCGGGTGCGCTCGACGTCACGGCCACCCCCGTGCTGCAGGGGCAAGTGGGCGGCGACAGCGAACTGCTGGCCAAGATCAAGACCATCGGCAAGCTGATACGCCACAGCGCCGAAACGCCGCCGCCACGCCAGGCGAACGGCAATGGCGGCGAACGGGGCGACGGGCAAGTTACCACGCTGGTGGCCATCGGCGCCTCGACGGGCGGCCCTTCGGCCGTGGCCAAGGTGCTGTCCGGCTGGACGGCGCCGCCCGGTTGCGCCATCGTGGTGGTGCAGCATATCGATGAAACCTTCGCCTCGCACTTCGCCAAATGGCTCGATGACCAGCTCAGCATGCCCGCGCGCGTGATCGTCGAAGGCGATGAACTGGTGTCCGGCACGGTACTGATCGCCAAGACCAATGATCACTTGCTGCTAGATCAAAATTATCGTTTGGGTTACGATGCAGCACCACGCGAGTATGTTTACCGCCCGTCCGTCGATGTCTTCTTCAACTGCGTGGCGCAGCACTGGCGCGGCGACGCCATCGGTGTATTGCTCACAGGCATGGGGCGTGACGGCGGCGATGGCTTGCTGGCCATGCGCCGTGCCGGCAAGACGACCATCGCGCAAGACCAGGCCAGCAGTGCCGTGTACGGCATGCCGCGCGCGGCGGCCGAACTCGATGCGGCGCAGCACATCCTGCCCCTGGATAGAATAGGCGCCAGCCTGCGCAGCCGCCTGGGCGCCAAACTCAACAATGGGTGGGAGCCCTCCCCTAACATCTGAAAAGAATGCAATGCCAGAATTCTCCTCCAGTTTCAGCCAGCATGAGCCCGCATTGACCGAATTCAAGGTCAGCGTGCTGCTGGTGGACGACCAGTTGATCATTGCCGAGGCAGTACGGCGCATGCTCAGCGACCAGCAGGATATCGAATTTCATTACGTGACCGACGCCACGCAGGCGCTGGACACGGCGCTGCGTTTGCAACCGACCGTCATCCTGCAAGACCTGGTAATGCCAGGCATCGACGGCTTCGCCCTGATCCAGCTGTACCGCGAAAACGCGGCGCTCGCGCATGTGCCGGTGATCGTGATGTCGGCCAAGGATGACCCGAAACTGAAGGCGCACAGCTTTGCCGTCGGCGCCAACGATTATGTGGTGAAATTGCCGGACCGCCTGGAGCTGCTGGCGCGCATACGCTACCATTCCAACGCGCACATCAGCCGCCTGCAGCGCGACCAGGCTTTTCGTTTCCTGCGAGAAAGTCAAAAGAACCTGGCCGACGCGAATATTGAATTACAGAAACTCGCCGCCCTCGATGGCTTGACGGGCATCGCCAACCGCCGCCGCTTCGATGAAACCTTGCAATTCGAATGGCAGCGGGGCCAGCGCGACAAGACGCCGTTGAGCTTGCTGTTTTGCGATATCGACCATTTCAAAAGCTATAACGACCACTTTGGCCACCTGGCGGGCGACCTGTGCCTGAAAAAAGTCGCCGCCGTGCTGACGGAACATTTGAAGCGCCCGGCCGACCTGGCCGCCCGCTACGGCGGCGAAGAGTTCGCCCTGATCCTGCCGGAAACGGAAGCGGCTGGCGCGTTGCTGATCGCCGAAGCGTGCCGGCGCCACCTGGAAGGCTTGCAGATCGAAAATCCAGCGGCAAGCACGGGCATCGTCACCATCTCGATCGGCGTGGCCACCATCGTGCCCTCGCCGGACTCGACGGTCGAGCAATTGATCAACCGCGCCGACCAGGCCCTGTACGCGGCCAAGCGCGGCGGACGCAACAGCGTGCTGAGCGCCGCTGACGTCCAGGACTGATTTTTAACAGCAAGGAAAGTGAAGCATGAGCACACAACTGGACAATGTCAGCGTCGTCAAGAAGTCGAATATCTACTTTGACGGCAAATGCGTCTCGCACAACGTCATCCTGGCCGATGGCACGAAGAAAAGCGTGGGCGTGATTTTCACGTCATCGTTGCGCTTCAACACGGGCGCGCCGGAAATCATGGAAATCGTCGGCGGCCTGTGCAAGGTACGCCTGGCCGACGCGACAGAATGGGACAGCTATGGCGCGGGCCAGGAATTCAAGGTACCGGGCAATAGCTATTTTGATATTGAAACTGTCGAAACCGTAGATTACGTCTGCCACTTCGGCTGATCCACGCAGAAAAAACGTCCATGGCTGCGTTGCCCTGAACATTTTTTCAAGCGCGGATTGACTATTTAGTTTAGATAAACACAGGCTCGGGCGACAGGCGCACGCCATATTTCGCCTCTACATCATCCTGTATCGCTGCCGCCAGCCGGGTAATGTCCGCGCCACGAGCGCCGCCATTATTCACCAGAACCAGCGCCTGCTTGGGATACACTCCCGCGGGCCCCAGGTTTTTCCCCTTCCAGCCGCACTGATCGATCAGCCAGCCGGCCGCCAGCTTTTCCGTGCCATCGGGCTGCGCATGGTGTACCAAGGTAGGGAAACGTTCCAACAAGGCAAGACATTGCTCTCGTGACACCACGGGATTCTTGAAGAAGCTGCCCGCATTGCCTATGACAGCCGGATCCGGCAATTTTCTCCGGCGGATCGCCATCACCGTGTCGGCCACCTGTTGGGGGGTCGGCTCGGCAATATTGCGTTCGGTCACGGCCTGCGCCAGTTCCGCATAGCGCAAGTTCGGCTGCCACTCGGCCGGCAAGGCAAACGTGACTTCCAGCACGATCAGTTCGCGGCCGTCCGCCTGCTTGAAGATGCTGTCGCGGTAAGCGAAACGGCAAGCATCGCGGTCCATGTCGAAGACGATGCCGCTGCCACTGTGCATGACGCTCACGCTGTGCAGATAATCCTTGATTTCAACGCCATACGCGCCAATATTCTGGATAGGCGCCGCGCCCACCGTGCCGGGAATCAGGGACAGGTTTTCCAGCCCGCCCACGCCTTGCGCCAGGGTCCACTGCACGAAATCGTGCCAGTTTTCGCCGGCTGCGGCAGTGACGAGTATCGTCTCGAAATCCGCCTGCGCCAGGCGCATGCCGCGCGTGGCCATGTGCAGCACGGCGCCGGGAAAGTCGCCCGTCAGCACGATGTTGCTGCCGCCGCCCAGTATCAGGCGCGGCATGGCGGACAGGGCGGGATCTTGCAGTGCGGCGTGCAATTCGGCCTGCGAGGTGATGCGTACGTAGGCGGCCGCATTGGCCGCGATGCCGAAGGTATTCAGGCGCTGGAGGGAGTAATTGTGTTCGATGGTGAGCTCTGCAGACATGGGATCGGGAAATTTTGCTCGATTATAGAGCGAAAGCGACAAAAAACCACCTCAGGACAAGGGCGACTTGCCCGTTGTCCGTTAAAATGTCGCATCTTTAACAGGGCCGTCCCATGGCGCAGAATGAGCCGCCAAGGCCCAGCGCGCCGAGCGTGCGCTCGCTTTAACAAGAAAAGGAACAGACCATGCCGTCATTTGATGTAGTCTCCGAAGCCGATATGATCGAAGTCAAGAATGCAGTCGAGCAATCCAACAAGGAAATCACGACCCGCTTCGACTTCAAGGGCAGCGACGCCCGCGTCGAACACAAGGAAAACGAGTTGACCGCGTTCGCGGACTCGGAATTCCAGCTCAGCCAGGTGCGCGACGTGCTGACCAACAAATTGACCAAACGCAAGGTCGATGTGCGCTTCCTCGACGAAGGCGACATCAAGAAGATCGGCGGCGACAAGGTCAAGCAGATCATCAAGATCAAGAATGGCATCGAATCGGATGATGCCAAGAAAATCGTGCGCGTCATCAAGGACAGCAAGATGAAAGTGCAAGCGAGCATCCAGGGCGAAGCCGTGCGCGTCACGGGCGCCAAGCGCGACGACCTGCAGGCGGCCATGGCCATGCTGCGCAAGGACGTGCCCGACATGCCGCTGGAATTTAACAATTTCCGCGATTAATTTCGATGATGCGCACGCTGCGGCCTGCGCTTGCACCGGCATGGCGGCAAGCTGCCTCGGAGCGCTTGCGCGCTTGGGGTAGAATTGAAGCTGCGCACAGCTACATGCGCCCGCGCGCCTGACCGGCAGCGGGCTTGACCGTACATCTGGCTCAGTGATAACCACGGTAGTCTAAGGATAGCAATGAAACGTGTTGATGATTTCCGCCTGCGATTTGGCAAAAAAGAATATGTGCCCATCATGATAGGCGGAATGGGTGTGGATATTTCCACGTCGGAGCTGGCCCTGGAAGCGGCCCGGCTGAACGGTATCGGCCATATCTCCGATGCCATGGTGGAAGACGTGTCGGATCGCCGTTTCGACACCACCTTCGTCAAAGACAAGACGAAACTGTACAAGTTCAACATCAATAACAGCGACAAGGCCGTGGTGCAGTTCGACCTGGGCCGCCTGGCGGAAGCGCAGCGCCTGCATATCGGCCGCACCATGGAAGCGAAAAAAGGCGATGGCTTGATCTTCGTCAATTGCATGGAAAAGCTGACGATGAACGGCCCCCGCGAAACCTTGCGCGTGCGACTGAATGCGGCGCTGGACGCGGGCATCGACGGCATCACCCTGTCGGCCGGCTTGCACTTCGGTTCGTTCGCCTTGATGGCCGACCATCCGCGTTTCCGTGATGCCAAGCTGGGCATCATCGTCTCGTCCGTACGCGCCTTGCAGATTTTCCTGCGCAAGAACGCCAAGCTGGACCGTTTGCCCGACTTCATCATCGTCGAGGGCCCATTGGCCGGCGGCCATCTGGGCTTCGGCATGGACTGGGCCAATTACGACCTGCACACGATCACGGCGGAACTGCTGGCCTACCTGAAGGCCGAACAGCTGGATATCCCGCTGATCGCCGCTGGCGGCATCTTCACGGGCAGCGATGCCGTTTCCTTCCTGGAAGCGGGCGCGGCTGGCGTGCAAGTGGCGACGCGCTTTACCGTCACCAAGGAATGCGGCTTGCCAAACAAGGTCAAGCAGGAATACTACAAGGCCTCGGAAGAAGACATCATCGTCAATGGCGTCTCGCCGACGGGCTACCCGATGCGCATGCTGAAGAACACGCCCGCCATCGGCGCCGGCATCCGTCCAGGCTGCGAATCGTATGGCTACCTGCTCGACGCGACGGGCAACTGCGCGTACATCAACTCGTACAACCGCGAAGTGGCGGCCCATCCGGAGCAAAAAACCGTCGTCGTGATGGACAAGACTTGCCTGTGCACGCACATGCGCAACTTCAACTGCTGGACCTGCGGCCACTACACCTACCGCCTGAAGGACACCACGCATAAGCTCGACAACGGCGAATACCAGATCCTGACGGCCGAACACGTCTTCAAGGATTACCAGTTCAGCGTCGACAACCAGATCGCCCTGCCGGAAAAAGAAATCCTGGTGGCAAGCTGAATCTTGCCAGCCTGAAATAAAAATGGCGCAGCCTGCGAAGGCTGCGCCATTTTTTTATGCGGGGAACATGTCCCGCAAGGCCCGCTCGATCACGTCAAAGCTGGGCCGCTGCAATGCTTCTTCCTGCAGGCAATCTTCCATCATGACATGCAAGGCCGGCAAAGGCGTCGCACAATGCGCGATCAATTCGCCCAGCAGCACGCCAAAGGCCCGCGCCTCTATGCCCTGCAACACGTCCCCGTGCAGCGAGCCCGGCGCAAACATGGACGCCGCGCCAAAGTCGCCCAGCAGGCAGGCGCCGGCATCCGCATGCAGGATATTGTGGGCATACAGGTCGCCGTGCACGATACCGTGCGCATGCAACTGGCGCACGGCCGAGGCGATGCCATGGGCAATCGCCAGCGTTTGCGGAATATCAAAGCGCGCGCCATCGGCATACACATCGCGCGTACACGATTCCAGGCTCGGCGGTCCGGCCAGGTTGCGGAAGGCCGCGTCCACGAGCGGCATGACAAGTCCCAGCGCTCCTTGCGGATGTGCATCGAGCGTCCCGAGGATGGGAATCAGGTTCGGATGGGCACCGGCGCCGACACAGGCGGCCATTTCACTACGCGGCAAGCCATCGCTCGTCATGGCCCCCTTGAACACTTTGACGGCGACCTCATCGGCACCATCCAGGCGGGCACGGTAAATCACGCCCGATGCCCCCTCGCCCAGCTGCTGCGCCAATACCAGGCGCTGCCACGCGACGCCCGCTGCGGCTGAACCGGCCAGGGCCGCCAGTTCCCGCGCTTCCGTGAAGGGATTGCCCGCATACGCCAGCCAGCTCAGGCGTGGTAGGGATAGCAGACAGTCGGGCAGCGCCGTGAAACGGTTGGCGGCGATGCGCACTAGTTCCAGACGGCGGCAGTTCGCCAACGAAGCGGGCAAGCTGTCCAGGCAATTTCCCGCCAGCATGAGTTTCTGCAATTGTCCGCACTTGCCCAGCTCCTCCGGCAAGGTTTCGATGGCATTGTCGGTCAGGGTCAGCCAGCGCAGCCTGGATGGCAAGGCTGCGGCCGGCACGTGGCGTATCCGGTTCGCCTTGAAACCGATCATTTCCAGCGCAGGACAGGAACCGAGCACGGCCGGCAAGCTGGTGAACAGGTTGTCCGAGCAAAAAATGATGCGCAGCTTGTGCAGGCGTGGCAAATCGTCGGGAAGCGTGGAGAGCGCATTGCCGGACAGGTCGAGGATTTCCAGGCTGTCGGCGAGGTCGAAGATTTCGCGAGGGAATGCCGTCAAGCCGCAGGACAGCTTCAGACGGCGCAGGCCGGCCAGTTGGCCAGCGCGTAATTGCTCCAGTGTATGCACAGCAGACAAGATATCCCTTTCAAGCTAGCACGCGATCGATGCCATGCATAAAATCATTGGACGTAAAAAAACCCCAACCGGATCACCGGAAGGGGTTTTTTCGAATAACAAGCCTGACGATAACCTACTTTCACACTGGTTGCAGCACTATCATCGGCGCAAAGTTGTTTCACGGTCCTGTT
>NZ_JAPQNU010000001.1:1127981-2129177 GCF_030397625.1 Janthinobacterium sp. SUN026 | reverse complement strand
ACCAAGCATGCTGCCTGCTGTTTGAACTCAGGGGAAAACGTACGTCTTTGCTTGCTCATCAAACACCTCTCCATGGCGAGCATTCTCGCCTAAATCAGTGTCCGGGTACATTAAACCACTACAGAATGCACGATCGGAAGCATTTGGGTAAGCCGCGCGCCACTGCAGGGGCCTGACAGGCTGGGCTACGCCCAGGCGCTCCTCTACTTTAAGTTTCCAGGCGCGCAGCACGACGCGACCTTTACGTTCGGCGAAGACTGCATGCGCATCTCACCTGATGACAGGCCGGCTTTCTACGCGTGGCGCGGCATCAAGATGCCCGCCACGGAGGCGGTATGACCGACAACGACGAAGTGCCGAACAGCGAGCGCAGCCCCGGTGCCGCGCGCCTTGCGGCAGCCCTGATCCTGATTTACGTGGCGGCGCCCCTGGCGGGCGTCCTGGCCGCGACAACCTGAAAGGTGAATATGACAAAACTTATTGAATGGGCACCGGTCGTGCGCGATGCCGAAGGCTGGTTTAGACATCCAGATATGCCAGAGTTCGATGAAGATCAAGAGGCGGAATATCGTGCATGGCTCGCTGCCCAGGGCCTAGACACTACCTACGCCAGCCTGGAATCCGAGGATGATACGCATCCAGCCCATATTGCCTATTTCGACCAGGCCGGAACGAACGTCTCCGACTGGCATCTGGAAGAACTGGCCGGCGAAGGCTGGTTCACGCTGTCCATTCACGACTCCAAAGATGGCCCGTACTGGGTATGGGGCCGTCGCTCTCCGGCGGCGCAATGAGCAGCCGCAGCCCTGCGCCAGCGCCGGAAACCCCATCCGAGGCCGCCTACAAGCTGGACCGGGCCGTTCTGCGCGCGATCCACACCTGCCAGCCCGTGCTATTCGACGGCAAGCAGCACCACCTGCGCGCTATGGGTGCCCAGGTCCTGGGCGGCGGCGTGTCTTCTGTGATTTACCTGATGGGCGACGCGACACCGCGCCAGCCCAGTGAAATAACATTTTTGGAGCATGCAGAATGACTAATCTCCTTGCTGGGGGCGCGCCATGAACATGAGCGAAGTCGAGATGCGGCACGTCGCAGAATTGGTCGCCGCGCTGGATGCAGCCAGAACCAAGAAGCCCGCCAATATGGTGGGCGAACTGAATAGGCAGCAAATCTGTGCTGCGCTTGGCGTCAGCGAATCAACAATCCGCCGGCTTGAGCAGGCTGGGCTGCCATATACACCGGTCGGCGCGCGCTCCAAGCGCTACGACCTTGAAGAATGCAAGATCTGGTTAAAGGGAAATCAAGTATGTCAGTCTGGAAAGACAGCAAGGGTAAACTCCACGTCGGAATCATGGTTGATGGCAAAAGAATTCACAGAGAGTTGCCGGAAGGTTCAACTGCGAGTGATGCCAAGCTGATTGAAGCCGAACTCCGTGCGGCGGTTGCGCGCGCGCCGAAGCAGAAGAAAGTTCACATTCCGGGCGATCTGCCGATGACGGCCATTCTCGCATTGTTTATTGAGCACTCTCAGGGCCTTCGCAGTGCAGATACGGCGAAACACCATGCAAAGCGGCTGGGCGCGTGGGCGGAGCGGTACAAGGCTAGTCAGGCGCAAGAATTTGCCGACCACGTCATTAAGGACATGAGTAAGCTAATACCGCACAAGAAAACCGGAAAGTTGGTGCCCGCCTACGCGCCAGCGACAATCAATAGATCGCTGGCGTGTGCAAAAAAAGGCATTCACTTGGCTTGGCGCCAAAGGCTAATACCGGAAAACTATGGCCTTCGGATCGAGTCGGTAGCCGTGAACAACAAGCACGAAGTTTTTTTGACAGTCGAGCAGGTCAAAAAAATTGCTTCATTTTGCACACCGATTGCTCAAGCAGCAATATGGGCGGCACTTCTGACTGGGGCCCGACGTGGCGAACTGTTCCAGATGGAAAGCTCACACATCGGTCGCGACACAATAACGTTCCCGGCAAGCAATACGAAAACGCTGCGAATGCGCGTCATACCAATCATCCCGGCGCTTCGACCATGGCTTAAATACTTTCCGCTGGAGATGACGTTGTATGGAGTGCAATCGGCCTGGCGCCGCGCCCGGGTGAAGGCAGGCATGCCGCATGTGAATTTTCACGATCTTCGGCATTCATGCGCAAGCATCATGTTGGGACTGGGCGTTGACCTTTATACGATCAGCAAGATCCTGGGTCACGCGAATATACAGACGACTCAGCGCTATGCGCACCTGCAAGTAGACGCGCAGCGCGAAGCGTTGAATAAGCTATCGCTGTTGGTCGTCACAAAGTAAATTACACTGAAAAATTACACTCAACAAAAAAGCCGACCTTTTTAAAGATCGGCTTTGCTTGTAAGTGATTGATTTCACTTGATATTCTTGGTGGGAAGTGCAAGTTTCGAACTTGCGACCCCTGCAGTGTGAATGCAGTGCTCTACCCCTGAGCTAACCTCCCGAAGCGAGGCGAATTATCGCATAGGTGTTGCGGCATCTGCAAGGGCTGGCGAGAGGAAATTTAGCGTGCCCCGCTTTTTTCTCAGGCGGCCGCTGGCGGCGCCGTGACGGCGGTCCAGATGCACTGGCCTTTGGCAGCCTTGTCGAGGCCGGCGATGGTGGCTTCGTGGGCGGCCAGTTCGTCGGCGCTGGCACTCTGGAAGATGACTTCGGCCAGGGGCACGATTTCCAGGGCGGCGCCGTCGGCGGCCACTTCCACCTCTTCTTCCATGCTGAGGCTGTTTTGCCCGCGCGTCATGGCCAGGTAGACGTCAGCCAGCAATTCGGAGTCAAGCAGCGCGCCGTGCAGCTTGCGGTGGGCGTTCGAGACGCCGTAGCGGTCGCACAGGGCGTCGAGCGAATTGCGCTTGCCTGGGTGCATTTCCTTCGCCTGCACCAGGGTGTCGATCACGCCATGTACTTGCTCGTGGACTGGCGGCAAGTTCAAGCGCTTGAATTCCGCGTTCAGGAAGCCGATATCGAACGGGGCATTGTGGATGATCAGTTCAGCGTCGGCGATGTAGGCACGAAACTCGTCGGCGATTTCCGCGAATTTCGGCTTGTCGCTAAGGAATTCCGTCGTCAATCCGTGGACGGCCAGCGCGCCCTCTTCCGAGTCGCGCTCGGGATTGATGTAATGGTGAAAATTATTCCCCGTCAACATGCGGTTGTTCAGTTCGACCGCCCCGATCTCCAGGATGCGGTCGCCCGTGCGCGGGTTCAGGCCGGTGGTTTCAGTATCGAGGACAATTTGACGCATGGCAGATTCAGTCTTAAAAGCAAAAAGCGAAGGGCACAGTATAGCAAACCTGTGCCCTTCGATTACATCACGGCATGCCCGAATGCTCAACAAAACCGTAGCGAGCGGCAGTGATTTGTGGCAGAGAAGCGCAACCGTACTTGGTACGGGGGCGCCGAGCCGGTGAGCATCGCCGGCCGCAAAGCGCGACGCGCAGCAGGTTTGGTTGGGCGTTCTCAGGCGCGCACGGTTTCCACGCCCAGGTTGGCCAGCTGATCGGCCCGTTCATTGCCCGGATGGCCGTTATGGCCGCGCACCCAGCGCCATTCCACTTCATGCACGGCCTGGGCCGTATCGAGCGCCTGCCACAAGTCCACATTTTTCACGGGTGCCTTGGCGGCCGTTTTCCAGCCGCGCGCTTTCCAGCCGTGGATCCATTCGCTGATGCCTTTTTGCACGTACTGGCTATCGGTATACAACACTACCTGGCAGGGACGTTTGAGCGCCGTCAAGGCTTCGATCACGGCCTTCAATTCCATGCGGTTATTCGTCGTATTCAGTTCCCCGCCGTAAATTTCTTTCTTGGCGCCATCGGCCACCATCAGCGCACCCCAGCCGCCCGTGCCGGGATTGCCCTTGCATGCGCCATCGGCGTAAATCTCAACCTTATCCATCTTGCTGTTCCCGCCTTTTATTCGTGACCGGTGCGCCTGCGGGCGCCGTCGCCGGTTTTTTGGTCCACGCCGGACCGATCAAACGCATCCCTTTGACGCGCTTGATCGCCTGCACTATATACACTGCGCCCAGATATGGCCACCAGCGCGCACCGGCCTTGTCCATGAAGGCGTTGCGGCGCAGCCATTTTTCCGTCCTGCAAGCAGGCGCGTAGCAGCCAAAGTGGCTTTGGCTCACGCCCATGTTCAGCAATTTTAACCAGTCTTTCATGCGCGGCATAGAGATCAGCTCGCCAGCCTGCGGCAAGTAATGCCGGCCCGTGACCCGCCCCACTCCCTGGCGCATGCCCCACAGGCTGGCCGGATTGAAGCCGCAGACGATCACGCGCCCTTCCGGGATCAGCACGCGCTCGACTTCGCGCAAGACCTGGTGCGGCTCGGCGGCAAACTCGAGGACGTGCGGCAAGACCACCAGATCCAGGCTTTGCGAGTCGAACGGCAACTCGTCGAAGGCCGACACGAGGGTCAAGCGGCTTTCCTGCGGCGGACGCGACGGCAGGCGCGCATCGAGCAGCCATTTGTTCGGCATGCGGTTGGCCGCCAGCGCATCGAGCTGGGGCAAGCCGATCTGCACGGCATTAAAACCGAAGATATCGACAGTCAGGCTGTCGAGGCATTGCTGCTCCCAGGCACGCATGTACAGACCGGCCGGTGTCTGCAGCCAGCCGTCAAGCGCTATAATGGATTTTTCGGATGCCACACTGTCCATTCAGTTTTCTCTTTTGCTCATGACACACTCCCCTGAACACGCTTTATCGGTACTTGCCGTGCCCGCCTTTGCCGACAATTACCTGTGGCTGATCCATGACGGCAGCCATGCCGCCGTGGTCGACCCCGGCGATGCGACGGCCATCCTCGATGCGCTGCAAGCCCATCAGTTGACCTTGTCCGCCATTTTACTCACGCATCACCACGCCGACCACACGGGCGGCGTACCTGAATTGTTGCAGCATTTCGCCGTCCCCGTCTTCGGCCCGCGCAATGAGGCTATCACAGCCATCACGGAACCGCTTGCCGAAGGCGATGTCGCCCACGTGCCCGAACTGGGCTTGCAACTGACCGTCATCGACGTGCCCGGCCATACGAAGGGCCATATCGCCTACGTGCGCCAGCGCGACGAGCGCAGCGGCGCACCCTGGCTGTTCTCCGGCGACACCCTGTTTGCGGGCGGCTGCGGCCGCCTGTTCGAAGGCACGCCTGGCCAGATGGCCGACTCGCTGGGCAAGCTGGCCGCCCTGCCCGACGATACCGAGGTATTTTGCGCGCATGAGTACACCTTGTCCAATCTGCGCTTCGCCAACGCCGTCGAACCGGGCAATGTGGCCTTGCAGGAACGCATCGCCATCGACACGGAAAAACGTCAGCAAGGCTTGTCCACCGTGCCGTCGACCATTGCCCTGGAGAAGGCCACGAATCCCTTCCTGCGCTACCGGGAACCGGCGATCCTGACCAGTCTGAAGGTGGAAGGCAAGCTGGCCACCGATGCCTCGCCAGTGGAAGCATTTGCCGCCTTGCGGATGTGGAAAAACAGCTTTTAAGTCCACCCTTCCGCCACAAAAAATCCCGGCAGATGCTTTGTGGCATCGCCGGGATTTTTTTATCGATCTAGTTGATCAGGATCAGATTTCTTCATACAGCGGCAAGGTCAGGAATTCGGCGAACGATTCCGACGTCGACATTTCCTCGAAAATCTGGCCGGCGCGCACATAGGTCGGGCCGTTGCCGCCCGGCGCATCGCGTTGCACTTTGGCCAGCTCTTCCGGAATCATGGCGCGCACCATCTCGGCCGTCACCTTGCGGCCATCTTCCAGCACGCCCTTGCTCGAACGAATCCATTGCCACACTTGCGAACGGCTGATCTCGGCCGTGGCGGCGTCTTCCATCAGGTTGTGGATGGGCACGCAACCGTTGCCGGCCAGCCAGCTGCCCAGGTAGTGGATGCCCACGTTGATGTTGTAGCGCAAGCCCGCTTCCGTGATCGGCGCTTCCGGCTGGAAGTTCAGCAAGTCCGACGCTTTCACGTCGATGTCGGGACGCTGTTTCTCGATCTGGTTCGGCTTGTCACCCAGCACTTTCGTGAACTCGCCCATGGCCAGTTCCACCAGGCCCGGATGAGCGACCCAGCCGCCGTCATAGCCGTCGGTGGCATCGCGCGCCTTGTCGTTGCGCACGCCGCCCATGGCGATGTCGTTCTTTTCCGGATCGTTCTTGATCGGGATCAAGGCTGCCATGCCGCCGATGGCCGGTGCGCCACGCTTATGACAGGTTTTCAGCAGCAGCAAGGCGTAGGCACGCATGAACGGCGCCGTCATCGTAACCTTGGCGCGGTCGGCCAGGCAGAAATCCTTGTCCAGCTTGAATTTCTTGATGCACGAGAAGATGTAATCCCAGCGGCCCGCGTTCAAGCCCGAGCTGTGCTCTTTCAGCTCGTACAGGATTTCATCCATTTCGAAGGCGGCCAGGATGGTTTCGATCAGCACAGTCGCCTTGATCGTGCCTTGTGGCAAGCCCAACTCGTTTTGCGTCATGACGAAAATGTCGTTCCACAGGCGCGCTTCCAGGTGCGATTCCATCTTCGGCAGGTAGAAGTACGGGCCGGCGCCGCGCGCCAGTTGTTCCTTGGCGTTATGGAACATGAACAGCGCGAAATCGAAAATGCCGCCGGAAATGCGCTTGCCGTCGACCAGCACGTGCTTTTCATCGAGGTGCCAGCCGCGCGGACGCACGACGAGCGTCGCGATCTTGTCGTTCAGCTTGTAGGACTTGCCATTTTGCTCCAGCGAAATCGTCTTGCGCACGGCGTCGAACATATTGATCTGGCCCGTCAGCTGGTTATCCCAGTTCGGCGTGTTCGAATCTTCGAAGTCCGTCATGTAGCTGTCCGCGCCGGAATTGAAGGCGTTGATGACCATCTTCCGCTCGACGGGACCGGTGATTTCCACGCGGCGGCATTCCAGCGCCTTCGGGATCGGCGCGATCTTCCAGTCGCCGTCGCGGATGTGTGCGGTTTCTGGCAAGAAATCTGGACGCTCGCCCGCGTCGAGGCGCTTGGCCCGCTCCATGCGCACGGCCAGCAATTCCTGGCGGCGCGGCTCGAAGGCGCGCGTCAGCTTGGCCACCAAGGCCAGCGCGGCCGGCGTCAGGATCTGTTCGTAGCCGGGTGCAATGGCACCCGTGATTTGCATGCCTTCGGGAAGTGCGATCGTGTTCTGCGTCATGAAGTTCTCCGGTTTTTAGTAAATATAAGCAAAGGTAATCTGGTGATCCAAGTATAAGCCGAACGACTGCGCAGGCAAGCTGGACAGAGGCGCAAAAACACTCTGCCGGGCGGCGCATTTGTTCTATAGTATTGCACTATAAGGCATGGAAACGAGATTAAAAATCACTTCATCTATGCGTTTTTATCACAAGTGATGGCATGACGGGAGGACAACATGGGCCAGTTCAGACAAATATCAACGTTCGTGGAAGTGGTGGCCAAGGGCAGCCTGTCGGCCGCCGCGCGCGCGGAAGGCATCGCGCCAGCCATGATAGGCCGCCGCCTCGATGCGCTGGAGCAGCGCCTGGGCGTCAAATTGCTCCAGCGCACGACGCGCATGCTGGCCTTGACGAATGAAGGCGCCGCCTTCCTGGAAGATTGCCAGCGCATCCTGGGCGAACTGGAAGAGGCGGAAGCAGCCGTGGCCGAGCGCAGCGTGAAGGCCAGCGGCCACCTGCTCATTTCCGCGCCGGCCGGCTTCGGCCGCCAACACGTGGCGCCCCTGATCCCCTCGTTTGTCGCCGAGCACCGCGACGTGACGGTGTCGCTGAACCTGAACGACCGCCTCGTCGACCTGATCGGCGAAGGCATCGACGTGGCCATCCGCATCGCCAGCCTGTCCGATTCCTCGCTCGTGAGCACCAAGCTGGCGGACAACCAGCGCGTGCTCGTCGGCTCGCCCGCCTATTTGAAACGGGCGGGCACGCCCCGCATCCCGGCCGACCTGGCGAAGCACAATTGCCTGGCGATCAGCAGCGAAGGCAGCCAGCGGGGCTGGACCTTCCGCGAAAACGGCAAGAATGTGATCTTGAAGGTGGCGGGAAATATGGTCTGCAACGATGGCGAAGTGCTGCACGACTGGGCGCTGGCCGGCAAGGGCCTGGCGTGGCGCTCGATGTGGGAAGTGGGCGCCGAGATCGCCTCGGGCCAGCTGGTGACGGTGCTGGACCAGTTCGCCGCCCCGGGCAACGATATCTACGCCGTATTCGCGCAGCGCCGCCACTTGCCGCTGCGCATACGGGCGTTCGTGGATTTTTTAAGGCACTCATACTCACAGCCAGACTACTGGCGCGAACGGGCTATCTGAGGGCGCGGGACCAAACCTGCTGCGCGTCGGTTTTGTCCGGCGTCGTGACATTAATGGGAACACCGCAGAGCTCGGCTTAGAGACTTGCGCTGACCAGGCAGGCCTACCCGCCGGCAATGAGGCAAAGTAGCCGAAAGACAGCCGCGCAGAGGCCGTGTAGCCCATCAAACGCATACAAAACCCATGCTTCACGGAAATTCAGGCGAAAAAAAATCCTCGGAGACCGAGGATTTCTTTATTTCGTTTGATCCAGCGTATTAGATTGGCTGAATGTTCGAAGCTTGCTTGCCTTTAGGGCCAGCGGTCACTTCAAAAGAAACGCGTTGGTTCTCTTGCAGGGACTTGAAGCCGTTCGACTGGATAGCCGAGAAGTGAGCGAACAGATCTTCGCCGCCTTCGTCAGGGGTAATAAAGCCGAAACCCTTCGAATCATTGAACCATTTTACGATGCCAGTTGCCATTACAATTTCCTATTTCAGTTAAGTTGGGCTTGCGCCCGTTATATCGTTTGAAGCAAGAAAGAAATGACAGACAAACTGCACTACTACCTCGAATCCAACGATGCCCAATTATACCAACAAAACTGAGAAAAACCATTCTTTCGCAAAATAAACTTGCGAACACTACTTTAATAGCCAAATCCCCGTCTTGCGGCGCCCTGTACCAGCGGCATGGAGACACTATATCCTAATCTGCGACGCGGGTGCTTTGCGTTGTATCAAATGAATCATTGCAACCACATGACTATGCGCGAGGTCACCTAGGCGGTGAAATGGGTGGCCGCCGCGTCGCGTCCCGCCCAGTCCAGTAACGCCACCACCTGCGCCCGCACGCCAGGCCAATCCGCCACCGCTTGCGCAGGGGCATTGAGCATGGCGCGCACCAGCTGTTCCAGACGCCGGCACTCCTGCCCCAGCGCGGCAAAACCGAAGGTGGCGGCCGAGCCGGCCACCGCGTGCAGCGCGCGGTGCAGCTCCGTCAGCGGCTCCAGACGGGGGCCTTCGCTGTCGCAGCGGCCGCTTGCCTGCGTGATCGTCTGCATCAGGGCCGGCACGCCAGCCGCATATTTTTCATTCAGGGCGCGCAAACGCGCGCAAAAATCCGGGTCGATCAAGGTTGCCATCGCAATACTCGCCTGAACCGGTTTACTTGGTGCCGAAGATGCGGTCGCCGGCGTCGCCCAGGCCCGGCACGATGTAGGCGTGGTCGTCGAGGTGCGAATCGAGCGAAGCGCAGAACATCTTGACGTTCGGATGCGCATTCTGGAACACGGTCACGCCTTCCGGTGCGGCAACCAGGGCCAGGAAGATGATCTGTTCGTCCGTCACGCCCCGCTTTTTCAGCACGTCGACGGCATACACGGCCGAATTGCCGGTCGCCACCATCGGGTCGCACAAGATGAAGGTACGCTCGTTCAAGTCCGGCAGGCGCACCAGGTATTCCACGGGCATGTGCGTGGCCGGGTCGCGGTACACACCGATGTGGCCCACGCGCGCCGATGGCACCAGGTTCAGCAAGCCATCGCTCATGCCGATGCCGGCGCGCAGGATGGGCACGATGGCCAGTTTCTTGCCGGCGATGACGGGCGCGTCGATGGTCACCAGCGGCGTCTTGATTTCGCGCGTCGTCAGCGGCAAGTCGCGCGTGATTTCATAGCCCATCAGCAAGGTGATTTCCTTGAGCAATTCGCGGAAGGTGCGCGTCGACGTGTCGTGCTCGCGCATGTGGCTCAGTTTGTGCTGGATCAAAGGGTGATCGGTAATGAACAAATTCGGGAAGCGCGGGTCTTGTTTCATATTGTTTTTCTTTCTATGCTAGCTGGCGCGGCGGCAAGCCTGGGCCGCAAGCGCGCTGTGTATCGATAAAATGATGGATTGCAGCATTATCCCAGCCCCCAGCCCGCCTGTGGCCGGAATTTTCGAAATAATTGCGTACCCAAGCGGAGGCAAACTCAGTACTCGCGCAGCGCGCGCGCCAGGATGGCCGCGCAATCGGTGCCTGCCGGCAAGCGACCATACGCCCCGCCCGGCGCCTGCACCAGCCGCGACTGCAGGAACGCTTGCGCGACGAACGGCGGCGCATGGCGCAGCAGCAATCCCGCCTGCACGGCCAGCACGATGCGCTCCGCCAATTGCCGCGCGCCGAATTCATCCGTTTGCGGCCCATCCAGGTCGGCCAGCAGGCGCGCGCGGTAGCCGGTGAAAATGGCATCGTCATCGCCGGCCAGCGCCAGCTCGGCCGCCAGGGCGTCGCGCGCGGCCGGCGACTTGCCGAAGGCGCGCAAGACGTCGAGGCACATGACGTTGCCCGAGCCTTCCCAGATCGAATTGACGGGCAATTCGCGGTACAGGCGCGCCAGCGGCGCCTCTTCCACATAACCGGTGCCGCCCAGCACTTCCATCGCTTCGAAGCCGAAACCGGGACCGCGCTTGCAGATCCAGTACTTGCCGGCCGGCGTGAGCACGCGCGCCAGCATGGCTTGCCCTGCATCATCCTTTTCATCGAAACAGCGGGCCAGGCGCAGCGCAAACGCCGTGGCGGCTTCCGATTCCAGCGCCAGGTCGGCCAGCACGTTCTGCATCAGCGGCTGTTCGGCCAGCGGCTTGCCGAACACGGCCCGCTGGCGCGCATGGTGCAGCGCCTGCGTCAAGGCGGCGCGCATGATGCCGGCGCTGCCCAGCACGCAGTCGAGGCGCGTGTGGCTGGCCATTTCCAGGATGGTGGGGATGCCCCGCCCCGGCTGTCCCACGAGCCAGCCGTAGGCATTGGTAAACTCCACTTCCGACGAGGCATTCGAGCGGTTGCCCAGCTTATCCTTCAGGCGCTGCACGCGGATGGCATTGCGGCTGCCGTCGGGCAGGTAGCGGGGCAGGAAAAAGCACGACAATCCCCCCTCGTCCGCCTGCGCCAGGATCAGATGCGCATCGCACTGCGGCGCCGAGAAAAACCACTTGTGGCCGACGATGCGCCAGGCGCCGGCGGCCTCGTCGCCGAACAGCGCTTGCGCCTCGGCCGGCGGCACCTGCGTAGCGCGCGTGGTGTTGCTGCGCACGTCGGAGCCGCCCTGCTTTTCCGTCATGCCCATGCCGACCAGGGCGCCCCGTTTCTGCTCCACGGGCAGCGAGCGGGGATCGTAGTCGCGCGACAGGATTTTCGGCAGCCAGCGCTGCGCGATTTGCGGCAGATCAAGCGCCTGGCGCAAGGCCGGCACCGAGGCATACGTCATCGTCACGGGGCATTGCGTGCCGTTTTCCACCTGCCCCACTAATAGATAGGCGGCCGCGCGCGCCACCTGGGCGCCTGGACCGGGCGACGCCCACGGCGAAGCGTGCGCGCCGGCGCCCACGAGGATGGCCATCAGCTCATGCCAGGCCGGATGGAACAGCACCTCGTCGATGCGGCGCCCGGCCCGGTCGAACTGCTGCAGCTCGGGCGTGTGGATATTGGCCAGGCGCGCCAGCGCATAGGTCTCGGCGCGCCCCAGCCTGTCGCCCAGCGCGTCGAGCTCCTGCAACGCCGCGCCGCCGCCCTCGCGCAGCAGCGCCTCGATCAGCGCCGGGTCGCAGGCGAACAGATTGACATTTTCAAAGGGCGTGGCCTGGTTGAAAACTTCATGCGTGTCAAAGGCATTCATGGAGGTCTCCCGCGATTTGTTATCATGGCGCCCTTGCCGTCGCTGGCGCACCGTCAACACCGTCTGCCAGCCAGACTAGCGCAAAGCGCATGGCGGGGCAAGCGCGCCAGTGGAAGCAAGCGCAGATAAATGTTTCCATGTGGAACGAAAACGCCTGCGTGTGTCGCGCGGCATGATTTTTTTCATGGAAGGCAGGAATATTTACAAAACCTGAAGCAATGTTGCTCTATTTCATGTAATCGGGTGCTTTTCAATGATACATTTCGTGTGGATCGCGTTCCGATAGCCGCCTTCCGGCCACTATGGCACGCGTCACGCACGATGCATTCTTTCCGTTGGCGCCCTGCCCTGCAGCGAGCGCCGGCACTGATAACAAAAAGGTAAAAGCCAGCACGATGTTTTCCAGTACCCCATCCGCCGCCCACCGCGAGGCTCGCCACGAGTTGGACAACCTCATGGAAGAGGCAGGCGACGTCGTGTTCCGGCTCGATACGGACGGCCTGATCCTGTTCGCCAGCAAGCGCGCGGCCACCCTGTTTGGCGCACCTGCGGGCCTGTCCGGCCATTTGCTGCTGCCGCTGGCCGCCGAAGCGTCGCGCGCGGCGCTGCAGGCCGCGCTGGAAGACGCCCTGGAAGAACCGGGCCGCCTGGAAGTGCGGCTGCAGACGCCGGACCAGGAAATCTGGTTCGAGCTGCGCCTGTCCTCATATATGAACGCGGCCGGCGTGGCCGAATTGCTGGTGGTCGGGCGCGACACGTCGGCCCAGCACAATACGGAAGAACGGCTGCGCCACATGGCCACGCACGATGCGCTCACGGGCTTGCCGAACCGCTTGCTGCTGTCGGACCGCATCCGCATGGTGATCGCCCAAGCCGCCCGTTCGGGCCAGGGGTTTTCCGTCGCCACGATCGGCCTCGATGGCTTTAAAAAGGTCAACGATGGCCTGGGCCACCCCGTCGGCGACGCCGTGCTGCGCCTGGCCGCGGCGCGCCTGCGCAAGACGCTGCGCGACAGCGACACCCTGGCGCGCGTGGGCGGCGATGAATTCGTCGCCGTACTGCCCGGCAGCGCCACGGACGCGCAGATCAAGCTGGTGACGGGCCGCCTGCTGGCGACCCTGCAGGCGCCGTTCGAAGTCGATGGCCACACGATCTACGTGGGCGCCTCGGTCGGCGTATCGATCTATCCGCTGCATGCGGAAGATGAAGTGCGCCTGGTGGCGCTGGCCGATGCGGCCATGTCGCGCGCCAAGGAAACGGGCAAGGCCCGCTGCCTGGTCTACAGCCCGCGCCTGAACGGCCCGTCGGAACACGATATTTCGCTGGAAGCGGCCATGTTCCACGCCGTGCGCGAAGGCGAGTTTTTACTCTTTTACCAGCCCATCGTCGATGCGCACACGCGGCAGATCCAGGGTTTCGAAACCCTGATGCGCTGGAAGCACCCGACCCTGGGCCTGGTGCCGCCCGTGCGCTTCATTCCGATTGCCGAAGCCAATGGGCTGATCAACCTGCTGGGCGCCTGGGCGCTGAAGGCGGCCTGCGTACAGCTCAAGCAGTTCCAGGAAGTGGCCAAAAGGCCGCTGTACATCTCCGTCAACATCAGCCCGCGCCAGTTCCGCAACGACAAATTCCTCGATATCCTCGACGACGCCATCGCGTTTTCGGGGCTGTCCGGCGAACACCTGGTGCTGGAAATTACGGAAGGCACCCTGATGATCGACCCCGTGCATGCGGAAACCATCCTCGTCAAGATGACGGAGCGCCGCGCGCGCATCGCCATCGACGATTTCGGCACCGGCTACTCTTCGCTCGCGTATCTGAAGCGCTTCCCCATTTCCGTGCTGAAGATCGACCGCACCTTCATCAAGGATTTGCCCGAATCGAGCAAGGATGCGGCCATCTGCAACACCATTCTCGACCTGGCCAAGCATTTGAACCTGTCCGTGGTGGCCGAGGGCGTGGAAACCGAAGAGCAGATGCACTTCATGGAATCGCGCGGCTGCCAGTATGTGCAAGGCTACCTGACGGGCAAACCGATGCCGGCCCACGCCGCGCTATCGGCCTTGAGCGACAAAACCTATGCGGCGCTGGTGCCTGCGCCGTCTGCCAATGAACCGCGCGGAGGGGTGCAATGAATCCAGGTCATTTCACGGCGCCGACACAGCTCGGCAAAAACACCCTGGACCTGCTGTGGGCGCGCACGCGCCAGCAGGGCGACATGCCCGGCTTCGCGAAGGCCATCAGCGCCATCCTCGGCGCCATGCGCGGCGAGGATGACCACGAATTCGACATCACGCAAACGGTGCTGTCCGACCCTGTCCTCACGCACAAGGTGCTGCGGCTGGCCAACAGCGGCATGTATTCCGCCTTCGGCCAGCGCGTCAACACGGTCTCGAAGGCCGTGCTGGTGCTGGGCATCGACGCCATCGGCCACCTGGCGCTGGGACTGAAACTGATCGAAGAACTGTCGCAGGCCTCGCCCGATTCCGTCAGCGCCCACGTGGAAATGGAAAAGGCCGTGCTGGCCGGGATGGTGGCGCAGCAGGTGGCCACCAGCGCCGGCAGCCTGCAGGCGGAGCAAGCCGTCGTCTGCTCGATGCTGCACACCCTGGGCCGCATGATGGTGACGTTCTACATGACGGACTTCTGGGCGCGCATGCAGGCACATGCGGGTCCCGGCAACGAGGCGGCCGCCGCGCGCGAAATCCTCGGCCTGTCGCTGCCGGAAGTGGGCTATGCCACGGCCGCCCACTGGGGCTTGCCGCAGCACCTGATCAACGGCATGCGTCCGATGGATCCGTCACCGGACAATGCGCCCGTCAGCGGCGCCGACTGGATGGCGGGCCTGTCGACGATGGCGGCGCGCTGCGCCGACTCGCTGTGGCATGACGACGCGGCCGGCGCGGCGCAGGTGCACGCACTGATCGACGATTATGCGGGCACCCTGGGCATCACCACGACCGACCTGGTGGTGGCGGTGGACAAGGCCAAGGCGATGGCGGCGGCAGACCTGTCGATCGCGCCCCTGTCGAAACCGGCGGAACGGCGCGCACGCCAGCTGGCGTCGACGCGCATGCGCGCCGAAGGCAACCGCGTGCTGATCGGCGGCCTGGCCGACCTGCGCGGCGCCATCGGCAGCGCCAGCCCAGGCCAGATGGTCTCGATGGCGCTCGAAACGCTGCACCAGGGCTTCGATTTTTCGCGCTCGGTGGCGTTCGTGCGCAACCACAGGGATCATCTATATTCGGCGCGCATCAGCATGGGCGAAGGCATGGCCGACTTGCAGGACCTGATGGTGTTTGGCGACGCATATGAGCCGAACGTGTTCCACGCGGCTCTCAACAGCGACCGCGTGATCTTCATCGACAACGCGCGCGACCCGAAATTTGCCGCCAAGCTGCCGCAATGGTGGAAAGCGACGCTGTCGGAAGCGCGCAGCTTCGTCGTGCTGCCCCTGTCGGCCAACGGCCACCCCACGGGATTTTTATACGGCGACTGGGACGACAGCTTCCCGCCGATCCAGTTGAACCAGACGGAGTTCAACCTGATCAACGATATCCGGGCGTTGCTGGTGCAGTCGGTGGAGATGCGCCACCAATTGGAATTGGTGGCGAATAAGGTGGCATGAGAACACCTGACCAAACCTACTGCGCGTCGGCATAAGCGGCCTGCGATGCTCACCGTACTAGAGTACGGTTGCGCTTCTTAGCCACCTCTCCCTTCCGCTCGCTACGGTTTTGTCAGGTGTCGCAAGTGTCGTTGTTAAACGAGAAAACGACCATCCAGGTCGCAGGTCGGATCAGGGCCGCAGGCCCGTCATCCGACAACATTCAGCTTATTTCAACTTCGGCGTATTCACGCTGACATCGCCGCACTGCGCGCGGTGCATCAGGGCGTGGTCGATCAGCACCAGCGCCAGCATGGCTTCGGCGATCGGCGTGGCGCGGATGCCCACGCAGGGGTCGTGGCGGCCGAACGTTTCCACCATCACGGGATTGCCCTCCTTGTCGATCGAGCGGCGCGGCGTGCGGATCGACGACGTCGGCTTGATGGCGATCGAGACGCTGATGTCCTGCCCCGTCGAAATACCACCGAGCACGCCGCCCGCGTTATTGCCGATAAAGCCTTCCGGCGTCAGTTCATCGCCGTGCTCGGAACCCTTTTGCGCCACCGAATCGAAACCGGCGCCGATTTCCACGCCCTTGACGGCATTGATGCCCATCATGGCGTAGGCAATGTCGGCGTCGAGCTTGTCGTAGATGGGCTGGCCCAGTCCCACCGGCACGTTTTGCGCGATCACGTCGATGCGCGCGCCGATGGAATCGCCGTCGCGGCGCAACTGGTCCATGGCGTCTTCCATGCGCGCGATCAGGTCCGCGTCGCCGCTGGCGGCAAAGAACGGGTTCGCATGCACGTGTTCCCAGGACTGGAACGGCACGGCAATGTCGCCCAGCTGGCTCATGCAGCCCTTGAACGTGGTGCCGTACTGCTGCAGCAGCCATTTCTTGGCGATCGCCGCCGCGCCCACGACGGGCGCCGTCAGGCGCGCCGAGGAGCGCCCGCCGCCGCGCGGATCGCGCACGCCATATTTATGCCAGTAGGTATAGTCGGCATGGCCGGGGCGGAAGCTTTCAGCGATATTGCCGTAATCCTTGCTGCGCTGGTCTTCATTGCGGATCAGCAGGGCAATCGGCGTGCCCGTCGTCACGCCCTGGTACACGCCGGAGAGGATTTCCACCGTATCCGATTCCTGGCGCTGCGTCACATGGCGCGACGTGCCGGGCTTGCGGCGGTCCAGCTCGGGCTGGATATCGGCTTCCGACAGGATCAATCCCGGAGGACAGCCATCGATCACGCAGCCGATGGCCGGGCCATGCGATTCGCCGAAAGTGGTAACAGTAAACAGCTTGCCAAAAGAATTGCCGGACATAGTAGGAAGTGTGAGGACTGGAAAACTCAATTCTACCAGCCTGCGGGGCATGCCATGCCGCTAATGCCGCAGCAAGGCCGATATTGCCCCGCCAAAATCGCCATTTTCAAATACCGTGTTTTTTTTCATATAAAAAACACCAAATATGAGTTGCAATCATGCAATTCAAGAAATATTGCTCCACAGAATAGACTTAAAAAAACATTTTGCTTATTAAATAGCTATATACTTGGATCAAAGCGCGCTACACGATACAGGTTACCAAACCGCATTTGGGCTGCGCCGAGAGCACGTCACAAAATGCCCAGGGCTAGGCGCGTTGCCGAAGACAGTACGTAAGTACGGCGAGGCAACGCAACAACGCCATGGGCTTTTTGTGACGTGCTCGTAAAAATATCGAGTCATCCTGGAGAAGCTATACATGCCCGCACCGATCATCCCCCTTGACGCCAACAAGGACGATCACGACGACCTGGTATTCCTCGATGAGCAACCAGCGGCGCCGCTGGCCGTCGCACCGCGCAGCGTCTGGCGGGTGATGATCATCGATGACGATGAAGACGTCCACTCCACCACCACTTTCGCCCTGGGCAACCTGGAAATGCAGCACCGCCCGCTGGAATTCGTGCATGCGTATTCGGCCGGCCAGGCGCGCGAACTGCTCAAGCATGAAGACGACATCGCCGTCATCCTGCTCGACGTGGTGATGGAACAGGATGACGCGGGCCTGCACCTGGTGCGCTATATCCGCGAAACCCTCAAGATGACGGACGTGCGCATCATCCTGCGCACGGGCCAGCCCGGCTATGCGCCGGAAATCGACGCCATCCGCGATTTCGACATCAACGACTACAAGACCAAGTCCGAATTGACGCGCATCAAGCTGTTTACCACGGTGACGGCAGCCATCCGCTCGTACGAGCAGATCCGTTCGATCAGCAGCAGCCGGCGCGGCCTGGACCGCATCGTCCACGCCAGCACGCAGCTGATGGCGCTGCACGGCGTGCAAAACTTCTCGGCCGGCGTACTGGCGCAGATCGCCGACCTGCTGGGCATCCGCGCCGACGGCGTGCTGTGCGTGCAGGACTTGCAGGACAACGGTTCGCGGGAACTGCTCGTCTCGGCCTGCACGGGCAGCTTTTCCAGCTTGCCGCACAGCGCCCTGTGCGGCCTGCAAAACCCCCGCGTGATGGCTGCCGTCGAGCACACGCTGGCGCAGCGGCGCAATGTGTACGCGCACGACTACGCCACCCTGTACTTCGCGGGCAAGGCCAGCCGTGACGCGGCCGCCTACCTGGTGCTGCCGCGCCCCCTTTCGGCCATCGATGAAAGCCTGCTGGAAGTATTCTGCAGCAACGTCGCCGTGGGCCTGGACAACGTCGAACTGGTGTCGCACCTGCACAATGCCGCCTTCTACGACCAGTTGTCGAAGCTGCCCAACCGCACGCGCCTGGTGGAAATCCTCGACGCCACCCTGGCCGGTCCAGCGCGCGACGACGCCACCCTGTCGCTGGTGGACCTCGACCATTTTGCCGAGACCAACGACGCGCTGGGCCACCAGTTCGGCGACATGCTGCTCGTGGCCGTGGCGGGACGCCTGCAGACCCAGCTGGGCCCGCAGCTGACCGTGGCGCGCCTGGGCGGCGACATCTTTTGCGTGCTGGGCGACTCGTCGCAAGTCAATCCGACCAAGATCCTGGCCCTGTTCCAGGCGCCGTTCAGCATCGATGGCCAGGACGTGCAATTGTCCGCCACCCTGGGCCTGGTGCGCCTGGGCGAACATGCGGGCACGGGCGCCGATGCGCTGAAGGATGCCGATATCGCCCTGAAACGG
Organism: Janthinobacterium sp. SUN026; assembly: GCF_030397625.1. Lineage (NCBI taxonomy): Bacteria > Pseudomonadati > Pseudomonadota > Betaproteobacteria > Burkholderiales > Oxalobacteraceae > Janthinobacterium > Janthinobacterium sp. SUN026. The sequence goes on along the minus strand of NZ_JAPQNU010000001.1, from coordinate 2,110,448 downwards.
GCGAAAAGCCAGCAGCGCGCCGGGCATTTCTATTTCTCGCGCAGCATGGGCATCGAAATCCGCGAACGGGTGCGCATGATGCACGCGCTGCGCACGGCTTTCAGCCAGGGCCAGCTGTTTGTCGTGTATCAACCGCAGATCGACCTGACCACGCGCCGCCCGGTGGGCGCCGAAGCGCTGCTGCGCTGGCAGACGCCGGACGGCAAGTTCATCTCGCCCGACCGTTTTATTCCCATCGCCGAGTATTCCGGCATCATCATCGACCTGGGCGAATGGGTGCTGCGCACGGCATGCCGCGAACTGGTGCTGTTGCGCGAGCAGGGCCACCGCAACTTCGTCATGTCCGTCAACGTGTCGCAAGTGCAATTCCGCCATCCCCTGTTCCTGGAAATGCTGCGCGCCGCGCTGGAAGAAACGCAGGCGCCGCCCGAGTTCATCGAGCTGGAAATCACGGAATCGATGGCCATGGAAGAGCCCGATTTATTGATCAAGATGTTGTGGCAGATCAAGCAGACGGGCGTGAGCATCGCCATCGACGACTTCGGCACGGGCTTCTCCTCCCTATCCTATTTGCAGCGCCTGCAAGTGGATCGCCTGAAGATCGACCGCGCCTTCGTGACGGAAATCACGGGTTCCGCGCGCGGCAGCAGCATCGCCGAAATGGTCATCCAGCTGGGCCGCAACCTGGGCCTGGCCGTGATCGCGGAAGGCGTGGAAGACGAGCGCCAGGCGCAGATCCTGCAGGCGCTGGGCTGCCCCATGGCGCAAGGTTTCCTCTTCGCCCGCCCCATGACGGCCGCGGCGCTGGGCAGCTGGCTGAACAATGAAGCGCTGCAGGGCGCCGCATAGACGCCACCCTGGATAGACAATGCAAAACGCCGGCAGTTGCCGGCGTTGTTTTTAGTGCATGAGTGAGGCTTAGTCGGTGGTTTCGGCCGGCCAGTCGCGGATGTAGGCCTTGAGCATCTGGTTTTCAAAGCTTTGCGCTTCGAGCACGGCGCGCGCTACGTCGTAGAAAGAAATGACGCCCAGCAAGGTCTTGGCATTCATGACGGGCAGGTAGCGCGCATGCTTTTCCAGCATGATGCGGCGCACTTCATTGACTTCCGTGTCAGGCGTAACGGTGATCGGGTGGTCGTCCATGTGCTTGCGCACGGTGCCGCCGCCGATCTGGCCCGCGTTTTCATGCAGCGCGTTCAACACTTCGCGGAAGGTCAGCATGCCGACCAGGTCGCCAAACTCCATGACCACCAGCGAACCGATGTCCTTTTCAGCCATGGTATTGGCCGCATCAAGCAGGGGCTGGTCAGGCGTGACCGTGTAGAGGATATTGCCCTTGACTTGGAGAATTTCAGATACTTTCATATTGGCCGTCCTGTCCGCGTGATTGGTATTTTAGTTATTCTAGCCCTTACTGCGACTGTAGCCTATGCCTGCGGAAAAATCCAGCCTTGCGCGCAATCAAATCGACGGGGATTGTCGGGCAAGAAAAACGTAGCGAGCGGATGCGCGGCACGGCCGAGAAGCGCAGCGGTACGCGAGTACCGTGAGCATCGCCGGCCGTGCCCCGCGACGCGCAGTAGTTTTTTTCATGCTCTACGGCGGAACCACCCTGCTATCGACAGGCGCTCGCGCGCCGTCGGCAACACTTCGTGCAGCATCTCGCCCGACATGAACATGGCCATACGGCCCGCTTGCGGCGCGATATCGACGTGCTCGCCGCCCTGCGGGTGCAGGCGCAGCGCGCCGCCGTGCTCCGGCAGCCAGTCATCGTTGAGGTACAGCACGACGGACACGGTGCGCTTGTCGTCGTCGCGGAAACGGTCCAGATGGGCCCGGTAAAAGGCGCCCGGCGCGTACAGGGCGAAGTGGCTTTCGTACTCGTCCAACCCCAGGAAGAGCTCGCGGTTGAGCATGCAGCGCAGCGCTTCCATGTGTTCCAGGTAGCGGTCGCAAGCGCTTGACCTGCCCGTTTCCAGCCATTCGATATGGTCGCCGCGGATGTCCGGCTGCAGCAGCGGCGCATGGCCGCTGCCCACGCCGGCGCCCTTCATCTTGCCGCTGAGCATGGATTGCACGCATTCGGCGGCCAGCTGGCGGCTCAGTTCAGGGGAAATAAAATGCTCTTGCATGAGCCAGCCTGCGTGGCACAGGCCGTCGACGATAGAAGGTCCGGGTACGGCAAGGGCGCCGTCGAACGATATTGCGGGCATAAAATCTTTCCTGGTGGACATGCGATGAGAGTTCGCCTGAAGCCCAGGATTTCGCTGGCACGTAGCAGCCTTCCCTGCGGCGCGGCGCACGCGCACAGGTCAAACAGCCCGAATATCGCTGATCCGGTATCCTACCACCGCCGCACCGCAGCGGTCACTTTTTTTACACTGCAGGTTACACACGCCACCCGCCAGCACGGCGCCATGCGCCCTGCACACGAGCCCTTTTGCTCTGATGCAAATCAGGTTACGATCTTGCCACTATAAAACTTGGCGGAGACACCATGAGCGGCCCGAAATACCCCGGTTTCGACACTTTATCCCTGCATGCGGGCGCGGCGCCCGACCCGGCCACGGGCGCGCGCGCCACGCCCATCCATTTCACGTCCTCGTTTGCCTTCAAGAGTTCGGAGCATGCGGCTTCGCTGTTCAATATGGAGCGGGCCGGCCACGTGTACTCGCGCATCTCGAACCCCACCAACGCCGTGCTGGAAGAGCGCATCGCCGCCCTCGAAGGGGGCGTGGCCGGCATCGCCACGGCCAGCGGCCAGGCCGCCATGCACCTGGGTTTATGCACCATCGCGGGCGCCGGCTCGCACATCGTCGCGTCGCGCGCCCTGTACGGCGGCTCGCAGAACCTGCTGGCCTACACCTTGAAACGCTTCGGCATAGCCACCACATTCGTCGACCCGCGCGACGTGGACGCCTGGCGCGCCGCCATCCGCCCGAATACCAAGGTACTGTTCGCCGAAACCCTGGGCAATCCCGGCCTCGACGTGCTCGACATCCCCCGGATTGCCGCCCTGGCGCACGAGCACCACCTGCCGCTGATGCTCGATTCGACCTTCACCACGCCGTATCTGCTGCGCCCTTTCGAGCATGGCGCCGACCTGGTCTTCCACTCGGCCACCAAGTTCCTGTGCGGCCATGGCACGGCCATCGGCGGCTTGCTCGTCGATGGCGGCACCTTCGACTGGCAGGCGGCGTACGACAAGACGGGGCGTTTCGCCGAACTGTGCGAACCGTATGACGGCTTCCACGGCATGGTCTTCGCCGAGGAATCGACGGTGGCACCGTTCGCCCTGCGCGCGCGACGCGAAGGCTTGCGCGATTTCGGCGCCGTCATGAGCCCGCACAATGCCTTCGCCATCCTGCAAGGCGTCGAAACCCTGGGTTTGCGCATGGACCGCCACGTGGCCAACACGCGCAAGATCATCGACTTCCTGCTGGCCAATCCGGCCGTGGATGCCGTGTCCTACCCCGAGCTGCCGTCGCATCCCGATTACGAACTGGCGAAAACCCTGCTGCCGAAAGGCGCGGGCGGCGTGTTCACCTTCCGCCTGCGCGGCGACCGCGCGGCCGGCCAGCGCTTTGTCGACAGCCTGAAGATCTTTTCGCACCTGGCCAACGTGGGCGACGCCAAGTCGCTCGTCATCCACCCCGCTTCCACCACGCATTTCCGCGTGCCCGACGATCAACTGGCGCAGGCGGGCATCACGCAGGGCACCATGCGTTTATCCGTGGGGCTGGAAGACGCGGACGATTTGATCGAAGACCTGGCCCGTGGCCTGAAACTGTCGCAGAAAGGCGCCTGAGATGCTGTTCACCATCGACAATACCACCGCCTACTGCTACACGGGCGGCAAAGCTTTTGACCCGAATCAACCCACGGCCGTCTTCATCCACGGCGCGCAGAACGACCATTCCGTGTGGGCCCTGCAAACGCGCTACTTTGCCCACCACGGCTGGAACGTACTGGCCGTCGACTTGCCGGGACACGGCCGCAGCGGGGGCAAGGCCAAGGATAATGTGGCCGACCTGGCCCGCTGGATCCTGGCCGTGCTGGACGCGGCCGGCGCGGCAAAGGCCATGCTGGCCGGTCACAGCATGGGTTCATTGATCGCGCTGGAAGCGGCATTCCTGGCGCCCGGGCGGATCAGCCACCTGGCCATGCTGGGGTCCACCTACCCGATGAAGGTCTCGCCGGCGCTGCTGGAAACGTCACTCAAGGACGAACAGGCGGCCATCGACATGGTCAATATCTGGTCGCACTCGTCGATCGCGCAAAAGCCGTCGTTTCCCAGTCCCGGCTTTTACGCCATGGGCGGCGCGCGGCGCCTGAAACAGCGCATCGCCGCCCTCAACCCCGATCATGTGTTTCACACGGATTTTTTCGCCTGCAATGCCTACGCGAACGGCGAAATCGCCGCCGCTTCGGTACACTGCCCCACTTTATTCATTTTCGGCGCGCGCGACATGATGACGCCGCCCAAATCGACCCGCTTGCTGACTTCAAGCATCGCACATGGCACCGTGGTGCAGGTCGACAGCGGGCACGAATTGATGGCCGAACAACCGGACGCCGTGCTCGACGCGCTGTTTGCGTTTGCGCAAAGCACGCCGGCATGACGCCACGCCACGCACGTGTTTTTTTAGGATAGATGCACCATGTTGTTGAATACCCTGTTTGACGAATTGACAGGCCGCGGCAGCGGCACGGAAGCGGCGCGGCGCGAACGCTATGAATGGCTGGAGCAGCTGCGCTGCGCCAACCCGCAGGCGGCCGAAGGCGGTCCCATGGCCGGCATCCCGGGCCACCACTGGTACCGGCTGCCGCAGGCGCTCGGCTTCGCCGGACAAGAATCCGACCTGCTGGTCGGCACCCTGAATGCCCAGTACCTGGTGTTCGCAGGCCGCCACGCGGCAGCTTTCGCGGCCGAACTGGGCCTGCAATACGACGCCAACAACCGCATCGACCGCCCCGGCGGCCTCGACGAACTGCTCGACGCCTATGAAGAACAGGCCGACGGCAGCTGGAGCACCGTGGCGGCGGGCCAGCCGGTGCCGCCGCTGGCCGGCTGGGACGACGTGTACTTCCGCGTGCGCGACCTGAGCGACGGCAAGGCCATCCAGAGCGTGACCACCATCGCCTACGAGAGCAGCCGCTTTCCCGGCTACACCCTGCTGGGCACGACCCTGGTGGGCGCGGGCGCCATCGCGCACGACGACGAGACAGCGCAGTATCTGCAGCAAGTCTTCGCCGACTGGGCCATCCAGCGCGATTGCGCCGATGCCTGTCCACCTTCGTCCGCGCCCTGGCCCCATGCACCGCGCCAGGCGCCGCCCGAGACGTACGACACTGCGTTCGATTTTGCCCGCAACCTCGCCTACCTCGACGCCCTGCTGGCTGCCTATGTCCGCGCGCAGGCGCAGGCGCAAGTCGATGGCGGCGACGACGCCTACTGGGCGTGCGCGGCCGCCAGCACGGCGTACCAGGTCTTCTCGCTGCGCTACACGGCAGGCTTGCCCTTGTCTGACGTGGAAACGGCGCTGGAAGCGGCCGTCGCCGCCTGCGAAACGGCGCGCGCGGCCCTGGCCGCGGCCTACGCTGACGATGGCTTGCCCGCCTTTGATTTCGAACAATTGACGGATTACGCGCGCACCTTGCAGCTGCTGGGCGCGACCCTGCTGTTCGGCCGCCACGACCTGGCCAGGCGCCTCGCCGCCCTGCAAACGGCCTTCGATGGCGAAGATGGCGTGTACGAAGCGCTGCTGTCCGCCATCGATCCGCAGCGTCCCGCCATCGACGAATGGTATTTCGCCGAACCCTATACGGCCCTGTACGACTGCCTCGACGCGGACGACCGCATGCAGCAGCTGGAACACCTGCAACACTACCTGGCCGGCTGGCACGGCGCGCTGGTGCGCGAAGACTGGTTCAACGGCCATTTGCGCGCGCAGGGACTGGGCGGTTATTACGGCCTGTGGGCCTTCGAAGCGGCCGCCGTGGCGCGACGCCTGGGGCTGGAGCGCGGCGCCTTGGCGCACTGGATCATGCCGCCAGCGCCCTGAATACCCCGTACACTTTTAGATAAATATCAATGATCAATACCGCAGCCCTGTTCAGCACCGCCTTCCTGCCCGGCCAGGCCGGCTTCGACACCGATACAATCACGGGCCTGGCCGAATGGCGGCTCGCTACCCCCATGCTGTTCAAGCTGCTCATCGGCGCCGGCACGCAAGCCGTCGCCTGGCCCATCTACGGCGATGGCGAGGACTGCCCCTGCGTGCTGGCCGCGCCGATGGCGCAGGCGCAGGCCAGTTGGCAAGCCTTGTCCGCCCTGATGGACAGGCCGCGCGACGCGGCCGCCATCGTCGCGCGCGCCGGCATCAGCGCCCTGCTGGCGGGGGGCCAGGCGTGGCTGATCCTCGATTGCGTGCAGCTGATCCCGCACGATATCGACACGCCGCAATACGCGGCCGGGCTCGAAGCCCTGCGCGCCGAGGCGCAAGCCCTGCACTCTGCCCTGCAGCGCGGCGACAAGGAAGCGCTGGCGCCCCTGCTGGCCGCCGGCGCCGCATCGCCTGCCACCGGCTACTGGTCGGCCACGGCCGATGCGCAGCTGGCCGATGTCGAGGAACTGGATGCGAACGCGCTGCCGTTCCTGCAAGGCCTGGAAGTGCGGGAATGGGTGGAAGACGCGCTGTGCTACGCGGTGGCTGCGGCGGGGCAGCCGGACATTCTGGGCCTCGTCACGCCGTACGGCCGCTGGATCGCGCCGCTGTCGCCGGGCCTCGTTCACCTGGACGCCAGCGACGCGGACGATGGCTGGATCACCTTTGCCACGGCGGACAAGCCCGACGCACAAGGCGTCATGGACCTGAACGGCACGGTGGTGCTGGTGCCCGCGCCCGGCGCCCTGTACGTGATCAGCCCCCACCTGGTACAGCAGATCGCACCGGACGGCGCAAGCCGCCTGCTGCGCCTGCCCGACGGCACGCTGCTCATCGACAGGGTCGACAACATTGGCGAGCGCGAAGACGGCTATATCGACATCGAGCGCCAGACGGGCGATGATGACGAACGCAATGTCTGCGGCGTGCTCGACAAGATGGGCAAGGTCGTGGTGCCGCCCGCCTACAGCTCCGTGCAGGATTTCGGCACCAAGAAAAAGATTGCCATCGTCAGCCAGCGCATCGATGGCCGCTTCCTGTTTGGCCTGGTCGATAGCCAGGGCGAGCTGCTGGCGCCCTGCCGGTACGAAGCCATCGATTGCGCCACGACGTCGTCGCCGCCCAGGCTGCGCAAGAACCTGATCTTCGCCATCGATGCGCAAGGCCTGGCGTGCATGCTGACACTGGACGGCAAGCAGGCGTTTGTGCCTTTGTATCCGCCCGCCCACCATCTGCGCGGCGTCGCCGTGCAAAGCGACTTTTTATATGTCGTCAAGGATGGCATGGCCTGGAGCATGGATTTCACGGGCCAGCTGCTGGAACAGTTCGACACCGTGGAAAACTTCAAGGCGGCCATCACGGCCCAATTGAGCGAGGCCATGGGCCTGGGCAAGAAAAAGCCCGTCAGGCGCCGCAGCTTTACGCCCGCGCAAATCCTGGCAAAGGCCGACCGCGCGCAGTTGCACGCCATGGCCGCCCTGTTCTTGCAAGGCGACGCGGATCTGGCCGCGCGCTGCGTGGACATCACGCTCGACGAGCTGGCGGAGGACGACCCGGAAGAAGAATACGAAGGAGACACGCCCGCAGCGGCCTGTTTCTTCCTGCTGTGGTCCACGGCCGCCCACACGCTGGGCCACGGCACCACCCTGGACTGGAAAGCCGTCGATGAAGTGCCGCGCCTGGTCCAGCATATCGGCCTGCCCGCGCTGCGCGATTTTTCCTGGGCGGAGCGAGAGGATGGCGACGCGATGGCCGAGGGCCTGGCCGCCATCGCCGCCCACCTGGCGCCGCATCAGCTGCGCCTGATCAACATGCACGGCGGCGAAGACACGTATTATTTGGGTGTGGTGCGGGCGCAGGATGCGGCCGCGTTCAAGGCTGCGGCGCTGCTGGCGGCCTTGCGGCCCGTGGTGTATTAAGACCGCTCAGTTAAGACCGCTCAATTAAGACCGCTCAGTTAAGACCGCTCAGTTGCATTTGACGGCGCCGAAATGCTGCGCCAAAGTCAGGCCCAGTCCCTGCTCCACGGCGTTTTCCACCTGCGCCGCCAGGGCTGCCGCTTCTTCCGCGGCCTGGATATCGCGTTCATTGGTGGAACCGGCCGGATAGCCGGAGTTCACGCGCATGCCGCCGAAGACGAACAGCCGGTAGACATCGGCCAGGCTGATGCGGTTGACATTGCCCAGCAAGACCCAGTGGTCGGAACTGTCGGCCACGCGCTTGCCCCACTGCACCCGCACGGCGCCCTCCACGTTGACTCGTCCCACCCAGCCCTGCTGCACCATCTTGTCGAGCAGGGTTTCCATTTCCTCGAAGCCCAGGCGCGTGCTGCGGCGGATCTCGGCGGCGCCCACCAGGGCCGAATCGCCGCAGTGGCAAGCCTGGTGCAGCACTTTCAAGATGGCGACGGCGTCGACGAATTCGCTGCCCGGCGCCGCCTCGTACCACCAGCGCTCGTATTTCACGACGGGCAAGGCGGCCACCAGCAAGGCGCCCACGAGGGTGATCATCCAGCTGAGGTAAATCCACACGAGGAACAGCGGCAAGGCGGCCAGTGCGCCGTAGATACGCGAATAGGTGGGGAATTCCTGGATGAATTCGCCGAAGCCCCGCTTGGCCACCTCGAACGCCAGCGCCGCCAGCAAGCCGCCCCAGGCCGCGTCGCGCCAATCCACGTCGCGGTTCGGCACGGCAATGTACAGCAATGTAAACGCCAGCATGGTCAGGCCGATCGACACCAGCGTATAAAACACGGCGCCCAGGAAAGGCACGGCGCCCACCACGCCGCTGGTAGCCATGAAGAGGCGCGACGTCACCGTCAGCGACACGCCCACCAGCAGCGGCCCCAGGGTGACGATGGCCCAGTAGACAAGTAGACGCTTGGTCCAGCGGCGTTCCTGGCGCACGCGCCAGATGCGGTTGAAGACGCGCTCGATCAAACCCATCATGCCCACCGACGTGACGATCAGGGCGCCCGCGCCGATGGCCGACAATCGCGTGGCCTTCGAGGCGAACGTGGTCAAGTAATCGAGGATGGTGTTCGATATGCCCTTGGGCATCACGCTTTGCACGAAATAATCTTCCAGCGCATGGCGGAAGGTATTAAATAGCGGGAAAGTGGTGAAGATCGCCAGGGCCAGGGTCAGCAGCGGCACCAGCGCAAACACGGTGGCGAACGTCAGGCTGCCGGCCACCTGCGGCAGGCTTTCCTCGCGCACGCGGCGGCGCGCGAACTGCAGCAGGTCGCGCGTTTCGGACCAGGTCAGGCCGCGCACGGCGGCCAACCCGATGCTCAGGGCGCGCCACAGGTATTGGAAGAACGGGAATATATATTTTGAAAACATGTGCAAAATCAGAACGGCGCCATGACAGCAGTCGTATCAGGCTGTAAAGCGCCCTATAATACCAATGATGAAGCCAACCAATCTGATTATTCTCGTATTGTTTTATTCACGCCATGGCGCCACGCGCCAGTTGGCCGAGTTGATAGCCCAGGGAGTGGAAAGCGTGCCCGGTTGCGACGCCCGACTGCGCACCGTGCCCGCCGTCTCGACGGTGACGGAAGCGACGGCGCCGGAAGTGCCCCTTGACGGCGCGCCCTACGTGGAACTGGAAGACTTGCAGGAATGCGCGGGCCTGGCCCTGGGTTCGCCCACGCGCTTCGGCAACATGGCCGCCGCCATGAAGTACTTCTGGGACGGCACGGCCAGCGACTGGCTGGCCGGCAGCCTGTCCGGCAAGCCCGCCTGCGTGTTCACGTCCACGGGCAGCCTGCACGGCGGCCAGGAATCGACCCTGCTGTCGATGATGATCCCCCTCTTCCACCACGGCATGCTGGTCATGGGCTTGCCCTACACGCATCCGGAACTGATGACGACGTCCACGGGCGGCTCGCCGTATGGCGCCACGCACTGGTCTGGCATAGACGGCGACAAGGCATTGAGCGACGATGAAAAGCGCCTGGCCATCGCCCTGGGCCGGCGCCTGGCGGAAAACGCCGCAAAACTGGCGGGCGCGTGATGCACGGCGCACTGCACAAATATTTTCACTGGGGCGCCATCGCCAGCCTCGTCACCCTGATCGTCTGGTGCGTACTGTGGGAAACCGTCGTCGCGCCGCTGCAGCCGGGCGGCTCCTGGGTCGTCCTGAAGGCGGCGCCCCTGCTCATACCCCTGTATGGCGTCATCAAGCGCGACGTCTACACCCTGCAATGGTCGTCGATGGTGATCCTGCTGTATTTCACGGAAGGCGTGGTGCGCGGCTACAGCGACACGAACCCCGTCTCGGCCCGGATGGCCTGGGGCGAGGCGGCCATCGTCTGCATCTATTTTGCCTGCGCCGTGCTGTATCTGCGCCCATATAAAAAGGCGGCCAAGCGCATGGCCAGGGAATTGCTGGAAAAAGTGACTAAAGTGAGCATCAAGAAATGAACGACAAGCCCATGACTGACCAAGCCGATTTCCTCGCCGCCTGCCGCGACCTGCTGGGCGACGCCTACGTCCTCACCCTGGACGCCGACACGGCCCCCTTCCTCACTGACTGGCGCGACCGTTTCACGGGCAAGGCCCTGGCCGTGCTGCGCCCCGCCACCGTGGAACAAGTCGCCGGCGTGCTGCGCGCCTGCGCGCAATGGCATGTCCCCGTCGTGCCGCAAGGCGGCAACACGGGCCTGGTCCTGGGCAGCATCCCGGACGCCGCCGGCACGGCCATCGTGCTGTCGCTGGCGCGCCTGAACGGCATCCGCGCGCTCGATCCCGTCAACCGCACCATCACGGTGGACGCGGGCTGCATCCTGCAAACCATCCAGGAAGCGGCCAGCGCCGCCGGTTGCCTGTTCCCCCTGTCGCTGGCTGCCGAAGGCAGTTGCACCATCGGCGGGAATCTGGCGACGAATGCGGGCGGCACGGCCGTGCTGCGCTACGGCAACACGCGCGAGCTGTGCCTGGGCCTGGAAGTGGTCACGCCGCAGGGCGAGATCTGGAGCGGCTTGCGCGGCTTGCGCAAGGACAATACGGGCTACGATTTGCGCGACCTGTACATCGGCGCCGAAGGCACCCTGGGAATTATCACCGGCGCCGTCATGAAGTTGTACCCGCAGCCGAAAGCCTGCATCACGGCGCTGGCCGCCATGCCCTCGCCCGCCCACGCCCTGCGCCTGCTCTCGCTGATGCAAGACCATTGCGGCGCCAGCCTGACGGGTTTTGAACTGATGTCGCAGTACTGTCTGCAACTGGTGGCGGAGCAGTTCCCGCAGCTGCCGCGCCCATTCACCGACGCGCACGGCCAATATGTGCTGCTCGAATTGTCGAGCAGCCAGTCCGAGGCGCATGCCGTGGAATTGCTGGAAGCGAGTATCGGTGCGGCCCTGGAAGACGAATTGATCGAAGACGCCGTCGTCGCCAGTTCCGTGGCGCAGTCCGAGGGACTGTGGCAGCTGCGCGAACACATCCCGCTGGCGCAGGCGCAGGCGGGCAAGAACATCAAGCACGACATCTCGCTGCCGATTTCCCGCATCGCCGACTTCATCGCCATCACGGATGCGGCCCTCGAGTCAGCCTTCCCTGGCTGCCAGCTCGTGTGCTTCGGCCACCTGGGCGACGGCAACCTGCATTACAACGTGGCGCCGCCAGCCGGCATGACGGACCAGGATTTCCTCGCCAACCAGGATGCCATCAACCGCATCGTGCATGACCAGGTGCACGCTTTTGGGGGTTCGATTTCGGCCGAACACGGCATCGGCGCGCTGAAAAAGGCCGATCTCGCCCGCTACAAGTCGCCGCTGGAATTGCAGCTGATGCGCGCCGTGAAGCAGGCGCTGGACCCGCAGAACATCATGAATCCGGGGAAGATATTGTGAAGCCGTCGTCCCTCCTGCTATGCGCCATGGCCTTGCTGGCCGGTTCCGCCAGTGCGCAGGACGTCTACAAGTGCGTGAAGGATGGCCAGAGCAGCTATAGCGCCACGCCCTGCACGGCCGGCCAGCTGCAAATCCTGGAAATCCCCGCGCCGCCGCCCGCCGTCGACAAAGGTGCGGCCACGCGCCAGGAACGGGTGGCCAGCCAGATGGAAGCGGCGCGCAAAAAGCAGGAGCAGCTGGAAGACCAGGCGCGCGAGAGGGGCGCCAGGCAGCAGGAAGTCCACGAGAAGCACTGCGCGCAGCTGCGCCTGGAACAGAAATGGGCGGCGCAGGACGCCGTCGGCGCGGGCGACAAGAACCGCGATGCGGCGCAATTGAAAGCACGGCGCGCCGGCGAACGCCTGGCCGTCGAATGCCTGCATTGAGTGCGCCGGCAGCCGATCCTGCGGGCACGCGCCTGCTTTCTCGCTGGCTGCTGCTGGGCGAATGGCGCGCGCATCCCGTGCGCGCCTTTGTCGCCATCCTGGCCATCGCCATCGGCGTATCGCTGGGCTTTGCCATCCACCTGATCAACGCGGCCGCCTTCAATGAATTTTCCACGGCCGTCAAAAGCCTGTCCGGCCAGGCCGACGTGCAGGTGGCGGGGCGCGAAGCGCTGTTCGACGAAGCCATCTACCCATGGCTGGCGCAGCGCGACGGCGTGGCTGTCGCTTCGCCCGTGCTGGAACTGCAGGCCACGGTGGCGGGCAAGAAGGACGGCGGCCCGCTGCACATCCTGGCGCTCGACGTCTTCCGCGCCGGCTTCATCTCGCCCGACCTGATCGGCGCGCCGGCCGAAGGCCAGCCTTTCGACACCCTGGCCGACGACGCCGTCTTTTTATCGCCGGCCGCCTTGCGCTGGCTCAATGTAGCCCAAGGCGGCGAGGTCGCCCTGCAATCGGGCACGGGCATGGTGCCGTTGCGCGTGGCCGGTTCGCTGCAGCGCGCGCGCGCCGGCCAGCGCATCGCCGTGATGGATATCGGCGCGGCGCAATGGCGCTTCAACAAGCTGGGCAAGCTGTCGCGCATCGACTTGAAACTGCGCCAGGGCGTCAACCGCGGCGCCTTCCAGGCCGAGCTGGCGCGGGCGCTGGAAGCGCAGTACCCGGGGCGTTTCCAGGTGGGCCAGCCGAATGACGAGAACCAGAATAGCCGCAACAATAACCTCAGCCGCGCCTACCGGGTCAACCTGACGGTGCTGGCCCTCGTCGCCCTGTTTACGGGAGCGTTCCTCGTGTTTTCCACGCAGGCGCTGTCCGTCATCCGCCGCCGCGGCCAGTTCGCGCTGCTGCGCGTGCTGGGCATGGAACGGGGCCGGCTGCTGCGCCAGGTGCTGCTGGAAGGCGCCAGCCTCGGCGTCGTCGGCGCCGGCCTGGGCATCGCGGGCGGCTACGCCATGGCGGCCGTGGCCCTGCGCTTCTTCGGCGGCGACCTGGGCGCCGGCTATTTCGCGGGCGTGCAGCCGCAGGTGCAATTCACGCCCGTCGCCGCCTTCGTCTACTTCATCCTCGGCCTCGGCGTCGCCCTGCTGGGCTGCGCCGCGCCCGCGCTGGAAGCGGCGCGCGCGGCGCCCGCCATCGCCCTGAAATCGGGCAGCGAGGAAGTCGTGACGACGCGCCTGGCGAAAACCTGGCCCGCGCTGGTCTGCCTGCTGCTGGCCGGCGCCCTGACCTTCCTGCCGCCCGTGTTCGAGCTGCCCCTGTTCGGCTATCTGTCCATCGCGCTGCTGCTGATCGGCGCCATCGCCCTGATGCCGCAACTGGCCGCCGTCGTCTTCCGCTTCCTGCAGCGCGCCTGGCTGCGCACGGAGACCAGCCAGCATGCGCCCGTGCGCAGCCTGACCCTGGCCCGCCTGGCGAACGCCTCGGGCCAGGCCGGCATCGCCCTCGGCGGCGTGCTGTCGAGCTTTAGCCTGATGGTGGCGATGGCCATCATGGTGTCGAGTTTCCGCGTTTCCGTCGACGACTGGCTGCTGCAGATCTTGCCGGCCGACGTGTATGCGCGCACGGCCGCCAGCGGCGGCACGGCAGGCTTGAATCCACGCGAACAGGCCAGCATCACCGCCCTGTCCGAGGTGGCCAGGGTGGATTTCCAGCGCCTGCGCTCGCTGTCGCTGGCGCCCGACCGCCCGAATGTGGTGCTGCTGGCGCGCCCGATCCTGCTGTCCGATCCGGGCAAGAGCATGGTACTGGTGGGTGACACCCTGCCCGTGCCGGCAGGTAGCCGGCCCGTGTGGCTGTCGGAGGCGGTGGCCGACCTGTACAACGTCAAACCGGGGCAGCAGATAGCCCTGCCGCTGGCAGGCGGCTTGCACAAGTTCTTCATCGCCGGCATCTGGCGCGACTATGCGCGCTCTTCCGGCGCCATCCAGATGCCGCTGGACGACTACCGCGCGCTGACGGGCGACCTCGATGTCAGCGACGCCGCCCTGTGGCTGGCCAAGGACGCCACGGGCGACGCGCTGCAACAGCGCCTGAAAGCGCTGCCGTTCGGCGCCAGCCTGGAAGTGTCGAATCCGTCGGCCATCCGCGCCCTGAGCCTGCAGATCTTCGACCGCAGCTTCGCCGTCACGTATTTGCTGGAAGCCATCGCCATCGTCATCGGCCTGTTCGGCGTGGCCGCCACGTTTTCCGCGCAAACCCTGGCGCGCGCCCGCGAATTCGGTATGCTGCGCCACGTGGGCGTGACGCGCGGGCAGATTTTGTCCATCCTGGCGCTCGAAGGAGGCGCGCTGACGGCGCTGGGCATCGCCACCGGTTTCATCCTGGGCCTGTTGATCAGCTTTGTGCTCGTCTTCATCGTCAATCCGCAATCGTTCCACTGGACCATGCAGCTGCACTTGCCGTGGCCCCTGATCGCCACCGTGGCCGGCGCCCTGCTGACGGCGGCCGCCGCCACGGCGCTGATCGCGGGCAGACAAGCCTTGTCCGCTGGCCCCATCCGCGCCGTCAGGGAGGACTGGTAATGCGTCGTGTTTTCATCTTGTCATTGGCGCTGGCGCTACCTGCGCTGGCCGCGCCGCCCGCCTTTGCCCCCGTCACGCCGCTGCCGGCCGGCCAGACGCTGCGCCTGCCGCACGACTTCGGCGCCCATCCCGCGTATAAGACGGAATGGTGGTACGCCACGGGATGGGTCAAAACGGCCGGCGGCGAGCAACTGGGCTACCAGGTGACCTTCTTTCGCAGCGCCACGGCCACCGATACGGACAACCCCAGCGCGTTTGCGCCGAAACAGCTGATCATCGGCCATGCGGCCCTGTCCGACCCGAAGGTGGGCAAGCTGCTGCACGACGAGAAAAGCGCGCGCGAGGGTTTCGGCCTGGCCTACGCCAAGGTGGGCGACACGGACGTGAAACTCGACGACTGGCGCATGCAGCGACAAGCGGACGGCAGCTACCGGGTCAGCCTGGCCGCGCGCGAATTCAACCTGCAGCTGACCCTCGCGCCCACGCAGCCCGTGCTGCTGCAAGGCGTTGGCGGCTATTCGCGCAAGGGCGCCCGGCCCGCGCAATCGAGTTACTACTACAGCAAGCCGCAACTGCGCACGACGGGCACGATCGCGCGCGCGGGCGGCAAGCCGGAAGCCGTGACGGGCGCCACCTGGCTCGATCACGAGTGGTCCAGCCAGGTGCTCGATGCGGACGCCAGCGGCTGGAACTGGATAGGCGCCAACCTCGACGACGGCGGCGCCCTGATGGCCTTCCAGATCCGCAGCAAGACAGGTGCTAAACTATGGGCGCACGCGACATGGCGCGACGCGTCCGGTAAGATGACGCAGTTCGCCCCAGGCGACGTCGATTTCACGCCCACGCAGCTATGGCGTTCGCCCCGCACGCAGGCCGAATACCCGGTCGCCACCGAGATCCGCACGGGCGCGACGCGCTGGCAGATCAAGCCGCTGCAAGCGGACCAGGAACTCGATTCGCGCCGCTCGACGGGCGCCGTGTACTGGGAAGGCGCCGTGACGGTGGAGCGCGACGGCCAGCCCGTGGGCCGCGCCTACCTGGAAATGACGGGCTACGTCCAGCCGATGAAGTTGTAAGCACTACCGAATATGTAAATCAAAGCGAAAAACAATGACAACCAGCACAGAAACAGGCAGTACCAGTACAGCAAGCACCGCATCGACTCCCGACACCGGCACCAGCCGCGAACTGAAAAAAGGCAGCCTGGCCGCCTTCAAGGGCTTGATGCCCTTTTTGACGCCGTACCGCAAGCAGTTCTTCCTGGCCGGTATCGCGCTGGTGGTGGCCGCCGCCTCCACCCTGGCCATTCCCGCCGCCTTCAAGCAGATGATCGACCTCGGTTTCGGCGGCGCGGCCGGCTCGAAGAGCATCCAGCACGTCGACCTGGTCTTCCTCGCCCTGTTCGGCGTGGCGTCCATCCTGGCGCTGGCCACGGCCGCGCGTTTTTACACGGTGTCGTGGCTGGGCGAGCGCGTCACGGCCGATATCCGCAGCGCCGTGTACCGCCACGTCGTCACGCAAAGCCCCGAATTCTTTGAAACGACGCAGACGGGCGAAGTCCTGTCGCGCATCACCACCGACACGACCCTGATACAGGCCGTCGTCGGCACCAGCATCTCCATGGCGCTGCGCAACGTGCTGCTGTTCCTGGGCGGCCTGGTGATGCTGTTCGTCACCAGCGCCAAGCTGGCGGGTATCATCATCGGCTTGCTGATCCTCGTCGTCGTGCCCATCATCGTGTTTGGCCGCAAGGTGCGCAAGCTGTCGCGCGACTCGCAGGACCGCATCGCCGACGCGTCGGCCATGGCCGGCGAAATCCTCAACGCCATGCCCACCGTGCAAGCGTTCACGCACGAGAAAATCGAATCGAAACGCTTCGGCGACTCCGTCGAAGGCGCTTTCATGACGGCCATGCGCCGCATCCGCGCCCGCGCCCTCTTGACCATGATCGCGATTTTGCTGGTCTTCGGCACCATCGTCTTCGTGCTGTGGCTGGGCGCGCGCGCCGTGCTGGAAGGCTCGATGACGGGCGGCGACCTGGGCCAGTTCATCCTGTACGCCTCCATCGTGGCCGGCGCCATCGGCGCCCTGTCCGAAGTCATGGGCGAAGCGCAGCGCGCCGCCGGCGCCACCGAGCGCCTGCTGGAACTGATGGCCGTCAAATCGGAAATCGCCTCGCCGGCCACGCCGCTGCCGCTGCCCGCACGCGCCGCCACCGGCGCCGCCTTGACATTGGACAATGTCATGTTCTCCTACCCGTCGCGCCCGGACACCCACGCGCTGGATCACGTCAGCCTCGACATCCGCGCCGGCGAAACGGTGGCCGTCGTCGGCCCTTCCGGCGCCGGCAAGACCACCCTGTTCCAGCTGTTCCTGCGCTTCTATGACCCGCAAAGCGGCAGCATCCGCCTCGATGGCGTCGATATCAAGCAGCTGGACCTGCACACCCTGCGCGACGCCATCGGCATCGTGCCGCAGGATACCGTGATTTTCTCGGCCGACGCCATGGAAAACATCCGCTACGGCCGCGCCGGCGCCAGCGACGAGGAAGTGATCGCGGCCGCGAAGATGGCGGCCGCCCACGAATTCATCGAGCGCCTGCCGAACGGCTACAAATCCTTCCTCGGCGAACGGGGCGTGCGCCTGTCCGGCGGCCAGCGCCAGCGCATCGCCATCGCCCGCGCCCTGCTGAAAAACCCGCCGCTGCTGCTGCTCGATGAAGCCACCAGCGCGCTGGACGCGGAATCGGAACGCCTGGTGCAAAAGGCGCTGGAAGCGGCCATGGTGGGCCGCACCACGGTCATCATCGCCCACCGCCTGGCCACCGTGCAGCGCGCCGACCGCATCATCGTCATGGAAGACGGCAAGATCGTCGAGACGGGCACGCATGCGTCGCTGGTCGCAATGAAAGGCATCTATGCGAACCTTGCCGCACTGCAATTTCACAACGTACAGATCAACTAAGCCAAAACAGCCATGAACGCACTTTTCCACGCCAACCTGGGCATCACCGATTTCTGGACCTTTTTATTGGGGACCATCTTCATCGTCATCCTGCCCGGTCCCAATTCCATGTATGTGCTGTCGGTGGCCGCCCAGCGCGGCGTGCGGCCCGCCTACCAGGGCGCCTTCGGCATCTTTGCCGGCGACCTGATACTGATGGTGCTGTCGGCCTGCGGCGTGGCCTCCCTGCTGAAAGCCAGCCCGGCCCTGTTCTACGTGGTGAAATACATCGGCGCCGCTTACCTGGGCTGGATCGGCCTGCAGATGCTGATCGGCTGCTGGCGCAAGCTGCGCGCGCCGGCACCGGCCGAAGGCGAAGCGGCGGCCGTCCCTGCCCCCGTCAAGGAAAGCGACCCGTTCCGCAAGGCCCTGGTCATCAGCCTGATGAACCCGAAGGCCATTTTGTTCTTCATTTCCTTCTTCATCCAGTTCGTCGACCCGGCCTTCCCGAATCCCGTGCTGTCCTTCATCGGCCTGGGCCTGATCTGCCAGGTGATCAGCTTTACCTACCTGACGGCCATCATTTTTGTCGGCGCGCGCCTGGCCGAGACCTTCCGGCGCCGTCGCCGCCTGTCGGCCGGCATGGGCGGCGGCGTGGGCGCCATGTTCATCGGCTTCGGCGCGAAACTGGCCACGGCCACCCTGTAAGGAAACCGCCGTGAACGAACTCGAACTGCGCCAGCGCTGCCACACCGTCCTGCCGGGCCACCGCCAGCCCGCCCCAAGCGCCACCTTCGCCGCCATGGCCGCCTGGTGCGACGCCAACGATGTTGCGCACGATACCTACGGCGAAGGCGCGTTGATCGAACAGTTCGAGAACAAGATCGCCAGCCTGCTCGGTTTCGAGGCGGCCGTGTTCTGCATCACGGGCACCATGACGCAGGTCACGGCCCTGCGCCTGGCGTGCCAGGACCGGGGCTCGCGCCTGGTAGCGCTGCATCCCACCTCGCACATCCTGCGCCACGAGCGGGGCAACCATGAATTGCTCGATCACTTCAAGGGTTTGATGATCGGCGACCCGCACCGCCCGTGGACGGTGGACGACTTGCGCGCCGTGCCCGATCATCTGGGCGCCGCGCAGCTGGAACTGCCGATGCGCGAAATCGGCGGCCAGTGCCCTTCCAGGGAAGACTTGAGCCAGATCAAACAGCACTGCCGCGAGCACAATATTCACCTGCACATGGATGGCGCGCGCCTGTGGGAAGCGCAAGCGGGTTTCGGCCAGTCCCTGCCCGCCATCTGCGACGGATTCGATTCCGTGTATGTGTCGCTGTACAAAGGCATCGGTGGCCTCGGTGGCGCCATGCTGGCCGGCAGCCGGCCGTTCGTCGAACGGGCGCGCGAATGGTTCCGCCGCCAGGGCGGCAATATCGTGCACCGCACGCCCTGGGTGGTGGCCGCCGCCATGCAGTTCGACGCGCGCCTCGCCGCCATGCCGCGGTATTTTGCGCGCACGCAGTGGCTCTACGCGCTGTTGCGCGACTTCCCGGCCATTGCCGTCAACCCCGCCAGTCCGCAAGCGAACATGCTGCACCTGCACTTGCCCGTCTCGCGCGAACGGGCCGTCGCCATCCGCAACCAGGTGGCCGCCGACCACGGCATCTGGCTGTTCAGCCGCGCCAGCCACGCAGCCCTCCCTGGCCACAGCGTGGTGGAATGGTATGTGGGAGACCAGTTGCTGGAACTGCCGGACGACAGCGTGCGGCTGGCCTTGACCCTGCTGGACCAGGCCATGCGCGCCAGGGATTAATTGACAATCGTGACACCAAAAAAAAGCGCCCGAAGGCGCTTTTTTTCTTTCATGGCGGCCGGGTTGGCCGCCACTACCTGCTTAGAACTTGTAGTTATAAGCGAGACCGATCAACTGCATGCGGGTCTTGAACAGGCCCTTGGTGGTTTCACCGTTGCCGGTGCAGCCGGTGGACACTGGCGAGCAGCCATTCGTGTAGTTGACACTGGCGTCCTTGAAGTCGATATAGCTGTAGGCCAGATCCAGCGAGGAGTTCGCGTTCAGCTTCCAGTTCGCGCCGATCGAGTACTGCATGCGGTCGCTGTCCGGCAAGGCCGGGTGGCGCAGTTCCGCGCTGCGCACTGGTGCCTGGTCATGCGCGATACCGGCGCGCAGCAGCAGGTTTTCGCTGTACTTGTAGTTGGTGCCCAGCGAAACACGGTAAGTGTCTTTCCAGTTCTGGCGGATGCGTTCCGGGCCTTCGGCCGTCGGCGGGAACTGGATGTCCAGGTTTTCCAGGCGCGAAGTGCGGGTCCAGGTGACGTCGCCCATCAAGGCCCACTTGTCATCCATCTGGTGGAAGGCGTTGACCGACAGGGTTTCCGGCGTGCGCAGTTCGACCAGCGCCTTGGAATTGACCTTGTTCGAGGCGGCGGCGATAAAGCCGTTCACGGCGGCATTGCTCGTCACTTGCGAGAAGTCCCAGATGGTGCTGCCTTTGAGCTTGTGCGAAATCGACGAACGGTAAGCGATACCGAAACGCGTGCCTTCGTTCAACTGGTACAGATAGCCGAGGTTGAAGCCAAAGCCCCAGTCATGACCGTCCATCGACGCGTGGCCATCCTTGATCTGGCCTTGCAGCGCATTTTTCGCGGAAGTAAACGCTGCCATGCCTTGCGTTTTCAGGATATTGCCGAGGAAGGCAGCCGATGCGGCTGGCGCTTTTTCGCCCAGGAAAGCTACGGTGCCCGGCACGTCCACGCCCTGGCCCAGTTCCGCCTTCATGTATTCAGCCGTCACGCCGAAACCGAACGAGTGATGCTGGTCCAGCTTGAACGACACGGAAGGATTCAGGGCGATCGCTTCGAGCTTGATGTTGGTGATCGCATAACGGCCGGTCCAGTCGTTGCCGTAATCGAGCTTGGCGCCGTACGGCACGAACAGGCCGGCACCGACCGTCCATTGATCATTGATCTTTTTGCTGGCATACAGCGCAGGCGCGACCACGGCGTCCGGCGCGTAGTCCTTGGTGGCGGTGAATGGCGTGCGATTACCCTTCCAGAACTGCTTCGAGCCCGTATCCTCGTAAGTCGAATGCGGTACGACGATGGTGCCGCCGCCAACGAACTGCGTGCCTTCCAGGCGCGACAGGCCGGCCGGGTTGTAGAAAATGGTCGATGCGTCGGCCGCTTCGGCGCCGCTGGCATCGGCCGTGCCCTGGGCGGAAACGCTTTGCGAGCCGAAACGGTAGCCCGATGCTTGTGCGGTGGAGGAAATGCCGGCGAATGCGGCAACGATCAGGAGGGGCAGATATTTATGTTTCAAGTTGGTCTCTCTTTATTATATGAAATTGTCTTCGGCACACTATCGCGGGCATATCCAGCTGCCCCGTCTTGCACTTTTCTTGCCGCCGTGAACTCCAATTCACTGACGGCATGAGCGAAGCATATAATATTTTTTAGAAAAAAGCGAACGTTCGCTCTTTTTATGAAACGGCGTTGTTTTTCCTGCGCATACGACCTTCTACAGTGCCAATGCAGGGGCTGGCAGCGGTATCAGAAAGCGCTGATGCATCAGCGACAGCATCTGTTCCGCCGGCACGGGGCGCGAGATGAAATAGCCCTGTACTTCATTGCATTGCAGGGCGCGCAGGATGTCGAGCTGCTCGCGCGTCTCCACCCCTTCGGCCACCACGCTCATGCCCAGCGCATGCGCCATCGACAGGATGGCGCGCACGAACACTTCGCCCTGCTCCGAGCGGCCCAGCTCCATGGTGAAGGCGCGGTCGATCTTCAAGCCATCCATGGCGAACTTCTGCAGCTGCGACAGCGAAGAATAGCCGGTGCCGAAATCGTCGACCAGCAGGCGCACGCCCAGCGCGCGGATGGCGGACAACTGCTCCACGGCGCGGTTCTGTTCATCCATCATGGCCGATTCCGTGATTTCCACCTCGATCAGGCGCGCATCGATGCGGTGGCGGGTCAGCGCGGACGCCAGCACCTGGTGCACGTCGCCGCGGCCGAACTGGCGCGCCGAGACGTTGATGGAGACTGGCACCAGTTCCAGTCCGCTGGCTTGCCAGCGCGCCATCTGCAGGCACACCTTTTCGATGACGACTTCGCCCAGCTGGGAAATCAGGCCGCTGCTCTCGGCCACGGGGATGAATTCCAGCGGCGGCACCATGCCGTGCTGCGGATGGTGCCAGCGCACCAGCGCCTCCATGCTGCACAGCTGCCCGCTCATGGCGTCGACCCTCGGCTGGTAGACGACGAGGAACTGATCCTGCTCCAGCGCCGCCACCAAGCTTTGCTCCAGTTCGCGGCGGTTGCGGATGGTTTCGAACAATTCCGGCTGGAAAAAACGGTGATGGCCCTTGCCCGCCACTTTCACGGCATACATGGCGATGTCGGCGTTCTTCAGCAGCACTTCCGTCTCGGCCCCATCGCGCGGATACAGGCTGATGCCGATCGAGGCGCCCATCTTGTGGCGTTCGCTGCCCAGGTAAAACGGCTCGTCGAAGGCGATGGCGATGCGCTGCGCCACCTGCTCGGCGCGGCTGTCGTCCTCCACCGGGTCGAGCACGACGACGAATTCGTCGCCGCCCAGGCGCACCACGTGGTCGCCCGGGCGCAGCACGGCCTTCAGGCGCAAGGAGGCGGCGCGCAGCACCTTGTCGCCCTCCGCGTGGCCCTGCGTGTCGTTGATATCCTTGAAGCCGTCCAGGTCGATGAACAGCAGCGCCAGCATGTGCCGCGCGATGGCGGCGCGGCCCAGGGCACCGGGCAGGAATTGCTGCAGCCAGTAGCGGTTGGGCAAGCCCGTCAAGCCGTCTTCATTGGCCAGGCGGCGCAAGTCGCGCTCGTGCTCCTTGGCCGTGCTGATGTCTTGCAGGGTGACGGCCAGGCGGTCGCCGCTGCGCACCAGGCGCCGGCGTATCCAGCGCAGCTTGAAGGGGTTGCCTTCCGGCAACTCGATCTCTTCCTCGGAAAAGCCGGAGACCATGGCGGCCCGGTAATTATGGATCAAGTCGCGGAAATACGGCTCGTGGGCGCGCGACTGCAGGCGCATGCCCAGCAACTGTTCGCGGCGCACGCCGAAGTAGCCGGCGCCCGGCTCGTTGCAGTCGACGATCTCGAAGTCGAGGATGCTGCCATCCGCGCCGCGCAGGGCGGCGATGATATAAAAGCCGTCGCTCGTGCCCTCGGTGGCCATGCGGTAGGCGTTGCGCACGCCTTCGGACTGGTGGTGGCGCCACGCCAGGCGCAGCGACAGCACGGTGGCGACGGCGGCAAAGGCCAGCAGCAGCACGGTGACGGCCAGGGCGATGCCGAGATAAATCGTGCGCGTTTCCTCGTAGGGATGCAGCATTTCGCCGTCCGACAGTCCGACCACGGCCGTAAACGGATAGGCTTTCAGCGCCTGCCAGCCCACATAGCGATTTTGCTTGTCGGAAAAAGCTATCCTGCCGCCCGAATGCAGGGCGCCGCTCTCCGCTTCCAGGAAGCTGGTGTCGAGAAACGGCGTGCCCTGGCCGCTCTGGGTCGGCAGCACGCGCGAACCCAGGCGCGTGCTGAACAGCTCGCCCTCTTCGCCCACCATGGCCGACATGCCGAACTTGCCAAAATTGACACTGTTATAGAATTCGGAAAAATAGCTGGAATGGATGGAAATGAGCAGCACGCCGTCGAAGTTGCCATCCTCGTCTTCCAGCCGGCGCGTGAAATGCACGAGGCTTTCGCCGGCGCCCGGTGCTGACGGGGCCGCCTCGCTGGCCCTCCCCAGCGCGATGCGCAGCGCGCTGGAATTGCTGCGCCAGTGGCGCAACAGGAAATCGCTGCGCTCGTTGACGCGCAGGCGCTGCAGCGGCGCCGTGGCCGTCACGGGATGGCCTTTGCGGTCGAGGATGGCGACGATGGCAAATTGCGGCAAGGCATACATGCCCTGCGTCTTCAATTGATCGAGGCGCAGCTGGCCGCGCGAGTTTTCCCATTCATACTTGAGCTGCAAGGTCAGCTGGTCCATCTGCTCCAGCGTGCGCAGCAGATACTGGCCATATGCTTTCGACAAGGAAGACACGCTGTCGAGCGCCTGCTGCTGCGCCACCTTCTTTTCCGCTTCCAGCTGCAGCAAGGTGGCCGTCCACAATACCGCGCACAGGATCAGGCCCAGCAAGGGCCAGGCCAGGATCAGGCGCAGGTTAGCCTTGAGAAAATCGGCCCTGCTCATCTCCACCACGGCGGCGTTATTATTATTTACAAATTGTCGCAAGAACATGGTGCAGCATCTGCCGTTTCTATGTATTTCTTCAAGGACACACAAATTACCACAGAGTCATGTTTGCAGGTAAGACGGCAGCGTAATTATGTGCGTGGGCCGCGGCCCGCCTGTCGCGCCTGCGTTACAATCACCATCCTTACCGTTGGAGAAATACATGCAGCAATATCAAGATTTGATCAAGACCGTGCTCGAAACGGGCAGCTGGCAAGACAACCGCACGGGCATCCGCACCCTGAGCGTGCCGGGCGCCATGATGCGTTTCGACTTGGCCAACGGCAACTTCCCTGCCGTGACAACCAAGAAACTGGCTTTCAAATCCGTGATCGGCGAATTGTGCGCCTTCCTGCGCGCCTCGCGCAACGCGGCCGAGTTCCGCGCCCTGGGCTGCAAGGTCTGGGACCAGAACGCCAATGAAAACGCGCAATGGCTGGCCAACCCCTACCGCGAAGGCGAGGATGACCTGGGCCCCGTGTACGGCGTGCAATGGCGCCAATGGCCCGCATATAAGCTGCTCGACGCCGACCAGCCCGCACAGATCGCCGATGCGCAAGCGAACGGCTTTACCTTGGTCGCCCCCATCGTCGAGGGCGGCGTGCAAAAAGTGCTGCTGTACAAGGCCGTCGACCAGTTGCGCGAGTGCCTGGACACCATCATGAGCAACCCGGGCAGCCGGCGCATCCTGTTCCACGGCTGGAACCCGGCCGTGCTGGACGCCGTCGCCCTGCCCGCCTGCCATTTGCTGTACCAGTTCATCCCGAACGCCAGCACGCGCGAAATTTCGCTGTGTTTATATGTACGCAGCAACGATATCGGCCTGGGCACGCCGTTCAACATCGCCGAAGGCGCGGCCCTGCTGCACCTGGTGGCACGCCTGACGGGCTACACGCCGCGCTGGTTCACCTACTTCATCGGCGACGCGCACATCTATGAAAACCACCTCGACATGGTGGAAGAACAATTGAAGCGCACGCCGTTCCCGGCGCCCCGTTTCGTCATTTCCGAGCGCGTGCCCGACTACGCGAAGACGGGCAAGTACGAGCCGGAATGGCTGGAAAAGATCGAACCGTCGGATTTCTCGCTGGAAGGCTATGAACACCACGCGCCCATCAAGGCGGCGATGGCCGTCTGATGGCGGTCGCACCGCTGGCAGCCCTGCACCGCAAGCTGTTTGACGAAACGGATGGCAGCAAGTTCGCCCGGCTGAAAGAGCGGCTGCTGAAAAAGCATGCCGCGGACGACAGGCTGGCCGTGCTCGACATCCTGACGGCGTATGCGCGCGATGGACAACTGCTGCACTGGCGCACCTTTTTGATGACGGATATCGTGCATCTGGTGGAAGGCAGTCAACATGCGGCCTTTTTCGCCTGGGCACTGGAGCAGCCCGCACTGGCGTACTGGGGCGTCGATGGCTTGCTGAAAAGTATAGGCGTGGACGCGTATGCGCCCCTGGTGACGCTGGCAGCGTCTGGCGCCACCAGGCTGGAAGTGCGCGCCAAGGCGATCAAGAGCCTGGCCGTGTTCAGCCGCCAGCCGTTTGACCAGGACTTGCCGTCCGATCCCGGCCACTGGAAGGCAGAGCAGCTGCGACTAAGCGCCGTGCTGGACTGGCAAGCGGACGGCTACCCTGACGGTGCAGGCTACAAGGCGCCCGCCAAGCATGAGACGCTGGCCAAGCCGCGGTCGCGCCTGCAAGTAGCAGCCGCCTTCCTGGAGCGGAAACTGGCGCTGCGGCGCCAGCGCGAGCAAGACCTGGCGCAACCGTCGAACTGGCTGACCATGGCCAGCGCCAAGGACATGGCCGAGATCGACGCGCAATGGGTCTTGCCGGAAATCTACCGCCATTTCCTGCAATTCTATTCGCCGCTGCGCGTGCATGTCGACGGCAAGCGCTTCCCGCAGGGCCTGCATCTGTACGGCGCGGCGGAGCTGGTGGAGGCCCAGCACGGCTACGCCGTCCATGCCGTGCATCATCACAACATCGCGAGCTGGCAGTCGAAGCTCGTGGTGATTGCCGATGCGGGCGGCGACCCGTACTGCGTACACCTGGAAGAAAGAAGCATCGACGGCGACTTGCCCGTGTACCGCGCCAGACATGGCGCAGGCGAATGGCGCTTCGAGCTCCATATGGACGATTTCATCGACTTCCTGCACGAAATCGCGTGGGCGGCCTAGCCTGCTTCGCCGCCCGGGCCGCCCGGGCCGGGGCCGGGTCCACCTGGCCCCCGTCCGCCCGGCGGACCGAAGCGCGGCTCCCGTTCGCCCTCCTTGGCCGCCGACGTGGCGCCGCCCAGGCGGTACGACAAGCCCACATAAATCATGCGGCCGTCAAAGCGGCGCGTGCTCGTTTCGCGCAGCGAGGCGCTGTTGATGACGGTTTCCATCTTGTTGCTGCTGAACACATCGGTCACATTCATGACCAGGCTCAATTGCGGCGTCACCGTGTGGCGTAAACTGAGGTTCAGCGTGTTGTTCGGCGAGCGGTAGCCCTGTCCCGACAGCATCTTGCCCTGCATTTGCAGGGCCAGTTGCAGCTGGTTATCCGCATTGATCTGGTAATTGAGGCGCGCGCGGCCGCTCAGTGCGTTGGCCGTGCGCGTGCTGCGGTTGCCCAGGTCGTCGGAACTCGTCTGCTGGCTGCGCGCCAGGTTGCCGCTCGTGTTCAGGGTCAGGGACGGCGTCAGCTTGCCGCTGACGCTGAATTCCAGGCCGCTCGAATGGCTGCCTTCACCGTTTTCCCGCGTAGTCAGCAGCACATTGTCGCTAATAAAATAGCGGTAATCGACGATGGCGTCCGTGTCGCGCCGGTGGTAGGCGCGCAAGCTGCTTTCCAGGCCCGCGATCTTCGTTTCATAGCCAATCTCGAAGGAATCCGTCTGCGTGGGTTTCAGCTTCGGGTTGCCGGCCGACACATTGAACTCGTCGCGGTAGACCACGTAGGGGTTCAAATCGCCCGCATTCGGGCGGCGGATGCGGTGCGCGTAGCTGAAGCGCAAATTGCTCTCGTCGCTGACTTTATAGGTGGCGAACAGGCTGGGAATATAGTTGACGTAATTGTTGCCAGCCTCAACGCCACTGGTGATCTGGCGCACGTTCAAGTCCGTGTATTCGGCGCGCAAGCCGGCCAGCGCGCCCCAGCGTTCACTCAGGCGCATCTGGTAAGAGCCGTACAGCGCGATGGTGCGCTCGTCGAGCTCGAAACGGTTGCTGCGCATGGGATTGACGGTCTCGGCCAGGCTGGCGGGATTGATGTCCGTATATAAAGTGTCGAAACTGCTCTTGTTGTCGGCCACCTTGTAGCCCAGCTTGGCCCTGCCGCCCGCCAGCGGACGCTCGTAGTCGCCGCTGAAGTCGACGATGCGGTTGCCCGTCTCGCTGTGCTGGCGTGCGCGGCTGTCAAACGCGTTGACGGGCGCGATCGCATAGGCATTCGCGTAATCGCTGTCGCTCTCGTTAGTGGACGACGACACGCGCAAGTCGATTTTCAGGATTTCGCCAGGCAACTCGCCCTTGTGGTCGTAGCGCCCGCCCCAGCTGTAGTTGCGGCTGTCGCCGTTGCGCACGGTGCTGCGCACATAGTCGCCGATGGTGCTGCCCGTGCTGTCGCCGTTGATGTACCGGTCCAGCGAGCGCTGGTCGTTGCTGCGCCCGTTGTACGACACGCTGGCGGCCAGGGTGTCGTTCGCATTCAGGTTGTAATTGACGGTGCCGTGCAAGCCCAGCGAATCGTTCAAGCCATTGTTCGTGGAGCTCTGGCTGCTGGGGGCAAAGGCGCCCGTGCCGCGGTCCAGGCGTTCGCGGCTGACCTCGCCCACGGAATTGCGGCCGTCATGGCGCACATTGATGCCGCCCTGGTAGCCCCATGGCCCTTCATTGTAGGTGCCGGAGACAGAGCTGTTGTAGCGCCCGGCGATGCCCGCATTCGCGTTGACGGTGGCAAAGCCGCCCGGCTTGCGGTTGCGCCGCATCACCAGGTTCAGGATCGGGCCGCCACCGGCTTCGTTGCCAAACTGGGCGCCGGGATTGTTGATCACTTCCACGGATTCGATATCGTCGGCCGCCATGGCGTTCAACGTAGCGCCGCGCGAATCGCCCTGCAGCATGGCCGACGGCTTGCCATCGATCAATATCTGCACATTGCTGCTGCCGCGCAAGGACACGGAACCGTCGGGGTCGACGGCCACCGAAGGCACATTGTTCAAGGCATCGGCCGCCGTGCCGTTGGTGCTGCCCACGTCGGACTTGACGTCGTAGACTTGCCGGTCGATGCGGCCCGTGGGACGTTCGGCCGTCACGCTGACGGTAGCGGGAGCATCGGCGGCGGGCGCCTTGGCCGGTGCGGGCTTGACGACGGTATCGCCGGTGACGGTTTGCGCCTGGACAGCGGCGCCGGACACGAGCAGGCTGCCGCCCGCCAGGCAGTGAAAGAGGATTTTATGCATTTGCTTAAAAAATAATCGAGACGCTACGGATGAGGCACTACGCCGCAGCGTGAGAGCACATTCTCAAAGCATGCCACGATTGCAAGGAGCAAAGCAAATGCGAACCATTGTTATTTACTTCAATTTACAAATCTCTCGCACTTGTGGTCGCATAGCCTCATCCGATGACCTTGGCGCCACCTTTGCGCTACCTCAACAAGCCCTTGCCGCGCGCCAGTTTCAGCCAACCCGGATATTCCGTCATCAATAAGTCATACAGTTCCGCATCGCTGTGCTCGTCGGGCGAGCTGACGGAAAAGTAATTGGCATTGTCGACCAGGCGGCCCTGCAATTCGTCGAGCTTTTCCAGGAAGGGGAAGTCGGAATCGGCAAAGGCGGCGAGGAACTTGCTTTTCGATTTACGCCCCTTGCCGATGCCCATGAATTGCCAGAAGATCGGCTCATGGCTGGCCCAGCGCAATTGTTTCTCCGTCGTCGCCTGGTCGCTCGTGCCGCCATCGGTGACGAACATCACGTACACGGGCAATTCCGCGGCGACGGGCCGCGTGCGTTCGCCGCCGGCGCCGTCGGGGAAATAAAATGCGCGTATCGCCTGCATGGCGGCGCCATAGCGCGTGTCGCCTTCCAGCGGATGGCGCTGTATGGCCTGGCCCACGTAGGTATTGCAGTTGCTCAAGGCCATGGGCGCCGGATGGTGGACATTCTTGCCGAACAGGAAAACATCGATCTCGCCATCGTCGTCGAACTTGCAGCCCAGGGCCAGGATGCGTTCGGCAAAGCGCTGCACCAGCCCCTCTTTATATAGTCGTCCCATGGAGCCGGAAATATCCAGGCACAAACACACCTTGGCGCGGTGGTCAAGCAAACCCACTTTTTGCAGCGACACGCCCGCCTGCTTGACGAGGCTGACCAGTTGCGGCGCTTCCCGTTCGACCCGTTTTTCCAGGTTGATCTTTGCCTGCATGACGGCTGAAACCGCCGCAGGGGCAGCAGAGGCGGCCTGGTCGACTTCGCCGCCGAAGTGGCGCACCAGCGCGTCCAGTCCGCCATTGAAACCTTGCCCCACGGCCATGCAGCGCCAGCCGCCATCCTTGCGGTAAATTTCCGCCAGCATCACGGCTTTTTCCTGTGCGAAATCACTACCCGCGAAGGCGAAGCGGGCCAGCTCGCGTCCGCCCGCCTGCAGGCGCACATGGCCGGCTTGCAGCTGCGACATCACGCCGCCGCCATCGATGGACGCCGTCACGACGAGGCGGTCTATGCCGGCCGGCAAGCGCGCCAGTTGCAAGGCAAACTCGGCCATGTCGCCGCCGCTGCCGGGGCGCGCTTCCACGCCGCCGCACGGCGTACGCGGCTGGTTGAAAAAGGTCATGTAGCGCTCGTCGGCCAGTTTTCCTGCCGCATCGAGGCCGAAACAGGCCACGTCGAGCGCCAGCCCCTGCGCGGCGACGCCCACCTGCAGCACGCCGTCGGGAACGAGATTGGCCAGCGGCAAGCGCTGTCCCTTGGACAAGGTTTCCATCAGTGCCTCCTAGGCGATATAGCGGCGCGGATTGTCCGCGTTGAAATCATCTTCGTCTTCCTTGTCCTCGCCCTTGAAGACGACGGGACCGTTGAAGGCCAGTTGCAGGCTCTCGCCCTGCCAGCTCAGCCACGGCGTCGCTTCGCTGCCCGGCTCCGACGTCTTGCCGGACGGTTCGAGGATGATACTGTCGGGCGTGATGCGCGCCATGCCGATCACATAGGTGTAGACGGAATCGTCCTCGGCCGCCTTGGACAGGCGGAAGTCGAACGCGCACTCGACGATCTGCTCGCCATATTGCATGACCATCTTCGGCCGCATGGAAGCGACCGACACGGCGCCATTGGCCAGCGCCGAATACACGCTGAAGACGAGGCCCACCGTGCCGCCGTACTGTTGCGCCAGCGCGGGATTGACTTCCACCGTTTCCGTGGCCGGTTCCTTGCCCGATGCGCCCGCCACGTCGCCCAGGTGGCGTACATACGGCATGACGTCGAAGCTGCCCGGCGTATCGGGCGCCTGGATGAAGCGCATCTGGCCGTTCGGCAAGAGGATGCCGACTCTTAAATCGAGGTCGTCGTTATCGTCGTCGCCATCGCCGTTATCGACCCAGGTGGCCTTGACGGTGAGCTTGCCCGGCGCGCCCGCGCCCTTTTGCAGCGACACCTTGTGCGTCTGGCCCGCCTTGGTCAGCGAGATTTTCGACAGGGAAATTTTGGGCGGCGGCACCGGCTCCGCTGCCGCCTGCGCCACTTCGCCGCCGAAATGGGCGACCAGAGCGTCCAGGCCGCCATTGAAACCCTGGCCCACGGCCATGAAGCGCCAGCCGCCGTCCTTGCGGTAGAACTCGCCCAGCATGACGGCTTTTTCTTGCGCAAAATCAGATCCCGCATACGTGTAGCGGGCCAGCTCGCGCCCGCCGTCCTGCAAGCGCAGGTAGCCGCTGCCCAGCTGCGCCATGGTGGCTGCGCCATCGATGGCGGCCGTGACGACGAGGCGCTCGATGGAGGCAGGCAAACGGTCCAGCTGGTAGCTGAAACCGGCCGCATCGCCGGACGGCGCCGCCGCTTCCACGCCGCCGCACGGCGTGCGCGGCTGGTTAAAGAAAGTCATGTAGCGGTCGTCGGACAGCTTGCCGTTGGCGTCGAGGCCGAAACAGGCAAAGTCCAGCCGCACGCCAGCGCTGGCGAGCCCCAGTTGCACGACATTGCCCGTGACGAGGCCGGACAGCGCCAGGCGCTGCCCCTTGATCAGGTTTTCCATGCGATTATTTATTCAGGTGTGGGAGCTTCGGACAACGGCTCAAGGCAAGGCGCGTCGTCCGAAGACAGTACGAATGTACAGTCAGTCCATGGCGGCGCAACGCCGCCATGGACTGCCGTTTTGGGCTCTATACAAAGCTAAAAGAGCTTCGGACAACGGTTCAGGGCAAGGCGCGTCACCGAAGACAGTACGAATAGTACGGCGAGGTGACGCAACGCGGCCATGGGCCGTTTTCCGGAGCTATTAGGCGTTGATGCCGAAGGAACGTGCCAGTGGTCCCAGGCCGCCTTTGAAACCTTGGCCGATGGCCTTGAATTTCCATTCGCTGCCGGCGCGGTAGATTTCGCCGAAGATCATGGCCGCTTCCGTCGAGCCGTCTTCCGACAGGTCGTAGCGGGCGATTTCCGCGCCGTTGTCGCCGTTCAGGCAGCGGATGTAGGCCTTGCCCACCATGCCGAAGTTCTGCTTGCGGTTTTCCGCGTCGTGGATAGTCACGGCGATGGCGATCTTGTCGATGTCGGCGGGCACGCTGGCCAGGTCGACGGCCACTTTCTCGTCGTCGCCGTCGCCGCCGCCGGTCGTGTTGTCGCCCGCGTGGACGATGGAGCCGTCAGCCGACTTCAGGTTGTTATAAAAAATGAAATCGGCATCGGAACGGGCCTTGCCATCCGTTTTCAGCAGGAAGGCGCTGCCGTCCAGGTCAAAAGCGGCGCCATCGGTGGCGCGCGGGTCCCAGCCCAGGCCAATCACGATTTTCTTCAAGCCGGGAGCTTCCTTGCTCAGGTTGACATTGCCGCCTTTTTGCAAACTGATCGCCATGGTAATTCCTCTTTAATGTGGGGGTTGCATTCGGTGTTTCAGGTCACGTCGCCGGCACGCCGGCTTGATGAGCCATGAGCCTACCATAAAGTTCCGGCTTGCCAGCCGCGCACTATTGAAAATAATGCCATACGGAAAAATCGTGCCGCTGTCCCGATGCGCAAAATGACGGATAATGCCGCTCGACAAAAATTTTTCACTCTCATTTTCACCATCAAGCAGGTTTGTCCTTGATCAATATACGACTCGACTGCATTCCTGGCACCCTGTGCGACGCACGCCTGTGGTCGCGCCTGACGCCTGCCCTGGGCGACGCCTTTGAGCTGCGGCACGTACCCCTGCACCAGGCGCGCACGCGCCCGCAGATGCAGCAGATGATCGCCAGCCACAGCGCTCCGCATGCCCATCTGGTGGGCTTTTCGCTGGGCGCCTACCTGGCGCTCGAACACGCGCTGGCGCACCCGCAGCGTGTGAAATCCCTCACTTTGATCGCCAATTCGGCCAAAGGTTTGCTGCCGGCGGAGGTCGAAGCACGCCAGCGCATCGTCGCCATGCTCGAGCGCAATGCCTATACGGGCATCACGCGCCAGCGCCTGCGCGAATTGCTGCACCCATCGCACTTGCAGGACGGCGCCATCACGGGCCTGATCCAGCAGATGGGGCTGGACCTGGGCAAGGAGGTGCTGCTGGCGCAATTTCTCACCACGATAGACCGCCCCGACCTGATGGCGCGCTTGCCGGAACTCGATTTCCCCGTGCTGATCGTGGGTGCCGAAGACGACAAGCTCGTCAATCCCGACGACCTGCGCGCCATGGCCGCCCGCCTGCCGCAAGCCACCTTGCACATACTCAAAGACGATACCGGCCACATGATTCCGCTGGAAGCGCCAGGCGCGCTGGCGCAAGCCATGCGTGCGCATCTGGAGGCTGCCGGCAATTTCAACGATAATGACGGGCATCGGGCATCGCCCCCACCTTTTTCACAGAACCAATGAGCTTACTGACCATCATCGTCGCCACCGACCAGCAAGGCGGCATCGGCATCGACAACACCCTGCCGTGGAAATTGCCGGAAGACCTGGCGCATTTCAAGCGCTTGACGACGGGCCACCCCATCCTGATGGGCCGCAAGACCTTCGATTCCATCGGCCGCCCGCTGCCGAACCGCCGCAACATCGTCATCACGCGCAATCCGGACTGGCGCCATGAAGGCGTGGAAGCGGCGCCGTCGCTGGAAGCGGCCATCGCCCTGCTGGACGGCGCCGAAGGCTACGTCATCGGCGGCGCCGACATCTATAAGCAGTCGTTGGCCCTGGCGCAGCGCCTGATCATCACGGAAATCGGCCAGACGTTTGACTGCGACGCGTTTTTCCCCGCCGTAGATCATGCCGTGTGGCAAGAAACCGCGCGCGAAGCGCATGTTTCGGAGAAATCCGGCCTGCCTTACGCCTTTGTCACCTTGCAACGCAAAGCCTGATAAGGTTGATGTTGATTAACAGAATGTTGCTGTAATACCCCTGTCACACCGTTGCGTCACGCTAGCGCAAGCTTGTGGCGCTTTGGGGCGATATTTTTTTCCCGCAGAGGCCGCATTTCTGCGAGAATCCCGTTCTTATTTTTTTTATGCGGCTGCCGGGTTGCACTACCGCCTGACCGTCGCGCCCTAGTCCGCCCCTTCACATCTGTCAGGGGCGGCTTGCTTTTTTGGAGACATGCATGAAATTTCGTTTCCCCATCGTCATCATTGACGAGGATTTCCGTTCTGAAAATACGTCCGGCCTGGGCATTCGCGCCCTTGCCGCCGCAATGGAAAAAGAAGGCATGGAAGTGCTGGGCGTGACCAGCTACGGCGATTTGTCGCAATTTGCCCAGCAGCAATCGCGCGCGTCAGCCTTCGTGCTGTCGATCGACGATGAAGAATTCGGCGCCGGTTCCATCGAGGAAACCGATCACGCCTTGAAGTCGCTGCGCGCCTTCGTCGAGGAAATCCGCTACAAGAACGCCGACATCCCTATTTACCTGTACGGCGAAACGCGCACCTCGCGCCATATTCCCAACGATATCCTGCGCGAACTGCATGGTTTCATCCACATGTTCGAAGATACGCCGGAATTCGTCGCGCGCCACATCATCCGCGAAGCGAAATCCTACCTGGATGGCCTGTCGCCGCCGTTCTTCCGCGCGCTGGTGCACTACGCCAACGACGGTTCCTACTCGTGGCATTGCCCCGGCCACTCGGGCGGCGTGGCCTTCCTGAAGTCGCCGATCGGCCAGATGTTCCACCAGTTCTTCGGTGAAAATATGCTGCGCGCCGACGTCTGCAACGCCGTCGAGGAACTGGGCCAGCTGCTCGACCATACGGGCCCCGTCGCCGCGTCCGAACGCAATGCGGCGCGCATCTTCAATGCCGACCATTGCTATTTCGTCACGAACGGCACCTCGACCTCGAACAAGATGGTGTGGCATTCGACCGTGGCGCCAGGCGACATCGTCGTCGTCGACCGCAATTGCCACAAGTCAATCTTGCATTCGATCATCATGTGCGGCGCCATTCCCGTGTTCCTGATGCCGACGCGCAATCACCTGGGCATCATCGGCCCTATCCCGCTGCACGAATTCACGCCGGAAAGCATTGCCCGCAAGATCGAAGCGAATCCGTTCGCGCGCGAAGCGAAGAACAAGAAGCCGCGCATCCTGACCATCACGCAATCGACCTACGATGGCGTGATCTACAACGTGGAAACCCTGCGCGAAATGCTGGACGGCAAGATCGACACCCTGCACTTCGATGAAGCGTGGCTGCCGCACGCCACCTTCCACGATTTCTACAAGAATATGCACGCCATCGGCAAGGACCGTCCGCGCGCCAAGGAATCGATGATCTTCTCGACCCAGTCCACGCACAAATTGCTGGCCGGCCTGTCGCAGGCCTCGCAAATCCTCGTGCGCGAATCGGACACGGTCAAGCTGGACCAGGACGCCTTCAACGAGGCTTACCTGATGCACACCTCGACCTCGCCGCAGTACTCCATCATCGCCTCGTGCGACGTGGCCGCGGCCATGATGGAAGCGCCGGGCGGCACGGCCCTGGTGGAAGAATCGATCATGGAAGCGCTCGATTTCCGCCGCGCCATGAAAAAGATCGACCAGGAATGGGGCCAGGACTGGTGGTTCCAGGTGTGGGGTCCGGCCAGCTTCAACGACGAAGGCATGGGCCAGCAGGAAGACTGGATGATACGCGCCGAGGATGACTGGCACGGTTTCGGCGACCTCGCTCCCGGCTTCAACATGCTCGACCCGATCAAGGCGACCATCGTCAACCCGGGCCTGTCGCTGGACGGCCAGTTCGGCGACACGGGCATCCCCGCGTCCATCGTCACCAAGTATCTGGCCGAGCACGGCGTCATCATTGAAAAATGCGGCCTGTACTCGTTCTTCATCATGTTTACCATCGGCATCACCAAGGGCCGCTGGAATACCCTGTTGACGGCCTTGCAACAATTCAAGGACGACTACGACAAGAACCAGCCGATGTGGCGCATCCTGCCGGAATTTGCGGCGGCCAACCCACGCTACGAAAAAATGGGCTTGCGCGACCTGTGCCAGCAGATCCACGATTTCTACAAGGCTTACGACGTGGCCCGTTTGACGACGGAAATGTATCTGTCGGACATGATCCCGGCCATGAAGCCGTCGGACGCGTTCGCCAAGATGGCGCACCGCGAAATCGAGCGCGTGGCCATCGACGAACTGGAAGGCCGCATCACGTCCATCCTGCTGACGCCGTACCCGCCGGGCATTCCGCTCTTGATCCCGGGCGAGCGCTTCAACAAGACCATCGTCGACTACCTGCGCTTCGCACGCGACTTCAACGAGCGCTTCCCCGGCTTCGAGACGGATGTGCATGGCCTCGTGAAACGCGAAGTCGATGGCAAACGCGGCTATTTTGTGGACTGTGTGAAATTGGACGACTAGTTACGGCTCATCCAATCTCGCTTGGCGCGCTTTGCGGCCGGCGATGCTCACCGTACCAGAGTACGGTTGCGCTTCTCGGCCACAAATCATTGCCGCTCGCTACGATTGGATGAACCGTCGTGACGTTCGTTAAAGAACGCTGCTTACATGGCGCCGCCTGATGCAAATCAGGCGGCGTTTTTCATTGTGGGCCAGCGCGCACGCTTGCGCCAGATCAAACGACCGGGGTATCGGACTTCTAAGATGGGCGACTCGTGCCCTCGTGACGGCAGGCCTATGACGCTCAAGGTGTGGCTGGAAATCATGCAGCAGGCGGCGGCTGGCAGTGGCGCCTTGCTGGCGGCGGCCTTGAAGCAGGCTCAGGTAACTATAGCCCGGCGGCACGATGGCGAAGAAGATGGAACGGGCATCGTGCTGTTCGCCGAAGCCAATACGGCGCTGCTGCAGGCGCTGCCGGCACTGTGCAGCCATGCCCGCGTGCTGGCCATCGCCGCCTGCGGCCAGGCCGTCAGCTGCGCGCAACAGCGGGCCCTGCTGGCGGCCGGCGCGCTCGATGTGCTGCTGTGGCCTGGCGGCGCCGTCGATGCGGGCCAGGTGCTGGCGCGCCTGCAGCGCTGGCAAGCCGTGGCGCAGCTGCTGGCGTCCAGCGCCGTGCGCCAGCAACTGGTGGGCGGCAGCGCTGCCTGGACCGCCTTGCTGCACCACGTGGTGGAAATGGCCGCCTTCAGCCAGGCCCCGATGCTGATCACGGGCGAGACGGGCACGGGCAAGGATTTACTGGCGCAACTGGTCCACCGCCTGGGCAACTGCCGGGGCGACTTCACCATCCTCGACTGCACCACCCTGTCGCCGGAACTGGCTGGCAGCGAACTGTTCGGCCATGAACGGGGCGCGTTTACGGGCGCAGCGGCACCGCGCGACGGCGCTTTCGCCCTGGCCGACGGCGGCGTGCTCTTCCTCGACGAAGTGGGCGAACTGCAGCTGCCCCTGCAGGCGCAGCTGCTGCGCGCCATCCAGGAACGCAAATACAAGCGCGTGGGCGGCAATACCTGGCAGCCGACGCAATTTCGCCTCGTCTGCGCCACCAACCGTGCACTGGAAGACGAGGTGGCGCGCGGCGCCTTCCGCGCCGACCTGTATTACCGCATCGCCGGCTGGCGTTGCCAAACCCCGCCCCTGCGCGAGCGCCAGGACGACATCTTGCCGCTGGCCCGGCATTTCCTCGCCGAACTGGCCCAGCAGCAGCCGCCCCCGCTGGACGCCGCCGTGCGCGAATACCTGCTGCTGCGCGACTATCCGGGCAATGTGCGCGAGCTGCGCCAGACCGTCACGCGCATCTGGCACCGCCATTGCGGCCCCGGCCCCATCACCATCGGCGCCCTGCCCCCCGAAGAACGGCTGCTGGCGCCGCCCTGGCCCGACCAGCACTTCGAAGCGGCCGTGCGGCGGGCCCTGACTCAGGGCTGCAAGCTGTCGCACATCGCGCGCTGCGCCACCGACATGGCCATCCGCCTCGTGCTGGCCGAGGAACACGGCAACAACCAGCGCGCCGCCGCCCGCCTGGGCGTGACGGACCGCGCCTTGCAGATACGCCGCAAGGCGGCCGCCTGCGCGACGCCAGCCGCGACTGCCGCTACGATTGCGATTCCGCCGGCCGCGCCTTGATCTGCCTCAAACCAGCCGCGCCAGCCGCAAGAAATTGCCACCCGTAATCAAAGCCGCATCGGCCGGCGGCAAGCCTAGCAGCTGAATCTTGTGCAATTCCAGCCCCGGATGCAGCCAGGGGCCATCCGAGCCGAACAAGACCTTGTGCGGCCCCGCGCGGCGCACGGCCTGCTGCAGCAAGTCGAAGCGGCGCACGCCCGAGCTGTCCGCATGGATGTTACGGTGGCGGGCCAGATGGTCGATCAGCGCCAGCTGCGCCGCCCAGTCGTCGCCGAAGCTGCCCAGATGGGGCAGGATGAAATCGACATCGGGATACTGCTGCGCCAGCAGTTCGGCCACGGCCACTTCGCCGGCCGGGTCGTACAGCACGGGCAAGCCGAAGAAACGGGCCGCGTCGCACACTTCGCCGCTGATGCGCGCATCCAGGCGGTGCGCCTTGATGCCGACAAAGCCGTAGCGCTCGACGGCCGTGCGCACCAGATCCTGGATGCGGCCCCGGTCGCGCCGCGCATGTACGAAGGCAAAACCGTAGAAACGCTGCGGATCGGACGCGACCAGGCGCGCCACGCCATGGTTGGCGATCGCGTAATCGGAGTGGAAGGTGGCGAACAGCACGCTGCGGGCGATGCCGGCCGCCTGCGCGCGGCGCAGATAGGCTTGCAGCGGCGCATCGCTGTCCCACGGCCCGCTCAAGCCGTCGCCCGGCCCCGCATGGCAATGGCAGTCGATGATCATCTTGCCGCGCTATTGCCAGTCGCCCATGACGACGATGCGGTTGCCACGCCGGCGCCAGCGCCCGCTCTCCTCCTCGCCCTGCGGCGCGGCCGAACGGAAATGCGGCAGCTGCTGGTGCAGGGCCCGCGTCAGCGCGCTTTCCACGGCGCGCGCGCTGCCGTCGCCGTCGGCCGCCAGGCGCGCCGCCTGCCCCGCGATGCGCACGAAGCGGCGCGCCAGCTCCAGCTCGCGGTCGGCCGGCGCTGCGGCCTCCAGCTCCAGTTCCAGCGCATTGCTGGCGGCGCGCCCCAGGGCCGAACCGAGCGCCGTGCCCACGCCCGGTATGGGGATCATCGAACCGAGGGCGCCGCCGACAAAGGGCAAGGCCGTCTTGGCCACGGCCTTCAAGGCGCCGCCCAGGGGCTTGGCCACCTTGGCGATGGTAGCACCCACCTTCTTGACGCCCTTCCACACGCTCTTGAAGACGTTGCCGAGAAACTGTTCCAGTTCCTCCTCGCTGGACACTTCCAGCAATTCCATGGCCAGCTGCAACTCTTCCTCTTCGCTGAACAGGGCCGGGGCGCTCCCCTTGCCGGGCCAGGCTTCGCCAAACTCCAGCACTTCAAACGCGGTGCCGGCCCGCTGGCGGCATTGCGCGCATTCACATTCGAGTTGATGCATGATGTACTCCTTCGCAGTCGTCAAGGCGCTGTCGTCAGTTCCACATTTCACCCAGCACGGCCAGTTCCAGTTCGCGCCGCTGGTTGGTCAGCACGCCGCGCTGGTTGGCGAACATGTCGTCATGGATGCGCTGCTCGATGCGGCGCCGCTGCGCCGCCGAGGACAGGGCCGCCACGTACACCTGGTGCGCGCTGACGTCGACGGCCAACATCTGGCCGCACAGCCGGTGCTGCAGCAAACGGCGGTGCAGATCGTCCGTCTGGCCGCTGTAGGCGCGGCGCCTTCCACCCGCATCGAACTCGATCACGTACAGGCCCGGGCCGCGGCCATTCGGGTCGCGCAAGGCATTGGCCAGCGTCCCCAGCGCCTGGTAAGTCAAGGCGGCCGCTTCCGGCACCCGGCCCATGGTGCCGGCCAGGGTGGGCGGGATTTCACCTTGTTGCCCGTCATCGTCCTGGCCCTGGTCCTGCCCTTGATCCTGTCCCTGGCCCGCATCGATGCCCGGCTCCGGTTCCTGCTGGTCGCCAAACGCCGGTTCCGCCACGGGATAGGCCTGCGGATAGAGGGTCGGGTAGAGGGGCACGTAGCCGCCCCAGCCCCGGTAGCGCGGCGGCAGATAGGGCACGGGCGGCGGTGCGGGACGGCGCTGTCCGCGCAGGGGCGGCCGCGCGCGCAGCCCGCCGCCGCGCATGCCCCCGCGCGCGCCACCGGGGGGCCAGCGCTCGCCCTCCCATTCGGCCTCGCCCTCTTCCTCCCCCTGCCACTCCTGCGACCACTCTGGCGACCACTCCCCCTGCCATTCCTGCTCGCCGGCCGCTCCCGACTGCCCCGCAAAGGGCAGCATTTCAAACGCTTCATTCATATCGCCTCCTGATGTGATGTTCAAGCAAGCCCATCGCCTGCTCCAGTTGCCGCGCCGTCTGGTCGGCCCGCAGCAGAAAAGTCAGCGCGCCGGGACCTTCCCCCGCTTGCGCCAGCGACAGCACGCCCGCTGCGCGCAAGACCCGTTGCAAATGGGCGCGGCCGGGCAGGCGCTGCACGGGAAAGCTGCCACCCTGGCAGGCGATGCCGGCCGCCGCCATCCCCGCCCTCCATTGCGCCACCCGCTCCGCCAGCCTGGCGCGCAAGGCGTCGCCATGGCGCGCATTGAGCGCCAGCGCGCGCCGCGCCGCCGCCAGCACGGCTGCCGAAGGCGGACTGGCATGCACGCGCGTCTGGCTGTGCGCCTCGAAGCGCCGCAGCAAGTTGCCGCTGCCGGCCAGCACGGCCAGCGGCACGCCAAAGCCCTTGGCCAGCGAAGCGCCAACGATCAGGTGGCCGCCCCCCTTGTCGTAGCCGCCCGGCAAGCCATGCAGCCGCGCCGAGCCGCCACCAGCCGTGCCCATCACGCCCAGCACCTGCGTGTCGTCGAGCAGCAGATAGCCGCCCCCCTGGCGCGCCAGGGCCGCGTAGCTGGCCAGCGGCAAGACCTGTTCGCTGCCCGGCACATAGCCATCGGCCAGGATCAGCGGGTGCCGCCCCTGCCGGCCCCAGTGCGCCGCCAGGCGCCGCAGCACCGCCATCTCGCCGCTGGGAAACATGCGCAGGGGCAAGCCCAGCGCCTGCGCCCGCTCGGCGCCCCAGCGCGCGATGGCGTAGCTGCCGCCATCGACGAGGATCACCAGCCGCTCGGCAGCGAGCATGCCGAACAGGTCCCAGAACAGGTGCAGGGTCGACGGCAGCACGCAAGCGCCCTCGCAGCCTTGCAGCGCAGCCAGGCTTGCTGCCAGGGTTTGCGCGCCGGGCGGCTCCTGCAGCGCGGCCGGCTGTCCCTGAGTCAGGCTGCTCCACGGCGCCAGCGAAGCCGCCGGATGGCGCATGCCCAGGTAGAGCGCACTGGTAAAGTCGAGCATGCACGCGCCCCGCTCCCGTCCTAGACGCTGCGCAGCTGCTGGCTCAGGCGCTGGCGCAGCAATACCGAGGGCATCGTCGCTTCGATCACCGGGTCGCTGCTGTCGACGGACAGGTCGACCCCGGTGGCGGCGCGGTAGCCGTGGATATAGCCCTGCACTTGCGGGCGCCAGAAGCGCGCCCAGTTGAATGCCTGCGTGGGTTCGTAGATGTCGCTCCAGTTGCCGTAGCGAACGGAAAGCAGCAATTGCTCGCCAAAGATGGCCAGGTTGCGGAAATGCATCACGCTCGTATCCGTCCAGCCTTGCAATTTCTTCATGGCATCGACCCGATCCATCCACGGTTCCGGATACGCCACCATCACGCGCGTCGGCAAGAATTCGCGGAATTCAGGCCGCGCCAGCATCCATTGCTGCATCAGCATCTCGATGCGCGCCGTCGACGGCAAGTCGCCGAACTGGTTGTGCGCGCCCTGCGACAGAATCAAATGGATTTCCTTCAAGGCATTCAGCACGGGGAAGGCATCCGCCTTCACGGTGGTGTCGTCATCCTGCTTGTAGAAGGAAGTGAGCAGGCGCAACAGGTGGTGGAATGCTTCCAGGAATTTCGAGCGGCTGTCGGCCGGCCGGAAGTGCTGCACTGCCTTGCCGTCCAGGCGCACACCGTAGTGATGGTCATATTCGTAGTTGCGGCGCACCACGGTCAACCGGTGCTGCTCATCCTGGGTGTAGCCCCAGAGCAAGTTATTCAGGGGCCGCAGCATGTCGATTTCCGTGTTCGACAAGGGGTCGAGGCCGCCGCCGGGGGCGCGCAGGTTCTGGAAGCGTTGCGCGATGGCGTTCATGGTCTGCACCAGCATGCCCTCTTCGTGCCAGTACGACCAGATCAGTTCCAGCAGGCAAGGGTTCGCCAGCTTTTCCTGGATGATGCCAAAGCACAGGTCCACTTCCCCCTCCTGGCCGCGCGGGATGCTGATGGGGATGTCGGGCAATTTGCGCCGGATCACGGCCAGGTAGGGCAAGGTCTGGAAGCCGTCGATGTTTTCCAGGTAATCGTTGCGCAGCACGGTTTCCAGGTCGCGCCCCTGGGGGATGTCGCGCCGGTCCAGATAGGCGTTGTCTTCGGCCGGATTGAAAGCCAGCGGCTGGTTCAGCACGCCGCAATTGACCATCACGAACGCTTCCGTCGCCACTTTCAGCACGCGGTAGGAGTCCGAATCGGAGAACGGCAGCGCGCGGCGCTGCTTGAGCTGCTGGAACATGTCCGCCTTCTTGACGAAGCGCTCCTGCTCGAAGCCGCGCACGGCGGCCAGGTCGCCGCAAAACAGGCTGTCCATGAAATGCAGGTAATTCGTGAACGACATCGCCTCGGTGCTGTTGCGTATCAAGGTCCACAGGGGCAAGTCTTCTGTCGGCTCCGTTTCCGTGCGCGTCAGCGACACGCCCACATTGCCCGAGATGGGCTGCGGCTGGCGCTCTTCCGTCTCGTATTCCGCATCCACGGCCAGCATGGCGTTCGGACTCAGCCCTTCCGGCACGGGCAAGGCGCCGCGCAGGTCGGGCCGCTGCGACAGCATCATCTGCGCCATGAAACGGTGCATGCCGGCGCGCCGCACGGGCGTGGAAAAGGCGTTCGGCGTGCCGCGCAGGGGCACCCATGGCGCGGCGGCCAGCACCTGCACCTGGTCGCGCCCGTCGGCGCTTTGATCGCCGTCAAACGAGACGGTGGCCACGGCGCGGTCGCCCACCCTGCCAAAATTGCAGTCGCTGGGATGGCAGTCCGGCGTTTCGAAGGCCAGCCCCACCTGCGGGTTGAGCTGTGGCTTGAAGCACAGCACGGCGCTGCAGCCGGCCTGCACCGTCACGCACTGGGGCGCCGTGGCGGGGAAATTGCCATACACGCCCACGTAGCTGCCCGTCGCCAGGTCGGCAAACACGGTGCCGCCACGGCCATCCGTCCAGCGCACGCCCACCAGCATGGCGGGGTCGGCTTGCCAGGCGGCAGCGTTGAAATCATGGCAGTCGGCGTCGGCGCCCCGGTACAGGCTGATCGCGGCATTGACGACCATGGCCCCGCTGTCCTGCTCGTGCACGGTGACGACGATGCTGCCGCCCTGCTGTTTCGGGCCCGCCTGGCCCGCCGTCCCGCTCCTGCTGCCCATCTTGCCACCCATCTTGCTGCTCATCTTGCTGCTCATGTCATTCTCCTCAATGGATAATCAAACGGCTTGCCGGACCGGCGGCCATGCCGCACGACATCCGCGCACAGCTCCGACGTGTCCAGGGTGCTGCGCAGGGCCCAGTGGGCCAGCAAACGCCCCAGCAGCTCGCTTTCGTCTTCCGGGCTCAAGGTGCCGCTGGCGCGCGCCTGGCCCAGCACGGCGAACACCAGGGTCGGCGTCGCCTGGTACATCTGCGCCGGCGCCAGGGCCCAGCTGCGAAACAGCTGCGCCAGCATGGCCGGCTGGCGCGCGTGCACGGCCATGGCTTCGACCAGCGAGCCGCCGCGCAAGGCCGGCGGCCGGTGCTGCACCAGCAAGCCCACCAGGGCGTCCATGCTGGCCTGCAACTGTTCCAGCAGCCGCTGCCGGGCCGGCGGCAGGCCGGCCAGCGGGTAGTACGACAGCCACAGCTGCTCCAGACGGTCCCACTGCGGATGCGGATACAAGGCCCGTCCCATGGCACAGCTCAGGCGCACCCGCAGCCATGGCACCGGGTGGGGATCGTCGATATTCAGGCGGAAGACAAACACGCGCGGCAGGCTGACCACGCCGATCAGGCCCAGGGTGGCGGCCACGCCGACCCGCGCCAGCGACCAGAAGTCGGCCACGATCTCGGATATCCACCGCTCCCACAGCTGCCACACGTGCACCAGGCCGCTGCCGCCGTGCTGCATGGCTTGCAGCACGGGCCGCAAGGACGCCACCAGGTCCAGCAGCGCCGCGCCCTGATGGCCGATCTCGTGCACCAGCGACGAGGCGATGCCGCTGCCGATCATGCGTTCGCGCGGCAGGCGGATGATGGCGACGGGATTGTCGCCGCCGCCCGGCAGGCGCGTGCGCGCGCGGCGGATGGCCGCGCCCGGCCCCCGGTCCAGGTAGCAGATGACGGGCGGCGCCTGGTAGACATCGCCGGGCAGCGCCAGCGCATCGGCGGCAACGATATCCAGGCCGGCCAGCCACACGCCCGTCTTGTGCTCGCTACGCTGGGTGATGACCTCGTTGAACAGGTCGAACTGGGTCAGCGCGGCATTGAACTTCAAGCGCAGGAAAGTGAAGCGGCGCTGGGCCTCGGCAGCCGTGGCCATGCTGGCGCCGTCGGCGTGCTCGCGCCGCAGCCACCACTGGAACTGGGCCACCATGCGCCGCAAGGCGCGCCGGCCCTGCACCAGTTGGCTTTCGATGGCCGACTGGGCGCTGGGCATCAGGGCGGCCGCCAGCACCGTCGGCTCGATCAGCGCAAACGGTTCCAGCCGCGCCAGCCGCGTCAGCAGCGAGCGCGCCTCCTGGTCCAGCATCCAGGCTGCATAAGCGCCGATGGCCATGATGTCACACGCCGTACAGGACGATCTTGTGGCCCTGGCGCGCCCAGCGGCCGCTGGATGGCCGCATGCCGGCGCCGCTGCGCACGCCGGCCGGCGCCATGCCGCCCCCCGCAGCTGCGCCGCTGCCGTTCTGCGTGGTGGCCTGGCCGCCCGGCCGGCCCAGCAAGCCTGGCGCGAACTGGCGCGCCGCCGCGCTGGCCGC
The DNA here is from genome assembly GCF_030397625.1 of Janthinobacterium sp. SUN026. NCBI lineage: Bacteria > Pseudomonadati > Pseudomonadota > Betaproteobacteria > Burkholderiales > Oxalobacteraceae > Janthinobacterium > Janthinobacterium sp. SUN026. The sequence goes on along the minus strand of NZ_JAPQNU010000001.1, from coordinate 2,065,478 downwards.
CGCCTGGGCGACGGCGCGCGGGTCGCCATTGCCGCGCGCTTGCGCGGCGCGGCTGACGGTATCGGCCGCAAGGCGCACGAACTGCTTGGCGCCCTCGAATTCGCGGTCTTCGTTCGACGACGCTTCCGCTTCCAGCCCCAGGGCGCTGCCGGCGGCCGAGGCCAGGCCGCTGCCGATCTTGGCGCCCAGCGGGCCGCCGAAATAGCCGCCGATGGCGCCGCCCGCCAGGGGAATGGCCTTCTTCGCCACGCCCTTGAGCACGCCGCCGATCGCTTGTCCCACGGGCGACTTGATGATGCCGCCCGCCACGGAGGCGGCCTTGCGCAGGAAATTGCCGAGAAACTGTTCCAGTTCGGCTTCATTGCTGACCGACAACAGTTCATTCGCCAGCTCCATCTCCTCGGCCTCGGAAAACATGGCGCTCGCGCCGCCCTCGCCGCTCCACTCGCCCTGGCCAAACTCGAACTGTTCCGCTTCAAATCCGGACATTTCCTGTCCGTATTCCAGGGTCGTACGATCCAAGTCATGCATGATGAACTCCTCAAAGTTAGCACCTCGGTTGACATAACAGTGCCGGACGCAGCAGCCGTCCGGCTAACAATCGAGCACGACGATGTGCCCGCCCTCGCGGCGCCAATGGCCACCATCCCGTCCCGGCGTTTGCGCCGCCTGCCTGAGCAAGCCTGGCGCCGCGCGGCGTGCCACTTGCAGCAGGGCCGCGTCCACCCGCGTCCTGGGGTCGCGCGCGCCCAGGACGCCGTCCTGCACCAGCGCCGTGTTGACGGCATCGATCAGGTGCACGACCTGGCGCGCCAGTTCGAATTCCTTGTCTTCCGGGCTCAATCCTTCCAGTTCCATGCCGAAGATGGCCGCAGCGCGCCGCTTGAGCGCCTGCGGCGAGCCACCATGCAGGGGCAGCAAGGGCGCCAGCACCTTGCCCAGCAACTGGCGCAGCGGCCCTTCCAGCGGCGTGCCGCGCACTTGCTGGCCCGCCGCGGTGGCGCCCAGCTGGTGCGCCAGGAAAGCATCGAATTGGGCCGGCCCCTGCAATTCCAGCAACTGCGCCGCCAGCGCCAGCGCATCTTCCTGGAGCGGCAGCACGCCCGGCGTTTCAGGCAATTCCATTTCGGGACGATAGGCGAGCAGGCGGCTGGTCATGACAGGCTCCGTTGAAAGGCGGGCGGATGGCCCATGCCTCCCTGACGCAAGGGGCATGCCAGTCCGGCGCAGGGGAAGAATGGGACAGGATGGCGAACGGCGTTTCGCCGATAGCGTAAAAACCATGGTTTCCGGCGAAGCGGGTTTCGTTGTCAAGATGAGCTTTCAAACAAGCTTAATTGGCAGGAATGATTACGTCGCCTATCCGCCACAGTGCTCGCTATCGGCAAAAAATATTTTTCATTTTCAAAAAGAAAACTTCGCGCTACCCCGCCAAAAACACCGTCAACACCACGCCAACGGACGATAAAAGTAAACGTGGCCAACACGTAAATAGTTAATTGGAAACAGGATTTTGGTAGGCAAGCCCTACAATTAACGGGCCAGAATTTGATTGCCTGAAAGAAACTAAATGATAGACCCTACCTTGCGCCGTTTGTTGGCCATCACATTACTCAGCCTGCTTGCCGCCTGCGGCGGTGGCGGCGACAGCAAGACCGGCGCCACCCAGAACCCGGACATATCGGTCGTGCCGCCGACCACCACGACCCCCGGCGATCCGGCCAACCCCGGCACCAAGCCGGGCGACACCATCCCGCCGCCGCCCCTGACCACGCCCCCGGCCAACCAGACCGCCACCTTCACGCGCGCGGAAGCGTCGCGCTTCCTGGGCCGCGCCACGTTCGGGCCGGACATGGCGGCCATCGACGCCCTCGCCGCCAGCGACAGCGACGCCTGGTTCCGCGCGCAGTTTTCCAAGCCGCAAACCTTGCACCGCAAATATATCGACGCCAAGTATCCCGTTGCGGGCGCAGCGGCCACCAAGGCCGTGCCGAACGACTTTTACGAGTCGTTCTGGCAGCAAGCCGTGCGCGGCGACGACCAGTTGCGCCAACGCGTGGCCTTTGCCCTGTCGGAAATCTTCGTCGTGTCCACGCAAAACGAGAGCGTATGGACGCAAACGCGGGGCGTCGCCAGCTATTACGATATGCTGGGGCAACATGCGTTCGGCAACTTCCGCACCCTGCTGCAGGGCGTGGCCACCCATCCGATGATGGGCCTGTACCTGTCGCACCTGCGCAACCAGAAGGAATCGGCCACGCGTACGCCCGACGAGAATTTCGCGCGCGAAGTGATGCAGCTGTTTACCATCGGCCTGTACCAGCTGAATGCGGATGGTTCATTGAAATTGTCCGGCGGCAAGCCCATCGACACCTACACGCGCGACGATGTGGGCGGCCTGGCGAAAGTGTTTACGGGCTGGAGCTGGGCCGGCCCGGACCAGGGCGCGAACCGTTTCTTTGGCAGCGTGGCCGATCCGGACCGCGACTGGAAACCGATGCAGAACTATGCGGCGTACCACTCCACCAGCGAAAAGCGCTTCCTGGGCGTGAGCGCGGCGGGCGCCGCCGGCGGCGAAGCGGACATGGCGCTGGCCCTCGACACCCTGTTCAACCATCCGAATGCCGGCCCCTTCTTTGGCCGCCAGCTGATCCAGCGCCTGGTGACCAGCAACCCCAGCCCGGCCTATGTGGGCAGGGTTGCGGCCGCCTTCGCCAACAATGGTTCAGGCGTGCGCGGCGACATGCAGGCCGTGATCCGCGCCGTGCTGCTCGACCCCGACGCGCTGGCGCCAGCCGGCAGCAGCCTGCGCACGGGCAAATTGCGCGAACCGCTTGTGCGTCTGGGCAACTGGATGCGCGCCTTTCACGCCAAAGATGCGGCCTTGCAGTACCGCATCTATTACCTGAGCGATCCGCTGTCGGGGCTGGGGCAGAATCCCATGAACGCGCCATCCGTCTTCAACTACTTCCGCCCCTCGTACGTGCCGCCCAATTCGGCGCTGGCGACGGCGGGCCTGGTGGCGCCGGAAATGCAAATCACGTCGGAGCCGTCCGTCACCGGTTACCTGAACTTCATGCAGGACGCCATCCGCGGCGGCGTGGCGGAAAACAGCGCCGTGCAAGCCGACTACTCGGCCGAACTGGCCCTGGCCGACCAGCCCGCCGCCTTGCTGGACCGGGTCAACTTGCTATTAATGTCCGGCAATATGTCGTCCCGGCTGCGCGGCAAGATCCTGGCGGCCGTCACGAGCATCGCGATTCCCGCCGCCAGCGGCAGCAATGCCGCGCAAGTGACGACGGCAAAAACCTACCGCGTGCACCTGGCCATTTTCCTGGCCATGGCCTCGCCTGAATACCTGGTTCAAAAATAAGGAAGCAGCATGACTATCACCTCTCATTTCTCGCGCCGCCGCTTCCTCGGCTCCATGCTGGGCCTGGCCGGCACCGCGGCCACGCCATTCGCCCTCAACCTGGCCGCCATGGGCCAGGCTGCGGCCCAGTCCGCCGACGACTACAAGGCCCTCGTCTGCCTGTTCATGACCGGCGGCAACGATTCCTTCAACACGGTGCTGGCCACGGACACGCCATCGTGGAGCGAATACCTGCGCCTGCGCAACACGGGCAGCAACGATTCGATCCACCTGCCCGGCGTCGGCGAAACGGGCGGCGTGCTGCCGATCACGCCGGCCACGGCGCAAACGGGCCGCAGCTTTGCCCTGCATCCCGCCCTCGCTCCCGTGAAAGACCTGTTCGACGGCGGCCGCGCCGCCATCGTTGCCAATGTGGGCACCCTGATCCAACCCCTGACCCTGGCGCAATACAAGGCGGGCAATGTGGCGCTGCCGCCGAAACTGTTTTCGCATAACGACCAGCAATCGACCTGGCAATCGGGCTTGCCGGAAGGCGCCAGCATCGGCTGGGGCGGACGCCTGGGCGACCTGCTCGGCACGGGCAACGCGAATGCGACGTTTACGGCCATCTCGGCCGCGTCGAACGCGCTGTTCCTCAGCGGGCGCCAGGTGCGCCAGTTTCAGGTGGGCCAGGCGGGCGCCGTGCCGATCCGCAATATCGGCGGCGGCTACCTGTTCGGCACCACCCAGGGCGAGACGGCCTTGCGCGACATCATCAGCACGGCGGGCGACGACATGATGGAGCAGGAACACGTGGCGACGGTACAGCGCGCCATTTCCAGCCAGAGCGTGCTGAGCGGCGCCATGCTGGCGGCCGGCGCGGGCGGCGTGCCCAATCCGCCTCCCTACATCAACCCGAACACGGGCGCGTCCAGCGTCAACCAGCTGGCCGTGCAATTGCAGACGGTGGCGCGCATCATCGGCGGGCGCGGTCCCCTGGGGGCGAAACGGCAAGTGTTTTATGTGACCCTGGGCAGCTTCGACACGCATGACCGCCAGAAGGAATTGCACGGCGACCTGATGGCGCGCTTGGCGCACGCGCTCGCGTATTTCGACGCGACCCTGGCCACCCTGCAGGGCGCCGACGTGCGGCGCCAGGTGACGACGTTTACGGCGTCGGACTTCGGCCGCACATTCAGCAGCAACGGCGACGGCACGGATCACGGCTGGGGCGCGCACCACTTTGTCGTGGGCGGCGCCGTGAAGGGCCGCGACATCTACGGCGCCTTCCCCGCCACGGGCCTGGGCCATGAGCTGGACGTGGGTTCCGGCTCCCTGCTGCCGACCACCTCCGTCGACCAGTATGGCGCCACCCTGGCCAAATGGTTCGGCGTGGCCGACAGCCAGCTGGCCGACGTGTTCCCGAACATCGGCAACTTCAGCCGGCGCGACCTGGGTTTCATGACGGCAACTTAACCGTTCACGGCCACCGTCAGGGTCACCACATAACCATCGGTGGCATTGCCCGTCACCGTGGCCATCTGCAAGCTGGTGCCGTCGGCAAAGACATTGTCGGTGGCATAGCTGATCTGCGCCAGGTTACGCACGCTGGCCGTGTAGCCGCTGGCCGTGTAAGCCTCGTTCAGCGTTGCCATCGGGAACGTGAACTGCGACGTCTTGATGCGGTTCGCGGCGCTGGCCGCCTTGGCCAGGCTGGGATACACCTCGAAATGCACGTGCGGCATGCGCCCTGCGTAGCAGCCGGGAAAGATGGTCGCAAACGCCAGCTTGCCGGCGCTGTCCGTTTCCTGCACGCCGCGCAGGTAGTTCTGCGTCGTGACGCCGCTCGAATACAGCGAATACAGGCCGTCGCGGTCGCAATGCCACAGATAGACGGCGTAGCCGGCCAGGCTGGCGCAGCCGCCGCTGGCGTTGAGCAACTGCAAATTGATGGTCAAGGGCACGCCTGCCGCCACGCCCCTGGCGCCATTGAAACTGGCGCGGATATCGCTGCGCACGACGCCCGACTGGTTCAGCACGTTGATGATGCTGCCGCCATTCGTGTTCGTGCCATCGGCCGGATACGGCCCGCCCGTTTCCTCGGGAATCACCGTGCAGGCGCCCGCCGCCGGTATCGTGACGCTGCCGGCGCCGCCGGACGTGCCCGTGCCGGCGCCGCCGCTCGCGGCCGTGCCGCCGGCGTCCGACCCGCCGCCGCAGCTCATCAACGGCAAGGTGGCGGCGCCCGCCAGCAGCCAGCGCAGGACTTGCCGCCGTTCAAACGCCTGTTGCCGCATCATTTCGAGGTCGGATGCCAGACCGTGATCATGTAAGTCCATATATATTCCATCAAGTAGGGCAAGCTCGCCAAGGCAGGGCTCAGGCTGGCGCACAGGAACAGCGCCTGCGTGGCCCGTTGCGCGAGCGCCTTCCTGGCGGCAATGGCGAGCTTGCGTTCCATGCTTCAAGCCGTTGTATCGACCAGGTTGCCGCTGGCGGACAGGCTGCCGCCCGCACTCGCCGCGCCCAGGCTGCCCGACAATGCCTGCAGGAAACTGTTCAGTTTGCTACTGCTGCTGCTCGTGCCGCCCTCATCGCCACCCAGGGCGCTGAGCAGGCTGGCAAAGCTGGACTGCAAGTCCGTCACGCTGCCGTCCGCGCTCTGCGCGCTGTTGCTGCCATCGCTGCCGGATGACGAGAGTTTTTGCAGCAAGCTTTGCAAATCCGACTCGATATTGCCGAGGCCGCCGCGCGCGCCACCGCCGGGTGGCGGCCCCGAAGGCGGCTCGCCCCCCTCTTCTTGCCCGCCGGCACCGCCACCGCTCTGCGCATGCAGGCTGCCCATCAGCTGGTGCAGGAAGGCGCCCAGCGCCTGGCCCGCGTCGCCGCTGCCGGCGGCGCTGCTGCCGTCCGTCGCGCTATCGCCATCGCTGGCATCGACCGTCACGCCGATCGATGACAAGGCGCTGGAAATGGCGTCGAGAAATGCGCCATCGTCGGGTTTTGACGGCCGCGTGCCGCCCGCGCCGCTGGTACTGCCGGTATTGCTGCCGCCGCCCAGGCGGCTGAACGCGCTCAGCTGGCTGGCGGCGCTGGTCGAACTCAATGCACTGATGCTCATCTCACTCTCCTGTGCTTATTGGGGGCGGCGCGGACCGGGGCGGCTGTCGCCCCGCTGCTGCGCCTGCTTGCGCTGTTCCGGCGTCAGCACGGCCAGCAATTGCTGCTCCAGCCGCGCCTGCTGCAAGCTGATCTGCGCCATGGCTTGCGCCGCCGTGCTGGCCAGCGCGCTGGCCTTCGCATCGTCGTAGGCGCTGGACCCGGCCAGCGCGCGCAGTTGCGCATGGGCCTTGAAGGCGATCTTTTCCTGTTCCCGCAGCAATGGCGCCTGGGCATAGGTGGCGGCGAAAATCTTGTCCTGCTGCGCTTCGCTCAAGTCGATGCCGCGCAGGAATGGCGGCAAGCCTGGCGCACCGGGTCCGCCGGGTCCGCCGGGTCCGTGACCCAGGCCGGGCGGCGGCCCTTCCATGGGCGCAGCTTCTTGCTGGGCCAGCGCCAGCAGCGGCATGCTGCAGGCGGACAGCAGCAACAGGGATACGGCAATACTCAGGTATTTCATCGGGCTTTCCTTTCGTGACGATCAGCCCTGATTGTGGGCGTCTGGCATGTAAAGCAACGTTAGGGCGGCGTAAAAGCGTGTAAAGGAAGGTGCGCAAATGTAAGCGGACGTATGTAAAAGCGGGTAAAACCGCCCTGAACGGCCCCCTTTGACTGCTATCATCGGGCGATATTCACCCGAAAAAAGCACAGGCATGAGCAAGGTTTTGTTAATCGATGACGACGTGGAACTGGTCGGCATGTTCCAGGAATACCTGACGCAGGAAGGTTTTGACGCCCGCGCCGTGCATGACGGCGAAAGCGGCGCGGCCGAGGCGCTGACGGGCCTGTACGCCATCGCCATCCTCGACGTCATGATGCCGCGCATGAATGGCCTGGAAACCCTGCGCCGCATCCGCGCCGGCAGCAACCTGCCCATCCTGATGCTGACGGCGCGCGGCGACGATACGGACCGCATCGTGGGCCTGGAGCTGGGCGCCGACGATTACGTGACAAAACCGTGCACGCCGCGCGAGCTGACGGCGCGCATCCGCGCCATCCTGCGCCGTGCGCAAGCGGCGCCGCAGGACACGTCGGGCCTGGCGCCGCTGACCGTGGGCCAGTTGACGATGTGGCCGGAACAGCGCCGCGTTGCCTGGGCCGGCGCGCACCTGGAGCTGACGAGCACGGAATTCAACCTGCTGGAAGTGCTGGTGCGCCATGCGGGCAAACCCGTGAGCAAGAATCAGCTGTCCGAACTGGGCCTGGGCCGGCCCATGGCCCGCTTCGACCGCAATATCGACGTGCACTTGAGCAGCCTGCGCCGCAAGCTGGGCAGCCTGGCCGATGGCCGTTCCTGCCTGCAAACCGTGTACCGTCTCGGCTACCAGCTGATCAAGGAGTAAGCGTGGGCCGTCTGTTCTGGAAGTTTTTTCTGTGCATCATGCTGGCGCAAGTGACGGCCACCATCGGCATCGGCGGCACCTTCTGGCTGAAAAACCGGGCCGCGCAGCAGGAACGGGCCCTCGACATCGACACCAGCCCGCCCGCGCAAATGATCATCGAGGCCGCCAGCGCCACCGTGGAAGCAGGCGGCAGCCAGGCCTTGCGGCAATTCCTGGGCAAGCTCGAACGCATGCGCGTGTTTGCTGTCGATGCCAAAGGGCAAGAATTGATGGGCCGCACGGTGCATCCCGCCATGCTGGCCAAGGCGCGCGCCATGCTGCAACAAAGCCAGGCCCATCCCGTCGTGCGCGACGTGGCCGGCAGCGACGGCAAGCGCTACCTGCTGTTCCTGCCCTCGTCGGAACGCTTCCGCAATGCCGAGGCGGGCGCCGCGCGCGACACGCTCAACGCCGTCACCCTGAGCGGCCCGCGCGCCATGGGACCCGGTCCACGCCCCGGCGAAGCGGGCGCCCCGCCGCCACGCGGCGAATTCGGCCGCGGCATGCCGCCCGGCCCGCGCATGGACAGCCCCTACCGCACCTTCATTCCCCTGGCCGCCGCCATCGCCGCCAGCCTGCTGTTCGCCTTTTTGCTGGCCTGGTATTTTGCGCGCCCCATCCGCGACCTGCGGCAGGCGTTCGAGGCCGCCTCGCACGGTAACCTGGCGCCGCGCTTTCACGCCAGCGGCAAGCGCGACGATGAATTGACGGACCTGGGACGCGATTTCGACCGCATGACGGGCCGTTTGCGCAGCCTCATGGACAGCCAGAGGCGCTTGCTGCATGATGTCTCGCATGAGCTGCGCTCGCCGCTGGCGCGCTTGCAGGCCGCCATCGGCCTGGCGCACCAGCAGCCGGAAAAGATGGCCGCCTCGATGCAGCGCATCGAACGCGAAAGCGAGCGCATGGATAAGCTGATCGGTGAACTGCTGACCCTGTCGCGGCTGGAAGCGGGCGCCGTGCAAGCGGGCGCGGGGCACGCGCACAGCGAAGACGTCGGCATCGCCGACCTCGTGCACGACATCGTGGACGACGCCCGCTATGAAGCCAGGGCGCGCCTGATGGGCATCGACCTGGCGGTCGACGCGGCCATGGCCGACGCCAGCGTCACGGGCCAGCCCGAACTGCTGGCGCGCGCCGTGGAAAACGTGGTGCGCAATGCTGTCAAGCACAGCCCCGACGGCGGCACGGTCGATGTCGAGCTGTCGCGCCAGCATGATTGCCTGCGCATCGCCGTGCTGGACCGGGGACCCGGCGTGGCCAGCGCCGACCTGGCCCGCATTTTTGAACCATTCTTCCGCGCCGCCAATACCCAGCACAGCACGGACGGCCATGGCCTGGGCCTGGCCATCGCCCAGCACGTCATCAACGCCCATGGCGGCCGCATCGGGGCCAGCTTGCGCAGCGGTGGCGGACTGTGCGTGGAAATGTTGTTGCCCGTCAAAACGCCAGGCTGACCTGTCGGCGAGCCTGGCGTCTTTTATGCGCGGAGTTGCTGTTACGCTTGCGTATCGATGATGCTGCCCAGGGTGGACGAAGTCGATTTGGCCGGGCTCGTCGCCGTATCGGCGCTGCTGGCCGGCTGAGCATCTTGCTGCGCCGCCTTCTGCGCGGCGGCAGCTTGCAACTGGGCAATTTGCGCCTGCAAGGCCTGGATTTGCTGCGCCAGTTGCTGTTGCAGCTTTTGCGACGCCTCCGTCTGCTCGCCCTTCTGCGACTCCGTCAACTGCTTCTGCGCCGCCGTGATCTGCTTTTGCAGCGCCGCGATCTGCGAACTGCTGCCCGAACTGGCGCTACTGGCCGCGCTGACCGCGCCGCCTGAACCGATTGCCGCTACCATGATGCCTCCTCAGTGTTTCGATACCAAGGTTAACGGCAAGCATGGGCGCGGATGTAGTGCCGCAGGTGTAAAGGCAGGTAAAGACAGAGAAAGACGGCTGGCGCCCCTCCCTTCACCGCGATCAGGTCTTGGGTAACGTTACGCCGACCTGGCCCTGGTATTTGCCGCCGCGGTCCTTGTACGACGTTTCGCACACTTCATCTGACTCGAAGAACAGCACTTGCGCCACGCCTTCGTTGGCGTAGATTTTCGCCGGCAGCGGTGTCGTGTTGGAAAACTCCAGGGTCACATAGCCTTCCCATTCCGGTTCGAACGGGGTGACGTTGACGATGATGCCGCAGCGCGCATACGTGCTCTTGCCCAGGCAAATCGTCAGCACATTGCGGGGAATGCGGAAATACTCGACGGTACGGGCCAGCGCGAACGAATTTGGCGGGATGATGCAATAGCCCTTGCCCGACACGTCGACGAAGTTGTTCGCGTCGAAATCCTTCGGGTCGACGATGGTGGTGTTGATGTTGGTAAACAACTTGAACTCGTCGGCGCAACGGATGTCATAGCCATAGCTGGACGTGCCGTAGGAAACGATGCGGTTGCCGTCGCGTTCCTTGACCTGGCCCGGTTCGAACGGCTCGATCATGCCCGTTGTTTCCGCCATGCGGCGTATCCATTTATCGCTTTTAATCGTCATCGCAGGGGTATCTTTCTAGAATATCGGAATGGCTGGGGCCGCACGCCTGCTGCAGGCGTGGCCCGGATGGCAGGATTTTACGCGAAAAACCGCCACTTTTGGCCCTTGCCCGCTGAAAATCCTTGCCAGTCGGCTAGTGTTTCGCCAACAGCGAGGTGATCATCTCGCGCACCACTTGCGCCGTCAATTCCGGGTTTTCCATGGGAAACAGATGCCCGCCCGGCACCTGGCGGAAAAATTTGCCGACCAGCTTGCGCGTGGCAGTCAAGCCCGCCTGGCGGCATTCCACCGATTCCGTGCCGCCGATAAAACCGATGGGCACTGGAAAACCGTCCTTGACGAGACCGCCGATGTGGTGCGGCAAGCTGCGGTAGACCTGCGTTTCCACTTCGCGCGTAAAGCGCAGCTGCACCCCGTTCGGATGCGGCGCCAGGCCGCTGTCGATGTAATCGCGCAAGACTTGCGGCGCCCAGATGGCGAACATGTCCTTGGCGGCAAAATGCTCATACGCGGCTTGCGCGTCGGGCCACAGCTTGCGCCTCCGGGCGGAAAAACGGGCGGGAGAGTAACGCTCGCCCAGCGCCGTGTTGCGCGCCAGCCGCACCAGCAAGGCGCGCCAGCCCGCCACCACGGGCGAATCGAGCAAGACCACGCAGCGCACCAGGTCGGGCCGCTGCTTGGCCACCATGACGCTGAGCATGCCGCCCAGCGAATGGCCGACGAGGATCACGGGCGCGCTGTAGCGGCGCTCCAGGTCGTCGATATACTCGCGCACCAGCTCTGGCCAGCCCGTGCTGACGGGGTATTCGGGATCGTGCGCATGCATGTCGAGCGCCTGCACGGTGTAATGCTGTCCCAGCAGGCCAAACAGCTTGCGGTAAGTGCCGGCTGGATAACTGTTGGCATGGGCAAAGTGCAGTTGCGGGAGGGTCATCGTGGGTCGGTGCCGGTGAATGCGATAAACAATTGTAATGGCATGCCGGCAAGACGTATCAGAGGAAGGACTCTAATTGCCGGGGCGCATGGGCCATGCCGGGCACGAACGCCGCCAGCACTTCGCCCAGCTCGGCGTTTGAATCCACGACGCAAAAAGCGTCGTCGAACGCGTAATGACGGTTCATGGGATTGCGCACGACGATGCATTCCAGCCCGGCCGCATTGGCGGCGCGCAAGCCGCGCGGCGAGTCTTCCACGGCCACACAGTCGGCGGCGGCCAGGCCCAGGCGCTGCAAGCCCAGCTGGTAGCCGTCGGGCGCCGGCTTGCTTTCGCCATACATTTCACGCGTGAGCACGAAATCGAAGTGGCGCAACAAGCCCGTGGCCGCATGGCTGATCCGGAAATGCTGTTCGTAGGCACTGGTAACCACACCCATGGCCACGTGCGGGCGCAGCGCCGCCAGCACTTGGCCGATGCCGGGCATGGCCAGCTGGCGCGCCTGGCGCAGGCGCTGCGCGAACAGCGCGGTGCGCTCGGCCCGCAGGCGCTCGACCAGCTCGATATCATGGCCCTGCCCCAGCAGCACATGCCAGGCGCCGTAGTTATTGTCCAGGAACCAGTCAAAGAATTGCTTCGGCGTCAGGTCTATGCCGTAGGGCAAGAGCAAGTCGCGGTTGCTTTCGTAAAACAGCTGCTCGGTGTTGACCAGCACGCCATCGTTGTCCCACAGCACGCCCTGGATGGTTTTCATGGCTTGTTGTCGTTCAGAAACTTACTTGAAGAAAATGTCGTAGGACAACTTGACGATCAGCAACACCAGCAGCACGAGGAACAAAATGCGCACGAAGGCGGCGCCACGGCGCACGGCGATCCAGGTGCCCGTCAGGGCGCCCAGGATATTGCACACAGCCATCGGTGCAGCCACGGCATACACCACGTGACCGGCAGGAATGAAAAAGGCCAGCGCGGCCACGTTGGTGGCGATATTCACCAGTTTCGAGCAGGCCGAAGCGAGGATGAAATCGAAGCCGAAGACGCGGATGAACAGGAAAATCAGGAAACTGCCCGTGCCCGGCCCGAACAGGCCGTCATAGAAGCCGATGGCGCCGCCGATGACGATGGCGAGAATGCGCTCGCGCGGCCCGATGGGGCGCGCTTCGCGCGTCGTGCCGAAATCCTTCTTGATGAAGGTGTAGATGGCCATGATGATGATCAACACCAGCACCATCGGGCGCACCACCTGCTGCGGCACATACGACACGGCGGCCGCCCCGATGAAGGACATGACAAAGGCACTGGCCACGGCCGGCAGCACCAGCAGCCACGGGATGTGCACCTTGCCGACAAACGAGCGAGCGGCAAACGTGGTGCCGCAGGCGGACGCCAGTTTGTTCGTGCCCAGCAGGGAGGTCGAGGCCATGTTCGGCATCAGGTTGAACAGCGCCGGCAGCTGTATCAGCCCGCCCCCGCCAACGGCGGCATCGATCAGGCCGGCAAAGAAGGCAAATAAACACAGCAGCGAGATGGTCAGCATGATAGGCAATGAGGAATGGGCGACAGCGGCAGTATAGGCGCCGTGGATTTTTCCGGATGCAACTTCATATTGCGGAAAACGCAATCATGCGTAACGCTTGACGGAATGCGCCCCGTGCGGTCTACTGGCCTCTTTTGCCGGGAGTCACGCGATGTCGATGAAACTGATGTGGGAGATCCGCGCCTTTTGCACCGTGGTGGAAAAGCGCAGCTTCATCCACGCGGCGCGCATGCTGGGGCGCTCGCCGTCGGCCGTCACGCGCGCCATCCAGTTCCTCGAAGACGCCATCGGCGCCGAGCTGATCCTGCGCACGCAAAAGCAGTTCACCCTGACGACGGCCGGCGAAACGTATTACGCGTCGGCCAAGCACTTGCTGGAAACGCAGGCCGAGGCGGAAGACCAATTGGCGGAATTGAGCAATTCGCCGCAAGGCTGGGTGCGCCTGTCGGCGCCGGAAATCCTGTCGCTGGGCTTTCTGCCGAAAGTGGTGGCGCAATTTTCGCGCGACTACCCGAACGTCTCGGTGGACATCCATTTCTCCGATAAATCCATCGACCCCATCCAGGAAAAGCTGGATTTCGCCATCCGCGGCGCCTTTCCCCAGTCAAGCGAGCTGATCGGCTACCCCCTGTGGAATTACCGCCGCTACATGTACGCCTCGCCCGACTATATACAACGCATGGGCGCGCCCGGGGAACCGGAGGAGCTGGCCGGCCACGACATCATCATGCATTCGGCCCCCCGCATCCTGCGCGACTGGCATTTCGTTTCCGGCGAGCGCAACGTGCGCTACCAGGTGCAGCCCCGTTTCCGCTTCACTTCCGGCATCGCCACCTTCCAGGCAGCCCTGGAAGGCGCCGGCATCGTGCGCCTGGCCAGCTGGCTGGCGGAACCGGCCGTGGCCAACGGCACCCTGCGCAGGGTCTGCACGGCGTACCGGCTGACGTCATCGAAGGAGCTGGACCCCAGCATTCATGCCGTGTACGGCACCTCGCGCATGGCCAAGGGGGCGCGGTTGTTTCTGGAATATGTGCGCAAAAGGGGGATGGAGATACCGGATGAAAGAGAAAGTTAGGGTCTATTGCGCCACGATGGCATCGCCATACACGGCGAACTGCGCGCCGTCGAAGGCAAAGACGGCCACCTCGCGCATGGCAGCGCCAGCAATGCCTGCACCACAGGCGCCTGCGCGGTCGCGGTCGCTGCGCTGAACGTCAATGCACAACTGCACAACTCGCCATCTTATTGGCCCTGGCAGCATCCGCCACCTGTAAGGCACTCCGCCTGACATCTCCCCACAAATACAATATTAGAAAAATGCCCAGCAGCGGAAAAATAAAGTGCAGGACCTCATACTTTTTTTGCAAAACAGGACAGTCTTCGCCAGCGCAACGCTTATTTCGCCATAGCCCCACCACGCCGTAGCGACACAAATAAATAACTGCGTTCATCGTCACTGCGAGTAGCCACACTATCAAAATAACAAGGAGGCTGCCCAACCATTGCCTAACATTCGATAGAAGACTCTTGGTCAGCACTTCCGAAAAGACGAGCGACAATAACATCCCGGTGGTAATTGACACTGTATGCGAGATGCCATGTATGACAGGCACTAGTACTTTCTGCCTTAAAAAATGCCCCCACTCTGCAGCCAACAACATGGTGCACGACACCAGGAATAGGACAAGACTGGACAGCGGCGAGGGAATAGCCATGTAATGCGCAATAAATTCCCCTTGTAACGACTTGGCCATGTCACTGACAAGCTGATCGCTCGTGAATTGCAATCCAAATAAGAGCAAACCAGTAAACAAGCCACTCGCAATACCAATACCCGTATGCTGTATCGCCTGCGCCAACGCTGGTGAAATCATCTCCACATGACATAACCATTGATTCGACTGAATCGAACGCAAGCGCCGGTAAAGGTCGTCGACTTTCGTCAGCAAACGCTCGAAACGATTGCATTCATCGCACATGATCGGCCTCCTGTCCCGTATCCGATGAGGTGTATTACTTTATCGGCCATGCCAGTAGCGCTGCCGGCTGGCGCGGTACTGCGTCACATCAATATTGTCCCCAAACGCCAGCACCACCGCCCCCTCCACATCCGTGCGCAAGCGGGTAATGCCCATGTCGCCATAGCGCGCATACACCTGCGCCTTCGGATGTTTATAACGGTTTCTGTGCCCCACCTGGAAAATGGCCAGGGCCGGATGCACGGCGCTCAAAAACGCCGGCGTGGAAGACGTGCCGCTGCCGTGGTGCGGCGCCAACAGCACGTCTGCCGCCAGTTCACCCTCCGCCGAGCGCGCCAGCAATTGCGCTTCCTGCGCCGCTTCGATATCGCCGGCCAGCAAGATGGCATGCTTGCCTGCCGTGATTTTCACGGTGCAACTGCGGGCATTCGGCGTCAAGCTGATGTCCATGTGGCTGGCGGGCAGCGGGTGCAACATGGCGAAATGCACCCCTTCCCAGGTCCAGCTTTGGCCCGCCACGCAATGCAGATACGGGAGCCGGGCTTGGCGCCGTGCCTCGATGGCCGGGTGGCCGTCGAACAGCGACGAGGCCAGCCAGCCGACTTGCACGTTTTCCAGCAAGGATACGGCGCCGCCCGCGTGATCGAGGTCGCTGTGGGAAATGATCACGCCGTCGAGCCTGGCGATGCCGCGCGCGCGCAAGTAAGGCACGATGACCCGGCTGGCGCCATCGGAATCGAGGCTGTAGGCGGGACCCGTGTCATACAGCAGGCGGTGGCCGTGGGTTTCCACCAGCACGGCCATGCCTTGTCCCACGTCAAAGGCCGTGACCCACATCTGGCCAGGTGGCGGGCTGGACGGCAAGGCCGTCAGCAGGGGCAGCCAGCCCAGCATGCCCGCCCAGCGATGGGGCCATCCCCGTGGCGCCAGCAGCCATGCCGTGCCGAACAATGCCCAGCAAAAACTCCACATTGGCGGCGCGGGCGCCGTCCACACGGCAAAGCGGCGCGCACCCAGCCAGTCCAGCACCTGTGCCAGCATCTGCACGATGGCGTGCGCCAGCAGCAACAGTCCATCGGAAAGGGGCGCCGGCAGCAGGCTGCCAGCCAGAGACAGGGGCGTGACGACCAGGCTAATGACGGGAATAGCCAGCGCATTGGCGACGGGAGAAACCAGTGAGACTTGCGAAAACAGCAGCATCGTCAACGGTACCAGCCCCACCGTCACCACATACTGCGTGTATGCGCCCAGCGCCATGGCCGCGCGCAGGCGGCGCCAGCGTCCCGCCTGCTGCGGCAAGGGCACCGTGGTGCGGCCTGCCGTCGCATACAGCATGGTGGCGACGGCGCCGAACGACAGCCAGAAACCAGGCCATAGCACGGCCCACGGGTCGAGCAGCACGACGACGCCCAGCGCCAGGCACAGGATATGGCCGATGCTGGTAATGCGCCCCAGCCACAGGGCCAGCGCCACCACCAGCAACATATATAAAGTGCGCTGCGCGGGCACGCCGAAGCCTGCCAGCAGCACATAGGCAAATGCCGCCAGCGCACCGGCCAGCGCCGCCACCTTTTGCGCCGGCAGCCGCAAGGGCAGTTGCCAGTCGGTAAAAAACGAGCGCCGCCACAACGTGCCCGCACCCAGGGCGAACAGTCCCGCGATCATCGTGATGTGTAAACCCGAGATAGAGATCAAGTGGCTCACGCCCGTGCGG
Source organism: Janthinobacterium sp. SUN026 (assembly GCF_030397625.1). Lineage (NCBI taxonomy): Bacteria > Pseudomonadati > Pseudomonadota > Betaproteobacteria > Burkholderiales > Oxalobacteraceae > Janthinobacterium > Janthinobacterium sp. SUN026. Next base: position 2,048,890 of record NZ_JAPQNU010000001.1, on the reverse strand, counting down.
TTGAATACTTGCCAGTCCGACTGGGGGATGGCGCGCTGGTCGCCCACCACCAGCGCCACGATCACGCCCGCATACTGCCTATCTTCCAGGCTGCGCAGTATGCGTGCGCGCAAGGCCGCGCGGCTCGCCTCCACCACGTTGCCAAAGCCGGGCACGAAGGCAGCCAGGCGCACGTTCGGCGTATCGGCACGCGGCTGCGGCCGCACATAGCCCGTGGCACGCACGCCCTGTTCCAGCAGCCACGCCTCGTAGTCGAAGCCCATGGGATTCGCATTGCCATGCGGACGCTGCAGCCGCACGGTGAGGCGCCAGCGCTCGCCTGGCTGCACGTCGCCCACCTCGTTCGTCACTTCATCGCGAAAACCCGCATACCAGGACAGGGCGATCAAGGGAGGAACCTGCACGCCAACCGCCTTCTCCACGGCAAAATTAAAACGCACGCCCTGCTCAAAACGGTACGGCAGGCTGACAACGGTGCCCGTGACGATGATGTCCTGCCCCTCATCGGCCAGCGCCAGCTGCGGCGCCATGGCGGCCTGGGCCAGCCAGGCCGCCCAATAAAATCCCAGTCCTACGCCAGCGGCGAGCGCGACAACGCAGCGCCAGCCGGAGCCCCAGCGCGCGTGACGGCGCAGCGCCACACTCGCCGCCCACCCTGCGCCCACGATCCCCCACAGCAGCACGCCCGCATGCGGCGGCAAGCTTGCCTGCGTCTGCAACCAGGCGGCGCCAGCGGCAAAGCCGAGTATCAGGGTGCGCATGGGAACTCGACGCGAAAGGGATTCAGCTACTGTGCCCCTTTCCCACTATTTGCCATCTGATCTGGCGCAATGGTGGCGTGGATAAACGCGGCCCTGCACGCCATCCAGCGCCAAGGCGCCATGACTTGCGAACCTTGCATGCCCCCACGGACAGCGGCCGGAAACTATTTGCAGGACGTTCATCACAGGCAAGCGGGCGTGACCAGCGCCGCGTTTGCCCATCTGCCAGCCAGTTCCGCCACCGGCACCTGGACCTCGTCCTACGACATGCTGACCAGCCTGATACCGGCGCGGACACGCCATTGAGCGTGCTCGACCTGGCCTGCGCCTGATACGCGCGCGTGCCGCTTGACCATGCAAACACCAAGCCTGCCCTCCACCGCCCGCCCCCATCGACGGTATAATCGGCCTCGCTTACTTCAACACCCAGGCACGACATGACTTCCTCCGCACTTCCTCCCGATACTTCCACCGACATTTCCGACAGCAACGAAGACAATAACGACGCCACCCTGGTCGCGGAACTGGGGGAACTGGCCGAGCATATCCGCCTCGTCAAGATGGAAGGCCGCGTCTTCGTGCGCTTTTCCGGCGTCGTCAAGGCGGGCCACCTGGTGGTGCCGTATGCGCTGGTACCAAGCCAGGGCGTGCTGGCGCGGCCGGCCAAGTGGCGCAAGATGGACCGCGAAACCAAGCTGGCCCTGGTGCGCGAACGGGCCAGCGCGGCCGTCTTCGAGGAGCTGCGCCAGCACGTAATCGATTTCGTCGCCGATATCGCGGGCTTGAGCGAGGACGTGGACACGGACCCGATGGTCTTCCTGCACACGCTGGCCGACATGCAGACGTCGGAGCCGGCCGGCATGGTGTTCGACCGCATCCGCCAGCGTTTCAATCACGCCATCGAGCGCCAGCAGGAAGAACAGCACGCGGCGCGCACGCGCCAGAGCATCAACCTGGCCGAATATCCCGCCTCGTTCGAGATGGCGCGCCGCCTGCCGCGCCGCTTCGTCGCCCTGCTCGGGCCCACGAATTCCGGCAAGACGCACCGCGCCATGGAAGCGCTGGTCAAGGCAAAGAGCGGCATCTATCTGGCCCCCTTGCGCCTGCTGGCTCTGGAAAACTATGAACGCCTGCAGGAAGCCGCGCCGCACGGCAAGCCGCTGGCCGTGAGCCTGATCACGGGCGAGGAGCGCAGAGTCGTCGACGGCGCCACGCACGTGGCCAGCACGGTGGAAATGCTGGACACGAAAACCGTCGTCGAAGTGGCCGTCATCGATGAAATCCAGATGCTGGCCGACCCGGACCGGGGCGCCGCATGGACGGCGGCCGTCTGCGGCGCGCCCGCCCACACCGTCTACCTGGTGGGGGCGCCCGAAGCGCGGCGCGCCATCGAAGCGCTGGCCGAGCGCCTGGACTGCCCGCTGGAAGTGCATGTTTTGAAACGCATGGCGCCCCTGTCGATGGAGCCGACGGCCGTGCGCAAGGTGCGCAACCTGCGCCGCGGCGACGCCGTCATCGCCTTTTCGCGCCGCGAAGTGCTGATGTGGCGCGACATGATCACGGAAACGGGGTTGTCGGTGGCGACTGTGTACGGCAACCTGTCGCCGGAAGTGCGGCGCGCGCAGGCGCAGCGCTTCCGCGACGGCACGGCCGATATCGTCGTCGGCACGGACGCGCTGGCGATGGGCCTGAACATGCCGATCGCGCGCATCGTCATGACCACCTGCGTCAAATACAATGGCCGCGAGGAGGAAGAGATTTCGGCCGCGCTGGCGCGCCAGATCGCCGGGCGCGCAGGCCGCTACGGCGTGCATGAAGAGGGCCTCGTGGCCGGCTACGACAACGAGACGCATGAAGTGATGCGCGCCCTGCTGAAGGAAAAACTGCATCCGCTGAACACCAGCGGCTTTGCCGTGGCGCCGTCGCTGGAACACCTGCACCGCATTTCGTCGGTGACGGGCGAGCTGTCGCTGTCAAAACTGCTGCGCCGTTTCATCCACAATATCGACGTGCCGGACGGCTTTTTCTTCCCCCGCATCACGGAAGACCAGAAAGAGCGCGCCGTCTGGCTCGACACCCTGCCCCTGTCCGTGGCCGACAAGTTCACCCTGTCGCTGGTGCCGATTTCCAGCAAGGTGCCGTCCCTGCAAACGGCGTGGGAACACTGGGCGAAGAATCTGTCGCTGGGCAAGACGTCTACCTTGCGCCAGCACGCCTACGGCGGCGGCACGCAGAATCTGCAGCAGGTGGAAGACACGTGCCGCTACTATTCCGCGTATGCGTGGCTCAGCTACCGCCTGCCCGAATTCTTCCCCGATATCGCCGTGGCGCAAAACCTGTCGCGCGATGCGTCCGAGCGGGTCGACTCCATCCTGCGCGCGCACAATGCAGCCTCGCGCGGACGTTCGAAGAAGTTCAAACAAGCGTAAAAAGCATGCGTCAATGGAGTGGCCAGAACCAGACCTCGCCACACTCCCAGTAGCATTCGGTGCCGCACTCCTTGACGCCGATGGATGACAGCAGGATATCGATATGCCCGCCCGCGCCGCCCAGGTAGCCGGGAATGCGGAAGAAGGCGACGAGGCCCTGGCGCTGGCCGATGCCGGCGATGGCGGCATTCCTGGCGAATTTTTCGGGCGCTCCGAACATCGACGGGCTGGCCAGCATGTGCGCCAGCTTGGCCTGACCCGGTTCGATCAGCGCGCCCTTGAACGGCCCCTTGCGGATGGCCATGCGGCCCCTGACCTGGACGCCGGCCTTGATCAGGGCCAGGCTGACGCGGATGGCGCAGGTATTGGCAAAGCTGTCCTTGCCGATCAAGTCTTCCCAGCCGATTTCGCCGAACAAGGCCGCCTGGTCGACGGCCGCCACGCTCGAGTAATTTTCACGCAGATTGATGAATGCGGGTTTCACGCCGGCCTCCCGTTGCCCCTGGACGATAGGGAACCTCAGGCCGATTGTAGGAGGATGCGGCAGCCCCGCACTGAGCGAGGTCAAGCGATATGCATTACGGTTTGCCCGCCTCGTAATGCAGTTTCAACACCAGCCCATTATGGTCATCGGCCATATAGATATCGCCATCCTGTCCCTGCTTCACGTCGACGGGCGCGCCCCTGCCCTGCTTGCCCTTGCGCTCCCAGTTGCCGATCAACTCGACGGACTTGCCCAGCGGCGCGCCAGCCTTGTCGGGCAACAGGGCCACCAGGCGGTGGCCATTGCTGCGGTAGCCGTGGTAGCCGATGATCAGGCTATTCTTGTACAACGCCGGGTAGCGGCTGGCCGTGTAAAAGGTCATGCCCAGCGGCGCGGCATGGCCGGGCAGCAGGCGCTGCGGCGCCGCATACTGGGCGTCGCAAGCCGTCTTCGGATATTCGGGACTGGCCACATTGTCGTCGTAGCAGTACGGCCAGCCATAGTGCCGGTCGGCCTTGATCAAATTGAGTTCTTCATGCGGCAGGTTTTCGTCGCTTTTCAGCTGCGGCATGGCGGCCTGGATGGCGTCGCGCGAGTTTTCCGCCTGCCACAGCTCGCCCGTGGCCGGATGGAAGGCCAGCGCCATCGAATTGCGCAAGCCGCGCGCATGCGTGCGCCAGCTCGTCACCGTGCCGGCCGGCCACGCCATCGTGTATTCGCGGATGGCGCCCAGCGCTTCCGGCCCTTCCGCCGAGGGGCAAGCCTTGGCCGGATCGGGCGCCTTGCCATCGTTCTCGCAATGGTCGGTACTCGACCCCACGTTCACATACAGGTCGCCCTTGGGGCTGAAACGCATGTTCGTCAGCAGGTGCAAACCGAGGCCCGGCAGGCGCGGCGTCTTGGCCGTGCCGCCGATCACGTCGGTGATGGCGCGGGCCGGATCGCGCAAGTCGAAGCGGAAGATGCGCCCCACCTCGCCCACGTAGACCATTCCGTCCGGCCCCTGCACGATGCCGTTCGGGCGATCGAGCTTGTCGAGCAACAGCTTGCGCTCGTAGCCGCCACCGGCCGCCTTGGGCTGCAACAGCCATAATTTACCCTGTTTCGGCGCCCATCCCGCCATGTCCGTGACAACGATGTCGCCATTCGTCAGCGGCAGCACGCCGCGCGGGAATTTCAGGCCGTCGGCCAGCACGGCCACGCAAAAGCCGGCCGGCGTGGTGACGTCGAGGCGCGGCATGCCGTCGCACTGGGCGCCGGTCGCCGCCTGGGCGGGCGCAAACGCGCCGGAAAGGCAGGCTGCCAGGGCGCCCGCAAGCATTTTCTTGTTCATGGTCTCACTCCATCAGGGGTAATCGGGGCATCACGGCGCGCGCGTTGGCGCTGGTGGCAAGCGCCACTTGCGCGATATCAAGGCCGCGCAGCTCGGCCAGCACGGCGCCGATGCGCGGCAATTCTTCGGGGCTGTTGCGGCCAGGGTGGATCCAGCTGGGGGAAATGTCGGGCGCGTCCGTCTCCAGGACGATGGCTTCCAAAGGCAGGTCGGCCGCCATGCGGCGTATCTGCAGCGCGCGCGTAAACGTCATGGCGCCGCCAAACCCCAGCTTGAAACCGAGGTCGATATAACCCTGCGCCTGCTGGAAGCTGCCGTTGAACGCATGGGCGATGCCGCCGTTCGGGCGGATCTGGCGCGCATGTTTGAGGACGATATCCTGCGAGCGGCGCACGTGGGTCAGCACGGGCAGGTCGAAGTCGCGGGCAATCTTCAGCTGCTCGCGCAGGAAATGCTCCTGTTTGGCGCGCATGGCCGGTTCGCACAGCATGGGAATGAAGAAATCGAGGCCGATTTCGCCGATGGCGACAAAACGCGGGTCGGCCATGGCGGCTTGCACGGCCGCGCGCAGGGCGATCAAATCGTCGTCCGTGGCGTGCGGCACGTAGATCGGGTGTATACCAAGGGCATAGCAGGCGTTGGGCGCCGTTGCCGCCAGATCGCGCACGATGCCGAAATTGGCCCGTTCGACAGCGGGAATGACGATCATGCCCACATCTTGAGCGCTGGCGCGCGCCGCCACCTGCAGCGATTCGCTGCCGAATTCATGCGCGTCGAGGTGGCAGTGCGTGTCGATCCACATGGCGAATTCCTAGTATTGGTACGGCTGCAGCCCTTCGTCCGTCAGGCGCAGCACGCGGTCGCAGCGTTTGGCCAGCTCGATATCGTGCGTGACGATGACGAAGGCCGTGCCCAGGGTGCGCGACAATTCCAGCATCAGGTCGAAAATCTGTTCGGCCGTGGCGTGATCGAGGTTGCCCGTCGGTTCATCGGCCAGCACGCAGGCCGGCTGCGTGACGAGGGCGCGGGCCAGGGCCACGCGCTGGCGCTCGCCGCCCGACAATTCGCCCGGCGTGTGCGTGACGCGCTTGGCCAGGTTCACGCGCGTGAGGATTTGCTGCGCCAGCTCGGTGGCGGGCGCGCGCTTCATGCGCCGTATCATCAGCGGCATGGCGACGTTGTCCAGCGCGGAAAACTCGGGCAGCAGGTGGTGGAACTGGTAGACGAAACCCAGCGAGGCGTTGCGCAAGTCGCCGCGCGCCTTTTCGCTGAGCGTGGCGAAATCCTTGCCCAGCAGGGTCACCTTGCCGCTGGTGGGCGTATCGAGCCCGCCCAGCAGGTGCAGCAGGGTCGACTTGCCCGAGCCGGACGCGCCGACGATGGCGACGCGCTCACCGCGATGGACGTCGATGTCGATGCCGGCCAGGACCTGCACCTTGTAGCTGCCCTGCGTGAAAGTCTTGCCCAGGCCGCGGCAGCTGAGGACGGCGGAATCGGCGGAAGCGCCGTTGGAGGCAGGTTTGTTCAGATCGGTCATGGTCATAGTCAGTGGTTTATTCATAGCGCAGGGCTTCCGCAGGTTTCACGCGGGCAGCCCACCAGCTTGGGTACAGGGTCGCCAGGAAGGCGAGGATCACGGCCAGCACGCCGATCTTGGTGACGTCGGGCCAGCGCAGGTCGGACGGCACGGTGCTGATGAAGTAAATGTCCTTGGAGAGGAACTGCACGCCCAGCAGGTGCTCGATGAAGGGCACGATGACGTCGATGTTCATGGCCACCAGCACGCCGCCGCCCACGCCCAGGATGGTGCCCAGGATGCCCACCAGCGCGCCCTGGATCATGAAAATCTTCATGATGGAACGGGGCGAAGCGCCCAGGGTGCGCAAAATCGCGATATCGGCCTGCTTGTCCGTCACCGTCATCACCAGGGTCGAGACCAGGTTGAAGGCGGCCACCGCGATGATCAGGGTCAGGATGATGAACATCATGCGCTTTTCCGTCTGCACGGCGGCGAACCAGTTGGCGTTCAGCTTGGACCAGTCGCGCAGCCACAGGTCGCCCGGCATGGATTTTTTCAGCTCCGCCGCCACTTGCGGCGCCTGGTTCATGTCGGCCAGGCGCAAACGCAGGCCCGATGGACCGTCCAGGCGCAGCAAACGCTGGCCGTCTTCGATATTGATGAAGGCCAAACCCGCGTCGAATTCATTGTGACCCGCCTGGAAGATGCCGCTGACGGTAAAGCTGCGCATGCGCGGCAGCACGCCGGCCGGCGTGACCTGGCCCTGCGCCAGCATCAGCGTGACTTTTTCGCCGAGGTTGACGCGCAAGGCGCGCGCCAGCTCGATGCCCAGCACGATATTGAAGGTGCCCGGCTGCAGGGCCTTGAAGCTGCCCATACGCGTCTGGCCGGCCACGTCGGAGACGTTCGGCTCTTCCTCGGGCAGCACGCCGCGCACGATGGCGGGACGCAGCGCATCGTCGCGCAGCAGCATGCCTTGCGTTTCCACAAACGGCGCGGCGCCTTTCACGGCCGGATTCTTGAACGCCTGCGCCGCTTCGGCGCGCCAGTCGGGCATGCTGCCGCTGTTGTCGAACACTTCCACGTGGGCCAGCACGGACAGCATGCGGTCCGTCACTTCCTTCTGGAAGCCGTTCATCACGGACAGCACGACGATCAGCGCCGCCACGCCCAGGCCGATGCCGGCCATGGAAATGAGCGAGATGAAGGAGATAAAACTGTTACGGCCACTGCGCTTGCCGGCCCGCGTGTAGCGCAGGCCGACCAGCCATTCAAAGGGCAAATTCTTGAAAATACTCATTATTCAGGCGGTCTTTATCGTTTCTTGGAGTGTTATTCGTAGCGCAGCGCCTCGGCCGGCTTGACGCGCGCGGCGCGCCAGCTCGGGTAGATGGTCGCCACCAGCGCCAGGCCAAAGGCGATCAGGCCGATCTGCGCCACGTCCAGCCAGTGCACGTCCGACGGCACGGCGCTGATCTGGTAGATTTCCTTCGAGATGAAGTGCAGGCCGAAGATGCCTTCGATGAAAGGCACGATGACGCCCACGTTCAACGCCAGCACGACGCCGCCGATCACGCCCAAGGCACTCCCCAGCAAGCCGACCAGCGCGCCCTGGATCATGAATATCTTCATGATCGAGAACGGCGAGGCGCCCAGGGTGCGCAAAATGGCGATGTCGGCCTGCTTGTCGGTGACCGACATCACCAGCGTCGAGACGAGGTTGAACGCGGCCACGGCGATGATCATGCTGAGGATGATGAACATCATGTTCTTCTGGCTTTGCACCAGCGCATACCAGCTGGCACTGGCGCGCGACCAATCGCGCATCCACAGCTGGCCCGGCATCGAGGCCTTCAATTCGCGCGCCACCTGCGGCGCCTGGTTCATGTCGTGCAGGCGCAGACGCAGGCCGGACGGGCCGTCGAGCTGCAGCAGCTGCTCCGCATCCTGCATGTTGACAAACGCCAGGCTGCCATCGAGTTCATTGTGGCCTGCCTCGAAGATGCCGGCGACTTTCAGCGCGCGCATGCGCGGCATGACGATGCCAGTGGCCGGGTCGCCCGCCTTCGGCTCGCGTTCCAGCATCAGGGTGACGTTCTGGCCCACCTGCACGCCCAGCGCCTTGGCCAGGTCGATGCCCAGCACGATGTTGTACGAACCTGGCGTGAGATCCTTGAAACTGCCCTGCTTCATCTGGGAAGCCACGCTGGAGACGGTGGCTTCCTGCTGCGGCAGCACGCCGCGCACGACGGACGGACGCATGGTTTCGTCGTTGAGCAGCATGCCCTGGGTTTCCACGAACGGCGACACGGCTTTCACTTGCGGGTTGGCGTAGGCGGCGCGCTCCTGCGCCTGCCAATTCGGCATCGAGCCGCTGGTATCGAACACCTCGACGTGGGCCAGCACCGACATCAGCCGGTCGGTGACTTCCTTCTGGAAGCCGTTCATGACGGAGAGGACGACGATCAGGGCGGCCACGCCCAGGCCGATGCCGGCCACGGAAATGAGGGAGATGAAGGAAATGAAGCTGTTGCGGCCGCTGCGCTTCCCGGCACGCGTATAGCGCACGCCAACCTGCCACTCAAAAGGAAATTGTTTGATGATGCTCATGCGCTCCCGCGACAACGTAATATGCGAGCGCGCAGTGTGCCACACAAATGACACTCATGCGTGAAACACATCACCGTGGCGCGACTTTTCCCGCGCCCGCCGTCAAGGGAAAAAGCGCAGGAACTACTCCCCTACCGCCACAATCGCCTACAATCTCGGGATGAATCAACTTACCCTCGTCCTGCCCTTCGCCTTGCCCAATGCCGAACTGGCTGCCGACCTGTTCAAGGTCTTGCAGGCACCCGCCCTGGCGGCCCTGCTGTCGCGCACCTCGACTTGCAATTTGGAAACTTTTGACAACGCCAACCGCCTGCTGCCGCACGAAGCGTGGCTGGCGCATGCCTTGACCCTGTCGCCCGCGCCCAACGGCGAGGCGGCGCAGGCGGCCTTCGCGGCCCAGGCCATGCGCGGCTACGGCCTGGCGCCGGAAGCGGGCGCGCGTTACTTCCTGCTGCAGCCGGCCCACCTGGCCATCGCCCGCAGCCATATCAGCCTGGAAGACTTGCGCCAGCTCAAGCTGAGCGAGGCCGATGGCCGCACGCTGTTCGAGACGGCGCGTCCGTATTTCGACGAAATCGGCCAGCCCCTGGCGTATGGCGACGCGGGCACCTGGTTCATGCGCGCCGATGGCTGGAGCGACTTGCAGTGCGCCACGCCGGACGCCGCCACCACGCAAGACCTGTCCGTGTGGATGCCGGAAGGCGAGCATGCGCGCGCCGCGCGTCGCCTGCAGAATGAAGTGCAGATGCTGTGGCATGAACATCCCGTCAACGCGGCACGCGAAGCGCGGGGCTTGAAAGCCATCAATTCCTTCTGGATCTGGGGCGGCAGCCTGGCTGCATCTGCGCCTGCGCGCTGCGCGGCCAGCCTGCATACGAAGGACGCGCCCGGCTGGCTGGCCGCGCTGGCGGAACCGGCGCGGCGCGATGCCAGTCCAAGCAGTGTGCTGGCGGACCAGGCCGACGCCATCGTCGTGCTGGGCGGATTGACCGAAGCGGCGCAGGCGCAGGAATGGGGCATGTGGCTGCAACAGTTGCAAGCGCTGGAGGCGGACTGGTTCGCGCCCCTGCTGGCGGCCGTCAAGGATGGCCGCCTGGGCCAGTTGCGCCTGGTGCTGAGCCACCGCGACGCCTGGCTGGACTGCACCACCAGCAAGCATGCGCAGCGCAAATTCTGGCGCGCGATTACCCTGAACAAGTTGAAAGCATCATGACCCGTACCCGCATCGCCACCCGTCCCTGCCCTTACCGCGAATCCGAATTGCTGCGCCAGGGCGGCATCCACCCCGTGCTGGCCCGCTTGTACGCGTCGCGCGGCCTGTCCGACGCGAAAGAGCTCTCGATCGAGCCGAAGGACTTGATACCGCCGTCCGGCTTGCTGCACATCGGCGCGGCCGGCGTCTTCCTGGCCGACGCCATTGCCGCCAAGAAACGCATGGTCATCGTGGCCGACTACGATTGCGACGGCGCCACCGCCTGCGCCGTGGCCATCCGCGGCTTGCGCGCCATGGGCGCCGACGTCGACTTCATCGTGCCCAACCGTTTTGAATACGGCTACGGCCTGACGCCGGAAATCGTCGAACTCACCGCGCGCGAAAAGTCGCCCGACATCATCATCACCGTCGACAACGGCATCGCCAGCATCGACGGCGTGGCCGAGGCCAACCGGCGCGGCATCCAGGTGGTTGTCACCGACCACCATTTGCCGGCCGACACCCTGCCCGACGCAGCCGTCATCGTCAACCCGAACCAGCCCGCCTGCGGTTTCCCTAGTAAACATCTGGCGGGCGTGGGCGTCGTGTTCTACGTCTTGCTGGCCTTGCGCGCCGAGCTGCGCCGGCGCGGCATCTTCGATGCGCAAACGCAACCCAAGCTCGACAACCTGCTCGACCTGGTGGCGCTGGGCACGGTGGCCGACGTGGTGCGTCTCGATACGAACAACCGCATCCTCGTCGCGCAAGGTCTCAAGCGCATGCGCAAGGGCAATATGCATGCGGGCGTGGCCGCCCTGTTCCGCGTGGCGGGCCGCGAAGCGCGCAGCGCCACGCCGTTCGACCTGGGTTTTGCGCTGGGACCGCGCCTGAATGCGGCCGGCCGCCTGCAAGACATGTCCTTGGGCATCGAATGCCTGGTCACGGACGACGAAGGCCGCGCCTGGGCGCTGGCCCAGCAACTCAACGACATCAACCTGAAGCGCCGCGAAATCGAGGCGGAAATGCAGGATACGGCCCTGCTGCACCTCGATGCTTTCGAGCCGGCCAACAGCAGCACCATCAGCGTCTTCGACGAGTCCTGGCACCAGGGCGTGATCGGCATCGTCGCCTCGCGCCTGAAGGAAAAGTTTTATCGTCCGACCATCACGTTCGCGCCAGGCGCCGACGGCTGGATCAAGGGTTCCGGACGCTCGATCCCCGGTTTTCACTTGCGCGACGCGCTCGACCTCGTGTCGAAACGGGCGCCCAGCCTGATCGACAAGTTCGGCGGCCACGCCATGGCGGCCGGCTTGACCATCCGCGCCGACGCCTTCGACGCCTTTTCCCAGGCCTTCGAAGCCGTGGGCCAGGCCTGGCTCAGCCAGCAACAGCTGGAACGGGTGGTGGAAACGGACGGCCCGCTGGAAGACGCGTATTACACGACGGCCTTCATCGAGCTGATGGATGAGCAAGTGTGGGGCCAGGGCTTCGCCCCGCCCGTCTTTTGCGACGAATTCCGCGTCGTCAGCCAGCGCATATTAAAAGAGCGCCATTTGAAACTGTTGCTGGAAAAGAACGGCGTGCGCTTCGACGCCATCTGGTTCGGCCACACGGACGCCCTGGGCGAGCGCACGCGGGTCGCCTTCCGGCTCGATGCGAATGAATACAATGGCACGACCAAAGTACAACTCATGGTAGAGCACGCCGAGCCTGTCTGATGGCACCTGCCCAAACCTACTGCGCGTCGCGCTTTGCGGCCGGCGATGCTCACCGTACTGGAAGTACGGTTGCGCTTCCCGACCACCTATTCCTTCCGCTCGCTACGGTTGTGTCAGGTGTTGCGACGTTTGCGGTCTTATTACTCTGTGTCTCATGCTTACCTGCAGCAACGTCGCATCAAACCACTGCGGAAGCTGGAACCGGCCTCCACTCCACCTGAAAGCAGCCCCATGTTGACCGGCCTGAACCACCTCACCCTGTCCGTGCGCGACCTGGCGCGCAGCGTGGCCTTTTACCGCGACACCTTGGGCCTGCACCTGCATGCGCGCTGGGACAGGGGCGCGTATCTGTCGGCCGGGGATTTGTGGCTGTGCCTGTCGCTGGATGGACAGGGCACGGCCGCGCTGGCCAGCCCGGCTTACACGCACTACGCGTTTTCCATTTCCACGGAAGACTTCGCCGCCTTTGCCGCCCGCCTGCGCGCCGTCGGCGTGCCCGAATGGCAGCAAAACCGCAGCGCCGGCGATTCCCTGTATTTTCTCGACCCGGACGGCCACCGGCTGGAAGCCCATGCTGGCAGCCTGGCGCAGCGGCTGGCGGCCTGCCGCGCAGCGCCGTATCAGGGCATGGTGTTCGAGGATTGAGACCGGCAAGATCGCATATTTATTGAATTCGTTAGATTCATTAGAAAACGAAAAATGCAAGCACCGTTGCCGTGAAAAAACACTGTCACGCCTCGGTATACCCTTGATAACCTTGCTTTTAAGACTTAATCAGCCTGACAAGATTCCATCCATCAATAGGCAAATTTGCCACATTTTATTGCATAAATAAAAATATTGATTGAAAATAGTTAACACTTATTTGGCAAATTCACTAAAATCGATGACGCATCAGGAAATTCCCAATGATGCATGATCAGTTTTGAGGGCAAACCCGTCGAAAGGCGGGGACGCAAAGCCACCGGCCTACCGCGCGCAAGCGCCACGGCAGCGGGGCTGCCAATGCAGGGCCGGGACCGCCAGCGCGCGGCGCCAGCCTGGAAGCATTGTCGAGATGTGGCCCTCGCCCAACTCGGAGAGTTTCGCCATGAAAAAAATCATTCCCCCGCATCACCGTCACGGGCGCCTGCTGCTGGGCGCCACAACCGCCCTCCTGCTGGCCGCTTGCGGCCCCGGCCAGGAGACTTCCACGCCGCCCGCCGCCATCGCCACGGCAGCGACACAGTTCACCGTCGAGGTGCCCGTCGTCCCCGCCGCCGTCGGCGCGCTGGTGGTGCAACCGATGTTCCATGCAGCCCCGGCCCTGCTCGATGCGCCTGACGGGCGCGACAGCGCCAACAGCAGCGGCTCGGCCCACTGGCGGCCGCACTTGCAAAACGTGCCCGGCGCCATGCGGGAAATGACCACGCGCCGCCTGACGGCGCAAAAAATCGCCGCCTCGGAACAGGCGGCACAGGATATCGCCCCCTTGCTGGACGGCGGCGCGGGCGACATCGCCGCGCCCATGGCCGGCAGCAGCGTGGTGGCGACCTATTCTCCCGCGCAAATCCGCGCCGCCTACGACTTGCCCGCCCTGCCGGCGGCCGGCACGGCGCTGACGCCAGCCCAGGCGGCCCAGCTGGGCGCGGGACAGACGATCTACATCGTCGACGCCATGCACAACCCGAACGCAGCGGCCGAACTGGCCATCTTCAACCAGAAATTCGGCTTACCCGGCTGCACCACCAAGGCTATCGCCACGAATGCCACCCTGCCCTTGCCGCCCGCCCCGGCCAGCGGCTGTGAATTTTCTGTTGTCTACAACACGCCATCGAGCACCATGACGGCCACGGCGCCCGCCTATAACTCGGGCTGGGCCATGGAAATCGCACTCGACGTGCAGTGGGCGCATGCCACGGCGCCGCTGGCGCGCATCGTGCTGATCGAGGCGCCCGACGCTTCCATCAACAGCCTGCTGGGCGCCGTGCGCCTGGCCAACCAGATGGGGCCTGGCGTCGTGTCGATGAGCTTTGGCGCCGCCGAAGGCAACTGGACAGCATCCGTCGACAGCGCCTTCACGGGCAAGAACATGAGCTACCTGGCCGCCACGGGCGATTCGGGCAGCGGCGTGTCCTGGCCGTCCGTGTCGTCCAACGTGCTGGCCGTGGGCGGCACCACGCTCAGCTACAGCGGCAGCGGCGTGCGCAGCGAAACGGCCTGGTCCGGCACGGGCGGCGGCATCAGCGCCTATACGGCACTGCCCGCCTACCAGACGGCCAGCGTGCCCGGCCTGACCAACTTGCTGCGCCGCAACGTCGCCGACGTGGCCTTCAATGCCGACCCCGCCACCGGCCAGTACACGGCCGTGATGACACCCGGCAGCAGCACCGCCAGCTGGCTCAGCATCGGCGGCACCAGCCTGTCCACGCCGCAATGGGCCGGCCTGGTCGCCATCGCCAACGCCAGCCGCGCGCTGCAGGCGAAGGCGGCGCTCGGCCTGCCGCACAACATCTTGTACGGCCAGATCGCCAGCGTGCCCGGCACCTTTGCCAGCAGCTTTGCCGACATCACGCGCGGCAGCAACGGCACCTGCAGCGTGTGCACGGCCAGGGTCGGCTATGACCCGCTGGGCGGCCTGGGCACGCCGAACGTGAAAAGCCTGCTGGCCGGCCTGTCGGGCACGCAGATTGCACCGACCGCGCCCGTGGTGGCGCCGGCCAGCATCAGCGGCGCGGCCGGCAAGCCGCTGTCGTTCACCGTCTCGGCCACCGCCGCCAATCCCCTCAGCTACACCATGCTGGGCGCGCCGGCCGGCATGAGCATCGCCGCCACGGGCGTGGTCAGCTGGGCCGCCCCCGTCGCGGGCACGTATGCCGTGACCATGGTGGCCAAGGATACCGTCAGCGGCCTCAGTGGCCAGGGCGTGTACGCCATCGTCATTACCCCCGTCGCGCCGCCCGTCGTCGGCGCCGGCGCCATCACGGGCAAGGTTGGCACGGCCCTGGCGTTCAATGTCAGCGTCTCCGCCCCCAATCCCGTCAGCTACACGCTCGCCGGCGCGCCGGCCGGCATGACCATCAGCAGCGCCGGACTGGTGAGCTGGGCCGCGCCCGTGGCCGGCACCTATGCCGTCACCGTGACAGCCACGGACAGCAAGACTGGCCTGAGCGGCAAGGGTATCTATACGGTGGCCATCGCCGCCCCGCTGCCCCCCGTCGTCACGGTAGCCAGCGTGAGCGGCAAGCCGGGCGTGGCCCTGTCGTTCACCGCCACGACGGTGGCGCCCAACCCCGTCACGTACAGCCTGTCAGGCGCGCCGTCCGGCATGGCCGTCAGCGCCGCCGGCGTCGTCAGCTGGGCCAGCCCCGTGCTGGGCAGCTACAGCGTGACCGTCATCGCCAAAGATAGCAAGACGGGCTTGACGGGCCAGGCCGTGGCCACGGTGAAAATCGCCGCCGCCGGCCCCACGATCAGCGCCGCCGCCATGACGGGCGTGGCCGGCAAGGCCATGAGCGGCAGCATCGTGCTGACGGCGCCGGGCGCGAACGCCCTGTGGATCTCCATCCTCGGCGCGCCGCTGGGCATGCAGTTTTCCATGAGCGGCATGACCATCACGGCCACCTGGCCGCAACCGGTGGCCGGCAGCTATGCGCTGAAGGTCGTGGCAGTGGACAGTAACGGCTTGACGGCGCAACTCAACGTACCCGTCACCGTCACGGCCAGATAAGCGAACGGGGCCCGCCAACGGGGCGCACCGGGACTCCAGTCCTGGTGCGCCCCGTTTTGCATGCGCGCAGCCGTTGCAACGAATCCAGAAAAGGAGTATAAATAGTCCATATACAGAGTTTTAATGAAGGATATGTCATGAATCTCGCCTACGCCTACCCCAAGAGCCGCTTCGAGCCGGCCGTGCTCGTCGACCTGAATGCCAAAGCCGAGCGCGAGCGATTGTCGCAGGCGGCCTTGAAAGGATTTTTCAAGCTGGCCGCCGCCTGGAAGCTGCGCGACGACGATGCGCGCGAATTGCTGGGCGGTCTGTCCAGCAGCGCCTGGTACGAGTGGAAGAAGCACCCGGACCGCGTGCTGGAAGTGGACCGCATCACGCGCATTTCCTATTTGCTGGGCATCTACAAGGCCTTGCACATCCTGTACGGCGACAAGCTGGCCGACGAATGGGTGAGTTTGCCCAACAAGAATCCCATCTTCGGCGGCCGCACGCCCCTGTCGCAGATGCTGGCCGGCGGCTTGCTGGCCATGCAGACGGTGCGCAAGCTGCTCGACGCGCGCCGCGGAGGGCTGTGATCGTGCCTGCCACCCAGAATGAGCACCTGCCGCCGCTGGCCGCCTTGCGCCAGATCGACACTTGCCGCCTGATTCCCTCGCGCTTCGCCGACATGGAAGACTCCGTGCTGGCGCCCCTGGCCGAGAACGACGATCACCTGCGCGAGCTGTTCGAGCTCGACAACGCGACCAACGCGCGCCTGGTGGCCGAGTACGGCGGCGCGCCAGGAATTGGCGTGGACGAGCTGGTTTTTGGCGTGCCGCACTTTCGCATCATCAACGCCGCCTACACGTATGCCCGCCCGGAAGGGGCGCGTTTCAACGATGGCGAACGGGGCGCCTGGTATTGCGCCTTCGACATGCCAACGGCGCTGGCCGAGATCATTTTCCATAAAACCGTGGAATACCAGGAAATCGACTATTTCGACGACAGCGTCAATTACCAGTCGCTGCTGGCCGATTTTTCCGCCAGTTTCCACGACTTGCGCGGCCAGCAGCGCTACCAGGCTTGCCTGGACCCGGCCAGCTACATCGCCTCGCAAGACCTGGCCGCCATCCTGCTCGAAGCGGGCTCCATGGGCGTGATCTTCCCCAGCGTGCGGCACGCCAGCGGCACCAACCTGGCCTGCTTCCGCCCTGCCCTGGTGGGCAATGTTCGCAAAGGCGCCGCCTATCGGTTAACATGGCGGGGTACGCCGACGCCGCAGGTGGAAGCCTTGCCAGGCAAATAAACCGCGCGCACCGGCACCCGACTCACCGCAACCTGATATTTCGCATGCAAACCAATCCTGAAAAAGACACCGAACTGCGCCTCAAAGTGAACAGCGAAACGGCCCGCCTGGCCTGGAGCGAGCTGGAAAAGCATTTCGCCCAAGGCAACGTCGTCTGGGTCGCCAATGAACTGGACCTGGTCGAAGTGGCCGTGCGCATCTCGCACGACGACAAGGCCACCATCACGCAATGGATGGTCGATGGCAAGGTCGCCAAGGTGTCGGACCAGCAGGCGCTGGACTGGCAGGCAGCCGATGCCGCGCTGTGGGCCGTCGTCGTCAGCCCGTTCATTCTGGTGCAGCAGGAAAAGCCCACCAAACACTGATGCCTACAGGCTGCGCTCGAGCATCAGGCGCAGCGCAACGCTGCCATCGAGGGTCGTCACGCGGTCGCTGCGGCCTTCGCCATCCCCCCAGGATTGCCCCTGCACCTGTTGCTGGTGCAGCAGGTTGGCGGCCGACAGGCGCACGCGCGTTTTCGCGTCCGGCTGCCACAGCGCATACGCGTCGAGGGTGCGCCGCACGCCCGCATGGCTGCCGGCGTGCGCATCGAGCCGCGCCAGGCCGCCCGTCTGCACGTTCAGATTGCCGCCCATGCTCATCCCCGGCGAGCGCCGGTAATCGAGTCCCAGGTTGAGCGTGGCCGGCACCTGGCTGGCCAGGCGGTTGCCGGGACCCGGCACGGCGGCGACCCTGGACCAGTTGCGCCCCGCATTGGCGCGCACGTCGACGTCGGGCGCCTGCGCCCACCAGGTCCGCACGGGGAATTTCACATCCAGTTCGATGCCGCGCACCGTGGCCGCGCCATTGTTGAACGGGCTGGCCGTCCAGACGCCGTCGTGCAGGACCAGGCGCTGCACGGTGACGTCGCTGATGCGCCGCGTGAATGCCGACAGGCTGGCCACGCCGCTCTTGCCAAAATAGCTTTCATACGCCGCGTCCAGCCCCCACGCCAATTCCGGGCGCAGGTCGGGATTGCCCTGGAAATCGGGATTGTTGGCGCTGTTGCCATTGTTGACGGTATAGCGGCGCGGCACCAGGTTGCGCGTGGTGGGCGCCTTGTAGGTGCGCGCCAGCGCCAGCCGCAGCTGGTCGCGCTCCTGCTGCGGCAACTTCCACAGCAGCTGCGCCACGGGACTCCAGACGCTGGCCCGCGTGCGCACTTCGCTCAAGGTGCGGCCCTCGGTCGCCGTCTGCAAGCCTTCCCAGCGCACGCCCACATACATTTGCAGCCGGGCCGTCACCTCCCATTCATCCTGCGCATACAGGGCCAGGCGCCGCACGTCGGCCGTATAGTCTTCATCGAGCGCATACGGCGCGCCGCCGGCAAGATACGTGTCGCGCTGGCGGCGCGACTCGCTGCGGCGTATCAGGCTGCCATCCCAGCCCAGGCTCAGGGCGTGGCCGCCACCGAGCCGGCCCAGGTACTTGCCGCTGCTGTTGACGCTGTCGTCGACGGCGTCGGAAACCACGCCGCGCAGCAGCAGGGGTGCGCCGGCGGCCGCCTCGCCATGGAAAAGGTAATCCGTGTCGCGCCGGTTGTGGTTGACGCCCAGCCTGGCCGTCAGCTTGCCCGCCGTCCCCAGCGAGTGCGCCCAGCTCACATCGCTGCGCGCTGAAAACACGCTGGCTTGCGAGGTGGCGCCATTGCGCGGATAGCTGGAGGCCGCCCCCAGCAAGGTCGTTTCGCGCGCCACGCCGTCAAACCCCGTGCGGTACCAGTCCAGCAGGCTTTGCCAGGTGATGGTATCGCCCTTGTCCAGGGTCCAGTGCAGGCGCGGCGTCAGGCTGGCCTTGTTGACGGACGAAGCATTGCGCGTGCGCGTGTCGCGCTGCGCCAGCAGCGTGCCGGTGGCATCGGCGCTTGTTTCAGTCATCCTTCCCGCCACGTCGTCGGCAGTGCGCTCGAGCGCGCCCGTCAGCGCATAGGCGAAACCGGGCAGCTTGTCCGCCACGCGCAGCGACGCGGCAGGTTGCCAGCGGCCATCCTGCCGGCCCGCGCCCAGCTTCCCTTCGCGCTCGGCGCCGCTGGCGCCCTTGCGCAAGACCACGTTGATGCTGCCGGCGACGGCCTGCATGCTGTATTCGGCCGTCGCGCTGCGCAAAATCTCGATGCGCTCGATCATCTCGGGTGCTATCGATTCGATGGAAAACCCTGGTGGCGCAGGGTCGCCGTTGATCAGCATCTGCGTGTAGCCGCCCCCCAGGCCCCGCATGCGCACCTCGCCGCCGACGACGGAGACGCCGGGCTGGCGTTTCAACGTCGCGGCCAGGCTGCTGTCGCCATATTGGGCCAGGTCGTCGCGGCTGACGATGATCTTCGCGGCCGTGTCGTCACGCCGCTGCTGTACGCCGCTGGCGGCGGTAATTTCAACCTTTTGCAGCGGCGCATCGTCGGCGCAGGCCGCGGCGGGCAAGAGCAGGAAAAAAAGCGGGGATAAAAGCGGAGGGAAAAGCGGGGAAAACGGGCTGGCGCTGCGCATGATGCCTTTTTCTACACTGCGGGTTGGGAAGCGCAGTGTAGAGGATTTGACAATGCGCAGCAAGCGCATTGTCCAGCCATGCTCAATGCCCGCCGCCCAGATACGCCGCGATCACCTTCGGATCGTTTTTCAGGCTTTCCGCCGGCCCGTGCACGGAAATGCTGCCGTTTTCCAGCACATAGCCGTAATCGGCCACGTTCAGGGCGGCGGCGGCGAATTGTTCGACCAGCAGCATGGTCACGCCTTCGGCCTTCAAGCGCGTGATGATGCGGAAGACTTCTTCCACCAGAATCGGCGCCAGGCCCATCGACGGCTCGTCCAGCAGGATCACTTCCGGATTCAGCATCACGGCGCGGGCCATGGCCAGCATTTGCTGCTCGCCGCCCGACAAGGTGCCGGCCAGCTGGTCGCGCCGCTCCTTCAGGCGGGGGAACAGTTCCAGCGCCTTGTCCAGGTCGCCCTTGATGTCGCCTTTCGGGCGCGCCCGCGTAAAACGGGGGAAGGCGCCCAGCAGCAGGTTGTCCGTCACCGACATCGAGGCGAACACCCTCCTGCCTTCCGGCGAATGGGCCAGTCCCGCGCGGGCGATGCGGTGCGAATCGAGCCCCGTGACATCCTTGCCGCCCAGGGTGACAGTGCCGGATTTCGGTTTGAGCATGCCGGAAATGGCGCGCATGGTGGTGGTCTTTCCGGCCCCGTTCGAGCCGATCAGGGTCACCAGCTTGCCCTTCGGGACGTCGAGCGAAATGCCGTGCAAGACTTCGACTTTGCCGTAGGCGGCGTGCAGATTGTTAATGGTCAGCATGGTCTTCCTCTCAATGCGCCGCTGGCGCCAGGGTTTCGGCGCTGCCGCCCAGGTAGGCTTCGATCACCTTCGGGTCACCCTGCACGGCACTCGGCACGCCTTCGGCGATCTTCTGGCCGAAGTCCAGCACCGTCACCACGTCCGACAGGGCCATCACCACGTCCATGTGATGCTCGATCAGGATGATGGTGATGCCGTGCTCGCGGATCTTGCGGATGATGGCCATCAATTCCTTGATGTCGGGCGCCGTCAGGCCCGCCGCCGGCTCGTCGAGCAGCAGCAGGCGCGGGTTCAGGCCCAGCGCGCGGCCGATTTCCAGCAGCCGCTGCTTGCCGTACGGCAAATTGCGCGCCTCTTCGTTGGCCAGGTCGGCCAGGCCGACGAATTCGAGGATGCTGGCGGCCCGCTCGCGCGCCGCCTTCTCTTCGCGCTTGTAGCGGGGCGTATGCAGCATCACGTCCAGCACGTTCGATTTGAACGTGTTGTGCAAGCCCACCAGCACGTTTTCCGTCGCCGTCATCTCGCCGAACAGCTGCACGTTCTGGAAGGTGCGCGCCACGCCGCCCAGGGCGATTTCGGACGGCGTGCGGCCGGAAATCACCACGCCGGCAAATTCCACCTTGCCCGCCGTCGGCTTGTAGATCCCAGTCAGCACGTTCATCATCGTGCTCTTGCCCGAGCCGTTCGGCCCGATCAAGCCGTGCACGGAGCCCTGCGTGACGTTCAAGTCCACCTGGTTCAGCGCTTTCAGGCCGCCGAACTGCATCAGGGCCTGCTCCACGCGCAGCAGGGTCGCGCCCTGCTGCCCGCCCTGGGCATGGTCGAACGGCGCCACGCCGTGCGAAGCGACGGCTTCCACATGGCGCCGGCCCTTGCCGATAAAGCTCATCAGGAAGCCGACGATGCCGTCCTGCAGGTAGTACACGACAAATAAGGTCATCAGGCCGAAGATGGTCAGGCGCCAGTCGACCATGTTTTCCAGCTTGTACGAATACGCGGCCAGGCCGATGGTGGCCACCAGGGGCACGAGCACGCCGCGCACGGTGGAGCGCTTCTTCGCCAGCATGATGATGGATCCGATCACGCCCAGCACGGCGGCGCCGACGGCGATCTTGCGGAACAATTCGATATCCGACAGCAGGCTGGGCAGCATGACGACGATCAGGGCGCCGATCAGGGCGCCGGAACGCGTCTTGCGTCCGCCCATGATGACGGCCAGCAGGAACAATATCGTCAGCTCGAAGTTGTAGGTATTGGGCGAAATGTACTCTTCCGAATACGCATACAGGCTGCCGGCCAGGCCCGCGAAGCCGGCGCTGATGACGAAGGCATACACCTTGTAGCGGTACACGGACACGCCCATGCAGTCCGAGGCGATGGGGCTGTCGCGCAAGGCTTCGAAGGCCCGGCCCAGGTTCGATTTCAGAATGCGGTGCACCACCACCAGCGAGATCACCAGCAGCGCGGCGACCATGTAGTAGTACTCGACCTCGGAAAGCTTGTGGCCGAACAGGACGGGCTTGTGGATCTTAATGCCCATCGGCCCTTCCGTCAGGAAGCTCATTTCATTGATCAGGATTTGCACGATGGTGCCGAAGGCCAGGGTCACCATCGCCAGGTAGGGCCCCGTCACGCGCAGGGCCGGCAAGGCCAGGATGGCGCCGAAGACGGCCGCGCCCAGGATGCTGGCGGGGATGGCCAGCCAGAACGGCGCGCCCAGCTTGAACACCAGCACGCCCGTGGCGTAGGAGCCGATGCCGAACAGTCCCGCGTGGCCCAGCGACACCTGCCCCGTGTAGCCGACGACGATATCGAGACCGAACAGCAGGATGGCATAGATCAATATGGTCTCGGCCAGGTGGATGTAATATGGGTTCGGAATGACGATGGGGAACAGCGCGAGCACGGCCAGTCCCGCCGCGCTCAACGCCAGCATGGTGATTTTCTTGTTCATGTCGTCCTCAGACTTTCTTGATCGCGGCTTTGCCGAACAGGCCGGACGGCTTGATGGCCAGCACCAGCAGCAGGAGCAGCAGGCCAGGCACTTCCTTGTAGCCGGTGGAGATGTAGTAGCCGGTGGTCGTCTCGGCGATGCCCAGGATCAGCCCGCCGACGATGGCGCCCACGCCCGACGTCAGGCCGCCGATGATGGCCACGGCAAACGCTTTCAAGCCCAGCGAAGCGCCCATGGTCGCGCCCGTCAGGGTCAGCGGCGCCACCAGCACGCCCGCAAAGGCGGCCGTGGCCGACGACAGCGCGTAGGAAAACGTGATGACCATGCCCGTGTTGATGCCCATCAAACCGGCCGCGTCGCGGTCATTGGCCGTCGCCACGACGGCCTTGCCATAGATCGACTTGCGGTTAAATACTTCCACGGCCAGCATGATGGCCAGCGCGCCGACGATGACGGCCACCTGCATCTGCTGCACATTGGCGCCGAATACCTGGAACGGCGCGGCCGACAGCGGCGACGGGAACATCAGGTCATCCTTGCCCCAGATGTTTTCCGCCACGTTCTTGAAAATGATGGCCAGCGCGATGGTCGACATGATCCAGCCGAATTCGGACTTGATCTTGATGGCGGGCCGCACGCCTATCCATTCGACGAACACGCCCTGCAAGGCGCCGAAGACGATGACGATGGGGATCATCAGCAGATAGCTCATGTACGGCCCGCCATGGATGGTGCCCACCAGGGAGAGGCCCACGAGCGCGCCCAGCATCAGGGATTCGCCCTGGCCGAAATTGAGGGTGCCGGAAGTGGCAAAGGTCAGCTGGTAGCCGAAGGCGATGACGGCATAGATCATGCCCAGCGCGATGCCGCTGAAGACGAGCTGCAGGAAGATTTCCATGGTATTCCCCGGAAGACGAAAGATGAAAAAATGGCCAGTCCTGATTCCTCAAGGCTGGCCACTGCGCGGCGACTGTCCGCCAGGCTTATTTCGCGAGGACGACCTTGCCGTCCTTGACTTCGCCAAACACGGTCAGGTCGGCCGTGATCGCTTCATGGTTGGTCTTGCTGAACGGTTTGTTGTAGGTGGTGACGGCGCCTTCCACCTTTTCGTTCAGGTTTTCCAGCGCGGCGCGCACTTTCGGGCCGTCCGTGCCGCCCGCCTGCGTGATGGCCGCGGCCAGCAGGTAGATGGAATCGTAGCCTTGCGCAGCCGAGACGGCCGACGGCATGCGTCCGCCCGATGGCTTGTAGGCGGCCACGTAGGCGTCGATGAAGGCCTTGCGTTTCGGCGTGCTGGCGTCCTGGATGAAGGTTTGCGGCATGCGCGTACCGTTGCCGTTCTTGCCCGCGTTGTCGATGAAGTTACCCATGGCCAGGGTCCAGCTGCCGATCAGCGGCACTTTCCAGCCCAGTTTTTCCATGCCGTTGGCGATCTGCGCCAGTTCCGGGCCGATGCCGTAGGTCAGCACGACTTCCGCGCCCGCCTGCTTGGCTTTCAGCAACTGGGCCGTCATGTCGACGTCCTTGATGTTGTATTTTTCCACGACGACGGGCTTGATGCCCTTCTTGTCCAGCGCCTTTTCCAGATCTTCGCGGCCCAGCTGGCCATAGTTGGTGGAGTCGGCCAGGATCGCCACTTTCTTGAACTTGCGGTTTTCGATCGCCTCGTGCACGATCATGCCGGACTGGATGGTGTCATTGGCCGCATTGCGGAAGATGTAGTTTTCCGGCTGGTCGGCGAATTGCTTGGTGACGATGGAACCCGTCGCCACATTGTTCATGACGGGAATCTTCGCTTCCTGGTAGAAACGCTGCGAAGCGAGGGCCACGCCCGTGTTGATGTAGCCGACGGTGGCGGCGACCTTTTCCTTGTTGATCAGTTCCTGGGCGATCTGCACGCCGCGTTCGTTCTTCGCTTCGTCATCGCGCTCGATGAGCAGCAGGGAACGGCCCAGCACGCCGCCCTTGGCATTGATTTCAGCGACGGCCAGCTTGACGCCGTCGCGCATCGACACGCCCATCGGCGCGGAACCGCCCGTAAACGGTCCGGACACGCCGATCTTGATGGGGTCGGCTGCGACTGCCGCCTGCGAGAAACCCAAAACCAAACTTGCCACGAGCAATTTCTGTTTCAAATTCATTGTCATCTCCTCTGATACAACGTTTTTAATGCCACTTATTTTTATAGTCGTACGCTGGATAACCGCCCCATCGATAAATCATTGTAGGTGAGTAAACATGCACCAGCAACAACTACATATGACGCGTCGCAACATGCGGAAAAGCCGCAATTGCAGGCCTGTTGTCAGTCTTTTGTAAGGAAAATATGGCGCAAATTGGCGCACCTGCGCCATTTGGCAACAGTCCTGCCGCCGGTACAGGGCCGCCCGACGACTGCGACAGCATGCTGATCTGGCGCAATACCGCCACTGCTCAGCATGCTAACGTCGGCCATGCCAGCGCATGCGCGCCGGCCCCGTCAGCCACTCCCACCGCATGGAGGCGATATGCAGCGCGCGTCAAATTCACTCATTTTTCCCTTGCTACTCGGCGCCGGCGCCAGCCTGCTGCTGGGCGGCTGCGCCACCGACCTGGCGCCCGTGCGCACCTTTGCCGAGCAGACGCAAAAGATGTCGGTCCACTTCGAACCCATGCTGGCGGGCGGCGTCCACAGCTGCATGGACAAGTCCATGCGCAAGCGCCTGATCCTGGCAGAGCGTTTCGATGCGCAAGCGAGCGAACAGGCGGCGCGCGCCGATTGCGCCGCCATCGCGCAAGCCAGCGTATCGATCGCCAGCCTGAACGACGTCCTGCTGCGCTACGCCCATACCCTGGCGGCGCTGGCCGACGACAAGCTTCCCGTCTACAAGGAAGAATTTGGCGGACTCGGCAATGCGCTGGGCGGCCTGGCGCAGCCGGACGGCGGCGCGCCCCTGCTCGATGCGGACAAGCTGGCCAAGGTCGTCAAATTGAGCGAACACCTGAGCCGCCTGGCCACGCAGCGCCTGCAGAAATCGGCATTGCGCGAATTGCTCGACGAGCAGGAAGCCGTCGATATCGTCAGCAATGCGCTCAAGGAATATGCCCAGCGCAGCTACCGTGCCGGCCTGCAGGATGAATTGCGCGACCTGGCCCAGTTGCGCGGCGCCGTCGACAACGCCGCGCCGCGCGAACCGCTGGCCGCCAATTACATCCGCACGCGATTGCACCTGGAAGGCCGGCAATTGCAGGAAAGGGAAAAGATCGTCGCCGCCTACGTCGTCGCCGTCGACACGCTTCAAGCGAGCGTGGCGGCGCTGCGGACCAATCTCGAGCGCCTGCAGGCGCCCGAACTGGAACGGCAGCTGGCGCAGTTTTCACGCGACGTCGCCACGCTGCAGCGGCAGGCGGCGTTCTATGCCCCCGCCCGCTGGTAAATGACAGGCCCACCGGAGAATCCCATGGCCCAACTGACCGAACTGACGAAAGACCAAAGCTACGCCATCGCCGACAGCCTGGCGCAGGCATCGAGCCTGGTGCTGGAATTGCGCATCCGCGAACGGGAAGCGCTCACGCCGGACGAGCGCGCACTGCTGGAACAATATGAAAACCACCTGGACCAGATGGTGGCGCTGTTCCGCGCCTACGGCATCGCGCTGACGGCCGCCGGCGCCGAGCAGGCGCGCGGCGATATCGAGGGCGCCATCGCCAGGGGCAAGCAGCAGCTCAAGCGCATCGCCGACGTCAAGGCCGCCATCAGCGCGGCCGCCAGGCTGGTCGACCTGGGCGCCGCCATCCTGTCTCGCGACCCGTTCGCCATCGGCGAGGCGGCGGCCAGCCTGCGGGCCAGGCCGAAGAAAGAAGAAGCGGCGTAGGCGGGCGCCTCAGGGCTCGGGAGGACGGTGCCCCATCGCATGCGTGGCCATTTTCAGGTACAGGTTCGCCTGTTCTTCGCTGTGCGCATAGCCCATGCGCCCTTCGCCCAGGGCGACGGATTTCTGCTGCAGCGCTTCCGGGTAGTCCAGGTCGCAGGCGGCGTCCAGCCAGTGACGCGCCCGTGTTTCATCGGCGTCCTGCAGCATGTTCGCCACGATGAACATGGCTGGCGCCACGCCGCGTTGCGCGGCCAGTTCCAGCCAGCGCAGCGCGGCGGCGCTGTCCTGCGGGCCGCCCATGCCGTTCTTGTGCATCAAGCCCAGGTAATACGCGGCAGGACCGCTGCCCTGCCCCGCCGCGTGCTCGAACAGGGCGCGCGCCTGCGGCTGGGTCGCCTCGCCCGCGCGCATCAAGACCTTGGCCTGGGCCGTGAGGTCCGGCCCTGCCGATGCCAGCGGCGATACGGCCAGGGCGACGACAAACACCCATGCCTTCATTTCGACAGGTCGAGCTGATACAGCGCAAAGCCCTTGCCGGCGCCGTCGTCAAGCTTCAACTGCGTGACGTTATCGATGCCGGCCGCTTTCGCCAGCTCGATCACGTTCGGCGCGGAGTGGAAGACCACCGGGCCTTTCGTCGCGGCCCTGGCGAAGGTCCAGCTGCGCGCCGAGCCGTTTTTCGCGCGCGTCAGGTTTTTCTGCTGCGTGACGTAGGCGATCAGCAGTTCGCGGTTGTTGTCGGGCGAGGCCACCACCGTCTTGCTGCCATCGAGGCCGGGGAAATTGCCGCCGCCGCTGGCGCGGTAGTTATTCGTCGCGATGAGGAATTCCTGGCTGGCGTCCACCGGCTTGCCCTTGAACGTCAAGCCCTGGATGCGCTGGCCCGGCGGCTGCGTGACGTCGATCTGGTAACGCACGTCGGCGCTCGTGAGCGTGTCGAAGTTGTAGCTCGGATGGGCCGTGTTGACCAGTTCCTGCGGCTCGGTCTTGTTGACATCGATGGTATTGAAGCGCCGCGCCGACTGCTCCAGCCACGCTTTCAGTTCCGCGCCCGTCATCTTCACGCCGTACAGCGCGTTCGGATACAGATACAAATCAGCCGCGTTGTTCAGCGCCACGTTGCCCGCCTTGACGTCCGTGTAATCGGACACGCCGGCCGAACCGCTCTTGAATGGCGACGACATCGACAGCACGGGCAGGTGCGCGTACTGCGGCAGGTTCGCCTTCACATACGCGGCCAGATAGCCCGCCTGCGCCTGGTTCACCACCTCGATGGCGCTGACGTCGCCCACGTCGGCGAAATACGTCGACATGCGGAAGTCGGTGGCGCCGACCGGCGTCTGCACGTAGGCGATGGTGGCCGCGTGCTCCTCCGCCACCAGTGCGGCGATGGCTGCGTCGGGCTGGACGTAACTCTTGTCCGCATTCTGGATGCCGCGCGCTTCCACCGTCGTGGCGCTCTTGTCGACCACCCACTGCTTGCCGTCGTGGCGCAGGCGCAAACCGATCACGCCCAGGTGCTTGCCCCACAAATTGGCCATCACGGTGGGCACGCCGTTGACCAAGCCACGGGCCTTGTCGACGCCGGGCAGATTAAACTGCGGCACCGTGCTGGCCGCGTTCGGGAACAGCTGGTGCGAATGGCCGATCAGCATGGCGTCCACGCCCGGCACTTGCGACAGGTAGTAATTGCCGTTTTCCATGGTCGGCGAATACGGGCTGTCATCGAGGCCGCCGTGCGAGATCGCCACCACCAGCTCGGCGCCCCTGGCGCGCATCTCCGGAATGAATTTTTCCGCCGTCTCGCGCACGCCCTGCGTGTAGACGCGGCCTTCGAGCCAGCGCTTGTCCCAGGCCATGATGGTGGGCGGCGCGAAGCTGATGATGCCCACCTTCACGGTGGCGGTGATGGCCTTGCCATCGGGGCCGGTGGCCGTGATCTGCTTGTCGATGATGTGATATGGCGCAAACAGGGGCTTGCCCGTCTTGACGCTGTAGACGTTGGCCAGCACTTGCGGGAACGCGGGGCCGGCGCAGCGCGGCTTACTAGCATCGACGCTGTCGACGTCAAACTGGTTGCCCGTCACCTGGCTCAAAAACGCCAGGCCGTAGTTGAATTCGTGGTTGCCGATGCCGCCGCCGTCCACCTTCAGCAGATTCATGGCCTTGTAGATGGCCAGGGTCTGGTCGCAGGCCAGCGGTTTCACGAGGGCCTGGTAGTCGGCCAGCGCCGTGCCCTGGATGGTGTCGCCGTTGTCGAGCAAAAGGTTGTTCGGATACTGCGCGCGCGCCTGCGCGATCAAGGCCGCCGTGCGTTCCAGGCCGATCGAGGGTTCCGCCTGCAGCTTGTAGTAATCATAACTGAGCACATTCGCGTGCAAGTCCGTCGTCTCCAGCAGGGCCAGCGTGGCGCTGCTGCCGGCCGGCGCGGCCGATGGCGCCCGGGCAGGTCCGGTGGCGGCGGGCGGCAAGGCGCCGCAGCCGGCCAGCAGCAGCGGTAACAGGGCGAGACGGGGAAGTTGAAGCATGATGTATTCCTGTGGAAAGACAATATCGCCAGCATCATACGCAGCACGGCAGCCATCATCAAGGCAAAAATATTGTCGCAAATACAGCAAAATCGCCATATTATTGCCCCGCGCGGCATCGATTCGGCGCCGCCGGCATCAGAAACCGGCCGCGCTCGCGTATAATTCAAGGTTTGATTTCACCATAGAAGACCAGAACATTATGGAAGCCGAACGCATCAATATCATCTCCGCCCTGCTCAACGACCTGACGGTCCGCGAAGCCGAACTTCGGAGGTATCTTTGACTTCACTGTCAAGTCGGAGAAACTAGAGCAAGTCAACGAAGAGCTGGAAGATCCAACCGTCTGGAACGATCCCAAGCGCGCCCAGGACCTCGGTAAAGAGAAGAAGGCGCTGGAAGCCATCGTCTTCACCCTGGCCAAGGCCGATGCCGACCTGCGCGACACCCGCGACCTGTTCGACATGGCCCGCGAAGAAGGCGACGACGAGACGCTCGAAGCGATCGAGCAGGACGTGCAGGAAATCCGCAAGGTCATCGAAAGCATGGAATTCCGCCGGATGTTCAACAATCCGATGGACCCGAACAACTGCTTCATCGACATCCAGGCCGGCGCCGGCGGCACGGAAGCCCAGGACTGGGCCTCGATGCTGCTGCGCCAGTACCTGCGCTATTGCGAACGCAAGGGCTTCAAGGTCGAAATCCTGGAGCAGTCCGACGGCGAGGTCGCCGGCATCAAGACGGCCACCCTGAAGGTCGAGGGCGATCACGCCTACGGCTTCCTGCGCACGGAAACGGGCGTGCACCGCCTGGTGCGCAAGTCGCCATTCGACTCGGCCAACGGCCGCCACACCTCGTTTACGTCGCTGTTCGTGTACCCGGAAGTCGACGATTCGATCGAGATCGACGTCAACCCGGCCGATATCCGCGTCGACACCTACCGCGCGTCGGGCGCCGGCGGTCAGCACATCAACAAGACCGACTCCGCCGTCCGCATGACCCATGCGCCGACCGGCATCGTGGTGCAGTGCCAGAACGACCGTTCGCAGCACCGCAACCGCGCCGAAGCGATGGAAATGCTGAAAGCGAAACTGTACGAGCATGAACTGCGCAAGCGCATGAGCGAACAGCAGAAGCTGGAAGACTCGAAGACGGACGTGGGCTGGGGTCACCAGATCCGCTCCTACGTGCTGGACCAGTCCCGCATCAAGGACTTGCGTACCGGTTTCGAGACGGGCAATACCAAGGGAGTGCTCGATGGCGACATCGACGAGTTCATTTCCGCCTCGCTCAAGCAAGGCGTATAAGGATGAACGCATCCGCTCCGGTGCAGCGCGCCTTCCTGTTCGACATGGATGGCACGATCGTCGACAACATGGCCTTCCACACGACATCGTGGCTGGCGTTCTTTGAACGCCACGGCCATGCGCTGGACGCGGATGCCTTTTTCCGCGACACGGCGGGACGGCAGGGACACGAAATCATCGCCAAGTACCTGGGCGCGGATGCCGACCACGTCACCCTGCTGGCGGAAAAGGAAGTCGTCTACCGCGAACTGTATGGCCCGCATCTGGCCACGGTGCCTGGCTTCGACCGGCTGATCGCCAGCGCGCGCCAGGCTGGCGTCGGGCTGGTGGTGGGCACGGCAGCGCCGAACGAGAACATCGCGTTCACGCTCGATGGCCTGGACCTGCGCCACCGCTTCGACGCCATCGTCGGCGCCGCCGACGTGGAGCGGGGCAAGCCGCACCCGGACGTTTTCCTGAAAGGCGCGCTGCTGGCCGGCGTGCTGCCGCAAGACTGCATCGTCTTCGAAGACGCGCCCCTGGGCGTGGAAGCGGCGCGCCGCGCCGGCATGCGGGTCGTGGTGCTTACCACCACCCTGCCGGCCGAGGCGTTTGCCGCCTTCGACAACGTCATTGCCATCGTGCCGGATTTCTCCGCACTCGACGTCGACGCACTGTTTGCCAGCGTGGCGCCAGCGCTGGCGCCACATCATCAATAATCACCAACGAAGAACACCATGACTACGGATATCCAAGAACAAGCCGCCGCCCCCGATGAAAACAAGATCATCGCCGAGCGCCGCGTCAAGCTGGCAGCACTGCGCGAACAAGGCGTCGCCTTCCCGAACGATTTCCGCCCCGAGCACAAGGCGGCCGACCTGCACGCGCAATACGGCGGCAAGACGCGCGAAGAGCTGGAAGCCGAACCTGTCACCGTGGTGCTGGCCGGCCGCATGATGCTCAAGCGCGAAGCGGGCAAGAAAGCCGCTTTCGCCACCCTGCAAGACGCCTCCGGCCCGAAGGCCGACGGCCGCATCCAGATCTACGCCACCTTGGACCTGACCGGCGAAGCGGCCATGGCCGCCCTGCACCACTATGACCTGGGCGATATCCTGGGCGTGACGGGCACCCTGTTCAAGACCAAGACGGACGAACTGACCATCAAGGTCACGGAACTGCGCCTGATCACCAAGTCGCTGCGCCCGCTGCCGGACAAATTCCACGGCCTGGCCGACCAGGAAACGAAGTACCGCCAGCGCTACGTCGACCTGATCATGAACGAAGAGACGCGTCGCACCTTCAAGGCGCGTACCGCCGCCATCTCGTCGATCCGCCGCTTCATGGAAAAGAACGAGTTCATGGAAGTGGAAACGCCGATGCTGCACACGATCCCGGGCGGCGCCGCGGCAAAACCGTTCATCACGCACCACAATGCGCTCGACATGCAGATGTTCCTGCGCATCGCGCCCGAGCTGTACCTGAAACGCCTGGTCGTGGGCGGCTTCGACCGCGTGTTCGAGATCAACCGCAACTTCCGCAACGAAGGCGTGTCGATCCGTCACAACCCTGAATTCACGATGATGGAATTCTACGCGGCCTACACCGACTACAAATGGCTGATGGACTTCACGGAAGCCGTCATCCGCCAGGCCGCCATCGACGCGCACGGCACCGCCACCCTGACCTACGGCGGCCGCGAACTGGATCTGGCAAAACCGTTCCACCGTCTGACCATCGTCGAAGCGATCAACAAGTATGCTCCAGGTTACACCGCCGAGCAGTTGAACGATGCCGAATTCATCAAGGAAGAGCTGAAAAAATTCGGCGTCAAGCCGTTCGCCACGGCCGGCCTGGGCGCGCTGCAACTGGCGCTGTTCGAAGAAACGGCTGAAGCGCAGCTGTGGGAACCGACCTACATCATCGACTACCCGGTCGAAGTGTCGCCACTGGCGCGCGCTTCCGACACGGTGGCTGGCATCACGGAACGCTTCGAGCTGTTCATGGTGGGCCGCGAAATCGCCAACGGCTTCTCCGAGTTGAACGACGCGGAAGACCAGTCGGCCCGCTTCCTGGCGCAAGTCGCCGCCAAGGACGCCGGCGATGAAGAGGCGATGTTCTACGACGCCGACTACATCCGCGCGCTGGAATACGGCATGCCGCCAGCCGGCGGCTGCGGCATCGGTATCGACCGCCTGATGATGATCATCACGGATTCGCCGAACATCCGCGACGTCCTGCTGTTCCCGCACCTGCGCCGCGAAGAGTGATGAACACCTGAAAAATCTACTGCGCGTCGCGATTTGCGGCCTGCGATGCTCACTGCCTCGGCGGCCCCGTGCCTAGCACAGTTGCGCTTCTTAGCCGCAACTCCCATCCGCTCGCTACAATTTTTCAGGCGTTCGATGCTTCAAGGCAAAAAAAAGCCGCCTGGTCTTGCGATCAGGCGGCTTTTTTACGTCTCCCGCAGGCCGTCAGCCGGCCACGGTCACGCGCTGGTGGCTGCGGCTGGCCTGCTGCGCCGCCAATGCGGTGGCGAGCGCGCGCATGCCGTCGTCGCCGGTGGCGGCAGGCTGCCCTTCGCCGCGCATGGCGCGCTGGAAGGCGCGCACCGAGCGCACGTACAGGTTTTCATGCTCGACGGGGATGTCGACGCTGCCGCCGTCGCTCGTCAGGGTAATGCTGCCGACGGGACGCTGCGTCATCACGCCCGTGGCGAAGATGGTGCCCTTGGTGCCGATGATTTCCACGCCGGACAGCGAATACGGCGCGTTGAACGCGTCGTGCACCTGCACCAGGGTGCCGTTGTCGAATTCGATGACGGCCATCAGGCCCTCTTCCAGCCCGGCCACCGTCATGCCGCCGCTGGTGGCGCAGGCAGTGACGTGGCGCGGTTCCGAGTCCAGCAGGAAGCGCAGGGTGTCGACATCGTGCACGAACATGTCGAGCGTGACACCACCCGACTCCGGCGCGTCCAGGCGCCAGCCGCGCAAATGCTGCGGCAGATTATTCGCGTGCAGCACGCGGCCATACAGGGGCTGGCCGATCTCTCCCGCGCGTATCAGCTCGCGCACCTTGCCGTGGCTGGCGGCGTTGCGCAGGTGGTGGTTAATCCCCAGCACCACGCCCGCCTCGGCGCAACCGTCCACCATGCGGCGCGCGTCGTCCAGGTTCAGCGCCAGCGGCTTCTCGCACAGCACGTGCTTGCCCGCGCGCGCCGCCTGCAAGGTCTGCGCCATGTGCCACTCGTTGGTGGTGCTGATGTAGACGGCGTCCGCGCCCGGATGGGCCAGCGCCGCATCGAGGTCGGTATAGCTGGCGGCGATGCCGAACTGCTCGGCAAAGGCGGCGCCGCGCGCAGCGTCCCGGCTGACCACGGCCAGCACTTCCGCGTCGCCCTGCTGGCGGATCGCGTCGACCATCCATTCGCGCGCCACGGTGCTGGCGCCGACCAGTATCCATCCGATTTTCTTCATTCGATTCTCCCGTTAAAAAGTGTGGCGCAGGCCGAGGTTCCAGGCCTGGTTGCCGGTGCCGTTGTCGGTGGCGTTGCCCACCACGTAGGCGGCGCCGTTGCGGTTATCGATATGCGCGTAAGCCGCGTACAAGGTGCTGCGCTTCGACAGCGCATAGGTGTAGCCGATGCCGACCTGGGAAGCGTCGCCGTTGGCGGCGCGCCGGTCGTCGCGCCGCACGTACGAGAACAGGACGCGGTGCGGGCCAAAAGGCACGGTGGCGCCCAGCATCAGGTCCGCGCTGTCGACCGTGGTGGCGGCGCCCGCCGTGCTCTCGCTGACGGCGACGGCGCCATGCGCCTTGACCACGCCGAAGTCCCAGGTGGCGCCCAGCACCGTGTTGCGCGCCCTGCCCGCCACCAGCGCGTTTGACAGGGTGTTGGCATCCTGGTGCGCCAGGCGCACATACAGCGGCCCGCTGGCATAGGTGGCCGCCGCGCCCGTGTAGCGCCTGGCCGAAGCATCACCGGGCACTTCGCCGAAACCGTACGCCAGTTCGCCGGAAAGGCCGCCGCGCACGGGCGAGCTGTAGGTGATGCTGTTGTCGACGCGGCTGATGTAGCCGGCCGTGAAGACGTTGCTCATCCTGCCCGCAAAACCCAGGTAGAACGGGTCCAGCGCCCCCAGGCTGCTGTCGATGAACGTATACTGGCGGCCCAGCCGCAGCGTGCCCGCCGCGCCGCCCAGGCCGACGAAGGCCTGGCGCCCGAACAGCAGGCCGCCCTGGGCCGAAGCGCCCGTGTCGGCCAGAATGCCCGCATCCATCGTAAACAGCGCCGTCATGCCGCCGCCCAGGTCTTCGCTGCCCTTGAAACCGAGCCGCGAGCCATTGGCGATGCCGCTCGTCACCTTGAGCACCCTGCCGCCGGCGCCGCCGCTCTCGGACACCACGCCCATGTCCATGATGCCGTACACGGCCACGTTCGACTGCGCGCAGCACAAGCCGCTGCCGGCGCCGATGATCATTGCCCCTACTACCTTCTTCTTCATGTCTTGCCCTGTCGATCTTCTTGTGAAAACTGTTCCTGGCTCACCAGGTGGCGCGGACGCTCGCCGCGCAAACCGGCCAGCAGGTTGTCCACGGCCTGCTGCGCCATGGCGTAGCGCGTTTCGTGCGTGGCCGAGCCGATATGCGGCAGCGCCACCACGTTCGCCATGCGCGGCAGCGGATTGTCCGGCGCCAGCGGTTCGCGCTCGAACACGTCGAGACCGGCGCCGTGGATGCTGCCCTGCTGCAGCGCCTCGATCAGCGCCGCCTCGTCGACGATGCGCCCGCGCGAACCGTTGATGAAGATGGCGCCGGGGCGCATCAGCGCGAACTCGCGCCTGCCCATCATGCGTTCCGTCTGCGCCGTCAGCGGCAGCACCACGCAGACGAAGTCCGACCCGGCCAGCAAGTCGTCGAGCGCCACCTGGCGCGCGCCCAGCGCCGCCTCCACTTCGGGCACGGCTTCGCCGTTCACGTACAGCACCTGCATGCCGAAGCCCAGCGCGGCGCGGCGGGCGACGGCGCGGCCGATGCGGCCCATGCCCAGCATGCCGATGGTCTTGCCATGCACGTTGACGCCATACTGGCTTTCGCCCACGCTGCGCGTCCAGCGTCCCGCCTTGACGAATTCGGCTAGCTCAACGACGCGCCGCGCGCTGGCGAGGATCAGCGCGAAGATCGTGTCGGCCGTCGTTTCCGTCAGCACGTCCGGCGTATTGGCCAGCAAGATGCCCCGTTCGCGCAAGTAATCGACGTCGAACTGGTCGACGCCCACCGAAATGGTGGAAATGATGCGCAGCTCTTCCGCCGGGTCCAGCAGTTCGCGGTCCAGGCGCACGCTGGCACCCAGCAAGCCGTGCGCGCCGCGGATGGCGGCGGCGAATGCGGCGCGGTTGCCCGCATCGATCGCCTCGAAATACGTCACCTCGCATTCGGCGCGCAGGCGCGCCAGCAGCGGCTCGGCCAGTTTTTTGTACACAACCACATGTTTTTTCACGAGTATTTCCCCTGTACGGTTCAAGATGGAACCAGCGCATCGAGCTGGGCGCGGGTCGGCAAGCCTTCCATGTCGCCGGCCACCTGGATGGCGAAGGCGCCGACCCGGTTGCCGCGCCCCACCGCCTGCGCCAGCGGCAAGCCTTCCAGCAAGGCGCTGACCAGGCCGGCCGCGAAGCCGTCGCCGGCGCCCACCGTGTCGACCACGTTGGCCACGCGCTCGCCCGGCACCATGCCGCTGTCGCCCTCGGCCGTGCGGAAATAGGCGCCGTCGGCGCCCAGCTTGACAACCACCAGCCGCGCGCCGCGCTGCAGGTAAAAGCCGGCGACGTCGTGCGGCAGGTCGTGGCCGGTGAGGATTTTTCCCTCCCCCAGGCCGGGCAGCACCCAGTCCGCCTTGGCGGCCAGGCGGTTGATCTGTTCGACCATGACGGCTTGCGACGGCCACAGCGAGGGCCGCAGGTTCGGGTCGAACGACACGCTCCGGCCGTTGGCGCGCATGAAGTCGAGCGCCTGGCCGGCGAACGCCAGGCTGGTCTCGGACAGCGCCGCGGCCACGCCCGTGGCGTGCAGGTGGCGCGCGGACAGGAAATAGGCGGGGTCGAAATGCTCGGGCGCCAGCCGGCTGGCGGCGGAACCCTTGCGGAAGTATTCGACCAGCGGATCGGCGCCGTTCTCGGCCTTTTCCTTGAGCAGGAAGGCGCTGGACTGGCCGGCGACGGTGACGACCCGGCTGCAATCGACGCCTTCGGCCTGCACGCTGGTGCGGATGAAGCGGCCGAAAGAATCGTCGCCCACCCGGCTCAGCCAGCCGACCCGCAAGCCCAGGCGCGCCAGGCCGATGGCGACATTCGTCTCGGCACCGGCCAGGCGGCGCGTGAAGTGCGCCACGGCCGCCAGGTCGCCCGTTTGCTCGGCAACAAACATCGCCATCGCCTCGCCATAGGTGACGACGTCGAGCGCGTGCGCCCCTTGATTCGGTTCCTGCGCCATCATGCGGCCTCCAGCATCTGAATGTAGCGGCCCGTTTCGGCCACCAGGTCGGCACCCTCGAGCGGGAATTCGATGGCCCGCTGCACGCCCGGCGCAAAATGCGCGAAGACGGCGCGCCAGGCCGGATCGGCGTCGGAAACGGCGCAGGCGGACAGCCTTCCGCCGTCGTCAAGGACAGCCTTGCAATGCACATAACGCACGTACGGCGCCAGCAGGCGCGCCGCCTGCTGCGCATCCTCGCCCACCCAGCGCCAGTTGCCGATGTCGAAGGTCAGCCCCACGGGCAGCCCCGCTTTGTCCGCCGCCGCCAGGAAGCGCGCCATAGTCGCCAGCTTGCCGCCATGGGCCGTCTGGTCGTTTTCCACCAGCAGCACCACGGGCGCGGCAGCCAGTTGGGCGTGCAAGGCCGCCAGGTCCGGCGCGGCCGGGTAATGACCGAGCGACACCTTCAGGTAGCGCGCTCCCAGCCGCGCCGCCTCGTCCAGCATCTGCTGCAGCAGCGCGTGCTGCGGCAAGCCGTCCGCGCCCCACAATTCGATGGGCGTGGAATACACGCAGTACAGGCCGCGCGCGGCCACCGCCGCGCCCATGCGCGCCAGGTCCGGCAAGTCGGAAGTAAACAGTTCGCGGCGGATCTCGATGCCGGCGCCGCCCGCATCGGCCACCACGTCGACGAACTGGCTT
The DNA here is from genome assembly GCF_030397625.1 of Janthinobacterium sp. SUN026. Taxonomy (NCBI): domain Bacteria; kingdom Pseudomonadati; phylum Pseudomonadota; class Betaproteobacteria; order Burkholderiales; family Oxalobacteraceae; genus Janthinobacterium; species Janthinobacterium sp. SUN026. The sequence goes on along the minus strand of NZ_JAPQNU010000001.1, from coordinate 2,011,728 downwards.
TGCCCCAGCTGCCTTACCCTGCTTGCGCCGTAGGCCGACGCCGCCACCAGGACGGGGCTCACTTGATCGCTCCCGCGCCGACGAACTGGCGCGCTTCGGGCGTTTGCGGATTGCTGAAAAAGGCTTCCGACGGCCCGCTCTCCCACACCAATCCCTGGTGCATGAAGACGGTGACGTCGGCCATGCGCCGCGCGAACTCCATCTCGTGCGTCACCAGCAGCATCGTCATGCCCGCCTGCGCCAGCTCTTCCATCACCTTCAGCACTTCCTGCGTCAGTTCCGGATCGAGCGCCGACGTCACTTCGTCGAACAGCATCACCTGCGGCTCCATCGCCAGCGAACGGGCGATCGCCACGCGCTGCTGCTGGCCGCCCGACAGCTGCTCGGGATAGGCCTCGCGCTTGTGGTCCAGGCCCACCTGCTTGAGCACGCGCAGCGCCGTGGCGCGGCCCTGGGCGTCGGGCACCTTCTTGACGATGCGCGGCGCCAGCATGACGTTTTCTTCCACGGTCAGGTGGGGGAACAGGTTATAGCTCTGGAAGACCATGCCGACATCCTTGCGCAAGTCGAGCAGATGTTCCTGGCGCGCCGTCAGCGTGTGGCCGGCCACGACGATGCTGCCACTGTCGATGGTTTCCAGGCCATTGATACAGCGCAACATGGTGCTCTTGCCGGAGCCGCTGCGGCCGATCACGGCGATCACCTGGCCCCGCTCGACGGCGAACGACACGCCCTTGAGCACGTGGTTGGCGCCGAAGCTCTTGCTGATATGGTCGATTTCAACGATGGGCATGGAATTTCCTTTCCAGTGAATGGCTGTAGCGCGACAGCGGATAGCACAGCGCGAAATAGATCAGGGCGACGATGGGGAAGACGATGAAAGGCAGGAAGGTCGCATTGCTGACCAGTTGCCCTGCCCGCGTCAGTTCCACCACGCCGATGATCGAGGTGATCGAAGTGTTCTTGATGATCTGCACCATGAAGCCCACCGTCGGCGGCAGCGAATGGCGCAGCGCCTGCGGCAGGATGACGTAGCGCAGCTGCTGGTAGCGGTTCAGCGCCAGCGCGGCGGACGCCTCCCACTGCTGCCGCTGCACGCCTTCGATACAGCCGCGCCAGATCTCGCCCAGGTAGGCGCTGGCAAAGATCGTCATCGCCGCGCCGGCCGCGATGACCGGCGACAGCTTGTAGCCGAACAGGGCCAGCCCGTAATAAGTCAAAAACAGCACGATCAGCACGGGCGTGCCCTGGATCAGCTGGATGTACAGGGCGCTGATGCAGCGCAGGAATCGGCTGCGCGCCGTGCGCAGCAGCGCCACCGCGAAGCCGGCGATGCCGCCCGTGATAAAGACGATCAGCGACAGGCCGATGGTCCAGCGCGTGGCCTCGAGCAGGAATTGCAGGTTATCCCAGGAAAAGTCACTGATCATGTCATGCTCCCATGCGCACCGCGCCCAGACGGCGGCGGCGTTTGAAGACGATCTGGCCCAGCACCCAGAAGCCGAAGCGGAACAGCAGGGCCAGCAGGATGTACAGCACCATCACGACGATGTAGATCTCGAAGCTGCGGAAGGTTTCCGCGTCGAGCAGGTGGGCGGCGGCGGTCAGCTCTTCGGCGGAAATGGCCGACACGACGCTCGAGGCGAGCATCATCAGCGTGAACTGGCTGGCCAGCGCCGGATACACTTTTTCCAGCGCCGGCAGCAGCACCACGTGGCGCATCACCTGCCAGCGCGTCATGCCCAGCGCCTGGGCCGCTTCCAGCTGCGACGGATGCACGGCGCCGATGCCGGCGCGCACGATTTCCGCCGCGTAGGCGCCCAGGTTGACCGTCATGGCGACCAGGGCGGCGCCGTTCGCGTCGAGCTGCAAGCCCAGCGACGGCAAGCCGAAGTAGATGATGAACAGCTGCACCAGGAACGGCGTGCTGCGGATCACCTCGACATACGCGCGTACCGCCGCGCGGGCATAGGCGGGACCGTTCTTCAGGATGACGGCGGCGCACACGCCCACCGCCAGCCCCAGCACCATGGACAGGGCGCTCAGGCGTATCGTCAGCGCCGCGCCCCACAGCAGGCGGTCCAGCGATTGCATGACGAGTTCGAAATGAAATTCATACGGCATACTCAACTCCTTGTCTACGTGCGCATCCCCGGCCGCGCCACCATGGCGGCGCGCCGTGCGGACGAACACTCTCCCTGTGCGGGTCGCGGTATCAGAAGGTCGGCAGCGCCGGCAGCGGCGCGCCGCTCCACTTGCGCGCGATGGCGTCGAGTTCGCCGTTCAGCTTGACGTAGTAGATGAAGTTGTTGAGCCACTGGTGCAGCTCGAAGTCGCCGCGGCGCACGGCCATCGAGTTCGGCTGCAGCGAGTAGGCGAAGCGGACTTCGATCTTGCCCGCGCCGCGCGTCTTGATGATGTCGAGCGCCATCGTGCTGGGAATCGAGACGGCGTCGACCTGCTTGCTGAGCAAGGCCTGGGTGACGGTGGCGTCATCCTCGAAACGCACGATGCTGGTGCCAGCCGGGGCCATGCGGCTCAGCGCCGTGTCATTCGTGGTGCCGCGCGTCACGCCCACCTTCTTGCCCTTCAAGTCGGCCAGGGCCTTGAGTTTGCCGCCGACCGGCGCGACGATGGCCAGTTCGAACGCGCTGTAGGGCATGGTGAACATCAAGGTCTTGGCCCGTTCCGGCGTGGGTGCCAAAGTTGCCACGAGGAAATCGACCTTACCCGACTCCAGCGACGGCACGCGCGACGGCGCCGTCAAGGGCACCACTTCCACGGGCAGGTTCAGGTATTTGCCGATCAGGTTGGCGACGTCGACGTCATAGCCGACGGGCGCGCCCTTGGCGTCGATACTGCCAAACGGCGGCGTGCCGCTGACCACGCCGATGGTCAGCTTGCCTTTCTTGATCAGGTCGCCAAGCGTCTGCGCTCCGGCGTCGGCCGCCGCGCCGAGGGCGCACGTGGCTGCCAGTGCGCAAGCCAGTATTTTCGAATAGAACAGTGTGGTCATCTTCATGTTTCCGTCTCCTGTGATCCCGGTACCGGCCTCGTCGAGGCGCTTCCGGGAATATTGTCAAATGGACGATTCAGATCGTCTCTTGCCGTGTCGTACCAACCTCCTGCCATTGCCCTGCCTGACTATCCACGCCCCTTTCCAGTGTGAATACAATTTATGAAACCGGTTCCATTACCTTTCCAAAAAAAAGGGCAACGCCCTCTTCCCCGTCAATCGCCGCCCTTGCCCGCATTTGTCCGCTGGGTGGAATTGCGCACAATCAACTTGCCTGGCAACAGCACCTCACGCGGCGGGCACTGATCGCCCTGCAGGCGCGACAGCATGCACGTCATCGCCGAAAAGCCGATTTCATAGGTCTGCTGCTCGATCGTGCTCAGGCCCGCCAGCGGCGACCACGGCAGTTCGTCAAAACCCAGCAAGCCCACGTCCTGCGGCATGCGCAATTCGAGGCGCTGCAGCATCAGCGCCAGTTCCAGCGCCACCATGCCGTTCGACGCCAGCAGCGCCACGCGGCGGCCGCGCCACTGCGCCAGGCATAGACGCACCTGCGCGTCGATGGAGGGCCGGTCGTCCAGGTCCACCGCCAGCACTTCGCCCACGCAATCCGGATATTCGGCCATCACGGCCTGGAAACCCTCGGCGCGCATCAGCCGCGAACTGACGCCCGTCAAGGGCGGCGCGACGAAGGCGATGGCGTCGAAACCCTGTTCGATCAAATGCGCGGTGGCGAGCCGGCCCGCCTGCACATTGTCCAGGCCCACCAGGTCGAAATCGCTACCCTCGATGCGGCGGTCGACCAGCACGATGGGCATGCCCGCCTGCTGCAAGTCGGACGACTGGATATTGCGCCCCTGCGTGTTGACGATCAGCCCTTCCACGCTGTACGAGCGCAGCGCGGCAAGCGACTGGCGCTCCCGCTGTTCGTCATTGCCGGTATTACACAAGATCAAGGTATAGCCATGTTGCTGGCAAGCCGCTTCCACGCCTTGCAGCACAGCCACCGTATAAGGGTTCAGCATGTCCGCCACGACCATGCCGATCAGGCGCGTGCGGCCACGCTTGAGGCCGCGCGCCATCTGGTTCGGCTGGTAGCCGAGGCGCGCGATGGTGCTGGTGATCTGCTGGCGGATGTTTTCGGACAGGGCGTCCAGTTCGCCGCCGAGAAAGCGCGACACGCTCGTCTTCGACACGCCCGCCTCGCGCGCCACCTGGGCGATGGTCACCGGTCGTGCCGGCTCGCCGGAGACTGTCTTTTTATTGCCGCGTACTGAATCCAAGGTTGCTCTCCACTACCTGTTGATATGCATATTTTTATTTTGGAACCGGTTCCAAAGATAGCACCCACGAATCGATGACGCAAGCGATTTGATTGCCTGTGGCGGCGAAGGAACACGATGGGGGCATGGCTGGGAACGCGGATGAAAAGGCGCCGCCCTCCCCCGGCAAACGCAGGGAGCGGGCGGCGCTGCTTGAAAAACGACTTACTGGACCACGGTATAGCAAGGCACGTATGCCGTGCCCGCCAATTTCATGCGGTGCTGCGCAACAAACGAGGCCAGCAGCGCATCCATGGGGCCGGCGATGGATTTGTCGCCGTGGATCTCGAAATTGCCGTGCTTTTCGATCGAGCGGATGCCGTCATCCTTGACGTTGCCCGCCACCACGCCCGAAAACGCGCGGCGCAGCTGGGCCGCCAGCAAGTGCGTGGGCTGGTTCTTGTGCAGGCTCAGGTTGCGCATGTTTTCATGCGTGGGCTGGAACGGCTTCTGGAATTCGTGGTCGATCTTCAGCAGCCAATTGAAGTAATACGCGTCGCTGTGCGCCTTGCGGAATTCGCGCACCTGGCGGATACCTTCGAGCATTTCGCGCGCCACCAGTTCCGGGTCGTCGATGATGATCTTGTAGCGCTGCTGCGCTTCCGGACCCAGGGTGTCGCTGATGAACTGGTTGATCTGCACGAAATACTCGCGCGACGTTTCCGGACCCGTGAAGATCAGCGGGAATGGAATCTCGGCATTGTCTGGGTGCAACAAAATGCCGAGGATGTACAGAATCTCTTCGGCCGTGCCGGCGCCGCCCGGGAACACGACGATGCCGTGGCCCGCGCGCACGAACGCTTCCAGGCGTTTTTCGATGTCCGGCATGATGACGAGGTCGTTGACGATGGGGTTCGGCGACTCGGCCGCGATGATGCCCGGCTCGGTGATGCCGAGATACCGTCCATTGTGCAGGCGCTGCTTGGCGTGGCCGATGGTGGCGCCCTTCATGGGGCCCTTCATGGCGCCGGGGCCGCAGCCGGTGCAGATGTCGAGGCCGCGCAAGCCCAGCTGGTAGCCCACTTCCTTCGAATAATTGTATTCGGCACGGTTGATCGAGTGGCCGCCCCAGCACACGACCAGGTTCGGGTTGAGCTGGGTTTGCAGCACGTTGGCGTTGCGCAGGATGTGGAAGACGGCGTCCGTCACGCCTTCCGTGCTCTGCAAGTCGAATTTCGGGTTGCCCGTCACTTCATCGCTGACGAAGATGATGTCGCGCAGCACGGCAAACAGGTGCTCGTGGATGCCTTTGATCATCTTGCCGTCGACAAAGGCAATGGCCGGCGCGCCCTTGATGTCGAGCTTGATGCCGCGCTCGCGCTGGATGATGGAAATTTCAAACGATTGGTAGCGCTCCAGCAGGGCGCGGCCATCGTCGATGGTGCTGCCGCAATTCAGGACCGCCAGCGCGCAGCGGCGGAAAGTGTTGTACAGGCCGCCCTGGCTGGTGTCGAGCAGTTTGTTGACTTCAGTCTTGGAGAGCACGTCCAGGCGGCCTTCCGGTGAAACCAGAGTATCGATAACGTCGTGTTCCATAATGCGAAAAATCCCTTTAAAAATCGATGCTCGAAGGTCTTGCAGCCTCAATATACGACAAGTCAGGCAAGTTGTGCTGTGCCGCCGCAAAATCGCCGGGGCCGCCCTTGCCTGCAAACCGGTTTGACCAATATGAAACAGTCATTCTTGCTAATGCGAATCGAAATCTTCGCTCAGCGCAATTTGTAGATTAGAATGCCAGCCTATTGGAATTCCCGTGCGTGAGGTTCTTCATGAGAGTCCCCGCCGCCCGCAGGCTTCCATAAGTTCGTTGTATCGATTGACTATAATAATTTTTCAGGAGGAACCGCATGAGCGGTGCGACTACGCCCAACAAGGAAGCCGTTATTCCCGAGTTCAAGCAGATTATGGGCCATCCAAGCCCATTGTGGATGTTGTTCATGACTGAATTCTGGGAACGCTTCGCGTTCTACGGAGTTCGCTGGGCGCTGGTACTGTACATCGTGGCCCAGTTCCACGGCGGCGACGGTTCGGGACAGGCAGCGGCCAACCTTACCTACGGTTCCTTCCTCGCGCTGGTGTACGCCGGCGCCCTGTTCGGCGGTTACATCGCCGACCGGGTCATCGGTTACCAGCGCTCCATCCTGCTGGGCGCCGTCTTCATGGCTGCCGGCCTGTTCTGCATCTCGGTACCGAACCAGGACATCTTCAACCTGGGCCTGGCCACCATGATCGTCGGTAACGGCATGTTCAAGCCGAACATCTCGACCATGGTCGGCAAGCTGTACACGACGGCCGATCCGCGCCGCGACAGCGGTTTCACGATCTTCTACATGGGTATCAACATGGGCGCCATGGTCGCCCCCGTCTTTACGCAATGGCTGGCCGGGTCGATCTTCGGCACCAGCGACATGCCTGCGTACAAGATGGTCTTCATGGCGTCCGGTTTCGGCATGCTGATCAGCCTGGTATGGTTCGCCATCGGCCGCCGCGCCCTGAAGGGCATCGGCGCACCGGAAGCCGGTGCCGGCAGCCCGATGCGCGTCGTCTGGGTGGCCGTCGGCTCCCTGTGCGTGATCCCGCTGATGTACTTCCTGCTGACCGTCGGCGCTGAAAAGCTGCAAATCGTCCTGACCGTGCTGTTCGTCGGCCTGGCCGTGATGCTGATGATCGAAGGCATACGCAACGGTAAAGTGGCGCGCGACCGCGTCATCGCCATGCTGTTGATCTTCGTCTTCAACATCCTGTTCTGGATGTTCTTCGAACAGGCAGGCAGTTCGTTTACCTTCCTGGCCGACAAGATCGTCAACCGCGACCTGGGCTTCGCCATCTTCCCGACCGCCTACTTCCAGACCGTCAATTCGGTCGCCATCATCGTCTTTGCGCCGATCATCGCCGCCGTCTGGGTCTTCCTGGCGCGCCACAACGTCAATCCATCGATCCCGCGCAAATTCGGCCTGGGCTTGCTGGGCAATGCGCTGGCCTTCGGCCTGCTGATCTTCGCACTGTCGAGCCTGGTTGGCGCCGACAACAAGATCCCGTTCTGGACCCTGGCGACCGTGTACATGCTGCAATCGATCGGCGAGCTGTGCCTGTCGCCTATCGGCCTGTCGATGGTCACCAAGCTGGCGCCAGTACGCCTGGTCGGCCTTGGCATGGGCGGCTGGTTCCTGTCGACCGGTATCGGCAACAATCTGTCCGGCATCTTCGCCAGCCACGTCAGCGGCGAAAGCGGCATGTCGGTACAGTCGGCCCTGTCCGGCTACACCTTCGGCTTCTGGTCTCTGCTGGGCGCCGGCGTGATCCTGTTCCTGATCGCACCGCTGATCAACAAACTGATGCACGGCGTGAAGTAAGCGTCTTGTTGTAGATCAAAACGGCGGCCTGCGGGCCGCCGTTTTTCATTCGGCAGCCGTTTCCCCCTTGCCGGACGGTACAATACCGCCAGGGCCAGCGGCCATCCACCCACATTACTGAAAAATTCCATGTCCAGCATCTCCACCACCACGCCCCTCTCCGACGACGAATACGCCGAACTCGACACCCTGCTGGCCGCGCCCGCCCTGGCCGGCCATGCCATGGATGTGTCGATGCTGGAAGGTTTTCTCACGGCCGTCGCCCTGAGCCCGAAACAGATCGCGCCGGAACAATGGCTGCCCTGGGTCTGGGACAAGGCGGCCGGCAGCGCCTTGCCGGCACAGGACGAGGCCAGCGAACGGGCGGCCAGCCTGGCGCAACGCCACCACGCCTACATGGTCGAATGGCTGGCGAAGGACCCGGACAGCTTCGAGCCCATCTATGTGTGCGGCCCCGAATGGAGCGTGCCCGCCTGGTGCGCCGGTTTTGTACTTGGCACGAGCCTGGACAAGCCCCAGTGGGCGGCCCTGGCCGTCAGCCACCCGGAATACCTGGCGCCGTTCCAGCACCTGGCCACGGCCGGCGAGCTCGACGACGATGCGGCCGAAACGGCCATGGATGGCGTGATTCCATCCGTGATCGCCATCAACGCGGCCTGGGCGCGCCAGCGCCACCTGAAAAGCCAGGCCCAAAGCCAGCCCGGCGCCACCGTCCTGCGCGAAGTGCCGAAGACGGGCCGCAACGACCCGTGCCACTGCGGCAGCGGCAAGAAATACAAAAAATGCTGCGCCGACGCCGATAGCGCGGCGAACTAAGGCGATCCCTCCTTGCGCCAGCTGCTGACGGCCATCCTGCGCTTCCTGCTGCGCCACGCGCTGCAGTTCGCCCTGTTCATCGTCATCCTGTTGGCCGGACGCCTGCTGCTGGCCGAATGGCGCGCCTACAGCGCCGGCAGCGAGGCCGTGGCCGTGCTCAGGCTGGCCGCCGACGGCGCCGACAGCCATGGCGCCGGCCTGGCCGCTGCGGCCACGGCGCGGGTCAACGCCCTGCAAACGGCCTCGCACGCGGCCATCGCCGCGCGCCTGGCACAAGTGCAGGCGCAATTAACGGCCTTGCGCGCGCGGCAGCAAGCGTCGCTGTTCACCCTTCCCCTGCCCGACGCGAGCACCCTGGCCCGGCATGCGCAGGAGGAAGCGGCGCGCCGCGTGGAGATCGAAGTGCTGGTGCAGGAAGCCCGCTATCTGACCGCCCTGCAAGCGGCGATCAGCGGCGAAGATGCGCGGCACACGCTGGCGCGCCTGCACGCGGAACACGTGGGCGCATATGCTGCACTGCAAAATAATCTGCAGCAGCGCCGGCAGCTGGAAGCACAGCACCCGCTGGCGGCGCGCCTGCCCGGCAGCGACGCCTACGCACAGCTGTCGCAGCTGGAAGCGCAGGGTCAGCGTTTGCGCGAGATCAACCTGCAAGCGTATCAGGCCTGGGCGGCGCAGCGCGCCGGCACCGGCGATGCCGCCCGCCCCGCGCCGTTTGCCATCGATACCACCGCGCTGGCCGGCGCCCTGGCACCCGTGCAAAAGGCCATCGCGGCCGGCGAGAGCCAGCTGGCGCGCAACTGGATCGGGCGCTGGCGCGCGCCAGTCATGGACGTGGCGCCCACGGCCGCCCTGCTGGTGCTGTCGGCCATCCTGCTGCCCGCCGCCATCAAGGCCTTCTTTTACTTCGTGCTGGCGCCCCTCGCTTCCCGTTTGCCGCCGCTGTCGATCGCGCGCGAACTGCAAGTCGCGGGCAGTTCACTGCCACTGCCGCCGCTGGGCGAATCGCGCATTTCCGCCGTCTCGCAGGGCTTGCTGCTGCAGCCCGGCCAGCAGATGCTGATCCATCCCGAATACCTGCAATCGTCGCCCGTGAGCAGCACCAAGCGCACGCAATGGCTGCTGGACTGGCGCTTTCCATTTACCAGCCTGGCCGCCGGCATGGTGGCGCTGACGCGCCTGCACAGCGACGAGGAAGCGTGCGTGACGATTTCCGCCAGCGACGACCCGCTGCTGGAAGTGGCCGTCGTCCGGCTGCCGCCCGGCAGCGCATTGGTCTTCCAGCCGCGGGGACTCGTGGGCCTGGTCTGCGACTCGAATCAGCCGCTGGCGATATCGAGCCACTGGCGCCTGGGCAGCCTGCATGCCTGGCTCACCCTGCAGCTGCGCTTCATCGTCTTTCGCGGCCCCGTCACGCTGATCGTGCGCGGCTGCCGCGGCGTGCGCCTGGAACGGGCCGGCCAGGGACGCTCCATCAGCCAGTCCGCCACCCTGGGTTTCACCACCGACGTGCTGTACTCGACCCTGCGCAGCGAAACCTTCATCCCCTACCTGCGCGGCCAGCAAGCCTTGCTCAACGACCGCTTCGACGGCGAGCACGGCGTCTACCTGTACGAAGAAACCCCGCGCCACGGCAAGCAGCCGGGCAAGGCGGGCAGCTGGTTCGAGGGATTCACGGACGCCATATTGAAAGTGTTCGGCATCTAGCCGCGAAAATACGATGGACGATTTCCTGTTTGCCGATTTCCTCGAGGACCATGCCGCGTATGCGGCGGCAGAGGCCTGGTGGCAGGCGCGCCTGGCCTTCCTCGACGGCCAATGCACGCCGTATCTGCGCACCGCGTTCGCCAATGGCCAGCCGTTCTATGACGGCAATCCCATCGTCAACCTGGCGGACCGGCACGCCGGCAAGGCGGCACGCATCGTGCAGCAATGCCCGCATGAATGCGGCCACGGCTACACAAGCTTCGAACAGGCCATCGAGCTGGCCGGCGACGACGGGCACCGCCCGGCACGGGAAAAAATCATCGTGCTGACCCTGACGCAGGCAACGGCGCAGAGGGCCGAGGCGGAATTGCGCGCCTGGTTTGCGCCAGCGTAAGGCTGCGCGCTACCAGAGGTAGGCCACGCGCACGCCGACATTGCGCTGTTCGCCGTAATTGCAGGCCCGCGCAGAGAAACACGAGGCGACATGGTATTTGTCGAACAGGTTCTTCACCGTCATGCTCACGCTCAAGCCGCGCCAGTCGCTGCGCGCCTGGCCCAGATCATAGCGCAGCGACAGGTCGGCCAGGGTGAACGCCGGCACCTGGAAGGTGTTCTCCGCGTCGCCCCAGCTGGCGCCCACGTGGCGCACGCCGGCGCCGGCCGACAGGCCGCGCAAGCCGCCAGCGAAGGCGTAGTCGGCCCACGCGGAAGCCATCTGCCGGGGCACTTCATACGGCGACTTGCCCTGCACATTCGTGCCCCACATGTCCGGATGCGCCCTCGTCACTGTCAGGGGATTGTAGGTGAGGGACGCCAGCAGTTTCAGCTGGCTGCCCGGCTGCGCCGCCACTTCCAGTTCGATGCCGCGCGAGCGCACCTCCCCCTGCTGGATGGAGAAATTCGGGTCGTCCGGGTCCGTCGTCAGCACGTTCTGGCGGCGCAGTTCGAATGCGGCGGCCGTCACGGACAGATGCGCGCCAGGCGCGTATTTCACGCCGACTTCCACTTGCCGGGCCGTTTCCGGCTCGAACGGACGCTCAAGGCGGTCCGCGCCGGAGACGGGCGAGAACGATTCGCTGTAGCTGGCGTAAGGCGCCAGGCCGTTCGCCGCCAGGTAAGTGATGCCGGCGCGGCCCGTGAATGCCGTGGGTTTGCGCACCGTCGTGACCGATGGCGATACCAGCAGATTGCGCTGTTCCTGGCGCGTCCAGTCCTGGCGCCCGCCCACGGTGAAGACCCATTGACGGTACTGCATGCGGTCTTGCAGGTAGGCGCCCAGCTGCCGGTTATGCTCGCGGCGCAGGGCATCGGGCGCCAGCGCCGCCAGGTCCAGCGCGCCGCCGTAGACGGGGCGGTAGATATCGATCTGCGGACCGTCGGCGATATACGAGCTGAACGACGTACTGCTGCGGCTGTAATCGATGCCGGCAACCACCTCATGGCGCAGCGCGCCCGTCGCCACCTGGCCCGTCACGCTGGTGTCGAGCGAGTACACGCTGCCCTTGCCGTCGCGCGTATCGATCTCGCGGTTGGTGACTGCATGGTCGATTAAGTTGCCGTAACGAAACATATACTGTTCATGGTTATTCGCGTGCAGGAAGCGGAAGTTCTGCCGGAGCGTCCACCCGCTGTCGAACGTGTGGCGCGCCGCGTAGCCCGCCGACGCGACGCGCGTTTCCTCGTGGTCGAAGCCGGGCTCGCCCAGGAATCGCGTCAGCGGCAGGCGGCCGTTGGGATTACTGCCGTTCAAGGCTTCCCACTGCACGTTCGACGATTGCATGGCGCGATTCTGCTGAAAAAAGCCCAATAAGGTGATGCTGGTGCGGGCGCTCGGCGCCCACGTCAGGCTGGGTGCCAGATAGTAGCGGTCGTCCTGCATGTAATCGATCTGCTGGTCCGCCTGGCGCGCCAGCCCCACCAGCCGGTATTGCAGGCTGCCGTCGTCGGCCAGCTTGCCGCCCACGTCGAGGGCCAGCTGCTTGCGCGCATAGCTACCGAGCGACAGTTCGACCTGGTTTACCTGGTCCGCCGCGGGGCGCTTGGCGACGAAATTGACGATGCCGCCCGGCGCATTCTGGCCGTACAACACGGACGAAGGACCCTTCAGCACTTCCACGCGCTCGGCGCCGTACGGCTCCACGCCGAAAAAGCCCAGCGTCCCCATCGGCATCAGGCGCATGCCGTCCAGGTAGAACGCGCCCGAAAACTGGCTGAAGCCCCGTACCGACAGGCTGTCGTCGGCAGGATTGGCGCCTGCCGTGTTGCTGCGCAAGCCGGCCGTGTACTGGATGGCATCGTTCAGGGTGCGCACGCCCTGGTCATCCATGCGGTCGCGCGTGATGACGGACACCGATTGCGGCACTTCCAGCAGGGAAGCGTCGGTCTTGGTGGCCGTGCTGGCCCGCCGCGCCACATAGCCGCTGGCCTTGCCCCACGTGTTTTCCTCTTCCGCCTGCGCGCTGACGGTCACGGGCGCCATCGTCTGCACGCCATCCGCCGCCGCGCCGGCAGCGGATGCGGAGGCGGCACGCAGCGCGTGGCCGCCGCCGGCCGTGCGCACGGCAGCGAGCCCGGTGCCGGCCAGCGCCCGCGCCAGCGCGTCGTCCACCGTGTAGCTGCCGCTGACGCCGCCGCTGCGCAGCCCTTCCGTCGCGGCCGAGCCAAAGGCGATCAGCAAGCCCGCTTCACGCCCCAGCCGGTTCAACGTCGCTTCCAGCGGCCCCGCCGGGATGGCGTAATGGCGCAAGGACGCGGGCTGTCCGGCCGTTTGCGCGTGCGCCGGCGCGCCGGCCAGGCTGGCCAGTGCGCCCAGGCACAGGGCGTGCACCAGGTGGGCCAGCGGTGTCATGGCCAGCAAGCGCGTGGATGGGGGGAATGTACTGCGGTTGTTCATGGCATGCCTTCGTATCATGGGATGGGTGGAACGGGCCAATACCTGCGCCCTCACTTTCCTTGACAAGGCAGCGTGCAAAAACAGTCCATGTATTTTCAGTTTATTTTTTCGCCGCGCGCGACCGCACGGTGACCCAGTAGCGCGTCAAGTAGTGCAGCTCGACGGGCAAGGCTTCCACCAGCGCCAATAGCACCCTGTCGGTATCGGCCAGCGGATAGGCGCCCGACACCAGCATGTGCGCGAGCGCCGGATCGCATCCCAGGTGGCCGCGCCGGTGGCGCGACAACTCCAGCAGAAAATCGTCCAGGCGCATGTGCGCGGCGACCAGCATGCCGTCGGCCCAGGCGCCGGCGCCGGCATCGAGCGCATGCGCCGCGCCCACGCCGTCGCGCGTAAAACTGCCCTCCTCGCCCGCCCGCAGCACGCGTGGCTGGCCGTCGGCCGACGCAGGCCGCAACTCGACGGCCCCCTCCAGCACGCCCACCTGCACGAAGCCCGCGTGCTGGCGCACGATGAATCGCGTGCCCAGCCCGCGCGCCGTGCCGTCGGCCGTGTGCACGCGGAAGGGCCGCTGCTGCGCATCGGGCGCCGTCTGCAGCAGCACCTCGCCGCGCAGCAGCTGCACCGCGCGCTCGCTGGCGTCATAGCGCAGTTTGATGGCGCTATCGGTATTGAGCACCAGCGTGCCGCCGTCCGGCAGGCGCACCGTGCGCCGCTCGCCCGTGGCCGTGCTGGCATCGGCGTTCCACGACTGCCACGCCGGTGTCTGGCGCAGCATGGCGGCGCTGCCGCCCGCCACCACCAGCGCCGTGAGCAGGCGCACCGCGCGGCGCCGCTGCGCGCCTGCGGGCGCGGCCAGGGCGGCGCTGGCCAGCGGCGGCGGAATGCCGGCCAGCTGGCCGCTGACGGCTTCGATGCGCTGCCAGGCCCGCTCATGTTCGACTTCCTCGGCACGCCAGCGCTGCCATGCCTGCAGCTGTGCGGCAGTGGCGTCGCCGCCCTGCAGCGCCAGCCACCACTGCACGGCCCGCCGCGCCACGGCGGGCGCCACGCTTGCGGCGACACCCGTTCCGTCCAGGGCGAAGCTTGCCTCTTCATCCATCATGCTGCTCCGGGAAAAAGCAGCGCAGGGCCGCCCTGGCCAGATGGCGCTTGACGGTGGACAGGGAAATGCCCAATTCGGCGGCGACCTCCTGCTGCCCCAGGCCGTCGAGCTGCACCAGCAAAAAGGCTTGCCGCGCCTGCGCCGGCAGCCCGGCCAGGCGCCGGTCCAGCTCCACCAGCCGTTCGAGGAACATCAGGCGCACTTCGGGCGGCGGCGCCACCGGCTCCGGCATCAGGGCAAGAGCGTCGAGGTAGGCTTGCTCGATGGCGCGCCGGCGCACATGGTTGATCAGCAGGTTGCGGGCGATCGTCGTCAGGTAGGCGCGCGGCTCCTGCACGCCCTGCATGCCCTGCGGCGCGAGCACGCGCAGGAAGGTGGCCTGCGCCAGGTCGGCCGCGTCGAAGGCGTTGCCCACCTTGCGCTGCAGCCAGCCGCGCAGCCAGCCATGGTGCTGGCGATACAGGATGGCGATGTCATCGAAATCATGCAGGGAGACGTGGTCGGCGGACATGGAGCGGCGGGTCTGGCGGGCAGCGCAAACTTAATGAGAATTATTCTCAATTATAGGCAGAAGTGCGCACCTCGACAAGATCCGTGCCGACGATACCCGGCCCTGGCTCTGGCACTGGCACTGGCTTCCGACGTAACAGCCGTTTCCAGTCTTGCGGTTCGCAGCGCCGATATCTCTCGCTTGCCGGGCCGCCAAAGTACGACGGGAGGAAGCCCGCAACCTGCGCGCTACGCCGCAATCGAATGCGACACGCTCAGCCACTCGCCCGGCTGCAAATTCGCCGCCGCCTCGCGCGTGGCCAGCACGCTGTCCGGGTCCAGGTCGGAGCGTTTCAGCTTGTAGGAATAGGCGAAATCATCGGCATCGAATGCCTGCCCCGCCTTCACGTAATACTTGAAGCCGACGAACGCGTCGGGATTGGTGACGACTGTGTATTCAAGCGTGACGCTGTTCATGGCGGGCCTCGTCGACAACGGTGAAGTGTCCATTATGCGTCAATTCCGGCGGCAGCGATGCGACGGCCAATCCTTGCGGCAAGTCAATAACCCTGCCGCCTGCCAGCGCTACAGTAGCCTGTGCCAACCACCACGCCACTGCTGCCATTACGACCATTACTGCCATGCGCACCTTGCTCACGAAGATCAGGAACACGCTGTCGCCGCGGGCGAGCCTGCCGGCGGCGGCGCGCATGGAGCGGCTGTCGGACCGGCGCGGCCTGCCCGCCTTCGACCCCGGCCCGCAAGCCGTCGTCAAGGCCTGCACGGCCTGGCTATGCGCGGCGCAGGACCATTCCAGCTCAAACGACGGCGGCGTCGCGCGCGACTACAGCCTGGTCACAGGGTGGTCGAGCTCCTACCCGGAGACCACCGGCTACATCATCCCCACCCTCATCGCCCTGGCGCAGCGCACGGGCGATGAGGCTGGGGATGAGGCGCTGCACGGGCGCGCGCGGCGCATGCTCGACTGGTGCCTGGCCATCCAGTTCGCACAAGGCGGATTCCAGGGCGGGAAGATCGATTCGACGCCGCGCGTGCCCGTCACTTTCAATACGGGCCAGATCCTGCTCGGCCTGGCCGCCGGCGTGGCGGCGTACGGCGCGGCCTACGCAGACGCCATGCATCGCGCGGCAAGCTGGCTGCGCGACAGCCAGGATGCGGACGGCTGCTGGCGCCGCCATCCGACGCCGTTCGCCAGTGCCGGCGACAAGGCCTACGAAACGCATGTGGCATGGGGCCTGTTCGAAGCGGACCGCGTCGCGCCGGGCCACGGCTATGGCGCGGCCGGCTTGCGCCAGGTCGACTGGGCGCTGACAAAACAGCGGCCCAATGGCTGGTTCGCGGCGAACTGCCTGGACAACCCGCTCCTGCCCCTGACCCATACCATCGGCTACGCCTTGCGCGGCCTGCTCGAAGCGCACCGCTTTTCGGCGCGCGCCGACCTGCTGGACGCCGCCGCGCGCACGGGAGCGAGCGTCGCCAGGGCCGTGGCGGCCGACGGCTACCTGGCCGGCCGCCTCGGTCCGGACTTCCAGCCGGGAGCGAACTACGCCTGCCTCACGGGTTCCGCGCAAAACGCGCATTGTCTGTTCCTGCTGTATCGGCTCACGGGTGAGCGGCCCTACCTCGACGCGGGGCGCCGCCTGAACCGCTACGTGCGGCGCGCGGTCAGCATCGACGGTCCCGCGCGCACGCGCGGCGGCGTCAAGGGCTCGTTTCCCGTCGATGGCGACTACGGCACCTGGGCTTACCTGAACTGGGCCGCCAAGTTCTGCATCGATGCCAATCTGCTGGAAGTGGAAGTAGAGCGGGAAACAGGCGATGCTTGAACAGGCGAAACGCGCCGCCAGGGCCGCGCTGCAAGCGTGGCGCCGCGCCGCCGGCGCCCGGCACGTGCGCCAGAATGCCCCCCACGTGACGCGCGCCGGGCTGGCTGCCGGCCTGGCGCGGCTGGGCATCGCGCCAGGCGATACGCTGTTCGTGCATTCCTCGCTGAAAAGCCTGGGCTATGTGGAAGGCGGCGCGCCAGCCGTGATAGCCGCCCTGCAGGACGCCGTCGGCCCGCAAGGCGCCCTGCTGCTGCCCGCCTACTATCTGCCGGGCGGCACCGTGCGCGCCGCCTGCGCCATGCCGGACTATGTATTCGACCCGCGCCGCCACGGCACGCACATGGGACGCCTGCCGGAAGCCTTCCTTGCCAGCCCCGGTGTCCGGCGCAGCATCCACCCGACGCACTCCGTCTGCGCGTGGGGCCGCCATGCCGCCGACCTTACCGAAGCGCACCACCGCGCGCCCTCGATCTTCGGCATGGGCTCTCCCTGGCAGCGCTTCATCGGCTGCGACCATGCGAAGGTGCTGGGCCTCGGCATTTCCATGGGGCCGGTGACGTTCTATCACGCGCTGGAAGACGCCATGGGCGAGGCCTTTCCCGTGCCCGTGTGGGAGGAAGAGACAAAGCTGCTCGCTTGCCTGGACCACGCCGGCCGGCGCTGGGACGTGCCCGTGCGCCCTTTCGATCCAGCTATCGCACGGCGCCGCATCGACCATCCCGGCCGGGAGGATCTGCGCGAGTACTTTCAGCGGGAATTCGATGCCGCCGGCCTGCGCGTCAACGGGCAAGTGGGCGACGCGGCGTCGTGGTGCATTCCGGCGCAGGCCTTTTATGACCACCTGCGCCAACTGGCGTCCGAGCACGTAACGATCTACGCGAGCGCGGCGCAACTGGCGGCGCGGCCCATCGGCCGCACATAAAAAAACCGCCCGGTGCGACCCGGGCGGTTTTCCTTGGAGTGGCTATGACATCAAGCCTGCGAACTGCCCGCTTTCTTCTCGCGCGCCACGATATACAGCAGCACGATGATGAGCGCATACGGCAGCAGCGACAACGCATCCGAATGCAGGCCCGCGTAGAACGGGTTGCCGTGCTCGGCCCAGTCGGCCATCATCTGGTCGAAGTGCGTCAGCACGCCGGCCGTAATGGCGATGATGATGCCGGCCAGCGCGCCGCCGGCGATGTAGCCGGACGCCAGCAGCACGCCCGAGCTGCGGTCGCCCGCCAGCTGGCGCTCTTCCTCGTTCAGCTTGGCGTTGTGTTCCAGCTTGTTGTTGCGGCGGTCCGCCAGCCAGCGCACCAGGCCGCCGACGAAGATCGGCAAGGTGGACGACAGCGGCAAATACACGCCCACGGAAAACGCCAGCGACGGGATGCCGGCCATTTCCAGCACCACGGCGATCATCACGCCGAACAGCACCAGGGTCCACGGCAGCTGCTGGTCGAGGATGCCCTTGATGATGTAGGACATCAGCACGGCCTTCGGCGCATCGTATTTTTTGACTTCCGAACCGTCGGGACGCTTGCTGTAATGGCCATTGATGCCCGGATCGACCAGGTAAGCCAGCTGGCCATCTTCCTTCACAAAATACTTGCCGGCCGGGCCGCCCACGGTATCCGTCTTTTGCCAGACTTTATACGTGTTGTGGTCCGTCTCGGCTTGCGGGCCATGCAGCTCGCCCGTCACCGTCAGCTTCGACGCATCGACCGTCAGGCCAGGCGCCACTTGCGCGGCCGGCACATAGACGGTGCTCGCCTCGTTCAGTTTCAGCAGAATCGGACCGAGGATCAGGGCGGACGACAAGGCGCCCGCCAGGATCGCATACTGCTGCAGGCGCGGCGTGGCGCCCACCAGGTAGCCGGTTTTCAAGTCTTGCGACGTGGTGCCCGCATTGCTGGCGGCGATGCACACGATGGCGCCCACCGACAGGGCCGTCACATAGTAACGTCCGCCCGTCCAGCCCATGATGAGGAAGATCAGGCAAGTGAACAGCAAGGTGGCCACGGCCATGCCGGAGATCGGGTTCGACGACGAGCCGATTTCGCCCGTCAGGCGCGACGACACGGTGGCGAACAGGAAGCCGAAGACGAGGATCAGCAGCGCGCCGAGGAAATTCATGTGCAGCGGCGTGGCGAAGGTGATCACGGCGATGATGGAAAGGCAGCCGATGACGACCCATTTCAGGGGGATGTCCTGGTCCGTGCGCAGGGTGGAATCGCTCTTGACGCCCTTGCCGATGCCTTTCAGGCCGGCCGACAGGCTGCGCCAGATCATGGGCATGGCGCGCACCAGGGAAATCAGGCCGCCGGCGGCCACGGCGCCCGCGCCGATGTACAGCACGTAGGCGCTGCGCACGTCGTCCGCGCCCATTTCGCTGATCAACTTGGTGCCCGGCGAAAGCACGGTGGTCAGGCTGTCGCCGAAGAACTTGATCATCGGGATCAAGAGCAGGTACGACAGCACGCCGCCGGCCGCCATGGTGGCGGCGATGCGCGGGCCGATGATGTAGCCCACGCCCAGCAATTCAGGAGAGATTTCGGCGCCGATGGAGCCGCCCTTGAGCGGCGCGGCAAATTCCACGCCCGGCGTATCCTTCCAGCCCTTGAACGAGATATTGAACACTTTATACAGCAAGCCGACGGCAAAACCGCCGAAGATGATCTTCGCGCGGCGCTTGGCGTCCAGCGCGGCAGCCGAATCCTTCTCGATGCTTTCGCCCGCGGCGATGCGCGATTCTTCCGTGGCGGCCGCCTTGAGCACTTCGGCGCACGCCGTGCCTTCGGGGAATTTGAGTTCCTTGTGCTGGTCGACGATCATGGTGCGGCGCATGGGGATCATCATCAGTATGCCCAGCAGGCCGCCGAGGACGCCGACCAGCATGACTCTAGAGATTTCCAGGTCGAAGCCGAGGATGAGGATGGCGGGCATGGTCACGCCCAGGCCGAAGGCCAGCGATTCGCCTGCCGAACCGGCCGTTTGCGTGATGCTGTTTTCCAGGATCGACGAATCCTTGCCGCCCACCTTCTTGGTCAGGCCGAACAGGGTGATGGCGATCACGGCGACGGGAATCGAGGCGCTGACGGTCAGGCCCACTTTCAGCACCAGGTAGAGCGAGGAAGCGCCGAAGACCATCCCCAGGATGACGCCCATGAACAGGGCGCGGAAGGTCATCTCGGGCAGCTTCGCATCGGCCGGGATGTAGGGCCTCACGACGCTCGGTGTTGCATCTTTTGCCATGGATATTTCCTTAATTTTTAAAAATAAACAGCCCGGATTGACGCCCGGGCTATTTTCTTGAAGCCGAGACTATCGCACAGCCGCGTTTCGATGAAAAGGTTTTTTGCTCCCGGTCCCCGAGGCCCGCCCGCCGCCCTGCCCGCGCGGGAAGCACCAGCGCATTGGTCTATAATCGCTGCCACCGTGCCTTGCACGCTCACGTGAGACTGCCTTGACTGCCAAACGAACCGGATTCCCCTGGCCTTCCCGCCGCGCCACCGTGCGCGGTTTCATCATCGCCGGCTGCGCCGCGCTGGCCGCCGCCCTGCTGCTGGCCGCCTACCTGTTCCTGTATGTGCGCCCGCGCCTGCCCGAACTGGACGTCATTACGGACTACCAGCCGAAGATCCCGCTGCGCGTCTACACGGCCGACAATGTGCTGATCGGCGAATTCGGCGAAGAGCACCGCGACTTCGTGCCGATTGCGCAAGTGCCGGAAATGATGAAGAAGGCCCTGCTGGCCATCGAGGATGGCCGCTTCTACGAACACCACGGCATCGACTTCGTGCGCGCCGGCGGCGCCGTGCTGTCGAACCTGCGCCACGGCTTCGGCCACGGCGGCGGCTCCACCATCACCATGCAGGTGGCGCGCAACTTCTTCCTGACGCGCGAAAAAGTCGCTTCGCGCAAGCTCAATGAAATCATGCTGGCCCTGAAAATCGAATCGGCCCTGTCGAAAGACCAGATTCTCGAGCTGTACATGAACCAGATGTACCTGGGCCAGCGCTCGTTCGGCTTCGGCAGCGCGGCGCAGACGTATTTCGGCAAGCCCTTGTCCGAACTGTCGATCGCGGAAATGGCCATGCTGGCGGGCCTGCCGCAAAACCCCTCGCGCCACAACCCGATCAGCAATCCGAAAAAGGCGCACGCGCGCCAGCAACTGGTGTTGAAGCGCATGCGCGACCTCGATTACATCAGCGACGGCCAGTACCAGCAGGCGCTGGCGCAGCCGCTGCATATCAACAGCCGCGGCAAGCAGGGTTTCGACACGCACGCCGAATACGTGGCCGAACTGGCGCGCCAGGCCGTGTATGCCCAATACAAGGAAGACAGCTATACCAGGGGCATCAGCGTCTACACGACGATCTTGAAGGCGGACCAGGATGCGGCCTACGCCTCGACGCGCCGCAACGTCATCGCCTACGACCAGCGCCACGGCTACCGCGGCCCGGAAACCTTCATCGACATGCCGGTCGACCCCGAGCAGCGCGACGACGCCATCGATGCTGCGCTGCAAAAACGCCCGGACAGCGACGGCCTGATCGCCGCCGTCGTCACGGAGGTCTCTAGCGGCAAGGTGGTGGCCGACATCGGCGACGGCGACGCCAAGGCCATCACGGGCGAAGGCTTGCGCTTTGCCGCCCCCGCCTTGTCCGCCAAGGCGGGCGCCGGCATCAAGCTGCGCCCGGGCGCCGTGATCCGCATCACCCAGGACGCCAAGGGCAACTGGGCCATCACGCAAGTGCCGCTGGTGGCCGCCGCCTTCGTCTCGCTGGACGCGGAAACGGGCGCCTACCACGCCATGGTGGGCGGCTTCGATTACAACCTGCAAAAATTCAACCACGTGACGCAAGCCTGGCGCCAGCCCGGTTCGGCCATGAAGCCCTTCGTGTATTCGGCGGCGCTGGAAAAAGGCTTTTCGCCGGCCACCCTGATCAATGACGTGCCACTGGAAATGCAAGCGGGCGGCAAGGTATGGGCGCCGCAGAATGACGACTTCAAGTTCGATGGCCCCATCACCATGCGCTACGCGCTGGCGCAATCGAAGAACGTGGCCTCGGTGCGCATCCTGCGCGCGCTGGGCGTGTCGTACACGCACGACTTCATGGAAAAATTCGGTTTCGACCCGGCCCGCCAGCCCAGCAACCTGACGATGGCGCTGGGCACGGGTTCCGTCACGCCCGTGCAGATGGCGGGCGCCTACGCCCTGTTCGCCAATGGCGGCCACCAGGTGGAACCGTATTTGATCGACCGCATCGTCGACGCCAAGGGCGCGGTGCTGATGCAGACCAAGCCGCCCGCGCCGAACGACGAGAAGACCCTGGCGCTGGACCCGCGCAACGCCTTCGTGATGGACAGCATGCTGCGCGAAGTCACGCGCACCGGCACGGGCGCGGCGGCGACGAAAAAACTGGGCCGCAGCGACATCGCCGGCAAGACGGGCACCACCAGCGACGCCGTCGACGGCTGGTTCGCCGGCTATGGCGGCGGCATCGTGGCGGTGGCGTGGATGGGCTATGACGAGCCCAAGTCCCTGGGCGGACGCGAATTCGGTTCCTCGCTGGCCATGCCGATCTGGATCGACTACATGCGCACGGCCCTGTCGACGCGCCCGCAAATCACGCGCGCCGTGCCGGCGGGCCTGAGCCAGGTCGACGGCGAGTGGCTGTACGACGAATTCATCGACATGAACGGGATCAGGACGCTGGATATGGAGGCGGAGACGCCGACGGATCCGGCGGCCGTGCCGGAGACGGTGCCGGTGGAAACGAACTAGTGAAAAAGCCAGGAGCGATCCTGGCTTTTTTTTCGGCGGCCTTCTTACGGCGCCTTGACCATGCTCAGGTAGCCGCGCACCGTACTGACGACGCTATCGGCGAAATCGTCGACATTGACCTTCGCTGCGCGGTACTTCCAGCGTTTCACGTACCAGTCCTGGAACAGGGCCAGGCAGTGCGCGGCCAGCAAGGTGGGATCGCCCTGCGGCTTCGGTTCGATTTCCCCGATGGTGGCGGCGATCAGGGTCTGCACATACAGTTCCGAATTCTTCGCCATGCTGCGCTGCTCCACCTGCAGCACGCGCGAATCCATGAAGACAAAATAAAACCACGGCTGCAGCACTTCGGACAGGTAGATCGACGAGCGTATCATCGCTTCCAGGCGGTCCAGCGGCGACTTCACGTCGGCAAACAGCAAGGGCAAGGCTTGCGTGGCGTGGCGCACCACGTCCTCGATCATTTCGGCCAGTTGATCCTTGCTGGTGATGTAGCCATACAGGCCGCCCATCGACAAGCCGGTCTCGCGGCACAAATCGCGCAAGCTCATGGCGCGGAAACCCACGTCATTGGCCAGGCGGAAGGTGGCGACGAAGATGCGTTCAAGATTTTCCAGCGCCGGCTTGCGGCGTTTGACGCCGATGCGCTCCGCGTGGCGGTCAAGAATATATTCCCAGATGTTTTCGCCATTTAAAGGCGTCATCTGCTGAAACTGTTCAAAATTAAAATGGGTCGACAAGTGCATTCCCAAGTAACGGTGTAGGAGCGATATCCATGCCATGCCGGTACGCGGCATTGCAAGATGGCGGGACGGCTGATGCCGGGCCGATTATAGCTCAGGAAAACAACTATTTGACTTTTCAACTATGCAATGGGCGCATAAGCAACGCCAAATTCCCACAGTTATTGCGCTGCATCATGCAATTCAAATGCAATTTAAATCCAGCGGTGCTACATTCAAAAAACCGAGCGCTCGCTATTTTTAATGCATCGAGAATGTACAGGAGTGCACGGTTCATCGCTACAGCATCGACATTTCCACTCATTTCCACTATTAATAATACATAACGGAGACAAAATGAAGACTCGCTTCTGGCAACTGCTTTCCACCCTGCTGTTTTCCCTCGCCATCCTGCCCGGCAGCGCCAGCGCCGCCGGCTACACGCAAACCAAGTACCCGATCGTGCTCGTGCATGGCCTGTTCGGCTTCGACAAGCTCGGTCCCGTCGAATATTTTTATGGCGTCCCCGCCGCCCTGCGCAGCGGCGGCGCGCAAGTGTATGTGACCACCGTGTCGGCCGCCAACAGCACGGAAGTGCGCGGCGAGCAGCTGCTATCGCAGGTGCGCCAAATCCTCGCCGCCACGGGGGCAAGCAAAGTCAATTTGATCGGCCATAGCCATGGCGGCCCCACGGCCCGCTATGTCGCTTCCGTGCGCCCCGACCTGGTGGCGTCCGTCACCAGCGTGGCCGGCGTCAACAAGGGCTCGAAGGTGGCCGATATCCTCAGCGGCGCCATTCCCAACACCAGCGGCGCGCTGGGCAACGCGCTCGCCTCCCTGATCGGCATTTTGTCGGGCAACAAGGGCTTGCCGCAAAACGCGGGCGCGTCGCTGGCGTCGCTGTCCACGGCCGGCTCGCTGGCCTTCAACAGCCGCCACCCACAGGGCGTGCCCACCTCCGCCTGCGGCGAAGGCGCCTACCAGGTGCAAGGCGTGTACTATTTCTCGTGGAGCGGCGCGCAACCGTACACGAACGTGCTCGACGTGGGCGACCCTGCCCTGGCGGCCATCAGCCTGGCCTTCGGCGGCGTCAAGAACGATGGCCTGGTGAGCAGCTGCTCCAGCCACCTGGGCAAGGTGATCCGCGACGACTACGCCATGAACCACCTCGATGAAGTCAACCAGTTCGTCGGCATCGTCAACCTGTTCGAGACGAACCCCGTCACCGTCTTCCGCCAGCAAGCCAACCGCCTGCAAGGCCTGGGACTGTAAGGAGAAGCGCATGCACGCGAAATGGATCATCGGCGGCAGCCTGGCTGCCCTGGCCCTGTACCTGGTGCTGCGCCCGGGCGAGCCGCCCGCCCCGCCGCCGGAAAAGGCGGAACCGGACCTGTTCGCGTTCGTGCGCTCGATGCAAGGCACGCGGCCCGACGGCGACGTGACGGTGGCCGCCGGCGACAAGCTGGTGGTCGATGCGGAACTGGGCCACCTGTTCGACTACTACCTGGCAGGCCTCGGCGAAAAGCCGCTGGCCGCCATCCGCAGCCAGATCGAGGCGGAGCTGGACAAGCGCCTGGCGCCCGTGCCCGCGCGCGAAGCGAAGCGCCTGCTGGGCGCGTATCTGGCCTACAAGCAGGCGCTGGCCGGCGCGGAACAGGCCTTGCCGGCGCAGGCCGATCCCGCCGTGGCGGCGCGCGCGCGCCTGCAAGCCATGCGCGCCCTGCGCGGCAATTATTTTACGCCGGAGGAAAGCGCCGGCCTGTTCGGCGCCAGCGACGCGTATGACGACGACGCCGTGGCGCGCATGGATATCCTCGGCAACACGACGCTCGATGAAGCCCAGCGCCAGGCGCAACTGACGGCGCTGGACCAGAAAATGTCGCCGGCCCAGCGCGCCGCGCGCGATGCGCCGCTGCAGGTGGCCAGGCTGGATGAATCGGTCAAGGCCCTGCGGGCACAGGGCGGCGGCGAGAATGAAGTCTACCGCCTGCGCGCCAGCACCTTCACGCCGGCGGCGGCGGCCCGTCTGGCGGAACTGGACCGCGAGGAATCGCAGTGGCAGCAACGCATCATCGCCTACCAGGCGCAAAAAAACAGCCTGCCCGGCGGCGCGCAGGATGCGGCGGCCCTGCAGCAGCTGCGCGACGCCAGTTTCACGCCGGAGGAACAGCGCCGGCTGGGCGCCTACGAATAGCGCTCAGGCCAGCTGCGCCAGCAACGCTGCCGCCGCCATCACGTCCGTCGTGTCGCGCCCCTGGCTATAGAGCGCATGCACAGGGGCCAGCACGGCGTGCGCGGCGGCGCCGCGGCCTTGCGCCAACAGCACGGCCGCCAGGCTGGTGGCGCAGCGCAGTTCCCAGCCCGGCGCCTGCTGGCCCCTGGCCAGCTGCAGCGCTTCTTCCAGCTGCGCCCGCACCGCTTCCAGCCCGGCCGCATCGTCTTGCGCCAGCGCCCGCCAGCGGTGGTGCGCGTCGCGGCGCAGCACTTCCGGCGCGCTCCACGGCGCCAGGCCCGTGCGCGCGCGCCGCAGCGCCTGGCTATCGGCGGCCGCGTCGTGCAGGGTGGCCATCAAATCGACCTGTATCGGCCAGCTGCGCACCGACGGCCAGGGGAATGACGTCATCGCTTCGCCCCCGTCGAGCAGGCGCTGGTAGGCGGCGCCCCAGGCGCTCCAGTACAACAAGCCATAGCGGGCCGCGTGCTCGCACAACAGGCAAGTCCACGCCTGCGCCAGTTCCCACCGCCCGCACCACAGGGCGACGGGAATGGCATGGATGGCCAGCGCCACGCACAGCGTGACGCCATTGTGCTCGAAGCCCACCGTCACCGCCTCGCGCGCCAGCGCCAGGGCGTCGTCGGGGCGGCCCTGCATCCACAGGCAGCGCGCCAGCGTGCCGCGCAGGCACACCTGGTGATCGGCCAGCAAGGCATTGTTGAAGCCCAGCTGCGCCGCGCCCCCGGGATGCGCGAGCACCATGCGCGCCAGCGCCGCCGACTGCGCGTAGCGTCCCTGCACATACTCGCCCACGGAACGCATGCGCGCCAGCACCAGGTGCATCGCCGTGTCGTCGCGCGTTGTGCACAGGACGGCAAGCTCTATGACGTAACTGTCGGCGCGCTGGAAATCGGCCAGCTTAAGGCAACAGATCCACATGCCGCAAATCGCCTCGGCCCGGCGGCTGCCATCGTCCGTGCGCATGGCCAGCGCATAGCCGCGCTGGAACGAACGCAGCATGGTGCCGGTGATGCCCTGCGTATGCAGCAGCAGGTGCGCCTGCGAGGCATGCAGCTG
The DNA here is from genome assembly GCF_030397625.1 of Janthinobacterium sp. SUN026. Classification (NCBI taxonomy): domain Bacteria; kingdom Pseudomonadati; phylum Pseudomonadota; class Betaproteobacteria; order Burkholderiales; family Oxalobacteraceae; genus Janthinobacterium; species Janthinobacterium sp. SUN026. The sequence goes on along the minus strand of NZ_JAPQNU010000001.1, from coordinate 1,985,393 downwards.
CATTTCGCTGTCGGGGTCGTCCACCGCATGCGTGGCCATGCGCTCGAGCGCCCGCTCGACGCGCACGCGGTATTCATCCATCAGCGACAGCTGATAGAACAGGGTTTGCGCGGCCAGGGTCAGCGCCACGCCCAGCGCCACGTCGCCCTCCTCGCCGAAGGCCCAGTCGATGGCGGCCCGCAGGTCGTCGACATGGCGACCGTAGCGCGCGCTCCAGTGGGCCGGCGGCATGCAGCCCCAGTCGGCGGCGATGCGTGCGGCCAGTCCCAGGCAATGGCGCGCATGGCGCAGCAGCACGGCGCCCGCGCCACCGCCCGCCGACAGCTGCGCGCCAGCATAGGCGCGCGTCGTGTCGAGCAGCCGGTAATACACGTGCTGGCGGCAAAACTCGATGCTGACGAGGGACTTGGCCGCCAGGTCGGCCAGTGTGTCGAACACGTCGCATCCCGCCACGGCGCTGGCCGACTCCAGGCGGAAGCGGCTCCTGAACACGCTCAGCGCCTGCAGCGCCTGGCGCTCGCGCGCGTCGAGCAGGCCGTAGCTCCAGTCCAGCGTGGCGCGCAGGGTCTGGTGGCGCAAGGGCATGTTGCGCGCGCCGCGCGTGAGCAGGCGAAAGCGGTCGTCGAGCTGGCGGCGCAGTTCGTGCAGGCCGAAATGGCCGATGCGCCCGGCCGCCAGTTCCAGCGCCAGCGGGATGCCGTCGAGGCGCCGGCAGATGTCCACCACCACGGGCACGTCGGCGTCGGCCAGCACGAAGGCATCGTCGACGGCCGCGCAGCGTTCGCAAAACAGCTGCACCGCGGAGAAATGCCGGGCGGCCGCCGCATCGGGCACGGCATCGGCAGGCGGCAATTCCAGCGCGGGCAGGCGCTGCAGCTGTTCGCTGGTGAGGCGCAGCGGCTCGCGGCTGGTGGCCAGCACGTGCAGCAGCGGCGCGCCCTTGAGCAAGGCGTCGGCCAGCGTGGCGGCCGCGCCGATCACGTGCTCGCAGTTATCGAGCACGAGCAGCATGTGGCGCGGGCGCAGGTAGGCCAGCAGGACCGGCATGGCGTCGCCGGCCGGCACCGCCACCCCCAGCGCCGTGGCCAGCGCCAGCGGCACCAGGCGGCCCTCGTCCAGCGGCGACAGGTCGACGAAACACACGCCGTCGGCATAGCGGCGCAGCACGCGCGTGGCCAGGCCGACGGCCAGGGTGGTCTTGCCGATGCCGCCCGGGCCGGCAATGCACAGCAGGCGCAATTGCAGCAGCTGGTTGGCCATCGTTTGCAGCACCTCGGCGCGGCCCAGCATGCGCGTCAGCATGACGGGCAGGTTATGCCGCGGCTCGGCGCCCGCCGCACCGGACGCCGGCCGGCCCGTGTGCGCCAGCGGCGCCAGGAAGCCGTAGCCGCGCCCGGGGATCGTGGTGATGTAGCGCTGGCCGTCGCGGCCGTCGCCGAGCGCCTTGCGCAACGCCGCCAGGTGCACGCGCAAGGTCGCGTCGTCGACCACGGCATTGGGCCAGACGATGGCCACCAGTTCATGCTTGTCGACGATGTCGCCGGCGCGCTCCAGCAGGGCCAGCAGCAAGTCCATGGCCCTGCTGCCCAGGCGCAGCGCGCGGTCGCCCTCGAACAGCAGGCGTTCTAGCGGCAAAAGGCGAAACGGGCCAAAGACATAGGCCGGGACGGGACTGTTTATCATTCTTGCGTGGGGGTGTAGGTGTTAAAGCACGCGGCTTGCAGTGGCCATATTCTACTGAGCATCCGCGCCATGCCGCATGGCGCCATGTTGCGGCACCGTTACAAGGCCAGCGGACAGCAGCGCGGCCACCTCGGCCGCGGGCGCCGGGCGGTGCAGATAGAAGCCCTGTACCTGCGGGCAGCCCAGCCGCCGCAACTGCGCCAGCTGTGCACCGTCTTCCACGCCCTCGGCCAGCGCCTGCAAGCCCAGGCCGCGCGCCAGCGCAAGGGTCGAGGCGACGATCACGGCGTCGCTGCCGCAGCTATCCACGTCGCGGATGAAGGAACGGTCGATCTTGATGGTGTGAATCGGCAGCATCCGGACATGGCTCAAGCCCGAATAACCGGTGCCGTAATCGTCGAGCGAAAGGGCCAGCCCCAGCGCGCGCAGGCGGCGCAAGCCCTGCGCCGCCTGCGCCATGTCGTCGATGCGGCAGCTTTCCGTCACTTCCAGCTCCAGCAGGCGGGCAGGAATGGCGTGGCGCCGCAGGCAGTCCAGCACGAAGTCGGGCAACTGCGGCTGGCACAGCTGGCGCGCCGAGACATTCACCGCGACCGGCACCAGGGGCAGGCCCGCCGCGCGCCACTGCGCCAGCTGGCGGCAGGCCGCATCGATGCCCCAGTTGCCCAGCGCGGCGATGGCCTGCGTCTGCTCGGCCAGGCCGATGAATTCGTTCGGGTAGACCAGGCCGTGGCGCGGATGGTCCCAGCGCAGCAGCGCTTCCAGGCCGACCAGGCGCAGCTGCGCCGTGTCGAACTTGCCCTGGTAGTGAAAGCGGAATTCGCCGTCGACGATGGCGCCGTCCAGGCGCGCCTGCAACTCCCGGCTGCGCGCCGACGCCCTCGGCTTGCCGCCCTGCCCCTCCCGCGCCCGGCACCGCGCCCGCCACAGCACGACGCAGCCGCGCCAGAACCTTGCCAGGCGCGCCACTAGGCCAGCAGGCGCGGCACGGCCGGCGCGCTCCGGCGCGGCAAGGTGTGCGCCGGCCCCTGCTGCAGGCGGAACACGCTGACCACCTGCAGCAGCTTCGCCGCCTCGCCTTCCAGCGATTGCGATGCGGCCGCCGCCTCTTCCACCAGGGCGGCGTTCTGCTGCGTCACTTCATCCATCTGCACGACAGCCTGGCTGACCTGGCCGATGCCCGTGCTTTGCTCGGCACTGGCGGCCGTGATGTCGGCCACCATCTGGCTCACGCGTCCCACGGCCGCCACCACGTCCCGCATCGTGGCGCCGGCCTGCGCGACGAGGGCCGCGCCCGCGTCCACCTGCTGCGTGGAATTGGCGATCAGGGCGCGGATATCGCGCGCCGCCGCCGCGCTGCGCTGCGCCAGGTTGCGCACTTCCGTCGCCACGACGGCAAAGCCGCGCCCCTGCTCGCCCGCGCGCGCCGCTTCCACGGCCGCGTTCAGGACCAGGATATTCGTCTGGAATGCCAGCATGTCGATCACGCCGATGATGTCGGCGATCTGCGCCGATGACGCGCTGATGGCGTCCATCGTATGGATCACCTGTCCCACGGCTTGCCCGCCGGCGCCGGCGATATTCGCCGCCTCGACGGCCAGCACGCTGGCATGGCGGGCATTGTCCGCGTTCTGCTGCACCGTCGAACTGAGCTCCTCCATGGCCGACGCGGTCTGTTCGAGCGAGCTGGCCTGCTCCTCGGTGCGCGACGACAGGTCGATATTGCCGGCCGCGATCTGCGACGACGCCGTGGCGATGGTATCGGTGCCGCTGCGCACCCGCTGCACGATGTCGAGCAGGTTGCCGTTCATGATACACAGCGCGTCGAGCAGCTTGCCCGTTTCATCGCCGCCATGGCGGCCGAAGGTCGACGTCAGGTCGCCGGCTGCCACGGTCTGCGCCACCGTCAATGCGTGGTGCAGCGGATGGACGATGCTGCGCGTGACCAGCCAGGCGGTGACGAGCGAAAACAGCACGGCCAGCGCGCTCAGCGCCAGCATCATGTTGCGCGCCGTCGCGTATTCCGCGCGCACCTGGGCGCCCGCCTCCTCCATCAGGTCGTGCTGGTGCGCGATGAGGCTTTCCAGCGCCGCCATGTAGCGCAGCTGGTCGCCGCGCACCGTGCCGAGCAGCAAACTGGTCGCCTCGTCGCGTGCGCCCTCGTCCAGCAGGGCCAGCACCTTGTCGCGCCCGCCGTTGAACGTGGCGCGCGCCTGCGTCACGGCCGCCATCAGCGTGCGGCCCTGCGGCGACAGCACCACCGTGTCCAGCTGGGCCAGTCCTTTTTCCGTCTCGCCGCCCGCCCTGGCGATGGTGGCGCGTTCCTGCGCCAGCTGCTGCGGCTCCGTCATCAGCAGCAGGTTGCGCGAGGAACGCGCGATGATGTTGACATTCTTGATGATGTCATTGGCCAGCACGGTCTTCGGATATTTATCGTCGATCACGTCGCGCATGCGCAGCTCCAGGCTGGACAGGCGCAGCATGCCCAGCGCGGCAGTGGCCAGCAGCAGCAAGGTCAACAATGCAAAGGAGCAGCGCAGGCGCGTGCCGATTTTCATATTTGCCATCTTTTTCGCATCCTTCAGTGTGGTGCATCGGTCATCGCGCCGGACTCGCATGCAAGGCTGACGGCAATGGCTGCCGCCTGCCACGAATGGCTGGACGCAGCAGGCGGAGGGGTCAGCCGGGATGTGGCCGAGGCGGGAACAAGGGTGGTACGGCAGGCAGTGTGAGTTATCTCACAAGCAATGTCGCGTTAAGTTTTGAAAAGATTTGCTTAGATGGCAAAACAGCTATTTTTATAACGCTGTTTTTTTAGTAAGTAGTAACCGCAGTTCAAACCGCAGCGCGCGCCGGTGCGCGCCTGTAAAAACGGCCGCGCAAGGCGGCCGTCCGTTAGCGCATGCTGGCGCCGTCAAGCCATCAGAACACTTCCCACTCGTCGTCGCGCGGCGCGCTCTGGCGCTGGGACGGCACGGCGTGCAAGGCCGGGCGGCCCGTGGCGGGACGGGAAACCGGACGCGGTGCGGGACGCTTCGGCGCCGCGCCGGTCACCGCGGCGCGCGTCGCGGCAGGCTTTGCGTTCGCGTTTGCGCGCGCGGCAGGCGCCTGGGCGCCATCGAGCTTGAAGACGCTGACCACCTCGGCCAGCTGGCCCGATTGCTCCTGCAGCGATTCGGCCGCGGCGGCCGCCTCTTCCACCAGGGCCGCGTTTTGCTGCGTCACCTGGTCCATCTGGCCGATGGCCTGGTTGATCTGGTCGATGCCCGAGCTTTGCTCCTGCGTGGCCAGGCTGATTTCCGCCATGATGTCCGTCACGCGCTGCACGCTGGAGACGATTTCAGCCATCGTGCTGCCCGCCTCGGCCACCAGCTTGCTGCCCGCGTCGACGGCCACCACGGAGTCGCCGATCAGGGTCTTGATTTCTTTCGCCGCGCCGGCCGATCGTTGGGCCAGATTGCGCACTTCCGTCGCCACTACGGCGAAACCGCGTCCCTGCTCGCCCGCGCGCGCCGCCTCCACGGCAGCGTTCAGCGCCAGGATATTCGTCTGGAAGGCGATGCCGTCGATGACGGAAATGATGTCGACGATCTTGCGCGACGAATCGTTGATGGCGTCCATGGTCTCGACCACCTTGCCCACCACTTCGCCGCCTTTGACGGCCACGCCCGAGGCGCTCAGCGCCAGCTGGTTGGCTTGCTGGGCATTGTCGGCGTTCTGCCGCACGGTCGACGTCAGCTCTTCCATCGACGACGCCGTCTCTTCCAGCGAGCTGGCTTGCTCTTCCGTGCGCGAGGACAGGTCCAGGTTGCCGCTGGCAATCTGCGACGACGCCGTGGCGATGGTCTCCGTGCCGCTGCGCACCTGGCCGACGATGCTGACCAGGCTGGAATTCATGTCCTTCAGCGCCTGCAGCAGCTGGCCCGTTTCTTCCGTCGTGTGCACCTCGATCTGGCTCGTCAGGTCGCCCGAGGCCACCGTCTGCGCCACTTTCACGGCCGAATTAATCGGCTGCGTGATGGCGCGCGTGATGTAGGCGGCGCAGCCGATGCCCAGTGCGGAGGCCAGCAAGCCGAGGATGACCATCAGGCTTTCCGAGCGAATCACGGCCGCGCTGCCGTCCTTGACGCTGGCGTCGGCCACGCCGTTATTGAGCTTGATGATGTCGTTGAGCGTGCCTTCGGCCTTGCCGAACAGCGCGCGCGAATCCTGGTACTGCTTGTAAAAGCCCACGAACAGCTCTTTCTGCCGCGCTTCGTCGCGGTTATCTGCCAGCTGGCGCAGGATGGCGCGCACCTTGTCGTCGTCCGCCTTCCAGGCCGTCCACTCGCCCTGGAAGCGCTGCCACAGCACGGCTTCCTCAGGCGTTTGCGGCAGCGGTTCGTACAGCTTGCGGCCCGCCTCGATGTTGTTCCAGGCGCGCGTGCGCAGCTGCAGCGCTTCCGCGAACTTGTCCTGTGCCTGATAATTGTTTTCATAGATGGCGGCCGTCAGGGTGGCGGCGGCGACGGCCGTCTGGCCTTCGCTGATCATCATCAAACCCTGGATCGACGGCAGGCGCACGACGCCGATTTCATTGACGGCGCGGCCGACGGTGGCGATGCCCGTGTAACCGCTGATGCCCACCACCAGCAAGGCCGCCATCATCACGGCGACGAGCGTCGCCAACTTCCATTTGATCAGTAAATTCTTAAACATGGCTAGGCCCTTTATATAATCACGATTTTTGCTGGCGAGGTTGAGGCTGGCATGTTCGAGTAAAACAGCTGACACTTGTATAAAGGTGGCGGGGATGGGGCGTACGCTTCGTTACAATTGGCGAGATTTGATAATAGGAGCATAGTGGAAAACGGAGACGCTGACTGCTACATACTTGATACAAATCAATATTTATTTCCTGACTGTGGCGCGCCTTGCACAGTGGCATCGAAAAGCCATTCGATGCCCTGCTTTGGTGCAAAAAATCCCCGCGCGCCGCTATTGGCTACGCAGTTAATAGTCGTATAAGATGGTCAACACGCACACCACAGGTACAGCATGGCTTATCCTATCGAACACAAACTGGTGATCGGGGTCGCTTCCAGCGCCCTGTTCGACCTGGCCGAATCGCACCAGATCTACCTCGACAACGGCCCCGAGGAATACCGCAAGTACCAGGAGACGCATATCGACACGGTTCTGCCGCGCGGCGTGGCCTTCCCCTTCATCCGCCGCTTCCTGAACATCAACAAGCACTACCCGCGCCAGTCGCCCGTGGAAGTGGTGCTGTTTTCGCGCAATTCGCCGGAAACGGGCTTGCGCGTCATGCACAGCATCGCTCACTACGGCCTGGACATTTCGCGCGCCGCCTTCATGACGGGCAAGTCGCCGTATCCCTACCTGCCCGCCTTCAATGCCTCGCTGTTCCTCAGCGCGAACGAAGGCGACGTGCGCAGCGCCCTGGCCTGCGACTATCCGGCCGGCCTGGTGCTGCCGTCGCGCACGGAAGACGACGAAAACGACGAGGAATTGCGCGTGGCCTTCGATTTCGACGGCGTGATCGCCGACGACGAAGCGGAAACCGTCTTCAAGCGCAACAATGACGTCGATGAATTCCACGCCCATGAAACCCTGAACGTGGGCACGCCGCACCGCCCCGGCCCGCTGGCCGGCCTGTTCCAGAAGCTGGCCACCATGCAACGCCTGGAGGAAAGGGCCCAGCGGCGCGACCCCGGCTATAAAAAGATCCTGCGCATCGCCATCATCACGGCGCGCAACGCGCCCTCGCACGAGCGCGTCGTGACGACCCTGAAAAGCTGGGGCGTGGCGGCCGACGAGACGTTTTTCCTCGGCGGCATGGACAAATCGCGCGTGCTGGCCGTATTCAAGCCGCATATCTTCTTCGACGATCAATTGAGCCACCTCAAATCGGCGGGCGGCACCATCCCGATGGTGCATGTACCGTTCGGCATCGCGAATGTCCGCGCAGGATAAAACCTGCTGCGCGTCGTGCTTTGCGGCCTGCGATGCTCACCGTACTAAAGTACGGTTGCGCTTCTTAGCCACAAATCACTGCCGCTCGCGACGGTTTTCTCAAGCGCGGAGATATAAGTGATGGTCTATAATCTCGCCTGTCAGCGCCGTCACTGGCGGCGCTGCGCGCACCACAGCTGTCCCACTCAACTGCCTCTGCCACTAGTGTCATCGCCTGCATGTCCTTAGACTTAACAAAAGCCCTCCCCAAGCCCGGCAACCGCTACGCGCTGCCCGCCCTGTATGGTTCATCCGACGCCTATGCCCTGGCGCTGGCCGCGCTGGAATTAAAAGCGCGGGGCCAGATGCTGGCCGTGGTGGTGGCGCAGGCCAGCGACGGCCAGCGCCTGCTCGATGAAATCCCGTGGTTTGGCGGCAAGGAACTGCGCTGCCACCTGCTGCCGGACTGGGAAACCCTGCCCTACGACGCCTTTTCGCCGCACCAGGACCTGGTCTCCGAGCGCCTGGCCACCCTGCACGAAATCCAGACGCGCCAGTGCGACGTGCTGATCGTGCCGGCCACCACGGCGCTGGTGCGCCTGGCGCCGCCATCCTTCCTGGCCGCCTACACCTTCTTCTTCAAGAAGGGCGAAAAGCTCGACGAAGCGCGATTGAAGTCGCAGCTGACCCTGGCCGGCTACAGCCATGTCTCGCAAGTGATGTCGCCCGGCGAATACTCGGTGCGCGGCGGCCTGCTCGACCTGTTCCCCATGGGTTCCGCCCTGCCCTACCGCCTGGACCTGTTCGGCGACACCATCGAAACCATCCGCACTTTTGACGCCGACACCCAGCGCTCGCTGTACCCCGTGCACGAGGTACGCTTGCTGCCGGGGCGCGAATTCCCCATGGATGAAGCGGCGCGCACCACCTTCCGCAACCGCTGGCGCGAACAGTTCGAGGGCGACCCATCGCGCTCCGTGGTCTACAAGGACATCAGCAGCGGCATCGCCTCGGCCGGCATCGAATACTACCTGCCCCTGTTCTTCGAACAGACGGCCACCCTGTTCGATTACCTGCCGCCCGACGCCTCGCTGGCCCTGGTGGGCGAGATCGATGCGGCCATCGGACGCTTCTGGACCGATACGCAGTCGCGCTACCGCTTCTTAAAAGCCGACCGCGAGCGGCCGATCCTGCCGCCGGAATCGCTGTTCCTGTCGGACGAGCAGTTCTTCGGCCTGGCCAAACCGTATCCGCGCCTGGCGATCGCCAAATCGAACGATGCCCTGGCGTCCGAACTGTCGGCCCCCGTGCCGAACATCGCCGTCAACCGCCGCGCCGACGACCCGCTGGCGAACCTGCGCAGCTATTTGCTGCAAGCGGGCCGCCGCGTGATGATCTGCGCCGAATCGAACGGCCGCCGCGAAACCCTGCAGCAGTACTTCACCGAATACGACCTGCACCTGACGCCCGTGGAAGGCAGCGACGGCTTCCTGCAATCCGACGCCAAGCTGATGCTGGGCGTGGCACCGCTGCATGCGGGCTTCGAACTGTTTACGCCGGAAGGTCATTTATCCTTCATCACGGAGACGGAGCTGTATGCCGGTTCCGGCCGCCGCGTCGGCACCAAGAAACAGGAAGGCGTGACGCAGGTCGAATCGATGGTGCGCGACCTGTCGGAGCTGAAGATCGGCGACCCCGTCGTGCACATCAACCACGGCATCGGGCGCTACATGGGCCTGACCAGCATGGACCTGGGCGAAGGCGAGACGGAATTCCTGCACCTCGAATACGCGAAGGACACCAAGCTGTACGTGCCCGTATCGCAGCTGCACGTCATTTCCCGCTATTCGGGCGCGTCGCCGGAAGACGCGCCCTTGCACTCGCTCGGTTCGGGCCAGTGGGAAAAAGCGAAAAAACGCGCGGCCGAACAGGTGCGCGACACGGCCGCCGAGCTGCTCAACCTGTACGCCCGGCGCGCGCTGCGCCAGGGCCATTCGTTCGAATTCTCGTCGCACGACTACCAGCGCTTCGCCGACAGCTTCGGCTTCGACGAGACGCCGGACCAGGCCGAAGCCATCCACAACGTCATCAAGGACATGACTTCCGGCAAACCGATGGACCGCCTCGTGTGCGGTGACGTCGGCTTCGGCAAGACGGAAGTGGCGCTGCGCGCCGCCTTCATCGCCGTCATGGGCGGCAAGCAGGTGGCCATCCTGGCGCCCACCACCCTGCTGGCGGAGCAGCATGCACAAACCTTCGCCGACCGCTTCGCCGACTGGCCCGTGCGCATCGCGGAATTGTCGCGCTTCCGCAGCGGAAAGGAGATCACGCAAGCGTTCAAGGGCATGGCCGACGGCACCATCGACATCGTCATCGGCACGCACAAACTGCTGTCCGACGACGTGAAGTTTACCCGTTTGGGCCTGGTCATCATTGACGAAGAACACAGGTTCGGCGTGCGCCAGAAGGAAGCCTTGAAAGCCCTGCGCGCGGAAGTGGACGTGCTGACCCTGACGGCCACGCCGATCCCGCGCACCTTGGGCATGGCGCTGGAAGGCTTGCGCGACTTTTCCATCATCGCCACGGCGCCGCAAAAGCGCCTGGCCATCAAGACGTTCGTGCGCAGCGAAGGCGAAGCCATCATCCGCGAAGCGTGTTTGCGCGAACTCAAACGGGGCGGCCAGATCTACTTCCTGCACAACGAGGTGGAAACCATCCAGAACCGCCTGGCCATGCTGACGGAATTGCTGCCCGAGGCGCGCATCGCCGTGGCGCACGGCCAGATGCACGAGCGCGATCTGGAAAAAGTCATGCGCGACTTCGTCGCCCAGCGTTTCAACATCCTGCTGTGCACGACGATCATCGAGACGGGCATCGACGTGCCGACGGCGAACACCATCATCATGCACCGCGCCGACAAGTTCGGCCTGGCGCAGCTGCACCAGCTGCGCGGCCGGGTCGGCCGTTCGCACCACCAGGCCTACGCCTACCTGCTGGTGCACGACGTGCAGGGCCTGACCAAGCTGGCGCAGCGCCGCCTGGACGCCATCCAGCAGATGGAAGAACTGGGCAGCGGCTTTTACCTGGCCATGCACGACCTGGAAATCCGCGGCGCCGGCGAAGTGCTGGGCGAGAGCCAGTCCGGCGAGATGACGGAAATCGGCTTCCAGCTGTATTCGGACATGCTCAACGAAGCCGTGCGCTCGCTGAAAGCGGGCAAGGAGCCGGACCTGGCCGCGCCGCTGGCGTCGACGACGGAGATCAACCTGCACGTGCCGGCCCTGCTGCCAGCCGACTTCTGCGGCGATGTGCACGAGCGCCTGTCGATCTACAAGCGCCTGGCCAACTGCGCCACGCAGGACAAGATCGACGATATCCAGGAAGAGCTGATCGACCGCTTCGGCAAGCTGCCCGACGCCGTCAAGGCCCTGGTCGAGACGCACCGCCTGCGCATCGCCGCGAAAACCGTGGGCATCGTCAAGATCGACGTGCATGGCGAGGCGGCCACCCTGCAATTCATGGCCAAGCCGCCCATCGACCCGATGCGCATCATCGACTTGATCCAGAAGAACCGCCATATCAAGCTGCATGGCCAGGACAAGCTGAAAATCACGGCCGCCATGCCGGACCTGGCCGCGCGCGTGACGCAGATCAAGACCACCATCAAGCAATTGACGGTTTAGACTATTCCTATCATTTATGCAGGGCTGACCCATGACCAATACCAAGACCATCACCATGAATCTGATCCTGCAGGGTCTGGACGGCGATAGCGCCCGCCTCGAGCGCATCGCCGCGCTGGCCGCGCCCACGTCCATCACGCGCCTGGGCCCGAACGCCGTGCGCTGCGAGCAGATCGCCTACTCGCCCGCGCTGCGCCCCACCATCGAAGTGGCGGCCCAGGCGGCGCAGCTGGACGCCACCTACATGATGGGCCAGCGCGAGCTCAGCGAATTCAAGCTGGTGGCGATGGACATGGATTCGACCCTGATCACCATCGAGTGCATCGATGAAATCGCCGACATGCAGGGCTTGAAACCGCAGGTGGCGGCCATCACGGAAGCGGCCATGCGGGGCGAACTCGATTTCAGCTCCAGCCTGAAACAGCGCGTGGCCCTGCTCGAAGGCCTCGACGCGTCGGCCCTGCAGCGCGTCTACGATGAACGGTTAAAACTGTCGCCGGGTGCGGAAACCATGCTGGCGGCCGTGCAGAAGGCGGGCCTGAAAACCCTGCTGGTGTCGGGCGGCTTCACCTTCTTCACGGAGCGCCTGAAAGAGCGCCTGGGCCTCGACTACACGCATGCGAACGAACTGGAAATCGTCGACGGCAAGCTGACGGGCAAGGTGTTAGGCGGCATCGTCGACGCCGAGGAAAAGCAGCGCACGGTGGAAAGAGTCTGCGCGGAGCTGGGCATTTCCCCGTCCGAAGCCATCGTCATGGGCGACGGCGCCAACGACTTGAAAATGATGGGCATCGCCGGCCTGTCCGTGGCCTTCCGCGCCAAGCCCGTGGTGCGCTCGCAGGCCGACGTGGCGCTGAACTTCGTGGGACTCGATGGCTTGCTCAACGTATTGACCTGAGTCGGCGCCATCTGGCGGACGGTGCGCGCACGATGGCATAAGTTTGCTATATTGCAAACTTATGCGCATCCTGCCAACCCATCGTGAAAGAACACCGCATGCCGCCACCGCTGCCAGAAGAGATACAACGCCACCTGGATGTGTTTGTCGCCGCCGCGCAAAACACCTTTGGTGACGACCTTGCCGCCGCCGTGCTGTTTGGCTCGGCCGCCGATGGCCAGGTGCGCGCCACCTCCGACGTCAACCTGCTGTTGCTGCTCAAGCGCTTTGCGCCGCAGGCGGCCGATGCGCTGCGCGGGCCCTTGCGCCTGGCGCACGCCGCCATCGATTTGCAGGTGATGTTCCTGCTCGAGGGCGAATTGACGCAGGCCGCCGACGCCTTTGCCGTCAAGTTCGCCGACATCATCGCGCGCCACCAGGTGCTGCATGGCGTCGACCCTTTCGCCAGCCTGCGCACGAACCGCGACGCCGTGCTGCGGCGCTTGCGGCAAGTGCTGCTGAACCAGCAGGTGCGCATGCGCGAACGGTATCTGCTATTGAGCCTGAATGAAGAACAGCTGGCCGGCGCCATCGCCGACGCAGCCGGCCCCCTGCGCTCGTCCGCGGCGTCGCTGGCGCAGCTGGAAGGCAAGTCCGGGCTGTCCGGCAAGCAGGCGCTCGAAGCGTTTGTCGACCAGCTGGGCGAGCCTGCCCTGCACGCGGCCCTGCAAGCCATGTCGGCGGCGCGCGAAACGGCGCGCCTGGCGCCGGGGCAGGCCTTGCCCGCCTTCACAAGCCTGATGACGATTACCGAACACTTGCGCGAACACGCGGAGCAGATGCGGTGAACGGCGCCAATCCGTTCGACTGGAGCGGGCCCTGGTTCCTGCTCGCCTACCTGGTCTTTGGCATGCTCGTGTACTACCTCGCGCGCGAGCTGCTGATACGCATGGAATTGCGCAATCCGCACGCCCAGCTGTCGCTGGCCGACGATCCCTACCGCATCGCCTTCCTGCGCGGCGGCGCCCTCGAAGCCGTGAAAGTCGCCACCATCGTGCTGGTCGACCGCGGCTTGCTGCGCGCCGACGGCCCGCTGCTGGAAACGGCCAGCGCCGACAGCCTGCGCTTCGCCAGCCATGACATCGAACGCGACGTGCTGCAGCTGTACCTGGGCCGCCAGGGACACAGCAAGGAACTGGCCGTGCAAGCCGAAATGCTGCCCTCGTGCCGCGCCTACCTGGAAACCTTGACGCAGCAGCAATTGCTGGTCGGCCCGCCGCTGCTGCGCCGGCGCGAACGCATCACCTGGACGGCGCACTGGCTGCTGCTGACGGTGGCCGCCGTCAAGGCCGTCATCGCCATCAGCCGCCAGCACTACAACCTGCTGTTCCTGGCGCTGCTGCTGGCGATCTTCCTGCTCATGCTGCGCGGCTTGCGCACCCAGCCGACCAGCTGGAGCGCGCAGCGGCTGCTGACCGACCTGCGCATGCTGTTTGGCCGGCTGAACATGCATTCATCGCGCCTGCAGGCGGGCAGCAGCAGCGCCGACATGGCCCTGCTGGCGGCCATCTTCGGCCTCGGCGCCCTGCCTCCGTCGGTGTACGCGTATGTCGCCCAGCTGTACCCCGTGCCGCGGCAAAACGGCGGTGGCGACTCCTCGTCCGGCAGCTCGGGCGACTCCGGCGGCGGCTCGTCGGGCGGCGGCGACGGTTCTTCCTGCGGCAGCGGCTGTGGCGGTTGCGGCGGTGGCGGCGGCTGTGGCAGCTAGCCAGGGGACCGCGCGCGACCGCGTCGGCCTGGGCTGGCGCGGCGAACTGGCGACCGGCATCCTGTCCAACCTGGCGCACATCGACGTGCTGGAAGTGATCGCCGACGATTATTACCACGCCGCGCGCGCCGGCATCGCCGCCTTGCGCAGCCTGGCGCGCCAGGTGCCCGTCAGCCTGCACGGCGTGGGCATGGGGCTGGCGTCGACGATTCCCGCCGACCCGCGCCGCCTGCATGCGATGGCGCGCCTGATGAAGGAAGTGCAAGCGGAATCGTGGTCCGAGCACCTGAGTTTCGTGCGCGCCGGCGGCGTGGAAATCGGCCACCTGGCGGCGCCGCCGCGCACGCCGCACAGCGCCGCCGGCACCATCGCCAATATCGCGCTGGCCACGCGCATCGTCGGCAGCGCGCCGCTGATGGAAAACATCGCCACCCTGGTCCAGCCGCCCGCCAGCACGCTGGACGAAGCCGGGTGGCTGACGCACATCCTTGACGGCGCGCAAGTGCCGCTGCTGCTGGACCTGCATAATCTGTATGCGAACGCCGTCAATTTCGGGCATGACCCGGAGCAACTGCTGCTGCGCCTGCCGCTGGCCCGGGTCGGCGCCGTGCACCTGAGCGGCGGCCACTGGATCGACGCGCCTGGCGGCGGCCAGCGCCTGCTGGACGACCATCTGCACGACGTGCCGCCCGCCGTCTTCGCCCTGTTGACCGTGCTGGCGCGCCAGGCGCCGCAACCCTTGACGGTGATCGTCGAGCGCGACGGCAATTACCCGTCGTTCGGGCATGTGCTGGACCAGCTGGAGCTGGCGCGCGCGGCCTTGCGCGCGGGGCGAAACGCATGAGTTCCCCCGCACTGGAAACCTACCTGGCAAGGCTGTACACGGACGACGCCCTGCGTGCCGCCTTCCTGCTGGAACCCCGTGCGCAAGCGTTGCGGCATGGCTTGTCGCCGCAGGAGGCGGACGCGATGGCGGCGATGGACCGCATCGGCCTGCAGATGGCGGCGGCCAGCTATCGCGCCAAGCGGGCCGGGCGCGCCGGGCATGGCAGCCAGTCCAGGCCAGCGCAACGCTGGTGGCGCCGGCTGCTGCACGCCTGGCGCTGAGCGCCGACTACAGGTGCCACAGGCGCAGCGGCAGCAGTCCCCACCAGGCCAGCACCAGCAGCAGTTGCAAGGCCGCCAGCAAGGCCACCCAATCCCATTTTGCCCACGAACCCGCCTCGGCCGCCGTGCCGCGGCTGCGCCAGCAGCGCGCCAGACCGAACGCCGTCGCCAGCGGCAGCGCGCCCGTCGTCAGCGCCAGCAGCACGCTGGCGATGGTGACGTCGCCCAGGCGCAGGTAGGACTGGAAATAGAAGAACGGCAGCGGCAGGAGCAGCGCCAGCAGCGATAGCAAGGGTGCGAACAGGTGGTCGCCCCGCCCCAGGCTGCGCAACGCGGCGCGCCAGACGCCCACCACCAGCACATACAGCAAGCCCGCCGCTCCCAGGGCCAGGCTGCCCCACAGCACCAGCATGCGCAGCATCGACGCGCGCTCATAGCTGCGCAAGCCGTCGCTGAGCACATGCTTGCCATCCTCCTGCATCAGCACGTGCGACGGCGTGCTGCGGTCGCTGGCGCGGAACAGCAAGCCGCCCACCGGTTCCAGCTCCTTCGGCTCGCCCTGGAACGGGATCAGGAACAGCGATTCGCCATCCCATTTCAGGCGCGTAAAGCCGAAGACGGCATCGACCCAGGCCATGCTGGCCATGGGGCTAGGCGACGGCACGTAGACGCCCTGCCAGTTTTCCACCGTGGGCGCGGGCGTGCCGCGCGGGGCCGGCGCGCGCAGCGGCAGTTCCAGGTCGCGCAGCAGCAGGCGGTTGAAGCGTTCATAGTCGGCCTGCTCCGCATCCGTGTTGAAGGCCACGAAGAAGGCCCTGTCCTGCTCCGGATACAGGCACAGCATGGCGCGGAAACCCACGGCCGTGCCCGGATGGCAGGCGCCCACCACATTGTAGCGGTCGCGCACGGCCAGCGCCAGGCCGTGGCCCGTTGCCAGGCCCGCCTGCGCCGCATCCGTGCCGGACGGCTCGGACAAGGCGCCCATCAGCGCCAGGTCGATGAAGCGCTTGCCCTGCAGCTTGCCGTCGCCCATCAGGAATTGCGCCAGCTTGCCCATGTCGGCCGCCGTGGTGGTAAATTGCGCGGCCGGACGCAAATACTGGGGCACGGCCGGCTGCGCCACGCCATGCTCGAAGTAGCCCATGGCCAGGCGCGGATCAGCCTGCGCACCCGCCTGCGTGCTCATTTGCGTGCTCACTTGCGTAACGAAGGCGAACGTGCTGTCCGCCATGCCCAGCGGCTGCAGCAGCTGCGCGTCGAGATAGCGCTCATACGGCTGGCCCGTGATTTTCTCGATCACCATGCCCAGCAAGCCATAGCCCATGTTCGAATACGCATAGCGGCTGCCGGGCCGGGCGCGCACGCGCAGCAGGTTGCGGTCGCCGTCAAAAGCGTCGGCCAGCGGCGTCTGCGGCGCCGGGTTCAGGCTGAACGCCTGCCAGAAGCGCACGTTGTCGAGGCCGGACGTATGCGCCAGCAGGTGGCGGATGCGCACGGGGTCGCTCGCTTGCCACGGGTTTTTCAGCGCCAGTTCCGGCAGCACCTGCTGCAGGGGCGTGTCGAGCGTGAGCCGGTCTTCGCTGACCAGGCGCAAGACGCCCAGCGCCAGCGCCACCTTGCCCACGGAACCCACCTGCATGCGCGTGTCCGCCTGCATGGGCATGCGCCTGGCGGCATCGCGCAGGCCGGACGCGCCGACTTTGACTGTTCCGTCAGGCAAGACTTCACTCCAGACGGCGCCCGCCAGGCCCTCTTCCTTCAAGCCGGCGGCAAACTCCGTCTCCAGCGGGGCGCCGGTGGCGTGGGCCACCGAGGCGCACAGCAGCAAGGCCGGCAAAGCCTGGCGCAGCCATGACCTGGCGCGCGCGGCCAGGGTGGGATAGCGATTTCGTTTCAACAATGTATTCTGCCTTTTTCCATGGACTGCGCTCCTGCGCCGCTTTGCTTGTTACAATTAAAAATTGAGCAACGACGGGAGCCTTCATGTCACAAGATATTATTTTGGATACCCAACTCCAGCAGACCAAGAACCTGGCCTGGTGGTTGTACCTGATACATGGCGCCAGCTTCGTGTTTTCGCTGGGCGCGTTTTCCTTCATTCCGCTCATCATCAATTATGTGAAGCGGGACGAGGCGGCCGGGACCTTCGTGTACAGCCATCACAGCTGGATGATCCGTTCCTTCTGGTGGTACGTGGCCTGGATCGTCGTCGGCGCCATCCTGTGGATCACGCTGATCGGCATTCCGCTGGCCTTCCTCGTATGGGGCGTGGCCTGGCTGTGGAAAGCCTACCGCTTGCTGCGCGGCTTCCTCGACTTGAACAACAACAAGCCCGTGCCCCTGTAAATTACTTGTGGGCAAGCCATCGTGCTTGCCCGCTTGCCGCTACATCGCCGCGAACGCCCGTTCGATATCGGCGATCAGATCCTGCGGATCTTCCAGTCCCACGTTCAGACGCACCAGCTGGCCCGGCAATTGCCAGCCCTTGCGCATGGCGGCGATGCGGTACGGCATCACCAGGCTGTTCGCGCCACCCCAGCTGTAGCCAATCTTGAACAACTGCAAGGCATCGACGAAGCGGTCCGTCTGCGCCTCCGTGTAGCGGGCATCGAACAGCACGGAAAACAGGCCGCCCGCGCCCGTGAAATCGCGCTGCCAGATGGCGTGGCCCGGGCAATCTTCGAATGCCGGATGCAGCACCGTGGCGATCTCGCTGCGCCCCTTGAGCCAGGCGGCCACCGTGCGTGCGCCCTGGTCGTGGGCATCGAAGCGCAATTTCATCGTGGGCAAGCCGCGCAGCACCAGGTAGGCGTCGTCCGCCCCCACGCCCATGCCCAGACGCATGTGCGCCTGCGCCAGGCGGTCGTGCAGCGCCCGCTCGCGCGTGATCAGCGCGCCCATCAGCACGTCCGAGCCTCCCGACTGGTATTTCGTCAGCGCCTGCATGATGATGTCCACGCCCAGGTCAAAGCCGCGCAAGGCCAGGCCCGCCGACCAGGTATTGTCCAGGGCGACGAGCACGCCGCGCGCATGGGCGGCCGCGCAAATGGCGGGCAAATCCGGCACTTCCATCGTCACGGAGCCAGGCGCTTCCGTCCAGATCAGCTTGGTATTGTGCTGGATCAAGCCCGCGATGCCGGCGCCGATGAGCGGATCGTAATAGCGGGCCGTGATGCCGAAATCCTGCGCCAGCCAGCGTCCCAGTTCGCGGTTCGGGTTGTAGATGTTTTCCGGCAATAAAACGTCATCACCCGTTTTCAGCAGGGCAAAGTCCGCCATGGCGATGGCCGCCAGGCCCGACGGCGCCAGCAGACAGTATTTGCCCCCTTCGATCTCGGCCAGCCGCGCTTCCAGGGTGAAGGTGGTGGGCGTGCCGTGCAAGCCGTAGGTATAGGCATTCTTTTCTTTCCAGTCACCCGAACGCATGGCCGCCACGTCCTTGAACAGCACGGTCGATGCGTGATGGATGGCGTTGGGAAACGCGGCAAAGCCTTGCGGCGCCTGGTAATCGCTGTGGATCAGCGCCGTCTGGGGGGATTTGGGTGTGGTCATGGCATCGTCGGCAAATAAAAAGGCGGGCCAGTCTGTGCTGGTCCGCCTTGATTGTAAGGGCTTTACGCCCTGTACGCCGTACGTATGACAGAGTGTTACACCTTGTCAAATATCATCTTCACCGCGTAAAAACGTTCAGGCCAAGGCGCGCTGCCGCAAACAGTACCTTACTGTACGGCAAGGCAGCGCAACGCCGGCATGGACGTTTTTTACTCGGCAGCGCCCCACAGGTCGTGCGCGTCGGCCGAGGTGATGGTCACGTCGACGAACTGGCCGACAGCCAGCTTGCGGTGCGGCTCGAATGGCGGCTTCACATACACGACGCCATCGATTTCCGGCGCGTCGGCAGACGAGCGGCCCACGCCGCCGGAGCGGGTGACTTCATCGATCAGCACGCGCACGGTCTTGCCGACCTTGGCTTGCAGGCGTTTCTTGGAAATTTCTTCCTGCAGCAGCATGACGCGGCCGCGGCGCTCTTCGCGCAGCTCTTCCGGCACGGGATTGTCGATGGCGTTGGCGGTCGCGCCTTCGACAGGCGAATACGCGAAGCAGCCGAGGCGGTCGATCTGCGCTTCCTTGAGGAAGTCCAGCAAGTACTCGAATTCCGCTTCCGTTTCACCAGGGAAACCGGCGATGAAGGTCGAGCGGATGGTCAAGTCCGGGTTGATCGCGCGCCAGGCCTGGATGCGGTCCAGATTTTTCTCGCCGCTGGCCGGACGCTTCATGCGTTTCAGCACGTCAGGATGCGCATGCTGCATCGGAATGTCCAGGTATGGCAGGATGTGGCCGCCGCTCATCATCGGGATGATCTGGTCCACGTGCGGGTATGGATACACATAGTGCAAGCGCACCCAGGCGCCGTAGGACTTGGCCAGTTCGCCCAGCGCTTCCGTCAGTTGCGTCATGTGGGTTTTCACGGGACGGCCATTCCAGAAGCCGGAACGGAATTTCACGTCCACGCCATACGCCGAGGTATCTTGCGAAATGACCAGCAATTCCTTGACGCCGGCCTTGAACAGGTTTTCCGCTTCGATCATCAATTCGCCGATCGGGCGCGAGACGAGGTCGCCGCGCATGGACGGGATGATGCAGAAGCTGCAGCGGTGGTTGCAGCCTTCGGAAATTTTCAGGTAGGCGTAATGCTTCGGCGTCAGCTTGACGCCTTGCGGCGGCACCAGGTCGAGGAATGGCGCATGCGGTTTCGGCAGGTGGAAGTGGACGGAATCCATCACTTCGGCCAGCGCGTGCGGACCCGTGACGGACAGCACTTTCGGGTGCACCTTCATGATGATGTCGTCGCCGGCAGCATCTTTCTTGGCGCCCAGGCAACCCGTCACGATGACTTTGCCGTTTTCAGCCAGCGCTTCGCCGATGGCGTCGAGCGACTCTTGCACGGCAGCATCGATAAAACCGCAGGTATTGACGATCACCAGATCGGCGCCAGCGTAGGATTTCGCCGTTTCGTAGCCTTCGGCGCGCAGTTGGGTCAGGATTTGTTCGGAGTCGACCAGCGCTTTCGGGCAGCCGAGCGAGACAAAGCCCACTTTCGGCGCCGCACCTGGCATGGCCAGCATGGCCTCGGGCTGGGCGGTAGGAACGGGAATACGGTGAATTTCAGACATAGTTGGCAGCTAGTAAAATGGTGAGGCGAATCGGCTATTGTACCCCGAGCCGCCCCTTGCTGGCAGAACTATGCTGTTTTGATGACGCCAATACAACTCCCGGGCAAGCGAATCGCCCGGTGAGTGTGTCGGATCGATTACTTTTTGTCGGTTGGCGGCACCGGCGGCACGAACGGGAAGGTGCCGAACAGATTCTTGCTCTGGCTCTGCATCTGTTCCTGCATCTGCACGAACAGGCTCTTGCTCTGGTCGATGTAGTTGTTCATCATGCCTTGCATCATCGGGCCCTGGACATTCATGAACTGGGTCCACATTTCAGGGCTGAAGGGCTTGCCTTCGAAACTGCCGGCCGACGTGCCCGTGAATTTGTGCTGGATATCGGTGAACGCTTGCACGTTCTTTTCCAGGTAGGATCCCATCATGCCCTGCATGGCGTGGCCATAGTAGCGGATGATCTGCGACAACACGCTGCTCGAGAACATGGGCGCGCCATTCGCTTCCTCTTCCAAAATGATTTGCAGCAAGATGCTGCGCGTCAAATCTTCATTGGATTTGGCATCGACGACGGTAAACACCTCATTGTCCAACACCAGCTGCTTGACGTCCGTCAAGGTGATGTAGGAACTGGTTTGCGTGTCATACAGACGGCGGTTGGGATATTTTTTAATCAGGCGGTCTATACTTTTTTTTGCACTACTCATCACAAGTTCCACTTATTGCGCCGCAGCGCATACTGAGTTAATCCGAAAAAAAAGCGAACGTGGGTCCGCTTTCGCACCTGCCTACGTTTTCCATTATAGAGTGGAAAACGGCTCCATTGCACATCAGGGTAGTAGATTCCCGCATTTATTGCAACGCAACTAAAAGTAGATTCCTGACAAGACCGGAGATTACGCCGGTCTTGCCGGGCCAGAAGCTTTTGTAAACTAGTCCGCCCTGACTTTAACATACCGCCCCGGCGCCGGCTCGATTGCCGCGTGGCGTTTGTTGCCCGGCTTGCCCGGCGCCTTCACCTGCGCGCCGCCGTGTTCAGCCAGGAAAGCCGCCCATTCGGGCCACCAGCTGCCCACGTGCTCGGTCGCGCCTTCCATCCACTGTTCGGCCGTCAAGGGCTTGGCTTTCGCCGTGCGTGCGCCTTTGCCCGCGTCATTGCTCCAGTAACTGCGCTTTTTCTTCGAGGCAGGATTGATCACGCCGGCGATATGGCCCGAGGCGCCGAGGATGAAGCGGTTGGCTTTCGGCTTTTGCGGGTTCAGCACGGCCGTGCTGGCGTACGCCGCGCCCCAGGGCACGATATGGTCTTCGCGCGAACCGTAGATGAAGGCGGGCGCGTCGATGCCGCTCAAGTCGACCTTTTCCCCCGCCACCGTCAGCTTGCCCGGCACTTTCAGGCTGTTTTCCAGGTAAGTGTTGCGCAGATACCAGCAAAACATGGGACCCGGCAAGCCCGTGCCGTCGCCATTCCAGTACAACAAGTCGAACGCGGGCGGCTCCTTGCCCTTCAGGTAATTCGACTGCACGTAGTTCCACACGAGGTCGTTCGGCCGCAGGCTGGAGAACGTGCTGCCCAGGTCGCGGCCCGACATCAGGCCGCCCTTGGCCAGCGTCTGCTCGCGCAGCGCCACTTGCGGCTCGTCGATAAAGACGTCGAGCGCGCCCGTGTCGCAGAAATCGAGGAAAGTGGTCAGCAAAGTCAGGCTGGCGGCCGGATTCTCGCCCCGCGCCTTGAGCACGGCCAGCGCCGTCGAGACGATGGTGCCGCCCACGCAAAAGCCGAACATATTGAGCTTGTCCTGGCCGGAAATGTCCTGCGTGACCCGAATGGCTTCGATCACGCCTTGCTCGACGTAATCGTCCCACGTCAGGTGCTGCATGCTCAGGTCCGGATTGCGCCAGGACATCAGGAACACGGTATTGCCCTGCTCCACCGCATAGCGCACGAGCGAGTTTTCTGGCTGCAAGTCAAGGATATAGAATTTATTGATGCACGGCGGCACCATCAGCAGCGGCCGCTGGTGTACCGTGGCCGTCGTCGGCGTGTACTGGATCAGCTGGAACAGCGCGTTCTCGAACACCACCGTGCCCGGCGTGGTGGCCACGTTGCGCCCCACTTCGAAGGCCGATTCGTCGGACTGCGAAATGCGGCCCTTGCCCATGTCGGCCAGCATGTTGCTCAAGCCCTTGGCCAGGCTTTCGCCCTTGGTCTCGATCAGGGTTTGCTGCGCGTCGGGATTGGTGGCAAGAAAATTGGCGGGCGACATGGCGTCGACGATTTGCTGCACGGCAAACGCAATCTTTTGCTTCTGGTGCGGCGTCGCTTCCACGGCTTCGGCCATGGCGCTGAGAAATTCGGCGTTCAGCAGGTAGGCCGCCGCATTGAAGGCAGACAGGGGGCTGGCGTGCCAGGCGGGCGCGGAGAAACGGCGGTCTTTCAATTCCGGCGCCTTGCCGGCCATAAAGTCTGCCCACAAGCCCGTCAGCTTGGCCACGTAGGCATTTTTCAGTTGCTCGATCGCTTCCGGCTTGATGCTGGCACCCGCATCCTGCAAAATGCCGGCAATCGGATTGCCGGCCGGCTGCGGTACCATGTTGAACCACGTCTTCCACTGTTCAGGATTGCTGATCTGCGCCATCCATTCCTTGGTCATCATTTGAGGATCGGGCATGTTCATAGCTATATAAATCCATTCAAGAATTGATAAATAATTACTTCCGGGCCACCTGCATGCAAACTCTTACTGACTGCCAATACCAATGATGCTCATGACCGCTGTTGCCTGGATCTATGTCGTCGGCCTCATGGCGCTGACGGAACCGTCCATCGTCGCCGGGGTGATGACCTTCGTGCTGTACTGCGTCATCCCGCTGTCCATCCTATTCTATCTGACGGGCTCAAGGAGACGCAAACGCAAGGCCGCGCGCATCGCGGAACTGCAGGCCCGCGCGCTGGCCTCAGCAGACGATAAAACAAAAACGGCAGACACATAAGTGTCTGCCGTGCAGATTATTTGCGCCAGATCAAGCTGGCCTGTCTTCCCGTGACGCCATCGCGCCGGTACGAGTAAAACTGCGCCGCATCGCTGACGGTGCAATATTCCCCGCCTGCCACTTGCGCCACGCCATCGCGCAGCAGCATGGTGCGCGCCAGCGCATAGATGTCGGCCAGGTACTTGCCCGGCTTGCCATCGATGGCGATGAAGGAAGCGCTCAATACTTGCCGTTCAGCATCATCGCGCGCGCCGTCTTGAAACGCTTGCAGCACATCGTGCCCCACTTCGAATTGCTGTGGACCAATGGCCGGCCCCAGCCAGGCGAGGATGTCCGTCGCGCCCTGCGCGCGCATGCTGTCCACCGTGCGCTGCAAGACGCCGTTGGCCAGGCCGCGCCAGCCCGCGTGGGCCGCGCCGACGACGCGGCCATCCGTCGAACAAAACAATACCGGCAGGCAATCGGCCGTCATCACCACGCACACGGCGCCCGCCTGCGTGGCGATGCTGGCGTCGGCATCGGGCACGCAACCGTCCAGGCTGGCAGCATCGGCGACGGCCACGCCGTGCACCTGCGACAGCCAGGCGGGCTCGGCAGGCAAGACGCCAGCCAGCCGCGCGCGGTTGGCCGCCACGTGCGCGGCCTCGTCGCCCACGTGCGTACCCAGGTTCAAGCCACCGCCGCCCTGCCCGTCACCATACGGGTCCTGGCTGACGCCGCCCGCGCGCACGGTCGCCAGCGCGCCCACGTTCGCGGGCAGGCCGGGCCAATGGGGAGTGATATAAGGCAAGGCAGCCGTCATCAGACCTGTTCCGGCTCGGGAATGCCGGCCGTGGCGATCAGTTGGGCGAAATCGTCGGCCAGCGGCACGATCCACTCGCACGCTTCCAGGGTGCCCGGATGCACGAGACCCAGGCGGCGCGCCTGCAGCGCCTGGCGCGAGAAGACGGACACCAGGTGCTGCTTGCCATACACATAATCACCGACCAGCGCAAAGCCCAGATGCTGCATGTGCACGCGGATCTGGTGCGTGCGGCCTGTTTCCAGGCGGCATTGCATCAGGCTCACGGGACGGCGGTCGAGTTCGCCGCTGCCGATCAATTCATAGTGCGTGATGGCGGGCTTGGCCGTAAAGTTTTCCGAGACGGCCATCTTGACCCGGTCGCGCGGGTGGCGCGCGATGGACGCATCGATGGTGCCCGCCGCCTTCGGCGTGCCCCACACGAGCGCGAAATATTCGCGCTTGACGGTGCGCGCCTGCAACTGGCGCACCAGGTCCGTTTGCGAAGCGAGGGTCTTGCCGACCACCATCAGGCCGCTCGTATCCTTGTCCAGGCGGTGCACGATGCCGGCGCGCGGCACGCCCGCCAGTTGCGGGCAGTGGTGCAGCAGGCCGTTGAGCAGGGTGCCCGACCAGTTGCCGGGGCCCGGATGCACGACCAGTCCGGCCGGTTTGTTGATGACGATGATATGCTCATCTTCGTGCACGATGTTCAATTCCATCGCTTCCGGCTTAAAAGCCTCGTCTTCCGGCGCGCTTTGCGGCAGAATGACGATCTTCTCGTCGCCGTAGGCGGTCATGTTGCGTTTGGCAACTTTTCCATCGACGGTCACGAAACCGGCTTCCAGCCACAATTGCAAGCGGCTGCGCGAGTATTGCGGCACCAGCTGGGCGATGACTTTATCGAGGCGGTGGCCGCAGGCGTCCGGCGTCAGTTCCAATGTAATCGGGGCCATTTCCTCGAAGACGTCGTCGGCGGCAAAATCGCCGTCAAACGCCTCTTCGGCAACATGGTCAGAAAGGGAGTCAAACGCGGGGTCAGCCAAATTAGGCTTCGGAGTTAATATCACAGCATTCCCATCGGCTATAATCAGCCTATTGTAAAATCTTGGTTAAAACCTTCTTGCAAAACGTCATGCAAAAAAAATTATCGTTGGTAGTCGCTTCAGTCGTTCTGCTCGGCATGTCCGCTTGCAGCTTGTTGCCTGAAAAAGTGGATGAGACCAAAAACTGGTCCGTTACGAAATTATACTCGGAGGCGCGTGAAGAAATGGCCGGGCAGCACTATGAAGCTGCAATCGGCCTGTTCCAGAAGCTGGAGGCTAACTATCCTTTCGGCAACTATGCTCTGCAAGCGCAGATGGAGATCGCTTACGCGTATTATAAGTCGGGAGACCAGGCTCAGGCACTGGCTGCCGTCGAACGCTTCATCAAGTTGCATCCGAACCACGCCAATGTGGATTATATGTACTACTTGCGGGGCCTGATCAGCTTTAACGACCAGATCAGCTTCCTGAACTTCCTGTACGAGCAAGATCCGACCGAGCGCGATCCGAAAGCCACGCGCGAAGCGTTTGCCGCCTTCAAGCAACTGGTCGACAAGTTTCCAAATAGCAAATACGCGCCCGATTCGCTGGCCCGCATGAACTATTTGATCGATGCCATGGCGAAATACGAAGTGCACGTGGCGCGCTATTACTACCGCCGCGGCGCCTACCTGGCCGCCGCCAACCGCGCGCAAACGACGGTCAGCGACTTTGCCGCTTCGCCGGCCATCGAAGAAGCGCTGTTCATCATGTATCGCTCGTATGACAAGCTGGGCTTGACCGACTTGCGCGACGATGCCTTGCGCGTGCTGACCAAGAACTACCCGAACACGGCATTCCTCAGCCCGGAAGGGGTGAACAGGGAGCGCAAGTGGTGGAAATTCTGGCAGTAAGATAAGAAAAAACCGGGCTAGCCCGGTTTTTTTACTTATACACCCACTTTGCGACGAAACACCCAGCTGGTATCGTTCGAGGCTTCCGGCACGAAACCGTAGCCGTCGACGTCGAACTCTTTCAGCTGCTGCGGGTCGCGGATGGCGTTGACGGTCGCATAGCGGGCCAGCATGCCGCGCGCGCGCTTGGCGTAGAACGAGATGATTTTATATTTGCCGTTCTTCCAGTCCTCGAACACGGGCGCGATGACGGGCACGTCCAGCTGGCGCGGCTTGACGGATTTGAAATATTCCTCGGAAGCAAGATTGACCAGCACCTTGGCGCCCTGCTCTTTTGCCGTGCGGTTCAGGCCGTTGGTGATGGTGTCGCCCCAGAATGCGTACAGATCCTTGCCGCGCGTGGTCGACAGCCGCGTGCCCATTTCCAGGCGGTGCGGGTGGATCAAGTCCAGCGGGCGCAGCAAGCCGTACAGGCCCGACAGGATGCGCACGCGCGACTGGGCATAGTCGAGCTGGGCCGGCAGCAGGCTGCGCGCCTCGAAACCGGCATACACGTCGCCATTGAAGGCCATGATGGCCTGGCGCGCTTCCGCCAGCTTGGGCGTCCAGGAAGCGTAGCGGGCCACGTTGAGGGCCGACAAGGCATCGGAAATGCCCATCAGGCTGCCCACTTCGGCGGGCGAAAACTGGCGCATGCGGTCGATCAGCTGGGCGGAATGGTCGAGAAAATCGGGGGTGCTGTGCAACGAGGTTGTTGGCGGCGTCTCCAGGTCGAGACTCTTGGCGGGCGAAAGCACGATCAACATAAATTATCACTACAGAATAGAATTGCCGACATGATACCTGCTCCACAAAAACTCGTCCTCGACACCAACGTTTGCCTCGACCTGTTCGTCTTCAACGACCCGCGCTGGGCGCCCCTGCTGGCGGCCATGGAAAGCGGCGCCGTGCATGCCATCACGCGCGAAGATTGCCGTGCGGAATATCTGGTCGTGTTGCATTACAAACATTTGCCGCTCGACGAAGCCAGCCGCGCCGTCGCCGCCGCCCGCTTCGACGCGCACATCAGCGTGGTGGCGCCGCCCGTCTCCGGCGTGCGCCTGCCCGTCTGCACGGACAAGGATGACCAGAAATTCCTCGAACTGGCGCGCGACGCCAACGCCGACATCCTCATCACCAAGGACAAGGCCCTGCTGAAACTGGCCCGCAAGACGGCCAAGGCCGGCATGTTCAAGATCATGGTGCCGGAAGGCTGGGCCTTGCCCGGCTGAGGCGCCAAAGCCCCGCACGCAACGGGGCGCGCTGCGCTAGAATGGGAAACGATTCCACTTTCCGCACCGCGCCCCTACCGCTCATGAACAGCCCGTCCCTGCCCTGCACGACTCCCACCTTGACCACCCGCTTGCCTCTCGTGGGCACCACCGTGTTTACCCGCATGTCCAGCCTGGCGGCCCAGCATGGCGCCGTCAACCTGGGCCAGGGTTTTCCCGACTTCGATTGCGACCCGGCCCTGGTCGACCTCGTCAGCGACGCCATGCGCGCCGGCCACAACCAGTATCCGATGATGACGGGTGCCGCGCCCCTGCGCGAGGCCATCGCCGCGAAAATCGCCAGCTTGTACGGCCACGGCTATGATGCGGGCACGGAAATCACCGTCACGGCCGGCGCCACGCAGGCGCTCACCACCGCCATCCTGTGCTGCGTGCACCCGGGCGACGAAGTCATCGTCATCGAACCGGCCTACGACAGCTACCTGCCCGCCATCGCACTGGCCGGCGGCGTGCCTGTGCTGGTGTCCATGCAAGTGGGCGAGTCCGGCTACAGCGTGCCATGGGACAAGCTGGCCGCCGCCGTCAGCAGCAAGACGCGCTTGATCATCATCAATACGCCGCACAATCCGACGGGCACGATCTTGCGCCCGGCCGATATCGCCGCGCTGGCCGACATCGTGCGCGGCACGCAAATATTGATATTGTCCGACGAAGTGTACGAGCACATGGTGTACGACGGCGTGCCGCACGCCTCGCTTTCGCGCAACCCGGAACTGGCGGCGCGCAGCTTCATCGTCTCCAGCTTCGGCAAGACGTATCACGTGACGGGCTGGAAAGTCGGCTACGTGGCGGCGCCAGCAGCCCTGACGGCGGAATTTCGCAAGGTGCACCAGTACAACGTGTTTACCGTCAACACGCCGATGCAGCACGGCATCGCCGGCTACATGGCAGACCCGCAGCCCTACCTGGACTTGCCCGCGTTTTACCAGCGCAAGCGCGACCTGTTCCGCGACGGCCTGGCGGGCAGCCGCTTTACCCTGCTGCCGGCCGACGGCACGTATTTCCAGTGCGTGCGCTACGATGCGATTTCGCAAGAGACCGAAGCGCAGTTCGCCGAATGGCTGACGACGGAAATCAAGGTGGCGGCCATTCCCGTCTCCGCGTTTTACGTGCAGGGCAAGGAGTCGGGCATCGTGCGCTTCTGCTTTGCCAAGAAAGACGAGACCTTGCGCCTGGCGCTGGAGCGCCTGCGCAGCATATAACCGAGCACTGAACATGGCTTCGCTGCGGCGGGGCAAAGGATGACAGATGGTACAGCGTCGCATCGGCCCGGCCGACCTGGTTCCCGGCGAACCCCTGCCCTGGGATCTGTTTTTGGCTGACCATAGTGCCGGCCCGCAACTGCGCAAGGGGCAGATCATCACGGATGGCACGCAGCTGGGCCGTTTGCTGCAGCTGGGCCTGTACGTGGGCGCGCCGGACCAGCCATCCGTCTTGCGCTTGCTCAATGAGGCGGCGCAGCGCCTGGAACGGCTGCTGCTGGACTTGCGCAGCGAAAGCAATGCCGAGCGCGACGTGCGCGACATCGCCCGCGAACTGCTGCGCGCGCTCGAACACGATGCCGATATCGCCCTGGCCAGCATTCTGCTCAACCAGATCGCCGGCAGCTACGCCGTGCGCCACTGCATCGAAACAGCCTTGCTGGCCATGCTGGTGGGCCGCGGCATGCACAAGTCGCACGATGAACTGCTGCTGATCGGCGCGGCCGCGCTGACGATGAACGTGGGCATGCTGCGCCACCACGACAGCTTCCAGGACCGGCGCGGCCCCCTGAACGACGACGAAATGCGCATCGTGCGCCAGCATCCGCAGGAAAGCACGGAATTGCTGCGCTGCGCCGGCGTCGATGACGAGGAATGGCTGAGCTGTGTACTCTTGCACCATGAAAACGACGACGGCAGCGGCTACCCGCAGGGGCGCACGGCCGATGAAATCCTGCAAAATGCCAAGCTGATCGGCCTGGCCGACCGCTATTGCGCCCGCGTTTCTGCGCGCAACTACCGCCGCTCCATCGTCCCCGACCAGGCGCTGCAGCACATCTTCCTCGACCAGGGCGTGCCCATCGACCCGCTGCTGGGCGAGCAATTCGTCAATCTGCTGGGCAAGTATCCGCCCGGCACCCTGGTACGCCTGCGCAGCGGCGAACTGGGAGTGGTGACGCAACGGGGCGCCGGCCACGTGCATCCGCTCAGCGACCCGCTGGGCGCGCCGCTGGCCGCCGCCGAGCTATCGCAGATGACACCGCGCGACACGGGCGACAGCCAGTTCGCCATCGTTTCGTCGCTGCACGAAGACGATGCCGGCATGCATTTCAGCATGCGGCACGTGTGGGGCGACGAGGCGCGGCTGTAGGCTGGCCGGGCAACGCCGGGCGCCAGCCACGGCTCACTTCACGGTTTCGGCGGGCGGATGCCCGTGTACTGTGCGCTGACCAGCAGCCATTGCTTGTCGACAAGCCGAGCGACATAGCCGGCGCGCAGGGCGAAATTGCGGGCTACCCCGTCCTGGTTGAGACGGTAGGACAGCCGCGCCGAGATGAGCGCCGTATCGCCAAACTGACGCACCACCGGTTCATCGACCTGCAGTTGGGGACTCGGCCGCTTCTGCTCCGGCGCATAGAAGGCGAGCATTTTTGCACGCCCGTCCACCTCGCCGACCGGCGATATTTCCACATAATTCTCCGCCGTGATGGCGTTCAAGGCCACTTGATCAAAGTTGCTCTGCGCCTGCGCATGGCGCTGCACCAAGGCGACCAGTTCGGCATCGGCGGGAGCCGCGTGCGCGCTGCCGATAGCACCGAAGGCGCCCAGCAGACAAGTGGCAAGGACATGTGGAAGGGTCAATTTCATGCGTATTCATCCTGATCGAGGTCATTGAAAAGCATCCGTTGCCTGCTGCGGCAGTATCGGACACTCGCTGGCGGGCGGCGCATCGCGAGAAAGCCCATCGTATGCTATCCCCTTGCACTTTTCTCGCGCCTGCCATTGCGACAAAGCGCTTGAATCGGGGGTTGAAACGCCATTTCGCCGGTCCGGGATGCGCAGGGTGATGCCGTCAAAGACGCCCGCAAGCCATGCCTCAGTTCGCGCCCGCAGGAGCGTCCAGCAACTTTTGTTGCAGATCAAGGTTGAGCGCCCACTGCTCTTCCACGGGAATGGCGCGCCGCAAACTGGTCTTGAGGGAACCTTCTTGCGTCCACAGGAATGGATAAAAATTCAGGCAGAGGTCGCCGGGCAAGGGCAATTCGGGCAATTCGTCAAACTCCTGCGCATCGCCGGGCTGCCGGCCGTAAAACTGCCGCAACTGACGAGTAAAAGCCCACTCGACGAACGCCGTGTAGCCGATCTCCAGCGCTTCCCATGCCAGCGTCTCGGGCGCGAGGTAATACATCTTGCCCTGGTCGGCCCCGAGTGCGCCGCCGTTGATGGCAAAAAAGCCGCCGAGCACGTCGTCGGCCACCAACAGAAAGCCTTCGGCCTTTCCTTCGTTCCACGTTGCAATGTTCCGCTCCAGCTTGCCATGTCCCGAGCCCAATATCCGCAGCCAGCCGTCATCCACCAGGATGCCGCCCGTTTCATAGGCGATGGCGCCGAGGGGGAAACGCGTGGTGACCTGCAGGCTCAGCAGCACATCTTCCCTGCCGGCCGAGGGCGGCAGCAATTCCACCGGGATGTCGGCCTCGCTGGCCCATTGCCGGATCAGCGGAAACGCCGGGTCTTCACTATCCAGTAATTCATTCAATGTACGCATTGCACCTGACCTTATCGATGACCGCTTCCGGCGGTCGGAGAGTTCATGAGGACGCTGGCACTGATTTTACACATACCCGCCCCGGCACCCCTGCACGCCTGCCAGCGGCCACGCGAAACCGGCCGGAGCCGCCGTCCCACATCCCGTGCATTCCCCCGAATCGACCGTTCATCCTGCGTCTGGCGCCATTCGTCGTCCCGCGCTCGCCCGTCAGGGCGGCCGCACATACCATGCCGATATGACCACTCCACTCCAGTTCAAGTCCGGCCAATTCTATGGCGACGTGCATCACGGCGCGCGCGGCAGCATTTTCGACATCCGCCGTCTGAAGGCCACGCGTGGCGAAGATGAAGTCGAAACGCACCGGCATGACGATGCCCACTTCGTCTTCGTTCTGTCCGGCACGTATATTTCCAGCGCCCTGCACGCCCCGCCGCGCGCGCCTTCGCCCACCCTCGTCTTCAATCCTGCCGGCACGACGCACCGCGACCGCTTCGTCGATGGCAAGGGCAGCTTCATGACGGTATCGCTCGACCCTGCCCTGCTGTCGGGCGCCGAGGAATTGCATGCGGCCCAGGAGTGCGCCACCGTGTTGCGCGATACGGCCAGCGCGGCGGCCGCGTTCCGGCTCGCGCGCGAAGTGGGCCGCGGCGGCGACGGCGCCTTGCTCGAAGCGGGCGCGTGGGAGATGCTGGCCAGCCTGCACAAGGCGCCCCGGCAGGCGCGCCCCGCCCTGCCGGGCTGGGCCCACCAGGCGTATGAAGCCGTGATGGACCTGGCCAATGACACGCATCTGCGCATCGCCGACGTGGCCGCCGCCCTGGGCGTGCATCCCGTGCACCTGGCCCGCGTGTTCCGCCAGGCCTGGGGCTGTTCGCCGGGCGACCTGCTGCGCTGGCGCCGCGTCGACCAGGCCAGCGGCTTGCTGCGCCGCCCGGAACTGAGCATGGCCGACGTGGCGCTGAGCGTGGGCTTTGCCGACCAGAGCCACATGACGCGCGCCTTCCAGGCCCGTTACGGTATGACGCCCAGCAACTATCGCCGCCAAATGTTTCAAACGTCCAAGACAATGCCCAATTTGCAAGACTAGACTGCACTTTTCCAACTCAGGAGTACACCATGTTGCGATACCTCCCCCTTCTTCTCGCCTTCGGCAGCAGCGTCCACGCAGGCGAACTGGACGGCGTCACCACCGCCATCGAAGCGGGCGACTTCAAGCAGGTCACCAGCGTCGTGGTGGCGCAGCATGGCAAGCTGCTTTACGAACACTACTTCGACAAGGACGGCGCCGAAAGCCTGCGCAACACGCGCTCCGTGGGCAAGACGGTGGCCGGCATGCTGGTCGGCCTGGCCATCGAGCGCAAGCTCTTGCGCGCCGACACCCCCGTCCTGCCCTACTTTCCGGAACTGCGCCCGCTGGCCCATGCCGACCCGCGCAAGGACAAGATCACGGTCGAGGATTTCCTGACCATGAGCTCACTGCTCGAGTGCGACGACGACAACCAGCATTCGCGCGGCAACGAAGAGCGCATGTATCTGGTGGAAGACTGGAGCCGCTTCGTGGCGGACCTGCCGATCCGCGGCTTTCCCGAATGGCAGCCCCGCCCCGAGCAATCGCCGTACGGCCGCGCCTGGAGCTATTGCACGGCCGGCGTAACCCTGCTGGGACCGCTGCTTGAAAAGGTGAGCGGCCAGGGCGTGCCGGACTTCGCCGCCGCCAACCTGTTCAAGCCGCTTGGCATCGACAAGGTGAAATGGCAATTCCAGCCCAAGGGCAGCGCCATGACGGGCGGTGGCTTGCAGCTGCGCAGCGTGGATCTGATGAAGCTTGGCCAGCTCTACCTCGACGGCGGGCGCTGGCATGGCAAGCAGGTGATGCCGGCCGAATGGGTCAAGCGCTCTATCGCGCCCCACGCCAACGCGCGCGAAGGCATGGACTACGGCTACCTGTGGTGGCTGCAACCGTTCACGGCCGATGGCCGCACGGTGCAAAGCTATGGCATGGCGGGTTCCGGCGGCAATAAAGTGCTCGTCCTGCCGGAACTCGATGCCGTGGTCGTCATCACCACGACCAACTTCCAGGTGCGCGACGCCCATGGCCTCAGCGAAAAATTGCTGACCAAGCTGATCCTGCCGACATTGATGCGCCCGTAAGCGCCCTTCATTTTGCAGACGTCAAGTACGCCCGCAATCCATGCGTGAGCACGAAAGGAAACACGCTCGCGTGATCTTCATCCGCGAAGACGCGCAAGCGCGTCTTCAGGCCGGGGAACTTGCGCGATGTCAACTTTCCATCGAATTCGCGCAAGTCGGCCACCATGTCGGCGTCCTCTTCCGAACGCGAACGCTTCTTGCCCGCCGCCAACTTTTCCAGGCCGCCGATGCCGAAGAACACGGACGCGGGCAAGTCCTTGTGGCTGGCCGCATACGCCTGTTCGCGGTCGAACATAACGCCGGCGTCGTACCACAGCGACGGGCTGCCGAGGATGTAGTGCTCGAAGGTGCGCGGTTCCGTCAGCAGGAATTGCAGGCCCAGCAAGCTGCCGTAGGAATGGCCGATGAACACCTTGCGCTGCATGTTGACGCGATAGTTGCTGGCGATGAAGGGAAACACCTCGCCCGAGATGAACTGTCCATACGCCTTCGCTTCGCCGAACGCGGGCTGCCGTCCCGGCATGTCCGAGCGGTAATCGTGCTTGCGCGGCGTGGTGGGCGTGTAGTCGCGGCGCCGGCTGTACACGCCGCCATCGCCGTTGGCGTACGACAAGCCGACCACGATGACTTCTTCCATCCCCGCATGCTTGTTCAGGCGCTGCGCGATATTGCGCACGACGGGAAATGCATAATTGGCATCGACGACGAACAGCACCGGATAGCGCCTGTTGCCCTGTCGATAGGAATCGGGCAAGGCGACATACAGCTGGTAATCGCGCTTCAAGGCTTGCGCGCGGAGGTCGCGCACTTCCGTATTTTCAAGAACGTAGCTGGCGGGGGCGCTGGCGGGGGCGGCCAGGGCGCTGTTGGCCAGGCAGCAAAGAACGATGAGCAGATTCACAGGCTTCAAGCTGGTTTCTTTCAGTGAGGTAAAAGTTATTTCGCCGCAGACGCCGTCAGCTGCACCAGCTTGCGCTCGACAAACGCCTGCAGCTGGGGCGACAGGGTTTGCAAGCCCTTGGCCCGCTCGAACGCCTGGCGCGCCTGGGCCGGGTGGTTGTCGGCTTGCAAGGCGATGCCGAGGCCCATCCACCAGACGCTGTTGTCGGGCGCCGCCTGCAGGGCCAATTGGTAGTGTTCGGCCGCTTCGCGGTAGCGCTGCTCGCGCTGCAGCACGCCGGCCAGGAAGGCCTGGTATTCGCCGTTGTCGGCGGCGTACGGCAGGCTGCGCATGAGGGTATCGAGGGCCGCCGCGCCGCCATTGGCCTTGTCCAGCTGCAAACGGGCCAGCATCATCGCTTGCGCCGGCTGTTTCGGGTCCAGCGCCAAACTCAGCTGTAACTGGCGCGCCGCCTCGTCGGGACGCTGCGCTTCCAGCAGCAGCCGCACCAGCGTTTCGCGCGCGCCCTGGTGGCGCGGATCCAGCTGCAGGGTCTGCTGCAAGGCCAGCATGGCGTCGGAGACGCGGCCATCCTGCAACTGGGCCAGCGCGCGCCGGTATTCATTCTCCACGCGCTGCTGCGGCGTGACTTGTTTTCCGTCAATGATACGTTCACTCACAGCGGACGCAGCCGTCTTCACCACGGGCGCAGCGGCAGGCTTGGCGGCTTGTTGCGTGATGCGGCGCATGTCGGCGGCACGCAGCTTGGCCGGCGCGGGTGTGGCTTCCTCGGCCTGAAATACGGGTTCGGGTTCCGCCGCCACGACGGGTACGGGCGCGGGCGCGGGTGCGGTTGCGGGGGCAATGACGACAGGCGCCGGTGCCGATACTGGAACCGGCGTGCTGGCCACGCTGACCAGCACGGGCGGCACGGCCGGGCGCTTCAGGTAGACCCAGCCCAGGGCGATGGCGGCGGCCGTCAAGCCTGCGGCGCCGCCGAAGACCAGCGCGCGCGAGACGCCACGCTCGCGTTCGGGCACGGAGCGGATACCGGCCGCGTCGCCGCGTCCATCGGGGGTGCCGCGGGCATCGAGGTCTTGCAACATCTTGTTAATCAGGCTCATCTACAGGCTCATCTTCGTCATCGGTTCAATAAAGTCCAGCTCGCGCCGCAGGCGGCGGCCAGCACGCCGGCGCCGGCCAGCCATGGCCACGGCCTGCGCCAAAAGCGGTGCGGCTTGCTGGCCAGGGTGTCGCTGGCGGCCAGCGCCACGTGGCGGCCGCCGACCTGCTGCCGCCCTTCGCCATACGCCACCATCAGCGCCTTGTGCGCCATGATATTGATCAGGCGCGGGATGCCGCCGGACGCCTTGTACAGCTTGGCCACGCCGCCACGGCTGAACAGGCGCGCGCCGTCGAAACCAGCCACGCGCAGGCGGTGCGCCACATAAAAATCCACGTCGTCGCGCGACAAGGGCCCCAGGTGATAGTGAAAGGTGATGCGCTGCGCCAACTGGCGGATTTCCGGCAGGGCCAGCTTGACGTCCAGTTCCGGCTGGCCGAACAGCACGATCTGCAGCAGCTTGCGCTTTTCCGTTTCCAGATTTGTCAGCAGGCGCAGCGCTTCCAGGCTGTCGACGGGAATCGCCTGCGCTTCGTCCAGGCACAGCAGCACGCGCTTGCCTTGCGCCGCCAGGTTGAGCAGGCGCAAGTTGAGTGCGCGCAGCAACTGATGCTGCTCAATATCCTTTTCCAGCAAGACATCGAGGTCCTCGGCCAGCGCCAGGATCAGCGAACGGGGCGACAAGTTCGGATTCGGGATGTAGGCCGTGACGAAGTCCGGCCCCAAGGATTGCATGAACTTGCGGCAAAGAAAAGTCTTGCCGGTGCCCACTTCGCCAGTGATCTTGATGAAGCCCTCGCCATTGCGCGCCGCCACCAGCAAGGTGTTGAGCGCCTTTTGCGACTGCGGGCCGTTAAAGAAGAAACTGGTATCGGGCGTGAGACCGAACGGCGCCTCGCGCAAGCCGAAATGGGCCTGGTACATTTAGCGCCGCTCCGACGGACGGCGCGGGTCGAGCGCCTCGATGCGCTTGCCCGAATCGAGCAAGTCCTCGTTCCAGCTATTGGCGCCATCGACGATGGTCGGCTTGATCAGCACCACCAGCTCGCGCTTCTGGATCACCTGCCCCGTGTTGCGGAACAGCGCGCCAAGCACGGGGATATCGCCCGCGCCCGGCACTTGCGAGCGGTCCGACGTCGTGGCCTGGCGCATCAGGCCGCCGATGGCGACGATGCGGCCGTCCTGGCTGCGCACCATGCTGTCCATCTCCGACGTGCTCGATGCCGCCAGCGGCAGTTTCAGGGAACCGGCGCTGCCCAGGTCGATTTCCTTGCTGATGGTCGACACCTGGCTGACGGATGGGTGCACGTGCAGGATGATGTTGCCATCCGCATCGATCTGCGGCGTCACGTCCAGCACCACGCCGGAAAAGAACGGCTGCAAGGTCACGTTGGGGCTGGTCGTCGCGCCGCTGGCCGTCGTATTCGTCGTGGTCGACACGCCCGTCACGTAAAACTCGTCCGTGCCAATCTTCAGCACGGCCTTCTGGTTGTTCATGGTGGCGATGCGCGGGCTCGACAGCACGTGCACGGAGCCTTGCGATTCCAGAAAGGAAATCATCGCCGCGAAATTGGCCGTCTGGAAGGCCAGGCCGAACATGGAACCGGCCGAGGTCGCCGCCGAGCTGAGGCCAAAGCCGCTGCTGGCCGTCAAGCCGCTGCCATTCGTCATGTTGGGCGGCTGGCCGCCGTTGAAGGGCAGCGGCGCCAGGGTGCCGCCCGGCTGGATGAAGCCCGTCGAGATGCGGT
Organism: Janthinobacterium sp. SUN026; assembly: GCF_030397625.1. Classification (NCBI taxonomy): domain Bacteria; kingdom Pseudomonadati; phylum Pseudomonadota; class Betaproteobacteria; order Burkholderiales; family Oxalobacteraceae; genus Janthinobacterium; species Janthinobacterium sp. SUN026. The sequence continues at coordinate 1,948,455 of NZ_JAPQNU010000001.1, read as the reverse complement.
TCGTGTGGCCGCTCTTGATCGAGGCGAACGAGGCCCAGTTGATGCCCGTCTGCGTGTTGTCGTTGAGTTCGACTTCGAGGATTTTCGCTTCCAGGATCACCTGGCGGTCGACGGACAATTGCGTGGCCTTCAAATACATGTCGACATTGCGCAACTCTTCCGGCATGGCGCGGATGACGATCACGCCCGATTGCGGGCTCAGCACCACTTGCCGGCCGCCGTCGCTGCTGCCGACGATGGCTTCCAGCGCCGCCTTCAGTTCCGGCCAGAAATCGGCCGTCGACGAGGTGGTCAGGTTGCTGCTGTCCAGGGTACGGCCGCCCTGGCCGCCATTCGTTTGCTGGTTCTGCTCGTTGTTGTTGCCCTGATTGTTATTGCCGCCATTTCCGCTGTTGCCGGAGCCGCCCGAGTTGGTCGAGCCCACGGAACCGACCGACGTCGACGACACGCGCAAGTTGGAACTGCCGCGGCGCGCGCCCGTCAGGTAATTGACGTGGAACAAGCGCGTCTGCATGGTCAGGGGCTTGATGTAGATCTGCGTGCCCTCGACCTTGTAATCGTAGCCATACAGTTCGCGCACGGCGTCGAGCGCCTGGAACAGGGTCACGTCCTTCAGATTGGCGGAAATCGTGCCGCCGATGTCGGGATGGACCAGCATGTTGTAGCGCGTGCCGGCCACGATGGAAGTGAAGAACTGGCGCGCCGGCACATTGTTGAACGCCACGTTGAAGCGCTCGTCGAGCGCGGCGCGGGCCTTCGGCAATTGCTGGGCCAGGGCCGCCACGGGCGGCAGCAGCGCCGCTTCCACGGCGTCCGGCTGGGCCGCTGGCGCCGTGGTGGCTGCCGCGCCCTTGACGGCATCGGTGATCGCATTATAGGTGTCGCGCTTGACGGGCGCGACGTTGCAGCCGCCCAGGCCCAGGCTGACGCTGATGACAGCCGCCATCGTACTGATCTTGAACATGCTCGCCTTGTGTTGATTGAGTTGCTTGGCCACTTCTTCTACTCCTGCTTGCGGTCGGTCTTGCGATCGGTCTTATTGTCGGTCTTGCTGCTGGGATACAGCTTGAAGGTTTCCAGTGATTTGCCACGCCGCAACAATACGGCCGTGTCGCGGATTTCCACCACCACGGCGTCGCCCACCTTGCCGCCCACCTTGACCGTCTGGCCATCGATGACGGCCAGGCGGCGTCCGCCCGGCTGGGTGGAAACGAGCACCGATTGCAGCTGCGGCCGGGCCGCAACGACGGGCGCGGCGTCGGCGGGCGCCCACAGGGCCGCGGGCGGGCGCGTCGGGTCGTCGAGCGCCTGCGCCTGCGCACCCGGCGATGCCAGGCTCAGGATCAGGAAGGGCGCCAGCAGCGCGGAACCCAGGGTCAGAGTGCGATCCATGTATCGTCCATGCTGAGGGTATGTAAGGTCAGGGTCAGGGTGGCGCCCGGGTAACTGGCGGCGTCGAGGTGGGCGGCGCCCCAGAAGACGCGCGTCGGCATCGCTTGCAGCGCCTGCATGTATTGCACCATGTCGGCATAACTGCCTTGCAGCACCACTTCCACGCCATGCTGGTGCAGCAAGGGGGCCGGGGCTGGCGCCCTGGCCGCCGCATCGCCGTTCGCGCTGTCGGCCTGGCGCGCGCCCACGGCGCTGGCGGGCAGGGTTTTCAGCGACACCACGCGCAGTCCGGCGTGCCGGCGCAGCAAGTGTTCGAGCAAGGTGACCATGCGCTCCGGCGCCACCAGGCCATGCTGCTTCTCGCGCAGCGCCTGCGCCAGGGACGCCGTTTCCGCCTGCAAGGCCGCCAGGCGCGTGCGCGCTTCCTGGTCGGGATCGGTGGCATGGGCCAGCATGGTCAGCGCGATTTCCTTGTCGGTGGCGCTCAGGAGGCTTTGTTTTTGCGCAATGCTCGCCTCCAGCGCGGCGCGTTTCGCCAACAGGGGATTGAAGCTCATGAAATAAAACACGAACAGGACGGCGGCCGCACCGGCGCCGAACACCATCAGCCGCTCGCGCAGGCTGAGGGCGTCGAAGGCGGCGGCCCATTTCTTCAGCAAGGGCAGCATCAGCGTGTTCCTTCCGTAACAGGTTTCGGCGGCGTGGCAGGCCCGGCCGGGCCGGCGGCGCGGTCGGCCGACTGCAGGCTGAACGCGACATACGGCAGGCCAGGCGCCTTGCCCTCGGCCACGGCCGGCTGCCCGGACTGGCTAATGTCGAGGCTGGCGAAGGTCTTGCCTCTCAGCACCTCCTGCTGGCCCAGGCGCGTGATGTACGCGGGCAGCAGCGACGCGTGCAAGGCGCGGCCCTGCAAGCCGAAGTCATTGCCGGCGCCGGCGATATCCACGCCCGTCAGCCATACGCCCTCGACCCTGGCCTGCGCCAGCGCGCGGAAATAGCCGGCATAGCCGAGGGTATTGCCCAGCTTGCCGCTTTCCAGCACGTTCGACGCATCCTGCAGCAGCTGACGTTGCGCCTCGACGGCCGCCAGTTCCTGCGCCAGGGCCGGATCTTTCTTGCGTGGAGGAAAATCGCGCAAAGCCTGGTCGCGCTTCGCCTCGCCTTGCGCCAGCGCCGCCTTGACGCCCGCTTCGCGCCGTTCCAGGCCGCTCAAGGCTTGCTGGGCCAACACGCCCACGGCCAGCAGGGCCAGCGCCAGGCCGCCCAGGCCGAAGCCGGCCGTGCGCGCCGACATATGGTGTTTTTGCAGTTCAAACTGGGGATTGAACAGATTGATCTGCTGGCTCATGCGCCCTTCCCTTCGTGCTTGCCCGAATGCGGACCAACCTCGCGCAAGCCGGCGCCGATGGCCAGGAAGTAGCGCGCCTGCATGGCGGGGTCGCGCAATTCGGCGGCCTGCGACAAGTCCAGCACCGTGGCCAGGTCCAGCTGCTCGACCGGCATGTAGAGGTTGTCGGCCAGATAGGCGTGCAAGCCGTCGGCCGCGCCCGTCATCAGCATCAAGCGGGCCAGCGAAATGAAATGAAACTGGCGGTCGAAGTGGTCGAACGAGCGCTGCAGTTCCAGGGTGACGCGGTCGTAATACTGGCTGGCGCCGGGCGACTGCAATTGCGTCAGGGTCACGTCGATGCGGCGCGCCTGGTACAGCTCGCCATTGAAACTCATGGTCAGCAAGCCGCCGTCGCCATCGAAATACAGCACGGCGATGCCGCGTCCCGGCGTTTCCAGCAAGGTGGCGATATTGCGCTGCGCCATCTCGGGGATATCGATCACGGACAGGCCGATCTTGCATTCGGCGTACAGCGCCTGGCGCCGCGACACGGCGCTGTTGCGCGCGGCGACGGCAAACACGCTGCTGCCCCGCTGGGTACCGTTCGGATCGCCGGGGATGTCGAACACGTCGATGGTGGCTTCGGCCAGGGGAAAGTCCAGCATGTCCTTCAGGCGCCAGCCCACGGCCGTCTTCAGTTCCTCGCGCGGCACGGCAGGCGCTTCCAGCGACAGCAACTGGTACTCGCCGCCGGCCAGCACGGTGGTGCAGTGGCGCGCTGCCGCCTGCATGTCCTTGCCCAGTTTTTCCAGCACCTCCGCCGGCGCCGGCCGCGCGGCCGCCTGGTAACTGGCGCCCAGCACGCGCGGCATGCCGTCGGCGGGACGTTCGACAACGACAGCGCTGACGCCTTCCCGGCCAAACGCCGTGGCCAGCCAACCCTCATACTTCCTTGCTCTTGCGAATAAACCCATGCGACCTATCCAGTGTAAGTGCCTGCCCGATCTTGTCGCGCAGTTAATGCATCCAGCCAATTTTAATTCATGAAGCCAACTTTATTGTGTAAAAACAATAAATTAGCGATCTTTTTTTCATACAGTTGACCTTACTGCGACAGCACGGCTTGCAGGCGGCGCTGGACGTAATCGGCGTTATTGCCCGCGTTAGGACAGAACGGCTTGACCGCAGCCGGCTGGTTGCACGCCGTGGCCGTAATGGTCCAGCTGGTCAAGGTGCCGGGCCCCTTGGCCGTGCTGCATTGCACGCTGACGCTGAACGACGACAGCGTCGTGCCCGCCGGCAAGTTGAAATCGGCCGGACCGATGCACGCCGCGCCGGCGGTCAGGCCGGCGCTGATCTGCTGCTGCAGCCCCCATTCGAGACCGGCGCGCGCGGCCTGTTCGGCGCGCACGCCCTGCACGTCCATGGCCGATTCCGTCTGCTGGAAAGTGGAGATATTCACCATCACGGCCGCCAGCGCGGCCAGCACCACCAGCAGGAAAATGGCCGTGACGAGGCTGAAACCGCGCATGCGGCCGGCGCGATAGCGTAGCAAGCGCCTCATGGCGTATTCCTCGCCTGTACCTGTTGCACCAGGCGCAGCACGCCCGTATTGCTGTTCGCCGCCCCCAGGCTCAGGTCGATATTCACCAGACCCCGCTGCACGTTGGCCAAAATGCCATAGCTGAAACGGCAAGCCGTCACCTGGCGCGCCAGCAGTGCTCCCTTCTTCGCCTCCAGCGGCGCCGTGTTTTCCACAACCGGCTGGGTAGCCTGGATGACATAGCCCGCGTAACGGGTCAGGGTGCCGGTCGCCAGATCGCACGCATAGGTAACGGGCGTCGATACCACCTGGAAACGGTTCGATGGCGATGGCAGCGGCGCGGGCGCCGTCGTGAAGGGATAGCTGCCCAAGGTGACGACAGTGCCGGACACTGCCGTCACGGGCGCACGGTTGCAGCCATTTGCCGCGCTGCAGGCATACGCATTGTTCGGCGCGTCGTCCCCGCCCAGGTTGTAGACGACGATCTGATCGCCCACGCTGATCGCCTGGCGCGTGCCCAGCGCATCGGCGGGCATGGCGCCGACGACGGTGAAGCTCGCCGGAACGCCGGGGGCGGGAGGGGTCTCGAAGCTCAGCACATTGCCCAGACCGGCCGGGTCGCTGTCGCTCAGGTAGCGCCCGCCCGTCTTGGTCAGCAGCAATTCCAGGTACAGGCCATTGCCGCCCACGCGCACGCTGTTGGGCAGGGCCAGGCGCACGTCGCGCGTCAGGCGGCGCGCCGCCGTATCGGCCGTGTCGGCCAGCGCCGCGCGCGCGGTGGTGTCGATATAGCCTTGCACGGGCACGCGGATGAAGACGGCGACCATGGCGCCGATGATGCCCGTGATGACGATCACGATGACCATCTCGACGAGGGTAAAGCCGCGCGGGCGGCGCCTGGCGTTATAGAAATTTCTCATGGGATACTCATGGGATACTATTCGGCGCATAGCGCACGCGATAGCCGTCGAGCACGATCTGCTGGTCGGCATACGGCACGACCACCTGGATATGCAGGCTTTCCGTCGCAGGCAGGTTGTTCAGTGCTTGCTCGGTGATCGTCACCAAGGCAGTGTAATTCTGGGTGGGGCTGGCAGCCCAGGCATTACCCTGGGCATCCGTCGTGTACTCCTTGGCCGTGCCATACGCGCTCACGTAATCGTTGACGTTGTCGAACGGCCTCCCCGCGCCGTTCGCCTCTTCCCCCGGCCCTTCCGGGATGGCGCAGCCGGCCGGGCTGGTCGCCGTTTCCGCGGCCGGGTCTTGCGGATCGCAATAGGTAAACCGCGCCAGCTGGATTTCTTCCAGCATGCCTTCGGCAATCGCCAGCGCCTGCTTGCGCAGCTGCGGATCGGCGCTGTGTTGCGTCGTCAGGCTCATCACGCCCAGGATGGCGGCCGAGGCCAGGCCGACGATGACGATGAACAGCACCAGTTCGATCAGGGTCACGCCGCGTTCACGCTGGCGCCGCTGGCTAATGGACATAGCCCGTCTCCCCCTCGACCGTGACGACGCGCTCCGTGCCGTCACCCAGGATGCTGATGTTCAGCCGCGCCGGGAAAGCCGATGGCGCCGGGAACACATCGTTCTGCGCATATGGTTTGCCCAGCGCGTCGAAATAAAAGCTGGGCTCACCTGTCACATCGGTGGACAGCTTGACGCCGGACGGACGGCCTTCGCACAGCCAATTACTCCCCAGGCAATACTGCTGCGTCTCCTTGCTGCCGCTGTTCTTGCCCGCGGGCGGCACCACTTTCTGGTCAGCGCTGCAAACGGCATCGAAGCACAGGGCCACGCTGTTGGCATCGATGCGCACAAACACGGCACGGTTTTGCGCCACCGCAAGTTTTTGCCCGTAGCGCACGATATTCGTCACCTGGTCGGCAAAACCGCGCGCGTCAAAAGTGTCGCGCTGGAAAAACCGGTTGACGGCAAAGGTCGCCAGCAAACCCGCCAGCACCAGCACGGCCACCAGCTCGATCAAGGTGAAGCCGCGTGGGCGGCACTGCAGCCTAGCCCGCGGTAGCGCCAGACGTTGCGGCAAGATGATCGATGGCAAGGACAATGGAGATACCCGTAAAAAAGCCCAACCGGCATAGCCTGGCGTTGGGCGGGCGGAAACATGGCGCGGCCGTGCCGGTTTGCCGGCACGGCATCTGCACGCCTGTATTAACTGCAGTTGGCTGGCGTGTTCAGGGCCGTCGCGTCAACCACCGGCGGCTGGATCGGTGTGGTGCCTGCGACAGCCACGGCAGCCGTATAGGTCACCTTGCAATTTGGATGTTTACTGTCAGGCAATACAGTCAACACGGTCGCCGTTGCAGCAGTGGTGGTGGTATCGTAGTCAAGCAGACCACCTGCCGCCGCGGCGATGCCAGGCGAAGCGATAGACGGATAGCCGCTGACGCCCTTGACGTCCGTGCCTTCCATGGTGATGGCAACGCTGTCCGCAGGCGAACCCTTGACCAACCATTGTGCGTGGAACAGGGCCGAACCAGACTTCAAGGCACCCGCCGCCGCCTGCATCTTGGCCACGCGCGCCTCGGTCGACATGTCGATGAATTTAGGAATCGCCGTGGCGGCCAGGATGCCGAGGATCACGATGACGACGATCAATTCGATCAGGGTAAAACCTGCCTGGGCGCCGCTTTTCATACTACGTAAAGACTTGTTCATTCTTGCTTTCTCCAAAATCAAATAAAAAAACTTCAAAACCAACGCCATGACACCGTCGCTGCACCGGACCAGGAAGCGCGTCAGTTTGCCGCCGGGTCCGGCGATTGCCACACCACGATATCGGGTTCCTGGGCGAGCTTGTCAAGATCGGCATCCGCACGTGGCAAGGTTACCTTAAATTTCACTAAATCAACCCTTTTACTGGGAAAAATATTGCCATTACTAAACAAATAGATGATTTTTTGTTCTTTTTTATCGTACAGCCAATTCCCCGCTGGCAATTTTTCAAGCTCCGGCTGCGCGAACTCGCCCAGGTAGTTGGCCGGCTTATCCATCAGCCAGTCGAACGGGTTTTGCCGCGCCAGCGCCGGCAACTGGTCGCGCCGATCCGCCAGGTACAGGTGCAGCACCTGCACCCGCAAGCTGGTGCGCAGCACGCCCAGCATCTGCGCCACGGCCACCTGCTGCGCCTGCTGCTGGTAATAGCTGACCCGGTTCAGGAACACGGCCGTCAGGATGGCGAACACGCCCGCCACCACCGCCAGCTCGAACAGGGTGAAACCGCGCTGGCGGAACGGTTTTGCCATCAGTGCAGGGCCGCCCGGCCCAGGTCCCAGATCGGCAGGAAGATGCCCAGCGCCAGCACCAGCACCATGGCGCCGAGGAAGACGATCAAAATCGGCTCGATCTGCGCCGACAGGGTTTTCAGCTCGTAATCGACTTCGCGCTCGTACATGTCCGCGATCTCGTCCATCAGGTCGTCGAGCGAACCGGATTCCTCGCCCACGGCGATCATCTGCAGCACCACGGGCGTGAACACGCCGGCCGCCACCGAGGTGCGCAAGATGCTCTCGCCCCGCTCGACGCCGTCGCGCATCTGTTCCACGCGCGCGCTCAGATACGTGTTGTCGACCGTTTGCGACACCACCGTCAGCGCCTGCACGATGGGCACGCCGCTCGTACTCGACAGGGCGAAGCTACGCGCGAAGCGGGCCATCGTGCCCTTCAGGATGATCTTGCCGGCGATCGGCAGGCGCAGCTTGGCGCGGTCCCACTTATATAAACCCTCTTTCGTGCGCAGCCAGGCGCGCCAGCCGAAAAAGCCGCCCACGCCCAGCATCAGCAGGATGGGCCAGTACGTCACCGTAAAGCGCGAGATACCGATCAGGATGCGCGTCATCAGGGGCAGTTCTGCATGGAAGCTGGCGAACACCTTCTCGAACTGGGGAATGACGAAGATGTTGACCACGATCATGGCGGCCAGCATGGCGAAGACGACGAAGGTCGGGTAGCGCGTCGCCGTTTTCACGCGCGCGCGCATGTCGCGGTCGAATTCCAGGTGGTCGAACAGGCGCAGGAACACTTCATCGAGGCGCCCCGTCATTTCGCCCACGCGCACCATCGACAGGTAGAACGGCGTGAAGATGGCGGGATGGCGCGCCATGGCGGCCGACAGTTCGCGGCCCGCGTCCAGCGATTCGCGCACATCCTTGATGATGCGCCCGAATGCGGGGCTGATGGCCGACTCCTGCAAGCCGGCCAGGCCGCGCATGATGGGCACGCCCGCCTTGAGTAGCGTGTACAGTTGGCGGCTGAACAATTGCACGTCCATGGGCGTGACCTTTTTCTCGGTCAGCTTGTCCCACCAGCCCAGTTGGTTGGCGCCCGCCTTCGTCACCGTCTGTTTCGTGGCGCTGATGTCGACGGGCGTGCTGCCGCCCGCCATCAATTGGTCGGCCACGGCGCCGCTGTCGGCGCCTTCCATGACGCCGGTCAACAGTTCGCCGCTGGCGCTGCGCGCCTTGTAGGAGAAAAACGGCACCTCAATCCTCGCTCTGGTTGCTGATGCGCATCGCTTCCATCACCGTCGTGCGGCCCTGGACCACCAGCTGCACGGCGTGGCGGCGCAGGGTTTCGCCCGCCATCTGCGCCGTCGCCACCTTCATGAAGTGGGAAGGATCGGCATGGTTGGCGGCATCGGCCACGGCGCGCGTGATTTCCAGCAATTCGTACACGCCCGTGCGGCCCCGGTAACCCATGCCGTTGCAATGCGAACAGCCCTTGCCGTGGAAATACTGGTTGCGTTCGACCAGCTCGCCCAGTTCCAGGCGCAGCCATTCGTATTCGTTCGGCGTGGGCGCGTATGGCGTGCTGCAGCTTTCGCAGATCACGCGCACCAGGCGCTGCGCCAGCACGGCTTGCAGCGAGCTGCCCACCATGTAGCGGGGCACGCCCATGTCCATCAGGCGCAGCGGCGTGCTGATGGCGTCGTTCGTATGCAGGGTCGACAGCACCAAGTGACCCGTCATGGCGGCGCGCAAGCCGATTTGCGCCGTTTCCTGGTCGCGCATCTCGCCCACCAGCACGATGTCGGGATCTTGCCGCAGGGCCGAGCGCAGCACCCTGGCGAAATTCAGCTCGATCTTGTCGTTTACTTGCACCTGGTTAATGCCCGGCAAGCGGTACTCGACGGGGTCTTCCACCGTGATGAGCTTTTTTTCCACGGAGTTGAGTTCGGACAAGGCGCAGTACAAGGTCGTCGTCTTGCCGCTGCCGGTCGGCCCCGTCACCAGCACGAGGCCGTTCGGGCGGCTGACGATGGCGCGAAATTGCGCCACCAGCGCAGGCGGCATGCCGATGGCGTCCAGGCGCAAGGTCGTGCCGCCCTGGTTCAGGAGCCGCATCACCACCGATTCGCCGTATTGCGTCGGCATGGTGGAAATACGCACGTCGATGCGCTGGTTTTTCACGCGGATGGCGAAGCGTCCATCCTGCGGCAAGCGTTTCTCGGAAATATCGAGGTCCGACATCAGTTTCAGGCGCAGCGCCAGCGAACTGGCGATCTTGCTGTCCGCTTCCGTCTGCAGGTGCAGCACGCCGTCGATGCGGAAGCGGATCTGCAGCCGGCCTTCCTGCGGCTCGATGTGGATGTCCGAGGCGCGCACCTGGGTGGCATCCTCGAACACGGATTGCAGCAGCTTGACGATGGGCGCCTCTTCCAGGCCCGGATTGGCGGCCAGCGCGCCGAAGTCGACGGAAACGTCGCCCAGGTCCTGCTCCAGCTCGCGCGTCAGGGTGGAAATGTCTTCCGTGCGGCGGTAGATGCGGTCGATGGCGGCCAGCACTTCCGTCTCGTTGACGACGGCCAGCTCGATATGGCGCTTGACCAGGCGCGAGATTTCATCGTACGCAAACAGGTCCGTGGGATCGGACATGCCGACCAGCAAGCCCTCGCGGCGGTCTTCCAGCACCAGCGCGCGGAAGCGCCGCGCCTGGGTTTCCGGCAGCAGCCGCACCAGTTCGGGGTTGATGTTGAAAAACTTCAGGTTGATGTAGGGAATGTCGAGCTGGCGCGCCAGGGCGCCCGAAATCTGCTCTTCCGTGACGAAGCCGTGCTCGACAAAAACGCGGCCCAGCTTGCGTCCCGAACGTTTCTGTTCCGTCAAGGCCTGGCCCAACTGTTCTTCCGTCAGCAATTTCTGCTGCACCAAAATTTCACCGAGCCGGACTTTCTCTGGCCTTGCCATGCTTGCTCCTCGACAGATTCATCAGACGATGCACGCCAGCGGCGCGCGGGGGTATTTTATTCCAGAACCTGTTGTTTCTTAAAGAAAATACATTCCATCATTTGATTTTTGCGCATTTCAACACTCAGCAAGTAAACACTTGCCGCCCGCCGGCACCCATGGCAATAATGGCGCTCGTACCCCGTCTTGCCTGCCGACCATTGCCACTATGAACGCTTGCGCCATCGAGTTCCACAACGTGCATCTGCAGCTGGCGGGCAGCGCCGTGCTGCGCGGCGTCGACCTGCAGGTGCGCGCGGGAGAACTGTTCGGCCTGGTTGGAGTGAATGGCGCGGGCAAGACTTCCCTGCTGAAATGCCTGCTGGACTTCTGTACGCCCGAGCGGGGCGAGATCGCCATCTTCGGCCAGCCGTACCGGCATGGCGCGGCGCGCCAGCCCCTGTCGTTTCTGCCGGAACGCTTCCAGGCGCCGTATTACCTGACGGGCGGCGACTTCCTGCGCTACCTGGCGCGCCTGCACAAGGTGCGCCCCGATGCGCAAGCGCTGCAGCAAACCCTGGACGCGCTGGACCTGGCGCCGGACGCCCTGCTGCGCCCCGCGCGCGAGTATTCGAAAGGCATGATGCAGAAACTGGGGCTGGCCGCATGCTTGCTATCAGGCAAGCCGCACCTGGTGCTCGATGAACCGATGAGCGGACTCGACCCGAAGGCGCGCGCGCAATTCAAGCAAGTCTTGCGGCAAGCGCGCGCGCAAGGCCGCGGCGCCCTGCTCACCTCGCATGCGCTGGCCGACGTGGAAGAATTGTGCGACCGCATGGCCATCCTGCATGGGGGCCGCATCGTGTTTACGGGCACGCCCGCCGAATGCCGCGCGCGTCACGGCGGCGCGCAAGACGCCAGCCTGGAACAGGCTTTCCTCAATTGCATCGCGACATGAACGCCGACACGCACGTCCCGCCTGCCACGCCGCCCGGACGGCCGTATGCGCCCTCGCCGCACGGCATGTATCTGCGCCATTTCGGCTTGCGCACGGCGCCGTTCGGCATCACGCCGGACCCGGCCTTCTTTTATACGGGCAATACGCGGGGCGAGCTGCTCGCTGCGCTGCTGTATGCCGTCACGCAAGGCGAAGGCATCATCAAGCTGACGGGCGAAGTGGGCAGCGGCAAGACCATGCTGTGCCGCATGCTGGCCGAGCGCCTGCCGCCCCGGGTCGACGTGCTGTACCTGCTCAATCCCCGCCTGGAACCGGACGAAGTCTTGCACGCCATCGCCGTCGAACTGGGCCTGGAACTGGATGGCTGCCGCGCCGATGCCGTGCTGCGCGCCCTGCACGGCGAGCTGATCGCCAGGCATGCGGCGGGACGCCAGGTGGTGTTGCTGGCCGAAGAAGCGCAAGCGATGCCGGGCGCCACCTTGGAAGCGCTGCGCCTGCTGACGAACCTGGAAACGGCCAGCCACAAGCTGCTGCAGATCGTTCTGTTTGGCCAGCCGGAATTGCAGCACACCCTGGACTTGCCCCAGTTCCGCCAGTTGAAGGAACGCATCACCCACAGTTTCAGCGTGCCGCGCCTGCCGCCAGCCTTGCTGGACGACTATCTGGCATGCCGCCTGGCCGCCGCCGGCCGCCAGGCGCCGCTCGTTTTCACGCCGGCCGCACAGCGCCGGCTGGCGCGCGCGGCGCAGGGCATCGTGCGCAGGATCAATATCCTGGCCGACAAAGCCTTGCTGGCCGCGTTTGCGGACGATGCGCAGGAAATCAGCGCGCGCCACGTGCGCCTGGCCATCGCGGACAGCCCCTTTTACCGCCCGCCCTGGCATGCGGGCAAGCTGCTGGCAGGCGCCTTGAGCGCGCTGATGCTGTTGCTGGCCTTTGCTCTGCTGTGGCAATGGCAGGCAGGCAGCGAGGATCGGACAGCGGCGACAGCCAGCATGGCGACGCCGGCAAGCCAGGCATCCCAGGCACGCTCCGCCGCGCCCGCCGACGCGGCCTCAGGCACGCTCAAGGCAGCGCTTGTGCGCGCACCGCAGCCCGCCCCGTCGACGCTGCTCGACAGCAAGCTGGCCGAATCGCGCGACTGGCTGGCGCGACAAGGGCCGCGGCAACTGGTGCTGCACATCGCCAGCCTGCCCGCCACCGAGACAGTTGCGGCGGAAACCTTCCTGCGGCAGGCGCAGCAAGCCACCGGCCTGCACGACCTCCACGTGTTTCGCCTGCCTGGCGCCATGCCCGCAACCACGTCCGCGCCCGCAAATACGCCGCCCGCGACCTCCACCGCGCGCCTGCTCATCGTCTATGGCAGCTTTGCCGACCAAGCCAGCGCCGAAGCCTTGTGGGCCAGGCTGGCCCCGGCGTCGCCGCAGAAAATATTGCTGAGCGACATAGACAGTATCCGCACAGAAATAAAAGCCCTGACACCGGAAAAACCGGGGCGTGGCGCCCCCTGACTTTATTTCAGCATATTGCCTCCCAAGCCTGCACAGCCGATTGCTTTTAAGCGATCATGCTGGGTAAAATTACAAAAGCACAACACGACTTCAAGGGCGAACTTTTCATGACTCAACACCCTATTCCTGTGCTGACCTCATGGGTCGCCCTCGCCTGCAGCACCATGCTGGCCGGCTGCGCCACGCATCAAACGCCGCTGTCGCCGGCCCACCTCAATGCCGCGCCCGTCGCCGCCGGCGTCATTCCCGAACCGGTGCAGCAAAGCAGCGCGCTGGCCGCGCCCCTGCCCGCGCCCAAGGTGGAAACCTACAGCGTCACCGTACACAAGGTGCCCGTGCAATCGCTGCTGTTTGCGCTGGCGCGCGACGCGGGCATGAATATCGACATCCACCCGCAGATCGAAGGCAGCGTCACCCTGAATGCGCTGAACCAGACCCTGCCGCAATTGCTGGCGCGTATCGGCAAGCAAGTCGATATGCGCTACGAAATCGATGGCAAGAACCTGACGGTGCTGCCCGACGCACCCGTCTGGCGCACTTACAAGGTCGATTACGTCAACATGGCGCGCAGCACCAACAGCAGCGTGAATATCGCCACGCAAATCTCCACGGCGGGCGGCGGGTCGAACAACGCCAGCAACCCCGTGGGCAGCACGCAAGGCAGCGGCGGCAACGGCAATAACAATTCGACCACCCTCGTCGTGAATCGTTCGGAAAATAATTTCTGGTACAGCCTGGAAAAGAATATCCGCGACCTGCTGCGCGAGACCACGCTCAACGACGTGCAGGTGGACCCGCTGGCGCAGCTGAACCAGCAATTGACGAGCATGCCAGGCCAGCAGGGACAGCAAGGCCAGCAGCAGAACCAGGCCGGCACCTACCCTGCCGCCGGTGCGGCGGGCCAGTACGGCGCCCAGCCGCCGATGCAGTATGGCAACCCGAACGGGAGCCAGAATGCGCCGGGACAGCAGGCGCCCGGCCAGAACGCGGCTCCCGGCCAGCCGCTGGACGCGAACGGCATGCCGCTGCTCAAACTGGCCAACAAGGGCAGCCCCTCGTCCGTCGTCGTCAACGTCGAGGGCGGCCTGATCGCCGTGCGCGCCACGGGGCGCCAGCATGAAAAGATCGCCGAATTCCTCGACGCGGTATTGCACAGTGCCAAGCGGCAAGTGCTGATCGAGGCGACCATCATCGAAGTGCGCCTGAGCAATGAATACCAGCAAGGCATCAACTGGTCGCGCCTGACGGGCAGCCTGCAATTGCGCCAGGGCCAAGTGGGCACGGCGGGCCTGTCCAGCGGCGTCACGCCGAACGCCACGCCCGGCATCTTCCTGCTCAATTATCTGAAGGACAGCTTTTCCACCACCATCCAGCTGCTCGAATCGTTCGGCAAGGTGAAAGTGCTGTCCAGTCCGAAGATCAGCGTGCTGAACAACCAGACGGCCATGCTGAAGGTGGTCGACAACAATGTCTTCTTTACCATCAAGGTGACGCCCGCCGTGATCAGCTCGACGGGCACCATCACCACGCCGGCCACCTATGAATCGAAGCTGGAAACGGTGCCCGTCGGCTTCGTCATGAGCGTCACGCCGCAGATTTCCGACAGCGATGAAGTGACCCTCAACGTGCGCCCCACCATCACGCGCATCGTCGGCTACGTGCAAGACCCGAATCCGGCCCTGGCCACGGCCAACGTGCAAAGCCGCGTGCCCGTGATCCAGGCGCGCGAGCTGGAATCGATCATGAAAGTGGGCAATGGCCAGATCGCCGTGATGGGCGGCCTGATGCAAGACTCCATCGACAATGCCAAGGATGGCGTGCCGGGCCTGTCCAGCCTGCCCTTGGTGGGCAATCTGTTTACCTACCGCAATGAGGCAAGCAGCAAGACGGAGCTGGTTATCTTCATGCGCCCCGTCGTCGTCAAGGATGCCAGCGTCGAGGGCGATTACCGCGATTACCGCTACCTGCTGCCCGGCCAGGCGCCGCTCAACACCCAGCCCTACACGGATGGCCCGCCAGCGGCGCCCGTCCGGCCGCAGGCGCGCTTGCAGGGAGACTTCCCATGAGCTTGCTGATGCAGGCGCTCAAGAAAGCCGAGCGCGCCAAGCAGAACAGCCTTTCCGACGAAGAACTGGAAAAGCCGTCCGAAGCCTACGACCAGGTGCTGGAACTGGCGCCGGCCGACGCCCTGCCGCCCCGTCCCGCACCAACGCCAGCGCCCGTGCAGCCGGCAAGCACCTTGCGCCTGGAACCGCTGGCGGACGCGCCTGCGCCGCAGCCCGCGTCCAGCGGCGCCCAGCCGGAGCCACAGCCAGGGTCGCAGCAAGGCGCGCAGTCAGGCCCGCCCCCCGAGCCGCCGCGCGCCCGTCCGGAAGCGCCGCCCGCCCGGCCACGCGCCAGCCGCAGCAATCCGCCGCCGAAAGGCCCCACGGGCCCCATCAGCGTCGACCCGGTCACCGTGCGCCTGGCCGTGCTGCTGGCGATCCTGCTGCTGGTGGTCGGTTCCATGGCGTACTGGTACTGGCGCGCCAGCACCAGCCCCGGCGCGGGCGCCAACTTGCCCGGCGTGCCCATGCCGCTGACGGATGCCCCAGGCACGGCCGGCGTTGCAGGCCCCGTCGTGGTGGTGCCGGCGACGGGTGCCGCGCCGCCGGACGCCATGACGCCCGCGGCGCTGCCGCCCGACAACCCGCGCGACGCGCGCCAGCCAGAGTCAGCACAGGACCAGCAAGCGATGATACAGGCGGCGGCCCAGGCCGCCGTAGCGGCGCAGCTGGCGCACATGGCGCCGCCCGCAGCGCCCAGCCTGCCACCGGTGGCCGCGCCCGACAACAGCCAGATCCAGGTGCAGCGCAGCGTGGCCGCGCCGCAAATCAACCCCGACGTGCAGCAAGCCTATCAAGCCTTCAACGGGGGCCAGTTGGGTCTTGCTCGTCAGCAATATGAAACGGTGCTGCGGCAGGATGCCACCAACCGCGACGCGCTGCTGGGCCTGGCGGCCGTGGCCCTGCGCGAAAACCAGGGTGCGCAGGCGGCGGCCCTGTACGTGCGTTTGCTGGAAATCAATCCCGACGATGGCGAGGCGCTGGCCGGCCTGATCGGGCTGCGCCAGGGCGACGTGGCGCAGAGCGAGGCAAAATTGAAAGCCATCCTGGCGCGCAACCCCGACAGCGCCCCCGTACTGTTTGCACTGGGCAATGTGTACGCCAAGCAGCGCCGCTGGAACGAAGCGCAGCAGCAATTTTTCCGCGCCTACGGCGCCGCGCCCGGCAACCCCGACTATGCCTTCAACCTGGCCGTGGGCCTGGACCGGCTGAACCAGCCCCGGCTGGCCGCCACGTATTACCAGCGCGCCTTGACCCTGGCGCAAACGACGCCCGCCGCCTTCGACCAGGCCGTCGTGCAAACGCGCTTGCGCGAACTGGCGGCCCCTGCGGCCCCGGCCGAGCCGGCCGTCATCACCCCCCGTCAGGAATAAGCATCACATGGCAGAACAGGCAAAACTTCCCCTCGGCAAGCTGCTGATCCAGAAAGGCGTGATCAGCGAAGACCAGCTGCGCATCGCCCTGATCGAGCAGCGGCGCAGCAGCGAACCGCTGGGCAAGCTGCTGATCACCCTGGGTTTTGTCACGGAAGCCACCGTGCGCGAAGCGCTCAGCGAAAACCTGAAACAGGTCAGCGCGGACCTGTCCAGCCTGGTGGTCGACGCCATCGCATTAAAGCTGATACCGAAGGACGTGGCCAAGCGCTACCGCGTCTTTCCCATCGTCTACGAGCGGCAGGCGGATAACCTGATCCTGGCCATGGCCGACACGAGCAACATCGTTGCGCTCGATCAAATCAGCGCCATGCTGGTCAAGGGCATCACGATTTCCACCGTGCTCGTCAACGAATCGGACATTTCGCGCGCCATCGACCAGTACTATGGCTTCGAACTGTCGATCGACGGCATCCTGCACGAAATCGAGACGGGCGAAGTCAGCTATCAAAGCATGGCCTCGCCGTCGGACGAATACAGCCAGCCCATGGTGCGCCTGATCGATGCGCTGCTGGCCGACGCCGTGCAGAACGGCGCCTCGGACATCCATTTCGAGCCGGAACAGTCGTTCCTGCGCATCCGCTACCGCATCGACGGCATCCTGCGGCAAATCCGCAGCCTGCACAAATCGTACTGGCCGGCCATGGCCGTGCGCCTGAAGGTGATGTCGAACATGAATATCGCCGAGGCGCGCGCGCCGCAGGATGGGCGCATCAGCATCAAGTTTTCCGGGCGGCAAATCGACTTCCGCGCGTCGGCGCAGCCCACCACGCATGGCGAAAACGTCGTGCTGCGCGTGCTGGACCGGCAAAAGGGCATCGTGCCGCTGGACGCCCTGGGCCTGGCCGAGGCGGAATTGAACTTGTTGAAACTCATGATCGCGCGCCCCGACGGCGTGATCCTCGTGACGGGCCCGACGGGCAGCGGCAAGACCACCACCCTGTATTCGATACTCAACCATATCAATACGGAAAGCGTCAACATCATGACACTGGAGGACCCGGTCGAGTATCCGATGAGCATGATACGCCAGACCTCCGTCAACGAATCCGTCAAGCTGGGCTTTGCCGACGGCATCCGCTCGATGATGCGGCAAGACCCCGACATCATCCTCGTGGGCGAGATCCGCGACCGCGAAACGGCGGAAATGGCGTTTGCCGCCGCCATGACGGGCCACCAGGTGTATTCCACCCTGCATACGAGCTCGGCCATCGGGTCCGTGGCGCGCCTGCTCGACATCGGCATCTTGCCCGACATCATGGCCGGCAACATCATCGGCATCGTGGCGCAGCGCCTGGTGCGCCGTTTGTGTCCGCATTGCAAGGAAACCGTCATCGCCGATGCCATCGAGCGCCGCCTGCTGGGCCTTGCGTCCGAAGCGCCCGCCGTCAGCATCTGCCGCGCCGCCGGCTGCGAACGCTGCGCGCACCAGGGCTACAAGGGCCGCCTGGCCATCATGGAAATCCTCAAGATGACGGCCGAACTCGATGAATTGACGGCCCGCCGCGCCAGTTTGCGCGAGCTCAAGGCCGCGGCGCGCGCGGCCGGCTTCAAGGGCATCGTCGACGACGGCATGCGCCGCGTGCTGGAAGGCGTCACCACCCTGGAAGAAGTGGGCCGCGTGGTCGACCTGACGGAAAGGCTGGCCTGATGGCGCAATATGTCTACCGCGCAATGGATGCGGCCGGCGCCCTGATTCCCGGCAGCATGGAGGCGGCCAACGTGCCGGACCTGGAAGCGCGCCTGCACCGCATGCAGCTCGACTTGATCGACTGCAAGATCACGGGCCAGTACCTGGTACTGCTGGGCAAGCGCATCATCCACCGCCGCGACCTGATCAATTTCTGTTTCCACATGGAACAGTTGACGGGCGCGGGCGTGCCCATCCTGGAAGGCTTGAACGACTTGCGCGAAAGCACGGACCACCCGCGCCTGCGCGAAGTCGTCACGGATCTGATCGAAAGCATCGAGGGCGGCCTGCCCCTCTCGGGCGCGCTGGCCCAGCATGGCGACATCTTCGACGCCACGTTCACCAGCCTGATACTGGCGGGAGAACAGAGCGGCCGGATCGCCGACGTCTTCAAGAACCTGTCGGAAAGCCTGAAATGGCAAGATGAGCTGGCTTCGCAGACGCGCAAGATCGTCATGTACCCCGTCGTCGTCGCCATCGTCGTGGCGGCCGTGACGTTTTTCCTGATGATTTACCTGGTGCCCCAGCTGACGGCGTTCATCCGCAACATGGGCGGCGAGCTGCCGCTGCACACGCGCGTGCTCATTGCCGTGTCGAATGTCTTCATCGATTACTGGTATCTGCTGCTGGCCCTGCCCGTGCTGCTGTTTTTCGGGCTGCGCGCGCTCATCCGCCGCAGCGGGGCGGCCCGCTACGCCTGGGATGGCTTGAAACTGCGGTTGTGGCTGGTCGGTCCCGTGCTGCACAAGATCATCCTGGCCCGCTTCGCCACGTTTTTTGCCCTGATGTATGCCTCCGGCATCACCATCCTCGAATGCATCCGCCTGTCCGAAGGCATCGCCGGCAACCAGGTGGTGGCGGCCGGCCTGCGCCGCGCCGCGCAGCTGATCAGCGAAGGTTACGGCGTCACCGCCGCCTTCCAGCACACGGGCATCTTCCCGCCGCTGGTGATCCGCATGCTGAAGGTGGGCGAGTCCACGGGTTCGCTGGACACGGCCTTGCGCAATGTCAGTTACTTTTACAACCGCGAAGTGAAGGAGTTGATTGAGAAAGTGCAAGCCATGATCGAACCGGCCATGACGGTCATCCTGGGCTTGCTGCTGGGCTGGATCATGCTGTCGGTGCTGGGGCCGATCTACGACACCATCAGCACCATCAAAACCTGAGGCCGCCGTGTTCCGCAAACAATTACTCTACCTCACCAGCGACGCCCTGTGCGCCTACGACTGGAACCACGGCGTGCTGGGCCCCGGCCAGGCCTTCCCCGCCAGCGCGGCCGGGCTGGACGGCTTCGCCGCGTGGCTGGAAGACCCGCAGGAGCGCAGGCTCGACGTGCCCGCCTACCTGCTGACGGACTTGATCGAGGAAGATTTCCAGCATCAGCTCGTGCCCCACGTGCGCGGCAAGGCGGGCCGCGCCCTGCTGGAGCGGCGCAAGCAGCAATTACACCGCGACACGCCCTACCGGGGCAGCACCCTGCTGGGGCGCGAAAGCACGGGCCGCCACGACGACCAGGTACTGTTTTTCGCCCTCACCAATCCCACCTTGCTGCAACCGTGGACGGAGGCGCTCGAACACTTGCGCGTGCCCGTGGCCGGCATCTATTCGACCAGCCTGCTCAGTATCGCGCTGGTCAAAAAGCTGTCGATCGCGCATGAACACTTGCTGCTGGTGACGCAGCAATCGGGCGGCTTGCGGCAAAGTTACTATGAAAAGGGGCAGCTGCGCTTTTCGCGCCAGACGGCGACCATCGCGCTCGACGGCGTGGCCGTGAATATCGCGCTGGAAACGGAAAAGACACGGCAATTTCTCACCAGTACGCGCATGCTGGCGCGCGGCGACGTCCTGAATACCGTCATCCTGGCGCCGGCCGCGCAGATCGCCAAGCTCGAGCTGCTGTGCGACAACGGCGTCGAAGTGGCTTACCACTTCATCGACCTGCAGCTGGCCGGCGAACGGGTGGGCTTGCGCCAGACGCCGGCGCTGGCCGACGAATTGCTGCTGACCTTGCTGGGCAAGCATCCGCCGTCCAGCCACTATCCGCCCGGCGCGCTGGCCCGCTATTACCACTTCCAGCGCGCGCGCAAGACGCTGTACGGCGCCAGCGCCCTGATCGGTGCGTCGGCCGCCCTGTGGTGCGTGATCAATTTGCTTGGCGGCATCGCCGACGGGGCCAGCACGCAGCGGCTGGCGCAGGAAACGGCGTCCTACCAGGAACGCTACCGCAGCGTCATGTCGACCCAGCCGCCGGCGCCGGCCAAGACGCAGAACATGAAAGTGGCCGTCACCCTGGGCCAGATGATCGCCAGCCAGGCGCCGGAGCCGGGTCGCCTGCTGGGCATGCTGAGCGCCGCGCTGGACCAGGCGCCGCAGGTCGCGCTGGGCCAGCTGCACTGGCACGCGGGCCAGGCGCCCGCGCGCGCGGCCGCCGGCCAGCCGCCGCCGCAGACTGCGCCGCCCCGCAGCGCCCTGGCCGGCATCCCTGTCGCGCCGCCGCAGGCGCTGCGCCTGGAAGCGGACGTGGCCATGCCGAACAATGACTACCGCGCCGCCCTGGCCGCCATCACGGCCTTCGCGCAAACGCTGGCGCGCCAGCCGCGCATGCAGGTGACGATCGAGGAAACGCCGCTCGACCTGCGTCCCAGCGCGGCCCTGTCCGGCAAGAGCGCCGCGCCGGCGCAGGACAGCCAGGCCCGCTTTACCCTCTTGCTGGAGTGGCAGCCATGAGCGGCCCCGTGAAGCAGCCGCCCCTGCCCGGCATGCAGCGGGCAGGCACGCCCATGCGCACCCTGCCCGCCTGGCTTGGCGAACTGCACCTGGTGCGCGCCGCCCTGCTGTGCTTTGCGCTGACCTTGCTGGCCAGCCTGCTGCTGCTGAGCCTAACCGCCGCCTATCGCATGCGCGAAGCGCAACAGTTGTACCTGGCCCAGCACACGCGCGCGGCGGCGGCCACCCTGTTCAACCACGCGGAAGCGGAAAAGCAGGAAATCCGCGCCTACGAACCGCAATTTTTGGCCCTGCGCCAGCGCGGCCTGATCGGCGAAGAAAACCGCCTGGCCTGGATCGACGCCATCCGCCGCAGCCAGGAACAGCGCAAATTGCTGCCGATCAGCTATGACATCAGCCCGCAGCAAGCGCTGCCCGTGCCATTGCCCATGGTGATGGGGCAATATCACCTGCGCGGCAGCCGCATGCGCCTGCAGATGGATTTGCTGCACGAGATGGACTTGCTGAACCTGTTTGACGATTTGCGCCAGGCCGGCTATTTCGCAGTGCAGGATTGCACGCTCAAGCGCCACGGCGCGGCCGGCGGCGAGGCGGTGCCGACCCTGGGCGCCGAATGCGAACTGCTGTGGCTGACCGTCAACAGCGTGCCCGTGCAGGGGCGGCCATGAAGTCCGCCCGCATCCTGTGCGCGCTGCTGGCCGGCGCCGCACTCACGGCGCAGGCACAGCAGCTGGGACGTTTGTTCCTGTCGCCCCAGCAGCGCGCCCAGCTCGATGCGCAGCGCTACGGGCCGCCGCCACCCGATCCCGCCCTGGCTGCCCCCACGCCACCGCCACCGCCGCCGCCTGCGCCGCCCGTGGAATTGAATGGCGTGGTGCAGCGCAGCAGCGGCCGCTCCACCGTCTGGCTGAACCAGGAAGCGCAGAACGAGCCGCACAACCGCCTTGCCCGCGACAAGCCCGGCACCCTGACCCTGCGCCTGTCGAATGGCCAGGCGGTGCTGCTGAAACCTGGCCAGCGCTACGACCCGGCCAGCGGCACGGTCACCGAAGTGCAGGAGACACCGCCATGACGCTACGGCAAGCTCATTGTCAACCTCATCGGCAAGCTCGTTGGCAACCTCGTCGCCAGCGGGGCGCCGCCCTGTTGCTGCTGGTGGCCGTGCTGGGCCTGGGCGCGGCCAGCCTCCTGATCAGCGCCTTTGGCCGCAAGACGGGCGAGGCCGAACGCCAGCAGCGCACGCTGGACACCCTGGCGCAGGCGCGCGAAGCCTTGCTGGGCTTTGCGGCGGTCAATGGCCGCCTGCCCCGTCCGGCCGCCTCCGCCCTCGACGGGCGCGAACGTGCCGCCGACTGCGCCGACGATGCCGCCTGCAGCGGCTTCCTGCCGTGGGTGGCGCTGGGCGTGGCGGGCAGCGACGCCTGGGGCAAGCTGCTGCGCTACAGCGTCACGCCGGAAATGGCGCGCGCGCCCATCGTCTCGTTTTCCGCCGTCGCCAACCGGGTCGTGCTCGAGCGCGACGCGCGCGGCGAATTCGCCTTCGTCGCGGGCCAGGCACTGTGCGACGTCAGCGTCGAATGCCTGCCCGTCGTGCTGTTCTCGCAAGGCAAGAATCACTACGGCACGGCCGCCAGCGGCGTGACGCAGATCAATACGGCACGCGGCAATGTCGACGAAGCCGCCAACGACCGCGCCAGCCGCAGTTTCATCGCCCGCCCCGCCACCGACAATGCCGCGCTGCCCGGCGGCGCCTTCGACGACATGCTCACCTGGATTACCTTGCCCACCCTGTACCAACGCATGCGCGCCGCGCGCAACCTGCCATGAGCCCCCTCCTGCATCCATCGCGCCGCCAGGGCGGCTTTTCCCTGATCGAGATCGCCATCGTGCTCGTCATCGTGGGCCTGATGATAGGCGGCCTGGTCACGCCCTTGACGGTGCAACTGGAACAGCGCAAGGTGGCCGAGACGCAACAGGCGCTGAATGAAGCGAAGGAAGCGCTGACGGGCTACGCGCTGCGCTACGGCTACCTGCCCTGTCCCGCCATCTCCGCCATGAGCGGCCTGGAAGACCGGCGCGGCACCCGCTGCACGGGCGAAAAGCGCGCCGGTTTCCTGCCCTGGGCCACCCTGGGGCTGCGCCAGGGCGACAGCTGGAACAATCTGTTCCGCTACAGCGTGACGCCGGCCTTCAGCGACAGCGGCCAGCTTTTCAGCCTGTCGACGCCGCGCGACATCAGCATCGTCACGCGCAATGGCGGCGCGCTGCTGCAGGCGACGGCCTTGAACGACATCCCCGCCATGATCATGTCGCACGGCAAGAACGGTTTCGGCGCCACGGGCGTGCAGGGCCAGCGCCAGGCTGTGCCTTTCGGCAACAATGTCGACGAGCGCAACAATGCCTCGAACGCCACCACCGTCATCAGCCGCGCCGCCAGCGGCCCGCAGCAGCCCGGCGGCGAGTTCGACGATATCGTCGCCTGGCTGTCGCCAAACATCCTGTTCAACCGCATGGTGGCCGCGCAAAGGCTGCCCCGCTGATGTCCATGCTCTCGCCCGCCGCCACCATCGCCCGCTACACCTTGCTCGAAGCGCTGCGCAGCCGCCTGCCGTGGCTGTTCCTGCTGGCCGCCTGCGGCGCCGCCGCCCTGGCCGGCTTCCTGCAGCAACTGGCGCTGACGGAAAGCGGCGCCGTGCAGGCGGCGTTGCTGGCGGCCGCCTTGCGCCTGGCCGGCGTCTTCCTGCTCGCCACCTTCATCATCACCAGCATGGCGCGCGAAGCGGCCGACCGGGGCCTGGAACTGCTGCTGGCGCTGCCCATGCCGCGCGCCGCCTACCTGCTGGGCAAACTGCTGGGCTACGGGGCCCTGGCAGCCGTGCCCGCCGTGCTGTTCGGCCTGCTGATGGCGCTGTTCGCCGCGCCCGCGCAAAGCGCGCTGTGGGCGCTGTCGCTGCTGGGCGAATTGTGGATCGTCACCGCCTTCAGCCTGCTGTGCGCGGCCAGCCTGCAGCAGGCCCTGCCGGCGCTGGCCGCCACCAGCGGTTTCTACGTGCTGGCGCGCATGCTGGGCAGCCTGCAACTGCTGGCGCACGGCCCGCAAGCGGGCGACTCGCTGGTGCAGCGGGCCACGGCCGGCGCCATCGACGTGCTGGCCCTGCTGCTGCCCCGCCTGGACGCCTTTGCGCGCACGGAATGGCTGCTGTACGCCACCGGCGACTGGCCAGCCCTGGCCAATGTGGCGGCGCAAACCGGCATCTACGTGGCCTTGCTGGCCAGCTGCGCGCTGTGCGACTTTTACCGCAGGAACATCTGATGGCCGCCGCCCAGCGCCCCTGGAGCAGCGTGCCGCGCCCCCTGTGCTGGCTGCTGGCGGCATGCCTGCTGCTGCAGCTGGGCTGGCGCCTGGCGCAGCAGCAAGCGCCGGCGCAGGCGCGGCCCCTGCCCGCCGCGCCGCCGGCTGGCGTGGCGCGCCTGGCCAGCCTGGGCGAGCCGCTGGCCATGTCGAAAGCCATGCTGCTGTACCTGCAGTCGTTCGAAGACCAGGCCGGCGTCAGCCTGCCGTGGCGCCAGCTCGACTATGACCGCCTGGCCGGCTGGCTGGAAACGGCGCAAACGCTCGATCCGCGCAGCCAGTATGCGCTGGTGGCCGCCAGCGAAGTGTACGCGGGCGTGGCCGACCCGCTGCGCGTGCGGCGCATGCTGGCCTTTGTCGCCGCCAGCTTCGCGGCCGACCCGCAGCGCCGCTGGCCCGCCATGGCGCAGGCGGCGCTGGTGGCGAAGCACCAGCTGCACGACCTGCCGCTGGCCCTGTCGTATGCGCGTGAACTGCGGCGGCTGGCGACGGGGCCGCAAGTGCCATCCTGGGTGCGCGAGATGGAAGCGTTCATCCTGGAAGACATGGACCAGCTCGACAGCGCCCGCCTGGTGATCGGCGGCCTGCTCGCCAGCGGCCAGATCAGCGATCCGCACGAGCTGGCCTTCCTCGCGCGCCGGCTCGACGAACTTGCCAAGAAGAAAGCAAAGGCCACGCCATGACCCTGCCCTGCGCGCCCGGCATCAAATGCAGTAAACTGCCAACCCAAGTTGTCGCACTTTTTTTCCAAGGAAATCCCATGCCCCCACGCCGCCAGCAAGGCTTTACGCTCGTAGAAATCGCCATCGTCCTGGTCATCATCGGCTTGCTGCTCGGCGGCGTGCTCAAGGGGCAAGGCTTGATCGACAGCGCCAAGGTGAAAAACATCATCCAGCAATCGAATGCGCTGACGGCCGCCGTCAACGCCTACCAGGACAAGTTCCGCGCCCTGCCCGGCGACGATATCCAGGGCACCACGCACGTGCCGAACTCGGCCGGCAACGGCAATGGCGACGGCCAGATCGGCGACGGCCAGCCGCGCGAATTCACCCTGGCGCCGCAGCACCTGGCGCTGGGCGGCTTCATCACCGGCTCGTTCAACGGCACCTCGCAATTCATGACCAGCGCCCAGGGCGGCGCCGTCTACCTGTACAACGATGAAGTGGGCGGGCGCGCCGGCAACGGCATCCGTTTCGACAATCTGCCCGAGAGTTACGCGGAACAGATAGACAGCAAACTCGACGATGGCGTGGCCAGCACGGGCAGCGTTCGGGCGAACATGCCCTATGGCAATGCCGGTGCTATCATCCCCCGCACCGCCGTCTTCTTCTGAGCCGTCAGTCACTATCAAAGGAATACCATGCCACTGCACCGCAAACTCATCGTCTCCCTGGCCGCCTGCGCCTTGCTGGCCGGCAGCGCGCACGCCCAATACGTGGGCCCGACGGCCGGCCCGGCCGCGCCCAGCAGCGTGGCCGCCATCCTGAAAAATCCCGTCGACGACCAGGCCGTCGTGCTGCGCGGCCATTTGCTGCGCAAAGTGGGCAAGGAGAAATACACGTTCTCCGACGGCACGGCGGAAATCCGCGTGGACATCGACGACAAGGTCTTCATGAACCGCAAGATCGACGCCAAGACCCAAGTGGAAATCCGCGGCGAAGTGGAGAAAGATTTCATGGAAAGCCCGGAAATCGATGTCGACGCGCTGACCGTAGTACCGTAAAGCCGCCTTGCCATCCCGCCGCCACGGCGGGATGGGTGTTCCCCTCCTCTGTATGCCTTGCGCAACCTTTTTTCCATTCCAGAAACTAGGCTTGTCAGAAGAATCAATTTCGTCTAGCATCTTTTCATTCAAGGTCAGCCAGCGCCAGCGTGAGCCTGCCTGTCGACTCATCCATTCTGGGAGCTTTCCGGGTGCAAGATTTGCCTTCGATACGCTCAAGAATTTCATGGCTGGTGCTCGCCTGGGTCATTCCGACGGCGCTCGTGTTTCTCCTGCTCGTGGCGCAAAGTTACACGCGCGAACGCGACCATGTCGTCAGCGAAACGGCGCAGGCGGCGCGCGCAGTGGCCGCCGCCGTCGAACGCGACTTGAACGGCGCCCAGATGGCCGCGCGCATCCTGGCCGGCTCGCCCGCCCTGCAAGCGGACGACATCGGCGCCCTGCGGGCCCTGGCCGCCGGCCTGCTGCAGCCTGGCCTGGCCGTCAGCGCCTTCATCGTCTCCGACGCCAAGGGCCGCCAGCTGATCAATACGACCCTGCCCGCCAGCCAGGCGCCGCCTCCCCTGCCGCAAAAATGGGCCGCCAGCATGGAGCGCACGCGCGACTCCGGCAAGCCGCGGCTGACCAGCCTGACCAAGGCGCCCGACAGCCTGCCGCAGCTGGCCCTGAACCTGCCCTTGCCGCGCAGCCAGGGTAGCGCCTACGTGCTGACGGCCCTGTACCCGCCCGACTACCTGGCCGTGCTGCTGCGCGAGCTGCACCTGCCAGCCTACCTGGGCGCGGCCATCATCAATGCCGACGGCATCAACGTGGCGCGCACGCTGGCGCCGCAGCGCTATGTGGGCCAGCGCAGCGCGGCGCCCCTGCTGGAACAGATACGCCAGGCGCGCGAAGGCGTGCTGCGCCATGCCACGCTGGAAGGCATCGACGTGTATACGGGCTTTCGCCGCGCCCCGGACGCCGCCTGGACGGTGGCCGTCACCATGCGCACCAGCACGGTGGCGCAAGCCCTGCTGCGCTCGGTAGTCACGGGTTCCCTCATCCTGGCACTGCTGCTGGGCGCCGGCTTCGCCCTGGCCTGGCGCGTAGGCGGCCGCCTGGCCAGCACCCTGCAGGAACTGACGCAGCAGATCCATGCGCTGGCGCAAGGCAAACCCCTGCTCTCGAACCGGCACGCGGACCGCGAATCGGCCGACATGGCCAGCGCCCTGGGCGCGCTGGAGCGCGACCTGCGGCGTCACCGCACGCAGCTCGAAAGCCTGGTGGCCGAACGCACGCTGGCCTTGGGGAAGTCCACGCGCCTGCTGGAAACCGTGTACGCGACGGCGCCGATCGGCATGCTGTTCGTGGACCTGGACTTGCGCATTGTCATGATCAACCACTACCTGGCCGCCATCAACGGGGCCAGCGTGGCGCAGCACCTGGGCCGTCCCGTGGGCGCCATGCTGTTCGACGACGCCGTGCGGGCGGAGGTGGAACGCTGCGTGCGCCAGGTGCTCGGGACGGGACAACCCATCGTCGACATCGAATTGAAGGGCCATAGCGGCCAGCAGCGCGAGCAATTGAGTCACTGGATCGTCTCGTACCACCCGATCTTCGGCCCGGAACAGCAATTGCTGGGCGTATCGGGCCTGTGGCTGGACATTAGCGAGCGCAAGCGCAGCGAAGCGGAGTTTCGCCGCTCGAAACACCTGTTTGGCACCATCATCGAAAACATCCCGGCCATGGTCTTCGTCAAGCGCGCCGACAAGCTGAGCTTTGAAATGGTCAACCGCCACGCGGAACTGACCCTGGGGCGCTCGCGCGAGCAATTGCTGGGCAAGACGGACCACGATTTCTTCCCGCCGCAGCAGGCGTCCGCCTTCGTCAGCGCCGACCGCAAGCTGCTGGCCACGGGGCAGATGGTGGAAATCGAACAGGAAGCGATCAATACGGCCGACGGCACCACGCGCCACTTCACCACGCGCAAGGTGGTCTTGCGCGACGATGCGGGGCGCGCCAGCCATGTGCTGGGGGTATCGATCGACATCACGGAACGCAAGCGCGCCACCGAGGTGCTGCACGCCACCACGTGGCGCCTGGAACAGAACGAACGCTTCATCCGCACCGTCACCGACAACCTGCCCGGCATGGTGTCGTACTGGGGCGCCGATTTGCGTTGCCGATTTGCAAATAAATTCTATAACGAATGGTTTGGCCGCAGCAGCGCCGAGCTGGCCGGCATCCACATGAGCGAATTGCTGGGGCAGGAACTGTTCGACGTGTATGCGCCCCACGTCGAGGGCGTGCTGGCGGGCCGGCCGCAAAGCTTCGAGCGCGACCTGCTCGATCCCGGCGGCCAGGTGTGCCACACGTGGACCAATTACATCCCCGATTTCGACGACGGCGGCGGCGTGCGCGGCTTCTTCGTGCTGGCCTCGGACGTTTCCGAACTCAAGCGCACGGAATTGCGCCTGCATGAACTCAACGAGCAGATGGTGCGCGCGCGCGACAAGGCCGAGGCCGCCAGCGTCGCGAAAAGCGAATTCGTCGCCAACATGAGCCATGAAATCCGCACGCCGATGAACGCCATCATCGGCCTGGCGCGCCTGCTGGAAGAGTCGCCGCTGGAACGGCGCGAGCGCAGCTATGTGGGCAAGATCCAGATGGCGACGCAGTCGCTGCTCAATATCGTCAATGACGTGCTCGATTTTTCCAAGATCGAGGCGGGACAGATGGTGCTGGAACAGCGCCGCTTCCAGCTCGAACGCATGTTGGGCAGCGTGGGCGTGTTGCTGGCCAGCAGCGCCTGGGCGCGCGGCGTGGAGCCCGTGTTCGTGCTCGCCCCCGGCGTGCCGGACGAGCTGATCGGCGACGCCCTGCGCGTGGAGCAAATCCTCATCAACCTGATGGGCAACGCCGTCAAGTTCACCTCGCATGGCGAAGTGGTGTTGTCGATCGACAAGGTGGCCGAGGATGCGGACAGCGCCACCCTCGAGTTTTCCGTGCGCGACACGGGCATCGGCATCGGTGCGGCCGAGCAGGAACGCATCTTCGACGCGTTTTCCCAGGGCGACAGCGGCACCAGCCGCAAATATGGGGGCACGGGACTGGGGCTGGCCATCTGCCGGCGCATGGTGGAATTGATGGGAGGCACCCTCAGCGTGAAAAGCACGCTGGGCAAGGGCTCCGACTTCCGCTTCCGCTGCCGCTTCGACAAGGTGGCGCCGCCGCCCGAGCCGCCCGGCAAGAGCGCGCCCAGGGTCCAGTCGCTGCTGATCATCGACGACAACGCCAGCGTGCGCGCCATGCTGGAAGACTGGTGCGCGGCGCAGGGCTGGCACAGCCGCAGCGCCGACAGCGGCGCGGCCGGCCTGGCCCTGCTGCGCGCCCACAGCAGCGGCGGGCCGGCGGCGGACCTGGTGCTGCTCGACGCGGCCATGCCCGGCATGGATGGCATTTCCATGCTCACCGAGGCGCGCGCAGACGAACGCCTGGTACTGCCGCCCGTGATCATGCTGGTGGCCGACCAGGATAGCGAAAACCTCGAACGCCTGGCCGACAGCCTGATGCTGGCAGGCATCGTTTCAAAGCCGGCCACCCCGGCGCGCCTGCTGGCGGCCGTGACGGCCGTGCGTGAAGGCCGCAGCACGCCTTCTGCGCTGCCCGTGTCCAGTCCCTTGTCGGGTTTGCTCACAGGCATGCGCGTGCTGCTGGTGGAAGACAATGAAATCAACCAGGAAGTGGCGCAATACATCCTGCTGCACTCGGGCGCGCGCGTGACCGTGGCCCCCAACGGCCGACTGGCCGTCGACTTGCTCACCAGCACGCCGGACGCCTGGGACGTGCTGCTGATGGACTTGCAGATGCCCGTCATGAACGGCTACGACGCCACCCTGGCCATCCGCGCCCTGGGCTTGCCGGACTTGCCCATCATCGCCATGACGGCCAATGCCATGGACGAAGACCGCCTGCGCGCCATCGCCAGCGGCATGAATGCGCATGTGGCCAAGCCCATCGACGTTGACGAGATGATACAGACGCTGACCCGGCTGGTACCGGCGCCCTTGGGGGGCGATAGCGCCGTGCCGGCAGCCGATGCCGTCGCGCGGACGCTGGACTTGCCCGCCACGGTGCCCGGCATCGACCTGGCGGCGGCCCTGCACCGCTTCGGCGGCGACTATGGCGCCTTCCTGGCCCTGCTCAAGCGCTTTGAGAATTCGCAAGGCGATGCCGTCGAGGAAACGCGGCGCCTGCTGGCCGCCGGCCAGGTGCAGCAGGCGGCGCAGCTGCTGCACCGCGTGTGCGGCGTGGCGGCCAACCTGGGCGCCACGCAGATCGCCAGCCTGGCCGCCGAGACGGAGAAAACGCTGAAAACGGGGCAATCGCACGCCACGGCCGCCATGCTGGGCCGCCTGGAACAGGCGATGGCCGAAGTCATCGAAGCGGCGCGCACCCTGCCTTCGCCCCTGCGGCGCAGCCAGCCGGCAGCGGCCGCGCCCGGCAGCGGGCCCGTCGACCTGCACGCCGGCCTGGCCGAATTGCTGGTCTTGATCCGCAACAACAACCTGAAAGCGCTGGCGCAATTTCACGCGCTGCACCCCGCCCTGCAACAGTCAGACCGGGAAGCGGCCCTGGCGATGGCACATGCGATTGAAACGCTGAATTTTGCCGAGGCGGAAAAACTCGTGCTCGATCAGCTGAAACGAGAGGAAAACAAGTGAGCTGGACCAACCTTGCCATGAACGGGCGCATCCTCATCGTCGATGACGCCATGGAAAACATCCAGATCCTGCACCAGCTGCTGCGCGAGGAGCACGACGTGCTGTTCGCCCTGAGCGGTGTGAAGGCGCTGGAAATTGCGCATAATCAACTGCCGGACCTGATCCTGCTCGACGCCGTCATGCCCGGCATGGATGGCTATGCCGTGTGCAGCGCGCTGCGCGAATCGGCCCTGCTGAGCGCCATCCCCGTCATCTTCGTCACGGCCCTGAACCAGCCCGAGGACGAGACGCGGGCGCTGGAAGCGGGCGCCGTCGATTTCATCACGAAACCGTTCAACGCGGCCGTCGTGCGCGCCCGCGTGCGCAGCCAGCTGACCATCAAGCGGCAGGCCGACGCCATGCGCGAACTGTCGCTGACGGATTCGCTCACGGGCGTGGCCAACCGGCGCAGTTTCAACGACACGATGGACAGCGAATGGCGGCGCTGCGCGCGCGACGGCGTGCCGATGGCCATCATCATGGCCGATATCGACCATTTCAAGGATTACAACGATACGTATGGCCACCAGGCGGGCGACCTGTGCCTGCAGCAGGTGAGCGCCGCCCTGCGCCGCTGCGCCGTGCGCCCGCCCGACCTGCTGGCGCGCTATGGCGGCGAGGAATTCATCATCCTGCTGCCGCAGGAAACGCGCGACGGCGCCGAAGTGGTGGCCCAGCGCATCCTCGACGAAGTGCGCGCGCTGGACATTCCCCACGCCAAATCGAGCGTCGGCCCGCACGTCACCGTCAGCCTGGGCATGGCCAGCGTCATGCCCACGGAAGGCATGGACCCCAGCACCCTGATCCGCGCCGCCGACGCCCTGCTGTACCGCGCCAAGCATACGGGGCGGGACAGGTATTGCGCGTCGGAAGAGGAGTGAGGGAAGATGAGTGAGCAGGCTAGCGGCTCCTTGCCGGCGCGGCATTGGAACGATTGGTCCCCGATGGCCGTCCCGTCGTGCTGGGCCAGCCGCCCGCATTTCCCGGGCCAGGACCTCTGCCCGTAGCGCCGCTGCCCCCGGCGGCCGCCTTGCCGCTGCCCGTGGCGCCCTTGCCAGCGCCGCTATTTCCACTGTTTGCCTTGTTGGACATCATCGCCTCCTTCGCCGGAAAACGCCGGCGCGCCACCAGCGTACACCCGGCGCACGCGCAGAAGCGCACGACTGCCGGCCGGCCGGCGAAGCGGGTTCAACTTGCTGCTCAGGGATAACACCGCATCAAAAACTCCGCCACGCACACGGGTTTCGTGTCGCCTTCCCGCTCCATGGTGACGGCCCAGTTGACTTGCGCCCCTTCCGGCAAGTCGTCGACGGAGACGATGTCGAGGCGCGCGCGCAGGCGGCTGTTCACGGGTACGGGCGCGGGGAAGCGCACCTTGTTGAGCCCATAATTGATGGCCATGCGGATGCCGGCCATGTGCAAGGCACCCTGCAGCATGGCCGGCAGCAACGATAACGTCAAGAAGCCGTGCGCCACGGTGCAGCCGTACGGCGACTCGCGCGCGCAGCGCTCCGCGTCGACGTGGATCCACTGATGGTCGTCCGTCGCGTCGGCAAAGGTGTCGATGCGCTGCTGGGTAATGGTCAGCCAGTCGGAAACGGCCACGTGCTGTCCCGCCAGGGCCTGGAAACCGGCGATGCCGGCGATATCACGCATGGTGTTGCTCCGCTGGCTCCGCCGGGCGGCGGCCGAACATGCCCATGCCCTCCACCGTCGTCACCACTTCGCCATGCTGGTTGCGCACGCTCCACACGGAAATGACGATGCCGCGGTCCGGCTTCGACGTGGATGGACGCACTTCCTTGACCTGGTAGGTCAGCTGCAAGGTGTCGCCAGCGCGCACGGGCTTGAGCCAGCGGATGCTGTCCAGGCCGGGCGAGCCCATGCTGGACGAGTGCTTGAGCAGGTTATCCACCACCAGGCGCATCATCATGCCGCAGGTGTGCCAGCCGCTGGCGATGACGCCCTTGAAGATGGTTTTTTCGGCGGCCGCATGGTCGACGTGGAACGGCTGCGGATCGAAATCCGTGGCGAAGGCGATGATTTCCCGCTCCGTCACGTGGCGCTGGCCCAGGTCGATTTCCAGGCCTTGCGTAAAATCTTCGAAATACCAGTGCTTGGGTTTGATTCCGGTCAATGCGGTCATGCGGTCTCCGTCGGCAAAAAGCCCGGCTGGGCGATAAAGCGCTCGATATGGTGCTCCACGTCGCCCAGGGTCAGGGCGATCATGGAAAGGCGCTTGAAATGGTGGGCGGCAGGCAATTCATCCGTCACGCCCATGCCGCCATGCAATTGCACGGCTTGCTGACCGACAAAGGTGGCGGCAAGGCCCACCCTCGCCTTGGCGGCGGAGACCGTGCGGCGCCGCTCGGCCGCGTCGACACTGTCGGCCTTGGCGGCGGCCAGCATGGCCATCGAGCGCGCCTGTTCCAGGTGGATGAACATGTCGGCCATGCGGTGCTGCAGGGCCTGGAACTTGCCGATCGGCGCACCGAACTGCTGGCGCGTCTTCAGATATTCGAGCGTGGCGGCGAAGATGGCGTCCATGGCGCCCACGGCTTCCGCGCACAGCAGGGCGGCGCCGTAATCGACGGCCGCGTCCAGCACGGCCCAGCCCTGCCCCGGCTGACCGATCAGCGTGTCATGCCCCAGCACCACTTGCACGAGGGTGACGGTGGCGGCGCGCTGGCCGTCGATGGTGCGGCAGTCGCGCACGGTCACGCCCGGTGCATCCACAGGTATGAGGAACAGCGAAATGCCATCCGTGT
Organism: Janthinobacterium sp. SUN026; assembly: GCF_030397625.1. Lineage (NCBI taxonomy): Bacteria > Pseudomonadati > Pseudomonadota > Betaproteobacteria > Burkholderiales > Oxalobacteraceae > Janthinobacterium > Janthinobacterium sp. SUN026. The sequence goes on along the minus strand of NZ_JAPQNU010000001.1, from coordinate 1,914,999 downwards.
CGTCCTGGCCGCTGCCGCTGCGGGCCGAGACGATCAGGGAATCCGCCTGCGCGCCGTGGATGACGACGGTTTTCTCGCCGTCCAGCACGAAACCGTCGCCGCTGGCGGTTGCCGTGGTGGCGATGTCATGCAGATCATGGCGCGACTGGCGTTCGCCCAGCGCACACGCGAGCTTCAGGCTGCCGCTGGCCACCTGCTCCAGCACGGCGTCATGACCGCCCGCCAGGGTCAGGAAGCGCGCGCCCAGCACGGTGGCGAAATACGGTTCGACCACGAGGCCGCGTCCCAGTTCCTGCATCACCAGCAGCATGTCCACGGCCGTGCCGTCGAAGCCGCCCGCCGCGGCCGGCAGCGGCAAGGCCGTCATGCCCAGCTCCGCCAGGGTGGCCCAGGCAGCGCTTGAGACGCCCGTGGCCGAGTGGATGATCTGCTTGCGCGTTTCAAACGAGTAATCCTTGTCGACCCAGCGCCGGAGCGCATCGGCGAATTGCTGCTGTTCCTGATTAAAATGGAAGTCCATGTCGTCTCCTTCTGGCTTACAGGCCCAGGATCATCTGCGTGATGATATTTTTCTGGATTTCATTCGAGCCGCCATAGATCGATGTCTTGCGGTAATTGAAGTAATACGCGGCCAAGGGCGCTGCCAGGTCGTCGCCGGCGGCACTGTGCGGCGCGCCGCCATCGAGGAAAGCGGGATCGAAGGGCAAGGCTTGCGGGCCGATGGCTTCCACCATCAGTTCCGTCAGTTGCTGCTGCAGTTCCGAACCGCGCACCTTCAGCATCGATGCCTGCGGTCCCGGCCCCTTGCCTTCATCGCTGATGACGCGCAAGACCGTCATTTCCAGCGCCATCAATTCGATTTCCAGGGTAGCGACCTTGGCCGCGAAGGCGGGATCGTGCAGCAGCGGCGCGCCGCGCTTGGTTTGCTGCATGGCAAGCTGCTTGAGGAAAGTCAATTCGCGCTTGGAGCGGCCGACGGCGGCGATGCCCGTGCGCTCATGTCCCAGCAGATACTTGGCGTAGGTCCAGCCCTTGTTTTCCTGTCCTACCAGGTTGCTGACGGGCACGCGCACGTTGTCGAAGAAGACTTCGTTCACTTCATGTTCTTCATCGAGCATGATGATGGGACGCACGGTGATGCCCGGCGTTTTCATGTCGATCAACAGGAAACTGATGCCTTCCTGCTTGCGCACCGTGCTATCCGTGCGCACCAGGCAAAAGATCATGTCCGCGTGCTGGCCCAGGGTCGTCCAGGTTTTCTGGCCGTTGACGATGTAATGGTCGCCATCGCGCTGGGCCGTGGTTTTCAGGGAAGCGAGGTCGGAACCGGCGCCCGGCTCGGAGTAGCCCTGACACCACCAGTCGTCACAGTTCAAGATGCGCGGCAGATAATAGGCTTTTTGTTCGGCGTTGGCGAAGGCCATGATGACGGGCGCCACCATGTTGACGCCGAAGGGCAGGATGGGCGGCGTGGCGGCGCGCGCGCACTCGTCTTCCCAGATGTGGCGCTGCACGGCCGTCCAGCCCGTGCCGCCATGTTCGACGGGCCAGGCCGGCGCGGCCCAGCCTTGCTTTGCGACAATCTTGTGCCAGCGCACGTAATCGTCGCGGTTCAGGCGCAGATGCTGGCGCACCTTGCGCTGCAGGTCCGCCGGCAAATGGGTGTCGAGGAAGGCGCGCACCGTGTCGCGGAACGCCGTCTCCCCGGCCGTGTAATGCAGGTCCATGTCTGTCTCCTTGTTCTTATCGGTTGCCGTGATGACTGCACGCAAGGAAGCTCAGCGCACAAAAAAGCACGACCGTTCTCAAGGATTGTACAACAGATTGGGAGCGGCGCCAGGGGTTTTACAAAGGCTGGCGCGCAAGGGAAGCGGGCGGAATTGACTGCCTGCTGCCGCAGGCACTTCGCCTATATGTGCGACAGGATATTAATGAGCTTGCCGAAAGGGTCGCGCACGAAAAACCGCCTGACACCCCAAGGTTCATCGGCAGGACCATATTCAATGGGAAACCCTGCTCCACGCATGCGTGACAATGCGGCATCCACGTCATCGACTTCTATGGAAAGGTCGGGCACAGCGGTGTTCGAGCCGCCTTGCGTCGCGAAGCTCACTTGCACGCTCATCTCGCTTTGCGAACCATACGTCATGATCCAGCCATGGTCCATCAACAGGCTCAGACCCAGCACGTCCTCGTAAAAAGTCCGCGCCAGGCCCGGATCCGACGCCGGGAAATTTGCAACGATACGCTTGACTTGCATATTTTTCCTCCATGTCTATATAAGTCCAACCCTGCTCAATATCGTCATCCACGTCTCCAGACGTGTCCGCTTCTGGCGAGATTGCCACTGTACACAATTACCTTTGAAGCAACATCCCCCGCAGCAGCAATTCCAACGCCGCCACTCCTTTTATCAGGCGCGCATTGCCTTCGTCACCGTCTGCGATCCAGAACGCCGCTTCTGCCAGGCTGCCGTAGATCAACGAAGCCAATGCCTGTGGGCAAGCGTCAACCACGATGCCTTGCTGAATCAGCTGCTGGATAAGCTTTTGCATCGACTCGAGGCAATGGCGCTGCGAATCCGGTGAGGCGCCGCCTAAAACCGCCCTGGCATCGCGTAAAACGATGCGCTGAATTTCCGGCTCCAGGGCCATCTCCAGATAGGCACGGCAGCGCTGGCGAAAGCCTTCCCACGAGTCTGCGGCGCTGTCGGAGATGGCTTGCAGGCGGCCATCCATTTCCGCGTCGAGCTGCTCCACCACGGCCAGCAGCAAGCCCTTCTTGTCGCCGAAGTGATGATACAGGGCGCCACGCGTCAGCCCTGCCTGCGCGGTGAGGTCGTCCATCGATGTGTCGGCATAGCCGCGCTCGCTAAACACTTTGCGGGCCGTGGCCAGCAACGATGCACGGGTTTCTTCCATTTCCACACGGGTGCGGCGAACCATTGCTTGCTCCTTACATACGTAGCGTATGATTATTTACATACAGTGCGTATGAATATATACTATTCATACGCGATGTATGTATTATCACTGCGACGTATCTCCATTGCAAGCAGGGCATGCGCCGCTTATCGAATGATCACATGAAGGATATGAACCATGAGTACGTCTCCCCACGTTGCCACAGAAACCGCTGTCCGCCACCCATGGCTGGCGGTCGGCGCGGTCGGCATGGCCACCTTTTCGGTCGTGACGACGGAAATGCTCCCGGTCGGCCTGTTGACGCCGATTGCAGACACGCTGCACACCTCCACGGGAACCGCCGGCCTGATGATCTCGCTGCCAGCATTGCTGGCGGCCTTGTTTGCGCCGCTGGTCGTGGTCGCATCGGGCAGCCTGGACCGGCACATGATTCTCTGTGGTTTGCTGAGTCTGTTGGTGATCGCGAACATTGCCTCGGCCCTGGCGCAGAATATGGCGTGGATGCTGGCTGCCCGTGTGCTCGTCGGTTTTTGCATGGGTGGCATCTGGGCCATCGCCGGCGGCCTCGCTTCCCGCCTGGTTCCTGCCCACTCGACCGGCCTGGCAACGTCAATCATCTTCGGTGGCGTGGCGGCAGCTTCCGTGCTGGGCGTGCCGCTAGGCGCACAAATCGGCGACGTTGCGGGATGGCGCTGGGCCTTCGGCGTCATGGCGCTGTTCAGTAGCCTGGTACTGGCGCTGCATCTGGCTGTCATTCCCGCACTGCCCGCGGCCGGTGCGGCGACCTGGCGCCAATTCGGCAAACAGCTGCGCAACAGGCAGTTGCAAGCGGGGCTGCTTCTGACTCTGTTGCTGGTGAGTAGCCATTTCATGGCCTTTACCTTCGTGCGCCCGCTACTGCTGTCGATTTCGGGGTTTGATGCGCAATGGCTGGGCGCACTGCTGTTTGCCTATGGCTGCGCGGGCATCATTGGAAACTTCCTGGTGGGCGTGGTTGCCGTGCGGCGCACGGCGACTACCATCATCGCCATCTCGGGCGGCCTTCTGCTCACGCCGCTGCTGTTCCTGGCTGTCGGCGATTCCGGCATCGGTGGCGGCGTGGTGTTGCTGGCCTGGGGTTTGGCCTACGGTGGCGTATCGGTCGGCCTGATGACCTTGATGATGAAGGCGGCGCCCGGAGCCGTGGAGATCGTCGCCGCGCTGTATGTGGGCGTCTTCAATATCGGCATTGCGCTCGGGGCGTGGACCGGTGGCCAGGCCGTGGACAGGCTGGGCCTCTCAGCCAACCTCTGGCTTGCCGCAGGATGCGCCGCAGCTGCCTTGCTGCTGTCTTTTGGCATCCGTTTTATTGAGGCCAACAAGCAACTTCGCCCTGCAAGCGATTGACGCTGGCCGCCATCACCCGTACAGATGCAGCAGCACTTGCACGGCCACGATCTTGACGATGGTCATGCTGGGGAAAATCATGGCGTAGCCCAGGTTCGGGCGGTCGGACTTGGCCAGGCGGTTGGCGAACACCAGCACGGCCGGGTTGCCCGTGGCGCCGGCCGCGATGCCCAGCAGCTCGGGAAACGGCAGGCGCAGGAAGACCTTGCCCAGGATCACCACCAATGCCACCACCACCAGCACCGTCACGGCCCCCAGCGCCAGCATGGGCAAGCCATCGGCGCCCACCTGCTGCACGAAGGGCAAGCCGGACGCCATGCCGACTGAGGCGAGGAAAATCGTCAAGCCATAGTTGCGCATCACCAGGTTGGCCGACAGCGGCAAGCGCCAGCTGATCTTGCCGACCCTGCCCAGGCGCCCCAGGATCAGCGCCATCACCAGCGGGCCGCCCGCCAGGCCCAGGCTGAACGAACCGATCCACGGCAAGGGGATAGGCACCAGGCCCAGCAATACACCCAATACCATGCCCATGCCCAGCGAGACATAGCTGAACTCGGCCGTGGCCGTGATGGAATTGCCGAACAGCTTGCGCACGTCGGCCGCATGTTTCGCCGGTGCAATGGCCATCACCCTGTCGCCGAATTCCAGGGTCAGGAACGGGTGCGGCAGGATCATGGCGTCGCCGCGGCGTATGAAGGCGATCTGCAGGGGGAAATCCTTGCCCAAGTTCAATTCTCCCAGGGGCACGCCGACGATTTCCGCGTCCGACACGAACACTTCCGTGCCATCGAACGCGCTGCGGTCCTTCATCAGGCGGCCCGGATCCAGGTGGCCCAGCGCCGTGCGTGCCGCTTCCACGCCCGCCACCGTGCCCGACACCATCAGCGCATCGCCCACGCCGAGCACGAGGCCCGGATCGGGCAAGCGGTTTTGGTGGCCCTGGCGCACGCCGATCACTTGCACGCCCGCCAGGGGGCCATCGGCCAGTTCGGACAGGGCCGCCCCCGCCAATTTCGCTTCATCGATGGTAATTTCGGACACGACGATGGGTGCCGGCGGCGGCGTCAGCACGGGTTTTAATATGCGCCCCGCCAGGTACAGGCCCAGCATGGGGCCGACGACGCCGAACGGATACGCGACGGCATAGCCGACGGCCGCGTCGCCATTGCCGTGCGACGCTTCCAGCGCCGCCTGCAGGGCGGCCGTGCTGGTCATGGCGCCGGCAAACACGCCGCTGGCCATGCGCAGCGAGATATCGATCCACTGCCCGCCCCAGACGGACACGGCCAGGCCGCCCATGACGGCGGCAAAGGCAATCAGGTTATGTTTCTGCCCCGCGCCGCGCAAGCCGGCGAAAAACTGCACGCCATACTGCACGCCTATGCCATACAGAAACAGCAGCAAGCCGATGGAGCCGACCATCGGCGGCGGCACGGCACCGGGGGCAAACGCACCCAGCGCCAGCCCCGCGAACAGCACGCCGCCCACGCCCAGCGAAAAGCCGAACACGCTGATGCGCCCCAGCGCATAACCGGCGCCGATGACGAGAAACAGGGCGAGGATGGGCGTGGACTCCAGCGTGTGGCGAAATAATTGAAGCATCAGGCAACCTTGGTCTGGGGAAGGCCCAGTTTAGCATGCACAAAAGCAACACGATGGCGATGATGGCAAGCAAGCGTGCGCAGCTTTGTGCATGAAAAACGGGCAAAAAAAAGCCCGCTGCGGGAGCGGGCTGAATCTAATTCCTGTGAGGAAGTAGAGGAGACAGGTGCAATGATGCCGCATCGCAACATATAAATCCAATTGCATGTTGTGATGATGGAAATATGTTTCATCAATATCTGACCTAAGCCGTTCCAAAAATGAGGAGTTTTCGCTGCGATCGTTGTTCGCGCGTCACCAGCACGCGGGCTTGCTCCACGCTTACGCAAGTCTGCGGCGCAAACCCTGCCGGCACGGTCTCCACATCTCGCGCGATGACTTGCGGATCATTGAGCACGTCATAGTCTGCACGCTTGAAAAACAGTTGCTCGATACCGGCGTCCCCCGCCGGCAACGGCTTGACGACGATGAGCGACCAATGGCCTTCATCACCGAGAAATTGCTTTTGCTTCAGGAAGGCGTTGACGCGGTCTGCCTGAGGCGCCGATTCGCTCAGCTCGCTCTGATAAAGACCCAGCGGACACAGCGCCGTGCCGGCCGGCCACCCCATGTCGGGCAACGCTGCGACCGTGACCGGGCGCAACTGGGCCAGATGGCGGTCGAACGGGTGCTTTTCCGCCGAACAGGCGCCAAGCACCGTCAGCGCGAGCATGCCGGCGGCGCGTAGCAGAGAAATCATCGGGCGGTTTCCTTCTGGAGGGTAGGATTACGTGAAGGTATGGTAAGCGATAAGCCGATGGAAACGGGCAAAAAAAAGCCCGCTACGGAAGCGGGCTGAATCTATTTCCTTGGAGGAGATAGAGGAGACAGGTGAATGATGCCGCATCGCAGCATCATTATCCAATTGCATGTTGTGATGATAGAAATACGATCCCGCTATATCTCAACAGATCTCCCCTGCCCCGCCATCCTCAGACCTTGTCGCCGCGCAAGGTTTTCGCCGCCGCCACCATATTGGCCAGCGCGGGAATGACTTCTTTCCAGCCGCGCGTCTTGAGGCCGCAATCGGGGTTGACCCACAGGCGGTGCGCGGGGATGCGTTCGGCCGCCTTGCGCATCAGCTTGACCATCTGTTCCTGGCTCGGAATGTTGGGCGAGTGGATATCGTAGACGCCGGGACCGATTTCGTTCGGGTAGTTAAAATCATCGAATGCGTCCAGCAATTCCATGTCGGAGCGCGACGTTTCGATCGTGATGACGTCCGCATCCATGTCGGCGATCTGCGCGATGATATCGTTGAATTCCGAATAGCACATGTGCGTGTGGATCTGCGTTTCATCGGCCACGCCATTGGCCGTGATGCGGAACGATTCGACGGCCCAGCGCAGATACTCCGCCCATTGCGATTTGCGCAGCGGCAAGCCCTCGCGCAATGCCGCTTCATCGATCTGTATCACGCGGATGCCGGCCTGTTCCAGGTCCTGCACCTCGGCGCGCATGGCCAGCGCCAGCTGGTGGCACGACACGGAACGGGGCTGGTCGTCGCGCACGAAGGACCAGTTCAGGATGGTGACGGGCCCCGTCAGCATGCCTTTCATCGGCTTGTCCGTCAGCGACTGGGCATAGGTGCTCCATTCGACCGTCATGGCGCGCGGGCGGCTGATGTCGCCGAACAGGATAGGCGGTTTCACGCAGCGCGAACCGTAGGACTGCACCCAGCCGAACTGGCTGAAGGCGTAGCCATCGAGCTGTTCGCCGAAGTATTCCACCATGTCATTGCGTTCCGCTTCGCCGTGCACGAAGACATCCAGGCCCAGCGCCTCCTGTTCCTGGACGCAATGGGCGATTTCCGCCCGCATCAGTTTTTTATAGCTGGCCTCGTCCAGCTGGCCGCTGCGGAACTGGCTGCGGGCCTGGCGGATTGGCGCCGTCTGCGGAAACGAGCCGATGGTCGTCGTCGGGTACAGCGGCAGTTGCAGCAGCGCGGCTTGCTTGGCGGCGCGCGCGGCATAGCCGCTGGCGCGCTGGCCCAGGCTGGCGTCGATGCGGGCCACGGCCGCCTTGACTTGAGGATTATGCACGCGCGGCGACTGGCGCCGCGCTTGCACGGCGGCGAAATTCGCGTCCAGCGCCGCTTGCACGCAGGCGCGGCCCTGGTTCAGGGCGCTGGCGATGGTGTGCACTTCATCGAGCTTTTGACGGGCAAAGGCCAGCCAGGATTGGATATCGGCATCGAGCTTTTGTTCGCTGTCCAGGTCGACGGGCACGTGCAGCAGGGAACACGACGGCGCGATCCACAGGCGCGACTGCAGCCTGGCGTGCACGGGTTCCAGCCACGCCAGCACCTCGTTCAAGTCCGTCTTCCAGATATTGCGGCCATTTACCACGCCCAGCGACAAGACGCTGGAACTTGGCAATTGGGCGATCACATGTTCGACTTCCTCGCGGGCGTTGACGGCGTCCAGGTGCAAGCCCTGCACGGGCAGCGTGCACGCCAGTTCCAGGTTGTCTTGCAGCTTGCCGAAATACGTGGCCAGCAGCAGTTTGATGCTGTTGACCTTGCTCAAGGCAGCGTAGGCCATGACGAGCGCCTGCTGCCAGGCGCCGCCCAGTTCCGTGACGAGGATCGGCTCGTCGATCTGCACCCACTCCACGCCCTGCGCGGCCAGTTCCTGCAGCAATTGCACGTAGACGGGCAGCAAGCCTTGCAGCAGCGCCAGCTTGTCGGAGTCGTCCTTGGCCTTGCCCAGCCACAAATAGGTGACGGGACCGATCAGCACGGGCTTGGCCCTTACATTCAGCTGGCGCGCCTGCGCCAGTTGCTGCAACAGGCGGCTGCTGTCGAGCTTGAATTGCGTGCCGGCCGCGAATTCCGGCACGATGTAATGGTAATTGGTATCGAACCATTTCGTCATTTCGCCGGCGTGGACGCAGCTGCAATCGCTGTCGCTGGCCGAGCGGCCACGGGCGACGCGGAAATAGTTATCGAGCGCCGCGCCAGTCAAGTGGCGCACACGCTGCGGCAGGTTGCCGACGGTAAAGCTCAAGTCCAGCACCTGGTCATAGAAGGAAAAGTCGCCGACGGGCGCCAGGTCCAGCGCGTCCTGGTCTTGCCAGTGGCGCTGGCGCAATTCGGCACCTTGCCCTTCCAGCGCGGCCAAGGTGCTGCCGCCCTTCCAGTAATCTTCCAGGGCGAATTTCAGTTCGCGTTTGGCGCCGATGCGCGGATAGCCCAGATTGTGTGTCGTGACGGTCATGGTGGTAGTTCCTCCTGGTGAAGTATGGAGACATCATAGTGGCTTCCATCCATGAAAAATAATGGTAAAATTTCATTCATCCATTATTAATACTCATGTGAACCCATCCATGAGCACACCCGACATGAGCGACAGCACCCTGGCAGCGGCCGACCTGGCCACCTTGCAGGACAATTTCAAACGCGCCAGGCTGGCCTGGCCGGAAGGCAAGAACAAGGTGCTGCTGCACTCGTGCTGCGCGCCGTGTTCGGGCGAAGTGATGGAGGCGATGCTGGCGTCCGGCATCGATTTCACTATCTTCTTCTACAATCCGAACATCCACCCGCTGAAGGAATACGAACTGCGCAAGGATGAAAACATCCGGTTCGCGGAGAAATTCGGCATCCCCTTCATCGATGCCGATTACGACCGCGACAACTGGTTCGCGCGCGCCAAGGGCATGGAAAACGAGCCCGAGCGGGGCATCCGCTGCACCATGTGCTTCGACATGCGTTTCGAGCGCACGGCCCTGTATGCGCACGAGCACGGCTTCCCTGTCATCACCAGCTCGCTGGGTATTTCGCGCTGGAAAGACATGCAGCAGATCAACGGCAGCGGCGTGCGCGCGGCCGCCCATTATGCGGAACTGCTGTACTGGGAATACAACTGGCGCAAGGGTGGCGGCTCGGCCCGCATGATCGAGATCAGCAAGCGCGAAAATTTCTACCAGCAAGAGTACTGCGGCTGCATCTATTCCCTGCGCGACAGCAACGAACACCGGGTGGCCATGGGCCGCGAACGCATCCACCTGGGCGTGAAGTTCTACGGCCTCAACGATGGAACGGAAGATACACAGGTCAAGGACGACGGCACGGAAAAATAGGCAAAAAAAAGCCCGCTGCGGGAGCGGGCTGAATCTATTTCCTTGGAGGAGATAGAGGAGACAAATGAATGATGCCGCGTTGCAGCATATAAAACCACTTTATATTCGTGATGTCAGAAATACGCGGCAGTGATATTAGGGGCAACAGACAATTCCATACGGCAACTTTTACGTTGCCGTTTCCGTTTTTGCGTCGCCGGAACGCAACATATTCTTGATGCCGCGCAAGGCTTGCCGGACGCGCGCCTCGTTTTCGATCAGGGCGAAGCGCACGTATTCATCGCCGTATTCGCCGAAGCCGATGCCGGGCGACACGCTCACCTTCGCTTTTTGCAGCAGCAGCTTGGCAAATTCCAGCGAACCCAGGTGGCGGTAGGCTTGCGGGATATGCGCCCAGATATACATCGAGGCCTTCGGTTTTTCCACCATCCAGCCCGCCTCATGCAAGCCTTTCACCAGCACGTCGCGGCGGCGCTGGTACTGGGCGCAGATTTCCGTCACGCAACTTTGGTCACCTTCCAGCGCGGCGATGGCCGCCACTTGCACTGGAGTAAAACTGCCGTAGTCGTGGTAGCTCTTGATACGCGCCAAGGCCGCCACCAGTTCCGCATTGCCCACCATGAAGCCGATGCGCCAGCCCGCCATGTTGTAGCTTTTCGACATGGTGAAAAATTCCACGGCCACGTCGCGCGCGCCCGGCACCTGCATGATGGACGGCGCCTTCCAGCCATCGAAGGTGATGTCGGCATACGCCAGGTCATGCACCACCAGAATATTGTGCTGTTTCGCCAGCGCGACGACTCTTTCGAAGAATTCCAACTCCACGCATTGCGCCGTGGGGTTGGACGGGAAGCCCAGCACCATCATCTTCGGTTTCGGGTAGCTTTCGCGGATGGCCCGTTCCAGTTCGGCAAAGAAATCCACGCCCGGCCCCATGCGCACGGAGCGGATATCGGCGCCCGCGATGACGGCGCCCCAGATGTGGATCGGGTAGCTGGGATTGGGCACCAGCACCGTGTCGCCACGGTCCAGCGTCGCCAGCATCAGGTGCGCCAGGCCCTCTTTCGAGCCGATGGTGACGATGGCTTCGCTGTCCGGATCGATGTCGACCTCGTAGCGCTTCTTGTACCAGTGGGCAATCGCGCGGCGCAGCCGCGGAATGCCTTTGGAGGCTGAATAGCCGTGCGTGTCGGGGCGTTTCACCGTCTCGACCAGCTTGTCCACGATGTGGGCCGGCGTGGCGCCATCGGGATTGCCCATCGACATGTCGATGATGTCCTCGCCACGGCGGCGCGCGGCCATCTTGAGTTCGGCGGTGATATTGAAAACGTAGGGGGGAAGACGATTGATGCGCGAAAAGCTGCGCGGAGCTTGGCTGTCGGTCATGGTTATCTCTGTACGTAAGCGCCCGGATCCGTCCGAGCGACGTTGGCGCAGTGGCTGCGCCTGCAACGATACTAACCCGGCTTCGCAAGAACTGGCAAGGCCGATTCGGACAAGCTACAATACGCGCTGATCGAAAATGAGCGCACCGGTTGGTAACCCGGTAAGTGCCCGGCACCGTCCGGCATGCTCCCGCCCACGCGGACCCACGGCGCTGACCCTTGGCTGTTACACCAGCCGGGGAGGTGTTCTGGTTCGTGCATTTTCCCGCCGCGCCATTCCTCCCCTGCTTTGATTAGGAATAAAAACGGATGGCAACACACGACACCGCAGTAAGCAACATGACCCTGGACCGCGCCGGCATCGAGCAGCAGCTGGCCCTGCCCGTGCGCCACTTCATCGATTGTGCGTTCGACGGCGAAGACTTGTCGCGCCTCGATTTGCAGGGCTGTACCTTCGAGCGCTGCACCTTTGCCGAAACCAATCTGTTCGCCAGCAAACTGGCGCGCAGCACCTGGCGCCGCTGCCGCGCCGGCAGCGCCGATTTCGAATCCGTCGATGCCGTCGACGCCACGTTTGAAGGCTGCGACCTGAACAACACAAAATGGCGGCGCGCCAAGCTGGCCTCGGTCACGTTCCGCGGCTGCAAGCTGACGGGCGCCTCGTTCGAGGAAGTGGCCCACCTGGGCCTCACCTTCGAAGACAGCCTGCTGGTGGGCGCCGACCTGCGCGGCTTCTCGTTCCGCAAGGCAATATTAAAGCAGCTGGACTTTTCCGACGCCTACCTGGCCGGCTGCGACTTCCGCGAAGCCGTCTTCGAAGGGGGCAGCCTGCGCAATGCCACCATCAAACTGGCGAAGTTCCAGGGCGCCGACTTGCGCGGCGCCGATATCGACGGATTCAAATTGAACGAAGCGTCCTTGCTGAAAGGCGCCGTCATCACGCATGCGCAGGCGGCCAACTTCATGCGGGCGCTCGATCTGGTGGTGATTTAATGTAAAAAGGCAAAAAAAAGCCCGCTATGGAAGCGGGCTGAATCTATTTCCTTGGAGGAGATAGAGGAGACAAGTGCATCTTGCGGCATCGCGGCATATCACGCCACTTTATATTCATGATGATAGAAATTCCTGTCAGTGATAATGAGTCGCCATCAGGGTTTCAAGCCGTGCGGCGCGCGGCCAGCGGCAGAAATTCTCCCAGCCATACCAGCAGGGCCAGGCCCGGAAACGCCATGCCGGTCAGCAAGGTTGCTTGCCAGCCATAGCTGGCATAAACCCAGGCGCCGATGGCCGAGCCGGCTGCGCCGCCGGCGAAGAACAGGGCGAAATACAGGCCGTTCAGGCGGCCCCGCACTTCCGCGCCCAGGCTGAAGATGGCGCGCTGGCCCAGCACCAGATTCGCCGCCACGCCCATGTCGAGCACGATGGACGCGATGACCAGCAGCCCCAGCGCCACATGTTTCGACTCGGGTGCAAACATCGGCAAGGCAAAGGCGGCGATGCCCAGCGCCAGCGCGGCGGCCGTGGCGGGCAAGGTGTGGCCCGCATCGGCCAGGCGGCCGGCGATGGGCGAAGCGACGGCGCCCGCCATACCCACCAGGGCGAAGATGGCGATGCCCGTTTGCGACAGGCCGAACGCGGGGCTGGACAGCACCAGCGGCGTGACGGTCCAGAACAGGCTGAAGGCGCCGAACAGGCCCGCATGATAGGCGGCGCGGCGGCGCAGCACGGGCGTGCCCAGCAGCAAATGCCACAGCGACGCCATCAAGGCTGGATATTTCATGCTCGACACGGGCTGACGCACGGGCAAGGCGCGGTGCAGCACCAGCGCCAGCAAGACCATCAGCACGGCGGCGCCGCCAAACACCACGTGCCAGCTCGCATGGGCCGCCACCAGCGAAGCGACGGGACGGGCCAGCATGATGCCCAGCAACAAGCCGCTGACCACCTTGCCCACCGTCTGCCCCCGCGTCGCTTCCTGCGACAGGTGGGCGGCAAACGGCACGATCACTTGCGCCGCCACGGAACCGAGGCCGATGGCCAGCGCCGCGGCCAGGAACACGATGGCGCCGGTGGAAAGGGCCGCCACCACCAGGGCCGTGGCCGTCACCAGCAAGGCCGTGACGATCAGTCGGCGGTTTTCCAGCAAGTCGCCCAAGGGCACGACAAACAGCAGGCCCAGGGTATAGCCGACTTGCGTCAGGGTGACGATGAGCCCGGCCGCCTTGGCCGACAGGCCCGTGGAGGCGCTGATGGGCCCGACGAGGGTTTGCGCGTAATACAGATTGGCGACGATCAGGCCGGAAGCGATGGCCAGCAGCAGCACCATGGCGGGCGCAATGTCGTGGGGAGCGGAAGGTGAGGCCTTGTTCATGTTGTTTCCTCGGTTCGGTAGGGATGTGGCCATTCTAGGCAAAACCGGGGCAAAGATAATTAGGGCATAATCGCCCTACACTTTTCACATAATATGAACAATGAAAGCTATCCCATGGACAAGATCAAGGCCATGCAGACCTTCGTGCGCATCGTCGAGGCCAACAGTTTTTCCAAGGCGGCCGAAACCTTGAATTTGCCGCGCGCCGCGCTGACGGCCACCCTGCAAAAGCTGGAAGCCTACCTGGGCACGCAACTGCTGCAGCGCACCACGCGCCGTTTGTCCCTGACGCCGGAAGGTGCCGAGTATTTCCGCCATTGCCTCGATATTTTGAAAGCCGTCGACACGGCGGAACTGGCGTTCCGCGGCCCGGACGCGAAAAAACCCCGCGGCTTGCTGCGCATCAACCTGCCCAACACGGTGGGCCGGCGCCTCGTCATGCCCCATATCGCGCAATTCCACGCCGCCTGGCCGGACGTGCAACTGCAGCTGAGCTTGACTGACCGCCTGGTCGACCTGACGCAGGAAGGCATCGATTGCGCCTTGCGCGTGGGCACCTTGCAGGATTCCGCCTTCATCGGCAAACAGGTCGGCCTGATGCGCTTCGTCACGTGCGCCTCGCCCGCCTACCTGGCGCGGCACGGCACGCCGCACACCCTGGCGGACCTGGCCGCGCACCGGGGCATCATGCATTACTCGGGCCGCACGGGACGCGCCTTCGACTGGGATTTCCTGCAAGGCAAGGAAGTGGTGCGCGTACAGATGGCCGGCCCCATCGCCGTCAACGATGCCGACGCCAGCGTCGCTTGCGCGCTGCAGGGACTGGGACTGGCGCAGGCGGCCGTGTACCAGGTGCGCGCGCACCTCGACAGCGGCGCCCTGGTGGCCGTGCTGGCGGATCACCCGCCGACACCGATGCCCATGTCCCTGCTGACGCCGCAAGGCCGGCTGGCCACGCCCAAGCTGCAGGCGTTTGCGGGCTGGATCACGGCCCTGTTCGAAGCCAATATGGATCTGCAGCCGCCTGCCAGGGAGGCTGCCGCACGGGCCGGCTAGCCCGGGCAAGCACGACCCTGGCTGTTACGGCATGGCCGGGCCGCTGGTCATGCCGGCCGGCAACAGGATGCCGCCGTCGAGCACGCTCAATTGCAAGCCCGGCAGCACCTGGCGGGATGCCGGGCCGGCCACGCCGGCCACGACAGGCGCGGCTGGCGCGGCCGCCGCTTTGCCACCATGGGCATGTTCAGCAACCACCATATTGCCCGCCAACGGCACGGCGGCGACGGAAGCGGCCGCTGCCGTCAGCGCATTGCGCAAGGCTTCGGCCGGCTTCACCTTCAAGCTGCCGGCCACATAGCCGATCGCATAGTTGTTCGACGTCTGCCCTGCGGCGGCAACCTTGTAGTTGCCGGCCGGCGAACCCGCGCCAGCCTCCGTACTGAACAGCAATTCGCCACGCAGTTCCGATGCCACGCTGTCGCCTGCCAGCAAGCCCGCATAGCCGACGTCAAAGACAGGATTAGGGCGCCCCTGATCTTTCTCGGCATTGTTCACCGTCACGGTCAATTTCGCCTGCGTAATATCGGCCCGCGCCGACGCCGCCGTGTTGACCACATAATTGCCGGCGTCCAGCCCGCTCAAGCGTATGCCATCCACGCGCACCGTCTTGCCCTGTCCCGCATTCTTGTCGGCAAACTGGGCAGCATTGCTGCTGATGCTCAGCTGGTCGCCGGCAAGACGGTCGTCGCGCCAGTTCACGCTGGCAGCGACGCTCGCATCGTAGACCTTGTTGACACCCGTGATACCCACCGTCAGCGCCGCCGGCGTGATGCTGGCCGTCAAGCCGTTCGGGTCGGCCACCGTGTAATTGCTGGCCAAGCCGCTGGCCGTGTCGGCCAGGGTCGTGCCCGTCACCGTCACCGCCTTGGCCTTGCCCGCGTTCTTGTCGCCGAAGCTGGCCGTCATCCCGGTCACGCCCAGGCGTTCGCCTTCGACCAGGCCGGACAGCACACCGCCGCTGACGCTGGCCTGGCGCGTGCCGTCGTAGACCTTGTCGAGCGCCACCGCCCCCGTCACCGTCAAGGCTTTGGGCGTGATGCTGGCCGTCAGGCCGTTCGGATCGGTCACCGTGTAATTGCCGGCCAAGCCGCTGGCCGTGTCGGCCAGAGCCGTGCCCGTCACCTTCACCGCCTTGGCCTTGCCCACGTTCTTGTCGCCGAAGCTGGCCGTCATCCCGGCGATGTCCAGGCGTTCGCCTTCGACCAGGCCGGACAGCACACCGCCGCTGACGCTGGCCTGGCGCGTGCCATCGTAGACCTTGTCGAGCGCCACCGCGCCCGTCACCGTCAAGGCCCTGGGCGTGATGCTGGCCGTCAAGCCGCTCGGGTCGGCTACCGTGTAGTTGCTAGCCAAACCGCTGGCCGTATCGGCCAGGGTCGTGCCCGTCACCGTCACCGCCTTGGCCTTGCCCGCGTTCTTGTCGCCGAAGCTGGCCGCCATGCCGGCGATGTCCAGGCGTTCGCCTTCCACCAGGCCGGACAGCACCCCGCCGCTGACGCTGGCCAGGCGCGTGCCGTCATAGACCTTGTCGCCCGCCACCGCCCCCATTATCGTCAAGGCCTTGGGCGTGATGCTGGCCGTCAAGCCGCCCGGGCTGGCCACCGTGTAGTTGCCGGCCAAGCCGCTGGCCGTGTCGGCCAGGGTCGTGCCCGTCACCGTCACTACCTTGCCCTTGCCCGCGTTCTTGTCGCCGAAGCTGGCCATCATCCCGGCGATGTCCAGGCGTTCGCCTTCGATCAGGCCCGACAGCACACCGCCGCTGACGCTGGCTTGGCGCGTGCCGTCGTAGACCTTGTCGCCCGCCACCAACCCCGTCACCGTCAAGGCCTTGGGCGTGATGCTGGCCGTCAAGCCATTCGGGTCGGCCACCGTGTAATTGCCGGCCAAGCCGCTGGCCGTGTCAGCCAGGGCCGTGCCCGTCACCGTCACCGCCTTGGCCTTGCCCGCGTTCTGGTCGCCGAAACTGGCCGTCATGCCGGCGATGTCCAGGCGCTCGCCTTCAACCAGGCCGGACAGCACGCCGCCGCTGACGCTGGCCAGGCGCGTGCCATCGTAGACCTTGTCGAGCGCCACCGCGCCCGTCACCGTCAAGGCCTTGGGCGTGATGCTGGCCGTCAAGCCGCTCGGGTCGGCTACCGTGTAGTTGCCGGCCAAGCCGCTGGCCGTGTCGGCCAGGGTCGTGCCCGTCACCGTCACCGCCTTGGCCTTGCCCGCGTTCTTGTCGCCGAAGCTGCCCGCCATCCCTGCGATGTCCAGGCGTTCGCCTTCCACCAGGCCGGACAGCACGCCGCCGCTGACGCTGGCCAGGCGCGTGCCGTCATAGACCTTGTCGCCCGCCACCGCGCCCGTCACCGTCAGGGCCTTGGGCGTGATGCTGGCCGTCAAGCCGACCGGGTTGGCCACCGTGTAGTTGCTGGCCAGCCCCGTATCGCTGGCCAGCACGGCGCCCACCGTCACGGCCTTGCTGTTGCCGGCGTTCTTGTCCGAAAAATAGCCGCTCAGGCCAGACAAGATCACGTTTTCCGAGCCGACGAAACCGCTCAATGCGCCGCCCGTAACGCGCGCGTCGGCATTGCCATCGTAGACTTTATCTTGCGCCGCGACGCCGCCGAGCGTCAGCGCCTTGGGCCGGATGGTGCCCGTGATGACGGCGTCCGTGGCGGCCAGGATATAGTTGCCGCTGTCGGCGCCGGCCAGCATGATATCGCTGACATACACCGTTTTGCCGCTGCCCGCATTCTTGTCCGCGAAATTGCCTCTGGCAGTGACCACGGCAAGACTGTCGCCGCTCACCATGCCGTGCAAGACCGCCGAAGCGCCGCTCAGGCTGGCCCCCAGGCCGCCGTCATAGACCTTGTCATCGGCCTTGATGCCCGTCACGCTGCTGATGGTGGCCTTGGTGATCGCGCCGCTGAAGTTGCCGATTGGCGCCAGCGTGTAGTTGCCGGCCGCACTGCCGCCCAGCGTGGCGCTGGCCGTAATGGCCAGATTGTTGCCGACATTCTTGCTGGCATAAGCGCCGGACAGCAAAAAGCTCAGCTTGGCCACGTCATCGCCCAGCACGCCACTGAGGCTGCCGCCAGCCAGCACGGCAGAGGTGTTGCCGTCATACACCTTGTTGCCCGCCGAAACGCCATTCAGACTGATCTGGCGCGGCGTAATGGTCACGCCGCCATCGACATAGCTAATCAGGTAGCCATTCTGGGCCGTGGAATACACGCCGCTGGCCCGCACCACATAGTTGCCGGCATTGACCGGGCTGCCGGACGCATTGTCATATGTCAACGAGCCTTGCAGCAGGGAAGGATCGACCACCCTGGAATAGCTTACGGTGACGGGATCGCTGGCGAGGCCATCATAGACCTTGCTGCTATGCGACACCGTCACCACCAGGGGCGTCAGGAAGGAACGCAGCAATGGCGTGCTCTGTCCTTCGTAAATCACCCAGGTATTGCTCAAGTCCCACGCCGGGCTGCCCGCGCCGTTGCTGCCGTTGTAGTTGGCCAGTTTTTTCAACTCGGCCGAACTCAAGCCCGTGCCGCCCTGGCTGCCGGCCTGCCCGCTGATCTGCGTATCCCAGTAACTGCCCGTGGCATCGGCGGCGGAGGCGCCGCCTGCCAGCCCGCCCAGCCCCGCTGCGCCGCTGACGGCAACGGCCGCATAGCTGTTACGGATACTGCCGCCGCGGCTGTCGCCAGCCAGGCCGCCCACATTCACGCCGCCCGTCGCGCTGCCCAGCGCGTAACTGTCGACAATTTCGCCCGTATTGCTGCCCACGAGGGAGCCGACCTGCGCATCGCCCGTGACATTGCCGGTAACGAAACTGCCGCTGATTTTACCCGCGTTCGCGCCGGCGAGCGCGCCCACATCGCTGCCGCCGGTGATCCTGGCGTCGCTCAAGCCCAGATCCGAGATACTGCCATTTTTGCCGAGACTGCCGATCAGGCCGATTGCAGCGCTCCCCTGCCGGAAGATGCGCAAGTCGGAAATGATGTGGCCGGCGCCATTGAGGCTGCCCGTGAACGGCGACGCGGCGTCACCGACAGGCACGAAGCCTTTGCCGAGCCAGATATCGCCGCCGGCCGTCGCCCCCGCGCTGAAGCTGCTGCCCAGGGTATAGGCTGCCGTCTTGTCCATCGCCATCAGTTGCAGCTGGTGCGCGGAATTGATGGTGGTCGAGTACTCGCCGCTGAACATCGGCAAGGTGCCGCCCTTGCCGTTCATGCCGCCGTTCGATCCCACCGTCACCCAATTGTTGCCCGTGGCGCCAGCCGTCGTCGTGAAATTGAATGTTGGATAACTTGCAGGATCACCCATTGCAAGGTCCGTCAAGCCGACGATATTGCTCGTTCTGCCATTGCCTTGGCCCAGGCCCGTCAGGCCGTGGTTGGCGCTGGTGTTGTAATAGGCATTGCTCACGTTGCCACCGAAATCATTGTAGCCAACGATGCCGCCCCGGTTATCGTGCTGCGCATTGACCGCGCCGAAGGAATAGACATTGTCCACAGTCCCCCGGTTCCGGCCGACGATGCCGCCCGCATAGTTGCCCGCATTGACGCTGCCAGTGGCATAGCTGTTGCTGATCCTGCCCGCATAAACATCACCGACGAGGCCGCCAAAACCCTGCTCGGACTGCACATCGCCGGAAGAGTAGACATTGCCGGTCGCATAGCTGTTGCTGATCATCCCGCCCAGCCGGCCAGCCAATCCGCCGGCGATGGAACTGCCCGTCACGCTGCCCGTCGCATAGCTGTCGCTGATATTGCCTGAGGTGAATGCCGCCAGGCCGCCCGTAAAGACATCGCCCGCGATGTCGCCCGTGGCAAAGCTCTTCGCGATGGTGCCAGCGTTTTCAAGCACCAGCCCGCCGGCCGTCCCCTTGACTACGGTCACCTTCATGCTGCTGCTACTGTTGCTGACGCTGCCGCCACGTTCATTTTCAGCAACCAGCCCGGCAGCTCCGCCACCGTAATTGGGAGTGTGTTCGATACTGCCGCTGCTGCGGCTGTTGTTGATCACGCCGCCATTCACGCCCACCAGGCCGCCCGCGTAAATATACCCCGTCAGCTTCAGCTCGCCGTACGCACTGACGTTATCGATCAAGCCCGCGTTTCTTGCCGCCAGCATGCCCATCCGGATCTGCCCGTACTTGCCTTCCGGCGCCTGTATCCGGGTATTGACCAGATTGAGGTTGCGCACCACCCCCGTAGCGCCGATGGCGCCAAACATGCCGACATCGGCATAGTCCGTCAGCCGGGTGAGAGACAATCCCGTGATGTCATGGCCCAGGCCGTCAAGCCTGCCCGTGAATGGCGTGCCTGTGCCACCGATAGGCACGAAGCCCGTGCCACCGCCCCAGTTGAGCGTGGCACTGGCGTCGATATGGCGGCCCAGTGCATAGTTGCCTCCCAGGTTAGCATTCATGCCCTGCAAATCGGCTGCGCTCAGGCTGCCAGCAGTACCTACGCTGTTGATCACCGTATAGCTGATGACTGCGCCATCCGTGCCCTGCCTGGTGCTGAAGTTATTACCCGATGGCAAGTCCACTTCCGCCTTCACGTTGTAGGTGGACAAATTGCCGGCGGCGACACCGCGTTGGCCATACTCGAGCGCCAGGCTGGCCGTGCCGGAACCGCGCAGCGGCGCATTGATATTGATATTGTTGTGCGCCGTCAAGGTCAGCTTGTTGGCCGACCAGCTGATCGTGTCGTTGACATGGATATCGCCTGCCGCGCCGCCGCTGGCGACCGTTGCAATGGTGACATTGCTGGACTTGAGCGCATTGCTGTAAAACGCACCGGTCTGGTTGCCGCCCGAGGCCGCGATCGTGAAATCGGTCGGATCGATCAGCCACATGCCCGTCGCGCCCTTCGTCGCGGCCGTGCTCACCTTCAGCGCATCGTCGATCTTCACGTGCGCGGCCGAAGTGTCGATGAAGCCGCCATTGCCGCCCGCAGGCGCGCTGGCGTCCAGGGTGCCAGCCGCGTTCACCGTGCCGCTTTGCATGTCGCCCAGCAACTTGATCGTGCCGCCGCGCGTGTCGATGCTGTGCGCCTCGATCACGCCCGTGTTGTTGACGACGGTTTTCAGCAAGTCGCCCGCCGCCTGCGCCGTCAGGACGACGCTGCCGCCATCGGCCTGGATCAAGCCGCCGTTGTTCACCAGCGCGCCCACGGCGCCCCGGTCCACCGCCACGTTCAGCAAGCCATCGCCCGCCACGTCCAGCGTGATGGCGCGGCCCGCCGCCAGGGCCACCGAGCCCAGGCGTGCCTGGATCGTGCCTTCGTTCGATACGTTCGCGCCCAACAAGGCCACATAGCCGCCCGGCGCGCTGATGTTGCCCTGGTTCAAGACTTTGCCGCTGCCATTGCCGGAAAACTGATACTTGCCCGCCATGAAGTCGGCATTGCTGATATCCAGGGTCGAGGCCACCAGGCCGGCCGTGTTCACGGACGCGCCGTGGCCGAACAGCACACCGTTCGGGTTGACGATGAACACCTTGCCGTTGGCCGACAGCTTGCCCAGGATGGTCGTGCCGTCGCTGCCCAGCACGCGGTTCAGGGCCACCGCATTGCTGTTGGGCTGCTGGAACTGCACCGATTCGCCCTTGCCGATATTGAAACTGGCCCAGTTGATGACGGCGTTCTGGCTGCCCTGCTGGATCACGGTATTGCCCGGCGCGCCATTGATGGAAGCCTGGCCCGCCACCACCGTGCCGCCCGCCGGCCCCGCCAGGGCCAGGGAGCCATAACCGAGCATCAGCGCCGCCGCCATGCCGGTCAGGGCGAAATGCGCGCCGCCCCCGCTGCTGCCCGGCATCGAGCGCTTGCCGGCGGATTTGACGTTTTCGGAAACGGCGGCGTAGGCGCCGGTGGCCTGGTTCCAGATGGAGCGGTAGATGCGGTTCATGGCAGTGTCCTGATGTTTTTATTGATGTAGTAATTTAGAAATACTTGACGGCTTGCAACCAGAAGCGTCCTGCCGCATCGGGGGCGGAAGTCGCCTTGGCATTGCCCAGCTTGTGCGCGTAATACGCCTTCAGCACGAGCGCGTTGGCGCCCGTCCACGTCACGCCCACGCCCGCGCCGCTCAGGGTGCGGCGGTTCTCGCCGGCGCTCCAGGCATCGCGGTTCAGCTTGACGGTGCCCGTGTCGGCAAACGCCAGCACTTGCAGCTGGCCGGGAAAGGCCGTGAACGCCGTCACGTTCTGGCGCAGCTCCACATTCAGCACATAGCCCTGGTCGCCATACGCCTCGCCGCCCGGATAGGCGCGCACGCCGCCCACGCCGCCGATGCCCATCTTTTCCGACACATCGAGATTTTTCGACGCCGCCTGGCCGCTGACGGTGCCGAACAAGCTCGTCTCGCCGCCCAGGCTTTGCACGCGCGCCGCGTTGAAGGCCAGCTTGTTGAAGTGGCCATTGCTGTTCACCGTCGCGCGGTCAAGCGCCAGGGTTGCCGGCGTCCCGATATCGATCTTGCCCGTGGTGAAGGTCAGCGAATACGTGCTGGCGCCGCCACCGCCCCAGCCATCCTTGCTGTCGCCATTCAGATTCAGCATCCACACCTTGGCCTTCTTGTCGTTGACGCTACCCGTCGACTCCGTGCGGTCCTGGAAGGTCTTGTCGTCATAGCTGACCTGTGCATACAGGTTGTTGCTGCGCGAGCGCAGCAGCGGATAACTGCCGTAGGCGCTGGCGATCTTCGCCGTGCCCTTGGCGTCGAGCACGGCAAATTCCTTGCCCAGCTTGTAGTCCATATAGGTGTAGGCGCCGCCCAGGCGCAGCAAGCCCGCCTGCCCCTGGTAGGCCAGGCGGCCATAGTTCAGGCCGTCGGCCGAGGTGAACGCGCGCACGGTGGCCACGTCGCCGATGCCGGCCAGTTCATTGATATTCAGGGTGGCGCCGATGCGGTTGCGGCCCGTGTAACGGTTGCCCTGGTTGTCCAGGTCGATGCTGCCGTTGAAACGCGAGCCCGGCTGCACGTCGACGATCAGGTCGGACGCCCCCAGCGAGGCGCCCGGCGCCAAGGTCGAGCTGACCTGCACGCCCGGCAAGTCCGACAGCAGCAGCAAGCGGCGTTCCAGCGGCGCCGTGGCGATCACCTGCCCGTCCAGGCCCGCCAGCACGGTGCCGGCCAGCCCGTCGGACAGATTGCTCTGGTTGCGCAGTTGCACCTGGCCATACTGGCCTGGCAACACGCTGATCGTGACGACGCCATCCTTAATATCTTGCGCGGGCAAATAGGCTTGCGCGAGGAAATAGCCGCGGTTCTGGTAATAGCTGGCGATGTTGGACGCCATGGCGCGCAACTCGCCCAGGGTCAGCTCGCTTCCCGCAGTAAATCCCGAGGCGGCCACCAGTTCGCTCTCGGTGAAGACTGGCGGCGCCGTGATCTGCAGGCGCTGCACGGTGATGCGCGTCGTGTCGCCCACCGTGGTGGCGGGCACATTGCCCTGCTGCACGCGGATGGCAGGCGGCGCTTTCGGCAGCGAGGGCGCCACGGGAATCTGCTGCAGCTGGCTGCCGGCACCGGGGGGATCGACGGCCCAGGCGGTCTGTATCAGCGCCAGCAAGGGCAGCAGGGTCAGGGGAAGAAGTTTACAACGCAAGATAAGCCTCTCGGTCGCCGCTGGCGGCATGACGGAATGAATAAAGGAAAAAGCATGCGGTGCCGGCGTCGGGCGCTATGCATCAGGCACAGGCAGCCATGGGACGGCGCACTGCGTGGCGGATAACGCGCTTTGCTGCCGCGCTAGACCGCGCTGCCATTACAGAAAGCCAAAGAAAATTTCTTTGTGGGAATATAACAAGAATGGAAAATGTATAACGGAGCAAATCTGAGCGATTCCCGACAAATTCAGTCGGGATTTGCGGCTCGCAGCGGCATGAAGATGAGGGAACTTGGGGAATGCGGCGGGCGCCACGCAAAAAGCAAGGCAAAAAAAGCCCGCTGCGGGAGCGGGCTGAATCTATTTTCTTGGAGGAGAATAGAGGAGACAAGTGCATTATGCTGCGTCGCGGCATATCAATCCAATTAATTGTTGGAATGATAGAAATACACCAGACAGATAACTGATGGCACAAAAAAAAGCCGGCTCCGCAAGGAACCGGCTTCTTACGCGACCACAAGCCTTATTTCGCTGCCGTCACCGGCGTCGCCTTGCTGTCCGCGCCATATGGCAAGACCTTCGACGCCATGCGGCTATCGGCCTTGATCAGCGCCACTTCGTCGGCCAGGATGCGCGCCGCTTCGTTCAGCAGCACATCCTTGGCGCTCTTCGCGGCCGTTTCAGCGTCCAGTTCGGCACTCAGCGCCCGTTCGTCACCCTGCAAGCCGTCGTCCGTGCGCAAGGCGCCCTTCACGGCGGCGATCTGCTTGGCCGTCTTGTTGGCCGCTTTCGCGCCCTTCAGCACGTCTTTCGGATCCGGAATCACCACCAGGTCGTCGGCAGGGTTCGAAATCTGCGCGATCAGGCGTTTTTCACGGGCCTTGGCGCGCGCTTCCTGGGCATCGCGCTCCTTGCGGCGCACGGTTTCATTGAGCGAAATCTGGTTTTCCTTGCGCTGCTTGACGACGAGAGCTATGTCATCGAGCAAGTACTGGAAATCCTTGTCCTTGGCCACGCGCGCATCATGTTTCTTGTCCAGCAGCGGCACGATCTCCTTCAGGTCGCCCGTCGGTATGTAGGGCGCCGGCTTGATCGCGACCCATGGCAGGGCATTGTCATAGCTCGACTCGCCAAAGTTTTCCGCGTCCGACATGGCTGGCAGCTTGATGTCTGGCGTGACGCCGCGCAACTGCGTGGTGCCGCCATTGATGCGGAAGAACTGGGCGATGGTCATTTTCAGTTCGCCGAAACGGGCTTTCTCGCTGCCGCCGAAACGGTCGAGGTTGAACAAGGTCTGCACCGTGCCCTTGCCGAAGCTGCCTTCGCCGATGATGACGCCACGGCCATAGTCCTGCACGGCGGCGGCGAAAATCTCGGAAGCGGAAGCCGAGCCGCGGTTGATCAGCACGCCCATCGGGCCGTCCCAGGCCAGGCCGGCATTCGTATCGCTTTCCACTTCGACCTTGCCTTCGGCATTGCGCTGCATCACGACAGGGCCCTTGTCGATGAACAGGCCCGTCAGTTCAACGGCTTCGTTCAGCGAACCGCCGCCGTTGTTGCGCAAGTCGATCAGGACGTTGTCGACCTTGTCTTTCTTCAACTCGGCCAGCAAGCGGCTGACGTCGCGCGTGGCGCTTTTGAAGTCCTTGTCGCCGCGGCGGCGCGCTTCGAAGTCCTGGTAGAACGTCGGCAGGGAAATAACGCCGATGCGGCGCTTGACGCCGTTGTCGCGCACTTCGATGATCGATTTCTTCGCCGCCTGCTCTTCCATGCTGATTTTCTTGCGCACCAGCGGCAAGACCACGTGCTTGGCGTCCGGGCCGGCGTCGGCCGGCAGGATGTCGAGGCGCACCACGGAATCCTTGGCGCCGCGGATCAGCTGCACCACGTCGTCGATGCGCATGCCCAGCACTTCGGTGATGGGGCCGCTTTCGCCCTGCCCCACGCCGACGATGCGGTCGCCCACTTTCAGCTTGCCCGACAGGCCGGCCGGGCTGCCCGGCACGACTTCGCGCACCACCGTGTATTCGTCGCGCGTCTGCAGCACGGCGCCGATGCCTTCGAGCGACAGCCGCATGGCGATGTCGAAGTTGTCCGACGCGCGCGGGCCCAGGTAATTGGTATGCGGCTCGATCGACATGGCATACGAATTCATGAAAATCTGGAACACGTCTTCGCTGTTGAGCTTGCGCGAACGGGTCGTGTAGCTTTCATAGCGCTTGTCCAGGGTCTCGCGGATGGCCTTGTCTTCCTTGCCCGCCAGTTTCAGGCGCAGCCAGTCGTTCTTGACGCGCTTGCGCCACAGGTCGCGCACTTCCTCGTCGTTCTTCGGCCAGGCAGCCTTTTCGCGGTCGAGCTGGTAGCTCTCGTCGGCCGTGAAGTCGAACTTGGTTTTCAGCAATTCACGCGCATACGCCATGCGCTCGTCGAAACGCTGCTGGTATAGGTTGTAGATGGCAAACGGCGCCGTCAAGTCTTCATTGATGATGGCGTCATCGAGCTTGGTGCGCAGCGGCGCGAAACGGTCGACGTCGGCTTGCACGAAAAACAGTTTTTCCGCGTCCAGGGACTTGAAGTAGCGATCGAAGATTTTCTCCGACATGGCGTCGTCGAGCGGCATGGCCTTGTAATGGACGCGTGTCAATACGCGCGATGCCCACAAGGCGGCCTGCGTTTGCTGGGCCAGCGGCTTCATGGGTAGCGGAGGAGCGGCGCTCTTGTCCGTCTGGGCTGCGCCAGCGTGGGCTGACAGGGCAAGCACCAGGGTGACCAGCATCATTTGCTTCTTCATCGGCTTCTCCGAAAATTAGTTGAATCAATTCCAGGCGGCGCAGATAGGCATGCGCCAGCCAGCAAGACAGTAAGGGGAATACACGACTGGTCTGCATATTATTCTACAGGATACGGCCTGGCAGTCTCCCATGGAATATCAGTTTCTTCCTGGAAGCTTAAACGCGGATTAAAGGCAGCGTGTCATTCATTACAAAGTGAAACATTCGTGACAAAAATCGCATCATCCGCCAGTGACGAACAGAAACATTCATTACTGAAATCAAAAAAGTCAATAGCCAGTCTTTGCAATCCTTGATGCAGATGATGTTTTTACGCAAAAGAAATGATTCCTGCGGGAAACACTTAGTAACAAAAGACAAGCAACATGCTATCATCGCGCCCTGAAATTCAGCTTGCCTGTGCGCGGCCCGACAGCCTGCGCGCCTCCGTTTCAAGCGCATTCCCCACCAGATCCCCTCCCCGCGTGTCATGTCATGACCAGGAATGGCCGAGCTGATTACCCTTTGCCAGACTCACACTATGCCTACAATTTCCTTCTCCCCCCGCCACTGGAGTGTCGGCGGCAAGATCACCATTTTCACGTTTGCGCTGGTCAGCCTGATCCTCGCCAGCCTGACGGCCTTGACCAGCATCCGCACCTCCAATGCCCTGGAACAGCGCGCCGAAGCGGCCGTCACCAGCGAACTCAATAGCGTCATGACGACCACGGAAGTATTTCATACCGCCATGGTCAACGAGGCGGCCAGCTTTGCCCGCCTGTTCGCGGCCGAATTTCCCGGCCCGTTCTCGGTCGATACGGGCGCCATGGTGGCCGTGGCCGGCAAGGCCACGCCGGCCCTGGCCAACGGCAACAGGGTGCTCAACCTCGACACGTCCCTGGTCGACCGCTACACGGCCCAGACGGGCGTGATCGCCACCATCTTCGCCGCCAACGGCGATGAATTCGTGCGCATCAGCACTTCGCTGAAAAAACAGGATGGCGAACGGGCCGTCGGCACCCAGCTCGACCATAACCATCCCAGCTATGCGCCGCTGCGCGCCGGCCAGCGCTTCGTTGGCATGGCAACCCTGTTTGGCAAGCAATACATCACGCAATACGACCCCGTGCGCGATGCGGGCGGCAAGGTGGTGGGCGTGCTGTTCATCGGCCTCGATATCAGCAAGAATCTGGCCATGCTGAAAGAGAAGATTCGCCAGGTCAAGATCGGCCAGACGGGTTACATCTATATCGTCGACACGGCGCCCGGCGCCAATTACGGCCACCTGGTGCTGCACCCGAACAGCGAAGGCAAGAGCGCGCTCGAGTTCAAGGCCAGCGACGGCCGATTGTTCATCCAGGAAATGCTGGCGCAAAAGGATGGCGCCATGCGCTATACGTGGACGGCGCCGGGCGAAACGGCTGCCAGCGCGCGCGAAAAGCAGCTGTTTTACCGTCAATTCAAGGATTGGCAATGGATCATCGCGGGCGGCACGTTCACGGACGAAATCACCCTGGAAGCACGCCAGATGCGCAACCAGCTGGCCATTTCCGGCTTCATCGCCCTGCTCGTCTTCGCCCTGCTGCTGTACTGGCTGGTGCGCACCCTCGTGTCGCGCCCGCTGGCCGCCGCCGAAACGGCCGCCGCGCAAATCGCCGCCGGCGACCTGACGGTGCACCTCGATACCAGCAGCCTGGACGAAATCGGCCGCCTGCTGCTCGCCATGAACCGCATCAGCGACAACCTGTCGCAAGTGGTCAGCAATGTACGCGGCAGCGCCGGGCAGATCGCCACGGCGTCCGGTGAGATCGCCAGCGGCAACCTGGATTTGTCGAGCCGCACGGAACAGCAAGCCAGCTCGCTGGAAGAAACGGCCGCCTCGATGGAAGAACTGAGCTCCACCGTGCGCCAGAACGTTGATCACGCGCAACAGGCAAGCCGACTGGCGCATGACTCGTCCAGCCTGGCAGCGGAAGGCGGCGCGGCCGTGGCGCAAGTGGCCAGCACCATGGACGCCATCCGCAGCTCCTCGGGCAAGATCGCCGACATCATCGGCGTCATCGACGGCATCGCCTTCCAGACGAATATCCTGGCCTTGAACGCGGCCGTGGAAGCGGCGCGCGCCGGTGAACAGGGACGGGGCTTTGCCGTCGTCGCCACGGAAGTGCGCACCCTGGCGCAGCGCTCGACGGCAGCGGCGAAAGACATCAAGGATTTGATCCAGGCGTCCGCCAGCACGGTGGACCTGGGCCATGCGCAAGTGAGCCAGGCCAGCGCCACCATGGACACGGTGGTGGCCAGCGTGCAGCAAGTGAGCACCATCATGGCCGAAATCGCCCAGGCGAGCGAAGAGCAGCGCAGCGGCATCGAGCAAGTCAACCAGGCCATCGCCCAGATGGACCAGGTGACCCAGCAGAACGCGGCCCTGGTGGAAGAAGCGGCCGCGGCGGCGGACGCCTTGCAGGAGCAGGCGCAGGAACTGAACCAGGTGGTAGGCGTGTTCAAGCTGTAAGGGCTAGCCTGGTGCTAAGATGGGGATGAATCTACCTTGCCAGGAGGCACCATGCACGACGACTACGTTTTAATTGCCCGGCTGATGATCCCCACGGATGCGCACGTCATCCGCGGCTGCCTGGCCGCCGCCGGCATCGACGTGCTGCTGACGGATGACCAGCACATGCAGGCCGACATGCTGCTGGCGGCCGCCATCGGCGGCGCCCGCGTGCTGGTGCGCGAACACGACGTGGCGCGCGCGAATGACATCCTCGCCGCCTTCGAGCGGGGCGACCTGGCGCTGGCGGATGATGCCGATGTGGGCGCGCCCGTCGCCGAATAAGAACACCTGTCAAAACCTACTGCGCGTCGTAATTTGCGGTCTGCGATGCTCACTGTACCTTCGTACAGTTGCGCTTCTCAACCACAACTTCCTTCCGCTCGCTACGGTTTTGCTAGGCGTTGTAAATCAGGCATAGAAACAGCGCCCACAAGCCTGGCGGTAACTTTCGTTGCCGCCAATACTGATCTGCTCGCCTTCCTTGATGCGGCGGCCCTGCTCATCCACACGGATGTTCATCGTGGCCTTCTTGCCGCAAATGCAGATATTCTTCAATTCCTCGATATCGTCGGCCAGCGCCAGCAGATAGGCCGAGCCGGGGAACGGTTCGCCCTTGAAATCCGTGCGCAAGCCGTAGCAGATGACGGGCACGCCCTTCACTTGCGCCAGCTGGTGCAATTGTTGCACTTGTGCCGTGCTAAGAAATTGCGCTTCGTCAACCAGCAGGCAAGCGACCTGGGGAATTGCGTCGAGGAAATTCGTGTCGGCATGGAAGATATCGACCTGGCGCTGCGGGCCCAGGCGCGAAGTGACCCTTCCCACGCCGTAGCGGCTGTCGATGGCGGCCGTGTACAGGCGCACCTGCTGGCCCTGCTCTTCATAGTTGTGCGCGACCTGCAACAAGGCCGTCGACTTGCCCGCGTTCATCGCGGAATACCGGAAATAAAGTTTTGCCACTGCCGCCTGCCCTGTTCGTCTGGTTTTCAGGATACTGTTTAGTTCCTTTTCGAGGCGTGATTATAAATCGCAATGGCGGGCTTGCGGCAGCTTAATAGTCGTGCCGTTGGCGCGGCAAGCGGGCAAAAAACGGCGCATACTCGAAGCGCGCACGCTGTAGCCGCGCTGCTGCTGATATGCGAAAGCCGCATATGCAAGCATGCAAACATTCGTTCGCCGCACCCGTGCACCCGCCTACACTGCGCGGCACGGAAGGCGGCTCGGGACACAATCCGGAGCGGCTGTTTCTCTGACAGGAGCCACCATGAATGATCGAATGCCATCCCCATCCCAGCCGCCAGCGCTATACAAGCTGATCGGCAACACCCCACTGGTCGAAGTGACCAGGCTCGACACGGGCCTGTGCCAGCTGTTCCTGAAACTGGAATCGCAAAATCCCGGCGGTTCCATCAAGGACCGCATCGGCCTGTCCATCATCGAAGCGGCCGAAGCCGACGGCCGTTTGCAGCCGGGCGGCACCATCGTCGAGGCGACGGCCGGCAATACCGGCATCGGCCTGGCGCTGGTGGGCCGCATCAAGGGCTACCGCGTAATCCTTGTCGTGCCCGACAAGATGTCGACGGAAAAAGTACTGCACCTGAAAGCCCTGGGCGCCGAAGTGCACACCACGCGCTCGGACGTGGGCAAGGGCCACCCCGAGTACTACCAGGATTACGCGGCGCGCCTGGCGCGCGAACTGCCGGGCGCCTTCTTTGCCGACCAGTTCAACAATCCCGCCAATCCGCTGGCCCACGAAACGACGACGGCGCCCGAAATCTGGGAGCAAAGCGGCCATGACGTGGACGCCATCGTCGTCGGCGTCGGCTCCTCCGGCACCCTGACGGGCCTGACGCGCTACTTCCGCAAGGCCCAGCCGAAGCTGGAATTCGTGCTGGCCGACCCGCAAGGCTCCATCCTCACCGAATACATCGACACGGGCAAGGTATCGGACACGAGCGGCTCGTGGGCCGTCGAAGGCATCGGCGAAGATTTCATTCCCTCGATTGCCGACATGGACAGCGTCACCAAGGCCTACACCATCAGCGACCAGGAAAGCTTTGATTCCGCGCGCGCCCTGCTGCTCGCCGAAGGCATTTTAGGGGGCTCGTCAACGGGCACCCTGCTGGCCGCCGCGCTCAAGTACTGCCGCGAACAGACCACGCCCAAACGCGTCGTCACCTTCGTGTGCGATACGGGGACGCGCTACCTGTCGAAAGTCTACAACGACGGCTGGATGCGCGACCAGGGCCTGTTGCAGCGGGCCTTGTCCGGCGACTTGCGCGACCTGATCGGACGCCGCTACGACGAGGGCGACGTCGTCAGCGTGGCGCCGGGCGACACCCTGCTCACGGCCTTCAACCGCATGCGCGCCAGCGACCTGGCGCAGCTGCCCGTCATCGACGGCGGCCAATTGGTCGGCATCCTCGACGAATCGGACTTGCTGCTGCACGTCTCCGGCGACGCCGCACATTTCGCCTCGCTGGTGGGCGCCACCATGACGACGCAGATCGAAACCCTGGCACCGTCCAGCGGCTTGCCCGCCCTGCGCGCCACCCTGGACCGGGGCTTGACGGCCGTCGTCGCCGACGACAGCGCCTTCTATGGCCTGATCACCCGCTTCGACCTTCTCAACCACTTACGCAGGACACTATCTTGAGCCAACAAACGCCCCGCAAGAGCCGCCTCGCCACCCGCGTCATCCACGCCGGCCAGTCGCCCGACCCGTCGACGGGCGCCATCATGCCGCCCATTTACGCCACCTCCACCTTCGTGCAGGACAGCCCCGGCGTACATAAAGGCCTGGACTACGGCCGCTCGCACAATCCCACGCGCTGGGCGCTGGAGCGCTGCGTGGCCGACCTGGAAGGCGGCAGCGCAGCCTTCGCCTTCGCCTCGGGCCTGGCCGCCATCTCGTCCGTGCTGGAATTGCTGGATGCGGGCAGCCATATCGTCGCCGGCGACGACATGTACGGCGGCACATACCGCTTGTTCGAGCGCGTGCGCCGCCGCTCGGCCGGTCATGAATTCACGTATGTCGACCTGACGAATCCGGAAAACCTGCTGGCCGCGCTGCGCCCGGAAACGAAGATGGTATGGGTGGAAACGCCCACCAACCCCATGCTGAAACTGGCGGATTTGCGCGCGATTGCCGACATCTGCCGCGAACGGAGCATCATCGCCGTGGCGGACAACACATTTGCCAGCCCGCTGGTGCAACGCCCCCTGGAACACGGCTTCGACATCGTCGTGCACTCGACCACCAAGTATTTGAACGGCCACTCGGACATCATCGGCGGCATCGCCATCGTCGGCGCGGAAGAACGCCAGGCGGAATGGCGCGAGCAGCTGGGCTTTTTGCAAAACTCCGTGGGCGCGATTGCCGGGCCGTTCGACAGCTTTTTGGCCCTGCGCGGCGTGAAGACCCTGGCCATCCGCATGCAGCGCCATTGCGAAAGCGCCCTGGCCCTGGCGCAGTGGCTGGAACAGCAAAAGGAAGTGCGCAAGGTGTTTTATCCGGGCCTGGCATCGCACCCGCAGCATGCGCTGGCGCAGCGCCAGATGGATGGCTTCGGCGGCATCATCTCGATCGACCTCGATACGGATTTGGCGGGCGCGCGGCGCTTCCTCGAACGCTGCGAGGTGTTCGCCCTGGCCGAAAGCCTGGGCGGCGTGGAAAGCCTGATCGAGCACCCTGCCCTGATGACGCATGCCAGCATCCCGGCCGAGCAGCGGGCCAGGCTGGGCATCGGCGATGGCTTGATCCGGCTGTCGGTGGGGATCGAGGATATCGAGGATTTACGCCATGACCTGCGCACGGCGCTCGACGCGATTTGATACGCCCGGCGGCTATTTTCCGGGGTGGTATCTGCGCTCCAGGTGCTTCGCCACGTCCTCGGGATAAAACAGCACGTCCTTGAATTCGCCGCGCGCATACATGGCCGCCTGGTCCCGGAAGTGCGGCGATGCCGGGTCGCCGCTCTGGCCGCCAGCGAGGATGCTTTTCGCCTTGATGCGGGGGCCGAATTCCACGGCCGCCACAAAGCTGTTGCCCCGCTCGCCGTAAATCCTGCGCGTGGTGCTCTTGCTGCTCTGTCCATACGCGGCCAGCGCGCCCCAGTTGCCCGACGCGTAAGGCACGGGCAGGCTGGCTTGCGCATCGTCAAACGGCTGCACGATGCCGCCCGTCAGGCGCTGGAAGCGATTGATCTCCCCCCACGGCGTTTGCCAGTTGCCGAAATCGCGCTGCAGTTTATCGGCCGCCGTCGCCAGCGCAGCCAGCCGCTGCGCCGCCGTGACCTTGTCCGTCGCCAGGAAATCGACGACGGACACGCCCTGCTCGCGCGCCTGTTTTCCTGCCAGCTCGGCCAGCTCCTGGCCCCAGAACACGGCCAGCGAGGTGGCGGTGGAGTCCAGCGCATAGCGCCAGTCCCAGGCCCGCAGCAAGGCCACCTTGTCGGCCAGCGCCAGCTTGTGCGCGTCGCCCGCCGGCAGCGCATCGTATGCCGCGAACAGGGGCGGCAGCAGCGCTTCGAACGCCGTCAGTTCGCTGTCGTAGGACGCGGCGATCAGGCTGTCCAGGGTAAAACCCGTCCTGTTCTGGAAAACCTTGACGGCATGCAGGCCGCGCGCGTTTTCGCCATACACGGACATGTAGGCGGGATAGTCGCTCTGGCGCGGGCTGTGGGCGCCAGCCGCCGAATACGGCCAGTTGTTCGTATTCTGGATCCAGCCATTCTTCGGATTGAACAGGGTGATGGTTTGCGCCACAGTATGCAGCCCTTTCCATTCCGTGGCCGGGTCGCTGCCGTCGACGGGCTGCTTCCAGTTGAAGCGCGGGTCGCGCACGGGGATGAAATTGCCGTGAAAGTAGGCGATATTGCCATCCGCATCCGCATACACCGTGTTGTTCGACGAATTCGTGCGCAATTCCATCGTTTGATAAAACGCAGCATAATCGCGCGCCTTGGTGCGCGTGTACGACTGCATCAAAGCCTTCAACGGTTCATGCATCAGGCGCACGGCCACCCATTTACCATCCTGCGCACGCACGATGGGGCCGTGGTGGCTGTAGTGGACGGTGATGGTTTTCGAACCCATGCCGCCATCGGCCAGTTTGTAGGGCAAGGTGATGGGCACGGTTTTCAAGGGGCGCAAGCCGCCGTCATAGCGGTAGAACCAGGCGCCGTCCTTGTCGACGATGCTTTCCAGGTATTCGTCGATGACGTCGCCGCCGCCCGAGGTGTGCATCCAGCCCAGGCGCTCGTTAAAACCCTGGTAGACGAAGAACTGGCCCCAGGTGACGGCGCCATACGCGTTCAAGCCTTCGCCGCTGGTGACCTGCACTTCGGGACGGAAGTAGAACGAGGTGTGCGGGTTGATCATCAAGAGCGCATGGCCATTTTTCGTGATGGCGGGCGCGATGGCGAAACCGTTCGAGCCGCTGGGCTCGGGGTCCAACCCGGTCTCGATGCTGGCTAGCGCCACGGCGGCAGGACTGGCCTGCTGGCCGTAAAACGCTTCGAGCTGCGTCAGGTTGATCGATTCGATATCGCCGCCGATGCTGCCTTCGCTGAAGCTCAAGGCCATCCATGGCTCGAAATGCGCGATCAGCCGCGGTTTGACCTGCGGATGCGTGGCCAGGTAAAAGTTCAGGCCATCGGCAAAGGCGTCCATCAACTTGCGCAGCCACGCCGGGCTGGCGCGGTACTGCGCCTGCAGCTCAAGCGGGTCGATGAAGAGCTTCATGCGCAGGTCGCGGTACAGCTCCCGTTCGCCCTCCACTTCCGCCAGGCGCCCCATGGCGTTGATGTAATTGAGTTCCACGCGGGGGAAATCGTCCTCGGCCTGCGCATACATCAGGCCAAACACGGCATCCGCATCCGTCTTGCCCGTCACGTGGGGCACGCCCCAGGTGTCGCGCGCGATGCTGACATTGGCCGCCTGCGCCTGCCAGCGGGCCATGTCCTTGACAGAAACAGCGGGTGCGGCCAGCACGGGAATACTGGCGACAGCAACTGAGGCAAACAGGGCACTGCTATGTAACATGCCAAAACTCCAGATCAGGATGCGTCAATCAGGGCCGCGATGCGCTGGTTCAACTCCACATTTTCCGCCTGCAGCTGCGCCACCTTCTGTTTCAGGCTGGCGATCTCGCCGCGCAGGCGTTCCGTTTCGGACGGCGCCTGGGCCGCGTTCTCGGCCCACGGCTCGTTGCCCGTTTCCGGCGTGTCCTGCGATACATGCACCTTCGGCTCGCGCGGCGTGCGCGTGGCGGCGCGCTGTTCGCGGATTTCCTTGGCCGCCTGGCGCAGCAGTTTTTTACCGCCGGCGACGGCCGCCACCTGTTCTTCCGGCGGCAGGGATGCCACGGTGGCCGCCGCATTGATGGAAATCGTGCCCGAACGGACGGCTTCCACCAGTTCCGGCGACGCCGCCTTCTGGATCTTCTCGATCTGGCTGATCTGGTTGCTGCTCAATCTCGCCGCCTTGGCCACCTCTTCGCGCGTGCTCATGGCCGGCTTCGGCGCGTTTTCGCCATCCGGCGCATCCTGGGCGCTGACGGGCGCCGGGCTGCGCGCGGCGACGATTTCCTTCTTGCGCAGGGCCAGCACGCCGCGCTGGAAGTCCGACACGCTGCGGCGCGCCAGGTGATTGTCGATCATCCACAGCATGACATCGTCGAGCGAGGTAAAGCTGGTGTTCTGGATGGTCTTGAATTCGATGCCGTGCTGGCGGCAGATGGCGTAGCGGTTATGCCCGTCGATCAGCACGTCGTTCCACAGCACCAGCGCATCGCGGCAGCCTTCGGCCAGCAGGCTGCGCTCGAGCGCCGCGTACTCGCTGGCGGTGAGCGGGTCGATATACGACTGCAGCACCTGATTGATAGTGATATTCATGGTTGTCCTCAATATTGCGGCGCGATGGTCCGCGCCGGCACGAATGCTACACCATCCGCCGCCCATCCAGCTGATCGAGGTCCGCCATCGTCCGTCACAATGGAAAAAAGCGCATTTTCCCTTTCTTTCATAGACAACTGAACTTATCATTTGGCAATATTTAGCTACCCTTCCCCTTAATCGCGCCGGCTTGTGCATGAGCGCGCCCAAGACAAACAAGGAAATCAATGAAAAAGTTATACCGCGTCGCCATCGCTGCGCTGCTACTCAGCGGATGCGCCACCATGGAAGTCCGCGAGACGACCCGCACGATGGAGCGCATCGGCCATGATCCACAACTGAACATCGTTTCAAAGGTCACTGCTGGTGAAGCACTCTTGTCCACCTTCCAGTACACAAGCAAAACGGGGTATCAGATTTACGACGGGCGCGCCGTGTCCATCGGCGGAGGACGTGTTGCCGTCATCGAGGGCGACTTCCTGTACCGCGCCGATATTGAAGGCAAGCCCGCTTACTGCACCGAACGCCAGGTCTTCAACATGCTGCTGCCCGGGATGACCAGGAATGCCTGTTTTGCCGACCGCAACAATGATGGCCTGCTGGACCAGGTGATGGTCGCAAGCGATCTGATGTGGTTACACGAAGATGTCAATCCCGGCATCAAATTCGGCCCGGGAGTGGAAACCGCACCTATCGACAGGTCCATCAATTCGCAGTTGCTATACCAGGGCTACAGCAATCACACCTTGCGCATTGCCTACAGAGAATATGCGGGCGACCTGGCACGGCCGTCGTTTGCGCAAGACTTGTCGTTTGAGATCACCAGTTTTCCCGCGGAAGTCACCTTCCGGAAAATCCGGATCCAGATACGCAGCGCAGGAAATCAAGGTTTGGAATACCAGATCCTTGGCGGCTATTGACCCTTTTGAGCAAGCTGCGATCCGAGCAGATATAGCATGAAAAGAAAGTACGCCACCGCGATCATTTTTACCGTTGCCGCCATCGGCTTCACCTGGGTCAGCCCCTACGTCGCCATGTACCGCATCAGCATGGCGGCGAAATCCGTGCGCCTGGAAAACCTGGCGCAGCAGGCCGACCTGCCCGCCGTGCGCGCCAGCGTGGCGCGCCAGCTGCGGGCAGCCGGCGAAACGGCCAATGAGGACGATTTCAAGGAAATGCTCGACGCCATCGTCTCGCCGCCCGGCATCACGGTATTGATCCTGCATGGCAAGCACGGGGCGGACGGCAAGCGCCACGACTTCGGCATGGCGTACCGCTCATGGAACGAAGTGGTGCTGCGGCGCAGCGGCGGCGGGCCCGCCGCCAGCCAGTTTTTGCTGCGCCGCCATGGCATCTGGGACTGGAAACTGACGGACATCACCTTGCCGCCGGAATTACTTTAAAGAAACTTGATCTAAAACAACACTTACTTAAACCTCTATATTGATTTTGGGAAATATTATGTAGAATGCCAACACTTCAGGCGCACCGGGTCGCCAGGCATCCGAGAGATCGCACGATGAAAAGAATGATGCTTCTCGCTGTAGTGGCACTGGTCGCGCTGGCCGGCGTCTTCTATGGCAGCCCGTATTTCACCATGAACAAGATTCGCACGGCAACGATGGACGAGGATACCCAGGCCCTCGCTGCGCATATCGACCTGCCCCAGTTGCGCGGCAGCCTCGGGCAACAACTGCACACCCTGTTCTCGGCGCCCGAAGTGGCCGACGACATCAGTCCCGACGTCATCGACCCCTTGCTCGATACCATGCTGATGCCTGAGGGCATCGTCGCCTTGATGAAGCTCAATGACCGCTACGAAAAACCGCTCGCCAAGGTCAGCGACATCAGCGGCCGCAAGCGCAATACCAAGCCCGACTACAAACTGCGCTACACCTCCTGGGACAGCGTCGTGGTGCAGCGCGCCCACAGCAAAAGCCATATCGGCGAACTGACCCTGGCGCGCGACGGCCTGTGGCACTGGAAGCTGGTGTCGGTGGCCCTGCCGAAGAACTTGCTGGCCGATGCCTGAGGCGCCGGCGCAGCCCTGCTCCCGGGGCGATCAGCGCCGGTCCGTCACCCTGCCCGTCGT
Source organism: Janthinobacterium sp. SUN026 (assembly GCF_030397625.1). Taxonomy (NCBI): domain Bacteria; kingdom Pseudomonadati; phylum Pseudomonadota; class Betaproteobacteria; order Burkholderiales; family Oxalobacteraceae; genus Janthinobacterium; species Janthinobacterium sp. SUN026. The sequence continues at coordinate 1,877,232 of NZ_JAPQNU010000001.1, read as the reverse complement.
ATCGGCAAACCAGCGGCTATGCGACACCACTTGCAGCGCGCCGGCAGCCACTTGCCCCGCCAGCCATGCCAGCAATTCATCGATGACCGCATACGAGGTCTGGTAGTCGGACGTTGGCGTCCTGACGATATCGTGGCCGTTGACAAACACAAAGCTGTCGTCGCCCACCGCCGTCTGGATCGCCGCCTGGACTTGCGCAAAGCTGGCGTCGTTTGTCAGGTTGACCGTGGAGGTGTTGAGGATGTAGGCATCCTTGTCGTTGCCAGTGAAAAACATCTGGTCAAAGCCGCGCTCGGCCGTATAACCGGCGCCGCGCGCCGACAGGAAACCGGCGGCGCGCATCGCGTTGATGGCCGTGTTCGTCCACAGCGATTCGACCCAAGCATGGTGCGATGGCCCATCGCCGCCGATACCGGCAGCGCGCATCTTGTCCCGCCCCACCTGCAGCGCAGTGACGTACTGGGCCGAACCCTGGACCGCCACATTGTCGTGCACGCTCTGGTGCAGGGTAAAGTCGAACAGGCGCGACGGATCGTCGAAGCGCACCTTCATGCGCTCGGCCGACATGTAGTCGGGCTGCCCCAGCAGGGACGTGACGATGGCAAACGAGGCCGGCAAATCATAGTATTTCAGCCGCTCCATCAGATACGTATCCCAGGAGGCATAACCATCGTCAAAAGACAAGATGACGGTGGGCAATTTACGCTTCGGCAACGCCGCAACCATGCCCAGCCAGATGGTTTCCGGCTGCGTCGTGGCGGCGGTCAGCTGCACGGTAAATTTCCCGCGCGACAGGTTTTGTGCCGTGGGCGTGCCCTCGCTATCGAGCGGCGTGGCCAGCTTGGGCACCCACCACTCATTGTTGACGAACATCAAGGTGTCGGCGGCGGCGGAACCGCCGTAATGCAAGGCATTCAGGAAGCCGGACCAGAAACTGCTGTAATCGCTGTTGCCCAGGTAAATCATGCCCCCCGTCTGCATGATGGCGGCATTCGTCGAGCGCAGCGCGAAGGAAAAGCGTTGCAAGTCCCAGTTGAACGGGATGCGCGGCTGGCCCTTGCCGGCAGCGCCTGTCGTGCCCACTTTCACGACGGTACCGGCAGGCAAGCCGGCTGGCAGGTCGATGCGCAAGGAGGGGTAGCCACCCTTGAACGACACGGCGGCATCGAGCGACACCATGCAGCCCGACGTCACATCGCTGTCCCAGAAGGACAGATCGTGCGTGGGCATGAATTCCAGCGGCGTATTGGTGACTGGCGGCGGGGGCATGGAAAAGCGGGGCGGGGCGTCAGGGTACTGGCTGGACATGGTGCGGCTTTCAAAAGTAGTGCGCGCGGCGCCGGCGGAACAAACGCTGCACGGCAGAAAAGGATCAATCAACATTGCCTTGCCAAGCTTTTTCGCCAGGAGTGCTTGTCAACTATATCACTTAATTGCCATTATGCAAATAAATAATGACGCCCGGTCATGCCTTCCGCTGCAGCCATGGCGCGGCCCGCGCGCCAGGCCGGCACGGCATCGCCCAAGCCCGCGCGGCACTGCTATCATCGAGCTTTGATTTCCATCGGAGGCTCCATGTCAGACTTGGTACAACACGCACTGGCCCATGCGGGCAAACCAGCCACCACGCCCTGGGTGGTGACCCTGATCAGCGGTGAAAAACTCACCGGCCCCATTTCCCCGCTCAGCGACGGCTGCTACGCCATCGGCCTTGGGCAAATCAAGTATTTTTCCAGCGACAAGGTCGCCTGCCTGAATGTGTCGGGCGCGGGCGCGTTTCCCATCTGAAGACCTTGGCAATGGACCACACGCCGAACCAGACGCAGGACGGCGCACGCCTGGCGGCGCAGCTGCAGGCGCTGGAAGCGGCGCTGCAAAGCCAGGCCGTGCGCGCCGACAGCGCCAGGCTGGCAGCGCTGCTAGCCGACGAGTTCGTCGAATTCGGCAGCTCGAGCAAGCTCTGGACACGCGCCGCGACCCTGGCGGACTTGCCGGCAGAAGATTTTTGTCCGCGCAGCATCAGCGATTTTCAAGCCCGCCTGCTGGCCGAGGATGTGGCCTTGGTGACCTACCGCTCGCAGCGCCACGCCAGCGGCGCCCTGCCCGCCAGCGCCAGCTTGCGCAGTTCGCTGTGGAAGTGGCGCGATGGCCGCTGGCAAATGATTTTTCACCAGGGCACGCCGATTCCCGGCTGATCAGCACAGGGGATGGCCGCCACCGGCACTATCCCCTGTCGCGCAGCAACAACACGCCCCTGCCGAAAAAAATCCGCGGCAGCTGTTGTATTTCCAGTGCCCGGGCGCGGGCCGCACGGCAACAGCCCTCCCTCTGTTTGCGTTTCCGCAGGAAACCGCCATCGCCATGCCAGGCCACTTTGCGCTCGCGCAAGCCTGCCGGCACTCCACTATGCACCCGCCAAATATTGACGACAAATACGATTTTATTCGCGTATTCAGTCGAAAAACATATGAATGAGCGCGCCTGAAAAATGGCATGAATACCAAAACTTTCCGTGCTAGCATGATTTTTCGTCCAGCTGGCCAGCGCCAGCTTGCAGCGCCCCAACAACCTTCACCGACAGGAGCCGTTTCATGATGACACCGCATGCCAGCACACGCGCCAGCACAATACGCCACACCCTGATTGCCCTGGCAATCACTGCCGCCTTCCCCCTGCAGGCGATGGCGCAGGACAGCGTCCCGCCGCCAGCCACCGACGCGCCTGCCACTCCGGTGGCGCAAGCCGGTCCTGGCCAGCTGGAAACGGTGATCGTGACGGCGCAGCGGCGCGCGGAAAACATCAAGGACGTGCCCATGTCCATCGCCACCCTGAAGGGCGACAAGCTCGACACCCTGACGGCCGGCGGCGCCGACATCCGCTTCCTCAACAGCCGTTCGCCCAGCGTCTCCGTCGAATCGGATTACGGCCGCACCTTTCCCCGTTTCTACATTCGCGGCCTGGGCAATACCGACTTCGACCTGAACGCCTCGCAACCGGTGGGCCTGGTGATGGACGACGTGGTGCAGGAAAACGCCATGCTGAAAGGTTTTCCCGTGTTTGACGTGGATCAGGTCGAGGTGCTGCGCGGCCCGCAAGGCACCTTGTTCGGCCGCAACTCGCCAGCCGGCGTGATCAAGTTCGACTCCGCCAAGCCCGTCTTCAAGACGGAAGGCTACCTGAGCGGCGGTTTCGGCAAGGATGGCATGAAGAACCTGGAAGGCGCCTTCAACGTGCCCGTCAGCGACACGGTGGCCCTGCGCTTTTCCGGCCAGACGCAGCGCCGCGACGACCGCGTGCACAACCCGCGCCCTACCGGCACGCGCGACTTCGAAGGCTATGAAGACAGCGCCGCCCGCCTGCAGGTACTGGTCAAGCCCACGCGCGATTTCACCGCCCTGTTCAACGTGCATGCGCGCAACCTCGACGGCACGGCCACTTTGTTCCGCGCCAACATCCTGAAACAGGGCACGAATGACCTGGTCGACAACTTCGATTACAACTCCTACCCGACCGATGGCATCAACCGCCAGCACCTGAAAACCAAGGGCGGCAGCATGCGCCTGAAATGGGACTTGCCCGGCGTCACCCTGCATTCGATTACCGGCTACGAAAAACTCGATTTCTTCAGCCGCGCCGACGTCGACGGCGGCTATGGCGCCGTGTACGCCCCGCCGATGGGCCCTGGCTTCATCCCCTTCGTCGTGGAAACGGCCGACGTGATCCCCAACCACAAGCAGATTTCGCAGGAATTCCGCGCCGAATCGTCTGCCCGCGGCCCGCTGCAATGGATAGGCGGCTTGTTCTACTTCAAGGAAGATATCCAGATCGACAGCATCAGCTTTGACAGCCTGGCGCCCGGCAATCCGCAAAACAGCGCCTACGCCACGCAAAACCAGAGCTCGAAGTCCTACGCGGCCTTCGGCTCGCTCAACTACACGGTCTCGGACGCCCTGAAACTGCGCGCCGGCCTGCGCTACACGAGCGACAAGAAGGATTTCTCGGCCAAGCGCGTGGAAGCGACCACGGCAGGCCCCTTCAACTTGCATGACACCTCGCACAACGTCAGCTGGGACTTGAGCGGCACCTATGTACTGACGCCGGAAACCAATGCCTACGCGCGCATCGCCACCGGCTACCGCGCGCCGTCGATGCAGGGCCGCCTGAACGGCCTGGCTGACCGCCCTTCGTTTGCCGGCGCCGAGAAAGCGCTGTCCGTCGAGGCGGGCATCAAGCAAGACCTGTTCGACAAGCGCGCGCGCCTCAGCGTGGCCGTGTTCCAGTACCGCGTCAAGGACAAGCAGCTGACGGCCGGCAGCGGCGCCGTCAACATGAACCAGCTGATCAATGCCGACAAGGCCACGGGCCGTGGCGTGGAACTCGATTTCCAGGCGAATCTCAGCGATTCGCTCAGCATGACCCTGGGCGGCAGCTACAACCACACGGAAATCCAGGACAAGAAACTGTTCGTGCAAAGCTGCGGCAATGCACAAAACAACCCCGCCAGCGGCTGCACCGTCACCGATCCCGTCGGTCCGTTCAAGGGTACGGCCTACATCGACGGCAACCCGCTGCCCCGCGCGCCGGAGTGGCAGACCAACTTCACCCTGAAATACAGCATTCCCCTCGCCAATGGCGAGTTCTACGCCTACACGGACTGGGCCTATCGCACCAGCTACAACTTCTTCCTGTATGAAGCGAAGGAATACAAGGCCAAGGAACTGCTGGAAGGCGGCTTGCGCGTCGGCTACAAATGGGACAAATACGAAATCTCCGCCTACGGCCGCAACATCACCAACCAGATCCAGTCGCTGGGCGCCATCGATTTTGACAACCTGACGGGCATCATCAACGAACCGCGCACGTACGGGGTGCAATTCAAGGCGACGTTCTGACGGCAGGCAGATAAAACCATGCTGTCCGGTGCAAACCGGACAGCATGGCTCAGGCACAAGATGGCATTATGGGCATCACCTGTGCTAGAATCTCGCCGCGCTGCCCGGATGGTGAAACTGGTAGACACTGGAGACTTAAAATCTCCCGCCTGTAAGGGCGTGCCGGTTCGATTCCGGCTCCGGGCACCAGCGCACAGAATTCAGAAACATCAAAAAAGCCATTTAACCCTATATAATCAACGGGTTAGTGGCTTTTTTTACGTCCGGAAATTCGACTTAATCCAGATTAAAACCGACAAAAACCAGTAGCGATTACGCCAAATTTACGCCATGATTACGCCTCAACGAGAGGGATGCATGGCTTCATTCAGGAAACGGGTTGGCGGTTGGCGGGCAGAGATCGCCATCCACGGCACTCGGGAATCTAAAACATTCAGCACCAAGGCCGAGGCTGCGGCTTGGGCGTCGGAACGCGAAACCGAAATCCGGCGCGGCGCCGACAATGGCATCGTCATCGGGAAAAGCTGCGGCGACGCATTCGACAGGTATCTGGAAGAAGTCTCGATCCACAAACGTGGCGAGCGATGGGAGCGGCTGCGCCTCAATGCCATCGGCGAAGTGGTCATTGGCCGCGAGAAAATTAGAGATATAAAACTGGCCAACGTGACGCCTGAACTGCTCGGCGCCTGGCGCGATCAGCGCATGACCGGGGAAAGCAAGGTCAGTGGCGCCACCGTGAATCGTGAGCTGAACTTGCTTTCCCACGTCTTTACAACTGCGCGCAAGGAATGGAAATGGCTTGCGGACAGTCCGACCAGCGACGTGCGCCGCCCCAAACCTGCCGCCGCACGCGAACGCATTCCAACCGATGATGAAATCGAGCGCCTGTGCAACGCACTTGGCTTTGCCGACGAGCCGGTGACGACGAAGAGCCAGGCCGTGGCGGTCGCCTATCTCTTTGCCATCGAGACGGCCATGCGGGCCGGGGAAATTTGCGGACTGATGCCTGCCTGGGTGGATGGCGCCGTCGCCCGCCTCCCCGCCGCTATCAATAAGAACGGCGTGCGGCGAGACGTGCCGCTATCGAAACGCGCGCTGGAACTACTGGCCCTGTTGCCGGATTCCGGCGAGGCGCCATTGTTCGGCATTTCGACTGCCTCGCTCGATGCCCTATTCCGCAAGGCGCGCGAACGGTCGTGCATCGAGGGACTGACCTTCCACGACAGCCGGCATGCAGCCATCACGCGATTGGCAAAAAAACTGAACGTGCTGGACCTGGCGCGCATGGTCGGCCACAGAGATTTGCGTATGCTCCAGGTCTATTACAACGAGAGCGCTGAAGATATGGCAGCCAAGCTCGGATAGGGGGCGGACATACGGGAAGAAGCTCCTGGCATGGGCGACTCTGGGGATGGTGAGCTTTCAACAGTTAAAGCAAAAAGGCCATCCAAAGACGGCCCTTTTTTGCTTTAACTCCTTTCAACTCAGCGAAGAAATCCTGCTAAGTTATGAACTCATGCCGACAAAGACTGCTCACACTTCAGCGCAAAGTTAAATCAATTTTTTTCGCCATTTCATCCAGCAGAACAAATTGTTGATTTTGCCCCCATCCCACCTTCCCCAAATACGCAATGGATTCTTGTGCATCTGGAGAAATAATTGATCGATGCCAATTAATTAATTCATCATAAATATCTCTATTTTCACGTGTTGAGTTTTGCTTATATACCCTACTCAGGTCTTTAATTCTACTTATAGCCAACTCATGCGAATCAAAACCTCGTTCAATTAAAGATTTGAAATATGCATTTCCATATTTTATTTTCAAAACAATTAAATATGCAAGCTTCTCAAAATCATACTCCAATGGCAATGAAAAAACAAATAGACTCACTGCTCTTTCAATTTCACGCAAACTCAAAGAAAATTGCCGAGCAAAGAAAGTAAATACACTTATAAATTCATGCATGTCGGGCTCATTAGGCAATCTATACTTATCAAATTCCGTCTTGCAAAAATCAAATAATGGGGCATTACTACGCCCAATCCAAGGAAGATCGAATGAAAAATTTAGAAATTTACCTAGGTATAAATGTGCATTAGTATTGTTTCCGTAAACACCTTTTATTGCATTTTCCAATTGATCCTTGTGAATTAAAAGTATAAAAATCAAATTCGGCACATCAAAAAAATGCTTTATCCTCTCTAAAACCTTAACCGAAAATATTGGATTACACCGATCCAATTCATCAATAAAAAATATTACCGGCTTATTGGTTGAATTATAAACATCAACAGTATAAGATCTAAGTATTTCCCGGAAACCTTCAAAAGATTCTTTTTCTTTTTCGTGTCTTTTAATCGCATCCTCTGCCCATTTTCCTGCAAAATCCCCACCCTCCTTTAATGCAGAGCTCACTTCCTCCATTACCTCCTCGGAGAAATTAGCAGAACCCGTAATCGCCTTACTTGCCAACCTGGCTATTGCCTTAGTCGCAGCAGGCAATAGTGCAGATGCAACAGCCCCTGCTTTTTTATGAAATTTCTGAATGGAACTTTTATCCTTAGATATAACTTTAGATATTTCAGAAGATAAAACTATGAATGGATCATCCACATAATCATTTTTAAACGCATCAAGATATATTACTTTAGTTCCATTATTTTCCAAATATTTTGAAAAATTTAAAGCGAAATATGTTTTTCCCTGCCCCCATTGAGCATTAATAGATAATACGGCACCGCCATTTAGACGATCCAAATAACCGGCCATTCTTACTGCTAAATTCTCAAAACCAAATTTATCATTTTCGAATGGGGCATCCCCAACCATTTCACTCCGCACGACTGACAAAGGATATTGCTGAAAATTCATAAAATCTCCCAAGCATAAAATATTACAAAAAAATAGATATGCAAAATTAGTGCGCTGCTGGCATATCAACCTCGCTTTTAGACATGCAGAGCTTTATTGCCATACCCACATTGAAAAATGGCTCTACGCTCACTGAAAAATTCAGGAATTCATAAGCATCAAGAATTGTGATGCCTGTTATCGAGGGTTAGATTCTCTCAATTTCCAGCACTGAACTGTTGAAAATTAAATAGTTCGCAAGAAGAAAAATGTCATTATTTATATTTTTTTAATGTTTTAACCTAGTAATGGAAAAACGACATATTTTAATAGCTATTTCTTTCATCGTGGTCACTAGAAACCTCAAGCGCTCGGGCTCGCGTTCATTTTTTCACACGCGGCGGAAGCGGATCAGCTACAGCCACCAGGCGCTCTGCCGGATACTGCTGGAACAAATCTGCTTCGGTCACGAGAGAGCCATCGAGCCAGCCATCATACTGGTCCGGGTCGAGAAGCATTACCATCCGTTCTTCATCATCCGGCTTGTGGAAGCGCTGCATGAGCGGATGCCCATCGACGTTTATCGTCAGCATCGAGAACGACAACAGCAAATCCTGCGGCCGGAACTCCCATATCCCGGCGATGGCGGCCGGCATCCCATCGGCACGCTCAATGCGCCAGCGAACAGGCTTTCCAGTCTCATAGCAAGGTTCGAAGAAATTATCGGCGGGGATAATGCAGAACTGTTTGCGCTTCCAGGTATTGCGGAAGGATGGCTTCTGCGCCACCGTTTCGGTGCGGGAGTTATAAGTCTGGCGCGCCAGTTTCATATCGGCCCAATGTGGCACCATCCCGAAACATGCCGGCGCGACTTCCAGCTCGCCGGGCACCTCGTGCGAGGCGCGAATGATCGGCGCCATGTATCCCGGCCAGGCTTCCGGCGGCAGGTCAAACTGGGGGGAGCGGACAGCGAAATGCTGTTCGATTTGATCGCTACGGCTGGGGGTATAGTCGGCGCACATGCAATTTATTCTACCTGCCTTCCGGCATTGGCGGCGGCTCCGTCCCGACAAAACACAGCCAGGACTGCGCATAGTCGCAAAATTGCATATCCACTTTGCTGCGCTCAAACCCTGACAACACCATGCGCCCGTCCCGATACCAGAGCAAATTCACATCGAACAGTGTGTCAACGTATTTGCCGCTCTCGCCGTAAGTGAAGCGGGCCAGCTTCACCAACCGGTGCAAGCCCTGGTCTGTCGTTTCAACGACTTCCAACGTGCCGGGCCGTGCCGAGTTGTAGCGGTCATGCAGCCGTCGCTTGGGCACCTCCACCCCAGCAAGGCGCATCTTTAACATTTTAACAATCGTCATGACACCCAAATAAAATACTGTACATACATACAGCATATCAAGAGTTCTTGAGGCCGCAATACGCGGCGATGATGCGTCGGCGTGAAGATGAATGATCATCAGCATAGAGACGCCATACATAGCCCAGAGCCGCGCCAGGACGCGGCGCAGCGCGAAAACAACACTGTTCCCACGTCGCAACACCACCCGCACGAAAAAGCCGTCAAAGTGCGTCAAAATGCGTCAAATCGCATGCCCCCTGTTCGCCCCGCCGCACCAGTCCTCATGCGCCTTCGGCCATGGTGTAAATTTGAGTCAAAAGACCCCTATATAGCGGGCAGGTGTGGAGGGGGGACAACTGCGCGCGCCGGGCCGAAATGGGGCTTTTTCTTGCCTCCGATGCAACATTGTTCATCGGGACGTGAAAAAGCCGCCTCGTGGGCGGCCTGTGCGGTGGCTGGGGCGCTCCGGCGCGGCTGGGCTGTCGCAGCCCTGCCCCGCCGACTATCGCGGCGTGACGATCATCCTGCGCGGCCGGCGCGGGCCTTGGCCACCTGCTCCTTGTCGTAGTCGTCGCGGCAGTCCACATTGCAGAACAGCAGCGCGAGCGCCAGTGCCTCGTCGCAGTAGTGGCAGCAGCCGTGCGCCACCAGGGCGGGCCGGCCGCGCACCGCGGCCAGGCCGCGCGCCACTTCCGCATAGATGATCTTGTCGGTGTTGTCGACGTGGTCGCTCATTGCGCACCCTCCCCGCCCGTGGCCAGGTCATACGGGGCGAAGCGCACCACTTCCACCCCGGCCCACTCGTTGATCGCTTCGAACTGCGCCTGCAGGGGCACCAGCTCATTGCGCGCAAAGACGCGCGCGGCAGGTTCCACGGCGCCGAAGCCGCCGGCATTGTTCGGCAGGATGCCCATCAGCTGGGGCGGCACGCGGTGCGCGGCCAGCTGGTCGTCGCGCGTCACGCTCTTGATGTTGAAAAACTCGTCTTTCGCGGCCACGTCCGACACCGGCAGAATCTGGATGCCGTCCTTCTTGCCGTTCGGCGCGTACATGAACAGGTTGCGGAAGTTGCCCGGCCCCTTGCTGTCGCGCATGGCCTGGCGCAGGTTACCGCCGCCGTCGAGGTCACACTGGAATTTGACGAGCTGCAGGGCATCAAGCTGGCCGACGCCGTGAAAAACCTGCTGTCGCGCTTCTCGAATAAATCCGGCGCCGACGCCGCGCAGTTCGCCGACATCAGCGAAGCCGTGCAGGAACTGGCCGGCCATGTCGTCACCGCCAACGACAACTACACGGGCGCCATGTCCCGCCTGGAAAAAACCGAAACGGCATTGAAGGCCACGCAGGACGAGCTGGCCGCCTTCAAGGCGCAAATGGACGAGGCGCCCGGCAACGGCCCGCGCCGCCCGGCCGCCACCGGCAACGACGGCGCCGTGCAGATCGAGTTTTAAGCGCCCGCGCCATCCACCAACACCCCATTCAACAACGGAGCAATGATTTATGAAAAAGCAAACGCGCCAGGTCTTTGGCCAGTATGAAACCCGCCTGGGCCAACTGAACGACACGGACAACGTGGCCAAGACCTTCAGCGTCACGCCCAACGTGCAGCAGAAGCTGGAAACGAAGATGCAGGAATCGAGCGAGTTCCTCTCAAAAGTCAACATCATCGGCGTGGCCGAGCAGGAAGGCGAAAAGCTGGGCCTGGGCGTGTCCGGCCCGATTGCCGGCCGCACCAACACCAAGGACAAGGAACGCAAGACGCGCGACCTGTCCACCCTGGACGGCACCAAGTACCGCTGCGAGCAAACCAACTTCGACACGCATTTGAACTATGCCAAGCTGGACGCCTGGGCCAAGTTCCCCGACTTCCAGTCGCGCGTGGCCAATGCCATCTTGACGCGCCAAGCGTTAGATCGCATCGTCATCGGCTTCAATGGCGTCAAAGCCATGGCCGACACCGATCTGGACGCCAACCCGCTGCTGCAGGACGTGAACAAGGGCTGGCTGCAACACCTGCGCGAGCTGGCTCCCGAGCGCGTGCTGGGCCTGGTCGCCGCAGGCATGCCGGGCAAAGTCATCATCGGCGACGCGGCCGATGCGGACTATGCCAACCTGGACGCGGCCGTCACCGATGCCGTCAACCTGCTGGACCCGTGGTATCAGGAAGACACCAACCTGGTGGCCATCGTCGGACGCAAGCTGCTGAACGACAAGTATTTCCCATTGGTCAACGCAAAGCAGGCGCCCACAGAAACCCTGGCGGCCGACATTATCATCAGCCAGAAACGCATCGGCGGCTTGCCGGCCGCGCGCGTGCCCTACTTCCCGGACAACGCCATCCTCATCACGCGTTTCGACAATCTGTCGATCTACTTCCAGGAAGGCGCGCGCCGCCGCCGCGTCGAGGACGTGCCCAAGCGCGACCGCATCGAAAATTACGAGTCGTCGAACGACGCCTATGTGATCGAAGACCTGGGCCTGGCCGCGCTGGTGGAAAACATCGAGCTGAAAGACAAGTGATGAGCAACCAGTCCCCTGCCCTGCGCCACCGCGCGCGCATGCTGGCCGAGCGTACGGCCGGCGCCGCCGCGCCGCAAGGCGTCACCACCGGCACGGCCTACGAAATGATGCTCTACAAGCTGACCGACGACCGGCGCCGCCTGAAATCCATCCAGTCCGTGGAACGCAAGATCGAGGTCAAGGCCACCTTGCTGCCGGATTACACGCAGTGGATCGACGGCGTTCTGGCCGGCGGCAAGGGCGCCCAGGATGACGTCTTTGCCACCTTGCTGGTGTGGCACATCGACACGGGCGAATACGCGCGCGCCCTGGTCATGGCCGAATACGCGCCGGCGCACAAATTCACCTTGCCCGACACCTACAGCCGCGACATCGCCACCCTGATGCTCGACGAGTTCGCCGAAGGCTATTTGCACGGCAAGCTGGCCAGCGACCCGCAGCATGCGGCCCAAGTGCTGGGCCAGGTGGAACAGTTGACGGCCGCCAGCGACGCGCCCGACCAGGCGCGGGCCAAGCTGCACAAGGCCATCGGCCTGGCCATGATCGCCGTGCTGGATCAGGCCGACGACACCGACATCGCCCCGGAACTGGAGGCGCAGGCGGAAACGGCCATGGCCCAGCTGAAACGCGCACGCGCCCTGTCGGATTCCTGCGGCGTCAAGAAAGATATGGAACGGCTGGAGCGGCGCCTCAAGCGCGCGGCCGGTTCCACGTAAAGAGCATCCCCCGCAGCACGGCGGCACGGGGGGATTCTGGCTAACGCATTGGCAACAATCTCGGCCTGATGAACCCCGTCCACCGCCCCATTTTTGAAAGCGTCCCGTATGTCCTTCATGGCCCTGCCCCCGTCCATCCCGCCCGGCACCGCCCCGGCGCCGCCAGCGCCGGCCGTAGGCATCATCGAAAACGACGGCTGGTTTCCCGATATCGCGCTGGCCGATATGCGCGACGCCATGCGGTTGGACGGCACCGTCACCGACGCGCGCCTGGTACAAGCCGTGGTCGATGCCATCCTGCAGGTCAACCGCGAGCTGGCCGACTGGCAGGGCATGCACGTCGCCGCAGGTATCGCCGCCCTGGTCGATGTGCCGGCCACGCGCATCAACCGCGAATCCCGCTTCCTGGCGCAGTACCGGCGCGCCGTCTACAGCACGGCGAAAGCCGATCTGATCGAGCGTTACCGCGACTACGACAGCACGGCCACCTCCGTCAGCGACAAGAAAAGCATGGAATGGCTGGACGAGGCGCCCGGCGCGCAGCGGCGCAACGCGCAATGGGCGATTGCCGATATCGTCGGGCGCACGCACCTGACCGTGGAATTGATCTGATGCAGGTACGCACGCAGCAGCACGACACGGTAGACGCCCTGGTGTGGCGCTACCTGGGCGACGGCGCGGGATACGTCGAGCACACCCTGGAAATGAATCCCACGCTGGCGCGCCACGGCGCCGTGCTGCCGGCCGGCCTGGTCGTCACCCTGCCCGAGCCGGCGCCCAGCACGGGCCAGCTTGCTGACATCGTGCAGCTATGGGATTAACGCAGCAATCCACCTTTTATCCATCATGAAAAATCTCTCACCCCTCACCCCGGAGAATCAAGCAATGTCCGCAGAATCGTTTGGTGGTTTCGCCACCCTGGTCAAACTGTACGGCTTCAAGGCGGCGCTGGGCATGGTCGGCGCCGCCATGCTGGCCGAGATACAGCACATGCCCGCCTATGCGGACGAGTTCTGGAAGCTGTATGCCGGCGAGAAGCTGCTGGCCGAATGGCGCACGCCCGAGGCCACGCAATGAGCGGCGACCTGCACACGCTGGAAGCCTGGGCCGGCGCCCTGCACACGCTGGAAGCCTGGGCCGGCGCCCTGCTGGCCAAGCTTCAGCCAGCCCAGCGCCGCGCCATCAATCACAAGGTGGCAATCGACCTGCGCCGCAGCCAGGCGCAGCGCATCAAGGCCCAGCAGGGACCGGACGGCGCGGCCTATCCGGCACGCAAGCGGCGCAAGGAATTCAAGGGGAAGAACGGGCGCATCAAGCGGCAGAAAGCGGCGATGTTCGCCAAGATTCGCACCACCAAACACCTGAAAGTAAGGGCGACCGGAAATCAGATCGAAGTCGGGTTCTTTGGCTGGGTGGCGCGCGTGGCGCATGTGCATCAATTTGGCCAGCCAGACCGCGTTACCAAAAAAGGGCCCGTCTACAAGTACCCGGAGCGGCCGTTTCTGGGTTTGAGTGAACCGGATCGGACGTTGATACGCGAATCGCTGCTGCGTCACATGGAAAAAAACTAAGATGCTTCAATGCAAACTTCAACTGACATCAGTTATCAAATGAGTTAGAGTTGTGTGATGCTAGTTATTTCAACCTCTCAACCAATTCTCAGAATAAAACTCACAATTAATTAAATATGAAATTTTCAGAAAAAACCACTAAATTTCGAGAATACGCGCTTTGGGCTGGAATAGGTCTTTCCGTAGCTATTTCCTTCCTTGTGATCTTAGCAATTTTTGATATATATGGAATGCGTGGAAAGGTAAAAGATATTCAGACATTCCTTGGTGGATTGGCGGTACTCGCTGCAAGTCTGTATTCTTTCTACGCAAGCTCAGCAGCCGCCGCAGAAACCTTTCGAAGGAACTCACAAGACGATGATGAGAAAAAAATAAATATAAGAATGAATATGATTCTTATTGCAGAAACACTAAGACAGCAAAGCCATGTCAGACTTTATGATTTAAATCAGCACACAAAAAAATATAAATTAAATAGAATTCACTTTAAACGTTATGCCGAACTTATCATCACCATACCTGAACATGCAGGGAAAATATGGGAAAACATTGAAATTATTCCACAAGATACGCAACTTCAATATTTGTGTTTAATAAACTTTACCACTATGTTAGAACAGGATCGTATTAGCGGAGTAGCATCATGTACTTTTTTGCGTGATGAGTATGCAAATCTCCTTGCCAGAACGGAAAAAACAGCAGAGAAAATGATAATTAATGAAAGTGTTTTTTCGAACATGGACTATTTAAACATCGAAAGCAACACAATCGATCCGACTAGAATTTCTGGAATTTTGGCAAACATCAATAATGCATCAATTTCTTTTCTAAAGCAAATGCAAGAATCCTGCGATTGGAATCCCGAGCGACCACCTTACCCGCCAAACTTTACAGCGCATGAATATAAGGCGCCTAGCAGTAAAAATTGAGAATAATGATATGAAATAAATCGGGTGCCCTCAACGCAATAAAAGCAAGTTAGTTACAAAGCCGTATATCAACCCGCCCCCGCGTGCATCCGCACGCGGACTTCGGCAACATGCATTGCATGAACGCCGACCTGTCCGACCTCACCCGCTTGCTACAAAACCTGATCCGCCTGGGCACCATCGCCGAGGTCAAAGGGGCCAAGGCGCGCGTGCGGCTTGGGCCGACGCTCACCACCGAGTGGCTGAAATGGGTCACGCCGCGCGCCGGCAATACGCGCACCTGGTCGGCGCCGACTGTCGGCGAACAAGTGATCGTCTTTTCCCCTGGCGGCGACCTGACACGCGGCATCATCCTGCCCGCTCTGTACTCGCAGGCGTTTGACGCGCCAGAAATCAGCGACACCATCTACACCACGCACTACCCTGACGGCACCGTGGTGCAATACGACCACGCGGCCCATGCCCTGACGGCCACCCTGCCCGGCGGCACGGCCACCATTGCGGCCGACAAGGTGACATCGAACGCGCCCAGCACCATCTGCACGGGCGACCTGATCGTCATGAAAAACCTGATCGTCAAGCAGTCCACCACCGTGGAAGGCGCAACTACCCTGAACGGTGGCGTGAACGCCAAGGCCGGCGCCGCTGGCAGCGTGGCCATGGCCGTGCAAGGGACTGTCAAAGCTACCGACGACGTGCTGGCCGGCGCCATCAGCCTGGCCAAGCACACGCACGGCGGCGTCAAAGCCGGCGGCGACCAGTCGGGCGGGCCGCAAGCATGATGGGCATGCACGCCGCCACCGGGCGCAGCCTGACGGGCCTGGACCACCTGTACCAGTCAGTCACCGACGTTATTACGACGCCTATGGGTTCGCGCATCCGGCGCCGCCGCTATGGTTCGGAAGTGCCCGAACTGATTGACCAGCCCCTGAACAGCGCGACGCAGTTGCGCATCTATGCCGCCACCGCCTTTGCCCTGCGCCGCTGGGAACCGCGTTTGCAACTGTCCAGCGTGCAGCTCACGCGCGACACGGACGGCGCCATCGCCCTGCTGCTCGATGGCACGGCGAATGGCCAGGGCATCACCCTGTCCGTGCCCGTCAAGCAAGGGAGCACTGTATGAGCACGTCCATCGACCTGACCCAATTGCCGGCGCCCAGCGTGGTTGAGGTGCTGGACTTCGAAGCCGTCCTGGCCACACGCAAAGCCCACCTGGTCAGCCTGCTGCCGGAAGGCGAGCGGGCGGCCGTCACGGCCCTGCTGGAGCTGGAATCGGAGCCGGCCACCAAGCTATTGGAAGAGAACAGCTATCAAGAAACCATCCTGCGCAACCGCGTCAACGAGGCCGGCAAGGCCGTCATGCTGGCGTTTGCCCTCGATGGCGACCTCGATCAGCTGGGTGCCAACGTCAACGTAGCGCGCCTGGTCATCACGCCAGCCAATCCCAACGCCCTGCCGCCCGTGGCCGCCGTCATGGAAGACAACGATGCCTACCGCCTGCGCATCCAGGAAGCGCCGGATGGCCTGTCCGTGGCCGGCCCGAAAGCCTCCTACGAATTCCACGCCCGCAGCAGCGACGGGCGCGTCAAGGACGCGAGCGCCACCAGCCCCGCGCCGGCGCACGTCATCGTCACGGTGCTGGCCAACAATGACACGGGCATCGCCGACGCCGCGCTGCTGGCCACGGTGGCGCGCGCGCTCAACGCCGAGGAAGTACGCCCCCTGGGCGACCGCTTGAGCGTGCAGGCCGCTCAGGTCATCGATTACCAAATCGAGGCCACCTTGTTTATCGGCGTCGGCCCGGAAGTACCGATTCTGCTGGACGCCGCTCGCGCCACCGCCGTGCGCGTGTCGCAGCCGCGCCGCCCGCTTGGCCACAGCATCTATCGATCCGCCTGCAGCTCCGCCGTCCACGTCGAGGGCGTGCGCAAGGTCGTGCTCACCAGCCCGGCCGCCGATATCGAACTGAACGCCACCCAGGCCGCGCGCTGCACCGCCATCAAGTTGAATGTCGTGGTGCTCGATGAATAAGACCGTGCCGACATTGCCGCCCAATACCACGGCGCTGGAACGCGCCATTGCCGTGGCCTGCGCCGAGCTGGTCAACGTGCCCGTGCCGCTGCGCGACCTGTGGAGCGCCGACCGCTGCCCGGTTGCCCTGCTGCCGTTTCTGGCATGGGCCTGTTCCGTCGACCGCTGGGATGACACCTGGCCCGAGTCGATCAAGCGCGGCGCCATCAAGGCGGCCTATTTCATCCACAAGCACAAGGGCACGATTGCCGCCGTGCGCCGCGTGGTCGAGTCCCTGGGCTACCTGATCCGCATCACCGAATGGTGGCAGACCACGCCGCCGGGCGTACCGGGCACCTTCCGCCTCGATGTGGGCGTGCTGGACTCGGGCATCACGGACGCCATGTTTCAGGAAATGGAACGCCTGATTGCCGACGCCAAGCCCGTCAGCCGCCACATGACCGGCCTGGCCATTTATCTGGAAAGTCGCGGCACGGTTTCCACCGGCATTGCCGCGTACCACGGTGACGTCATGACCGTCTATCCGTGGATCGCGGAAACCATCGAAGTGCGCGGCACGCTGTTGCAGGCCGGCGCATCCCATACCATCGACACCCTGACCATCTATCCATGAGCACATATTTCGCTATCCTGACGCACGTGGGCGAGGCCAAGCTGGCCAACGCCATCGCCCTGGGGCAAACCCTGAAACTAAAAAAAATGGCCGTGGGCGACGGCAACGGCACCCTGCCGACTCCCGACCGAGGACAAAAGGCGCTGGTGCGCGAGGTGCACCGCGCCGACCTGAACAAGTTGGACAAAGACCCGGACAACGCCAGCCAGATCATTGCCGAACAAGTATTGCCCGAGAACGTGGGCGGATGGTGGATGCGAGAACTTGGCATCTACGACGAAGCCGGCGACCTGTGCGCGGTGGCCAACTGCCCGCCCAGCTACAAGCCGCTGATGACCGAGGGCAGCGGCCGCATGCAAGTGGTGCGCATTGTGCTGATCGTCGCCAGCACGGCCGCCATCGAACTGAAAATCGATCCGTCCATCATCCTGGCCACGCGCCAGTATGTCGATGAACAGATCATTACCGTGCGCGCCTACAACGATGCGCAACTGGCCAAGCACCTGGCCGCCGCTGACCCGCACCCGCTGCTGGCCAAGGTCGCTTATGTCGATCAGCAGGACACCAGTGTGCGCGCCTATGGCGACCAGCAACTGGCCAAGCACCAGGCTGCTGCAGATCCGCATCCGCTGCTGGCGAAGGTCGCCTATGTCGATCAGCAAGACACCAGTGCACGCGCCTATGGCGATCAGCAACTGGCCAAGCACCAGGGCGCCGCCGATCCGCATCCGCTCCTGGCCAAGGTCGCCTATGTCGATCAGCAAGACAACAGCGCACGCGCCTATGGCGATCAGCAGCTGGCCAAGCACGCAGCGGCGGCCGATCCGCATCCGCAATACAGCATGAAGGAAGTGGCGACGCTGCCGAAGTTCGACGCGTCTAAAAAACTGGCCAATGCCGAGTTTGTGCAGCAATCGCAAGGCAATATTATTGGGCATGATGCTGTGGGAATGGACCGCAGCCTGACTCCTGATGATATCGGTAAAGCGCTGTACTTTTCGGCGCCAAACGTGATTTTTACATTGCCTAAGCCTCGCGATCTTGGTTTATCAACAAATTCAGGCAAGTGCATTCACTTCTTTGGCTTTGGTGGCAATACGGCAAAAATCGTCCCAGGAGCGGGTGCCAATATCAGCTTCATTGTGGGCGGCGTCCCTTTCATCGAATTGAAAACGGGGCAATACCTCACGCTCACTGCAGCGTCCGATGTTGTATGGCAAGTCATCGACTCCACCGCCGAGCTGTGGCGCAATGCCGACTTTGCGGCAATGGTGTCTTCGAGCGGTTACCAGAAACAACCCGGCGGCATGATCCTGCAATGGGGCGGCGGAGCGCAGACACCGGAATCTGGCTATGTCGACGTGATCTTTCCGATTCCGTTTCCAAACGCGTGTTTTCACGTCTTCACTGGATATGAAGGGCAAGGTGGAAGCGGGTCCAGTCTGCCCAGCAACATCAACGCCGGTATGAGGACAAAAACGGGCTTCCGCCTGTACACCTACAACGGGAATGCGCTTTCGGCCGGCATCACCCCATCCTATTTTGCGATTGGAAACTAATCATGCCCGTCAGATATTCACCGAGTACAGGTTTCTTTTACCCCGTCAACATCGATTACCAGGACATCCCGTCCGATGTGTTTGAGGTATCCGAGGCTGACCACCTGGCCGCCCATACCGCCTGCGCATCCGGCGGATCGTTCAAGTTTATCAAAGGGACGCTGCGCATCACGCCGGCCCCAGCCATTCCCTATGGCCAGGTGTGTGCCATCTACCTCAATACCGTTCGCGCGCGCCGTGACGGCATCCTCAACCGCCTGGCCGGTATCGGCTTTGCTGCTATGGCCAGCGGCGATGCCGCAACCGCGCAAGCCATCGCCACGGCGCGCACCTGCCTGCTCGACATCACCATCTGCGCGACGGTCGCCGCCGCACAGGATATGGACGCCCTGCAGGCGGCCGTCAGCGCCGAATTCCAGCGCATCGCCGACGCCTTGCTGCAAGAGGCCCGGCGTGCCTTCGATGATGCAGGCAGCACCCAGTAATACCCCCGACATTCACCACCTACCAGGAGAGCAACATGGCCACCGACTACCACCATGGCGTGCGCGTCATTGAAATCAACGAAGGTTCGCGCCCCATCCGCACCGTGTCCACCGCTGTGCTGGGCCTGATCGCCACGGCCGACGATGCCGACCCCATATCCTTCCCGCTCGACACGCCCGTGCTCGTCACCAATGTCCTGGCCGCCATGGGCAAGGCCGGCAAGACGGGCACCTTGTACCGCAGCCTGCAGGCCATCGCCGCGCAAACCAAACCCCTGACCATCGTAGTACGCGTGGCCGAAGGCGAAACGGAAGCGGAAACCACCAGCAACGCCGTGGGCGGCGTGTCGCCGGACGGTAAATACCTGGGCGCCCAGGCGCTGCTGGCCGCGCAAAGCAGGCTCGGCGTGAAACCGCGCATCCTGGGCGCGCCGGGGCTGGACACCCAGGCCGTCACCAATGCCCTGGCCAGCGTGGCACAGCGCTTGCGTGCCTTCGTGTATGCGTCCGCCTATGGCTGCGCCACCGTCACCGCGGCCACCGCCTATCGCGGCCAGTTCGGCCAGCGTGAAGTGATGATGATCTGGCCCGACTTCGTGAACTGGAATACCGCCACCAACGAAGAGGCCAGCATCTCCGCCGTTGCTTATGCCATGGGCCTGCGCGCCAAGATCGACGAGGAAACGGGCTGGCACAAGACGCTGTCAAATGTGGTCGTCAATGGCCCGACCGGCATCAGCAAGGACGTGTTTTTCGACCTGCAAGACCCGGCCACCGACGCCGGCATGCTCAACGCCAAGGAAGTGACCACCCTGATTAACATGGGCGGCTACCGTTTCTGGGGTTCGCGCACCTGCGAGGAGCCGGGCGGCTTCTTCTATTTCGAGAGCTACACGCGCACGGCCCAGGTACTGGCCGACACCATCGCCGAAGCGCATTTCGCCTTTGTCGATTTGCCCCTGCATCCGTCCCTGGTGCGCGACCTGCTGGAAAGCATCAACGCCAAGTTCCGCGACTTGAAACTGCAGGGCTACATCATCGACGGCCACGCCTGGTATGACGAGCAATACAACGGCAAGGAAGCGCTGAAAGACGGCAAGCTGGCCATCGACTACGACTACACGCCCGTGCCGCCGCTGGAAAACCTGAAATTCCAGCAGCGCATCACCGACCGCTACCTGGCCGACTTCGCCTCGCGCATCGCCGCGTAACCGTCCAATCACCACCCTGCCCGCGCCAGCGCGGGCGCATTGAACTACTGGAGAAATTATGGGCTTGCCCCGCAAACTGAAAAACTTCAACCTGTTCCAGAACGGCGTGTCCTTCATGGGCATGGTGCCCGAAGTCACCTTGCCGAAACTGAGCCGCAAGATGGAAGAGTACCGCGCCGGCGGCATGAGCGGCCCCGTGTCCGTCGACTTCGGCAACGAGGCGCTGTCGCTGGAATGGAGCGCAGGCGGCCTGATCGCCGAAGCGCTGAAACAGTACGGCGCGCACTCGCACGGCGCCGTGCAGCTGCGCTTTGCCGGCGCGTACCAGGAAGACGATGACAGCACGGTCGCCGCCGTGGAAGTGGTCGTGCGCGGCCGTTACAAGGAAATCGACATGGGCGGCGCCAAGATGGGCGACGACACCACCCACAAATACACCATAGCGTGCAGCTATTACAAGCTGATGATCGACGGCGCCACCATCATCGAACTGGACTTCATGAGCGGCACCGAGAACTTCGGCGGCGGCGACACCAACGCGGCCATCCGCAAGGCCATCGGCCTGTAACCCCTTTTAATTCACCACCACCCTACAAGGACAACACCATGCAAAACGATACCCAAAACAGCGCCGTCATCGAACTGGACGAGCCGATCAAGCGCGGCGATACATTCATCACCTCGCTGACTGTGCGCAAGCCCAAAGCGGGCGCCCTGCGCGGCGTGTCCCTGATCGATCTGGCCAACCTGAGCGTCACCGCACTGCAGATGGTGCTGCCGCGTATCACCGAGCCAACCCTGACCGCGCACGACGTCGCCAACATGGACCCGGCCGACCTGCTGAGCGTAGGCGCGGAGGTGGGCGCTTTTTTGGTGAGCAAAGCAGATCGCCTTTCGGTATCCCCTGCGAAGTAGAAGACGCCATGGCCGACATTGCCGGCGTCTTCCACTGGACGCCGGCAGCGATGGACGGCTTTACGATTGATGAACTGATGGCCTGGCGCGAACGCGCCCGGCAGCGAAGCGGAGCGGAATAAATGGCTGGTCGGGATTTGAAATTACAGGTGGTATTTGCGGCACTGGACAAGATCACCGGCCCGCTGAAAAAGATCATGGGCGGTTCCAGCGACACGGCCAAGGCATTGAAGGCCACCAGCGACCGCTTGCGCGAACTGAACACGCAGCAGAGAAACCTGGGGAAATTCCGCGAACTGCATAGCGGTATTCGAACGACGGGGGTTGAGCTGAAAGAAGCTCAAAAAAAAGTAAAAGAGCTGGCCGCAAGCATAAAACAGACCGAGTCTCCTACACGCGCCATGACGCGTGATTTGAAGGCGGCGACGAAGGTCACGCAGGCCTTGACGCTGAAAGGCCGAGAGCAGAGCCAGCAATTCCGCGCCCTGCGCGCCAGCCTCAAGGAGGCCGGCATCGACACGCGCCAACTGGGCAAGGCCCAGGAGTGGCTTAAGAACAGTATTCAGTTGACCAACGTTGAGCTGGCGTCGCAACAAAAGCGCCTGGCCGCGTCAGCCGCCAAGCAGCAGCGCGTCACCAACGCCACCCAGCATGCGGACAAGCTGCGCAGCAAGGCGGGCAGTATTGCCATGGCCGGCGCTGGCGCGACAGCGGCCGGCGCGGTCATGGCCATGCCCGTGACCAAGGGGCTGCACGAGGCGAAGCACTACCAGCTGGAAAAGGCCCGCGTGAATGCCCTGGGGCTGGGGCCGGAAACCAGCCAGCAGGCGATCACCTTCGCCAAGAACATGAAGACCTACGGCACCAGCCAGAACGAAAACCTGGAACTGGTGCGCGACGCGATGTCGATCTTTGGCGATCTGCACCACGCGGAAATGGTCGCGCCCACCCTGGCCAAGATGAAGTTTGCCAACAAGGCATTCTTCGGCAAGGAATCTGGCGAAGAGAACGAGCGCATCTTCATGGATTTGCTCAAAGTCATCGAGCAACGCGGCGGCACGGCCAGCTCGGAGAAATTCCACGACCAGGCCAACATGATGCAAAAGGTCATCACGGCCACAGGCGGGCGCGTGGGGCCGACGGAATGGCTGAACTTCATCAAGACGGGCGGCATCGCCGCCAAGATCATGGATGACAAGCAGTTCTATTATCAGATGGAACCGCTGGTGCAGGAGGTCGGCGGCCACCGCGCCGGCACGGCCCTGATGTCCGGTTATACGAACTTGTATCAGGGGCGTACCACCAAACGCGCCGTCAGCAACATGGAAAAACTGGGGCTGATTAAAGATCGAGGTCAGGTCAAGCACGACAAAGTGGCGCAGAGTGCCACCCTTGGCCCTGGCGCCCTGCTGGGCAGTGACATTTTCCGACGCAGCCAGTTTGAATGGCTGGAGCAGGTGCTGTTGCCACAACTGGAAAAAAAGGGCATTACGGATCCCAAGCAAATTGAGGACACCATCGGCAGTTTGTTTTCGAACCGCACGGCCGGTAATCAGTTTCTGGACATGTTCCGGCAGCGCATCCAGATGCACAAGAATGCCAAGCTGAACGCAGGCGCGTATGACATCGAGCAGATATACGACCTGGGCAAGCAGCAGGCCGGCGGCGCCGAACTGGAAGCGACAGCCAGGCTAGCCAACCTGAAACTGACCATGGGCGAGAAAATCCTGCCGCTGTATGCACAGGGGCTGGAACTGGCGATCAGCGCCATTACACGCCTGAACGGCTTCATGGAGCGCAACCCGACCGTGGCCAAGGTCATGATCGCCGGTTTTGCTGTCCTCGCCGGCCTGCTGCTGGTGCTCGGCCCGCTGATGCTGGGCATTGCCGCCCTGATCGGCCCGTACGCCATGCTGCACGTCATGTTCGCCAAGATGGGCGTGACGGGCGGCGTGCTCACGCCCATCCTGCGCAACCTGGGCGGCGCCTTCATGTGGGCGGGCCGGGCCGTGCTGTGGCTGAGCCGCGCTCTTCTGATGAATCCGATTGGCATTGCCATCACGGTCATCGCCGGCGCCGCCTTTCTGATCTATAAATACTGGGAGCCGATCAAGGGTTTCGTTCGCGGCCTGTGGTCTGACGTCAAGACGGCGTTTGCCGGCGGCTTTACCGGCATCAATAGCCTGATCGCCAACTGGTCGCCGCTGGGCCTGTTTTATCGGGCCTTCGCGGGCGTTCTGGGCTGGTTCGGCATCGCGCTACCGGCCAAGTTCACCGACTTTGCCGCCAACATCCGGCACGGCATTGTCGAAGGACTGGCGCCGCTGACAGGCTTCATTGCAAGTCTGTGGTCGCAGCTGAAAACCACCTTCAGCGGCGGCATGGCCGGTATCACGGCTCTGATTATTAACTGGTCGCCGGCCGGCATGTTTTACCAGGCGTTCGCTGGCGTCATGAGCTGGTTCGGCATCAAGCTGCCGGCCCAGTTCACGGAGTTCGGCGCCAACATCCTGCGCGGCCTGGTCAACGGCATCACCGGCTCCATGGGCGCCGTCAAGGATGCCATCAGCAATGCCGGTTCCAGCACCATTGCCTGGTTCAAGGAAAAGCTGGGCATCCACAGCCCGAGCCGCGTGTTCGCCCAGCTCGGCGACTACACCATGCAAGGCCTGGCCGTGGGCCTGGACCACAGCGAGGGCGCGCCGATTGCCAAGGTGTCGGGCCTGGCTCAGCGCCTCACGCAACTGGGCGCCGGCATCGCCATCGGCACGGCCACCGCCCTGCCAGCCAGCGCCTTCGACACGCGCGCGCCGTTGTCACAAGGCGGGTTCGGCGCCGGCATGACCATTCAGGGCGACAAGATCGAAATCACCTTCCACGTGCAGGCTGGCACTGATCCCCAGGCCATCGCGCGCGCCGTGAGTGTGGCGCTCGATCAGCGCGACCGCGAAAAGGCGGCGCGCATCCGCTCGTCCCTGCGCGACCACGATTAAGAAGGAATAACCACCATGATGATGATTTTAGGAATGTTCGTGTTCAGCCTGCCGACTCTGGCGTATCACGAGCTGCAGCGGCAAACGGAATGGAAGCACGCCAGCACGGCCCGCGTGGGCCTGCGTGACGCGCACCAGTACGTGGGGCCAGGCGACGACACCATCACCCTATCGGGCTGGGTGGCGCCGGAACTGACCGGCTCCCTGTATTCGCTCGACGCGCTGCGCATGATGGCCGACACGGGTAAATCGTGGATTTTGATCCAGGGCACGGGCCGCATTCTCGGTTCGTACCGCATCACCAGCATGACGGAGGGCCGCACCATCCTCGACGGCAGCGGCGGCGCGCGGCGCGTCGAGTTCTCGATTGCACTCAAGCGCGATGACGACGGCGTGCTGGCCATGGTCGGCCTGGGCGACATCGGCGACCTGAAAAACATGCTCAGCATCGACGGCATGACCAGCAGCATCGCGGGCGCAGCCAAGAGTGCAGTGGGCAGCGTAGTCGGCAACGTGGTCGGCGGCATCACGTCGAAATATGGCGGCGTCGTCAGCGAGATGAAAGACAAGATCGGCGGCAGCATCAGCGGCGCCATCGGCAGCGCGGCGGATAAGTTCAAATGAGCGAGCATATCCCCGCCTTCAAGGTCAGCATCGAGGACAAGGATTTGACGGCCATCGTCTCGCCTCGGCTGATCAATCTGACCTTGACCCTATGCCGTGGCGACGAGAGTGACCAGCTCGACATCGCACTGGACGACAGCGACGGCAAGCTGGCCCTGCCACCGCGTGGCGCGCAGATCGCCCTGGCGCTGGGCTGGCAAGCGTCCGGCCTGGTGGACATGGGCAAGTTCACCGTCGACGAGGTGGAGCACAGCGGCGCGCCCGACACCATCACCCTGCGCGCTAGGTCGGCCAACCTGATTGACACGTTTAAACAACAGCAGGAGCACAGCTTTCACAAAACCACCCTGGGCGCCATCATCGAGGCGATTGCCTTCCGCAACGAGCTGGCATCGGGCGTGTCGGCGCGCCTGCGCGACACGGCCATCGAGCACATCGACCAGACGCACGAGAGCGACGCGGCCTTCCTGCGCCGGCTGGGCAGGAAATACGACGCGGTGGCCACCGTCAAGAACGACACCCTGCTCTTCATCCCCATCAACCAGAGCCGCACCGCCAGCGGCAAGGCGCTGCCCGTGATCGACATTACGCGCGCCCTGGGCGACGGCCACCGCTACCACAGCGCCGAAAGCGACGCCTACACAGGCGTGCGCGCCTTCTGGCATGACGAACGCTACGCGCGCCGCCGCAGCGTCGTGGCCGGCGTGCCCGGCAACAGCAAGCGCCTACGCACCACCTTCGCCAACGAAACGGACGCACGCGCGGCGGCCGTGGCCGAATGGCAGCGCATCCTGCGCGGCCTGGCCACCTTCGAAATGAGCCTGGCCCTGGGCAACCCGGCCGTGTTCCCGCAATCGCCCGTCACCGTAAGGGGCTTCAAGCCCGAGATCGACGCCACCGAATGGCTATCGGTCAAGGTCACGCACAGCCTGGGCGGCAACGGCTTTACCTCGCGGGTGGAGTTTGAGACGAAGACGGAAGCAGTCGAGGCGGAGCGCGAGTTGGAAAGTGACCCGGATGACGGTATCACAGGCGTGCTTGCGAATTGGAAAGATGTGGCCTCGAAGAAGAAAAAGACAGGTCAAGAAATTGCCGGCACCAAAATTAAGCTAAAAACACTAGATCATCTTTATAAAAGTAAGCAGGCGGCCAAGCGGGCTGCCAAACATACATGGCAACGTCTTGAAGAAGTACGAGAAATTATCCGCGAGAATAATGATGAACCTTGGAAATCCATATAAATAGACTAATGCTCATTTGATTTAGCTCACCATTTTAAAAAATCAAATAACTTACAACATAAAAATTAAAATACTTAATAAATCAAAACTAGCGCACCACCCCTACCAACACTCTAAAATAAATCTTCAGATCTCATGAATTTATTCATATTTTTATTTGTCAAAGTATCAAATTTCAATTTATCGACATCTACGCCAATTAACTTGAATTTTCTATTTGTATTTGACATACTCCTTATTGATAGAAAAATATCCCTTGCATCTAAATATCTTTTTTTATGGTCACCTCCATCTAACCGTTTGCATATTTCCTCACAGAGAAATATCGTATCTACACCAACTGGAAAATACATGATTTTATTCACCACAAATACTTTGCATTTTTTCAGTATTTCTTCTTCATCCTCACTAAATTTGCCTCTATTTATCACCCTACTAATATTAACCATATAATCATCTAAATTCGGTTTCGCCATATATGCAAAATAATCCAAAACCAATCCATAGATATGATCTGCAACCTCAATCCACTCCCTTATTACTGATTTTAGCTCGATAAAATTACTTCCATCCAATTCAGCCTTTATCTTCCCATAAGCTTGCTTATCCTTCTTCAACTCCGCTTTATCCACAAACAAATAAGATCGACCTTCTAGGTCGGCGTGAATATCCAATGGCAGAGTGCGAGCATGTTGACAATAATTTCTAATAACCTCTAAAAACCTATAATCAAAATTATTATCATAATAGTAAGATTTTATTTTTCCAAACCGCTTGAAAAATTTACCGTTATCTGTTTTGTATCTCCGATCGATAAAATCAAGAAATATTTTATGGGAATTAAGAAGATTTAGAATAGAATTTTGCAGCCGATATTTAATTGTAAAAACCAAAACAAAATTTGAAGATAAATTAATATTCCCCAATGTATCAAAATCTAACAGCAACTTCTTGTGATTATCCCGAACTGATTCCTCAAGAGACCTGAAGTACATATATTCGTGTATGAATTTATATTTATCATCCTTTTCAGAAATTTTTGAAGTACCAAAAAGGCTCATTGTCTTAAAATAGGGATTCATATTATCAAACCTCAATCTCTAAAACCATTTAAACAATTCTCTATTTTCCACTAAAAATTTAGGAATATTGAAATTCATCCGAAAAATTATTTAATAAAACCCAAAAATTCATCTACCGTTTCATCTTCCCCATCAGGATTTCTAAACTTAAGATATTCCTTATTAACAAGCTCCAACGCACTTCTTATTAGCCCGACTCCAACATAGTTTGTTATCTCATCGCTATCTGTCTCATGCGGTGGATATTTCGTCTCTCGAGCCAAAACGGCATCCCAAGTTTCATTAACCACACTATCAATATCTTTTAATTTTTTATATCCAAAATTATTCAACTCTTCCAATAATGAAGAAGCTGATTCCGCAGTGGATTCTCTTCTATCTGGAAATTTCCACGATATGTATCCAAGCAAGTTATCAAGATTCACATCAACATCCAACGATAGCTCAGAATTATCGATCATGGATTTCTTAACGCCTTCTTGATACTCTCCTCTCAAATAATTTATTCTTTCGAATTGATCATCTGCCGTCTCGAATAGACCAGCCAATGCATATAATTTTCTCTTCAACTCTTTAGGAATATCCTCTTCATGCTTGTAAGATAAATGATGAGCGACTATTGCCCAAGCATCTTGAAGAATTGTCCGAATCTGTATCTCGCAACGAAATTCCCTTAGATCATCATATCTCGCACCCGCATGCTGCTTCTTTAATTTAACAATATAATGAAGTGCGCCATATCCAAACTTCTCAAAACCTTGATCACTGAGCTTATCAACTTTTTCTAAAATATCAAACTCACGTTCAACTAGCTGCTCCAATTTTAATCTATCAGAAGCGTACAAAAAAACAATTCTCACACCCGACAAATCTGTTATTTCCTCCAACGGCCTAGCATACGTTTTTCGTTTTATTTTTTCACAAAAACTCGCCAAAGTTTTCGCCCTAGAACTTAAGTTACCAATCTCAATCCCTAGATGCTTTATTTTTTTCTCAAGAATGTATTGAACCTCATCGCAAAGACGTTGATGATTTGAAAGCATTTCGTAGTATCCACGAATAAGATCAGGCCGATCTTTCCATATTGAATTTAATGGACTGTCCAATTTTCAACTCCTCTTCTCAATTTGATATTGCTCAAATTTTAACATTTTAAATCATGCACCGAACAATCCAACGACCTAGGCTTCTGTAAAATCTCAAACCAAAATCCAAAATATGGAGGATCGAAAAAGTGACTTTATTGAAACTATTCTCAATCGGTGGACTTAATGTTTTTCCAAAGCTCTCGCAGGGTTTTCAGGGTCAGCTCTGCCATTCCGCCACAGGCCCAGCTATGCGAATCCTCAAGCTGAAGTCTCTACGTAAACTCAGCGTCAACACGCATAAGCAGCATAGGTAGTCATGCCGTATTTACAATTAGTACATCACAGTTTGCTGTGAGTCTAGACGCCAAGGCTGAGATCATGTCTGAATGGCAGACCTGCCCCCGCCATCCTAGAGTGGACGCAAGGTCAGCTGTCACTGGTGATTGTTAATACTTGCCTTTACTCGATATCAGCTTCTGGCGAAGCTGCTCAATCCTAGCCTTTCTTTGTCCACACAGCTCGGCAAGCGCGTCCTCATAGATCTCAAAAGCATCAAGCAGAGGCGTTCGGTTTACTTCTCCACCGTGAGAGCCAAGGTTCCCTATCATCCTCAACGCAGTAAGCGTGGCCGCATGCTCAGGATCAGCTTTCTCGAATAGTGAAATTCGTGCATTCAAATCAAGGCGGGTCGACTTCCCACTTTTGTCGATCTTGCTTCGTGGAATCTTGAAGTTGTCAAGCAGAAGTTCAACACTGATACGAAGGCGATTTGCACTCGAGCTTAAATCGACCCAAAAAAGCTCAAAAGATTTATCAATTTCAGTGCTCACAAGGAAAGGAACTTCCTTTGGGATCGCAATAATAGGAGGCGGGGGAAAGAACGCTCGTGTGCGAAGTAGCGATACCAAGCCCCAGGCGTTGTGCTCTTCATCGTAGTATTCGGCGACGGTTGTGTCGCCCAGAACGTGCGCAACTTCGCCGCACTCCGGCATATCGCATATCAACCTCAGGCTGAAGCGCTCAGTTTCCCAATCAGGCTCCCAATCAGGGTGCTTGTTGGCGGCCACCGAGTATGCTGGTTCTTTTACCGCAAGGCTCGCCTCGTCGAGGATCAGTCGGCCATTAGCGCACCTAGGGCACGCAAACTTTGGGAAAGCATTGCGAGCATAAGCGCCCGCCCATAAATCGCGATTGAACAAAATTTTATCCTTCTATGAAATATGTCAGATGATGGATTCGATGCCTAATGTGAACTGTAAATCACCGTTCACCTAGGGGAGCGACAATGCAAGGTCTTCGGTTAGTTACATTGCTAATTTTCACAAACAGGTAGACGCAAGACGATACCGTCACGTCGCGCTCTTTGGGGCTCGTGGTTACGAACAGCAATAGAGAATAACAAATTGCCAAGAGGGAAAATTCACACATTGTCACGTTGGTGTGAATGGCTGGTTTTGGCCTAGTGTGTTGAAAAACGCGGGTACGTTGACGTTTAGATAGAAATCCTGACAGCCTCGACTGGTCAGAACCGCCGCTATTGAACGATCACCGACTGCTTGGAGGTCTCAGACATCCCAAAATGGTTGCCGCTCGACATTTTCAACACAATAGGCCGAATCCAGCCGAAGTTGCTCAAACATTGACGTTACGTCATCTACAGGCATCTGATCGGTATGCGTAATATGCAGAAAAAACAAGCAGCAATTACAATAAGCATAAGAAGGTAAATCATTTGCAGACTATTTTTCCTTTTTTCGTCCACTGCCGGCCACATTAAAAGTCTGCGGCCCAATGATATTCCCCACGAAATTTTGCCCAATCTTCCCGTGAGTTTCAACGTGTGGTGCATTCCCTGCTTGGGATGCTGGGGGCGTTGGTGAGCGCATGCCGCCAATCATCCCAAGTACGCCTGCTCTCCCGCGAACATCCATACTTCTATAGCCATCCAACAATTCTCGCTCATCCGAGGTAACGGCTGATTGCAATCTCTCACCCGTAAGTATGTAGTGGACATCGACCCCGATCCCTGCCAGCGCTCGTAAGTAAAGCGCATCCGGGGCACGCTCGTCTTGCTCATACAGCGTTTGTGCGCGTCGCTTCAGCCCGCCGACGGCAGCAAAATCTTCTTGATTCATGCCCAAGCGTTGACGCTCTTCTTTTAGTATTTCACCAATTGATCTCATTTGTGCGCAAATTCTTCTTTACAATACTCTCATTTGAGAGCTATAGTTATGCCATACCATAGCGATTACAGATCATAACATTATGAAAAACGTATCCATAGCGAGGCGCACTGCCAAGGGTGTCACGACTAAGCCACTCGGCGTCCGCCTGACGCCTGATGAGGTGGACGAGGTCGAGGGCTACGCAGAGAAACTTGAACTCTCCAGGGCTTGGTTTCTTTGCTTTCTGATCCTGCGGGGCCTCGCCGACTACAAGCGCGAACTCGCATCCCAATCCCCCCACTAAGGACAACGTCATGTGCCCCGATGCAAAACGTATCCGCAGCCACCGCGTCATGCTGCGCCTGGACGATTACGAGCACCAGCTCGTTTCCTCGATCGCCAACTACCAGGGCGAAGAGCTTGCGGTGCTGGTGCGCCAGATCGTGATGCGTGAAGCCCTGGCCGTGATCGCCTTGGATGACGCCACTATCGACAGCGTACAGCGTCGCAGCGTTTAAACCGAGTCACTTTTGAGCAACTCTAAAGTTACAGAAAATGCCAGACCATCAAATTCACCTCAATGACGAAGAGCGCGCGGTGCTGGAACTCGTGCGCCAACGCCAGGGGCTGGCAAGTATCGATCAGGCGGCTGAATGGCTCGTCAAGTCGCGCTTACGCATACAGTCGAAAAACATGACAGGTCGCGGTCGCGCCCTGTACCAAGTGGAAAGAAAGCTGAAATGAGAGTCATCGGCCTGCCCTGCCCGCATTGCGAAAACACCGTCCGCGCCGTCAAGAGCCGCACGATGTCCGCCATGTTCAAGGAAATCACCTGCATGTGCCAGAACCCCGACTGCGGGCACTCCTTCGTGGCAGGCCTGGAAGTACTGCGCACCCTCTCGCTGTCCGCCATGCCCAAGCCGGATATCCGTCAGATACCGTCTTGAACGGCAAGTCCTTTTGTCAAATAGTGCGCGTCAAAGGCCCCGCTTTTTCACCGGTGGCTGGCGGCAACGGTGGAAAGTAAACGGTGCTGCGCACCAACGAGGCTCGGACACAAGAGGCTAGCGCCACGCGCAGGCAACAAGGCGGACAGCATCCGATAGCGTCATAAAAATATTGTTGCGTGTCGCAAACGTTCAAGACCTGCTTAAGCAACCAAACGATACTACCTCCATCTGATGCCAACCGAGGGAGTCTCATGAATACCGCTGCCATGTCCGCCTTGCGCGATATTGCCTATTTACTAATAAATGAAAATTTTCGGTGCAGTATCTGTAGCCCTCGATGAGGTATGGAGCCCCAGCGCAACATAGGGAAAATCACACTCACTCATGGATTCATATGTCAATGCGTAAATTTCACCGCCTGTCGGCATGTGTCCTGGCGGCCTATATATTGCTGCATATTGTCAATCACCTAATGGCCATTGCCGGCGCCCATGCGCACATCGCCTTCATGGAGGCGACACGGCCACTCTATCGAAATGCCGTCGTCGAGCCGGTGCTGTTGGCGTGCGTGCTGTTTCAATGTGGCAGCGGAATATGGATGGTGCTGCGGGGATGGAAAAAACGCTGCGGGTTCGTAGCGTGGCTGCAGGCCGGCTCAGGGATTTATCTGGCCCTGTTCCTGCTTTTTCATGTCGGTGCGGTCCTGTTCGGCCGCGCCGCGCTCAAGCTCGACACCAATTTTTACTATGCCGCAGCCGGTTTTGTGCTGATGCCATATGAATTGTTCTTTGCACCGTATTATTTTTTCGCAGTGTATGCCCTATTCACGCACCTGGGCTGTGCCGCATATTGGCAAGTCGAAGCGCGCTCGCCAATGGTGCGCAGGCTCGCCATTGGCGTTCCGGCAGGAGCCGGCCTGGTGGTCGCCCTGCTGATCAACCTGGCGCTAGCTGGCATGCTCCACCCGCTCGATATTCCCGCGAAATACCTGACTATTTACCGGTAAGCGGGGCGCGAGCACGCTGAGTCAGAACACGCATGAAGGAGGGCACAGAAACGGCACTTCCCACGCCATCGCACCACCCGCATAAAAACCGCTCAATGTGCGTCAAAATGCGTCAAATCGCATGCCACCACTTCGCCCCGCCGCACCAGTCCTCATGCGCCTTCGGCCATGGCGAAAATTTGAGTCAAAAGACCCTTAACTAGCGGGCAGGTGTGGAGGAGGGACAACTGCGCGCGCCGGGCCGAAATGGGCTTTTTTCTTGCTTCTGGTACAACATCAATCCTTGGGACGTGAAAAAAACGCCTCGTGGGCGGCTTGTGGGATGGCTGGGGCGCTCCGGCGCGGCTGGCCTATCGCGGCGTGGCGGTCATCCTGGGCGGCCGACGCGCGCCTTCGCCGCCTGCTCCTTGTCGTAGTCATCGCGGCAATCCACATCGCAGAACAGCAGCGCGGGCGCCAGCGCCTCGTCGCAGTAGTGGCAGCAGCCATGCGCCATCAGACCCGGCCGGCGCCGCACGGCGGCCAGGCCGCGCGCCACCTCGGCAAAGATGATCTTGTCGGTGTTGTCGATATGGTCGCTCATGCCGCGCCCTCCGCCTTGGCCAGCTCATACGGGGCGAACTTCACCACTTCCACGCCGGCCCATTCGTTGATCGCCATGAACTGCGACTGCAGCGGCACCAGCTCATTGCGCGCGAAGACGCGCGCGGCCGGTTCAACGGCGCCGAAGCCGCCGGCATTGTTCGGCAGGATGCCCATGAGCTGGGGCGGCACGCGGTGCGCGGCCAGCTGGCCGTCGCGCGTGATGCTCTTGATGTTGAAAAACTCGTCCTTGGCAGCCACGTCCGACACCGGAAAAATCTGGATGCCGTCCTTCTTGCCGCTCGGCGCGTGCATGAACAGCTTGCGGAAGTTGCCCGCCCCCCTGCTGTCGCGCATGGCCTGGTGCAGGCGGTCCACCTCCCGGGATAAGAGGATTCCTATGCTAAAGAGCTGCGTTTAATCAACATCATCGATTGCAGGACGAATAAACTTCCATGCATGCAGCAGCAGCAATGATGTGCATGGAGAGCTGGCGCCTCTGTTGCAGTTGAATGCGCACCGCTACGAACATTGTGCTCATGCCCCTTTGCCAAACTTTTTTCTGCGGCTCACCCGTTCATGCATTTTCTTGCATGAGATTTAGAGAGTTCATTCGATTTCCTCAAGAAGCACTGATTAATTCATCGGCCGCCATTCCCTGCGGCGCGTTCATCTGAGACAATATAAATACTCTCCCAGGGCGCCATCGATCATGCAAAAGAGCTTTTCCGACCTTGAGTCCCCCGCCAAGAAAAAGCTGATCCGACGCGACCGCGTCCTGTCCCTGATCGACAGCAAGCCCCCTTGGGGCAAGTTGCCCGGCACCGCACGACAGCAAATGCGCTGGATCGGCTCGCCAAACTGCCCTTTGAGACGTCAACCTTGCTAATAAAGAATTGAGCGGCACTTCCCTGGTTCCGGGTATTGCAGTGGAATACCCATGAACAAACCTGCGGCAGTGGCCAAGACTGGGTGATCACGCAGCACATCCAGGCAGGTCGTTACGTTTGCAATCAACCTTTTGCCTACCCAAATGAAAACAGCTTCCCCAACCTTGCATCTGTCGCGTGACCGCCTCCGGCTCGTCCTGTCCCTGTCATGGCTGTGCGCATTGGCGGCCTGTGGCGGTGGAACTTCGGCCTCGGCTCCGACCCTGAGCCCCAGCCAGCCTCCGCCTCCGTCGACGTGCGAGAAGTCGCAATGCGCCCCCGCTCCCTGACATGCTGAACGCCAGGCGTCCGGTTGACCTCCAGGGTCGACCTGCCCGCCTGCGCGGGCTTCGCCAGGCGCCCTGCGCCACCTGACCACCTATCCACCCAACATCGCTAGCTGCTGCCACTCCACCATGTCCACAAACAATTCCAAACGCCAGTTCCTGCGTAATTCGTTCGGCACGATGGCGTCCCTTGCCGCCTTGTCGGCATTCCCGCCGGCGATCCGGCGCGCCCTGGCGATCGAAGCCAATAACGTCACGGGGACGATCAATGATGTTGAGCATGTCGTCATGATCATGATGGAAAACCGCTCATTCGATAGCCACTTCGGCACCTTCAAGGGCGTCCGGGGCTACGGTGACCGATTCGTCGCGCCGTCGCCGAACGGAAGCAACATCATGTACCAGACCCATACCCAGACCAAACCTGCCGGAACGTATATCCCCTTCCACCTTGATGAAACCAAGGGCAATGCGCAACGCGCTGGCAGCGCACCGCACTCATGGGGCGACTCGCAGGCAGCGTGGGACCATGGCCGGATGAATCGTTGGCCAGATTCCAAGGGTTCCCTTTCCATGGGATATTTCGATACGGCGGAGGTGCCGTTTCAACGCGCGCTGGCCGACGCCTTCACCGTCTGCGACCACTATCACTGTGGCATCCACGCGGGGACAATTGCAAACCGGCTATTCTATTTTACTGGCACAAACGGTCCCAACGGCCGGAACCCCATCGATGGCAAGAAAGTGGAGATAGCGGTACTCGACAACCAGTACAACGTCGGCAACAACATCGGACCTTCGAGCGAAGGATGGACCTGGACGACGTATGCGGATCGCCTGGAAAAGGCCGGAGTGCGCTGGAAGGTGTACCAGAGCCTGGTCGACAACTTTGGTTGCAACGAAATGACCAGTTTTCGCCACTGGCGTGCTGAAATTGAAAAACTTCCCGCCAATCGCCGTCCGCTCCATGCTCCCTCCTCCGACATCAGACAGGATGTCACCCGCGCCGGCCCCTTCTATGACGCCGGCATCGACGACGCCCTCAGCCCGTTGGCCAAGGGATTCCACAACACCATGCCTCGCGGCTTCCTGGAAACCTTCCGCGAAGACATCTCCAACGGCAAGCTACCAGCCGTTTCCTGGATCATTGCGCCTTCAGCCTACTGCGAGCATCCGGGATACTCCAGCCCGGCCCAGGGCGGCTGGTATATCCAGCAGGTTCTCGATGCGCTCACGGCGAATCCTGAGGTGTGGAGCAAGACCGTGCTGCTGATCAACTATGACGAGAACGACGGTTTCTTCGATCACCTGCCACCACCGTGCGCGCCATCGCTCAATCCTGACGGCAGCGTCGCAGGCGCCACCACGCTCAGCTCGGCCGATATCGCGGTGGAATATCACAACCACCAACCGGCGACCAATCTTCAGCCAGGCGTTGATGGTCGGCCGTACGGACCAGGACTGCGCGTGCCGATGTGGATCGTGTCACCGTGGAGCCGTGGCGGCTGGGTCAACTCGCAGGTCTTCGACCATACCTCGGTACTGCAATTTCTCGAGAGGCGATTCGGCGTCCTCGAGCCGCAGATCAGCGCCTACCGGCGCGCCGTCTGTGGCGACCTGAGCTCTTGTTTTAATTTTGTCAACCCGAATGCAGGGGTGTTGCCAACGCTCACCGGGCATGGCAGCAAGGCGGAGGTGGATGCGCTGGCACTAAGCCAGGGCAAGGCGCGCGCGCTGGCGAGGCCGTTGGCGTCTACCACAGCCAAGTTACCGGTGCAGGCGGCAGGGACCCGCCCATCGCGTGCCCTGCCGTATGTATTGCATGTAACGGCCCGCGCCGACGCCGGCACAAGAAAAGTGACACTGGTGTTTGCCAACGACAGCAGCAACCAGGCTGGCGCGGTATTTCACGTGTATGACGAGTTGCATCTGGACCGGATTCCGCGGCGCTATGTCGTAGAGGCCGGCAAGACGCTGGAGGGCAACTGGGACGCGGCGTCCGATGGCGGTTCGTACCGCCTGTGGGTGCTCGGCCCGAACGGCTTTCATCGCCACTTTGTCGGTGACCTCAAGGAACAGGGTGACCCCAGAGGTCCGGAAATTCAGGCCTGCTACATGACGTGCAGCCCCACTGAACTCGCGCTCAAACTGCACAACAAAAGCAGCGCGCGTTGCTTGTTCACGGTTTCGGCAGAAGCCTATCGAAGCGATGGCCCCTGGACCATCGAGGTAGGTGCCGGTGAGGTGGGATCCTTTCACTGGTCGTTGGCCGACAGCGGCAACTGGTATGATTTCTCGGTGACCTGCAGTACTCAGAAGACTTTCCGGCGCCGCGTCGCAGGGCGTATCGAGAATGGCAAGGATTCCGTGAGCGACCCATCCCTGGGACGTGCATAACTCAAAAAATTGCTCCTGAATCGACAAGGCTGCGGCGCATGCCCCCGACGGGGGATGCGCCGCGGCTTCCTGCTGTCATCTCGATCCATCCCCCCCCGCTGACGTTTTTACAACAGCCCCCATCGCCCCGCGCTCTCCCCCCTCGACTCCCTACTGATATAATACTAACAATCAACTAGTACTCCGAAATGTGCGCCTCAAGGCTCCCGCAACCGTCTGTGTACCGCTAAGCCCAGCCCATGCGCTCCCTTTTCGACCACGAGATCATCAAACAGCTCCACAGCGGCGCCCGCTCGCGGGTTTACCGCGCCCGGGCCGCCGATGGCACTGCGCTGATCGTCAAGATGCCGAATCAGCCGTTCCCCTCCTTTCAGCAGCTGGCACAATTCAAGCGCGAATTTGCGATTGCGCGCCGCTGCCGCCATCCTGGCGTGGCGCATCCGCTGGCGCTGCAGCTGCACGGCGGGCGCTGGACGATGATCCTGGAAGATACCGGCGGCCTGGCGCTCGACCAGGTGTTGCGCGCGCAGGTGGCGGGGCGCAGTACTCCGTCGCAGCCCGCATTGGCGCTGGATGATTTTTTCGACATCGCCCTGCAACTGTGCGCGGCGCTGGACGAGGTCCATCGTCAGGGCGTGATCCACAAGGACATCAATCCTTCCAATCTGGTGTGGAATGCCGAACGGCGCCTGCTGCAGCTGATCGATTTCGGCATCGCCTGTGAACTGCCCTACGAAAGCCATGGCATCGTCAATCTCCAGACCCTGGAAGGCACGCTGCGCTACATGGCGCCGGAGCAGACGGGGCGCATGAACCGGCGGGTCGATTGGCGCGCCGATTTCTATGCGCTCGGCGCCACCTTGTACGAAATGCTGACCGGCCAGGCGCCGTTCGAGACGGGCGACGAGATGGAACTCGTGCATTGCCACATTGCGCGCAGCCCGGACTGGTCGCACCCGGCGCTGGCCAGCTTGCCTGGCCAGCTGCTGCCGATCATCCAGCGGCTGCTGGAAAAAAATGCCGATCAGCGCTACCAGAGCCTGCAAGGCTTGCGCAGCGACCTCGAAGCCTGCCGCGCGAACAAGCCGGCGCAGGCGCTCAAGCTGTCCGACCACGACGGCCGCTTCCTCGTGCCGCAAACGCTGCACGGGCGCGAGGATGCCATCGCCACGCTGCTGGCGGCGTTTGAGCGCAGTGCCGCCGGCACACGCGAGATGCTGCTGGTGGCCGGCCATTCGGGTATCGGCAAGTCGGCGGTCGTCAACGAAGTGCAAAAGCCCATCATCGCCCGGCGCGGCCGCTTCCTGTCCGGCAAATTTGACCAGCTCCAGCGCGACGTGCCGTATGCCTCGCTGATCCAGGCCTTCCAGGGGCTGGTACGCCAGTTGCTGGATCAGCCGGAAGAAACGCTGCGGCAATGGTCCGCAAAACTGCACGAAGCGCTGGGCAGCGGCGTGGGCGTGATCGTCGAGCTGATTCCCCAACTGGCCTTGATCGTCGGCCCCACCGATCCGCTGCCCGCGGCGGCGCCGGCACAGGCCCAGCTGCGCCTGGACCGCCTCTTCCCCCGCTTCGTCGAAGTCTTCGCCTGCGCCGGGCATCCGCTGGTGCTGTTCCTCGACGACCTGCAATGGGCCGATGCGGCCACGCTGCGGATGATCGAGCTGCTGATGGTCTCCTGCGACAAGAGCTGCATGCTGTTCATCGGCGCGTACCGCGACAATGAAGTGGGCCCCGCGCATCCGCTCAGCGCGCTGCGCGACAAGCTGCTCGCCCGTGACGTGCGCCTGTCGACGCTGTTACTGAGCGCACTGACCGAGCCGCAGGTGGCGCAAATGGTCTCGGCCACCGTGCGCGTGGCGGCGCCTTACTGCGCGCCACTGACCAGCATTTGCTACCGCAAGACGGCCGGCAACCCCTTCTTCCTCAACCAGTTCCTCGCCGCGCTCAACGAGGCGGGCCACCTGCGCTACCGGCCCGCCGACGATTGCTGGGACTGGGACCTGCCCGCGATAGAACAGGCCGGATACGCCGACAACGTGGTCGAGGTACTGCTGGAGAAAATCCGCCGCCTGCCCGGCGTGACGCAGCACCTGCTGCAACTGGCCGCCTCCAGCGGCAACCGCTTCACGCTCGACACGCTCACCCTGGCAGTGGACCGCGCTCCCCGGCAAACGCAGCAAGACCTATGGCCGGCGCTCAGGGCAGGCTTGATCCAGCCGCTCGACGAACGCTATAAATACGTCAATGGCGACACCGCCGCGGGCAACAGCGGCGTCAGTTACCGCTTCCTGCACGACCGGGTGCAGCAGGCAGCCTACCTGGTCGCCGATGCCGGCGCGCGCGCGGCCAACCATCTTCTCATCGGCCGCCTGCTCCTGTTGCATACGCCGCTGGAGCGCCAGGACGAGACGCTGTTCGACATCGTCGAGCAGCTCAACGCCGGCCGCACGCTGATCGACGAGGCGGGCGAGCGCGTGCATCTGGCGACGCTCAATCTCCAGGCCGGCGTCAAGGCACGGCGCTCCGCCGCGTTCCAGTCGACCCTGGAGCACATGCGCATCGGTCTCGACCTGCTGCCGGCGGAAGCATGGAACGTCCACGCCGGCCTCTGGCTCGAGCTGCAGCTGGGCGCCGCCGAAGCGGCCTACCTGTGTGGCCAGTTCGATGCCGCCGAGACGATCTATCCACTGGTGCGCGCCCATACCTTGAGCCCCTTGCAGCAGGTACGCTGCATTGCCATCCAGGCGCACCAGTATCAGTTGCAGGGCCGCCTGCTCGACGCCATCGCCGTGCAGCGCGACGGCCTGGCGCAGCTGGACATCGACATTCCGCACGAGGTGGCGCGCATGAAGGCGCGCTTCGCCGACATTCTCGCCGACATCGGACGGCAGCCCGGCGCGCATGCGCCCGAGACCTTGCTGGCGGCGGCCGACATGTGCGAGCCGGACGCGGTGGCCGCGATGCAGATGATGCAGGGCCTCTGGATGGCCAGCTACTACGCCGGCCAGCAGGATCTCAGCGCACTGATGGTGGTGTCGATGACGCGCCTGTCCATGCAGCGGGGGAACAGCGATTTCAGCGCTGTCGCGTATGTCGGCTACGCGATGATGCTGGCGCTGTACAGCGGCGACATCGCGCGCGGCTACCACTTCGGCGCGATGGCGATGGCCCTGGCCAGGCGCCGTACCAACCTGCAAACGCGCACGCTCACGGGGCTGATGTTCGGCGCGCTCAGCAACCACTGGACGCAGCCGCTGCGCAGCTCCGACGCCCTGTACGAGGAAGCGTTTGGCTGGGCGCTGGAAATCGCCGATTTCGTGCAGGTCGGCGTGGTGGCCGCCGTGCGCGCCACCGACCGGATCATCCTCGGCGACTACCTGCCGCACCTGATGCACGACATCGAGCACGACCTGGCGCTGATGCGCGCCAACGGCCAGCAGGCGATGGCCGATTGCTGCGTCGCCGCCGCGATCCAGCCGATCAAGTGCCTGACGGGCCTCTTGCCGCGCCATGACAGCTACGACGATGCGGCCTTCAGCGAGGCAGGCTTCCTCGCACGGTATGGCGACTCGCACCTGTACCGCGCCTACTTCTTGCAAGGGAAGATACGCAACGCCTACCTGTTCGACAACGCCGACGCCGAACAGCTGGCCGGCCAGCTCGGCATCGTCACGCAGATCATGCGCGGCCAGGCCAAGGTGGCCGAGTGCAGCTTCTACGCCGCGCTGATCCTGATCCGCGCCTTGCGGCGCGCTCCCGCGCGCACCGATGCGGGTGATCTGTACGCCGTGATCGGCACGCTGCAAGCGAGTCTCGCCGAGTGGGCCAGGCAAGGCTCGGACAACAGCGCTGCCAAGCACCTGCTGGTGATGGCCGAGATGGCACGCTACCGGGACGATCTGCAGCTGGCCACGCGCCTTTACCAGCAGGCGATCGACGCGGCTGGCCTGGCAGGTTACGTCAACATGCAAGCGCTGGGCAATGAACTGTGCGGCGAATGTTGGTGCGACCAGGGGCAGCCGCGCGTGGCCGCCGTCTTCATCGGGGACGCCATCGCGCATTACGGCCAGTGGGGCGCGGAGGGCAAGGTGGCGCAGCTGCGGGAGCGCCATGCCGCGCTGCTGTCGAGGATGGATGGCCGCGGCACGCAGCGGCATTCCGTCTCCCACACGCACGGCAGTTCCGCGCTCGACCTGGTGTCGCTGCTGAAGGCGGCACAAATCCTGTCGAACGAAGTCGGCCTGCGCAATGTGCTGACACGCCTCATTGCCATCGTGTGCGAAAACGCCGGCGGGCAGGTAGCGCGCCTGCTGCTGCTGTCCGAAGGCAGCTACCAGCTGGAGGCCAATATCGATGGCGATGGCGTCACCGTCCTGCAGGCGCGCCCGCTGGACCTGAACGCCGCCAGCGACCCGCAATTCCCGCTGTCGCTGCTGCGCTACGTCATCCGCACTGGCGCGGAGGTGATCGAAGACTGCATCACGCGAGGTTCTCGCTTTGCCGCCGACCCGTACGTGCAGCTGAACCTGCCGCGCGCCGTCATGTGCCTGCCGATCCGGCACGGCGGCCGGATCGACGGCATCCTGTACTTCGAGAACCGGCTGGCCGACGCCTCGTTTACGGAAGAACGCGTCGCATTCCTGCGCATGCTCGGCGCGCAGGCGATGATCTCGATCTCCAGCGCCAGGCTGCATGACAGCCTGGAACGGCGCGTTGCCGAGCGCACCGGGCAACTGGAAGACGCCAACCGCAAGCTGGCGACCCTGTCCATCACCGACGGCCTGACGGGCCTGTCGAACCGGCGCCATTTCGACGACGTGCTGCGCACCGAATGTGCGCGTGCCACGCGCGTCGGCCAGCCGCTTGCCGTCGTCATGCTCGATGTCGACTACTTCAAGCTCTTTAACGACCGCCACGGCCACCAGGCCGGTGACGCATGCCTGATCCGGGTCGCGCAGGCGCTGGCGGCCGGCATGCGACGCGCAGGCGACCTGACGGCGCGCTACGGCGGCGAAGAGTTTTCGATCGTGTTGCCGAACACGGGCGCGGACGAAGCGCGCCAGATCGGCGAAGCGCTGCGGCGCGCCATCGCAGACCTGGGCATCGTCCACGCGAGTACGGAAGCGCAGCAGGTGACGATCAGCGTCGGCATCGCGGTCCAGTCGGCGCCGGGCGCCGCCGATCCTGACGCCCTGTTGCGGCTGGCCGATGCCGCGCTGTACCAGGCCAAGGATGCGGGGCGCAATTGCGTGGTGCTGAGGATTCTGCCGCCTGGCTGACGCATGCGCCCCACGCCCTTTTTCATGGCGCGGGGCGGCGATTCACTCGCTGCCATGGGTGTGCTCGCGCGCCTGCTCCCGCGCCTTTTCCTGCGATGCCAAGCCGTTGAAGAACAGATTGAGCAGCACGGCGACGATGGCGGCCAGCAGGATGCCGCTGTGCAGCAGCGGTGACAGAGCCTTCGGCATGTGCTGCGCGTACTGTTCCGCCACCAGCGGCAGCATGCCGAAGCCGA
Source organism: Janthinobacterium sp. SUN026 (assembly GCF_030397625.1). NCBI lineage: Bacteria > Pseudomonadati > Pseudomonadota > Betaproteobacteria > Burkholderiales > Oxalobacteraceae > Janthinobacterium > Janthinobacterium sp. SUN026. Next base: position 1,834,719 of record NZ_JAPQNU010000001.1, on the reverse strand, counting down.
TAGCCAGGGCCACGATGAACAGGTTGTTGCGGTTGCTCTTGTAATCGACGCCGGCCAGGATGCGGATGCCGGTGGCGGCGACCATGCCGAACATCACCAGCCCTGCCCCGCCCAGCACGAACGCCGGCACGGCTTCGGCCGTCTGCGCGATCTTCGGAATCACGCCCATGACGAGCAGGATAAGGCCGGCCGCCACGCAGACCCAGCGGCTGCGCACGCCCGTCACCCCCACCAGGCCCACGTTTTGCGAAAACGAGGTGTAGGGAAAGGTATTGAAGATGCCACCGATCAGGGTGCCCAGGCCATCGACGCGCAAGCCGCGGCTGATGTCGTCCTGCGTGATGCGCTTGTCCGTCATCTCTCCCAGCGCCAGAAACATGCCCAAGGACTCAATCATGACGACGATCATCACCAGGCTCATGGTGACGATGGCGACCACGTCGAAGGTCGGCATGCCGAACTGGAACGGCATGACGATGGCAAAGGCCTTGGCACCGGCCACCTTGGCGAAATCGGCCTTGCCCAGCGCAAACGACAGGGCCGTGCCGGCAATGATGCCGATCAATACCGCGATATTCGACAGGAAACCGCGGCCATACTTGGCCACCAGCAAGATGACAGCCAGCACGAAGAAGGCGATGCCCATGTTATCCAGCGCCCCATAGCCGGGATTGGCGATCAGGGGCACGGGACCGGCTGGCGCGGGCAAGCCGGCCGCCGTGGCGGCAGCGGCCATCTTGAGGAAGGCGGGATCGGCGATTTGCGCCATGGCGGGCGGCCCGCCCATGGTCCAGTTGACGCCCACGCGCATCAGCGACACGCCGATCACGGCGATGATGCTGCCGGTGACCACGGGTGGAAACAGGGCTAGCAGGCGGCTGATGAAGGGAGCGATCAGCATGGAAACGACGCCGGCGCCGATCACGGCGCCAAAGATGCCCGTGATGCCCAGGGCGGGATTGTTCGCCATGGCCAGCATGGGACTGACGGCGGCAAAGGTCACGCCCATCATGACGGGCAGGCGGATGCCGAAGTACTTGCCAATTCCCAGGGACTGGATCAGGGTCACGAGGCCGCAGCAGAACAGGTCGGCACTGATCAATGCCGCCACCTGCTCGGGCGGCAGCTTGAGGGCGCGGCCGACGATCAGCGGCACGGCGATGGCGCCCGCATACATGACGAGCACGTGCTGCAAGCCCAGCGTAAACAGTTTGCCGGTCGGCAGGATTTCATCGACGGGCGATGGCGCGGCAGGCACCGTGCCGGGCACGCTGCGATGGATGGATTTCAGACGGGGAGTGGCCATTTACGCTCCATTTCCTGGGTTACCGCGGCCCGGATGGACGCAGGTGAAAGGGAAAAGCAAGAGAGAAACGGGACGACAGGAAGACACTGGCGGCGGATGAGGCATACGAAGCTCCTTGGATGGGACGACCAAGGTATGCCATGCACGCATCGTGCCAGCACCGATTGTATACAGGAATCGTGCCGAAAATCGGCAGAGATCAGGCAATTTAACGATAGATGCACCGTTTTCTCGCATACCGCCCCGCACCTGCACCAGAAGGCGGCACAAGGCGACGGGGCTGGCAGGCCGCTGATGGCGGATGGCGGATGGCGGATGGCTAATGGCGGATGGCTGATGGCTGATGGCTGGAGTTGGAGTTGGAGTTGGAGTTGGAGTTGGCGTTGGCGTTGGCGTTGGCGTTGAGAACTGGAGTCTGAAGCTGGAACCTGGCGACTGGCGCTGAGAGCCTATCCCAGTAGATGCATACCCCCCTGCTGGCACCACTCGGAAGCGGGGACTGCGTTGATCCCACGCGTCCCCCCTCAGCCTTGTCCGCGCTCCTGATGCGCTGCCAGCAGAAGACGCTCCCTGCCAGGATAGGCGCTTAGCCACCAGAGCAGGCATCAAGCAGCGTTTCCAGCTGGCGCACATGGACGGCACGCAATTGCTCGCGCGCCAGCAAGGCTTGCACTTGCTCGAAGATGCCGTGGGATGGCACCGCCGGCAAGACGGGAGCGGCGGGGCGCGTGGCAATGCATGGCACGCTGACCGGCCAAGTTTCCACATTTGATGCCGGCGCCCATGCCGCACAGCCGGTCAATAAACTCATCAGCAACAGTGCGGCGGCGCACCTGGCACTCCGCCGCCCTGCCGTCCTCCTGGCCCGCCACCCCGCACTCGCGGGCGGCGGCCTCATGGCATTTCACCGGCGATCAGCGCCTCGGCGGCACGGCAGGCGTCACCTTCGGGCTGCAGCGCCAGGATGCGCGCCGCTGCAGCTTGGGCGTCTGCCTGCCCGGCCTGCGCCGTGGCCAGCGCCTGCCGCACCTGTGCCGACCGGCGTGCGCCCTCTTCCCGCATCGCATTCAGCGCCTGGGTCTGGCGCCCGAACAGGCCCTGCACCTCCTGCACTTGCGCCGCGCACGCGGCGCGACCGGCTTCGCGTCCCCAGCGCTGCGCGCAAAACACGGCTGCCCCCAGCAACAGCAGCATGGCCATAATGCTCAACGACGGCTTCATGCCAGCACCTTGCGCGCTGCTGCATACAAGGCCAGGCGTTCGGCCATGCCGTTCACGCCGCCGTTGATGCGGCGCGTCACCCTTTCCTGGTCGCCCGCGTCGGCCAGGCGGTTCAAGCCTCGCGATTGCCAGAACCAGCCCGCCGAGCGACACGCGAACATCGTTTCCTCCAGCAACTGCGGCGCCGCCAGCAAGTCCAGGCCAAGCGACACGCCGCACGCCGCATAATTGGCGCGCCCCGTCACCTGCAGCAAGCCGCGCCCCTTGAAGCGCACGCCGTCGCCGGCAATCACATTGCCCAGATCCGCCCTCCCCTCATAAGCCGCGCCGCTGGCCAGCTCGCGCACATAGCGCAGCTGTCCCGATTCGTGGCCCACCTGTGCCAGGAACGCTGCCTGACGCAGCGGCGTATCAATACCGAATTCGGCCATCGCCGCATTCAAGGGCGCCAAGAACAGCATAGCGCGGCGGCCGGCCAACGGCATGATCTGCATCAATTGCGCGCCTGTCACAGCATGCCCCGCACATCCTTGACGGTCGCGGCCGCATCGGCCGCCAGTTCGCCGATATCCTTGCCACGCCGCTTGTCGAACCAGCGCACGCAGGCGCCCAGCACCCACCAGGCGGGCAAGCCGGCCGCCACCATCAACGGCGCGGCGATGAACAAAAACCCCGTGGCCGGGTCGCCGCCATACAGGCCCGCCACGGTCTTCGCGCTGTCGAACAGGCTGGGCCACCACGACAGCACGGCGGCCACGAGCACGGGGCCGAGAAAGGTGGAAATGATGATGCTGGAACAGAAACGAATGAATGCCTCCTTGGTGGACTGGGGCCACATGAACATGAAGCCCAGCGACGTGGCGGCGGCGCCTGCCAGCACGGGCACGCCAAACAGTTTGATCAATGCGCCGCCGGCGGCGGTGGTTTCGATGGCCATGATTGCCTTTCAGGTGGTGAAAATGAAAAAACCCGCCAAGGCGGGTTTAAGGTAAATATGAAAGATATGGACTAGATAGCTTCAAGTGCCGCGAGGCGCGACTCCAGCGCAGCATGACGCGCCTCTGTTTTGGCCATACGAGCCATGAGGCCACACGCAATAAACAGGTTAAGCTGATCGTTGCGCAAGGAATAGATATCCCCGGCTTCTCTCACCCGCACGTCGCCGCCACCTTCACCGTCGACAGGCGGACGATGACCGTATTCGTCGCCCCACGAGTCGAAGCAGATGAAACCATACTCAAACGGGTCGAGGCCGTTCTGCTCCATGATGACCATGATGCCTTGCACGGTGGCGCCGATGTGCCGGCGCGCGTCGGCCCCCTTGGCCTGGATGGAATCCAGCCACTTGTATGTGCCGACACTTTCAGCGATAGCGATAGCCGCGCTGATTTCTGCCTCATCCATTGGACGGATGGCTGTTTTCAGACGAGCATCCGATGTGTTGATAGCGCCAGTTGCGGCATACACGACGGAGAATCGGTTTGAAGGACCGCCGCACCCCGTCGCGTTGTCTGTAGTGGGGTATAAATAAGCACCATTCATCGCCATGACATCAGAGAGGACGTTGGCCTTCTTAACCTGCCATAAAATCGTTGCCTCTGTACCATTTGTGCAGAGAATACGACCCGCTGTTCCAGTGGCAGAATTTGCAAAGTCATAAATCGCGGGTAAAGTGTCATACGATGACGCTAGGAACGTTCCGTACCCAAGGGTCCCCCTTGAAATAATAGTTGCCGTCGACGGCGCTGTCAGCGTCAGATCAGGTGTGTTGGCACGGAAAAAGCTCAAGTTGCTGAACGTCAATCCACCAGTATCGGTTAAACGGAAACGCTCAGAACCATTCGTCACCATCGTCAACATACCGGCAGCCGGGGCGTTTATACCCGTTCCACTGGTACCAAAGTCCAGCCCGGCCGCCGGTATTCGGACGGTTCCTGTAAAGACCGGACTATTAATGGGCGCTTTAAGCGCAAGTTCTTTTGCCTGTGCTGTTGACACGGGTTTTGCCATATCGCTGGTATTGTCTACTTTATCCAACCCAGCATCAGCCTTGTCGCCTTTAGCGGCCTTTCCGTCCAGCGCAGTTTTTTGCGCGGTGCTGACGGGCTTTTGCGCATCGCTGGTATTGTCCACGCTACCCAGGCCAACATCGGCCTTGCTGCCTGACGTGGCCACCGCTGCAAACTGTGGCTTACCAGTAATGCTGCCCCAAGCCGTAACATATGAGTTCGGCAGCGCATCCGTAATGCCATAGCCAGCCAGCGTCGTCGCGCGTACCGCTTTTTTGGTATCCAACTCGGCCAGTGCCGCCTGTACGTTCGTCGCAACGATTCCGCCCACCGGCGTGCTGACAACTTGCGAGGCCACATTGGTGGGGATCGTCACCCAGGCGCCTGCCTGGAATACTCGCAGGCAGCCGCCGTTCAGCACCGTGTCCCAGTAGGTCGCGCCAGCCAGCAGCGAGTCGCCATTATTGTCAACGTTTGGCGGCAACGCCTTGGCGCCGAGATAGCGCGCATCGAGCGATTTGAGCGCGGCCGCAGCCTTTGATGCAGCGATGGCCGCAGTGCCATCCGACTCAGCGGCCGCGGTTGCTGCAGCCGCCGAGGCCACAGCGCTCGCGGCCGCCGCCGCGGAATTCTGTGGGATATCGACAATATCCTTCGCCTTAGCCAACTGGTTCAGCTGATAGATCAGATCCTGCTGGCCATATTTAAAAACATCAGTCATTACAGCTCCTCGACTTCAATGGTGGTGGCATATGCCTGGAAAGATGGCGTGGTGATGGCGGCTAGGTTGGCTAGGCGCCCATACACCTGGTGAGCCTGCTCGAGCTCGACGTCATCGCTGTCCGGAAACAAGCTGACGAATATCGGGCGCGAGAGGCCATTACCGCGCATGATGCGCCAGAGCTCGGCCCGATCCAGTGGCGTCATGTGGTCGAGTAAAATCGACAGTTTTCGGTACAGTGCACCGCGCTCGACTTTCTGCTCGCCAGCGCTATTGCGGTACAGGATGCTGGTATCGGCTGGCGTGACGCCGGCGCCGTAAGATGCGTTCTGCTCGGGGCTCCACCAGGCACCGGCCACCAGGCGCGCGGCCTCGATGTAGTTGGCCGGGTTTTCCGGGTCGGCCAGGTCGATCACCAGTTTTTTGACGCTGCGCATCTGGAACCAGCTGCGGCCATACGTGCCGCCGCCGTAGCTGAATGCATTCACACCGAGCGGCAGCGCCCCCCAGTTCCACATGCCCAGACGCGCGTACTCGCATGCCGGCACGGTGCCGGTGTCGAAATCGGGCACGATGTCACCTGGCTCGACATAGCCGCGAACGCGAATCGTCGCCGTCGGCGTCAGGTTGCAAAACGGCAGGATCACGCCACCGACAATTTCCGGTGACGGCCAGGTCGCCGTGACGGTCAGAACCGTGCCAATCGAACGCAGCAAATTGAATTTTCCTTCACGCTGCAGATTGGCCGGCCCCAACGCACCGGCCTGGCTCGACGCCGTCAACACTCCGCGATCGACGGCGTTGTCATAGATAATGCGCAAGTTGTTCATACAACTCCTAGTCGTAGATTGAGGCGTCCAGCACTGGCAGCACCAGGCCGCTGGTATTGCCATAAGTTTGGTCTTCGAAATAACCACCCCGTTGCTTTGGCGGGACCTGAAAATCATTTACCAGCACCATGCGAGACGAAATCCTGGCTCCCGTTCGGCGATAACAGGCCAGCCATTCTGTAAAACTGGCACGTGGTGCATCGCGGCTGTAAGTCTCGCGATCGCGATATATAGACGGCACTAAAAATGCAGGGTTGGCTACAATCCCTGGCAGCTCGATACTTGATTCTGCATAGCCAACTGCCAGCCCGCTCACGACTTGCTGCAGCGCCAAATGCAGCTTACCGCTGTCGAAAAGCAACTGGCCGGAGCTATTCCACAATCGTGTCGCCATACTCGCCGATGATATTTCCACTGGCCCCAAAGAGAAGACATATCCAACAGGAAGAACGCTTGGCGTTGGAGTCGATGCAGCATGGAGCGCCACGATACCAGTGTAAATCAGTGCAGAACCACCAAATCCAAACTGATCCTGCGGCCACCACCAAATATCAGCGTCGGTCACTGGGAAAGTCCAAAAAACCATATAAGGTTGTCCATTTGTTGCCGGCAGTCGCCCCGAATAGGAGTGGGACAAATAATCAGACTCCGCGCCATCGCTTGTCACCATAGGAGTCGGGCCAAGCGTGACCCGTCCGATAAACTCCGGTACCAGATTGACGCCGTCGACCAGTCGATGGCCGGCAGCCGTATTAAAAAATATACTCATACAGCAAATACCAATAAGAGCGCCGACCCGCCGTTGAGCGTGGCAGACAGCTGGGAGAATGTCAGAGTGGGATTGGCATCGGCATCGATGCCGGCTATCCAAGTGAAACTGCCAGCGCCTAGCTGGTAGACGCGCAGCGACAGCCCTGTAGCGCCATAAAACGTTTTAACCAGTGGATCACCGACGTTTTGCTGATGCATGCTCAGGAACACTCCACCGGCGACGTTTGGCGTAATCACGGGCCGACCATCAGGTTTGAATGTCCAGATGCTCATCGCGGCCACTTTCCAATCGCCATCGCAATACTACCGTCGGCGTTGTAGAAATACAGGCCTGCGCCAGTCTGGTCGTATCCTTCATTATGGCCCGCAAGCCGATTCGGGCTTTGAATCAGATCGAAAGAGCCACGGGCTGCAGAAAGAACGCCGGAAAAAACTGCCAGCCGGTTCACAATGGAAAAACCGGGCATGTAGATGCTGCCATCGCTCCTGAGTTCGATATACCCGCCAGTTAACGCATTGCCCAATTTCAAACCTTGGGCGCTCAGGTGGAAGCCCCCCAGTCCGTTCGACGGCCAATCGTAGCTGGCCGTTGGATAACCTGGACCGCCGTAAATCTTAACGCCTTTGAACTCGCCGGCCTCGATCTTGCCTGCGTCGATTGAGATAGCACTCAGCTGTCCCACCTTCAGCGCATTCAGGTACGGTGCTGCCCACTTGGTGGTGCCGCTGGCCGGATTAAAAATGCCATCCGAACGGTACAGCGATTCGCCGGCGCCAAACAGCGGCGGCGAACCCTCCCACACCGTGCCGGCGCCCCAGGTATCAATCGGCGGATAGGATGTTGCCCCCTCCGTACTGAGCGTCGCCGGCGCGTTGCCCAGGGACAGCAAACTGGTCTTGCTATAGCAGATCCGTGCCGAATTGCCCGTCACGCCGTCGAAAATCTTGCTGACCGTCTGGCTGGCCGTGTAGGTCAGGCCGTCGACCACGATGGTCGCCGTGACCGTCACGCTGTCGCCCACCATACCGGCATACGCCAGCGTTGCCACGTTACCGACGCGCGTCAGCACGCTGGCGTTGCTGACGGTGAATGTCACCTGACCCTGCATGTTCACCAGGCCCGCCGTGAAATCGATGCTGGCAGGAGCGGCAATTGTCGTGGCCGCCACCTTGAACGCCTGTGCCGTAGCAGCCAGCAGCAGCACGCGATCGTTGGCCGGCGCGAAGCGCGGCACGGTATTCATGATCAGCCTGTCGCGTTCCCCCACAATCGCGCTCATGCCAGCACCCCCACCGTCACTCTGCCCGTCAGCCAGAAGCGCGACAGCAGCACCACCACGCCCGGTACGCCACCCTGCAAGCCAAAGCGTTCAGCGCGCAGTTGTACGGGCTGTCCCAGTTCCAGCATCATCATCTCGGGTTCTCCATCGAATTCGTAAATGGTGCGCGGCACCTTGTTCAAGGCCAGGCGCCGCTGCGCTTCCGCACGGGCGTCGGCCCGCGTCTTCAGGCACGTATCGATCTGCACCGGATCGTCGCTCAGTCGGTAACGGGTGCGCACCGCCGCATCGACGGCCGTCTCCGTCAGCCATTCCGTGGCGTACAAATCCGCATGCGCGGGCGGAATGCTGGTCGTCAGACCCGCCTGCAGCGTGTAGTTGCGGTCGAAGCCGATCTTCACGGCGGCCGTCACGGGCACACGTTGCGCGGGACGCAAAGAACGCTCGCGCATCTGTTCCGGCCCGATTTCCACCGGCACGCCGGCGGCCGGCAGCGCGATCTGCACCAGACGCAGCTGGCCGGTGCGCGACATGATCGCCTGGGCGCCCACGCTGGCCGCCAGTTGCTGGATGGCCTGCGCCTGGTTCGTGCGGTCCGCAACATACAGGCCCACCGGTTGCGGGTGGGCCGCATCGAAAGCGGCCAGATTGAGCAGGTCCAGGTCGGCCAGGGTAAAACGGTCGGCCGCCTTGCCGTAGGCGGTGGCGATACGCTGCACCAGCGGAGCGATGCGCGGCGCATAGCCGCCGCCCTTGTCGCCCTGCACGCTGGCCGTGATCGTGGTGGAAAACGGATCCGTGGTCAGGTTGAAGCGTCCCGCCTGGTCATTCAAGGCCACGGCGATCGGCTTGCCGTTGGTGCGCACCTCGAACGTCGATTCGACCGCGCCAAGAAAACCGTACTCCAGGGTGGCCGGATTGGTCAGCAAGGGCGCCACGTTGTGGCACTCGCCAAACGGCATCGGCAGGATGGCGTCCTTGTTCGGCGTCGTGCCACCCAGCTTGGCTTCGGAAATCGGCGTATTCAGGCGCTGCAGCTTGTCGCGCAGTACCAGGTTGACCGACTCGCGTCCCGCACTGGCCACGTCGGCGATGATGCCGTCGAAGACCAGCTGGAAGGCGGCGCGCGGCCAGGAAGGATCGCCGGCCCATGCCTTGATCGGCCGGTTCATCCAGACGTCATCCAGCCAGCCATCGAGCGCGCCATCGGCGTTATCGAGTTCGATATCGCCGCCCGACAGCCCCGCCTCGCCGGACAGGCTGACCTGTTCCGTGAAGGCCAGGCCACCCTTGGCCAGCGGCTGGTACGCGGTATTCGCCGGCACCTCAACCGGCCCGGTGATGTAGGGTCGGGAAGAGAGATACCGCGTCACCTCGCTGCCATCCACATTCACTTGCGCCTCGATCAGCACCATGCGGATGGCCGACGGGCTTTGCAGCCAATCCTGAAATTGCGCATCGGTCATGCGTATTCTCCTTTCACTGCATTGGCCCAGGCGGATGCCCGGGACGATTTGTCCACGCCATCGACCACCGTCCTGGCGGCGTTGGCGTTCGATTCAAAGGTGGCCTGGATGGTGGCGCCCGTCTGCGCCCGCTGGTCGGCGCGCAAGCCTTCCAATTCGGCTCGCATGGCCTGGTTGTCTTCGCGCAGGCCGCGGATTTCGGCCACCAGTGCGTCGGAACCGACGTTCGCGGCCGACGAGTAGCGCACGGGGTCGAAGACTGCCGCCGCGACCGGGGTTGTCATCGCCGCCAGTGCAGCGATCACGGGTGGATTGCTGAACTGGACGCCAAGATCTGTCGCACCGCCCATCGCTGCCCGCAAGCCGGCAATGGCTTGCGCCACCGTCAGCACGCTGTCATTGATCTTGATCAATCCCGATACCTGGGCATTGAGCGCATCGAGGCTGGCCTGCTGCACATCGACCTGTGCGGCAGCCCATTTCAAGGCTTCCTTGTTCGCTTCCACCACGCGGGCATAATCCGCCGCATAGCGGGCGTCGGAGGCGTTGACCACCTGCGATGCCGTCAAAAACGCCTGTTCGGCGGCGGACAAACCCGATTGCGCCGTCGAATCGCCCGCATTCGCAGCCGCCAGGGTTTTCTCGAACTGGGCCCGCGCTTCCGCATACTTCTGCTCCGGGGTCAGCGTCGACTGGGCGCCCAACGCCATGCTGGCATTGAGCCCGTTCAAGGTCGTCACCCACGATTTCGACTTCTCCAGTGCCGACTTGGCCGCCGCCGATTCCGTCTCGTAGGCCTTGGCCAGCGCATCCTTCGCGCTGGTTACCGCCTTCACGGCCTGGATCTGGTCGAACAGCCCCCGATTCGCTTCAGCGACGCTGGCGCGTTGAGCAGCCAGCAACTGCGCTTCGCTTTGCGTCAGCTGGTTCAACTGCTGTTGCAAGTCGCGCCGTTCGCTGGCGATGTCGCTGGCCGTCTTGCTCACTGCGGCCAGCTCGCCCGTGGCGGCGCTGAGGTCGGCGGCATAGTCGGCAGCGGTCTTGAACGGCTCGGCAAGGGCCAACAGGGATGCGTACAGCTCCGCGGCCCCATCCTGGCCCGTTGCCACGCCATCGGCAGCCGACAGCACGGCAGCCTTGAAGCCATCCATCGTCGTCACTCCAGCCAGGCCCAGTTTGCCCATGGCTTCATTGACCGACCTGGTAATCGGCGCCAGACGTTCCGCCTCGGTCAGGAAGTTTTCCACGAAAAACCCCGTACCACTTGTCAGTTTGTCGATGCCACCAGCCGCATCGATCAGATGTTCGCTCAACTTCACGGCGCCCAGGCCTGTCGTATTGAACGACTTGCCCAGTACGGCCAGCACATCCGTCACTTGCATGTAGTCATTCGCAACGCGCGCCAAGGTTTCCAGATAACCCTCGCCAACCTTCTGGTACTGTTCCAGGCCACCCACACCAAACTTGGCCATATCGTCGCCCAGCTTGGAGAATGCGGCTTCCAGCGCTTTCTGAATCTCGTCACCCTTCAGGTCTTTCAGCGAGATCTTGCCCAGATCGACCACGAAGGACTTCAACCGTACGTTGAATGCATCACCGCCCATTCCCAGCATGCCGGCCGCCGCCTTGACGGTGTCGGACAGGCCGAGAATGACTTTGCTGAATTGATCGTTCGCTTCGCGGTCGAGACCATTCAATGCCGTACGTTTCTTGTCACGGGAAAACCAGCCACCCGACGTCTTCGTATCCGTGTACTGACTGGCCGATACGCCTCCCGCCTGAATGCCGTCCAGCGTAGCCTTGTTCAACATCAGGCCCGTGTCGATCGTCGTCGTTTTACCTCCGAAGATAGAGCCAAGGATGCCGCCCGTGATTTTTCCTACCAGCCCACCTGTCAGCTTATCGAGTGTCAGGCCAATGACGCCGCCCGTGATGGCAACGCCAAGTGCGGAAGAGCCAAACGTCGCCGCACTGCCCTTGGTATCCGGCGCCATGGCGCCCGTCACGCCGGAATTGCGCACCAACAGTCCACCCAAGCCACCTATGCCCGCCACCACCTGGCGCAGCGAGTAAGCCATCGAGGCGGAGTACGCGAGCCCGAGTCCGGAGTTTTTCTCCATGATTTCCAGCGAATTCGCGATCGAATTACTCTTTGCGCTGCTGTCTCCCAATACCGTGCCCGTGCCGGTTGCCGCCTGCCTGTCCTTGGCAGTGGTATCGCCACCACCACCGCCGGAAACGGCGACGCCGATGGCCATCAGCATGCCGGCCACCATGGCGAATGCGCCGATATTGGCTGGAAATGGCGCAGCCAGCGAAGCGGCAAGGGCCGACGTTCCGTAGGCGCTGGACTTGGCCGCTTCCGCGGCAGCCACCGGAGCGACAGATGCAGCAGTACTTGTAACTTCCGCAGTCGTCGCTGCTGTTTTCGCCGTCGTCACCAGGGTGATATTCGTCAGCTTTTCAAACAGCGACTTGGCATTCATGGCAAATTCATAGGCACGGAAGCCTTTTTCCACCTTTTCCATGAGTTCATAGCCGGCCGACTTCTCTTTGAAAAAGCCTTTCGCGGCAGTCGCCATGTCGTGATACTGCTTGACCGTGGCCCTTTTCTTGTTTTCCTGCGCCTTTTCCTGCCCTTTTTCGGACGGGTCTTCCTTCACTTCCTTGGCGAAGTTAAAATCGATATCGTCCTGCGCCTTCCTGAAGCCCAGCAAGGCAGTGGTCATTTTTCCGATGGTGCCGCCGACCTTGCCAAACGCGTGCTCCAGCTTTTCACCGAACGTCTTGGCAAATTCACCCGCCTCCTTCCATTCCGCCTCGCTATATTTGCGTGCAGGGGCTGCCGGAGTTGCCGGTGCTGCCTTTGCCTTGGCATCGGCGGCCTCTTTGCCTGCCGTATCCAGCTTGTCCTGGCGCTGCTCTTCAATCGCAAAAGCGCCATATTTGGCGCCTGCGCCGGCGGTGGCGGCGCTCCCCGCGGCACGGAAAGCCGCCAGCCGCGTATAGGCATTGCCCAGGCCATTGACCACCTTGAAGGCATCGGCCAGCGACTTCGCCTCGCCGGCATTCCATGTCCCCAGGGCCTTCGAGGCGGCGGTGGCATCGCGTGCCTGCTCCGCCAGGGCGCGCAGCAACAGCGCCGACGATTCCGCCTCCGTATTGCTCGCCTTCATGCCCTCGGCCGCAGCCAGGCTGGCCTCGCTGATTGCTTTCAGTACCTGCGCGGTGTCGGTCGCCTTCGTCAAGTCAATGACAAGTTTCAATTCTGTTATCTCTGGCATGATTGGCCCATAAAAAAGCCGCGCATGGCGGCCGGGTTGAAAAATGCGGGTCAGCCCGCCGCATGCTGGTGCGACAGGAACAGCGCGTCGAGCTGGTCCAGCAGCTGGTGCTCGAACGGTTCGATGGCGATGCCGTGGCGCGCCTGCCAGGCGAGGATTTCCGTGCTGGCGATGGGGTTGACGGCCATGCCGTTCTGGCGCTTGCGGTTCAATTGCGCGAACCACTCCCACACGTGGGTCAGTTCGAACGGCATGGGTGGCACCGCCTCCTCGGGCGGCGCGCGGTACAGCGGATGGCGCCGGGCCGCGTCGATATGCTCGCCCTTGGCATGCCCATCGGCCGCCCTCGCGCCGCGCTCGAACTGGTGCCCGGCGTAGCGCAGCAGGCTGGCCGTCAGAGTTTCAAAAAATTCGACTCGTTTTCCAGCGCCGTGGTGACCTTTTCCTGCCAGGTCGGGTATTTTTCAAAGGCCGCTTCCAGCAGCGCGGCATCGAGCGGCACGGGCGCACCGTTGCTGGTGAAGCCGTACCAGCCCGTGACCACGGCCAGGGCCAGGCGCTTCTGGTTGCCATCGATGGCTTGCACCAGCAGTTCCGCGCCTTCGTCGGTGGAGGCGTCGATGGCCGTCTTGCGACGCGCCGATTTTTTATAGCCTTCGGCGCGCACGGCGTTGTTGGCCAGGCGATATTGCTCGCTGTTCTTGCCGACGATGGTCAGGCCGGCCACCGCTTCGCCATCCGCGTCGAAGATGACGGGCACGTCGAAGGTGACGGGAGTGGCAGCCGCGTGGATATTTCCAATGTCGAAACCTGCCTGGATTTTTTGTGCGTTGTTCATGTGTGCTGCTTTCTTGATCAAGGTGAAAAGTAAAAAGGCCGCCATCACGGCGGCCCCGGTGCAAGCGTCAGCCGCTTACAGCGCGCTGTCCTGGATGGTCAAGGTGGTCGCTTCGTGCTGCGCGTCGGCGCCCTTGTAGCGCAGGACGTCGAAGGCGCAGGTGACGATCTTGTTCTTCTCGCCGTCGTCGATCTTGGCCGAGGTGATCTTGATGCGGCCCATGGCCAGCGCCAGCACGTCGGCCGTCGGCGCCGTGCCCGACGCCATGGCGTAGGCCAGCGGGATTTCCGTCTCGGACTTGAAGTAGTCGAGGTAGGTGGCATCCTGCAGCAGCACTGTGAACTGGCCCGAACCCATTACCTTGCCGCGCGAGGCGGCCGTGGCGTACTTCGAGCCGATCACCGGGTCGACCTTGACCTGGCCGTCCAGCGAGACGGACATGCCGGTGCAGATCTGCGACGGGATGCCGTTCACGGACAGCATCGCCGTGGCGCCCGAAAATTTACCGGTGCCCGGCGCGGCCAGCGGCGTGGGGAAGTACGGCACGGCCGTGGTCGGGCCTTCCGCCTTGCCCATCAGAGTGAAGTCCAGGCTGGTGATGCCGTTCGGCTGCACGGCGATATCCATCTTGCTGACCAGCTGGTCGACGAAGCTGCGGTGCACGCCGATCTTCGGATCCTGCACTTCGGCCGTGAACCAGTCGGTGGTGTGGCCCGTCAACGGGGTGAAACTGCGCTTGCCGACCGCCGCCACGCCGACCGAGTCGCCGGCCGCCTTGACGATCATCGCCGAGCCATCCATGAACTGGCCATTCAGGTTGGTGGCCGTCACCGACGTGACGAAGAAATTCTTCGCGTTGTTGGCAGCGGCGGGCGCCGTCATACCGGTGATGCGCACTACGCTGCCGGCACGGAAACCTTCCGCCAGCCAGGAACCGGCGCTGCGCGTCAGGCCGGTGGCGGCGGCGGCGATGGTGGTTTGCGCGGCAGCCACGCCACCGGCCGTGAAGTCGCGGCGCAGCAGCGCAGCCATCAGTGGCGCATACGTGCCGCACGCCGCTTCGGCCTTGATGGCGCCCGTGGTGCGGAAGTTACCCAGGCGGGTATCGCCCTGCTGCTGGCTGGCGTCGATTTCGGCGCTTGCGTATTTGTCCGCTTCCGTGTCGAAAGTGGCCGTGACGCGGGGATAAATCTGGCCGCCGCCGGCGGCAGCCTTGCTGCCTTCGGCGCTTTGTTTGCTGATAACGATCAAGCTGTCGATGCCGTTTGCTGTCGATGCCATAAGTAATACCTTTCGTGGGATGAAAAAAAAGACCGCATCTGCGGTCTTGAGGGGGGGGAACTGCCGATAACCAGGAAAATAAAAAGCCCGCACGCGGTGAGGCGGCGGGCTTGCGTCCGGATGGCGCGGGGCCGTACCGGACGGAAGGTGGGCGAAGGGGCCATGAAGGCCGTTCGCTGCGCTGATTTCCCCTATCGGTGTCGCGCCGAAAGCGCGTCTATTACGAGTGGAGAAGCATGTGATGTACTGCGGGTGTTAGCTGTGTTGCCGTTGCTGCGTGATCGAGACTCTATTGTAGGGGCGTTTTTTTCAGCGCCAGGCATATTGCAAAAAAATTTCAGTGGCCGAGGCGGCGCATGGCGCGGGCGCCGTGCGACTGGAAGATGGCTTCCAGTTCGCTGACCATATCCTTGATGCGTTCGAGCTCGAAGCCGCCGGAGCAGCTGATGGCCGCTTCGCCGGCGCCGCGGCAAGCCTGGCAGACGAGCGGCGCGCCGGCCTGCATGGCAGCGACGACGCCCGTGCCGTGGCAGACCTTGCATTTGCTGTCGAGCCAATGCGCGAGCGACGCTTCGGCCACGCGGCGGTACAAGGTGTTGGCCGCCTGCGCATCCCAGGCCGTCTGCGCCTTGACCCAGCGCCGCGCGCGGCCCTTCTGCGTCACGGCCGCCGTCCAGGCGCGCAGCAATTGGGCCAGGTTGCCCGCATTGCCTTCGAACAGGCGGCTGACGGTGCCGTCCGCGTATTTGACGCGGCACAGCAAGGCGCCCATGTCGCCGGCCAGCGCGGCGGCCGCGATCACGTCCAGGTCGTGGTGGACGGCATCGTCGCGCAGGTTCTGCGACGACAGCGATGCGATGAATTTTTCTGCAAACCCCATGATTTCTCCTCGTTGATTCTTGTTTCAGTTACCCGCCGGGCCAAACAGGGCCGCCACCAGCGGATCGCGGCGCGCCGCGCCACGCGCCCAGCTGGCCGTGCGGCGCACTTGCGGCGGCAATTCGGCCCAGCCATCGACGTCGTCGTCCTGTTCCCCCAGCGCGTACAGGGCGGGCCGCTGGCGCCCCGGCTCCGTGCAATGGCGCTGCGCCAGGTGGATCTGTCCCAGGCCGCACATGTGGCGCAGATAGCGGCTCATGGTGCCCGCATCGAGTCCCAGCAAGGCGGACAACTGCGCCGCGCTGGCCTGGCCCTGCTCGCGGATGTACTGCGCGATGCGGGCGATATGCAGCTGCGACTTCTTGCTGCGTCCCTGTAACTGGCGCCCCTGCCGTGGCGCCGCCCTGCTTTCAACCAACTGACTGCTGTTCAACATCTGCCTGACCTCCCGTGGTGCTGCCCGCCGGCAAACGCTGTAGTGCGTTTGCGACAGGCAATGAGTGGACTTTATCAATCGCTAATGTTAAAGTCAAGCATTTGGTAATTTATCAAACGGTAAATTTCAGGTTTAATGTGGAGATGAATATGTATCAATACAGACGCGACCGCCTGCTGGCCCTGATCCGCGAGCACTACGACAACACGCGCAAGAAAATTTCCGACGTCAGCGGCTGGAGCGAGGCGCGCATCTCGCAAATCCTCTCGCCCACCTACCGCGAGGGGCGCGCCTTCAGCGAAAAGATCGCGCGCAAGCTGGAAGCGGACCTGCAACTGGACAGCATGTATTTCGACCAGGGCGCGGCGCCCGACCAGGCGGCCATGGCAGCACGCACGCTGGCCGGCGTGCAGCCCGTGGTCGTGGAAGATGGAGAAGATGAACGCTTTTACCCGATCCGCAAGGTGAAACTGCGCCTGTCGGCGGGCATCACGGGCTTTGCCATCGAACCGGAAACGCACGACGGCAGCACCATCAGCGTGCCGCGCAGCTGGATCGAGCGCAATGGCTACCACCCGGAAAAACTGGTGGCGATCAAGGTCAAGGGCGAGAGCATGGAACCGGCCCTGTACGAGGACGACGTGGTGATCATCAATACGGCCGATAACCGGCCGGCCGATGGCATCGTGTTTGCCATCAATTACGAAGGCGAACCGGTGGTCAAGCGCATGGCGCGCGATATCGGCGAATGGTGGCTGACGTCGGACAACCCGGACCAGCGCAAATACCACCGCAAGCTGTGCCGCGGCAATGAATGCCTGATCGTCGGCAGGGTCGTGCGCAAGGAAAGCGACCGGATTTGAAAGCGAAGTTTATCAAACGATAAACTTCGCTCACGGCAGGGCGCTTACGCCAGCGCCGCCTGGATCTGCTGCAGCGATGCCGGATCGTCCATCGACGTCAGGTCGCCCGGGCTGCGGCCTTCGCAGATGGCCTGGATCGAACGGCGCAGCAATTTGCCCGAGCGCGTCTTCGGCAGTTGCGGCACGAACAGCACGCGGGCCGGCCGCGCCACGGCGCCCAGCTGGCGGTCGACGACGGCCATCACTTCGCGCTCCAGCACCGCTTTCGCCTCGACACTGTCGAAGCCCCGCGGGTCCTTCAGGATCACGAAAGCCATCGCCACCTGGCCTTTGAGCTTGTCTTCCACGCCGACCACCGCCACTTCCGACACGTTCGGATGGCTGGTGATGCTTTCCTCGATTTCGCGCGTGCCCAGGCGGTGGCCGGCCACGTTGATCACGTCGTCGGTGCGGCCCAAAATGAAGTAATAGCCATCCGCGTCGCGCACGCCCCAGTCGAAGGTGGAATACACTTGCCGTTCGCTGAAGGTGGACCAGTAGGTGTCGACGAAGCGCGCGTCGTCGCCGTACACCGTCTGCATGCAGCCGGGCGGCAGCGGGCCTTCCAGCACCAGCACGCCCTTCTCGTTGGCGCCGCACTCCTCGCCCGTCGCCTCGTTGAGCAGCTTGACCTGGTAACCGTACATGGCCAGGCCGGGGCTGCCCAGGCGCGTGGGCGTGTTGGCAACACCCTTGGCCACCGAGAGGATCGGCCAGCCCGTCTCCGTCTGCCAGTAGTTGTCGATGATGTCCACTTTCAGTTCGTCGGAGATCCATTGCGACGTGGTTTCATCGAGCGGCTCGCCCGCCAGGTACAGCGCCTTCAATGACGACAGGTCGTATTTGCGCATCAGTTCCACCGGGTGCTTGCGCAGCACGCGGATGGCCGTCGGCGCCGAGAACATGCGCGTGACCTTGTATTTTTCAACGATGCTCCACCAGATGCCCGCATCGGGACAGATGGGCAAGCCCTCGTACAGGATGGTGGCCATGCCGGCGATCAGCGGGCCATACACGATGTAGGAATGGCCCACCACCCAGCCGATATCCGAAGTGGCAAAGAAGGTTTCGCCGGGCTTGCCGCAAAATGTGTACTGCATCGACGACGCCAGCGCCACCGCATAGCCGCCCACGTCGCGCTGCACGCCTTTCGGCTTGCCCGTCGTGCCCGAGGTGTACAGCACATACGACGGTTCGTTCGATTCGAGCCAGGTGACGGGCACCTGCGCATCCAGGTGCTGCTCGCGCAGGGCAGCGTAATCGACGTCCCGGCCCGGCGTCAGTTCCATCGGCACCAGCTGGCGGTCGACCAGCAACACCCGCTGCGGCTTGTGCGCGGCGATGCGGATGGCTTCGTCGAGCAGCGGTTTGTAGGCAATCGCCTTGCCATTGCGCGAACCGGCATCGGCGGAAAACACCAATTTGGGCTGCGCATCGTCGATGCGGCTGGCAAGGCTATTGGCGGCAAAGCCGCCGAACACCACGGAATGCACGGCGCCGATGCGCGCGCAGGCGAGCATGGCGAACGCCGCCTCGGCGATCATCGGCATGTAGATCAGGACGCGGTCGCCCTTGACCACGCCCAGCGACAGCAGGATGGCGGCGCAGCGCTCCACTTCGCGCTGCAGTTCGCGAGAGCTGTAGCTGCGCTCGGTATTCGTTTCGGTGGAAATGGCGATCAGCGCGGCCGCATCGCCCTGGCTTTCCACCCAGCGGTCGACGGCGTTATGACACAAATTGGTGGTGCCGCCGACAAACCACTTGGCGAACGGCGGGCGGGAATAATCGAGCACTTGCGAAAACGGGGCATGCCAGGCTATCTTGTCCGCTTCCTCGCGCCAGAAAACGTCAGGCGTGTCGATCGAGCGTTGATAAAATGCTGCGAAATTCATGTCTCCTCCGGTAGGCTTGCAATCTGTTGTAGTTGCTGCTCGTTCCTGTTCTGGTGATCTGTTCGCGCAAGCACCCTCCGCTCCGTGCCGCCACTTGCAGGGCAGGTATCGGCCGGACCAGTTGCGGTCCGGCCTGGGCGGGTTATGCGCTAAAGGCGTCGCCAGGAATGCGCACAGTCCCTTCCATCAGCACGCGCGCGCTGCGGCTCATGATGGCCTTGGTGACGCTCCACACGCCATCGGCCAACGCCGCTTCCGCGCCCACCATCAGGGTGCCGGACGGGTGACCGAAGCGCACCGAGTTACGGGGACCGCCACCGGCCGCCAGGTTGACCAGGGTGCCGGGAATGGCTGCCGCCGTGCCGATGGCGACAGCGGCCGTGCCCATCATGGCATGATGTAATTTACCCATCGACATGGCGCGCACCAGCAAGTCGATCTCGCCCGCTGCCACCTGCTTGCCGCTGGACGAGACATAGCCGGCAGGCCTGGCGACAATTGCCACTTTCGGCGTGTGCTGGCGTTTCGCCGCTTCATCGAGATGCGCGATGAGTCCCATGCGCAAGGCGCCATGCGCGCGGATGGTTTCGAAGCGGGCCAGCGCCACCGGATCGCCATTGATGGCGTCCTGCAGTTCCGTGCCCGTGTAGCCGATGGCGTCCGCATCGACAAAAATCGTCGGGATGCCGGCGTTGATCATCGTGACCTTTAAAACACCGATGCCGGGTACGTCCAGGTCATCGACAAGGTTGCCGGTAGGAAACATAGCCGAGCTGGCCCCATCGCCGCCCTCCTCGTCTGCCGCCGGATCGAGAAATTCCAGTTTCACTTCGGCGGCCGGGAAAGTCACGCCATCGAGTTCGAAGTCGCCCGTTTCCTGCACTTCGCTATGCGTCATGGGCACGTGGGCGATGATGGTCTTGCCGATATTGGCTTGCCAGATGCGCACCGTGGCGATGCCGTTTGCAGGCACGCGCGCGGGGTCCACCAGGCCGCTGGCGATGGCGAACGAGCCGACGGCGGCCGACAGGTTGCCGCAATTGCCGCTCCAGTCGACGAAAGGCTTGTCGATGGAGACCTGGCCGAACAGGTAGTCGACGTCGTGGTCAAGCTTGGCGCTTTTTGCCAGGATCACCGTCTTGCTGGTACTGGACGTGGCGCCGCCCATGCCGTCGATCTGCTTGCCGTAGGGGTCTGGGCTGCCGATCACGCGCAGCAGCAGCGCATCGCGCGCGGCGCCCGGCACTTGCGCGCTGGCCGGCAAATCCTGCAGGCGGAAAAACACGCCCTTGCTGGTGCCGCCGCGCATGTAGGTGGCGGGGATTTTGATTTGGGGTACGTGGGTCATAGGATTTCCTGAAAAGCCGGGCAGCGCGCGCCTGCGCTCCACCCGGTGAATGACGAACTGCTTACGCTGCCTTGGACGACTCGAGGAAATCCTGCGCGAATCGCTGAAGAACGCCGCCCGCCTCGTAGATCGACACCTCTTCCGCCGTATCGAGACGGCAGGTGACGGGCACTTCGACCGTTTCGCCGTTCTTGCGGTGGATCAGCAAGGTCAGGGTGGAACGCGGCGTGCGCTCGCCGACGACGTCATAGGTTTCGCTGCCGTCCAGGCCCAGGGTCTTGCGGTTCACGCCAGCCAAAAATTCCAGCGGCAAGACGCCCATGCCCACCAGGTTGGTACGGTGGATGCGTTCGAAACCTTCGGCCACGATGGCTTCCACACCGGCCAGACGCACGCCCTTGGCGGCCCAGTCGCGCGAGGAGCCCTGGCCATAGTCGGCGCCGGCGATGATGATCAATGGCTGCTTGCGCTCCATGTACACCTCGATGGCTTCCCACATGCGCGAGATTTTGCCTTCCGGCTCGATGCGCGTGAGCGAACCGGCTTTCACTTTGCCGTCCTCGATGACCATCTCGTTCTTCAGGGTCGGGTTGGCAAACGTGGCGCGCTGCGCCGTCAGATGGTCGCCCCGGTGCGTGGCGTAGGAATTAAAGTCTTCCTCGGGCAAGCCCATTTTCGCCAGGTATTCCCCGGCCGCGCTATCGAGCATGATGGCGTTCGACGGCGACAGGTGGTCGGTGGTGATGTTGTCGCCCAGGACGGCCAGCGGACGCATGCCTTTCAAGGGACGCGCGCCAGCCAGCGCGCCTTCCCAGTACGGCGGACGGCGGATGTATGTCGTCTGCGGACGCCAGTCGTACAGCGGGCTGACCTTGATGCCGTCGTCCGCCTGTGCGGCGAACATCGGAATGTACACCTTGCGGAACTGCTCCGGCTTGACGCTGGAAGCGACGATGGCGTCGATTTCCTCGTCCGACGGCCAGATATCCTTGAGCAGAATCGGCTTGCCATCCGCATCATGGCCCAGCACATCCTTCTCGATATCGAAGCGGATGGTGCCGGCGATCGCATACGCCACCACCAGCGGCGGCGAGGCAAGGAACGCCTGTTTCGCGTACGGATGGATGCGGCCGTCGAAGTTGCGGTTGCCCGACAAGACGGCCGTGGCGTACAGGTCGCGCGACACCACTTCATCCTGGATCACGGGGTCGAGCGCGCCCGACATGCCGTTGCACGAGGTACAGGCAAACGCCACGACGCCAAAGCCCAGTTGTTCCAGCTCCGGCATCAGACCCGCTTCCTGAAGGTACAGCTCCACGGTTTTCGAGCCGGGCGCCAGCGACGATTTCACCCACGGCTTGCGGGTCAGGCCCAGGCGGTTCGCATTGCGCGCGATCAAACCGGCGGCGATCATGTTGCGCGGGTTGTTCGTGTTGGTGCAGCTGGTGATGGCGGCGATGATGACGGCGCCGTCCGGCATCTTGCCCGGCTCGTTTTCCACCACGCCGGAAATGCCCCGCGCGGCCAGCTCCGACGTCGGCACGCGGTTGTGCGGATTCGACGGGCCGGCGATATTGCGCACGACGGACGACAGGTCGAAGCTCAAGACGCGCTCGTACTGCGCGTCCACCAGGCTGTCGGCCCACAGGCCCGTCTCTTTGGCGTACAGCTCCACCAGCTTCACCAGTTCGTCGTCGCGGCCCGTCAGTTTCAAATACTTGATGGTTTGCGCGTCGATGTAGAACATGGCGGCCGTGGCGCCGAACTCCGGCGCCATGTTGGAAATCGTGGCGCGGTCGCCCAGGGTCAGGTGCGCAGCGCCTTCGCCAAAGAATTCCAGGTATGACGAGACGACCTTCTGCTTGCGCAGGAACTCCGTCAGCGCCAGCACCGTGTCGGTGGCCGTGATGCCCGGCTGCGGTTTACCCGTCAGCTTGACGCCGATGATATCCGGCAGGCGCATCCACGAGGCGCGGCCCAGCATCACGCTTTCCGCTTCCAGGCCGCCCACGCCGATGGCGATCACGCCCAGCGCATCGACCATCGGCGTGTGCGAATCCGTGCCCACCAGCGTATCGGGATAGGCTACACCATTTTGCACCTGGATCACGGGCGACATGCGCTCAAGATTGATCTGGTGCAAGATGCCGTTGCCCGGCGGAATCACATCGACGTTTTTAAAAGCCTTCTTGGTCCAGTCGATGAAGTCGAAACGGTCTTCGTTGCGGCGGTCCTCAATGGCGCGGTTCTTGGCGAAGGCGTCGGGGTCGAAACCGCCGCATTCGACGGCCAGCGAGTGGTCGACCACCAGCTGCGTCGGCACGACGGGGTTGACGAGGGCCGGGTCGCCGCCCTGGGCCGCGATGGCGTCGCGCAAGCCGGCCAGGTCGACCAGGGCCGTCTGGCCCAGGATGTCATGGCAGACGACGCGCGCGGGGAACCACGGGAAGTCCAGGTCGCGGCGGCGTTCGATGAATTGGCTCAGCGAAGCGTTCAGGGTCGCCGGGTCGCACCGGCGCACCAGGTTTTCCGCCAGCACGCGCGAGGTGTAGGGCAAGGTGGCGTAGGCGCCTGGCTGGATCGCATCGACGGCGGCACGCGTGTCGAAGTAGTCTAGCTGGGTGCCCGGCAAGGATTTGCGGTACAAGGTATTCACGGGGGTACTCATTGCGGTGCTCATTATTTGCGGTCCTTGATCGGGACGAATTCCAGGTCTTCCGGACCCACGTAGTTGGCGCTCGGGCGGATGATCTTGTTGTCGATGCGCTGCTCGATGATGTGGGCGGCCCAGCCCGAGGTACGCGAGATGACGAACAGCGGTGTAAACATCGCCGTCGGCACGCCCATCATGTGGTACGACACGGCCGAGAACCAGTCCAGGTTCGGGAACATGTTCTTGATTTCCCACATGACCGTCTCCAGGCGCTCGGCGATGTCGAACATTTTCGTGGAACCGGCTTCCTGCGACAGCGAACGGGCCACTTCCTTGATGACTTTATTGCGCGGATCGGAAATCGTGTAGACGGGGTGACCGAAGCCGATCACCACTTCCTTGTTGGCCACGCGCTCGCGGATGTCCGCTTCCGCTTCATCGGCGTTGTCGTAGCGTTTCTGGATATCCAGCGCCACTTCGTTCGCGCCGCCGTGTTTCGGGCCGCGCAGCGCGCCGATGGCGCCCGTGATGGCGGAATGGATGTCCGAACCCGTGCCGGCGATGACGCGGCTGGTGAAGGTCGAGGCGTTGAATTCGTGTTCCGCGTACAGGATCAGCGACGTGTGCATGGCTTTTTCCCACGACGCCGACGGCTTTTCGCCATGCAGCAGGTGCAGGAAGTGGCCGCCGATCGAGTCGTCGTCCGTTTCCACTTCGATGCGCTTGCCGTTATGGCTGTAGTGGTACCAGTACAGCAGCATGGAGCCGAACGACGCCATCAGGCGGTCGGCGATGTCGCGCGCGCCCGGCGCGTTATGGTCGTCCTTTTCCGGCAGGGTGCAGCCCAGCACGGACACGCCCGTGCGCATCACGTCCATCGGGTGGGCGGCGGCCGGCAGCGCTTCCAGCGCCAGTTTCACTGCCGACGGCAAGCCGCGCAGGGATTTCAACTTGGCCTTGTAGCCTTTCAGTTCAGCGGCTGTCGGCAGCTTGCCGTGCACCAGCAGGTAGGCGATTTCCTCGAACTCGCAGCTGTCGGCCACGTCCAGGATGTCATAGCCGCGGTAGTGCAAATCGTTGCCGGTCTTGCCGACCGAGCACAGCGCCGTGTTGCCGGCGGTGACGCCGGACAGGGCAACGGATTTTTTAGGCTTGAAAGTGGCGGCTTGCGGTGCGTTCATTGATTTCTCCAAAAATTGACTAGTCTCGGTTGCATCACTGCGGGGCCGGCGTGCGGCCCCTGCTTCTTTACTTTTCTTTACTTATTTCTTTTGCGCGGCAAACAGCGCATCGAGCTTTTGCTCGAAATCGTGATAATTGATCGATTCATACAGCTCCATGCGCGTCTGCATGGTGTCGACGACGTTCTTTTGCGTGCCGTCGCGGCGCAGCGCCTGGTAGACGTTTTCCGCCGCCTTGTTCATGGCGCGGAAGGCCGACAGCGGATACAGGGCCAGGCCCACATGGGCGCTGCGCAATTCGTCCAAGGTGAACAGCGGCGTGGAACCGAATTCCGTGATGTTGGCCAAAATCGGCACGTTGACGGCCTTGGCGAACGTGGCGTACATGTCCAGGTCCGTGATGGCTTCCGGGAAGATCATGTCGGCGCCCGCTTCGACGCAGGCGACGGCGCGTTCCAGCGCCGCTTCCAGGCCATCGACGGCCAGCGCATCGGTGCGCGCCATGATGACGAAGTTCGGGTCCGTACGCGCATCGACGGCCGCCTTGATGCGGTCGACCATTTCTTCCTTGCTCACGATTTCCTTGCCGGGACGGTGGCCGCAGCGCTTGGCGCCCACCTGGTCTTCGATGTGCAGGCCGGCCGCGCCGAACTTGATCATCGATTTCACCGTGCGCGCCACGTTGAAGGCGGAGGAACCGAAGCCCGTGTCGGCGTCGACCAGCAGCGGCAGGTCGCACACGTCGGTGATGCGGCGGATGTCGGTCAGCACGTCGTCCAGGCTGGAAATACCCAGGTCGGGCAAGCCCAGCGAGCCTGCCGCGACGCCGCCGCCGGACAGATAGATGGCTTTATAGCCGGCGCGCTTGGCCAGCAAAGCGTGGTTGGCGTTGATGGCGCCGACGACTTGCAACGGGGATTCTTCCTGAACGGCCTTGCGGAATGCGGCACCTGCGGAGTATTGAGTCATGTGTTCACCTTATGGGTTTCGGATGGTCCCGAATGTTTCACGGAGTGGCTATGAGCATCAGTATTGCAAATGCCGTGCCAGGCCGGCGCGGCGCGGCGAACAACACGTGACGGCAGAGTGAAAACAGGGGACAAGGGGCCAGCCAGCGCTGCTCCGGGGCTGTCACGCCAGGGAACAACGATGTCACGTTTGTCCCGTGCGATGTTTCATTATTGTTTCATAATTTCATTTTGAAACATGATATTGAAACATGCAACAGCGCTGGATGAAAAGATGGGGGCAGGCACACGCGCCGCCGGTAGCGCGCAAAAAAAACAGCCGGCGGATGCCGGCTGCGGGAACACGATGACTGAAAGAGTAGAGAACTAGGCCAGCCGCACCAGCGGGTTGGCGATGATGTTGTCGATCTGGCGCACGGCTTCTTCGCAGGCGGCGGCAATGGCGCCCTCCTCGTCGTCGCGCACGAATTGCATGGTCGAGCCTTCGAATACTTCCAGGCCTTCGGCCGTGGCGCGCTCGATGTCGCAACTGGCCGACCATTTGCCGTCGGTGGTGGGCACGGCCAAGGGAACGATTTCCCAGCCTTTATAGTGAATTTTAGAACTGCTATCCATGGGTGCCTCCTTCGTGACTGACTCAATAGTGGAAATCGTAGCATGAAGCGCGGCTGGCAGCGACGTGTTTCACGCGCCAGCCGTAGTCAGGCTCACTTTCGGGCTAAACGATTTACGCTGGCTCAAGGGCGCAGCAGATTATCGACTTCCGTCCTGGCCACTTGCAGGCCCGCCGTGCAAGCCGTTTCGGGGGCCGCGTAACCGCCCAGGGTGCGGCTGCGCGTGATCGCCTGCGCTTCCGGCTCGCCTTCGCGCTGCAGGCGGTAGGTAAAATCCCATAAATCGTCGTTATCCTTTTGCGGGGTCACGGAAATCGTAAAACCGCGGTACTGTTCGCTGCGTGCAGTGATATCGTTCATGAATTCCTCCTTGGAAGAATGAGGTTACCATGCTGCAAGCGCCGGGGTGCGCACGGCTGTGACGGCCGCATGCCTGCCCCCTTATCTGTTTTTCGCATGTTAAATGTGAATTTACAGCATTTTTTTAGCGAACTCTGGCGATATAATGCCATTCCCTGTCCGTCCCTTGCCGCCGTGATGACTCCACAAATCCAAGCTTTCTTCGACCCCGCCACCGCCACCGTCACCTATATCGTGTATGAGGCCGACGGGCGGGACTGCGCCATCATCGATTCCGTGCTCGACTACGATCCCAAGGCGGGCCGCACCTCCACCGCCTCGGCCGACAAGGTGATCGCCTTCGTGCGCGAACACGGCTTGCAGTGCCGCTGGCTGCTGGAAACCCATGCGCATGCGGATCACCTGTCCGCCGCGCCCTACCTGCAGCAGCAGCTGGGCGGCGACGTGGCCATCGGCGCCGCCATCCAGACGGTGCAGCAGGCGTTCGCCGCCGTCTATCACCAGGGTGCGGCCAAGGCCGACGGCTCGCAGTTCGACCAGCTGTTCGCGCCCGACCAGGTATTCCATATCGGCGCATTGGAAGTGCGCGCGCTGCACGTGCCCGGCCACACGCCGGCCGACCTGGCATACCAGATCGGCGACGCCGTGTTTGTCGGCGACACCCTGTTCATGCCGGACGTGGGCTCGGCCCGCTGCGACTTTCCCGGCGGCTCCGCTGCGCTGCTGTATCGCTCCGCGCAGCGCCTGCTGTCGCTGCCGCCGCAGACCCGGCTGTTCATGTGCCACGACTACCCGCCCAACGGCCGCGAGGCGCGCTGGGAAGTGACGGTGGCCGAACAGCGCGCCGGCAACATCCACTTGCGCGACGGCATCACGGAAGAACAATTCGTGGCCATGCGCACGAGCCGCGACGCCACCCTGGACATGCCGACATTGATCTTGCCCGCCATCCAGGTCAACATCAACGCGGGCAAGCTGCCCGAGCCGGAAGACAATGGCGTGCGCTACCTCAAAATACCGCTGAACGCGATCTGATTCCCCCGGCATTCCCCGCCCGCCGCGCTTCCTTTCTTGACACCACGCAAGTCCCACCTCAGGCAATCCGCATACAGTGCAGATTGCCTGAGTTCGCTTGGGCGCCGCTTTTCATCTTTAACGTTGACGGAGCGCCCGCATGTCGCCCGACCCTACGCTAGCTGGCAATTGCATCCTGCTCGCCGAAGCCGAAGGCACGACCTTGTTCAGCCATGCGCTGCTCCAGGCCGTCACGCGCCTGCCCCGTCCCGGCATCGTCATCTTCGTGCATGGCGTCAATTCCGACGGCGAATGGTATGAGCAGGCCGAACAAGGCCTGTGCGCCGGCCTGAATGCGCGCCTGAAACGCCGCGACGAGGATCTGGCGATCCCGGTCCCGGCGGCCGGACAGATGCAGGCCGCCACCTACGCACGCGAATTGACGGATGACGGTTTCCTCAATCCCAAGCGCAACGCCACCACCTCCCTGCATCCACCAACTTTGCGCCGAGGACTGACGGTGCATAAGTTCATTGCCACGCCGCGCCAGCGACTGGCCTGGGCCCTCGCCACATTTCTCTTCGTCATTTTCCTGGCATGTTGGTCCATCTGGTCGGGCTATGCCGGTCACCAGCATGTCCATTCACCTGGAGACTTCATGAAACAGTTCCTCGCGCTGCCCATGCTGGCCGCCTTCTCCATGTTTGCGCTATTGACGGCCTGCGCCACGCAACCTGCGCCGAAAGAAGAAAGCCTCCCAACAACCACGGCTCACGTTCCCTTCCGGGCACAAGTCGTGGGCCTGCAGTGGCTTAATCCGCTGCAGCGGCTCGACTATCCCACCGAGTGGCAGCTGCTCTGGACGCTCGGCCTGGCCAAACCCAACAAGAATGACGATATGGTCAGGACGGATCCCAGGGGTTTCAGCACCTTGCAGGCAGTCGCCCCCATTGCCCACGATATCGATGGCACGGAAACGTTCAAGGGCTATCACTATAAATATGTGCGGAAATTAACCAGCCTATTTCATGACATTTACTACTCCAGCCCCACCTACTTTTATCGAGTCTATCCGAAAGATCAAAAACAGAACTGGCGCGAACTGGCAGGCATCCGCGTCGAATATGCCCTGCCTGCGGGCAATTTGGACCCAGAAGAGGCAAAAAACACTACACGCGACCGCATTATCGACACCTTCAGCATCGGCAACCCCCACTTCCCCACCCTCTGGACCCGCGCCACCCCGCCCGACGTGCGCATCACCCTGGGCGGCAACAACGCGGGTTTTACCTCACTGAAAGCCGCGCTGGCCTACCTGGAAGCGCATCCGAAGGAAACCGTGTGGGTGATGAACTGGGATGCGCCGAGCCGGCCGAAGACCATGCAGATCAATGAAAACCTGGTGCTGCTGGTGCTGGCCGGCCCCGATTACAAGACGGAGCGCGCGGCGCTGGCGTGGATAGCTTATCCGGCCACGCGCAAGGTGGCCGATTTTGAAGCGGGCAAGGACAAGCCGCCGCGCGCCGTGCAAGCATGGCAGGCCGTGTTTGCCGAAGCGTCGCGCCATGGCGGCAAGACGGAAGAAGACATCGGCTACGTCATCCACGACGCCAGCAAGACCCTGCCCTCGTCATCCGACCGTCTGGGCCAGCTGGCGCAAGCGCTGACCCAGGAAGTACCGGGATTCGACTTCCTGCCGCAGACCTTCAATACGCCGGCCCTGCTGGGCGAAATGGGCGCCGGTACGGCACTGACCAATGTCGCCCTGGGTATCGCCCATGCGAACCACGTCGGCAAGCCCGTGCTGGTGGCGGGCACCAGCGATCCTGACGGCGTCACGGGTGTGCTGGTCTTGCCGCCAGCCACGGTGCGGCCCATCGCCCACGACAAGCCGTGGTTCCGCGCGCGCGGCGAAAACAATGCGTATTTGCCGTGGTGGGGCATCCGGCATGACACGGCGGACAATTTGCAGGGTTACTCGAAATAAGGTCCGAAGTACTGGCCGCCGGCGGGCAGCGACCTTCCCGGCGGCCCGGCCGCGCCGCATACATGGCGTCAAACGCAACAACATAATGTAAATGATGCGCCTTCCGCCATGCCATATCCCTCGATACCATGTAATGACCCCATTCGAGGATCAGCCACGCCATGCATGCACCGTCAAAACCCGCTCCACCCAGCCAGCAGGCGTCCCAGGCCGGCAACGCCACGATGCCCGTGCGCGGCGCGCTTGCCAGCCTGTCCCTGGCGATGCTGCTGCCCGCGCTGGGCACCAGCATCGCCAACGTCGGCCTGCCCGACATGGCCAGGGCCCTGCAGGCACCGTTCCAGGATGTGCAATGGATCGTGCTCGCCTATCTGCTGGCCATCACCGCCCTGATCGTCAGCGTGGGGCGCCTCGGCGACATGGTCGGCCGGCGCCGCCTGCTGCTGGCCGGCATCGCGCTGTTTGCCCTAGCTTCCATCCTGTGCGCGCTGGCGCCCACCTTGTGGCTGCTGGTTGCCGCGCGCGCCCTGCAAGGCCTGGGCGCGTCCATCATGATGGCGCTGACCATGGCCATGGTCGGCAGCACCGTCCCCAAGGCCAGGACGGGCGGCGCCATGGGCCTGCTCGGCACCATGTCCGCCGTCGGCACCACGCTGGGCCCCGCGCTGGGCGGCCTGCTGATCGCGCGCTTCGGCTGGCAAGCCATTTTCCTCGTCAACGTGCCGCTGGCCGGCCTGGCGCTGCTGCTGGCCTGGCGCTACCTGCCGGCGGACCAGCGCGACGCGCACGCCAGACGGCCCGTGTTCGACCACCGCGGCACCGTGCTGCTGGCGCTGACCCTGGCCGCCTATGCGCTGGCCATGACCCTGGGCCGCGGCCATTTCGGCGTGCGCAACGCGGCGCTGCTGCTGGCCGCCTGCGTCGGCGCCATCCTGTTCGTCCGGGTCGAGCTGAAGGCGCCGGCGCCGCTGATACGCCTGGCCGTGCTGCGCGCGCCCATGCTCAGCGCCGGCCTGGCGACCAGCATGCTGGTGGCGACGGTGATGATGTCCACCCTGGTAGTCGGCCCCTTCTACCTGGCGCGCGGCCTGGGCCTTGGCACGGCCGTTACCGGCATGGTGCTGGCGGCGGGGCCGCTGGTGGCGGCGTTCTCCGGCGTGCCGTCCGGCTGGCTGGTGGACCGCTACGGCGCGCAGCGCATGGGCGGCGCGGGCCTGTGCGGCGCGGCCGCCGCCTGCCTGGCGCTGGCCCTCCTGCCCGCCAGCCTGGGCATTCCCGGCTACGTCGCGCCGATCATGCTGCTCACGGCCAGCTATGCGCTGTTCCAGGCAGCCAACAATACGGCCGTCATGGGCGATATCGTTGCCGAGCAGCGCGGCGTCATTTCCGGCATGCTCAATTTGTCGCGCAATCTGGGCCTCGTCACGGGCGCCTCCGTGATGGGCGCCATCTTCGCTGCCGGTGCCGGCGATATCGCCAGCGCCCGGCCAGCCGCCATGATCGGCGGCATGCACGCCACCTTTGGCGTGGCCAGCGCGCTGATACTCGCCGCGCTGGTCATTTTCGTGCTTGGCCGCACCCTGAGCAAAACTGGAGACCCCGCATGATACGCACCCGTGCAATCGCACTCCTGCCGGTTTCGCTACGACTACCGCTGCTGCTGGCCCTGGCCTGCGGCGCCACCCTGTCCGGCTGCTGCTGGCCCTGAGCTGGCGCGCCGGCGGCGTCAGCCGGCGTTGATCCGGGCCGCGCAAGCGTCGACCACGCAGCCGCGCAGCCAGCGGTGGGCAGGGTCGGCATCCATGCGCGGATGCCACATCAGCGACACGGTCAGGTCGGGCATGCGCAGCGGCAGCGCAAAGCTGAACATGCCGGCGCGCAGATTGCCCGTATGCCGCTCCGGCACGGTGGCGATCAGGTCGGAGCCGGCGGCCAGCGCCAGCGCCGCCGTAAAGCCGCCGACGATGCTGGCGATCGTGCGCTGCAATCCCAGCGCGGCCAGCGCGTCGTCCATCGGCCCCGCCTCCTGGTCGCGCCGCGCCACCAGCACGTGCCGGCCGGCCGCATAGCGCTCGGCGCTGATGTCGCCCTGCGCCAGCGGATGGCCGCTGCGCACCACGCCCACGAAACGGTCGCCGAACAGCCTGCGCGTGCGCACTTCCGGGCTGGTGAGGCTGCCGATCACGCCCGTTTCCAGGTCGATGCTGCCCTCGCGCAACTGCACGCTTTCGCGGTCGAGCTTTTGCACGAAACGCAGACGCACGCCTGGCGCTTGCGCGCCGATATGCGCGAGCAGCGCCGGGCCGAAGTTTTCCACGAAACCGTCGCTCGAACGCAGCGTAAACGTTTGCGCCAGCTGGCGCGGATCCAGCTGCTGCGCCGGCCCCAGCACGGCCAGCACTTCGCCCAGCAGGGGAGCGACTCTTGCGCGCAGCTCCAGCGCACGCGGCGTGGGCACCAGTTCACGGCCGGCGCGCACCAGCAGCGGATCGCCCGTCGTCTCGCGCAGGCGCGCCAGGGCGCGGCTCATGGCCGATGGACTCAAACGCAAGCGCCGCGCCGCGCGCGTGACGCTGCCTTCGGCCAGCAGGACATCGAGGGTGATCAACAGATTCAGATCGGGTAGCGACATGGTGTTTACCTTGGCATGCATTGCTGGCGCCAAGTTGCCGGCGCCAGCACTGGCGCTTACTCGCCCTGCTCCGGCGCGCGGCCGATCTCGCCGTCGATATTGGCCAGGAACCAGGCCAGCGACGACATCAGCGCCACGTTGCGCTTCAGGTTTTCCGGGTCGACCTTGTCCAGCGTGTCGGCCGCCGTGTGGTGGTAGTGGAAGTAACTGTGGCTGTCCACCAGCGGCTCGAAACTCGGTACGCCGCCCGTTTCCAGGCGGTGCAAGTCGCCCGTGCCCAGCGCATCGCGGCGCGTGAAGGCGTGCGCGCCCATCGGCAGCAGGGCCGCGCGCAGGGGCGCGAACAGTTTTTCCGACTTCGGCCCCACGCTGGCGAGGATGCCGAACGGGCGGCCGGCGCCGCTATCCATCTCGATGGCTGCGTACTGCTTGCCGAGCGCCTGCTTGTGGGCCTCGAAATAGGCCTGGCCGCCGCGCCCGCCGTTTTCCTCGTTCATCCAGGCGATCACGCGGATGGTGCGGCGCGGACGGTAGTCGAGCTTTTTCAGGGTTTCCACCACGCCCATGGCTGCTACCACGCCGGCGCCGTCGTCGTGCGCGCCCGTCGCCAGGTCCCAGGAATCGAGGTGGCCCGAGACCACCACCACTTCGTCGGCCTTGTCCGTGCCCGGCCAGTCGGCGATGACGTTGTAGCTGTCCGCTTCCGGCAGGTTTTGCGGCGTCAGCGTCAGGTGCAGTTTCAAGGGGCCGCGCGCGGCCAGGCGGCCCATCAGCAAGGCGTCTTCCACGGTGACGGCGGCGGCGGGAATGCGTTTATTCTCGTCCAGGCCCGTGGCGCCCGCGTGCGGGATGCGGAAGTCGGCACCGCCCACCGAGCGCACCAGCGCGGCGGCCGCGCCCAGATCGGCCGCCGCCTTCGGCCCGAGGAAGCGCGCGCGCGAACCCTGGCCATAGGTGACGCCGGCCAGACCGCGCTCGGCCATCTCCTGGTCGAACGGCGTGTCGATCAGCACGATGGCGCCCTTCACTTCCGACGCGCGCGCCTTGAGTTCATCCAGGCTCCTGACGATGATCACGGGCGCCGTCAGGCCGGCGGCCGGCGTGGCGCCGGAGCCGCCCAGGGCGGTGAGCACCACGCGCTGCGACACGCCCTGAGGACGCCCCGCGTAATCGACGATTTCCGCCGTTTCCACGCCGCGCACCCAGTGCGGCACTTTCACGGGCTGCAAGGTGACGGTGGCGCCCAGCCGGCGCATGGTGTCGGCCACCTGCTGCACGGCGGCCGCCGCGCCGGCGGACCCGGACAGGCGCGGGCCGATCAGATCCGTCATGTCGGCCAGGCGGGCGTACGCCCAGTCGCTTTGCAGCGCGGTGTCGCGCACCTGCGCCAGCGCTTGCGGCGCATTGCCCGGCGCGGCGGCAAAGGCGCCGGCGCTGACGATGCAGCCAAGGGCAAGGGATACGGCGGAACGGCGCAGTGGCGCGCCAGTCAGGATGCTATGCATGTGTTCAAATCCAGTCAACGAGGTCGAAGCGGGTACGCCGTGGCCATGGGCAAGGCGCGACTTTTTCTACGATAGCGTATTTATTCTGTCATTGCAGCAACTTTTACGGGATCGATTGCCTCGCCCCCCAGAGTCGATTACCATCAGAATCGTGATCGCTACCGGAAACCGCCATGCTCAAGGGAACACTCTGTACCGTCCGGCATTTGCAGGCCGCCGACCTGAATACCTATATTTCCCTCGTCAACGACCTGCCCTCGCGCGGCGAATTTTTCTCGATGCAATTCAAGTCGCCCGAGGCCATGCGGCGCGACTTCCTGCAATCGGGCTTCGTGACCGAGGACAGCGAATTGTTCCTCATCGAAGACCACGCCCAGCACATCATCGGCACGATCACGCACTTCAAGAGCCGCACGCCAGCCTCGCGCGAGATCGGCTACCGCCTGTTCGACCGGCAGCGGGATGGACGCGGCTACATCAGCGAAGCGACGCGCCTGCTGGTCGACTACCTGTTCAACGCCTATCCGTATCACCGGCTGGAGCTGCTGATGGACCCGCTGAACATCGGTTCCGAGCGCATCGCGCAAAAGAACGGCTTTACCCAGGAAGGCTTGCTGCGCCAGGCCTTCTTTATCAATGGCGTGATGCGCGATGTCAAAATGTACAGCCTGCTGCGTCCCGAATGGCAGGCGCGCCTGCGCTGACTTGTTACGGCCGGGGCAGGATTGTAATAAGTTGTATTAGACATGGAACACGGTTGCGACAGCAGATATAGTCCAGTCCATGCAGATCATTGTGATCTCGCCGGAATGGAAGGAAATGCCATGTTGAACAAGAAACTCCTGGGTGCGGTAATGGTAGCGGCAGTGGCTGTGTCTTCGGCCGCAGTCGCCGGTGACCGCGACTTCAATACCGTTGCAGGCGCCGTTGTCGGAGCGGCCATTGGCAACAGCACCGGCGGCCGCAATGGCGCGATCGTCGGTGGCGTGCTGGGCGCGGCCGTCGGCAACAGCATCAGCACGAACGACCGTTATTACGACCGTGGCGGCTATCGCGGCGGCTACCGCGAAACCTATTATGCGCCGGCGCCGCAGCCCGTGTACTACGCCCCTGCCCCGCAGCCCGTGTATTACGCACCGCCACCGCGCTACTACGGCCCGCCGGCTGTCGTCTACGTGCAACCGGGCCGCGGCTACTACCGCGACCATGGCCGCCGCGACTACTATGACCGCGGAGACTACCATGACCATGGCCGTGGCTGGGGCCATCGCCGTTAAGCAGCGCCCTGCACTTGCCCCATGAAAAACCTGCGCCAGCCTGCTGACGCAGGTTTTTTTGCGTGAAAGGCAAGGTATCGCCCCTGCACAATATCGGCTAAGCTGTGTCCTATGATCAACATTGCTGGCCGCCTGGACCGCACCAACCGATGCATTTAATCAAAGACGAGCTCGACTTCGGCCCCTGGCTCGACGCCGCCGCCGGCACCAGCGTGGGCGCCGGCCCCCTGCCGCGCCGCGAAAACCAGGACAACTTCCTGCTGATCGATGCCAGCGGCCACGCCGTCTGCCTGTCGCGGCAGGCGCCGTTCCACTGCCAGGTGCCGGGCTGGCCGCGCGGCCACGTGCGCGCAGCCGTGCTCGACGGCATGGGCGGCCACGGCCACGGACGCGAAGCGGCGGAAGCGGCCGTGCAAGGCTTGCTGGCCATGCCCGCCTATCTTGACACGGCCAGCCTGGCCGCCAGGCTCGACGCGCTGCACACGCGGCTGCAGGACAGTTTCGCCCAGGCCGCGCCAGCCCAGGCGCGTCCGCCCGGCACCACCCTGACCCTGCTGGAAGTGCCGCCCGGCGAAGCGCCGCTGCTGTATCACGTGGGCGATTCGCGCCTGTACGAAATTGCCGACGGGGCTGCCAGCATCCTCACCGTGGACCACGTGCCGGCCACCGTGTACGCCATGCGCGGCGCGCTCGACGAGGCGCGCTGGCGGGCCGCCGTGCACGGCGAACACCACCCGCAAATCTCGCAGGCATTCATTTTAGGCAACGCCATCGGCGACAGCTTGCAGCTCGACAAGCCTTTGCGCGGCCTCGATGCGGCCATCTTGCCGCCCTTCCTCGCGCACCTGGGCGACCGCCGCGTGCTGCGCGTGCGCCCCGGCGCCCACTATCTGCTGGCCAGCGACGGCTTCTGGGCCTGCGAGGACCCGTTGGCCCTTACGGCCCGCTGGCCCGCCTTGTGCGCCGGCAAGACTGCGGCACAAGCCGTCAGCGCCCTGTTCGACGATTTCCTCTCGCATCCTCCCAAAGGCTTGCATAGCGACAACATTACCGTGCTGGCGCTGCGCTTCGATGCGGAATTCACCGCCCCAGCCGGCTAGCTGCCAGGTAGCCGGCCGTCGCCGACACGGACGACAGCACGGCGCCCCAGGCCATGTCGATCGCCGTCAAGGCCAGCGGCCAGTCGCGCAAGGTCGCATAGTTGCTCAAATCATAGGTGCCGTAGGCCAGCAGGCCCAGCAGCGCGCCCAGCACTGCCGCCGTGCGCCCGCGGCGCGCACGCAAGCCCGGCAAAATGGCGAAAACCAGCAATCCCGCCACGTACAGCAGATAAAACAGCGTCGCCGGCGCCCAGCGGGGAGACTCCGCCAGCAGCGGCCCCAGCGCCGCAGCGTACACCGGCTTCATCAGCACTGCCAGCCACAGGGCATCGATGGCCAGGAATACGCACAGGGTGGCGCCATAGGCAATGGCAAGCTGGAGCGGACGTTGGGCAGGCATGGTCGTCTTTCGAAGTCAGGCGGCATCGGGGGAACGGCTGTGCCAGCATAATACAAAACGCCTTCCAGATCTTGCCGCAGGCATCACCATGCGCGACCGGCGTCCACGCGCAT
This sequence comes from Janthinobacterium sp. SUN026, assembly GCF_030397625.1. Lineage (NCBI taxonomy): Bacteria > Pseudomonadati > Pseudomonadota > Betaproteobacteria > Burkholderiales > Oxalobacteraceae > Janthinobacterium > Janthinobacterium sp. SUN026. The sequence goes on along the minus strand of NZ_JAPQNU010000001.1, from coordinate 1,798,451 downwards.
GGCTGGAAAACCTGTTTCATACAATATCAAAATAACATATCCAGAAAGACATAAAATGTGTTTTTGAGCAATAGTTTCCATGAGATATATTGCGAGGTGTGACCAGGGACATGAATTTGGACAAAAAGAGCGCATTCCGCTGCCGTGAAAGTTGCCAAGCAAGCGCAAAAGCGCGTAAGCTCTCATGTATAACAGAGGGCAAAATGTCCCCGCTCGATTCGAGTCAGAATGTCATGAAAAAATGCAGCAACCCGGAGCACCCGCACTGTACGTTCTGGGTCTTGCCTGGGGAAACAGTCTGCGCGGGCAACCACCCGCAAGCGACGACCGCCCCCAGCAGCTACGACCTGTTGACCGCACTGCGCAGCGCCCGTTCCGAGCCATCGGCAACGGCGCTTCCGCACGCCCCTGCTGCTGACGCTGTTACCGCACCGCTGACGGGCGCAGTCGCGCCAGCGCTGCCCACCCGCATTTCCGCGGCGATGCCGGCTTCCACGCCTGCTGCCACCGCTGCCGCCCACGCCGCCTACCAGCCCGTGCAAGCCCACCTGCACATCAGCGGCTTCGATCCCCGCGCAGCAGGCGGACGGCAAACCCTGAAGATGGAATTGCGCGGCATGAGCGCCGCCTGCGCGCCGCAGCTGACCTTGCGCCTGCGCTCGGACCTGATCCCCCGCGGCCAGGTGCAGCATGATTTCGTGCGCGCCACGCGCGGCGACTGGCGTCCCGTGTTTGTCGAGTTTTCCTCACGCAACAAGGAACACGGGCAATACCAGATCGAAGTCGAAGTGCACAGCCACGTCGATGGCGCCGTGGCGCAGAAATGGGTGTGCACCTTTGTCATCCTCGTGCCGCGCCGCGACGCCACCCTGACGGAAATCCACCAGATCTTCCTCAGCACGCATAAAAACGTGCGCGTGATGGCCGACGACGCCTCGATCGCCCGCGTGACGGGCGGCGACGGCTGCAACCTCGACGTGACGGCGCGCAATGCCGGCATCGCCCACGTGGATCTGTCTGCGCCGCAGGGCAAGATCGACATGGGTTTTACCACCATCGCCTGGGACGAGGAATTGATCGAAGTCGATCTGCCCGCCGCCAGCCACTGCCATCCGCACCCGAGCCAGGCCGCCTGCCTCGTCAATGCGGCGCCGGAAGCGGGCGAACAGCGCCAGATCCGCCTGTTCGCGCTGGAAGAATGCATGCTGGGGCGTTTTGAGCTGGTGGACCCGGAAGCCGATGTGCTGCTTAGCCATTTCAGCCCCGACGGCCAGGACAACAATGGCTTGACGCGCCGCCTGTCGGGCCGCCACGCCATCATCCGGCGCGGCCAGCAAGGCTTTGAAATCGAGGATGTGTCGCGCTACGGCGTGCTGCTCGATGGCGTGTGGCCCGGCAAGCACAAGCCCGTGGCCCTGCGCCTGGGCATGCGCATCGAATTATCTGCCAGCATCAAGGGCATCGTCGTACTCAGCGTCACGGCCCTGCTCGCGCACGGCGTGATCCTGCACCGCATCGACCACGGCGCCCGTGCCGAGTGTTTTTACCTGCTGCTGCCGGAAGCCCAGCCTGCGCCGGCCAGCCACCTTGCCACGCCGCAAGCCAGCTGCCTGCCCGTGCTATTCCACCGCAATGGCGGTTTCTGGCACCTGGACACGGCCAGCGGCAAGGAAACCGCGCTGGCGCCCGCCACCGCGCTCGACAAGCTCAGCGGCTTCGCGCGGCACAACCGCTTCGCCAGCGAACCGTATCCGGAATGCTGGATCATCCGCACCGAAGGCGCGGCCCTGTGCGATAGCACCATGCAAACTGCCTGATACAACGCCTCCCGCCACCTGACCGCTAGCGTCTGAAAAATGGTCAGAGCAAGGCGCGCTGCCGAAGACAGTACGAATGTACGGCAAGGCAGTGCAACGCAGCTATGGCCTTTTTTCGGACGCTAGCGTGGCACCAGCACGAGAAAAATCATCGACAGGCCCAGTATAAACACCGCTTCCAGCGTGAATACGATGGCGGGAATCTGTAATTCGCGTGGGATTTTCATGGCGAAACCTCTTCAAAAACGCAGCACTGCTTTCAGCATAGCGCGCCCGGCGCCGATTACATTATCAGCCGCACAACACACTTGACCGGCCGGCATGAGTTGCCGAGTTCGCTGGCCAGGCTATTCCGACACACAATTTAACAATTCAATCGCCGATATTCTGCAAATAGCACCCCTTCCTGCCCCTGCATACTGTATATTCATCCAGTTAATATTTTCCTGAACTTCGCACAGCGCCCGCACGGCGTTTTACATTTCCTATGGCTTCCAACAAAGCGCATCACGCAACCGGTTGGGCTGCCGGCGTGATCGCCGCAGCCCTGGTCGCGCACGCTGGCGCCGGCGGCCCCTATCAAGTGCTGAGCATGCTCGCCTTTGTCATGGGCGCGCTGGGCGGTACGGCGCCGGACTGGCTGGAAGTGGCCTGGTGGGCGCGCACGCACCGGCTGTGGATCACGCACCGCACGTGGACGCACTGGGGCTTGGCGTGGATCGCCCTGCTCGTCTACACGTGGATGCAATTGCCGCACCACCTGTGGGCGCCGCCCCTGTTCGGCTTTGCGGCCGGCGGCATCATGCATTTGCTGGCCGACTGGCCCAATCCGCTGGGCGTGCCGTGGATCTTCCGCCGCCACTCGCTGCGCTGGTGGAAAAGCGGCCGCCACGACATCATCGTCATCATCGCCGCCTGGCTGGCCGCCACCGTCGTGGCCGACCACGTGTTTTTTGACGGCATCCATCTGCGCCGCACCGTGCTGGCGCTTGAGGGCCTGCTGCACTGGTCCGCTGGGGCACTGCAGACGGCCTGGGCAAATCTGCAACAATGGCAGCTGCGCTGGCGTCTGGGCGGCGACGCCAATTGACGCCGGCGGCGTGGCAATGTGATAATGAGTATCATTCTCAAACAGCCCAGCCAGCCGGCACCCCGCGTTCCGTCAGCCCAGCCCTTCCCTTGTCTGGAGAACGCAGTGAGCACCGTCAGTCCCGTCCATGCCAACCACCTGAGCACCCTGTACAGCGAGCACCACGGCTGGCTGTATGGCTGGCTGCGCGGCAAGCTGGGCAACCGCGCCGAAGCGGCCGACCTGGCGCAGGACACCTTTTTGCGCCTGCTGGGCAAGCGCGAGGTGGCACCGCTGGCGCCCCTGCGCGAACCGCGCGGCTACCTGGCGACGATCGCGCGCGGCTTGCTGATCGACCGCTACCGCCGCCAGGCGCTGGAGCAGGCCTACCTGGAAGCGCTGGCGCAGCAAGCCGAGCCAGCATCGATGTGCGCCGAAACGCATGCCATCATCATCGAAACCCTGCTCGCCGTCGACCGCCTGCTCGACGGCCTGGGAGCGCGCACGCGGACCATCTTCCTGCTGGCGCAAATCGAAGAACTCAGCTACGTGGACATCAGCCGGCGCCTCGGCATCTCGCTGCCGACCGTGAAAAAACACCTGGTGCGCGCCTACACGGAATGCCTGATGCTGGCGGCCGCCTGATGTTTTCCCCTTCTTCCCCGCATTCAGCCCCCATCGCCCGCAAGGTGCTGGCCGCCGCCGCCCACTGGCATGTGGAACTCCAGTGCGGCAGCGCCGACCCGGCCGCCCTGCAGGCGTGGCGCGACGCCAGCGCCGAGCATGAACGGGCCTGGGATCTGCTGCGGCGTATGGACGGCCAGCTGGGCGCGATACCGGCAGCGCTGGCGATGCCGGCGCTGCAGGCGGCGCAGCAGCGCCGGCGCGCGGCCGCCAAGATACTCGCCCTGCTGGTGGCGGCCGGCGGCGGCATCGCGTTGGGCCAGGCGGGCTTGCAATCCGGCCCATGGCAAGCCCTGACGGCGTCCCTGCGCACGGCGCCGGGCCAGCGCCGCCACGTGACGCTGGCTGATGGCGGGCGCCTGGAGATGAATACGGCCAGCGCCCTGGATGTCGCTTACAGCGCCACGCACCGCCGCATCCGCCTGCACCGTGGCGAAATCATGATCACGACGGCGCCCGACCCGCGCCCCTTCCTCGTCGATACGCCGCACGGCGTGATCCGCGCGCTGGGCACGCGCTTCGGCATACGCTGCGACGACGATGGCAGCACCGTCAGCGTCTTCGAGCACGCCGTGGAAGTGCGCTGCGCGGCGCGCCCGGACGCCGTGCGCCGCCTGGAAGCGGGGCAGCAGCTGCGCTTCGGCGCCACCGGCGCGGATGAGGTATTGAGCACGCCCGCGCACCAGGACAGCTGGCTGCGCGGCATGCTGGTGGCCGCCGACTGGCCGCTGCAACAGCTGGTGGCGGAGCTGGCGCGCTACCGGCGCGGGCGTCTCGCCTGCGATGCCGCCGTGGCGCGGCGCCCCGTCACGGGCACCTACCGCCTCGACGATATCGACGCCGTGCTGGAAAGCCTGTGCGCCTCGCACGGGCTGCAAGTGACGTACTTCACGCGCTACTGGGCCACGGTATCGGCCCGGCCGGCATAATTATTTTCAGTTTTTTTGCGTTTGGGGTTGGTGTTTCGATGCGCTGCTTCGGCTTGACAAGTAAGAAGCCGATTCATTGGCCATTTTCTTATCCCTCTGAGCAGAAAGACCGAGCATGCAGCTGACCACCCCTGTCCTCCATCCCGCCGCGCGCGCCATCCGCCTGGCCGTCCTCGCCATGGCTTGCGCCGCCCCCGCCGCCTTCATCGCCGCGCCCGCCCTGGCGCAAGGCCAGGCCGCCACCACGGCGCCGCAAGCCTACGCCGTGCCGGCCGGCCCGCTGGCCACTGCCCTGAACGACTTCGCCGTCGCCGCAGGCGTCAGCCTGTCGACGGATCCCGCGCAGACGCGGGGACTGCGCTCGCCCGGCGTCCGCGGCAGCTTCAACGTCACGCAGGGGTTCGCCCAGGTGCTGGCCGGCAGCGGCATGGAAGCCGTGCAGCTGCCGAACGGCGCCTATGTGCTGCGCCTGGCGGCCGTGCCTTCCGCCTCGGCGAGCGGCGCGGAAAAGACCATGGCGCCCGTGACGGTCAGCGCCAGCATGGAGCGCGACCCCGTCAGTGAACACAGCAACTCGTATGCGGCGCGCGCCGTCACCGTCGGCAAGGGCGTGCAAACCCTGCGCGAGATTCCGCAATCCGTCAGCGTCGTCACGCGGCAAAAGATGGACGACCAGAACCTGAACACCATCGACGCGGTGCTGGCCAATACCACCGGCATCACCATGTACGACAGCCCCATGGGCGGGCGCTATGTGTATTCGCGCGGCTTCATGGTCGAAACGTACCAGTTCGACGGCGTCAACCGCGCCATGTTTTACCCCCAGGCGAACAGCTTTACCAGCAATACGGCCATGCTGGACCGGGTGGAAATCGTGCGCGGCGCCACGGGACTGCTGCAGGGCACGGGCTCGCCGGGCGCCGCCATCAACATGGTGCGCAAGCGCCCGCTGGCGGAAAAGCAGGTGCAGCTGGCGCTCGGCGCGGGACGCTGGAACGACGTGCGCGGCGAAGTCGACGTCACCGGCCCCTTGAACGAGTCGGGCAGCATCCGCGGCCGCGCCGTGGCCGCGCATGACCAGCGCGATTATTTTTATGACGTGGCCGACAGCCGCACGGACGTGCTGTACGGCGTGCTGGAATTCGACCTGGCGCCGGGCAGCAAGCTGACGACGGGCGCCAGCTACGAAAAGCTGAAGTCGACGCCGTTTTTCTCCGGCATGCCCCGCTACCTCGATGGCAGCGACCCGAAGCTGCCCCGCTCGACCTACCTGGGCGCGAACTGGAACCGCTGGGACAGCCGCCAGACGGCCGCCTTCGCCGAATTCGAACACCGCTTCGATGCCGACTGGTCGCTCAAGGCCAGCGCCAACTACACGCGCGAGCAGCATGACGTGAAATACATGTTCAACCTGGGCGCGCTCCATCCCGCCACCCTGGCCGGCATGATGATGTATACCGGCGTGTTCGACTATGGCACCACCAACAAGGGTGTCGACCTGTCGCTCGACGGCAAATTCAACGCCTTCGGCCGCCGCCACGGCTTCAGCGCCGGCATCAGCACGAACCGGCTGGAAAGCGACAGCGATTACAGCCTGGCCATGATGAAGCTGCCCAATAGCGCGCTGCAACCCAATCACGCCGTGGCGGAACCGAGCGATGCCTGGATACGCAAGGAAAAGTATGGCGGCGCCCACAGCCTGACGAGCATGACGCAGACGGGGGCGTATGGCGTGGCCCGCTTCAGCGTCAGCGACCCGCTCACCGTGGTGGCGGGGGCGCGCGTGTCGAACTACAAATCGAGCAGCGTGTACCGCGACACGGGCGAGGTGTATATCGACCCGTATCGCGAAAACGGCGTCGTCACACCATATGGCGGCGTCATTTACGCGTTCGACAAGCGCTGGTCAGGCTATGCCAGCGTCTCCGACATCTTCCAGCCGCAAAACCAGCGCACGGCCGACGGCGCCCTGCTCGACCCGCTGAAAGGCCGCAACCTGGAAGTGGGCGTGAAAGGTGAACTGTTCGACGGCAAGGTGAATACCTCGCTGGCGCTGTTCCGCATCGAGCAGCGCAACCGCGCGGAACTCGACCTGGTGAATACCTGCTCGTCCGGCACGGAGTGCTATTTCTCGGCGGGCAAGGTGCGCAGCGAAGGCGTCGATGCGGAAATCAGCGGCGAAGTGGCGCCGGGCTGGCAACTGTTCGCCGGCTACACGCTGAACAACTTCAAGTACCTGGAGCAGACGTCGAGTGCGGGCGTGATGTTCGCCAGCACCTACTCGCCGCGCCACATGCTGCGCGCGTGGAGCGACTACCGCCTGTCCGGCGCCCTGCAGAAGTGGAGCGTGGGCGGCGGCGTGAACTTCCAGACGGAGAGCTCGCGCACCACGCGCGACGTGAAGGTGGCGCAAGGCGCGTACGCCTTGTGGAGCGCGCGCGCCGCGTACCAGATCGACCGCAACTGGACGGCGTCGCTGTCCGTGACGAACTTGCTCGACAAGCGCTACTACCAGACGGTGAGCGCACCTGCGTGGGGCAATTTCTACGGCGAGCCGCGCAAGGCGCAACTGACCTTGCGCGCGCGTTTCTAAGGGGGACTCAGGTCGCCGGGCGCAGGGGCGCCTTCGGCAACGGGATGAATTCCGTCTCGCCCGGCACCTGTCCCATGCGCTGGGCGCTCCAGTCGTCGGCCGCCTGCGACAAGCGCTCCTTGCTCGACGAGACGAAGTTCCAGAACAGGAAGCGGTGGCCGTCCAGCGGCTCGCCGCCGATGACGACGAACTGCACCGGGCCGCCGCCTGCCGTCACGACCGGCACGGCGCCCGCTCGCACGGCGCCCGCTTCCAGCAAGGCCATGGTGTGCGGCACCAGCGCCACGCCATCGAGCAGCACTTCCCCGCTGATCGGGTAAATCGCCGCTTCCGCCGGCAAGCCGTCCAGGCGCAGCTCCTTGCCTGCCTCCAGCGCCACGTCCAGGTACAGCGTCTGCATGTAGGTGCGCACGGGCGAGGTCCGGCCAAACGCCGTGCCGATCAAGACCTTCACCACGGCGCCATCGAGCGGCACGACGGGAATGTCGGCCTGCGGCGTGTGCGTGAAACTCGGTTCATCTTCCTCGTGCGCCTTCGGCAGCGCAGCCCACAGCTGCAAGCCGTGCGTGCGGTGCGGCTGGCCCGCCAGGTCGTGCGGCGTGCGTTCCGAATGCACGATGCCGCGCCCGGCCGTCATCCAGTTGATGGCGCCCGGTTCGATGCGCTGGTACGAACCGATGCTGTCGCGGTGGTTGATCGCGCCCTCGAACAGATAGGTGACGGTGGCCAGGCCGATATGCGGGTGGGGGCGCACGTCGTGGTTGGCGTCGGGCGCCACGTCGATGGGGCCGAAATGGTCAAAGAAAATGAAGGGGCCGACAGCCTGTTTCACGGCGGACGGCAGCAAGCGCCGCACGACAAAGCCGCCGCCCAGGTCTTTTTCGTGGCTTTTCAGGATGGCCGCGCTCATGCCAGCACCGTCGTCACTTCGGTGGTCACCGCCGTCATCAATTTATGCAACGGGCATTTGCCGGCCGCGGTCAGCAATTCCTCGCGCTGCGCATCCGTCAGCTCGCCCGTCAGGTGCAGGGTGGCGGCCAGGCGGTACACGCCCTTGCGCTCTTCGCTGGCATCGCGCTCCGTGCTCACTTCCACGTGTTCCAGCGGGATGCCCTTGTGTTTGGCGTACCAGACGACGGTAAGCGCCTTGCAGGCCGACAGGGCCGCGTCGTACAGGTCGTGCGGCGACGGGCCGGCATCGCCGCCCCCTTCCGCCACCGAAGCGTCGGCGGAAATGATGTGGTCGCGCACGTGCACGATGTGGCGCATGGGTTGCGACTGGTCGCGGATGGCTTTGATGGTCATGGCGTTCCTTGGTGCGTTTGGAAAGCCACAATTTACACCGTTTGCCCGCTTTGCGCAGCCTGCGCCCCTGCTACCTGGTCATTTGATACGGAACAGGGCGTCGACCGTCTGCGCCATTTTGAGGCTGGTAACCATCAGCATGTCGTCGGGATTTTGCCGCTGGCGGCTATTCGCGCGGTTGTAGCGGTCGGACGGCACCAGGCCAACGGCATTGCCCAGGTTTTTCAGCTGGTCAGACGAGATGCCGGCCACGGCGCCCGCGCGCTTGCCGAAGCCGCGCGCCATGGCATCGGCCTTGCGCTGCGCATCCTTGACGGCTTCGCCCACCAGTTCCTCTTCCAGGCGGATGCGCTCCGTGGCGCCGAAGGTGACGGCAAACGCATCGAGGTTGGGCATGGCCAGCAGCGGACGCATGACGGCGGGCCATTTCGACAAATCCGCCACGTTGACATGCACGCTCGCCTTGATCAGGTATTGCGGATTGGCCGGGTCCTGCTCCGCGCCTTTGCGGATTTCCTTGCGCACGTCGCGTACCTCGATGCCGGCGGCCGCCTCGGGCAAGCCCTGCTCCACCAGCAGCGCCCTGATTTCCGCGATGCGCGTCTGGACCAGCGCGGTGGCCACGTCCGGCGCCGGGTCGAAGACGCTGACGTCGAAGTCGATCTCGCCCAGGTCCGGCATGACGAAGCTGTACGCCGTGCCCGTAGCATGAATGAAGGGATAGGAGGGCAAATCGCCGGCCAGGGCGGCGATGGGCAGACAGGCGAACACGATGGACAGCAGGCGGCGTTTGAACACGGACACTCCGGCACGGTTAAGGTGCATGAAGTATCCGTCAAGATGAGCAATATGACAATCCCCGCCTACCCGGCCTGGTCCAGCGTGCGCGCCACCCGGAAGCCCACGATGTCGTTCGACAGCACGGTGGAAAAGCCGTTGCGCAGGGCCGAGCGCAAATAGCGCGGGTGGTACAGCCAGGAGCCGCCGCGCAGGATACGCCGGCTGCTGTCGCTGCCCTCTTCCCACGCGCTGCCGTCGACGGGCGCGCCCTCGTAATTGTCGTGCACCACGTCCTGCACCCATTCCCACACATTGCCGTGCATGTCGAACAGGCCCCAGGAATTCGGCGCGAACGTGCCCAACGGTGTGGTGCCGCCCCGGTACACGCCGCGCGGGCCGCCGTTGTACACGTACAAGCCGTCGTAATTGGCTTGCTCGGTGCTGATGGTGTCGCCCACGTTGAACGCCGTGCGCGTACCGGCGCGGCACGCGTATTCCCATTCCGCCTCGCTGGGCAGGCGGTACTGCCGGCCCGTGCGCTCGCACAGCCACGCCAGGTACAGCTGCGCGTCATTCCAGCTCACGCCGACCACCGGATGCTGGTCGTTCTGCACGAAGCCGGGATTATCCCAGTCCGTTTCCGACCCGCCCGCCCATCCGGTCGCCTTGACGAAGGCGCGCCACTCGCCCACGCTGACGGGGTGCCGGGCCAGCGCGAACGGGCGCTCGATGCCGACCCAGTGCTGCGGCGTTTCTCGGTCCAGCCATGACTGCTGCGAACCGGCCTGGATGGCCGCCTTGTGCTCCGTCTCGTGCGCCCCCATCTGGAAGCGGCCGCTGGGAATGAGCACCAGTTCCGGCCCCTGTCCCGAGCCATCGAGCCAATCATCGCGCAAGATGCCTTCGGCATTGGCCACAGGTTCCGCGTGTTCCGGTTCCAGTTCCGGCGCCGGCGCGGATGCCGGCGAAGGGACGGCGGCAGTCGCGGCGCGGCTGGCCTCTTCGCGGCGCGCGCGTTCCTGCTCGGCCCGATACGCCGCCTCCGCCTTGGCGACGATGGCCTTGCGCTGCAATTCCTGGTGTTCCTGCAAAGCCGTGGCGGCATCGGCTTCGCGGCGCGCGCGCAGCTGGCCGCGCAGCGCTTCCTTGCGCAGCTTGCGCGCCTCTTCCGCTTCGAAATGGCGCTGCGCCTCCTGCTCGCGGCGCAGCTTGTCCTGCCGCTGCTTTTCCAGCGCTGCCGCCTGGATTTCCGCCTTGCGGCGCTGGTCCAGCTCTTCCTGGCGCGCACGCGCCTCCTTGAGCGCCGCTTCGCGGGCCTGTTCCGCCGCCAGCGCCGCCTGCTGCTGTTGCTCTGCCAGGCGCGCCTGTTGCTGACGCGCCTGTTCCGCCAGTTCTTCGGGCGACGGCCCGGCTGCCCGCTCCAGCCCTTCGAGCAAGGCTTGCACGGATAGCGGCCGCAATTCCGCCGTCAGCGAAAAACCGTTCTGCAGCACTTGCCACTGTTGCGCGTTGAGCGCCTGCGGCGCGGACGGCAGGTGGCTGGCGCTGCGCGTGTCGTCGAACGGCATGCGCCCTTCCAGCATCTGATAGATCATCACGGCCACGGCATACACGTCCAGGCGCGGGCTGGGCTGGCGCTGGTTGGCGCCGGCCTCGGGCGCCCGGTAGCCGTGCGTGCCCGCATTCGGCATCTCCAGCGCCAGGCTGCTGTCCGCATTGCGTACGCGCGACGCGATGCCGTAGTCGAGCAATTTGACATCGCCCTTCGCCGTCAGGAAGACATTGCCCGGCTTGATATCGCGGTGCACCAGCTTGTGCTTCTCCCACGCATACGCCAGGGCTTCGGCCACCGGGTGCAGCAGCTGCTGCACGGTGGCCAGCGGCAGCGCGCCCTGGCGGCCCAGATAGTGTTCGAGGTCTTCGCCATCGAGGCATTCCATGATGATGAAATAGCTGGCCGTGGCCGGGTCCTGCGCCCACTCGTAGACGCGCACGATGTTTTCATGCGCGAGTTTTCTCGCCTGGGTCGCTTCCTCGATCAGCAGTTTCGCGTGCGTGGCGCTTTGCGTCAGCTGCGGCGGCAAGATCTTCAGCGCCACCATTTCGCTGCTGCCCAGCTCCGCGTGCGTGGCCAGGTCGGTGGCTTGCCACACCTGTCCCATGCCGCCCGTGCCGATCAGGCGTTCGAGCCGGTAGCGGCGGTTTTGCGGGCCGATTTCCTGGCCCGTCATGAAGCCCAGCTCCGTGCCCTGGCGCACGGGCAGCGGCGCGGCCACGGGTGCGGCGCCGGGCGGCGCGTACTCGGCGTCGAGGATGGCGTTCTTGCGGCGTTCAAATTCCTGCTCGCTGAGCAGCCCGTCGTCGTGGAGGGCGCGCAGTTCCCGCAGTTTGTCTCGTGCTTTTTGCATCATCTGGGGTGAAACGCTTCCATCAAGGCTGCAAGGCGACGCCGCAGGCGGCGCAGAATTTATCTTCCGGATGGCCCGCGCGCTGCGCATGGCCGTTCTTGCAGCGCAGCGGCGCGCCGGTAGCAGACGCCGCGCCTGGCTGCAGCGCCTGCGCCACGGCCACGCCCAGCTGCGCCTGCGCCGACAGGCCATGCGCGTGCGCCGCGTTCTGCAGGTTGATCAAGTCCAGCTGCTGGCGCCGTTCGCGTTCCGCCTGGCCTTCCAGGTAGCTGCGCTCCTGCGCCGCGCTGTCCTGCGCCATGCGCAGCGCCTCGGCGGGAGAAACGCTGTTCTCGGCCGCCGCCAGCGCCGCCAGCGCGTGGATCTGTTCGGCGCTCATGCCCGCCTGCAGCTGCACTTTCAGCACTTGCGCCAGCGCGGCCGCGTTCTGCCCGGCGGCCATGGCCACCTTGCCCGTGTCGCTCAGGGAGCCGATTTTTTCGATGCGGTCGATGTCGATGCGCGCCAGTTCGGCCGCATGCGCCTGCTGCGCCAGCAAGGCCTCGTACTCGCCCTTCCAGCGCGCGTAATCGCTTTCGCGCTGCTGCGCCATGGCCAGCAAGTCGCGCTGCCATTGCGCTTCCTGTTCCAGCTGGCGCAGTTGCTGGCGCTGTTCCTCGATGGCCAGCGCGTCGAGCTGCGCCAGCTGCGTTTGCTGCTGCAGCTGGCGCGCGTGCACGCCGTCTGCTTCGATGGTGCGCAACAGCTTTTCCTGCTGCGCGATGGCGTCTTCGCGCGCGCCGCCGCGCCGCAGCGCCGCCACTTTTTCCGCGATTTCCGCCGCCTGCACCTGGGCCGCTTCATCCTTGTGCGCCTCGGCGCGCAGCAATTCGCGCTGGCGCGCCAGTTGCATCTGCTCTTCCCACTCCTGCACCCGCTCCGCTTCGCGCTTGCGCGCCGCATTGGCCAGCATCAGGCCCTGCCAGGCGGCTTGGTGCTGCTCCGCCTCCAGCTGCGCCTCGCGCTGGGCCGCATCCGCTTCCGCCTGGCGCAGGCGCGCCAGCTGGGTGCGGCGGCCCGTTTCGTCGTCGATCAGCAGCGCGCTTTCCACTTGCTGCGCGATCGACTGCAAATGCACCTGATGCGTAAAACGCTGCTGCGCCAGCTGGATCTGTTCGCGCCCATGCAGCTGCGACAATTCCAGCTCGCTGCGCATCTTGATGGCGGCCAGCGCCCGCACGTGTTCCCAGCTGGCCGTTTCGTCGGCGCGCTGCGCGCCCTTCTGCGCCAGTTCCTGTTCCAGCTCGCCCAGCGCCAGCGCGGCGCCATGGTCGAGCGCCTGGCGCCGCGATTTCGCTTCCAGGATGCGGCCATACAGGTCGATCTGGCGCCCGCGCAGCGCCTGCAGGCGCTCCGCTTCCTGGTGGTTCAGCTCCGCCTTTTCCACCGTCGCATCCTGCTGCAGCTCGGCGCGGCGGTGCGCATGGCGCGCCGCCAGTTCCTCGCGGCGGATGCGCTGCCACTCTTCCTCGTCATACAGCTGGTCGAGCTGCTTCATGCGTTCCAGGCTGTGCTGCTCGAGTTCCTGCGCTGGCAAGCCGCCCAGCCACAGGGTGCCGATGTTGGCGCCAACGTCGCCCTCGCGCTTGTCGTGGCGCAGCGCCAGGGTTTCCACGCGCGCCACGGCCAGGCCGCTGGGCGCCAGGCGCTGCGTCAGGGCCGATTGCAGGCGCTCGTTCAGTTCCGGGCGCAGGTCCGCATTCGCGTCCATCTCGCCCAGCGCGCGGCTGCCGATGAATTCCAGCGCGATCTGGCGCACGGATGGCAGCAGCAAGGCGTGCAGGTGGGCGCGCGTGACGGCGCCCGGCGCGCGCATGAACTGGCGCGCGAACGCGTCGGGCTGGCCCAGGGCGATATCCACGCGCAGGGATACGGCAACGTTCAGCAGTTCCGTACTGGCCAGGCCGGGCAAGTCGAATTCCAGGCTGACGGCGTCGGCGCGCGCGATCAGCACTTCGGCCGGACGCGCCGGCAGCAGCGCGGGCAGGCGCGCAAAGAAGGCAGCGCTGTCGTAGTCGCTGGCCGGTATCAAGGTGAAAGCGTCCGATTGCACGATCCAGGCGCGCGACTCGGCCGGTACCTGCAGGCGGCGCGCCGCGCTGCCGAACAGCGAGGACAGTTCGCGCACGCCGAAGAACAGGGCCAGTTGCCCATCAGCAAGATGCCATTGATTGGCATGCAGCACCGCGTCGCTGTCGGGTGCCCCCAGCGACAAGCCGCATTGCGCACAATAGCCGGCGGCAGCGCCGTTCTTGTGCTCGCAGCGCGGGCAGCGGGCGCCGCCAAAACCAAACAATTGGAACATGTGTGACTCCTGATGATATTTTTATCCACGCGACGGGGCCGCCATGCCGATTCTAGCAGGACAGCTGGCCCTGCACTTGCCGCGCGCGGCAGTGTGCAGCGTCAAATAATGCCACGCGGCAATTACATTCATATGCCCGGATACAGGGCAATTTAGGCCTCAATTCAAGCGGTCGGCTTGCCAGCCCCGCGCGCAGGCATTTCAGCGCCGTTTTTTTGCAGGCCATCCCGCCAAAACCACGGCTGGTCGCATCCGCATGGCGCAGCGGCCCGCACCTGGCTACAGTGCATGCATACCCACCCGCCACCCGAAAGGAAACATCATGAAAGCCTTGAAAAACATGGAAGCCATCTTCACCGTCGCCGTCGCCATCGCCTGCGGTGCCAGCTATGCCAGCTTCATGCAGCCATCGGCCGCCAAGGCCGCCGATGTGGCGCAAGCGGGCGCCATCCCCGTCGTGGTGGTCAGCGCCAAGCGCCTGACGGAACAGGAAAAGAAAATCTCGCTGATCGAGGAGCGGCAAGCCTTGCTGGGCAACGCTAGCGCCAGCACCCTGTGAGCCGCCGATGCTGACACCACGCCGCCTGGCGCACTGCGGACAGTCGCCGCGCCGGGCCGCCATTGGTATCTGATTTGTATCCGCCACGGATACACGGACACACAGCATTGTGTCAATTGTAATAAGTTGAATCAAAGGCGAAAAATCGCCGGCAAGCGCCTATAGTCCATTTCACGCAATCACCGAAATGGAGCAACCCATGAAACCCATCACACTCTACGCAGCAGCCATGCTTGCCATCAGCGCCGCGGCCTTCCTGCCCGCGCAGGCCATGGCCCAGAATCAGCTCGGCGTCAGCATTGTCGTCGGCAACGCCCCGCCTCCGCCACGGTTTGAAAGCGTGCCAGCGCCGCGCGCCGGCTATGTGTGGGCGCCCGGCTACTGGAACTGGGATGGCCAGCGCCATGTCTGGAACAATGGCGAATGGCTGCGCGAACGGGGCGGCAACCAGTACCGCCGCGCCGCCTGGATACAGGAAAACAACCGCTGGCGCCTGGACCGTGGCGGCTGGGTCGCTGCGCAAGTGCAGCCCGTGCGCTACGACGAGATCCGCATCGCCCCGCCGCCGCCGCGCCGCGAAGCCATCCCGCGCGCCCGCCACGGCTACATCTGGGCGCCCGGCCACTGGGAATGGCGCAGCCAGCGCTACGCCTGGACGCCAGGCGTGTGGATCGCCGAACGCCCCGGCTATGCGTATGCGCCGCCCGCCTGGAACCAGCGCGACGGCCGCTGGCAGATGGAGCAAGGCCGCTGGTCGCCACGGGGCCCGAACGGCGACCGCGACCGCGACGGCATCCCCAACCGCTATGACCGCGATAATGGCAACCGCCACGACCGCGACCATGACGGCGTGCCGAACCGCGACGACCGGCGTCCGGACAACCCGAACCGCAGCTAATACTCGGCTGTAGTCAGCACCAAGTCGCATCAAGGCCACCCCTCGCGGTGGCCTTGTCATTTTCCCGACACATCCGTGTATTAAAATCGCGCGACGATCAATCACACTGCGCGAGAAAGATTCACGATGGCGATGGAAACTGCCGGTTTTACCTACGGCTCGGACACCTCGGGCCTGGTCTGGGGCTTCCTGTTTGGCCGCGAGGCGCAGCCGCTGGCGCTCGACTCGACGGCCGCGCTGGCCTGGCTGGCCGATGGCGCGGCGCGCCCGGCGCAGGAATTCGTCTGGCTGCATTTCAACCTGTCGCATGCGGCCAGCGAAAAATGGCTGATGACGCACACGCAGCTGGCCGACGAATTCTATGAAACCCTGCACCAGGGTTCCCGCTCGACGCGCATCGAACAGGCGGAAAACACCCTGATCGCCGTGGTCAACGATGTGGTGCACAATTTTTCGTTCGAGGCGTCCGACATTTCCACCATGTGGGCCAGCGTGGCGCAAAACCTCGTCATCACGGCGCGGCGCGCGCCGCTGCAGTCGATCGAGCGCCTGCGCCAGGCCGTCATCAAGAACCACGAGCCGATCCGCTCGTCGGTGGAGCTGCTGATCCACCTGCTGCGCGACCAGGCGGACGTGCTGGTCAACATCGTGCGCGACGCCGTGGCGCGGGTCGACGATATCGAAGACCACTTGCTGGCCGGGCGCCTGGTGCCGAAACGCGAAGACCTGGGCGCCATGCGGCGCGTGCTGGTGCGGCTGCAGCGCCTGCTGGCGCCGGAACCGGCCGCCCTGTTCCGCCTGCTGCAACGCCCGCCCGCGTGGGTGTCGGAGCTGGACAGCCTGGAATTGCGCCAGTCGACGGAGGAATTTTCGGTGGTCCTCAGCGATATGTCGTCGCTACAAGAACGCATCAAGCTGCTGCAGGAAGAAATCGCCGCCAGCGTCAACGAGGAAAACAGCCGCAGCCTGTTCGTGCTGACCATCGTCACCGTGCTGGCCTTGCCGATCAATATCATCGCCGGCATGCTGGGCATGAATGTGGGGGGAATTCCGCTGGCCCAGCATCCGCAGGGCTTCTGGATCATCGTCGCCATCATCGTCACGTTCACGGTGGTGGCGGGATGGCTGGTGGTCCGCGTGCAGAAGAACAGTTAGCTCCGCTCCCGGCACGGCCTGGCAAGCGAACGGCGGGCGCCGTCCGCCATTGCTGCTTAACGGTGGTATTCGCCAGCCCGTTCAGGCTGGTAAACGATTTCCTCGATCTTGACCTTCACCACGCCGCCCGGCATAGGCCAGGCGATGCTGTCGCCCACGGATAGGCCCAGCAGCGCGCTGCCGACGGGCGCCAGCACGGAAATGCGGTCGGCCTGGCCTTCCACATCCTTCGGATACACGAGCGTCAGGCAGAATTCCTCCTTGTTTTCCACCGTGAAGCGCACGGTGGAATTCATGGTCACGACGGTCGGGGGAATCTCTTGCGGCTCGAGCACCTCGGCGCGGCCCAGTTCGTCGAGCAAGGCGGCCTTGTCCGGCGACAGATTATTACCCAAGGCATACAACAACGCTTCCAGTCGTTCCAGGTCTTGTGACGACAAAATAATTTTTGGTTTTTTTTCCAAGATATCCTCACTATTGATCATTAGGGCGACGTCCGGTTTTGCTGGCGGCA
Source organism: Janthinobacterium sp. SUN026 (assembly GCF_030397625.1). Taxonomy (NCBI): domain Bacteria; kingdom Pseudomonadati; phylum Pseudomonadota; class Betaproteobacteria; order Burkholderiales; family Oxalobacteraceae; genus Janthinobacterium; species Janthinobacterium sp. SUN026. The sequence goes on along the minus strand of NZ_JAPQNU010000001.1, from coordinate 1,781,396 downwards.
GCTTGCTTGGCCGCGGCAGACAAAACAAACAGCATCAGGACGTCCATCATCTGCGGATTATGGACGAACTCGCGGAGCAAGGCCATAGCGTTCTCGCATTCTTCATTAAAATTTATTAAAATCAATGACTTGCAATGGCCTATGCAGGCAAAAAGTTAATCCGCGCGCGATGCTGGGGCCATTGAAGTTATTCTTGATGGCATTTTGTTTATTGTCAGCATGTTTTTAAAGGAAAAAAACAGCCGGCAAAAAAAGGATTAAAATTCAGCTTGGATTATTATTAGAAAGACACGCCCCACCTTTTCCGCCTGACTTGTCGCCTAAGTAGGTCGTGGGAAATTATTGTGAAGTTATGACGAACAGAACCGGATGCGCTGCAAGGCGCCCGTTGCGACGCAGTGCAGGCACTGCTAGCAGCGGGTAACGCCGCAGAGCGCCGGTTATGGAAGTCAGAAATCACAATAATTTATTACGACCTACTTAGCCTGCTGCCACCGGCCTGTGGCATGCAGACAAAATTGCCGCGCGCCCTGTACTTTCACGCTGCAAAATGACAATATGTCGGCCTTAACAACACGTCGAGAGTTCCGGCTCACTTCGGTTTTCATCAGACTGGAACGTAAAGTATGGCAGGGCGAGGCGGGATCACACGGGGCGGCGGCAAGCGGGGCCGGCAGGAGAAAGCGTCATGATGGCGCCATTGATGCTGCCGTCGGCGCAATTGCGCGGCGACCGCATAGCCAGGCTGAACTTGCTGGCCGCGGCGGCCATGCTGGCCATGGCCAGCCTGCTGTTGATCCTCTTCCAGTTGTTTTCCCTCCAGGCATCCTTCCAGCGCACGCTGCGCATCCAGGCCGACATGCTGGCGCCTGCCGCCACGCAGGCCATGCGCCAGGACAATCGTCTTGCAGCGCAACAACTCCTCGCTTCCCTCGCCGCCGCCCCGCATATCCGGCAAGCACTGCTTTACAGCCCCTATGGCACGCCGTTTGCCCGCTATGCGCGCAGCGGCAGCGATACCGCACCCTCGGCGCCACGCAGCGGCCTGCAGATCGATTACCTGGACGGCAGCGCTGCCATCTTGACGGCCCTGCCCGGCGGCGGCGCGCTGTACCTGCGCGCCAGCCTGGCGCCGCTGTACGCCAGCCTGGCGCAATTTGCCGCCTTCACCCTGCTGGTCTGCCTGTGCGCATTCGGCCTGACCTTCCTGATGGTACGCCGCACGCGCACCGCCGCCCTGCATGCGGAGCGCCATTTGCACTACCTGGCCCACGTCGACCCCGTCACGCAGCTGCCGAACCGCCATGAATTCAACGATGCGCTGGCCTATGCGCTGGCGCGCGCCGACCGCCAGGACAGCAGCGTGGGCCTGCTGCTGCTGGACCTGGACAACTTCAAGATCGTCAACGATACGCTGGGCCACCACTGCGGCGACCAGCTGCTCAAGCTCGTGTCCGAGCGCCTGGTGGCCATCCTGCGCGGCACCGACATCATCTGCCGCATCGGCGGCGACGAATTCGTCGTCATCGTGGAACCGGCCGACGACGCCTCGGAGATGGCCAGCGTGGCGCGCAAGATCCTCGCCGTGCTGGCCGCACCGTTCGCCCTCGAAGGCCACCAGCTGTACGTCAGCGCCAGCATCGGCGTGAGCCTGTATCCGTTCGACGCGCAGGACGTGGCCACCCTGACGCGCAATGCCGATACGGCTATGTACCACGCCAAGCACCAGGGCAAGAACCGCTACGCCGTGTTCAAGGCCGAAATGGAGTTGCGCGCGCAGCGCCGCCTGCGCATGGAAGCGAACCTGCGCCGCGCCCTGCAGAACGAGGAACTGTATTTGCACTACCAGCCGCAGATCGACTTGCGCAGCGGGCGCATCGTCGGCGTGGAAGCGCTGATACGCTGGCATTGCCGCGACATGGGCCAGCTGAGCCCCGCCGAATTCATCCCCGTGGCCGAGGAAAGCGGCATCATCGTCGACCTGGGACGCTGGGTGCTGCAAAGCGCCTGCCGCCAGGCAGCTGCCTGGTGCAAGGCGGGCCTGCTCGATTCGCTCGAACACGTGGCCGTCAACCTGTCGGCCTGCCAGGCGCGCGATCCGGGCCTGATGGACGATATCCGCGCTATCCTGGACGAAACGCAGCTGCCGCATGGCTTGCTGGAGCTGGAAATCACGGAAGGCGTCCTGATGGACAATGTCCACGCCAACGTGGAATTGATGCGGCGCCTGCAGGAAACGGGCATCCACCTGTCGATCGACGATTTCGGCACCGGCTATTCCTCGATGTCGTACTTGAAACGCCTGCCCATCGACCAGCTGAAGATCGACCGCAGCTTCGTGCACGACCTGCCCGGCGAGGGCGAAGCCATCGTCACGGCCATCATCGCCATGGCGCACAGCCTGCACCTGAAAGTGGTGGCCGAAGGGGTGGAAACGCTGCAGCAGGTGGAGTTCTTGCGCAAAGCGGGCTGCGACAACGTGCAGGGCTTTTTCTTTGCCCGCCCGATGACGGCGGCGCAATTGACGGCATTGCTGCTGGAACGGCGCGACTGGAGTACGCGCACGATCCTGCCGGCGTAAAAAAAGGCAGAACCAGTGGTTCTGCCCCTCGTCGCTACCTCAGAGTCATCAGGCCAGCTTGGCCGAATGCTCGCGCGTGGCGTGGAATGTCAGCTTCGGCCAGCGCTCTTCCGTCAGGCGCAGGTTCACGCCGGATGTCGCCAGGTAGGCCATGTTGCCGGCCGCATCGTAGGCCACGTTGTGGCCCAGCGCATTTTCGAAATCCTGCAGGATGCGCTTGTCGTCGCAGCTGACCCAGCGGGCGCTGCTGATGCTGGTGCCTTCGAACACGGCGTCCACGCCATACTCGTTGAGCAAACGGCTGGCCACCACTTCGAACTGCAGCACGCCGACGGCGCCCAGTACCAGCTCGCCGCCCTGCACCGGTTTGAAGACCTGCACCGCGCCCTCTTCGCCCAGCTGCTGCAAGCCCTTGTGCAACTGCTTGATTTTCAAGGGATTACGGATGCGCACCGAGCGGAAGAAGTCTGGCGCGAAGTACGGGATGCCCGTAAAGGTCAGCATCTCGCCTTCGGAAAAGCTGTCGCCGATCTGCATGTTGCCGTGGTTCGGCAAGCCGATGATGTCGCCCGCGTACGCTTCTTCCACCTGTTCGCGCGAGGAAGCCATGAAGGTCACCACGTTCGACACCTTGATCTCGCGCCCCAGGCGCAAGTGCTTGACCTTCATGCCGCGCTCGAAACGTCCCGAGCACACGCGCAGGAAGGCGATGCGGTCGCGGTGGGCCGGGTCCATGTTGGCCTGGATCTTGAAGACGAAACCGGTAAATGGCTGCTCGGACGGCGCCACCGAACGCACGGTAGCGTCACGCTCGCGCGGCGCCGGCGCCCAGTCGACCAGCGCGGACAGGATCTCGCGCACGCCGAAGTTGTTGATGGCCGAACCGAAGAACACGGGCGTCTGCACGCCGGAGAGAAATTCTTCCAGGTTGAACGGGTTCGACGCGCCGTGCACCAGTTCCACTTCCATGCGCAATTGATCCATCTCAAGCGGGAACATCTCCTGCAGGCGCGGGTTGTCGATGCCCTTGATGATTTCGAAGGCGCCGTCGGCCTTCTCTTCACCAGCCTTGAACAGCATGATCTCGTCGTTCAGCAGGTGGTACACGCCGCGGAAGTTCTTGCCCATGCCGATAGGCCAGGTGACGGGCGCGCACTGGATCTTCAGCACCGATTCCAGTTCGTCGAGCAGGTCCAGCGGATCACGCGTCTCGCGGTCCATCTTGTTCATGAAGGTGACGATGGGCGTATTGCGCATGCGGCACACGGCCAGCAGCTTGATCGTCTGCGCTTCCACGCCCTTGGCCGCATCGATCACCATCAGCGCCGAGTCGACCGCCGTCAGCACGCGGTAGGTATCTTCCGAGAAGTCCTGGTGGCCCGGGGTGTCGAGCAGGTTGACGACGTGGTCGCGGAATTCGAACTGCATCACCGAGGAAGCGACGGAAATGCCGCGCTGCTTCTCGATCTCCATCCAGTCCGACGTCGCGTGGCGGCCCGATTTACGGGCCTTGACGGTACCGGCCATCTGGATCGCGCCCGAGAACAGCAGCAGTTTTTCCGTCAGGGTGGTTTTACCGGCATCCGGGTGGGAAATGATGCCGAAGGTGCGGCGGCGCTGCACTTCGCGCGCGATCACGGCCGGCGCCTTGCTGCTCACTGGCGCTGCGGCGTTGTCCGCGCTGTCGCTGGAATCGGGGGTGTTGATGTCGTTCTCGTTGGCCATATTGGTGACCATAATATGGCCCTCGCAAAAAACCCTCGATTTTACAGAAGGATCGGCCTTCCGTGTGAACTGCTTCACTCTGGCGAACGGCAAAACTGACCGCATCGCGGCGCACTTCATCAAGGGGTCACAATCCGCAGGCAACATTGCACTGCAGAAATGTTGTCACCCTACCCTGGAAACCCGATGAAAATGCTCCTCACCCCCGCCATCCGCCTCATGCAGCGCTTGCGCCTGCTGCCCAAATTCATGCTTGTCTGCCTGGTCTTCCTGCTGCCGCTGGCGCTGGCGACCACCCTGCTGATCTCGGAACTGGGCAAGTCGCTGGCCCAGGCGCAGGATGCGCAGCGGGGCGTGGCCTATGTGCGCCAGTTGCAGGAAGGCACGCGGCTGCTGCAGCAGCGGCGCGGCCTCGAGCACTTGCGCCTGAGCGGCAAGGCGGGCATGGACAACACGGCCCTGAACGCGCGCATCACGGCCGCTCTGGCCGCCCTGGCGCGCTTGCCGGCGGGCGCCGGCCTGCCCCAGGCGGCCGAACTGACGAAACAGTGGCAAGCCCTGCTGGGCCGCCAGGCGGGCCTCGCGGCGCGCGACAGCTACGCGGCGCACACGGCGCTGCTGCGCCAGGCGGCCAAGCTGGGCCAGTTGGTGGCCGACCGCTCGCACCTGAGTCTGGACCCGGACGCGGGCGCCAACCACCTGAGCGCCGCCTTCACCGCCACCCTGCCCGACCTGGCCGAGAGCCTGTCCGACATCGGCGGGCGCGGCGCCGCCTACATCGACACGGGCCTGTTCGAGGCGAATGAAGATCAACTGGTCAATGCCAACGCCCTGATCGCGCGCCACGAACTGGAACGCCTGCCGGCCCGCTTCGACGAAATCATCGCGGCCAAGCCGGAATTGCGCGCCAGCCTGCAGCCGGCCCTGAAAGCCGTGCCGGCGGCACTGGCCTTCCTCGAACGCACGAAGAATGAAGTGACGAATTCCTACGACCAGACGTCGGGCGCGCAATTCCACGCGGCCGGCATGCAAGCCATCGACGCCCTGCACGCGCTGTCCGGCGCCTCCGCCACCGCGCTGGACGGCTTGCTGGCGCAGCGCATCGCGCGCGACGAGGCGCGCCGCGCCCTGATTCTGGCGGCCATGCTGCTGGTGCTGCTGGCCGCCGCCTACCTGTGCGCGGGCTTTTATGCCGCCTTCGCGCGCGACGTGCAGCAATTGCGCGTGGCCGTGGGCGCGGCGGCGGCGGGCGACCTGTCGCAGCGCATCACCTCGCAGGCGCACGACGAAATCGGCGACCTGGTGCGCGACTTCGGCGCCATGACGCATGGCCTGGCCACCCTGGTGCAGGAAATCCGCGGCGGCGCGGCCGTCATCGCCGCCGCCGGCGCCGATATCGCGCAGGGCAACGCCGCCCTGTCCGGCCACACGGCCACGCAAGCGGACGCGCTGGGCGCCACCGTGGACTCGATGCGCGAGCTGACGGCCACCGTGGGCCGCAACGAAGCCCACGTAGGACAGGGGCGCACCCTGGTGGCGTCGGCCGCCGAAGTGGCCCTGCGCGGCGGCGAGACCGTCAGCGCCGTGGTCGAGACCATGGCCTCGATCAAGGCCAGCTCGCACAAGATCGTCGACATCATTGGCGTCATCAACGGCATCGCCTTCCAGACGAATATCCTCGCCCTGAACGCGGCCGTGGAAGCGGCGCGCGCGGGCGAACAGGGGCGCGGCTTTGCCGTCGTCGCGTCCGAAGTGCGCAGCCTGGCGCAGCGCTCCAGCGAGGCGGCGCAGCAGATCAAGCGCCTGATCGGCGACTCCGTCGCCACCGTGGACGCGGGCGGCGACCTGGTCAACGCGGCCGGCAGCACCATGCGGCAAGTCGTCGACGCGGTGCAGCAGGTGTCCGTCGTCATCGGGCGCATCAGCAGCGCCGGCGCCGAGCAGAATGGCGAAATCGCCCGCATCAACGGCGCGCTGGCGCAAATCGACGACATGACGCGCCAGAATGCGAGCCTGGTCGACGAGGCGCGCGCCGGTTCGCAGCGCCTGCACCAGGAAGGCGAGGCGCTGACACAGGCCGTCAGCCGCTTCCGCCTGGGGGAACACGAGGCGCCTGCCGCGCGCCAGGCGAGCGCCGCGACCATGCGCGACGGCTTGCCCAGCGTGCGTCCGGCCGGCCTGTGGAGCGCCAACAAGCCGCGCGTCATATCACAAAATCGCGCAGAACGGCGCAAGGCTAGCTAGTCAAAAGTGTGCACGTAGGACAAGGACTACAATTTCGCCTCAAAAGAGACTACAAAGTGGCGACTGCTAATCTTATGTTCGCCACTTACATAAGCTTTTAAAGTAGCTACATCGCGATCTGCACCGCGCGGTCGAAAAAAAACGCTGTTTCCAGAGGGATGCGGCAACTTTTTTGACCAGCAACGCGGCAGTCGCACTCCGATGTAAAAAGCCTGTGAGGAATACTATGAGCCATACTCAACTTATCGCCCCGGTCCAGAAGAACCAGTTGCTGCCGCGCGCCATGCCGGCGGCCGGTCGGGAAATCAAGCTTGCGTCGCGGGTTAGCCTCAGCAGTGCCCAACAGAATGAATTGCTGGCCGCCCTGCCGCGCGCCGCGCTCGAATCGCTGTTCGAAGACCTGGAACTGGTGGAACTGCCTTTCGGCAAGGAATTGTATGCCTACGGCAACAACCTGGAATACAGCTACTTCCCCACCACCGCCATCATTTCCTTGCTGTATGTCATGGAAGACGGCGCCACGACGGAAATCGCCGTCGTCGGCCATGAAGGCGTGGCCGGTGCCTCGCTGCTGGCAGGCGAGCGCGCCATGTGCACGGCCGTCGTGCAAAGCGCCGGCTACGGCTACCGCCTGAAAACGCAAAGCTTGCGCGACGCCTTCAACCAGGGCGGTGCCCTGCCCCAGCTGCTGATGCGCTACACCAACGCCCTGTTTGCCCAAATGGCGCAGAACGCCGTCGGCGGCCGTCACAGCTCGATCGAGCAAAAGCTGTGCCGCTGGCTGCTGGACCGCCTGGACCGTTCGCCATCGAACGAATTGAAAGTGACGCAAGAGCTGATCTCGATCATGCTGGGCGTGCGCCGCGAAAGCATCACGGCCGCCGCCGGCAAGCTGCAGGAAGAAGGCTTGATCCACTATCGCCGCGGCAATATCACGGTGCTGGACCGCGCCGGCCTGGAATGCTATGCGGGCGAGTGCTACAAGGTGGCGAAGACGGAATACGACCGTTTGCTGCGCGACGTATCACGCTGCTGATCCGCTGCTGATCAGGCAAGACAGATAAAAAAATGGCCGGGCTACATGCCCGGCCATTTTTCTTGCATCAACGTCCATTACGCTTCGGCATCCGCATCGATGTCTTCCGGCTCCGGCGTCAGCGGCAGGGGAATCACGGCTTCCACGCAAGTGCCCTTGCCTTCCGGCCCTTGGCGCACGGTGAGGGTGCCACCCAGCAACAAGGCCCGCTCGCGCATGCCCAGCAAGCCGTGCGACATGGGTTTTTGCAGCGCATCTTCCGTGATGCCGATGCCATCGTCGATCACGCGCAGCACCAGGCCGTGCTCATTGCGCTTCAAGGTCACGCTGACCATGCCGGCGCGCGCATATTTCAGGATGTTGGTCAGCGATTCCTGCACGATACGGAACAGGGCAATCGTCAGGGTGGCTTCGCGGTTGTCGATATTGATGGCCACGTCCGTTTCGCAGCGCACGGAACTCATGCGCGCAAAATCCTCGCAATAGCTTTCGATGGCGGCGCACAGGCCCAGGTTGTCCAGCAGGCTGGGGCGCAGGTCTTCGACGATGCGGCGCTTCAGTTCCACCGTTTCCAGCAAGGTGGCCTTGGCGCGGCGCAATTGCGCGGCCAGTTCCGGCTGCGTGTGCGCCAGTTGCTGCGTGACGGCGCCCAGGTCCATGCTGATCGACGTCAGGTTGGCGCCCAGTTCATCGTGCAATTCGCGCGCCAGACGCGCCTTTTCCACTTCATTGACGCTGATCAAATGGCGCGACAGCACTGATAACTGCTCCGTACGCTTGCTGACCGTCGATTCCAGGGTGTCGTTGGCATTTTGCAGTGCATACTCGACGGCCGCGCGGTTCTGGAAGCTGCGCCGCACCAGCTGGTAAAACATGATCAGCACGAGGATGGCCAGGGCATTGATGCCGATGCCGAGCAGCACGGCTTTCTGGTACTCATGGTAAAAGGCGGCGCTGCCGGAAGACAACGCTTCATTCTGCTCGCGCGTCATGATCACCACTTGCAGGCGGATCTCGTCCATGGTGGCGCGGTCATCGGTCACGCGGGAAATGTTGACGATCTCGGCCAGCCCGCCCTGCTTGTAGACATCGATCGACTGTTGCAGCATCGACATCTTGCGACGGATCAAGCTTTTCAGCTGGCCCAGGTTTTTCAACTGGGTAGGACTACCCGCGAGCAAGGTTTGCAGCTCGTTGAATTCGTTTTCGATTTCCGTGGTCGCCGTCTTCGACGGCCCCAGATAGGTTTCGGAGCCGGAAATGAAGTAGCCGCGCAAGCTGCTTTCCGCATCGAGCACGAGCACGTTCAAATACTGCAGGCGGTCCGCCACGCGGGCGCTCTGGCTGAGCAAGGCGTTCGTGCCCTTCAGCGATTGCAGATTATGATAGAGACTGAAACCATTGAGTACAAGCAGCAAGGCGCAAGTCACGCACAGGATCGTCTTGTAGAGGGGCAGGCGGTGATTCGGGGCCGGTTCAGCGGTGAAATACATCCTGATGTGCATCCTTAGCAAGGTTCGGCGCGGGAAAAAACGCCGGCGCCGGCCAATTATAGTCCTCGCCACAAACTGCTGCACTGCACAAGTCGTGCCGGCTGGCTGGCTGAGCGATCATGTTTCCATGATCGCACCGCAGCGCTAGTCAAGCAAATTGTTTTTCATTGCGTAATAGGTCAAGTCGCTGTTGGATTGCAAGCCCATTTTTTCCATGATGCGCGTACGGTAAGTACTCACCGTCTTGATGCTCAGCGACAAGGCGACACCGATATCGGACACGGTGGCGCCGCGCGCCAGGCGCAGGAAGACCTGGAATTCGCGGTCCGACAATTCCGTGTGCAAAGCGGCATTCGTATCGCGGTCGAACGATTGCGCCAGCAACTCGCCGACGGTGGAGCTGACATAGCGGCGCCCCTGGAACACGGTGCGCACGGCCGTCATCAGCTCGTCGGCCTCGCATTCCTTGTTCAGATAGCCATTCGCACCCATCTTGAACAGGTTCAACGCGTATTGCTGCGCGGGATAGCCGCTGAGTATCAGCACGGGCAATTCCGGCTGGCCCTGGCGGATCGTGCGCAAGGTATCGATGCCGCTCTGATCGGGCATGGCTATATCGAGCAGCAATACATCGCAAATTTCGCGGCGGGCGATATCGAGCGCTTCGCGCCCCGTACCGGCTTCCGCCACCACACTGAAATCGCTCGACGACGAAAAAATCTGTTTGAATCCAGCTCGTACTATTTGGTGATCATCACAAATGGCAACGCGTATCATTGTTTCCCCTTAAATTTTCCTGGCCTGGGAAAGACTACCGGAACCTGAACGCTGCTCCGGTTCAGCGTCACTAACAAAAACGCAACATTAACATTATATTCAAAATATGGCGCGCCGTACGGTAGCGTCAGCGCCAAGGCCGAGCGCCCATGCAGTATAGTCAACTTAGTCAACTGCTACCGGACAACCCCACCTATATTGGTACAAATCTTATTTTAGCAAGTTTAAAATCGCAATTAATTCATTGCGTATCCACACGCGGTCCAGCGGCGCTTCCTGCGGCGCGACGGGCACGGCCGGCAGCACTGGCAGCTCGTCGGCGATGGCATGCGAAGCGCCACGACTATCGAGCTTGTTGCGGGCACCGCTGATGGTAAAGCCCTGCTCGTACAGCAATTCGCGGATGCGGCGTATCAACAGCACCTCATGGTGCTGATAATAACGGCGGTTGCCACGTCGTTTGACCGGCTTGAGCTGGGAAAACTCCTGCTCCCAGTAGCGCAATACATGCGGTTTGACGCCGCACAACTCGCTCACCTCGCCGATCGTGAAATAGCGTTTCGCCGGAATGGGCGGCAAGGCGATCAACTCGGTTTTACTGATGCGCTCGTTCATCGCCACTCACTCAGGCAGCACGTGCCAGCGGACTGGTCTCTTCGACCATGCTTTTCAGCTTCTGGCTCGCATGGAAGGTCACGACGCGGCGCGCCGTGATGGGAATCTCTTCGCCCGTCTTCGGATTGCGGCCCGGCCGCTGCGGCTTGTCGCGCAACTGGAAATTGCCGAAACCGGACAGCTTGACGGCCTCGCCCCGCTCGAGCGCATTGCGGATCTCGTCGAAAAAGGTCTCGACCATATCCTTCGCTTCGCGCTTGTTCAGGCCCACCTGCTCGAACAACAGTTCGGCCAGTTCCGCCTTGGTCAAGGTGGGTAAATCTTTTTCCGCTTCCTGGCGCACTTTGGCAACCAGCATGGCCCGATGCAGATCTGCGGCCAGTGCGGACTGCAGTACGGCGGAATCAACGTCGCTGTTATTAATTTTCCTGCCCTGCCTTTTCTGTGCGCCCGAGCTCGCCACATGGCAAGCTCGTCTACGGTTGACGACGGAAAGGCCGTCACGCAAGGCGACGGCCAGTCCGGTAATTACGAACGCAGTTTCGCGTCGTGGCCCTGCTTGGCCGCATCGACCAGGACGGCCATCAGGCCATCGACGACATCGTCTTGCAGGGTGTTTTGAGTATCTTGCAAGCTAATCCGGAAAGCAAGGCTTTTTTCATCCGCTTCCAGCCCTTTTCCACGATATTCATCAAATAAAACAATGGCTTGCACGATACGCGCTGCCGGGCTCGACTTGGCGGCGGCGTGGAAGCTGTCGAGCAGATCCTGCACGGCCACCGATTGCTTGACGACCACGGCCAGGTCGCGGCTGGCGCCAGGGAATTTCGAGATTTCCTGGTACACGGGCACGACTCGTTGCGTCAGGGCAGCGGCGTCGACTTCGAACAGCACAGGCGCCAGCGGCAAGTCATACTTTTGCATCCAGCGCGGGTGCAGTTCGCCGATGAAACCGATGACCTTGCCATCGAGCTCCACGTTGGCCGAACGGCCCGGATGCAGGGCCGGATGTTCCGCCTTGCTGAAACGCAAGACCAGCGGCGCGAACAGCGCTTCCAGGTCCGCCTTCACGTCGAAGAAGTCGACCGTGCGGGCAGCCTGGCCCCACTGCTCGTCGGCCACCGCGCCGTAAGCCATGGCCGCCACGCGCTTCGGCTGGGCGTAACCGGCCACCGACAGGGGACCGTTTTCCACGCTGTCGTCGCGCTGGTAGATGGCGCCCACTTCGAAGATGCGCACGCGGTTCGTCTTGCGGTTCAGGTTGTAGCGCACATTGGCGATCAGGCTGCCAATCAGCGAGGAGCGCATCGCGCTCATCTGGCTGGCGATCGGGTTCTGCAATTTGATCGGATTCGTGTTGCCCGAGAAATCGCGCTCCCATGCCGTATCGACAAAGCTCATGTTAACCACTTCCTGGAAGCCCAGGTCGGCCAGCTCATGACGTACCGCAAACAAGGAGCGGGTATTTTCTGGTGCAATCTGCATCACGTTCGCGGCCACGGGCGGCAAGGTCGGGATGTTTTCAAAGCCGTACACGCGCGCCACTTCCTCGATCAAGTCTTCCTCGATCTCGATGTCGAAACGGTAGCTGGGCGAGGTCACGGAAAACACGCTGTCCGCCAGGGTGAATGGCAGGGCCAGGCGCGTGAAGATATCGGCGATCAGCTCATCGTTGAGCGGCACGCCGATGACTTTTTGCGCGCGCGCCGTGCGCATCGACACAGGCTGGCGTTGCGGCAAGTTCACCACGTGGTCGTCGACGGGGCCGACGGTCGTGGCTGGCGTACCGCAGATTTCCACGATCAGGGCCGTGATGCGCTCGATGTGCTCGACGGTGGTGGCGAAATCGACGCCGCGCTCGAAGCGGTGCGCCGCATCGGTCGAGAAATTCAAGCGGCGGGCGCGGCCTTGAATGGCGTTCGGCCACCAGAAGGCCGCTTCCAGGTAGATGCTGTCCGTATCATCAGATACGGAGCTGGCGTCGCCGCCCATGATGCCGGCCAAGGATTCGATTTCCTGCTCATCGGCAATGACGCCGAGCCACTCGTCGACGGCGATGGTGTTGCCGTTCAACAGCTTGACGGATTCGCCCGCCTTGCCCCAACGCACGTCGAGGCTGCCGTGGATCTTTGCCAGGTCGAACACGTGGCTGGGACGGCCCAGTTCCAGCATGACGTAGTTGGAAATGTCGACCAGGGCCGACAGCGGACGCTGGCCGCTGCGCTCGAGGCGCTGCTTCATCCAGTCCGGCGTGGCGGCACGGGCGTTCAAGCCGCGGATGACGCGGCCCGTGAAACGGCCGCACAGGTCCGGCGCGCTGACTTTCACTGGCAACACTTCATCGCTGGTGACAGGCACGGTGCGGAACTGCGGCGCATTCAGGGGCACGCCCGTCAAGGCCGACACTTCGCGCGCCACGCCCAGCACGGACAGACAGTCCGCCTTGTTCGGCGTCAACTTGATGGTGAATTTTAAGTCGTTGAGCGCAAAGTAATCGCGGAAATTCTGGCCGATCGGCGCGTCGTCCGGCAATTCCATCAAGCCGGCGTTTTCTTCCGACAATTTCAGTTCGCGCGCGGAGCACAGCATGCCTTGCGACTCGACGCCGCGCAGCTGGCCTACCTTGATTTCAAACGGCTTGCCATCGGCGCCAGGCGGCAGCACGGCGCCGGCCATGGCGCACACGACTTTCAAGCCCGGGCGCACGTTCGGCGCGCCGCAGACGATGTTGAGCATGGTGCCCGTGCCGACGTCGACCTGGCACACATTCAGGCGGTCCGCGTTCGGATGTTTTTCCATCTCCAGGACCAGGCCCACCACCACGTTCGAGAACGGGGGCGCGACAGGATCGACGTCCTCGACTTCGAGACCTGACATGGTCAGCAGATGGGCCAGTTCGTCCGAAGTCATCTTCGGATCGACCATGGTACGGAGCCAGTTTTCGGAAAATTGCATAATCAAGCCTTCAAAGGGTCAAAGCTCACAGCGCGAGCGCACAGGCGCTCAAGCGCCATGAATCAAACGGAACAATGCTTAGTTGAACTGCTTCAGGAAACGCAAGTCGCCTTCATAAAACAGGCGCAGGTCGTTGATGCCGTAACGCAACATCGTCAAGCGTTCCAGGCCGGAGCCGAAAGCAAAACCGATGAATTTCTCGGGATCGAGGCCGAAGTTCTTCACCACGGTCGGATGCACCTGGCCGGCGCCCGACACTTCCAGCCAGCGGCCTTTCAGCGGGCCCGAACCGAAGGCGATGTCGATCTCGGCCGACGGTTCCGTGAACGGGAAGTACGACGGGCGGAAGCGCACTTGCAGGTCGTCCGTCTCGAAGAAGGCCTTGACGAAGTTCAGGTACACGCCCTTCAGGTCGGCAAAGCTGATGTCTTCGGCGATCCACAGGCCTTCGACCTGGTGGAACATCGGCGAATGGGTGGCGTCGCTGTCGACGCGGTAGGTGCGGCCCGGCGCGATGACCTTGATCGGCGGCGTGTGCGTGCGCGCATAACGCACCTGCATCGGGCTCGTGTGCGTGCGCAGCAGCAAGGGCTTGCCATCGGTATCGTTGCCGTCGATGTAGAAAGTGTCTTGCATGGAACGGGCTGGATGGTTTTCCGGGCTGTTGAGCGCCGTGAAGTTGGTCCAGTCGTTCTCGATTTCGGGGCCGTCGGCCACGTCGAAACCGATGGAACGGAAGATTTCCTCGACACGTTCCCACGTGCGCATCACGGGATGGATGCCGCCAGGCATGCGGCCACGGCCTGGCAGGGTCACGTCGATCGCTTCGGCGTTCAGGCGGCCTTGCATCTGGGCATCGGCCAGTGCATCACGGCGCGCCGTCAGCGCGTCCTCGATCTGCACTTTAACGGCGTTGATCAAGGCGCCCTGCGCCTTGCGCGCGTCCGGGTCCAGCTTGCCCAGGCCCTTCATCATTTCGGTAATCTGGCCAGTCTTGCCCAGGTAGCGGGCTTTGGCGTTTTCAAGTGCGGCAGCGTCTGCGGCGGCGATAAAGTCAGCCTGGGCCGAGACGACGAGTTCTTCTAGGGAGTTCATGCGGCATTTCCTGTTTTGGACATCAATTCTGGACTCAGTTATCTAAAATCCAACAATCAAAAACGGAAACGGGGCATAAGGTGTTAAAACCCCTGCCCCGCTCTTTATGACGTCACCCTACGGATGACGTTGTGCAATGACCGATGCTTACGCAGCGATTTTTGCTTTAACTGCGTTGACAATCGCAGCGAATGCTGGCTTGTCCATCACAGCCATATCGGCCAGGACTTTACGGTCCAGTTCGATATTTGCTTTTTTCAAGCCGTTCATGAATACGCTGTACGTTACGCCATGCTCACGGGAAGCGGCGTTGATACGGGCGATCCACAGGCGGCGGAAAACGCGTTTCTTGTTGCGGCGATCGCGGTAAGCGTATTGGCCAGCGCGCATAACTGCTTGCTTGGCAACACGGTATACACGGCTGCGGCGACCACGGTAGCCTTTAGCTTGAACAAGAATCTTCTTATGACGGGCACGAGCTGTAACCCCACGTTTTACTCTAGGCATAGTAACTCCTTAAATTGAGTGTGAGATTAAGCAGTCGGCATCATGCGCATGACGGATGTGACATCCGATGCGTTGATGTTACGGGTACCGCGCAACTGACGTTTGTTTTTGGTGGTTTTCTTGGTCAGGATGTGGCGTTTGAACGCGTGACCCGACTTGACTGTTCCACCTGGACGCACGCGAAAACGTTTTTTCGCGGAGCTTTTGGTCTTCATTTTAGGCATAGCAATCTGTCCTCTTACGGACAGCTCCATTTATAACAGGATTGCAGGTGGCAACACGACGCTGCGCTTAGATGCCTGCTTTCACATGTTGTGCAGCGGATGCGAGTCCACTACAGTTCACGCGGCCCGGACATTGCTGACCGGGCCGCGCAAATTCTGCCTGGGGTTTGACACCGCGCCAATGCCGGCGCGAGCAGTTTCCACCCACAGTAAAACGCTATTGTATCTTACTTCTTCTTCTTAGGCGAAAGAACCATGATCATTTGGCGGCCTTCCATCTTCGGGAACTGCTCGACCTGGCCGTACGGCTCCAGATCGGCTTTCAGACGTTCCAGCATGCGGAAGCCAATATCCTGATGCGCCATCTCACGACCGCGGAAACGCAAGGTGATCTTGGTTTTATCGCCATCTTCGAGGAACTTGATGAGATTACGCAACTTGATATTGTAGTCACCATCATCAGTCCCCGGACGGAATTTGACTTCCTTCACGAGGATGATCTTTTGCTTCAATTTGGCTTCGTGAGCTTTCTTTTGCTCCGAATACTTAAATTTGCCGTAGTCCATCAAACGGCACACCGGTGGCTGCGCGGTAGGCGCAATTTCCACCAGGTCGACGTTTGCCTCTTCCGCCAGGCGGAAGGCTTCAGCCAAACTTACGATACCGAGTGGCTCGTTATCGACCCCGCTTAAACGCATTTCAGGGGCAGTGATTTCGCCATTGATGCGATGTGACTTGTCAGTAGCTATTGTAATTTCCTTTAAAAATCTTGTAAGACGGTCGTGCAGCGAGTTTCCTCGTCAGGCCTTGGTGTCGACTTCATGTTTGAGTCGCTCAATCAGGGCATCGACGGACATGACGCCCAGATCGACATTGCCCCGCGCCCGCACGGCCACTGTATTCGCATCCCGCTCTTTGTCGCCAATCACTAAGATGTAAGGCAATTTTTGTACGGAATGTTCACGTATTTTATAGGTAATCTTCTCGTTACGCAAATCAGCCTGTACGCGCAGCCCCGCTTTGCGCAGTTTTGTTGTTACTTCTTGTACATAATCGGCTTGAGCGTCGGAAATATTCAACACCGACACTTGCACCGGCGACAACCACAGCGGCATGGCGCCCGCGTAGTGTTCGATCAGGATGCCGATGAAACGTTCCAGCGAACCGACGATCGCGCGGTGCAGCATGATGGGCACCTGGCGCGTGTTGTCCACGGCCACATATTCGGCGCCCAGACGGCCCGGCATCGACGGATCGATCTGCACGGTACCCACTTGCCATGCGCGGCCCAGGCTGTCTTTCAGGTGGTATTCGATCTTCGGACCATAGAATGCACCCTCGCCCGGCAATTCCGTCCACTCCACGCCGCAGGCGCGCAGGGCCGAACGCAGGGATTCCTCGGCGAAATCCCACGACTCTTCCGTACCGATGCGGTTATCCGGGCGCAGCGCCAGTTTCACGTCGATATTCGTAAAGCCGAAAGCCGTGTACACATCCATCGCCTGCTGGTGGAACGCCGTCACTTCTCCGGCGATCTGCTCTTCCAGGCAGAAGATGTGGCCATCGTCCTGCGTAAAGCCGCGCACGCGCATCATGCCGTGCAAGGCGCCCGACGGCTCGTTGCGGTGGCATTGGCCGAATTCGCCGTAGCGCAATGGCAAGTCGCGGTAGCTGCGCATGCCATTGTTGAAAATCTGGATATGGCCAGGGCAATTCATCGGTTTCAGCGCATAGGCGCGGTTTTCCGATTCCGTGATGAACATGTTTTCACGGTAATTATCCCAGTGGCCGGTTTTTTCCCACAGGCCACGGTCGAGAATTTGCGGCGCCTTGACTTCCTGGTAGCCATTGACCTGGTAGACATTGCGCATGTATTGCTCGACTTGCTGCCAGATCGACCAGCCTTTCGGGTGCCAGAAGATCAGGCCTGGCGCTTCTTCCTGGAAATGGAAGAAATCGAGCTGCTTGCCCAGCTTGCGGTGGTCGCGCTTTTCCGCC
This sequence comes from Janthinobacterium sp. SUN026, assembly GCF_030397625.1. Lineage (NCBI taxonomy): Bacteria > Pseudomonadati > Pseudomonadota > Betaproteobacteria > Burkholderiales > Oxalobacteraceae > Janthinobacterium > Janthinobacterium sp. SUN026. Next base: position 1,764,146 of record NZ_JAPQNU010000001.1, on the reverse strand, counting down.
TCTTCCAGGTTGTGCAGATACAGTTCCTGGTCTTCCTTCTTGGCCCAGGCCGTGCCATAGATACGCTGCAGCATCTCGTTTTTCGAGTCGCCGCGCCAGTAGGCGCCGGCCAGCTTCATCAGCTTGAAGACTTTCAGCTTGCCCGTCGATGGCACGTGAGGGCCGCGGCACAAGTCCGTGAACTTGCCTTCGGAATACAGCGACACTTCCTGGTCGGCCGGGATCGAACCGATCAATTCAGCCTTGTAGGCTTCGCCGATGCCCTTGAAGTATTCGATGGCTTCGTCGCGCGCGACAACCTTGCGCGTGACTTGCTCATCCTTCTTGGCCAGTTCCGCCATTTTCTTTTCGATCGCGACCAGATCTTCCGGCGTGAACGGGCGCTTGTAGGCGAAGTCATAGTAAAAACCGTTGTCGATCACGGGACCGATGGTCACTTGCGCTTCCGGGAACAATTCCTTGACGGCATACGCCAGCAAGTGGGCCGTCGAGTGGCGGATCACTTCCAGGCCGTCGGCGTCCTTGTCCGTCACGATCGCCAGTTCCGCGTCTTGCTCGATCAGATAGGAAGTATCGACCAGCTTGCCGTCGACCTTGCCGGCCAGGGCAGCCTTGGCCAGGCCGGTACCAATATTGGCCGCAACCTGGGCCACGGTGACCGGGCCGTCAAATTGACGGGCGGAACCATCGGGAAGTCGGATTGTAAGCATATTGATCTCCATATCGGCGCTGGCGCCAGGTAAAACTGCAATGTGATGGGTAAATAACTGAAAGGAAAACGCAGACGCAAAAAAACGCGGACTAGCCGCGTTTTTCACTTTCTTGAGACAAAGGAAACCCGTTCGACTAGCGTCACTCCCAAAGCTTGGTAGTAGTTCGCGGTGTCATAACCGGTTTTACCTTTCTCTCTAACTGCATTCTGGTGGGCGGTGAGGAATTCGAATCCCCGACCCCTTGGATGTCGACCAAGTATTCTAACCAGCTGAACTAACCGCCCGTAAAACTTTTGTTGATCATTGTATTTCAAATGACCGCTTGCGGCTTGCGCCAGCTTAAAACTCTTGAAAACTGCTTACTGCTAAATTCTGGTGGGCGGTGAGGAATTCGAATCCCCGACCCCTTGGATGTCGACCAAGTATTCTAACCAGCTGAACTAACCGCCCCGAAGACCAGCATTATAGAGAGGCTTTCCCAGAATGACAAGGGCTCTTTTACAGGAAACTTTAATCATTTCTCGGGGCGTCAGCCCCCTTTATATAGAGAGGGCCCGGCACACGCGGAATGCCGCTAGAATCGCGGCATGAACTCCACCCTATTCGCCTGGCTGAAAACCCTGAGCCGCATCTGCGGTTTTGAAACGGCCGACTCTTTCCCGCCCGGCCACCCGTATGCGCGCACGCGCTGGGATGCTGCGTATTTCGATATCGCCTCCGACGTAAAACCCGACGAGATGGAACAGCGCCTCTGCGCAGCCATTGCCAACACGCCGAGCGTCTTCGCCTACATCACCAATCCCACGCCGCGCATGCAGCGCGCGCTGCTGAACGTGATCCACGACCGGCTGCGGCGCCAGCCCGGCGCGGGCGCCACGGACCTGGTCTTGTTATTGATCAATGCCTACGCCAGCGAGCACATCATGGAAGCCGTGCCTGGCCTGCGCGCCCTGATCTTCAACACGGAACATGAAGAGACGAACCTGCGCGTGCATGCCATCCTGGAACTGCTGGTGGGTACGCCGCGGGGACTGGATGTGATCGATATGTAATCGTCACGCATGATTCGCGGGAACATAGCGCGCCCGCAAACGCATGAACGGCGTTTCCACCAATCTATATAAGAGCCAGCCCGTGACGATGCTGACAGCGATACTGGCAAGTATCGCCGGCGCACCGTCCGGCCCGTAGCCAAAGTCTTGCAACAAGGGCCGCAGCAGAATGCACAGCTGCTTGTGCAGCAAATAAATCGCATACGACCACAGGGCCAGGCTGGCCGCGCCCGGCACGCGCAGTTGATATAAAACACTGGCAGGACTCAGCGCGGCGATCAGCAATAAGGTAAAACTGGCGGCCAGGGCCGGATAACCGAACACCGTCACCCAATAACCATAGTGATCGGCGAGGAACACATAAAACATCAGCGCCGTGCCAAAGATTCCCGCCAGCAAGGTGCGATTGCCATAGGATGTCAGGCGCAGCCAGGCGCCAGGGTGGTAGTTTTTCAGCAGCGCCAGCGCCACGCCCGCCACCAGCTCGTCGAAACGGCACCACGACGCGTAATAAATGTATTTGTAATAGCCGAGGCCGCCTCGCGGCACGTGCACGTATTCATCCCACAGATAAGCACGCAGCAGCATGCCGACGATAAAGCTGGCGGCCACGGCCACCCACGCCCACAGCAGGGACTTGCGGCAAGCCGCGATCGCCAGCGCCACGGCCGGCAGCAGCACGTAGAACTGCTCTTCCACGCACAAGGACCACGCATGGGAAAACGCCGTGCCCGGCGTCAGATTGATGTTTTGCGTAAACGTCAGGAATTTCCACAGGGGAAGTAGCGCGCTATCGCCGCGAAACGCGGGCCACAAATAATACAGGGCCAGCACGGCATAGAAACTGGGCAAGGTGCGCAGGAAACGGCGCGCATAGAAGTGCGGCAAGGAAAAGCCTTGCTCGCTGCGCAAGGCCGCAAAGATCTGGTTGCCGATCAGGTAGCCGCTGAGGGCAAAGAACAGGTCCACGCCCGTCCAGCCGATTTCTCCCCAGAAACCAAAGGCCCCGCCCTCGCTGACGAACAACAAATAATGGTTCATGAAGACCAGCACGATGGCCAGCGCGCGCAAGGTGTCGAGGCCGTACAGGCGGGAAGGATGGGACGTACTGGTCATGGAATCGGCAAGGGAAAACAACATTGGCGCCGATCATGCCATGCCGGGGTGGGTGATGGGTACATTCCTGGCGACATTTTTACGGGTGCCGCTGCGAATCCCGCTAAAATATGCCGACCCCGCTTTCCCTTCCCTGATACCAATAGGATATGTCCAGCATGAGCAGCGCACTCCACTTCAAGTCCATCAACTACACGGGCCAGGGCAGCGGCCCGCGCCTGATCGTCACCGGCGCCGTGCACGGCAATGAAACCTGCGGCACCAAGGGCATCCACCGCGTGATGGCTGAACTCGACAGCGGCGCCCTGTCCATCGTGGCCGGCAGCGTCACTTTCGTGCCCATCACCAACCCGCTCGCTTACGCCAAGGGCGTGCGCAGCGGCGACCGCAACCTGAACCGCAACCTGTTCCCGAACGACGATCCGCAAGATTTCGAAGACCGCATCGCCAATTGGCTGTGCCCGCTGCTGGGCCAGCACGACGTGCTGCTCGACTTGCACTCATTCAATGCCGACAGCCAACCCTTCGTCATGGTGGGGCCGCGCAACAACGACGGCCCGCTGCAACCTTTTAAACATGAAGAAAAGGAACGCGCGCTGGCGCGCCGCCTGGGCGTGCGCCGCTTCGTCGACGGCTGGCTGCATGCGTATGGCCAGGGCGTGCAGCGCCGCCTGGGCAATAGTGACCAGGTGGGCCTGGTCTTGCGCTACGGCGTGGGCACCACCGAATACATGCGCTCGACGGGCGGCTATGCGCTCACCCTGGAATGCGGCCAGCACGCGGACCCGGCCGCGCCGGACGTGGCTTACCGCGCCATCATGAACACCTTGGCTTTCCTCGGTTTCATTGACGTGCCGCAACCGGAAGCCATCGCCGACGCCGACATGGAAGCGCTGAACATGGTCGTCGTGCACGACAAACTGCATGCAAGCGACCGCTTCATCAAGACCTGGTCCAGTTTTGACAAGGTCAAACAGGGCGAGCAGATCGGCGTGCGCGCGGACGGCACGCCCGTGACGGCCGAATTCGACGCCTATATCCTGTTTCCGGACGTCAATGCGGCAGCCAATGCGGAGTGGTATTACCTGGCGCGGGTGGCCAGCAGCTTTTGATTAGAGCCTATTCCAGTAGGGAGCGTCATCTGCTGGTAGCTCATCAGGAGCGCGGACAAGGCGTGAGGAGGACGCGTGGCGAGCCACGCGACGACGATCAACGCAGTCCCCGCTTCTGAGGGGCGCCAGCAGGGGATGTATTCATCTACTGGGATAGGCTCTTAGTGGCCGACGGACTTTGAAAACAAGTTAATGACGAGCACGCCGGCAATGATCAGCCCCAGGCCGATCAGGGCCGGCGTGTCCAGGCTTTGCTTGAACCAGAACCAGCCGACGGCGGAAATGAGCACGATGCCCACGCCCGACCAGATCGCGTACACGATGCCGGTAGGAATGACCTTCAAGGTCAGGGACAGGCACCAGAAGGCGATGCTGTAGCCAAGCACGGTGATGACGCTGGGCCACAAGCGGCTGAAGCCCTCGGACGCCTTCAAGGCGCTGGTGGCGATCACTTCGGCGATGATGGCGATGGCAAGGTAGAAATACGTCATGGCGAGACTCATGCTGGCATCCTTTATTGGGGGCTGAGCAGTTTCAAGCCCAGGATGCCCGACACGATCAGGGCGATGCAGGCGATGCGCGCGGCGCTGGCCGGCTCGCCCAGCACCATGATGCCGAAGATGGCCGTGCCGACGGTGCCGATGCCCGTCCAGATGGCGTACGCCGTGCCCAGCGGCAAGGTACGCAAGGCCAGGCCCAGCATCACCACGCTGCCCAGCATGGAAATAGCCGTCAGCACGGATGGCACGAGGCGGGTAAAGCCGGCACTGTATTTGAGGCCGATGGCCCAGCCGATTTCCAGCAAACCAGCCAATACCAAAATAATCCACGCCATCGTACTCTCCTGAGGCGGCAGGGTCGTCCCCGCCATGCAGCCCCGTCATCGAGCGGGGTCGTCCCCACAGGAGCAAAAGGAAAAGTATACCATTGGGTGAAAAGGCTTGCCGCAAGCACATTTTTCTAGTGTGGCCGCTCCAATCGAAAGTTGCCAAAAAACATGCACTTGGCAGCATAATTGGCGCATCCATTCACTTTCGGGAACAATGATGCTACTTCTGGCCCAAATCCTTACCGCCCTCATCCTGCTGCTGCACGTGTATATCGTGCTGCTGGAAACCGTGCTGTTCGATGCGCGCGGACGCAAGGTGTTTGGCCTGTCGAAGGAAAAAGCGGAGATCGTGCGTCCCGCCATGTCGAACCAGGGTTGCTACAACGGTTTTCTCGTCGCGGCGCTGGCGCTGGGCTTTTTTCACCCGGACGCGGCCATCGCCCATGCGTTTACCGTGTTCGGCCTGGCGTGCATCGCCGTGGCCGGCGCATGGGGTGCGGCCACCGTCATGACGCGCATCCTCTACCTGCAAACGGTGCCTGCCGTCATCGCCTTGCTGCTGTTCCACTTCGCCTGATCCCCGCCGGGGCGGCCAGCCGGCCGCCCTACCCCACTCCGTGCCGCCGGCGCATACCCCAAATGGGTGATGTTTCCAAAAAACATGCCCGATACAATTCCTTGTAGCAAAGATACCACCAGACACATGGTGGCAAGTCACCGTCCACAGGGAAAATCATGCAAGCACATCCAACCACCTTTGCCGTCACTTTGCTCGGCTGCCTCATGCTGTCCGCCTGCGGTGGTGGCGGCAGCGCCGACAGCGGCTCGGGCGGCGGTTCCACCAGCGCCAGCGGCGGCACCTCGTCCACCTGCCAGTACAACAATCTGATCAGCGATACGGAACGCAAGCAGGCCAGCGCCTGCGGCATCCAGGTATCGGGCAACTACGCCCAGGCCGATTCCGGCTATGACAGCGTGATCGCCGCCTGCAAGCAGGGCGAAAAGGCCAAGGCGGATACCTACTACAGCGGCACGTACCAGAAAATGGTCGACTACGCGCGCTCCGTGAGCAAGGAACTCGGCTGCGGGCAAAACAACGGCACCACCTTGCCCAACAACACCGTGGCCAGCAACTACAATTTCTGTGTCAAAAGCACCACCGTCAATGGTAAGCTCAGCTATGAAGGCGCTTGCTACGGCCCTGTCAAATCCGGCGAAGGGGGCTGCGGCAGCGGTTATAACTATGTGAGCCAGTACGCCAGCCTCAGCACGTGCACCTCCGGCGGTAAAAGCTGGCTGGAATCGCGCTAGGGAAGCCGGGCGGCCGCTGCCAAGGCCGCCCGCGCCATGCCTTGTCCACCGCTTGCCGCCATGAGGATCGCCAATGACGCCATCGCTCGCCGTCGCCAGCCAGGCACTGATTACCCTGATCTATGAAGCGGCCACACAACATATCCAATGGCAAGATTTCCTTGCCGCCTTTGCACGCCAGTTGAAATCGCACGCGGGCTTGATCTGGGCCAATGATTTCAACAACCGCTCGGTCGACGTCCAGCTGCCCGGCAGCGGCCTGTCCGCCACCTATGGCTTCGAAACGGATGCCATGGCCAGCTTTGCCAGCTATTACGGCGCGCGCAATGTCTGGCTGGAAGACGCCACCCTGCACCACGAAGGCGCCGTCGTCACCGGCTCCATGCTGTTTCCCGACCATTGCCTGAAGAAAACCGAATACTGGACGGACTGGCTGCGCCCGCAAGACATCTTTTATACGGCGGCGGCCATCGTCGAATTGCGCGCCGAGCGCTCCACCAACGTCACCGTGGTGCGCCGCGAACGGGCAGGCGCCTACGAGGCGGGCGAGCTGGCGCTGATCCGCAGCCTGATGCCGCATTTGCAGACGGCCTTTGCCCTGCAGCGCAAGCTGCGCCGGCTGGAAGTGCTGTCCCGGAGTTCCACCCAGGTGCTGGAATTGCTGCCGTTTGGCGTGCTGCTGCTCGACGCCACGTCGCAATTGCTGTACGCCAACGAGCGGGCGCTGGCCATGACGGCTGCGACGCGGCTGCTGCAGTTGCGCGAAGGCGCGCCCCTGTATTGCCCGCGAGAAGCGGACAACGGCGCGCTGCGGCGCATGCTGCATGAGGCGGCGCAAACGGGCACGGCGGCGGCAGGCGGCCCCGGCGGCGTGCTCAACCTGAGCGGCTTGACGGGAGAACAGCTGCGCCTGCGCGTCACGCCCCTGCCCTCCTGGCACAGTCCGTTCGGCTCGGCCAGCGCCATCGCCGTCTTTCTCAGCGACAGCAGCGACCTGATCACATCCCTGGCCGCCACCCTGCGCAATTTCTATGGCATGACGGTGGCCGAGGCGCGCCTGACGGAAGCGCTCGTCAACGGCTATTCCCTGCAGGAATACGCCGAACGCCAGCGCATTTCCATCCACACGGCGCGCACGCAGATCAAGAGCGCCACCGCCAAGGCCGGCGCCCAGCGCCAGGTGGACCTGGTGCGCATCGTGTTGACGGGCCCGGCCGTGCTGCAGCGCAATCCCCTTCCCGCCTGAATCCGTTCAAAAACGCGCGCCGCCAGCACGCTTTTCATTTATATCGTAAGATAGATATATCGCAAAACAGCGATATTAGAATTGAACAACTACGATATATACATCGCTGAAAAGCGAATTGTATGTTCAGGAGAAACAATATGGATATCGACGCCATCCACAAGGCGCTGGCCAATCCGGTGCGCCGGCAGATTTTGCAATGGCTCAAGGAGCCGGAACAGTATTTCCAGGAGCAGGACCACCCGCTGCACCTGGGCGTGTGCGCCGGCCTGATCGACCGCCGCCTGAACCTGTCGCAATCGACGGTCTCGGCGCACCTGGCCAGCTTGCAAAAGGCGGGTCTGATTTCCGCAACCAAGGTGGGCCAATGGAGTTTCTTCAGCCGCAACGAAGCCACCATCCAGGCCTTTCTCGATCACATGCAGCAAGGTTTGTAAGCACAGCTTTCATCTTGACAACTCCGTCTCAACGCCGCTCGAGTGGCCCCAACAAGGAAATGATAATCATGGCAACTTTATTCGACCCCATCACCATTGGCAGTCTGCAACTGAAAAACCGCATCATCATGGCGCCGCTGACGCGTTCGCGCGCCGGCAATCCGGGCCGCGTGCCCAACGCCCTGATGGCCGAGTACTACACGCAGCGCGCCTCGGCCGGCATGATCATCTCGGAAGCGACGGCCGTCACGCCGCAGGGCGTGGGCTACGCCGACACGCCGGGTATCTGGTCCGAGGAACAGGTGGAAGGCTGGAAACACATCACCCGGGCCGTGCATGACGCTGGCGGCCTGATCGTGCTGCAGCTGTGGCATGTGGGCCGCATTTCCGCCCCCGTCTTCCTCGATGGCGACTTGCCCGTGGCGCCCAGCGCCGTCAAGCCGGCCGGCCACGTGAGCCTGGTGCGTCCGAAACAGGAGTTCGTCACGCCGCGCGCGCTCGATACGGAAGAAATTCCCGGCATCGTGGCAGCCTACCGCCTGGGCGCCGAAAATGCGAAAAAAGCGGGTTTCGACGGCGTGGAAATCCATGGCGCCAATGGTTATTTGCTCGACCAGTTCCTGCAAGACAGCACCAACTTGCGCACCGACAACTACGGCGGTTCGATTGAAAACCGCGCCCGTTTGATGCTGGAAGTGACGGACGCGTGCATCGAAGTCTGGGGCGCCGACAAGGTGGGCATGCACCTGGCGCCGCGCCGCGATGCGCACGACATGGGCGATTCGGACCCGCGCGCCACCTTCGGCTACGTGGCACGCGAGCTGGGCAAGCGCGGCATCGCCTTCATCTGCGCCCGCGAAGCGCTGGGCGAAGACCGCCTGGGCCCGTACCTGAAGCAGGAATTCGGCGGCGTGTACATTGCCAACGAAAAAATGGACAAGGCGGCGGCCAAAGCCCTGCTGGCCAAGGGCGAAGCCGATGCCGTCGCCTTTGGCCTGTGGTTCATCGCCAACCCCGACCTGCCCACCCGCCTGCACAGCGACGCGCCCTTGAATCCGCTGAACCCGGACACCCTGTACGCGCCGGACGCTGCCGGCTACACGGACTACCCGGCGCTGGCGGCACAAGCCTGAACGGCAAGCTGAACGGCACCCTGAAAGCCACCTGAGCGGCGCTGCGCCGCTCCTTTCCCCTGGCGGCGTACGCGACGATGCCAACGCACTGACTGCGTGACGATCGCCGCGTCCGCCGCTTTTTTATTGACGCCGCCGCGCCGTTCCCTCACCTTCAGCGCCATCGGCGCCGTGCCGGCCGGGCCGGACGGCGCGCCTGCACGCTGCTGAAGACGCGGCGTATCACCTCGACCGGTACCGCGTGCTCGCGCAAATACGCTGTCGCCACCGTCCGCCCCAGTGCGTGGTGGAAGGCGACGCCCCGCTCGACGAGCTCGGCCATCACCTTGTCCGTTCGCACATTCTCCCCATTCACCTCGTCGATGCTGTTTTTCATGCCATGGCTCCCTGTCGGGTGGATCAACACTGCATGAAGTTTTGACCACATTGTGCGCATTTAGTGCCCGACACGGAGGTCAAGCATCGTTAAAATAGCAGCAGCAACGGCCCCGACACCGCATGAATAGCGGCCTCGGCTGCTTGTCGCCATCGCCAGCCCCGTATAGAATGCCTGCGCAGAATTTTGCTTCAAGGAAAATGGCCACCAGCGCCATCCCATTAAGAACAGTGTCACTGAAGGGTATCAATGGACGATTTATTTGTACAAGCGGGCGACTTGCCGACCTGGCACCAGCGTTGCGCGCTGCGCGTGCTGCACCTGTTTGGCTGGCGCATGCGCTTCCGTCCCCTGCCGGGGCCGCGCGGCATCGCCGTCGTCTACCCACACACGTCCAACTGGGATTTCATGGTGGGCCTGTTCGGCAAATGGGCGCTGTCCTTGCCCTTCCGCTGGCTGGCCAAGGATTCCCTGTTCCGCGGCCCCATGGGCAAGGTGCTGCGCTACCTGGGCGGCGAACCCGTCGACCGCAGCACCACCAGCGGCACCATTCAGCGCCAGGCCGAGCGCATGCTGGCCGCCGACTGGTACTGGCTGGCCATCACGCCGGAAGCGACGCGCAGCTACCGTCCGAACTGGAAAAGCGGCTTTTATCACCTGGCCGTGGCTGCCAAGGTACCGCTGTTGCTGGTGTACATCGACTACCCGAACAAGGTGCTGGGCGTTGTCGACCATTTATATTTGACGGGCGACAAGGATGCCGACATGGCCGCCATCGCCGCCGTGTATGCGGGCCACCAGGGCTTGCACCCGGAAAAGGCGGCGCCCATCGTGCTGTCGGAGCGCCGTCCCGGTTCTTAATTCAGTCCCATCAACACCACACCGGCTGCCGTCAAGGCCACGCCGGCCACGCGCAGCATGCGCTCGGCCAATACCTGGCCGAGGAAACGTCCCGCCCCCAGCAAGACAGCCGAGGCCAGCATGAAGCCGCACGCGGCCGAGGCGGCCGGCAATTCCTGGCCATGCGCATTGCCATGCGCCAAGGCAAACACGCCCACCAGGCCCATGCCGAGCCAGTTCGGCAAGGCCAGCGCCAGCGCGATGGCCAGCCCCACCAGCGCCACCGTGGCGGCGATGCCCGTTTCCAGCCCCGGCACCGTCAATCCGACCATGCCGGCCAGCGCGCCCAGCAGCATCATGCCGAGAAAAGTGGCGGGCTGGGCCAGGCCGCCGCGCTGCTGGCCGCCCCAGATGCCCACGCCCAGCATGGCCAGCAAATGGTCGATGCCCGTGAACGGATGGGCGAAACCGGCCAGGAAGCCGGCGTTCTCGCCATGACCGGGATGGGCCATGGCGGGCAAGGCCAGCAGGCACAGCGCCGCCACGGCGGCCGTTTTCTTCATCAGTCTTGCGCTCATTGCAGCTCCTTGCCTGGTTGATCGAGCAAACCTTGCTCGCGGATAAAATCGATAACGACCTGCACGCCGTCGCCGCTGCGCAGGTTGGTGAACACGAAGGGACGTTCGCCGCGCATGCGCCTGGCGTCCTGCGCCATGATGTCCAGGTTGGCGCCCACGTAGGGCGCCAGATCCGTCTTGTTGATGATCAACAAATCGGAACGCGTGATGCCGGGCCCGCCCTTGCGCGGGATCTTTTCGCCGCCAGCCACGTCGATCACGTAAATCGTCAAGTCCGACAATTCCGGGCTGAAGGTGGCCGCCAGGTTATCGCCGCCCGATTCGACCAGGATCAAGTCGAGATTCGGAAAGTCTGCTTGCATGCGCGCGATGGCTTCCAGGTTGATCGACGCATCTTCGCGGATGGCCGTGTGCGGGCAGCCGCCCGTTTCCACACCCATCAGGCGCTCGGCCGGCAAGGCATCGGCGCGCAGCAGGATTTCCATGTCTTCCTTGGTATAGATGTCGTTCGTGATGACGGCCATGTCGTAGCGCTCGCGCATGCCCTTGCACAGCATTTCGCACAGGGCCGTCTTGCCCGAGCCGACGGGGCCGCCGATGCCTACGCGCAGGGGGTTTGAGGTAATCGATGTCATGTTGTAGTCTCTCGTGGTAGTGTTCAGGAGCGGTACAGTCGGCTGTACTGCACTTCGTGCCGCATCGACAGCAGCGACAGGCCAGGCGCCCAGTTGCCCATCTCGTCGTCTTGCAAGGTTTGCGCCGTGAAGGCCGCCGCTTCCAGGTCCGGCCGCAGCGACAGCAGCAGCCGCTGGCCCGCCACCTGCCCCAGCGGCACGGATTTCACGCAGACAAGCACCTGGTTTTCCGCCCACGCGAACAGCATGGCCAGCAACGCCTCTTCGCGCGGAATGGCCAGCGCCGCCACGGCGCAGGCATACGCGGTGGGCAGGGCCACTTCCGGCTGGCCCTGCAGCATGTCGATCAGCACGCCGTCGGCCACGCCCAGCTCGGCCAGCAATTTGGTCAGCGAATATCCCATCTGGATGGTTTCGGCGCGAAATTCCGCCGTGTCGCGCGAAGCGATGAAACGCTCGCTCCAGCGCTGCACGGCGCGCAGATCCTGCGCTTCGAAGGCTTGCATCAAGCGCCAGCACAGGGGCGCCTCCCAGCGCGCCACCACCTGGGCCAGATGCTGGGCGATCCATTCGCGCGCCGTGGCCGCATCCGTCACCAGGTTTGACTCCAGCGCCGCTTCCAGCCCCTGCGAATAGCTGTAGGCGCCGATCGGCAAGGCCGGGCTGGCGAACTGCAGCAGATGCAGCAGGGCCGACGCCTGCATCATGCGGCGCCTGGCGCGCCCGGCGTATCACCGGGGCGGTGGATCTTTTGCCGCAGCGGCACGGGTGCCAGCAAATGCTGGCCGTGGCCGTCGTGGTGGCCATGGCCGCCGCCATACGCGCCCGCCTCCGGCTCGAACGGCGCGCTTTCTTCCGTCACAGTCGCTTGCAAGCCTTCCAGCATCTCCTTGAGCACCACGTCCTTGCGGATGCGCAAAAAGCCGTCGCCCACCTGCGCCTGCGTGTGGCGGTTCCCAAGGTGGAAGGCGCAGCGCAGCAGGGTATGCGCATCCGCGCACTGCACCAGATAGGTCGGTTCGCGCGCGGCGACGATCTGCACCACAGTTCCTTCCGGCCCCGTCATGCGTTCGCCGTCGCGCAGCACCGTGCCGCGCACGGTGAACACGGCGACATCCTCGCCATTCGACAGCACGGCGCGCAGCCGGCATTTTTCGCGCTGGTCGTAGGGCAGCACCAGTTGGGCGACGGCGGCGCGATGGTCGTCAGCCGTCAGTTTGGTATGCAAAGTGAGCATGCTTGTCTCCCGCTTAAAATAGAAAATAACGCTGCGCCATGGGCAATACGGATGCCGCCTCGCACACGAGCAGCTGGCCGTCGGCGCGCACGGCGTAGGTTTCCGGATCCACTTCCATGTGCGGCGTGGCGCTGTTGTGGACCATGTCGTGCTTGCGCAAGCCGCGCATGTTCTTCACGGCGATGACGGATTTGTTGAGTTTGAGCTGGTGGCCGATATCGAGGTCGTAGGCCGCCTGCGAGACAAACGTAAACGACTTTTTCAGGCCGCCGCCGAAGGCGCCGAACATCATGCGGTAGTGCACGGGCTGGGGCGTGGGAATCGAGGCGTTCGGGTCGCCCATCTGCGCGGCCGCGATCATGCCGCCTTTTAAAATCATCGATGGCTTGACGCCGAAGAAGGCCGGCTTCCACAGCACGATGTCGGCGATCTTGCCCGCCTCGAGCGAGCCCACCACGTGCGAAATGCCATGCGTGATGGCCGGATTGATCGTGTACTTGGCGATATAGCGCTTGGCGCGGAAATTGTCGCTGCGCGCCGTGTCGGGCGCCAGCGCGCCCCGCTGCACCTTCATCTTGTGCGCCGTCTGCCAGGTGCGCATGATAACTTCGCCCACCCTGCCCATGGCTTGCGAGTCGGACGACATCATCGAGATGGCGCCGATATCGTGCAGGATGTCTTCGGCGGCGATGGTTTCGCGGCGGATGCGCGACTCGGCGAACGCCACGTCTTCGGCGATGGCCGGATCGAGGTGGTGGCACACCATCAGCATGTCCAGGTGCTCGTCGAGCGTGTTGACGGTGAACGGGCGCGTGGGGTTGGTCGACGAGGGCAGCACGTTGGCTTGCCCGACGGCGGCGATGATGTCGGGCGCATGGCCGCCGCCCGCCCCTTCCGTGTGAAACGTGTGGATGGTGCGGTCCTTGAAGGCCGCCAGCGTGTGTTCCAGGAAGCCGCCCTCGTTGAGGGTATCGCTGTGCAGCGCCACCTGGATATCCATGCGGTCGGCCACGGACAGGCAATTGTCGATGGCGGCCGGCGTGCTGCCCCAGTCTTCGTGCAGTTTCAGGCCGATGGCGCCCGCGCGCACCTGCTCTTCCAGGGGCAGCGGCAAGCTGACGTTCCCTTTTCCCATGAAGCCCAGGTTCATCGGGAAGGCGTCGGCGGCCGCCAGCATGGCGTGCAAATGCCACGGCCCCGGCGTGCAGGTAGTGGCGGCCGTGCCCACGGCCGGCCCCGTGCCGCCGCCCAGCATGGTGGTCACGCCGCTCATCAGCGCTTCCTCGATCTGCTGCGGGCAGATGAAGTGGATATGCGTGTCGACGCCGCCGGCCGTAACGATCATGCCTTCGCCGGCGATGATTTCCGTCGCGCCGCCGATGGGGAGGGTGACGCCGGGCTGGATGTCCGGGTTGCCCGCCTTGCCGATGCCGAAAATCAGGCCGTTTTTCAGGCCGATGTCCGCCTTCACGATGCCCCAGTGGTCGAGGATGACGGCATTCGTGATGACGGTGTCCATCACCTCGGCCGCGCAGCGCTGCGACTGGCCCATGCCGTCGCGGATCACCTTGCCGCCGCCGAATTTCACCTCTTCGCCGTAGATCGCGTAGTCATGCTCGATCTCGATGAACAGTTCCGTGTCGGCCAGGCGGATGCGGTCGCCCTTGGTGGGGCCGAACATTTCGGCGTACGCGCTGCGGGGAATGCTGGCCATCTCAATCCTTTCCCGGTGGAGTGTCTTGCAGTTCACCCATCACTGCGCCATTGAAGCCGTAGACCTTGCGTTCGCCCGCCAGCGCCACCAGTTCCACCGTGCGCTGCTGGCCCGGTTCGAAGCGCACGGCCGTGCCGGCCGTGATATTGAGGCGCATGCCATAGGCGCGCCAGCGCTCGAAGGCCAGCGCCGGGTTGACCTCGAAAAAGTGGAAATGCGAGCCCACCTGGATCGGCCGGTCGCCCCGGTTGGCCACCACCACGGTAGCCGTGGCGCGGCCCGCATTGAGGCTGATTTCGCCTTCTTCCAATTTGTATTCGCCTGGGGTCATAATGTTTTCCTTCGTCAAAGCGCTCTACGCTGGCCGGCGGATCGCCGGCGCCACACAGGCACGGCGCGGATGGCGCCCTGCCATGCAATCAAAACTACGGTATCGGGTGGTGCACGGTCACCAGCTTGCTGCCGTCGGGGAAAGTCGCTTCCACCTGGATATCGGGGATCATCTCGGCGATGCCGTCCATGACGTCGGCGCGCGACAGAATCTTCGTACCGTCCGACATCAGCTGCGCCACCGACTTGCCGTCGCGCGCGCCTTCCATGATGGCGGCGCTGATCAGGGCCACCGCTTCCGGATAATTGAGCTTCAAGCCGCGCGCCAGGCGCCGTTCGGCCAGCAGCGCGGCCGTAAAAATGAGCAGCTTGTCTTTTTCGCGGGGAGTCAGGTCCATGGTTTTCCTTGCGCTTCTTTCCTGATTAAGTGTTCCAGATACGGGGCACGACGGCGTCGCGTCCCAGCATGGCGGGACGCAGCAGCTGCCAGGCGGCCAGCATGATGCGGCGCGCCGCCTCGCTGTCGCCGCACAGCAGGCGCACCACCACCAGCGCTTTCATGTGGGTGGCGCCAAACGCGGCGCCGGCCGGTACGGCGATCTCGCGCACGGCCGCCAGCACGGCGGGAGAAACGGGCATGCCGACGGCGATCAGGGTAGCGCACACCGTGTGGCCCCCCAATCCCAGCGGGCTGGCCATCAGGGCGCCGTCGGCGGCCAGCACGCCCTGCTCCCACCACAGCAGCTTGCCGCCGCGGCGTATCTGCACCTGCTGGCTGATGCTGCCCATGTTGAACATTTCACCCGAGGCGCCGCGGCCCAGGCAAACGATGTCGCAGCCGATGTAGCGGGCGTCCGGCGCCAGTTCCACCTCGTGGCGCAGGCGCACGCAAGCCTGGTCAAAGAAAATGCTTTCCTGCGGCAGCCACTCGATGGCGGCGCCGCTGCCGGCGCGCAGCACGAGGTGCTGGCCCGAGACATGGCCGTTCGCGCGGTACCACTTGGCGGCGCCCGGCGACGTGAGCAAGGCGTGCGCGCCCTCGCCCACCGTGGCGTCAACGGCCAGCTGGTCGCCGCCCACCACGCCGCCGGGCGGATGGATGATGATGGCGTGGCAAACGGCAGCGCCTTCCGGATACAGGGGCTTTTGCACGCGCAGGGGGCCGCTGTGCGTGCGCTCGACGAGGCGGCTGACGCCATCGTGCAGCGCAAAGCCCAGGCGCAAATGCGCCTGCCAGGCGCTGTGCGCGCTGGCGGCAGAAGGCGTTGCGAAATGTGGGCTGTCTGGCATGCACTGCAATCGTGTAAATAACGATCTACAAAGCAGGATGCATGCCAGCGTCAGAGGGAAGAAACGTGAGAATCATGCACCGCATTGCGGCGCCCGCACCATATCAGTGCAATTACAGTGCAGGCGCGGCGCGGGGTGCTCTTATGCCGACACGGCTGCCGGCGCCACCGTCAGCACGCGCCGTTCGCGCAGCAGCGCCGTGAAGGCTTCCGCGGCCAGGGGGCGGCTGAAATAATAGCCCTGCATTTCGTCGCAGCCGTGCTCCGTCAAAAAATCCACCTGTGCGCGCGTTTCCACGCCTTCGGCGATGACGCGCATGTCCAGGTTATGCGCCAGCGAAATGACGGAACGGGCGATGGCCGCATCGCTGCTGCTGGTGGTGACGTCGTCGACGAACGATTTGTCGATCTTCAGCACGTCGATGGGGAAGCGTTTCAGGTAGCCCAGGCTGGAATAGCCGGTGCCGAAGTCGTCGAGCGAAATGCCCACGCCGATATCCTTCAGGCGCGTGAGGGCCGCCACGGCCTTGTCCGGGTCGCCCATCACCGTGCTTTCCGTGATTTCGATGCCCAGGCAGGCGGGCGCGATGGCGTATTTGCGCAAGGCCGCCTCGACGAACGGCACCGTGCGGTCTTGCGCGAACTGCTTGCCGGACAGGTTGACGGCCACCTTGATGCTGCCCAGGCCCGCGTCGTGCCAGGCGCGGATTTGCGCACAGACGCTTTCGAGCACCCATTCGCCGATGGCCGTGATCGAGCCATATTCCTCGGCCAGCGCGATGAACAGGCCGGGCGGCACCTTGCCCAGCACCGGGTTATCCCAGCGCAGCAAGGCTTCCGCGCCCAGCAAGGCGCCCGTGCGCAAGCACATCTGCGGCTGGTAGTGCACTTCGAATTCATCGCGGCCGATGGCGCCGCGCAGCTGCTGCTGCATCGCCAGGCGGGCGCGGATGTCGCTGCCCATGCGCTCCGTGAAGAAGGCGTAATGGTCGCGCCCCATTTCCTTGGCGCGCACGAGGGCCGTGTCGGCGTGGCGCAGCACGTCGTCGAGGCTGTCGCCATCGGCCGGACACATGGCGATGCCGATGCTGGTCGTCAGCGCCAGGCGCTCGCCATCGACGCTGAGTTCCTCGCGCAAGCCGGCCAGGATGGTTTGCGCCAGCGCAAGCGTGCGCCCCAGCAGGGCATCGTCCTGCAGCAGGATCTGGAATTCGTCGCCGCCCTGGCGTACCACCGTGTCGCCTTCGCGCACGCAGCCGGACAGGAAACGCGCCACCACTTGCAGCGCCTTGTCGCCCACGGCCTGGCCGTGCGAATCGTTGATGTTCTTGAAGCGGTCCAGATCCAGGCACATCAGCACCACCTGCTGGCTGTCGCGCAGGGCGTTCGCGCGCGCCTGTTCGAAGCGCTCGCGCAGCAGCACGCGGTTCGGCAAGCCCGTCAACGCGTCGTGGTAGGAGAGGAAATCGATCAGATGCTGCTCGGCCTTGCGCTCGCTGATGTCGAGGAAGACGCCGATGTAGTTGACGACGGCGCCGTCGGGGCCGTGCACGGTGGAGACGCTAAGCAGGCAGGGATAGGTGTCGCCGCTCCTGCGCCGCGTCTGCACCTCGCCCGACCAGCAGCCGCTGCTGCGCAAGCCCTGGCGCAGGGCCAGCAGCACGGCCTCGCCCGTGTATTCGGCGTGCAGGCGCAAAATGTCCGTGCCCACCACTTCCTGCGCCGCGTAGCCGGTGATGCGCGTAAAGGCGGGATTGGCCGTGACGATGACGCCGGCCGGATCGGTGATCAGGATGGCGTCCTGCGTCGCTTCGAAGACCTGGCCCGACAGGCGCAGCAATTCTTCATTGGCGCGGCGGATCTGCACTTCGCGCGCCAGCGTGCTGGCCACCTGCTCCAGTTCGGCCGTGCGTTCGGCCACGCGCCGTTCCAGGTTGGCGCGCTCCTGCGCCAGCTGCAGCTGCGCCCGCGCCAGGCGCACGTGGGCGTCCGTGCGGGCCAGGATTTCCTCGGCCTGGAAGGGTTTGGCGATGAAATCGACGGCGCCCAGCGCGAAGCCGCGCACCTTGTCGTCCGTGTCGTACTGGGCCGACAGGAAGATCACCGGCACCTGGCGCAGGGACGGTATTTCCTTCAGGCGGCGGCACACTTCAAAGCCGTCGAGGCCGGGCATGCGCACATCGAGCAGGATCAGCTCGGGCGGGCGCGCCTGGGCCGTCCACAGGGCCAGTTCGCCGTTCGGCGCCTGGCGCACCGCATAGCCGGCGCCGCCCAGCAAATCGCTCAACAGCTTCAGCGAAGCCGGCGTATCTTCAACGATCAGTACTTCGCCCTTCGAATTCACTTCCGAAAAATCGCGGTGCATGTAGCAGTTCTCTCAGCTTTGGATGAGGCGCGGCGGTCCGTTGCCGCGCTGGACAAGACATTTCTTTGCGATGAACTACGTACTATCATCATAATCTTTATTGCAATTTAGCACCATCCATCGGCGGCACTTAGTCCGTCTTTTCAGCGAATCCGATGTTGTCAGCCCACACTTTTCAAGCGTGCGCCAGCGCGCCCTCATTCTCCAGCAAGTCGCACAGCTGACGGTATTGATGCTGGTCAAGCATCGCCTGCAGCGGCGCCAGCACGGGCGCGGCCGCCGGCGGCAAGGCGCCCAGCAGCAGGGCCACCCTGGCCAGGTTCAATTCGCGCAGCGCCACCAGCAAGGCGGCGCGCTCTTCCCCGGCCAGCAGCAGCAAGTCTTGCGCCCGCAATGCCGGCGGCGCCTCGGGCGCCGGCGCCACGGGCAGCGGCACGGGCGCCGCCACGGGTGCCTCGGCCGCCTGCGCGGGTATGCTGAAACGGAAGGTGGCGCCCTGCCCCGGCATGGATTCCACCGTCAGTTCGCCTTTCATCAATTGCACGAATTCGCGCGAGATGGCCAGGCCCAGGCCCGTGCCATCCTTCGGTCCCGCGCTGTCGGCCTGCACGAAAGGCTCGAAGATGCGCTGCTGGTCTTCCGGGGCGATGCCGATGCCCGTGTCGCTGACGGCGAACGACAGGCGCCACGTGGCGTCATCGCGCCGCTCGCCGCGCACGCGCAAGGCGACCTCGCCGCCGCCGGCAAACTTGACGGCGTTCGACATCAGGTTCAGCAGCACCTGGCGCAAACGCGTCGCGTCAAGCAGCACGGCCGCCGGCACATCGGCGCAATCGAGGCGCAAGGCCAGCCCCTGCTGCTCGGCGCGCATGCCCAGCATGTCCATCACTTCCTGCAGCAGGGGCGCCAGCGCCACCACGGCCGTCTGCGCGTGCAGGCGCCCCGCCTCGCCCTTCGACAGTTCGAGGATTTCATTGATCAACGTCAATAAGTGATTGCCGGAGCGGTGGATGATGGCCAGGTTGCGCTTTTCATCGTCCTGCATGTTCGGCGAGGCGGCCATCAGGCGCGAAAAGCCGATCACGGAATTCAAGGGCGTGCGCAGTTCGTGGCTCATGTTCGCCAGGAAGGTGCTCTTGGCGCGGTTCGCCGCCTGCGCCTGGCTGACGGCCACCGACAGGGCGCTCGTGCGCTCGGCCACCAGTTCTTCCAGGTGATGGCGGTGGCGCAGCAGTTCCAGTTCGGCCTCGCGGTGCGCCGTGATGTCGTAGTTCGAACCCACCAGGCGCATGGGCCGCCCCTGCCCGTCGCGGAAGATCACGGCATCGGCCTTGATGTATCGGATGGCGCCATCGGGCCACAGGATGCGGTACTCGTGCGTGAAGGCCTGGCCGGCGCCCAGCGCGGCGCGCAGGGCCTCCTTGGCCGCCGGCACGTCGTCCGGCATCAGGGCCGCGCGCCAGATCGCCGCCGGCGCCATCGCGCTGTCCGCATCGGCCTTGAACTGCGCATACATCTGCTCGTCCCACTGCAAGGCATCGTTGATGACGTTCCAGTCCCAGATGCCGATGCTGGCCGCGCCGGTGGCCATCTGCACGCGCTCCTCGCTGCGCTGCAAGGCGCGGTAGCGGCTGTCGAGCAGCGCCACCATGTCGCGGATGGAACGGTACAGCGTGCGCAGCTCGCCCAGGAACCACGCTTTCGGCGGCGTGCCGGCCGCTTCGCTCTGCCCTGCCTGGACGCCGGCCGCATACTGGCCGATCGCCTTCAGGGGCTTGAGCATCAGACACCACATGAGCAGCCAGATGCTGGCCACCAGGATCACGTCGAGCGCCACGATCATGGCGCCGATGCCCAGCGCGCGTTGCCGCAGCTGCGCGTGCAGCAGGGCCGGCGTCGCATACACGGCCACGTTGCCGATGACTTGCCCGCCCATCGTCACGGGGCGCCGCTGCACCAGCCAGCCGGGTTCCGCGGACAGCGAGGAGAAACTGCCGATGGCGCCGGTCGCCGTGCGGCGCAGGACCAGCGCTTCCTTGCCGATGCCCGGCGTCAGGGAGCTGGCCACCAGGTCGCGCTTGCCCAGCGTGCTGCGCATGATGGCCTGCATCTGCTTTTCATCGAGATTCCACAAGGGCAGTTCGATAGCCACGGCCAGCTGGTCGGCGCTCAGGGCCAGGCTGCGGTGCAGCTGCTGCCAGCGCTGCTCGCGTTCGGACTGGTAAAACAGCACGGCAAACACCAGCAGCAGCGCAGTGACGACAAAGGTCAGCGCCACGCTGACGGCCAGCACGATGGAGACGCCGCCCAGGCGCGCGCCCTTGGATGCGTGAACCGTCATGCGTCTTCGCCCTGCGGTTCGCTGGCCAGCTGCGCCAGCAAGGCGCACAGCGGCTGGTACTGGTGCTGTTCCAGCATGGCGGCGATGTGCGCGGCCAGCTGCGGCAGGCTGGTCGCCACGCCGGCCAGCACGATGGCGCTGCGCCGCAAATCGAGGGCCCGCACGGATTCGAGCAGCGCCTGCCGTTCGGCCGCGCCCAGCTGGCCCAGCGCCTGCTGCAGGTCGAAGGCGGCCGCCGGCACGCGCGGCGGCGCGGCGGCGGTGCGCTGGAAGCGCACGCCCAGTTGCTGCTCCAGCATGGCGAACAGGTGTTCCTGTTCGATCGGCTTGCGCAGGAAGCCGTCGGCGCCGGCGGCCAGCGCCTCCTGCTTTTCTTCCTCGAAGGCGGAGGCGGTCATGATCACCAGGCGCGGCTGCACCAGCGCCGGCTGCGCGCGCAGCCAGCGCGTCAGCGCCAGGCCATCCATGTCCGGCATGCGCCAGTCGCTGAGCACCATGTCGTAGCGCTGCGCCGCCAGCATGGCTTGCGCCTGCACGCCGCCCGCCGCCTCCTGCAGCTGGAAGCCCAGCGGCGCCAGCAAGCCAGCCAGCAGCTTGCGGCAGTTGTCGTCATCGTCGACCAGCAGCACCGTACGCCCGCGCTGGCCCGCCGACAGGCGCGCCACGCGGCCCGGCGCCAGCGGTGCAGCGGCAGGGCACTGCACGCAGGGCGCGCGCAAGTCGAAGTGGAACACGGAGCCGGCCCCCAAGGTCGACTCGACGCGCAGCTCGCCGCCCATCAGGCGCACGAATTCGCGCGAAATGGTCAGCCCCAGTCCCGTGCCGGCCTGCGCCACGGCGCTGTCGGCCTGCACGAACGGTTCGAAGATGCGTTCCAGGTCCTCTTGCGCGATGCCGCTGCCCGTATCGCGCACGGCAAACGCCAGCGCCACTTGCCCATCCTTGTCTGCCTGGCAGGCCAGCGACAGGGTCACGCTGCCCTGCTCGATGAACTTGAGCGCGTTCGACAGCAAATTGAGCAGCACCTGGCGCAGCTTGGCGCCGTCGAGGCGCACCAGCGGCGGCACGCCGGAACGCTCCAGCCGCAGCGCGATGCCCTGGTCGCCGGAGCGCATGCGCACCATCTCGAGCACCTCGTCGAGCAAGCCGTTCAAGTCCACGGGCCCCGCTTGCAGCTGCATGCGGCCCGCCTCGATTTTCGACAATTCCAGGATATCGTTGATCAAGGTCAACAAATGATGGCCGGCGCGGTTGATGATGGCCAGGTTATGCTTTTCTTCCTCGAACATGCTGCTCGAATCGGCCATCATCTGCGAAAAGCCGATCACGGAATTCAAGGGCGTACGCAATTCGTGGCTCATGTTGGCCAGGAAGACGCTTTTCGCGCGGTTCGCCGATTCGGCCTCGGTGACGGCCACCGACAGGGCCGCCGTGCGCTGCTGCACCAGCTCTTCCAGGTGGTCGCGGTAGCCGAGCAGTT
The DNA here is from genome assembly GCF_030397625.1 of Janthinobacterium sp. SUN026. Taxonomy (NCBI): domain Bacteria; kingdom Pseudomonadati; phylum Pseudomonadota; class Betaproteobacteria; order Burkholderiales; family Oxalobacteraceae; genus Janthinobacterium; species Janthinobacterium sp. SUN026. The sequence continues at coordinate 1,742,012 of NZ_JAPQNU010000001.1, read as the reverse complement.
CCTGCTCGCTGTGCTTGCGCTCGGAAATGTCGACGATGCCGCTGCGCACCAGGCGCCGCCCTTCCATCGGCAGGCGCACCAGCCGCACTTCGCAGGGAAAGATGCTGCCGTCGGCGCGCCGCACATTGCGCTCGACCAGGATCGGTTCCCCCAGCATGGCGCGGCGCAGATGCTCTTCCATCATCAGTCCCAGCGGCAGGCCATCGGGCTGCTCGCCCGTGTACAGGTCGAACGGCCCGCGCGCCAGCAGCGCTTCGCGCGACATCCCCAGCATGCGCTGCGCGCTGCTGTTGGCGTCGATGAAGCGGTCCAGGTCCAGGTCATACACGACGATGGCTTCGGGCGCATGCTCGACGAGGATGCGGAAGCGCTGCTCGCTTTCGCGCGCATCGCTCTCGGCGCGGCGCAGGCGGCGGCGCTGCAGCAGCAAGGCGCTCAGCATGCACGCCATGGCGAGAAATACGGCGCCGGCCGACAGCACGGCGACGCGGTGCTCGTGCCACAGCTGCGGCGGACGGTTGAAGAACAGGGTGTGCGGCGGCAGCCGGCTGATATCCGCATCCCAGCGCTGCAGCTGTTCCCAGTCATACATGGGCACCGGGTGCGCCGGCGGCAGCAAGGCGCCCGGCGCGGCAGGCGCCTTGCCGGCCAACACGGCCAGCGACATCTGCGCCACCTGCTGCGCGGCCCGCTCGATGTGCAGGATGGAGCCGCCCAGGATGCCCTTGCCGACCGTCGCGTTATACATGCCAAAGGCGGGCACATTGGCCAGCCGCGCCAGCTGGGCCGCAAACTGCACCGGCGTGGCGATATTGCCGTCCACGTCGCGGTTGACATTGCCCGCCACCAGCAGCGTATCGGCGGGCAAGCGCGCCACGGCCGCGCGCATCTGTTCCAGGGTCAGGTCATCGAGGTAGCGCATGGCCACCTTGCCCTGCCACGCCTGCGCCGCCTGCTGCATGTTGCGCTTCAGGGCCTGGTCGGCCTCGCTGGCGCCGACGGCCATGACGATGGTCTTGGTCTCCGGGAACAGCGCCATGGCTTGCGCCAGCGTGCCGGCAAAATCGACGTTCGCCTTTTGCTGCCAGATGGAAGACGGACTGCCGGCCGGCAAGGCCTTGCCCGAGGTATTGATCGCCAGCACGGGCACGCCGCGCGCCAGCGGCGCCAGGTCCGACAGCAACAAATCGAGCGCCGGCTGCTGCATGGCGATGATCAGGTCGGCCTTGCGGCCCATCATCTTGGTGTATCTTAAAAGCAACAAATCGCGCATCTCATTGCGCAGCGCCGGGTCGCCCTGGGTATTCAGGTTCAGGTGCTCGACCATGATGTCTTCGCTGGCCAGGCCCGCGGCGGCCATGGCGGCCACATAGGTGCGCGTGTACGATTCCACGCCGGCGCGGCCGTAATCGTAAGCGTTGAGGAACAGCACGCGCTGCCCCTGGTGCGGCGCCGCCGAGGCCGGCGTCGCGGCCGGCACGGCGGCAGGGGCCGCGGCAACACAGCATACCAGCAGCAATGCGCAGCCACAGCGGCGCACCGCTGCCCTGCCCAGCCCGCCGCCAGGCACCTCACGCATCCTTCGCCATGCCCATGCTCACCCCCGCCTGTCACCATGTTTCAACTATGCGCTGACTGCTCAGCCACCGACACTTACAAAAACATGATAACGTCAACTGCAGGGGCAAGTCTATTCCTTAGGGCAATCTTTTGGTGATTGCCATGTCTTTCTATATGACCCAGGCGCCGCCGGTCATCTGCTGGCTGAGCGCGGCATGAACTCTTGCTGGCGTGCTGCCAGACATTGCGCTAGCATGGTCTTTTGCCCGGAAAGCGTCCATGACCATCACCCTGCGCCCCGCCCTTGATTCCGATATCGACGCCCTGTGGGCCCTGCGCACGGTGGCCGTGCGGGTCAGTTGCGCCACGCATTATGCGCCGGAGCAAATTACTGCGTGGACGGCTACACCTGTGCCGCCGGCGTATGCCGCCATGCTGGCCGCGGGTGGCGGCGTCGTGGCGATGCAGAACGAAACCATCGCTGGCTACGCCATGCTCGATGCGGACAAGCAGGAAGTGGAGGCCGTGTTCGTCGATCCGGCGCGCGCGGGACTCGGCATCGGCAAGCGGCTGCTGGCGGCGCTGGAGCAACTGGCGCGCGGGCGCGGCATTGCGCGTCTGCACCTGTCCGCATCGCTCAATGCCGTGCCGTTTTACCGGGCCGCAGGGTTTATTTCCTTGCGAGAGGAAGCGTATGCGCACCCCAGCGGCATCAGCCTGGCCAGCGTGGCGATGGAAAAGGCGCTGGCGGCCGCCTGAGCCTTCAGTCTTGGCCGGCTTCGGACTCGGCCAGGCATTGCTGCAGTTTCGCGATCAGCGCGCGCACTTCATCGCCGCCCAGGTCCAGCGGGTCGCCTTGCGCGCCGACGGCGATCAGGCAGATGGCCGAGCCGTCATACCAGGCGTCCAGGCGCTCTTCCTGATTATTCATATTATCTGGCTTCCTCTCGCAGGTCGGCCAGCAAGTCGCCCGGCGCCGCGATGCTGGCGCTGCCTTGCGGCACGGGAAACACGAAAGCCAACTGTTTATTCTCCGCCATGCCGGGCAGCCATTTAGCCAGAAAATCATCGAGCCCGATGGCGCGCGCCTGGAAATGTTCCCAGTCGCCGCTGGCGCACGCTTGCGCGAATGCCGCTTCCGGCCAGAACGGTATCGCCACCTTGCCGTCAAGCTGCGCCGTGGCCCAGCCGTCATGGTGCAAACCCCACACTTCTTGCGTATCGGCTACCTTGCGCACAAAGTAGGCATGGCGCTCGGCGGACTGTAGCCCCGCCACCTGTTTGAACTTGTCAGGATGCATGCTCGCCTCCTGCCTCGTCCCATACCCGCAGCTGCGGCGTGCACCAGCCTGTCACCATGTCGAGGGCGTCCAGTATCACGTCTTCCAGCGGCCCCTCTTGTGTGGCGGAACGCAATTCCTGCAGCAAGCCGGCCACTTGCTGCGCCGTCACGCCGCTGGCGCGGTAGCGCAACAGGATGGCGCGCAGCGTCAATAACCCTGCCCTGGCGTCCAGCGCGGCCAGCAAGTCCTTGTCGATGTCGGCGATGATGGTTTGCGGCATCTCAATCGGCCTCCCACGCGATGGCGGCCGGCCGCGCCCCGGCTGTCTTGAAGAATGCGACGAAGGCGTGCTGGCATTCTTCCACCTCCACGCACCACGCTTCCGGATACTCGTCCACCTGGCCATTGGCCAACAGGTAGCTGCAGCCGCCGTCCGCCTCCTCGTCGCCCAGCGAGTGGTAACTGAGATCGTCTTGCCCCGACAGATACATCAGCCAGGCGTTGCCGCCATTGCGCAGCATGCACAGGGCCGGGCCCTGTTCCGCATCCGCGGCCAGGGTCAGCCACAGTTCGCACTGGGCCAGAGTTCGCGCCTCCTGCAGCGCCTGTTCCAGCGCAGCGATGGTGTCAACGGCGCGCGGTTCGCCATGCAGATTCAATTCCATCGTCATGCCGGTTCTCCACTCTTTTTCCCGCTCAAATCGTTTGTCGCCAGCGCCGTGCTCAGGTACAGCTTGCCGCTCAAGTCTTTCAATAAACTGCTCTGGCGCAAACGGTCCATCACGGGGCCCTTCACTTCTGCCAGGTTCAGGCTGATGCCGCGCTTGGCCAGCGCGCTATTGAGTTCAATCAAGCCCAGCAAGGCCGTGCTGTCGATCTGGTTGACGGCTGACAGCACCAGCACCAGGTGGCGCGCCGTCGGGTGGCCGCGCAATTCGTCTTCCACCCTCTCCGTCACGGCCTCGACATTGCCGAAGAACAAGCCCGCATCTATGCGTAACAGCAAGACGTCCGGCAGAGTTTGCGCTTCATAGCGCTCCACGTTGCGGAAGTGCTCACTGTTCGGGATACGCCCCAGCACGGCGATGTGCGGGCGGCTGGCGCGCCAGATCAGGGTGCCCATCGACAACAGCACGCCGATCACCACGCCTGCTTCCACGCCCAGCACCAGCACACCGGCCGTCGTCGCCAGCAGGGCCAGCGCATCGCTGCGGTCGTAGCGCCACGACAGTTTCAAGGTGTCCCAGTCCAGCAGGCTGGACACGGCAAAGATGATGGTGGCCGCCAGCACGGGCAGCGGCAGCAGGGCCAGCCAGCCCGTGGGCGCCACCAGCGCCAGCGCCAGCAAGCCGGCCGTGATGATGCTGGCCAGCGGCGTGTTGGCGCCCGCCTGGAAATTGACGGCCGAGCGCGAAATCGAGCCCGTGACGGGGAAACCGCCTGACAGCGCGCTGGCCACGTTGGCCGCGCCCAGGCCCAGCAGTTCGCGGTTGGTATGCAGCTTTTCGCCCCGTTTTTGCGCCAGGGTCTGTGCGGCGGACATGCTCATCAGGAAGATGATGAAGGCGATCAAGAGCGCTGGCGACAGCAAAGTGCGCCAATGGGCGCTCGAGGTCGCCAGGTTCAGGCCCGGCAAGCCGCTGGGCACGTGGCCCGTCGTCTGCACGCCCATCGCTTCCAGGCCGCCATAGGCAACGAGCGCGATGCCGGCCAGCACCAGCGCCATCGGCGCCAGGCGCGCGCCTACGTCGGCCGCCACCTGGTTCAGGCCGCAGCGCCGCAGCAGGCGCGACGCGTACCGCTTGGCCAGCCACAGGAACAGCAGGCCGGACAGCCCAAGCACGAGGCTGGGCGCATGCCAGTGGGGAAGCGTCGCCCCCAGCAAGGGCGTGATCTGGCCCCAGATGATCAATATCGCGGCGCCATTGCTGAAACCGCTGATCACGGGGCGCGACAGGAAACTGGCCATGAAGCCCAGGCGCAGCACGCCGCACAGCAGCAGGACGAGGCCGCTGATGAAAGCCAGCTGGGCGGCCAGCACGATATACAGGGAGGAGCCGGGGTCGGCCAGCGGCGCCAGGGCGGCGGCCGTCATCAGGGAAACGATGGCCATGGGCCCCACGGATTGTGTCATGCTGCTGCCGACCAGGGCGTACAGCACGGGCGGCAAAATGCTGGCGTAGATGCCCACCACGGGCGGCAAGCCGGCCACCAACGCGTAAGCCATGCCTTGCGGCACCATCATCATGGCGACCACGATACCGGCGGTGATGTCTCCGGCCAACAGAGGACGCCGGTATTGCCTGAGCCAGAGCAGCATGAATGATCCCGAAATCTGAAAACCGAAGCCTATCATGCGACGAGGCCGGCTGACAGGGGGCACGGGATCAGTCTTGCAGCAATTGCGCCTTCACGGCGTCGAGGATTTCCCCCGACAGGGACTCGTCATCGACGGAACGGGCCAGCACCATGGCGCCCACCATGGCGGCAAACGTGGCGATGGCCTGCTGGCGCTGCTCTTCCGGCGCGCCGTCGGGCAGCAAGCCCTGCAGCAAGGCGAACTGCTGCTGCGTGGCCTGGGTAAACGCGGGACGCGCGCCGGGCGACATGCGCGCCACGTCGACGCCCATGGCCGCCGCCGGGCAGCCGCCGCCGGGCTGGTCGCGGTGTTTCGGGGTGAGGTAGTTGTCGATAATCGCCGGCAGCGCCCGCTGCGGGTCGCTGGCGACCTTCGCCCGCCAACCTTCCAGCGACTTATTCAAGGCATGCTGGCACGCCTCGATCATCAAGTCTTCCTTGGACGCGAAATGGCCATAGAAGCCGCCATGCGTGAGGCCCGCGTTCTTCATCAGGTCGGCCACGCCGATGCCGTCATAGCCCTTTTCGCGGAACAACCTTGCCGCCACCTCCACGATGCGCTCGCGGTTCAGCGCCGCCTGCTCCCTGCTCACTTTCATGCTGCCTCCCACATTTATGTCAACCATCATATAACTTTGCACCCGTTTGCGCCACTCTGTTAGCAAGCGCACCGTTCGATGCGGGTGCCGCGCCGATACTGGATAGTCGTTTCCAGGGAGGCCAGCATGAACGAGAACAAGGACCAGTCCGCCGGCAATTTGCAGCGCAGCATCCAGCAGGAGCAAGATCAGAAAGATAAACAGCCCGATGCCGCCAGGCAAGACAAACGCGACAGCAAATCCCCCGTGCAGACGGGCAGCCGCAGCCAGCCGGCGCCTCCCCTGCCCGCCCAGCACCTGGACAAGCCGGGCGTCGAAGGGCAGATGCAGCTGCAACCCCGTTTCCTGGCCCCCGACTACTGCGGCAGCGGCAAGCTGGCCGGCATGGTGGCCATCGTCACGGGCGGCGATTCGGGCATCGGCCGCGCCGTGGCCGTGCTGTATGCGCGCGAAGGGGCCGATGTCGCCATCATTTACTTGAACGAGCACGCGGACGCCCACGAAACCAAGCGCTACGTGGAAGCGGAAGGCCAGAGCTGCCTGTTGATTGCCGGCGACGTGCGCGACCAGGGCTTTTGCCAGCAAGCCGTCAGCCAGGTATTGGACAAGTTCAGCCATATCGACGTGCTGGTCAATAACGCCGCCTTCCAGGAACACGCCGAATCGCTGCTGGAGCTGAGCGAGGAACGCTTCGACCTCACCATGAAAACCAATGTCTACGGCTACTTTCACATGGCCAAGGCCGTGCTGCCCCACTTGCAGCGCGGTGCGTCCATCATCAACACGGGCTCCGTGACGGGCTTGCGCGGCTCGAAGCACTTGCTCGACTATTCCACCACCAAGGGCGCCATCCACGCATTTACCATGGCGCTGGCCGGCAACTTGATGGACAAGGGCATCCGCGTCAACGCCATCGCGCCCGGCCCCGTGTGGACGCCGCTCAACCCGGCCGACAAGTCGCCCGAGGACATCCGGCAATTCGGCGCGGACACGGACATGCGCCGCCCGGCCCAGCCCGAGGAACTGTCGCCCGCCTACGTCTTCCTGGCCTCGCCCGCCTGTTCCAGCTACATCAGCGGCATCGTCCTGCCCGTCACCGGCAGCGCAGGGGATTGAGCGATGGCGCGCGGGAACTTGCGCAAGACGGCCTGAACCACGCACCCGCTGCGGGCGCATCGCCAGGAAGATAAATGCATTGACTTTGAGCAGGCTTCTCGCTACGTTATGCACACAGCCTGCCACCCGGCAAGCCCTGTCATGCGTACGGAAAAATGGATGCCGAGTTAGATCAGCTTATCCTCAGCGGCGCCCCTGGCGGCGTTGTCATCACGAACGAAGACCATGTCGTCGTGCGCTGGACGGCCGGGGCGCAGCGCATTTTCGGCTATGCCAGCGACGAAACGCTGGGCCGCACGCTGTGGGAACTGATCTCGCTGCCGGGACAGGCCGAGGCTGGCCCGCTGATCGCCGAACAGCTGGCCCTGCACGGCAGCTACGACCGCGAATCGCTGCGGCGGCGCAAGGATGGCGAACTCATCTACGTCGACGTGGCTTGCCAGGCCGCACAAGCCGCGCCGGACGGCCCCCGCTACCTGATTTCCACCATGAAGGACACGACCTTGCTGAAGGCGGCGCGCGACGCCCAGTTCGTCGACGCGCGCTACCGCGTGCTGTTCGAGTCGACGCCGGACAGCGTCATCATGGTCAATGCGACGGGCGCCATCGTGCTGGCCAACCAGCAGGCGCAACACCTGTTCGGCTATGAAGAAGGCGAATTGAGCGGCAGGCAAATCGATAGCCTGCTGCCGCAGCGCCTGCGCCATGCGCACGTGGGGCACCGCGCGCGCTATTTCGACCAGCCGCGCACGCGCACCATGGGCGCCGACCTGGAATTGCTGGGCTTGCGCAAGGACAACGTCGAATTCCCCGTGGAAATCAGCCTGTCGCCCATCCAGACGGAAATCGGCACCTTCGTCATCAGCGCCATCCGCGATGTCAGCGACCGCCGCCGGGCCGAGCAAAAGTTCCGCGGCTTGCTCGAATCGGCGCCGGACGCCATCGTCATCGTCAACGGCGATGGCGAGATCGTGCTCGTCAACTCGCAAACGGAACGCCTGTTCGGCTACTCGCGCGCGGAGTTGCTCGGGCGCAATGTGGAAGTGCTGATCCCGGCCCGCTACGCGACCGACCATCCGCGCCACCGCCAGGCCTTTTCCACGGCGCCGCGCGCCCGCTCCATGGGCGCGGGCCTGGAACTGTACGGCTTGCGCCGCGACGGCACCGAGTTTCCCGTCGAAATCAGCCTGTCGCCGCTGGAAACGGAGGAAGGCATGCTGGTTTCGTCGGCCATCCGCGACATCACGGAACGCAAGCGCATCGAGCGCACGCTGAACGAACAGAAAATCGAGCTGGAACGGGCCAGCCAGGCGAAGGACCGCTTTCTCACCAGCATGTCGCATGAACTGCGCACGCCGCTGAACGCCATCCTCGGTTTCGCCCAGCTGCTGGCCAATGAAGCCCTGCCCGCGACCGCGCTGCAAAAGCGCACCTTCGTGCAAAACATCGTCACCTCGGGCCGCCACCTGCTCACCCTGATCAATGAAATCCTCGACCTGGCGAAGATCGAATCAGGCAGTCTGAGCCTGTCGATGGAAGCGGTGACGCTGCCCGCGCTGATCGAGGAAGTGCGCGTGATGGTGGAAGAACAGGCGCAGCAGCGCCAGATTCACCTGGTGTTTCCAGCCTGCGAGGCGCTGACGCTCAGGGCCGACCATACGCGCCTCAAGCAAGTGCTGCTGAACCTGCTGTCAAACGCCATCAAGTACAACCGTCCGGCCGGCAAGGTGGAGCTGGAAGTCTCGCAGCCCGAGGCGCAACGCGTGCGCATCGCCATCCGCGACACGGGCAAGGGACTGGACGACGCGCAGATGGCCGAGCTGTTCCAGCCGTTTAACCGCCTGGGACAGGAGGCGGGCAGCGAGGAAGGCACGGGCATCGGCCTGGTCGTCACCAAGCGCCTGGTGGAGCTAATGGGCGGCAACATGGGCGTGCACAGCTGCCTCGGCGTGGGCAGCGTGTTCTGGATCGAACTCGATACGATGACTGCGCCGCCCGCCGGGCAGGCGGAAACGGAATGCCTGCCCGTAGCCGCCGGCGATGCCGTCGATGCCGGGGACGATGCCGGCGGCCAGGCGCTGCTGCTGTACGTGGAAGACAATCCGGCCAGCCTGCGCCTGGTGGAAGACATCGTCAGCTTCCTGCCCCACCTGCGCTTGATTTCGGCCACCGACGCCCGCCAGGGCATCGCGCTGGCGCTGGAACGCCGCCCCGACGTGATCTTGATGGATATCAACCTGCCCGGCATGAATGGCAACCAGGCGCAGCGCATCCTGCGCAACGATACGCGCACGGCACACATCCCCGTCATCGCCCTGACGGCGAATGCCATGAAGGGCGATATCCGGCATGGCCTGGCCGCGGGCTTTTTCCGCTACCTGACCAAGCCCGTCGAAATCACCCTGCTCAACGCGGCCATCGAGGAAGCGCTGCAGCTGGCGCGCGCCGTCCTGCCGTTCAGGCAAGAGGACTGAAGGCCAGCTTTTTCATCGCCGCATCGAGTCCCTTCGCGCTGCGCGCATAGCCATTCCACGGCGCGTTGCCCACGTCGAGGCGGCTGTGGACATTGCCCACGTTCCATTGGTCGCCCGCTTTCAGCTTGTCGAGCTCATCCCAGGCCAGCGGCACGGAAATGCCCAGCCCGGAACGCGTGCGGGCCGACCAGGCGCACACGGTGGTGGCGCCCCGGCCATTGCGCAAATAATCGATGAAAATCTTGCCGACCCGGTTGGCGGGACCGCTCTTGACGACAAAACGCGCCGGGATGTGCTGCGCCATGTGCGCCACGATGGCTTGCGAAAACGCCTTCACCGTCTCCCAGTCGTGTTGCGGGCGGATCGGCACGACGACGTGCAAGCCCTTGCCGCCGCTGGTTTTCAGGAACGCGGGCAAGCCCAGCTGCGTCAAAAAGGCCCGCAGCAGCACGGCCGCTTCCCGGATGGCTGGCCAGGCCACGCCCTTGCCCGGGTCCAGGTCGAACACCAGGCGGTTCGGCGTGTCGTAGGCGCTGGCCAGCGCATTTTGCGTGTGAAACTCCACCACATTCCACTGCGCCGCCGCCAGCAAGCCTTGCAGGCTGGCCACTGCCAGCATGGGCGGGTGCCCGGGGTCCAGCCGGGCATCGAGCTGCTTGACGCCGGGCATGGCCGACGACTCCGCATGTTTCTGGAAGAACAACTCGCCGCCCACGCCGGCCGGCGCGCGCACGAGCGACACGGGCCGGCTGCGCAGGTGCACGAGCATCAGCCTGCCCACCAGCGCGTAATAGCGCACCAGATCGATCTTCCTGGCGCCGCTGTCCCTGTCGATGACCCGGTCCGCATGGCTGACCCTGAAACTGGCCGGCAAGGCGCCGTCCGGCGTGGAGGTGTTCTGCATCGTCTTCTCCCTGTCGATCGGGCCGCCGCCGGTGTCGAATTCCTGGCGCAGCCCGCATTTGAGCTTGACACCGTCCCCGGAACGGCGCGTGGCCTTGAGTCTAGGCCGCCGCGGCACCTGGCGCGGTACGCCAGCTAACAGAGCGCCCGCCCCGGCAAATGTAAGTGTTTGTAATTAGATCAAATCGTTGTCAACGCGATTGCCGTGCGGCGCGTTTTTGGCTCAGTGACAGGGGAAATGCATCTCCTGAACTACAACCCCACTTCTCGAGGAACTGCACCATGAAAAAAGTAATCGCTACTCTGATCGCCGGCTTGTTCGCTACCGCAGCCTTTGCTCAAACGCCAGCCGTGCCTGCCAAGGCCGAAGCCAAGCACACCAAGGAAGTGGCAAAAGCAGAAGCCAAGGAAACCAAAGCCGTAGTCAAAGCCGATGCTAAAGAAGCAGTCGTCGCCGCCGATGCCAAGGCCGATGTCGCCAGCGCCAAGGCCGACGCAGCCGCCACCAAGGCAAAAGCCCATCACAAAGCGAAAAAAGCCAAAGCCAAGGCTGACGAAGCCAAGACTGAAGCGACCGCAGCAGCAGCCAAGTAATTCCCTCCGCGCATTTTCAGCGCCACACAAAAAGACAGCTTCGGCTGTCTTTTTGCATTTTCATACCGCCTTCTTCAATGAACGTCGCTTAAATCACCTGATTGTAAGAAAGTGTAAACAAGGTCAACCATAACCTTTCGGGGCGCGTTTTCTGCTCAGTGACACGGGAATCATCCCGGCACCGACAGACATACCAGACAAACCACCACAGAGGACTGCACCATGAAAAAAGCAATTGTTACCCTGATCGCCGGCCTGTTCGCTACCGCAGCCTTTGCCCAAACCCCGGCAGCGTCGGTCCCCGCCAAAGTGGAAGCGGCGCACACCAAGGCTGTCGTCAAAGCCGACGCCAAGGAAGCGCAAGCCGTCGTGAAAGCGGATGCAAAAGAAGCGAAAGCCGTCGTCGCCGCGAAAACGGAAGTGGCCAGCGCAAAAACGGAAGCAACTGCCACCAAGGCCAAGGCGCACCACAAAGCCAAGAAAACCAAGGCCAAGGCCGACGCAAAACTGGCTTCGGCCACCGCTGCAGCGCCAGCATCTGTACCAGCGCCAGCAGCCACCAAGTAATCATCGACACACCATCACTTACCACTTGCCAGGAAAATAAAATGAAAAAAGTTATCGCTACCCTCATCGCCGGCCTGTTCGCTACCGCAGCCTTCGCCCAAACCCCTGCCGCCCCGGCAGCGTCGGTTCCCGCCAAGGCGGAAGCGGCCCACACGAAAGCCGTCGCCAAGGCAGAGGCCAAGGAAACCAAGGCTGTCGTGAAAGCGGACGCCAAGGAAGCGGTCGTCGCAGCCGATGCGAAAGCCGATGTCGCCAGCGCCAAGGCCGACGCCAAAGCCACCAAGGCCAAGGCCCATCACAAGGCCGGCAAAGCCAAGGTAAAAGCGGATGCGGCAAAAGCGGACGCCGCAGTTGCTGCCACACCGGCAAAGTAAGCCAAATGTAGCCACGCAAGCGCATCCGCCGGGTCTGCGCTTGCGTGGCCACTTCCAGTACCAGGGACAGCTTCGGCTGTCCTTTTTTGCATGGCGCTCGTCCGGCGCGCCTTCACGCAAACTTCATCGAACAGGCCAGCTTGCGCGCGACAAAACGGCGCAATTGGGCGACACTGGCAATCCGACCATCGCCACGAGAGCTGTCCATGCGCCGCCTGCCGTTTTCACTATTGAGTGCCCTCTTCCTGTCATGCCCTGTCCTGGCGCAGGACAGCGCCCCCGCCACCCTCGATCAAGTCCTGCAAGCCCAGGATGGCGACAGCCATGACGACTTGCGCGCCGTCGTCGTGCTGCGCGACGGGGCCATCGTCGCCGAGCGCTATTACAACGGCGAGACGGCCGACACCCTGCACGACATCCGCTCGGCTGGCAAGAGCATCACCGCGCTGCTGGTCGGTGCGGCCGTGGCGCGCGGCCAGCTGGCGACAACAAAAACGGTGGGCGGCTACTGGCCCGAAGTCGCTGCCAGCCCGGCGGGCAAGGTCGTCCTCGACGACTTGCTGACCATGCGTTCGGGCCTGGCCGCCTTCGATGAAGACGAACACTCGCCCGGCAATGAAGACAAGCTCGATGCAGCGCCCGACCCCGCCGCCTTCGTGCGCGGCGTGCCGGCCGCAACAAAGCCGGGCAGCATCTACCGCTACAACTCGCTGGGTTCGTACATTGCCGGGCGCGTGGTGGAAAACGCCAGCGGTGCCGACCTGGAAGACTACGCCGCCAAGGCGCTATTCGCGCCGCTGGGCATCACGCGCTGGAGCTGGGGCCGCGACGTGGCACGCCACCCTAAAGGCCAGGGCAACCTGTCGCTGCGCGCGCGCGATACGGCAAAAATCGGCCAGATGGTGCTGGACGACGGCGTATTTGACGGCAAGAGAGTGATCGACGCCGCCTGGCTCAAGGCAGCGCTGGCGCCGCGCGTGGCCATCGGCGCCGTCGACCGCTATGCCGACAGCTACGGCTATTTCTGGTACGCGAAGACGCAGGACGTGGCCGGGAAAAAGATCGCCGTGCATTTCGCCTCGGGCAATGGCGGCAACAAGATCTACGTGATACCGGCGCGCCGCATGGTGGTGAGCATCGCATCGAGCGCATACGGCAAGGGCTACGGGCAGCGCCGTTCGGAAGACATCCTGAAAGCCATTTTGGCCGCGGATGCCACGCAGATGTAAGCGATTGTAATGACCGTCAACGCAAGCGTCCGGGGGCGCGTTTTATGCTCAGTGACACGGGAATCATCCCGGCACCAACAGACATACCAGACAAACCACCACTGAGGACTGCACCATGAAAAAAGTAATTGCTACCCTGATCGCCGGCCTGTTCGCAACCGCTGCCTTTGCTCAAACGCCAGCAGCTCCCGCAGCCTCGGTTCCCGCCAAAGTGGAAGCAGCCCACACCAAGGCCGTCGTCAAGGCTGACGCCAAGGAAGCGAAAGCTGTCGTCGCCGCGAAAACGGAAGTCGCCAGCGCAAAAACGGAAGCTGCCACCACCAAGGCCAAGGCGCATCACACTGCGAAAAAAACCAAGGCCAAGGCAGATGCCAAACTGGCGTCGGCCACCGCTGAAGCAGCGCCTGCAGCAAGCAAGTAATCCAGTCCATCAGCACCCGATTTTTATTCGCACCATTACCTTATAGGATTTCATCATGAAAAAAGTTATCGCCACCCTGATCGCCAGCCTGTTCGCCACCGCCGCTTTCGCCCAGACGCCAGCCGCACCTGCAGCACCGGCCGCTCCAGCAGCTTCTGCCGCCGCCGTCGCACCAGCAGCCAAGGCTGAAGCGCCAGCCGCCGTCAAACCGGCCGCGCACAAGAAAGCCAAGCATCACAAGGCGAAGAAAGCAGCACCGGCAACGCCAGCAGCTCCGGCCGCAGCGGCAGCTTCCGCACCAGCAGCAGCGCCAGCCAAGTAATCGGCGCCATGCAGGCAAAAAAGACAGGGTTTTCCCTGTCTTTTTTTTCGTCCGCTATTTCGTACTCTCTTTCGTCCGCTTATTTCGGCATCAAGACCGTGTCAATGACATTGATCACGCCATTCGATTGATACACATCATAGGTGCTGATGTTGGCGCTATTGCCGCCCTCGTCCATCACGACGATGTTGTGCATGCCGTTCATGGCGAACATCAGCTTGCCCCCGCTGGCCGTGGAAAGGGTCGCCTTCCCATCATGCATCTTGATCTCCTTCGCCAGCGCCTTGAAGTCGTATTTGCCCGGTACCACGTGGTAGGTGAGGATTTTCGTCAGGGTCGCCTTGTTTTCCGGTTTCACCAGAGTGTCGACGGTACCGGCCGGCAGCTTGCCGAAGGCCGCATTCGTCGGCGCGAACACGGTGAACGGGCCCTTGCCTTTCAAGGTATCGACCAGGCCGGCCGCCTTGACGGCAGCGACCAGGGTCGTGTGGTCGGCCGAATTGACGGCGTTGTCGACGATGTCCTTGCTGGGATACATGCTCTGGCCACCCACCATGGTCGTCATGTCGGCGGCAAACGGTGCGCTGGCGGCCAGCAGGGAAGTAAAGGCGGTGACAAACAGTGCTGCGGGAATAAAGGTGCGCATGATGGTATCTCCTGGATGACTGCGTTTGCGTGATTGCAGGAGTACTTACGCGGCCTTGCCGCAAACGGATTCAACTCGCTGAAAACAAAAAAACGGCGCCATGCAAGCGCACGACGCCGTTTTGACGATGTTTTCCTTGCCGCGGGCCGGACATGCCAGCCCGCGGTGCCGGAAATCAGTTGGCCGCCACCTGCGGCTCCGTCTCGCCCCAGCCGCCGCCCAGGGCGCGGATCAGCGCCACCGTGGTGACGGCGCGGTTGCCGCGCAATTGCACGGCATTGCGCTCGATGGCCGCCAGGTTGCGCTGTGCGTCCAGCAGATCGAGGTAGCTGGAACGGCCCGCGTCGTACAGCTTTTGCGCCAGGTCGGCCGAGCGGCGCGCCGAGACGACGGCTTCGTCGATCTGCTGCGTCTGGCCCGACAGGATGCGCAGGCCGGCCAGGTTGTCTTCCACCTCGGCGAACGCCACCAGCACGCTCTGGCGATACGTCGCCACCGACTCTTCCAGCTGCGCTTCGCTGCGGCTCACGGCAGCTTTATTGCGTCCGCCATCGATGATGGGCATCGACATCAGGGCGCCCAGCAGCCAGGAGCGGCTGCTCCACTTGAAGATGTCCGAGAACGTATCGGACGCACCGCCACCGGAAGCGTTCAAGGTCAACGCGGGGAACATGGCCGATTTCGCCACGCCGATGCGCGCATTCGACGCTTCCATGGTGCGCTGCGCCGACGCGATGTCGGGACGGCGCTCCAGCAGGGACGACGGCATGCCGGCCGGGATCACGGGCAGGAAGCCGCTGTCCTGCAGCGGGTTGACGGTCGCCGTGAAGCTGGCGGCCGGTTTACCCAGCAGGACGGCCAGCGCATGTTCGCTGGTCGCGCGCTGGCGCTGCAGGCCGATGGCTTCGGCGCGCGTGGTCGACAGTTCCGTGCGGGCACGGGACAGGTCGAATTCGCCGATGTCGCCCAGGTCATAGCGGCGCTGGTTCACATGCACGCTTTCCTCGCGCAGGCGCACCGTCTGCTCCAGGGTCGCCAGTTCCGCATCCGTGGCGCGCAGCTGGAAGTAGGTTTGCGCCACGTCGGCCTGCAAGGACAGCAGCACCGAGCGATAGGTCGCTTCCACGGCCAGCGCATCGCTGCGCGAGGCGCTGACATTCGATGCCACCCGGCCGAACAAATCGACTTCGTAGCTGGCCGTCAGATTCGCCTGGTAGACATTCGTGGCCGCCACCGGCGCGCCGTTCGGCAAGCCGAGCGACACGGCGGAGGCGCGGTTGCGCTGGCCGCCCACGTTCACGCCCACTTGCGGGATGCGGTCCGCTTCGGCGATGCCGGCAATCGCCCTCGCCTGCTTGACGCGGGCGGCAGCGACGGCCAGGTTGGCATTGGCCTGCGTGGCCTCGTTGATCAGGCTTGTGAGGGCCGGATCATTGAAGGCCAGCCACCATTCGCCGCGCGCCTGGCGCTCGGCTGGCACGCCCTGCTTCCAGCGCGTGCCGTCCGCCGCCGTCTGCACTTCCTTGAACGCCGTCGGCGTCTCGATCTGCGGCTGCTTGAACTCGGGCGCCGCGCAGGCGGCCAGCAGCACGGCTGCGGCCATGGCGGTCAGCACAGGCTTGACGCGCCAGATGATTTCCTTGGTTTTCAATATATATCTCCTTCCAGGTTCAATGCTGGCGCGGCGGCAGGCTTGGCGGCAGCATCGGCTGGTTTTTTCTCAAAACGCTGCGCCAGGGTGCGCAGCAATACATAGAACACGGGCGTCAGGAACAGGCCGAAGAAGGTCACGCCCAGCATGCCGGCGAAGACCGCCACACCCATCGCATGGCGCATTTCCGAACCGGCGCCGTGCGAGAACACGAGGGGCACCACGCCCATGATGAAGGCGATCGACGTCATCAGGATCGGACGCAGACGCAGGCGGCACGCTTCCAGCGCCGCTTGCACGACGGTGCGGCCATGCTCTTCCAGTTCGCGGGCAAATTCCACGATCAGAATCGCATTCTTCGACGCCAGCCCCACCAGCACGAACAGCGCGATCTGGGTAAACACGTTGTTGTCGCCACCGGTCAATTTGACGCCCAGCAAGGCGCACAGGATGGACATCGGCACGATCAAAATCACGGCCAGCGGCAGGGTCCAGCTTTCATACTGGGCGGCCAGCACGAGGAACACCAGCAGCACGCACAGCGGGAAGACGTAGATCATCGTATTGCCGGACAAGATGTCCTGGTAGGTCAGCTCCGTCCACTCATACGAAATCCCCTGCGGCAGCACTTCCTTGGCGATGCGTTCCAGCGCGGCTTGCGCCTGGCCGCTCGACACGCCAGGCGCGGCACCGCCGTTGAAATCGGCTGCAGCATACGCGTTGTAGCGCTGTACGCGGTCCGGACCATAGCTATCCTTGACGCGCATCAACGACGACAGCGGGATCATTTCGCCTTTGTCATTACGCACTTTCAGCTGCGCGATATCCTGGGCATGCGAACGGAACGCGGCATCGGCTTGCACGCGCACCTGGTAGGTGCGGCCAAACTGGTTGAAGTCGTTCACGTACAGCGAACCGAGGTTGATCTGCAAGGTCTGGTAAATCGTTTGCAGCTGCACGCCCATCTGCTTGGCTTTCACGCGGTCGACGTCGGCGAACAGCTGCGGCACGTTGATCTGGTAGCCCGAGAACACGCCCGCCAGTTCCGGCGTCTGGTACGCTTTCGCGGCCAGCGACTGGGTGGCGTTGTACAGCGCGTCGTAACCGAGGTTGCCGCGGTCTTCGATCATCATCTTGAAGCCGCCGATGGTACCGAGGCCGTTGACGGGCGGTGGCGGGAAGACCATGATGAAGGCGTCCTGGATGCCGCCCAGGCGCTTGTTGATCTCGGCCGCGATGGCGCCGCCCGACAATTCCTTGCTGCCGCGCTCATCGAACGGCTTCAGGGTGGCGAACACGATGCCGGCGTTCGGCGCATTGGTGAAGTCGTTGATCGACAGGCCGGGGAAGGCGATGGTCGATTCGACGCCAGGCACCGACTTGATGACGTCGGACATGCGGCGCACGACATCTTCCGTGCGGTCCAGCGAAGCGGCGTCAGGCAATTGCGCAAAACCCACCAGGTATTGCTTATCCTGCGCCGGCACGAAGCCGGCCGGCACGGACTTGAAGGTGAAGATGGCGGCAACGACCAGCAGCGCATACACGCCCAGCGACGCGCTCTTGCGGCCCAACACGCCCTTCACGCCTGCTTCATAGCGGTGCGAAGCGCGGCCGAAGAAGCGGTTGAACCAGGCGAAGAAGCGGCCGAAGACCATGTCCATGCCGCGCGTCAGCGCGTCTTTCGGTGCATCGTGCGGTTTCAGCAGCGCAGCCGACAGGGCTGGCGCCAGGGTCAGCGAACTGAAAGCGGAAATCACGGTCGAAATGGCGATCGTCAGCGCGAACTGGCGGTAAAACTCGCCGGACAAACCTGGCACGAAGGCGATCGGCACGAACACGGCGCACAGCACGAGGGCGATGGCGACGATAGGACCGCTGACCTCTTTCATGGCCTGGATGGTGGCGTCGCGCGGCGACAAGCCTTCCTCAATGTTGCGCTCGACGTTTTCCACCACCACGATGGCGTCATCGACGACGATACCGATGGCCAGCACGAGGCCGAACAGCGACAGCGTGTTGATCGAGAAGCCAAAGCCCAGCATCACGGCAAAGGTACCGACAATCGACACGGGAACGGCCAGCAGCGGAATGATCGAGGCGCGCCAGGTTTGCAGGAAGATGATCACCACCAGCACCACCAGGGCAATGGCTTCCAGCAGGGTATGGATCACGGCTTCGATGGACGAGCGCACGAACTGCGTCGGGTCGTACTCGATGCGGTATTCCACGCCTTGCGGGAAGTCTTTCTTCAGTTCGTCCATCTTGGCCCGCACGTCGGACGACAATTGCAGCGCGTTGGCGTTCGGCGCTTCGAAAATACCCATGCCGACGGCCGGATTATTGTTCAGCAGCGAACGCAGCGAGTAGCTGTTGGCGCCCATTTCCACGCGCGCCACGTCTTTCAGGTGCGTGACGGCGCCGTCGGCATTCGTGCGCACGATGATGGCGCCGAATTCCTCGGGCGTCTGCAGGCGGCCCTGGGTATTGACGGTCAGCTGGAAGTCCGAGTTTTTCGCCGGCGAAGCGCCGATGACACCGGCAGCCACCTGCACGTTCTGCTCGCGGATGGCGTCGACGACGTCATTGGCCGTCATGCCGCGCGCCGCCACTTTCTGCGGGTCGAGCCAGATGCGCATGGCGTAGTCGCCGGCGCCGAAGATCTGGATGTCGCCCATGCCGGGCAGACGTGCCAGTTGGTCCTTGACGTTCAGCACCGCGTAGTTACGCAGATACATGTCGTCATAGCGCTTGTTCGGCGAGACCAGATGCACCACCATGGTCAGGTTGGGCGACGATTTGACGGTCGTCACGCCGATCTGGCGCACTTCCTCGGGCAGGCGCGGCAAGGCGCGCTGCACGCGGTTCTGCACCTGCGTCTCGGCCTGCTCGACGTTGGTGCCGATCTTGAAGGTCACGGTCAGCATCATCGCGCCATCGGACGTGTTTTGCGAGGACATGTAGAGCATGTTCTCGACGCCGTTGATCTGCTCTTCGAGCGGCGCGGCCACGGTTTCGGCGATCACTTTCGGGTTGGCGCCCGGGTATTGCGCGCGCACCACCACGGATGGCGGCACGACGTCGGGATATTCGGAGATGGGCAGGCCGAAAATCGACAGCAGCCCGGCCACGAATATGACAATCGACAGCACCGCCGCGAAAATCGGCTTGTCGATGAAAAAGCGGGAAAAATTCATGTTTATTCCTTGGAAGTCGATGCTGCTTTCGCGGCGATCTTGGCGTCTTTTACTTCAGGTTTTGCGGGAGCGACAGGCGCGGTCGGGTCGAAATCCATGGCCACCATCTGCGGCGTCACGGGTGCGCCTGGACGCACGCGCTGCAAGCCGTTGACGACGATCTTTTCGCCCGCCTTCAGGCCTTCGCGCACCACGCGCAAGCCGTCCGAATTCGGGCCCAGCTTGACGGCGCGGTATTCGGCCTTGTTGTCGGCGCCCACCACGTACACATATTTGCGGCTTTGATCCGTGCCGACGGCGCGGTCGCTGATCAACAGCGCCGTGCTTTGCGCCTGCGGGCCGTTGCCGCCGTCGAGCTGGATGCGCGCGAACAGGCCCGGCACCAGCTGGCGCTCGGCGTTGGCGAAGGTGGCGCGCATGCGCACGCTGCCCGTGGCCGGGTCGAGCTGGTTGTCGACGAATTCCAGCTTGCCTTCATGCGGGAAGCCCGTTTCGTTGGCCAGGCCCACCTTGACGGTGACGGGCGTGCCCTTTTGCGCCGTGCCGGCCACGCGCAGATACGTATCTTCATCGCCGTCGAAGCTGGCGTAGATGCGGTCCGTCGACACCACGGAAGTGAGGATGGCGGAAGCGTCGATCAGGTTGCCGACGGTGATTTCCGCCTTGCTGACGCGGCCGCTGATCGGAGCCTGCACCTGCGTGTACGACAGGTTCAGCCTGGCCGCTTCATATGCGGCTTGCGCCGAGCGGGCATTCGCGTCCAGCTCTTTCAAGCCCGATGCCTTTTCATCGAATTCGCGCTGGGCGATGGCTTTTTCGGCCAGCAGCTTTTCAGCACGCGACAGTTCCAGCTTGGCCAGTTCCGCCTTGGCGCGGGCGGAGGCGGCCGTGCCTTCGGCGCGCGACACTTCGGCCTGGAATGGGCGCGGGTCGATGACGAACAGCACGTCGCCTTTTTTGACTTCGCTGCCCGGCTTGAAATTGACGGCCGTGATGAAGCCGCCGACTCGCGAGCGGATTTCCACGCGCTCGATCGCTTCCAGGCGGCCCGAGAATTCCTGCGTTTCCGTGATCTGTTTTTCCACCACGGCGGCGGCCGAGATGGGCGGGCCGCCGGCCGCTGGCGCGTCGGGCACCTTGCTATTGGCCGAATCGCAGCCGGCCAGGCTCACGGCCACCAGACCTGCCAGCGCGAGCGAGGCAGCCAGGGGCTTCAGCAGAGTGGAAAATTGTTGAACGTTTTTCATTTTATTTCCCTGTTTTATGAAAATTTCTAATGGTATGGGCGGCAGGAAGCAACCCAACTGAAAAAGTGAATGGTGGTGCCATGGCGCCCGACGGCGCTCGATCAAAGGTAAACAGGCCGCCAGCTGCTTAAAAGCGGACGGGGACGACGAAGCTGGCTGTGCGAACGCACAACTCAGGCAGGAAGGGAACTACACTGCGTAGTGTAGCAACCAAAACTCAAAAAGTAAACTGATTAGTGTAAGTTTTTTTGCGGTGCCGCGGATGGCGGCGTCATGACTCGGGCTCCTGCCCCAGTCCGGCGACGAAACTGCTAATTTCGCTCAATACCTGTACCTTGCACGCACACTCATTGCGGGCGGTGGCGTCTTGCAGCGGCGCGGCGGCCATGCGCCGCACGGTCGTCTTGATGCCGCAAGCGATCAGTTTGCTGCCGTATTGTTCAGCCTCGTCGCGCAATGGGTCGTCTTCGCTGGACAAGATCAAGGCTGGCGGCAGGTTCTTCAGGCGGCTCGACTGCAATGGCGACGCGTACGGGTGGGTACGGTCAGCGGCATTCGGCAGGTAGCCGCGGTAGGCGGCGGCGCACTGGTCCGCCACTTCGGCCAGGTCGGGACAGGTCGGCAAGGAGCGCATCGAGCAGGTCGACAGGCCGGGGTCGAGCATGGGCATGATCAGCACCTGGCCCGCGAGGGGCGGTCCGCCCCGGTCGCGCGACATCATGGCGCATACGGCGGCCAGGTTGGCGCCCGCCTCGATGCCCGACACCACCATCTGCTTGCCCGTCCAGCCCAGCTTAGACTTGTTCTTTTTTGCCCACAGCAGCACGGCATGCGCGTCTTCCACGGCGGCGGGAAATGGCCGCACGCGGGCCAGCGTGTAGTTCGCGGCCAGCACCACGTGGTCGGGATTGCTCAGCACGAGGCAGCGCAGGAAGTCGTCCGCATCGTCCAAGTCGCCGTCGACAAAGCCGCCGCCATGGAAGAAAACCATCAGGTTCGGCTGCTTGGCGCCCGGCACGCCGGCCGTGTAGACGCGCGCGCCGAGCGCATCCTGCGCGCCCTGCACCTGGATATCGCGTATCTTCAGCGCCTGGCCAGGTGCCAGTTCGGCAGCGGTGTCGGCAAAACTCATTGCGCCACCACCGGCTGCACCGCAGCATCGAGCACCGTGTCGTTCAGGCACAACAGGGCGACGCCGCCCACTTCATGGGTCAGGGCGCTATAACCGCTGGCTTCGCTTTGCGCCGCCATCGAGTATGCATCCGTCGATACCATCGCGGCCAGAGCGAGCGAGCTCATAGCGAGAGCGAGCACTGCAAAGATTCCATTCCGATGACCCATGATTTTTCTCCTGTGAACTTCCTGCGGCATCTACATTTATGCTGCAGTACAACAACTATAGACTTGATCTACAATCTGATAAAGAGTGCAATGACGAATTGATTGTTCAGGATTATGAATAATCAAGCATAAAGTGATAAGGAATTAAGTGAATAAGCTGCAAGCCATGGAAGTTTTCATCCAAGTCGTCGATGCGGGCGGCTTTACGCGCGCGGCGGAAAACATGCAGCTGCCGAAAGCCACCGTCTCGACCCTGATCCAGTCGCTGGAAGCGAGCCTGTCGGTTAAGTTGCTCAACCGCACCACGCGCCACGTCAGCATCACGTCCGATGGCGCCGCGTATTACGAACGCTGCGTGCGCATCCTGTCGGACGTGCGCGAAGCGGAGGAATCGCTGTCGCGCACGCGTTTGAGCCCCAGCGGGCGGCTGCGCGTGGATGCGCCCACGGCCCTGGCCAGCGAACTGATCATCCCCGCCCTGCCCGATTTCTTTGCCCGCTATCCGGACATCTCGCTGGAACTGGGCTGCAGCGACCGCCCCGTCGACCTGATCGAGGAAGGCGTCGATTGCGCCGTGCGCGGCGGCGAATTGGGCGACCTGAACCTGATCGCGCGCCGGGTCGGCGTGCTGCACTTCATGACGTGCGCCTCGCCCGGCTACCTGGCGCAGCACGGCACGCCGCTGCATCCGGACGACCTGGCGCAGCACCGAGGCGTGAATTTTTTCTCCGCCAAGACCGGTAAAACCTTCGATTGGGATTTCACGCGCGCCGGCGACCGCATCCAGATCGCCATGCCCAGCCATATCGCCCTGAACGACTCGAATGCCTACACGGCCGCCGGACTGGCGGGCCTGGGCATCGTGCAAATGACGCATTTCATGCTTGCGCCCCTGATAGAACAAGGCAAAATGGTGGAATTGCTCAGCGAATGGGAATCCGACCCGCTGCCCATCCACGTGATCTATCCGCCCAACCGCCATCTGTCGGCCAAGGTGCGCGTGTTTGTCGAATGGGTCGCCGACATGTTTACCAACCACCCGGCCACGCAACTGAAAGGCAAGAGCAGCCTTCCCAGCGCGCGCGCCACCCAGACCGAGGCCCAGCCATGACCGCAGCAAGCACATCGCCGCACCCGCACCGCATCGTCTTTCTCGACCGCGACAGCCTGATCGCCACCGTGCGCCCGCCCGCCTTCGCCCACAGCTGGGAAGAACATGCGCACACCAGGGGCAGCGAACAGACGGTGGCTCGCCTGCAAGGCGCCACGATCGCTATCACGAACAAGGTGCCGCTGCGCGCGGCCGAGCTGGCGCAGTTGCCGGACCTGCAAATGATCGCCGTGGCCGCCACGGGCACGGATATCCTCGACCTGGCCGCCTGCCGCGAGCGGGGCATCGTCGTGGCGAATATCCGCGACTATGCGCGCGCCACCGTGCCCGAACATACCCTGGCGCTGATGCTGGCCCTGCGCCGCCAGCTCGTTGCCTACCGCGCCGACGTGGAAGCGGGACTGTGGCAGGCGTCCGACCGCTTCTGCCTGTTCGGCCACCCGATCCGCGACCTGGCCGGCAGCCGCCTGGGTTTGCTGGGCTACGGCGCGCTGGGCAAGTCCGTGGCCCAGCTGGGCCGCGCCTTCGGCATGCAGGTGATCGTGCACAACCGTTCGCCCATCAATGAAGATGGCGTGAAGGAAGTGGGCTTCGACGAATTGCTGTCCAGTTCCGACGTGCTGAGCCTGCACCTGCCGCTGACGGACACCACGCGCAACATCATCGGAGCAAAGGAACTGGCGCGCATGCAGCCCACGTCGCTGCTGATCAACACGGCGCGGGGCGGCCTCGTCGATGAAGCGGCACTGGCGGAGGCCTTGAAAAACGGCGTGATCGCCGGCGCCGGTTTCGACGTGCTGTCCAAGGAGCCGCCCCCGCCCGACAACCCGCTGCTCAATTTGCGCCTGCCCAACTTCATCCTCACGCCGCACACGGCCTGGGCCAGCGGCGAGGCCATGCAGAAACTGGCCGACATCCTGATCGGCAACGTGGAAGCGTTCGAACGGGGTGCGCCCACGAACGTGGTGGCATGAACGTCTTGCAGGAACTCGATGCACTGCTGTGCAGCGACGACGATGAATACGACCGCCTCGACCTGTTTCTCGAGGCGGACGAGCTGATCGGGCAACTGCAGTCCGCCGACGTGCCTGCGCTGCTGGCCCTGTGGCGGGCGCGCAGCCCGTGCTGGCAGCAGCGTTTCACGCAAGCGAGCAGCAACATCGACGGCGCCGTGCTGCGCGCCCTGCTGGCCGGTTTGCTGCAGATCAAGGAGGCCACCCACGGCGTGCTTGAATTGATGTCGCGCCTGCCGCCCGTCGCCGACAACTCTGCCCTCAGCGACGCCCTGCTCGCCTACGCCGAGCAAGCCTGGCATGCGGACCCGGCGCGGCAGCGGCAAATCCAGATCAGTTGCTGGAGCTGCGGGCTGTCGGGCCGGCTGTTGAAGCGGCTGGGGCTGGCGGCGTGGAAAGACGCGGGCTTATAGGAACTACGGCGCGGCAGGCCGCTCGAAGGAAAACCCCGGCGCATACGCGTGATAGCCATCGAAATCGCCCTTGCCGATGGCCGCGCCGGCGCTGCGCGCAATCGCATACGCCATGCTGAAGTGAAAGTAGAAATTCGGCAGTATGTACAGCTGCAAGAATTCATCGGCCGGCAGCGCGATGTCGGTGAAGCCGGCGCGGTCGCGGCAGATGCGGTCTGGCGGCCCGTCAAAGCGCTCCACGGGAATGTCCTTGAGGTAGCGCATGGTGTGTGCGATCTGTTCCTGCAGGCTGGCGGCGGCGCTGAAATCGGCTACCTCCAACCCCGCCAGCGGGCAACAGCCGCGCAGGGAAAAGCTCACGGCCGCGCGCACTTGCTGGGCGAACGGCAGCATGTCCGGGTGCAGGCGCGCCGCCAGCATGTGCGGCTCGGTGCCGGTCTTGTCCAGCATGGCGGAAAGCTGCGCCAGGGAACGGCAAAAGATGGCGGCCGGGTGGATGGGCGTCACGCCTGTCATGCCGAGCCTCCTGCCGCCGCATCGTGCGCCACGGCCTGCTTCAGCACGCGGATCAGGCGGCGTTCATGGCGGCCCACGGCGGCCCAGTCCCAGGCATCGGTCTGGCCAAAGTCCGGGTAAAGGGGCTGCCATTTTTCCGCCCGCTTCTGCGAATTGGCGCTCACATGCGAGGCCAGTCCCTTGCCGCTGAACAGGCGCAGGTAGACGCGGATGACGCCCCAGCCTTCGCACACGTAACGGTAGGTGAGGCCGCCGCACTTGGCCGGGTCGAGGGCGATACGGCGCGGGGCAAAGTGCCCGGCCATGTCCGGGTAATGCACGGCAAGGAACACCTCGCCGGCCCCTTCGGCCTCCAGCCTGGCCGCATACGCGCACAGCTCGGCAGGCGAGTGGAAATACAGCGTTTCCCGCTCCATCTGCGAATACGCCTGCGCCACGGCCGCGCCGGGCTTGGCAAAGATTGCCGCGGCCATGGCCGCGATGCCTGCTGTTGATAATGCCACTGTGCCTGCCTTTCCTGTTGCCTGATGGTTACGCCATGCGCCGCCATCCTAGCATGGCGTCAACGGCGATGGCGGCTGAAAAACTCCCACATGACCTCATTCGCATCGATGGCGCGCGTGGTCTTGCCGATGGGCAGGCCGACGTTGAAAGCATCGGCGCCCGGCCACGTGTGGCCGCCCTCCTTGACGGTGATCAAGGCCACGCTGGCGCCAGCGGCGCCCTGCTCCAGCCAGCTCACTTGCGTGGCGTCGCCTGCGGGGCCAGGGAGCAGGCGCGGCTGCGGCCTGGCACCTT
Source organism: Janthinobacterium sp. SUN026 (assembly GCF_030397625.1). Classification (NCBI taxonomy): domain Bacteria; kingdom Pseudomonadati; phylum Pseudomonadota; class Betaproteobacteria; order Burkholderiales; family Oxalobacteraceae; genus Janthinobacterium; species Janthinobacterium sp. SUN026. Next base: position 1,716,279 of record NZ_JAPQNU010000001.1, on the reverse strand, counting down.
CGATGCCGTTGTGCTGGCGCCAGTAATCGAACGTATCTTCCGCCGACAGATAGCTGGCGGCCTTGCCCTCGAACAGCACGACCTTGTCGGCCGTGCCCTGTATCAGCAGCATGCCGACCTTGCCCGTCTTCTTGTGATGCTGCCGTACCGGTTCCGGCATGGGCGCCCCCACCGAGGCGGCGGCGGCGAACTGTTGCGGCAGCTCGGCCGCCAGCCGCAGGGCAAAGAAACCGCCGCGCGACAGGCCCGTGGCATACACGCGCTGCTCATCGATGCGGTAATCCTGTTTGAGTTTGCTCAACATCGCTTGCGTAAAGCCGACGTCGTCCGTGCCCGCCAGGTAATCCATGCCGAAGCCCACGTTCCAATCCTGCTTGATACCTTGCGGATACACAACGATGAACTGGTGCCGCTCGGCCGTCTTGTTCATCTGCGTGTACAGCATTTGTTCCGCCATGCTCATGCCGCCGCCATGGAAATTGAAGACGACGGGAAAGGTCTTCTGAGGTTGGCTTTGATACGCAGCCGGTGTGTAGACAATGTAGCGGCGTTTTTCGTCCTTGAGCTGCAGCGATTGCACCTGGGCCAGCACGGGCATGGACAGGCAGGACAGGATGAACAGGCTGACGGCGATTTTCATGGGCTTCCCTTCAAGTAAAAGAGCAGCCAGCATATGCAAGGGCAGGTGAAATCGCGGTGAAATCCACCGACTTTATTGCGCCCGGGCCAGAACGATGGCGACACGGAACTGCGTCGCGCCCGGATGGAAAACAATGTCCCAGTGCATGGCTTTTGCCAGGCGCAGCAGCAGGTCCTGACCATGCGCGAAACCGTGGATGCGTGGCGCTTGCCCCGGCTGCACGGTATTCTGGATGCTCAGGCAACCTTGTGCAAACGCAATACCGATGCGGCTATCGGGGCCGCCATGGAACAACGCATTCGCCAGGCAATTATTCAGGAGCAACATGACCAGTTGCGGGTTGCCGACCACCTCCAGCCGCTCGGGCAAGTCCAGGGTCAGCAGGCTGGCATTCCAAGGGTGTTCGTCGAGCAGGCGCAGCAGGCATTGCTCGATGCAACTGCGCAATTCGACCACGTCGCCCGGCAATTGCTCGGCCCGCGCCAGCGCGAACAGCACGTCGATGGTGGCGCGCATCTCGTCCGTGGATTGCCGCAGCTGCGCCTGCTCCTGCTTGCCCAGCGGCTGCACATAGTCCAGCGCCAGGGTGTTGCACATGAGGGTCAGCGGCGTGCGCAATTCGTGGCTGACGTCGCGGGTAAAAGCCTGTTCGCGCCGCAACACCGCCTGCAAGTCGGCAAAGGTGGTTTCCAGGCGGCGCGCCAGGAAACCGATCTCGTCGGGGCGGTCGCGCTCGCTGAAATGGACGGTGCTGCCGGGCGCCAGCCGGCGCGCTTCCTGGGCCAATCTCTGCAAGGGCAGCACGAGGCGCCGCGCCAGCCAGTACGCCAGCAGCAGGGCCAGGCCGATCAGCGCCAGCGCCACGCCAGCCACGACACCGCCCACTTCCCGCGCCAGGCGCGAGACCACCAGCACGGGCGCCACGTCGGCCAGCAGGTATGCGCGCTGCGGCTGGCCAGCGGCAACGATATCCAGCGCCAGCACGTGATAATGCTGGCCCGTCGTCGTAAACACTTCCCCGCGCGGGGCGGACGGCGGCACGTGCGCACGCACCGCTTGAGGCAAGTCAAGGTAACTGCCATAAACCGTGATGAGGTCGCTGCCAGAAGGCGTAAGCTTGTCGTGCTGCTGCCAGCGCATGCTGACGGCCGCCGCTTCGCGCTCGAGCAGGCGCTGCACCAGCATGTCTTCCGTGACGTAGGCAATCACCAGCGCCAGGCCCGTGTAGCATAGGCACAGCAGGATGGTGAAGCCGGCCAGGGCGGCAAACAGGCGCTGCCGGATCGACTGGCTCATGACGATGCCGCAGCGTCGAAGGCCAGGCGGTAGCCCAGCTGCGGTATGGTCACCAGCATGCCCGCCGCGCCAGCCCCGCCAAGCAACTCCAGCTGCTTGCGCAGCGCATAGATGTGCGATTTGAGCGCATCGCTGTCGGGCGGCTGGCTGCCCCACAGCTGTTGCAGCAAGGCCGAGCGCGAGACGGCGTGCGGGTATTCACGACACAGCAGCAGCAGAATTTTAAAACCCGTCTGCGTCAATGGCAGCGATGCGTCGCCATACAGGGCGCGCCCTGCGCGCGTCTGCAAGGTGAACGGTCCCACGCGCATTTCCTGGTGCACGTGCAACTGCTGCCGGCGCGCCAGCGCTTCGCAGCGCAAGGCCACTTCGCGCAAGTCGAACGGCTTGGTCAAATAATCGTCGGCGCCGTCGCGAAAACCGCACGCCTTGTCTTCGTACGCGTCGCGCGCCGTCAACATCAAAATCGGCACATTGCTGGGCGCGGCCGCCTTGATGGCGCGGCACACTTGCAAACCATCCATGTCGGGCAAGTTCAGGTCCAGCAGCACCACGTCATAGCTGTTGCGCGTGGCCAATTGCACGGCCAGCGCGCCCGTGCCCGCATGGTCCGTCTGCCAGCGCAAGCCGTCGAGGAAATCGAGCACCTGGCGCGCGATGGCCAGGTGGTCTTCCACCAGCAGGATACTCAGGGGAAGTTTGTTCATCGCACGCCGGCAATGCGCGCGTATAGCCAGAAGTTGCCGGATCTTCCGCGAATTTGCCGGTAGCAGCGCAGATAGCCTTCCCGCTCGAAAGCGCAGCGCTCGAGCACGCGCATCGATCGTTCATTGCTTTCCAGCACGGTTGCCTGGATGCGCAGAAAGCCGAGGCGCTGGAAACCCCAATCCACGACAGCGTTCACGACGGACATGGCCACGCCCTGCCCCCACACGGCAGGGGCAAGGTCGTAGGCGATTTCAGCCGTGCCGTGCTGCGGGGAAATGGCATTGAAGCCAATCGTGCCCACCAGCCGGCCCCCGTCGCGCAGCACGACGGCCAGCCGTATGGACGACGATGGCTGGGCCGATGCATAGTCATCGAAATTGGCCTGCAGATCGTCGGCGCACTGCAAGTTCCAGCTCGTGTGCTCCACGACGGCAGGGTCGGCCAGGTAGGCATACCAGGCGGACGCGTCGCTGCGTTCCAGCGGGCGCAAGGTCACCAGCGGGTGGCCTGAAGCGGGTAAATCGACAGCGATCATCGCCTGGCATCCTCCTCAGCTGCGGCCTGGCGATCGCTGGAACGCGCCGCCAACCTGTCCGCTCACGCGGCGCCCTTGCGCCGCGCTTCCCACTCGCGGCGCAGCAAGCCATACAGCGCCGAGTCGCTGACCTGGCCACCGACGATCCAGCGTTCGGGCAGAAAACCTTCCTTGTTGAAACCCTGGCGTTCCAGGGCGCTGGCCGAACCGGCGTTGTGCGGGTCGATATCGGCTTCCAGGCGGTTCAGGTCGCGCTCGATGAAGGCGAATTCCAGCAGCGCCGACAGCGCTTCGTGCATGTAACCCTTGCCCCAGTACGGGCGGCCCAGCGCGTAGCCGATCTCGGCGCGGCGGTTCTGGCGGTGCTCGGAAAACAGGCTGCAGCTGCCCAGGTATTCGCCCGTCGCCTTCAGTTCGACGGCGAAGCGGAAGAATTCCTCTTTCTCGAAAGCGGCGATGTCCTCGGCAATCTGGCGCGTGGCGCGGCCCGTGTCTTCCCAGGGCGGTTCGCTGAAATAGCGCATCACTTCGGGATCGGAATGCATGGCGAACTGCGCCGCCTCATCCGATGGTTGCGGCTTGCGCAGGATCAATCGTTCAGTGGTGATTGTCTTGCTGTAGGTCATGGCTCTCCAGTCTGGCGGCAAACGGACGAAGGCTTATTATTCCATGCAACTATAACGATGTGGCAATTTTGTACGCCTGCTTTTAATGTAGTATGGCAATATTTCCACCATATCATTGATGCAACTTCATGATTCGCCTATGGATGCAGTAAAGGATGCAACAAACAAGGACGCAGCGGGCACCCTGCCGGCGCAGCCCGAGGTCTTGAGCAAGCACAAGCGGCCAGTGATCGTCTGGGCCAGCATCGCCTTCTTCTGCATGTGCGCCATGCTGCTGGGCATGACCATCTGGATCGTCTGGTCTTCGCGCGAAGTCCGCCTGCGCGAGAGCAACGCGGCGACGGAGAACATGGCGCGCGCCCTTGCCACGCAAGCCTACATGGAACTGGAAGTCGCCGATGTCATGCTGGAAGATATCGTCGAACACATCCGCAACGAAGGCAATAATGACGCCACCGGCGAGCGATTGCAATCGCACCTGCAGCAGTTGTCGAGGAATATCGTGGAAATTGCCGGCGTCTTCATTTTTGACAGCCAGGGGGATTGGCTGGCCACCTCGTCCGGCGCCAGGCAGGACGGCAACAACGCCGACCGCGATTATTTCACCTATCACAAGACGCATGCGCAGCTGAGCAGCCGCATCAGTGCGCCCGTGCGCAGCAAATCCAGCGGGCAATGGGTCTTGCCCGTGTCGCGCCGGGTGGAGTTGGCGGACGGTTCCTTTGCCGGCGTGGTGCTGGTCACCCTGGGGCTTGCCTCCTTCGAACGCATCTACGATAGCCTCAACCTTGGCAACACGGGCACGGCATTCTTTGCCCTCGATGACGGCACGCTGATTTACCGGCGGCCGTTCCAGCCCAATGTCATCGGCATGGATATTTCGTCGGGCGCACTCTTGCGCGCCTACCGCGAAAAAGGACCTGTCGGCACGGCCATGATGACGGCGAAGGTGGACGAAATCGAACGGCTGTACAGCTATCGCCACCTGGAACGCTTTCCCGTTATCGTGGCGGCGGGGCTATCGAAGGAAGACGTCTTTGCCGAGTGGCAACGGCTGAGCATGCAAATCGTGCTGGCGTCGCTGGCGGCGGGAGCGGCGCTGATCTACCTGTTCCGCAAGTTGATGCGGCAGATTGCCGTACGCGACCGCATCGAAGCCAGCCTGCGCCTGGCCACGGCGGAGCTGCGGCACGCGAATGCGGACCTGGCGGCGCGGGCGTCGCAAGACGGCTTGACGGGGCTGGCCAACCGCCGCTGTTTCGACGAGACGCTGGCACAGGAATTGAAGCGCGCCCAGCGCAGCGGCCATGAAGTGTCGCTGATCATGCTCGACGTGGATTTCTTCAAGAAATTCAACGACCAATATGGCCACGTGGCGGGCGACGAGTGCCTGCAGGCAGTTGCCGGCGCCGTGGCCCGCAGCGTCGGCCGGACCGAAGACCTGGCGGCACGCTATGGCGGCGAAGAGTTCGCCGTGATCATGCCCGCCACCAACGCTGCGGGCGCGCTGGACGTGGCGGAAGCCATCCGCTCGGGCGTGGAAGCCTTGCAGATTCCCCATGCAGCCAGCGCGAACGGTGTCGTGACCGTCAGTCTGGGCGCAGCCACGCTGCAGCCCGCACGGGAGCGCTGCAGCGACAGCAGCGAGCTGATACGCCAGGCCGATGCCCTGCTGTACCAGTCGAAAAATACGGGCCGCAACCGCGTCAGCGGCGGCGGGCCAGCAGCATGACGCCGCCCATGCCAGGAAAAAGAATCGCCCTCACCATGCCGGTCACCCTCATCGCACTGGCCATCTGGCTGGGCTTGAGCCTGGGCGGCCGCTGGCTGGAAGCGGCCGGCTACGCCTTGCCGGGCGCCGCCGTCACCGGCCGTATCGGCCTGTCGTGGGCGCTGGCCGCCCTGTTCGCGCTGGCGCTGCTGCTGGCCTCAAGCCGGCGCCGCGCGGCGGGCCTGTGCGCGCCGCAGCCATGGAAAACGCTGTGGCTCGTCTCGCCGCCCCTGCTGTATGCGCTGCTGATGCTGTTGCTGGCCTGGGCCGGCGGCTGGCCGCAGCCGCGCGTGCTGCTGATCGTCGCTTGCAATGCGGCCCTGGTGGCCGTCTCGGAAGAGCTGATGTTCCGCGCCATATTGCTGCAAGGCATGCTGGAGCGCTACGCCGTCTGGCCCGCCGTCCTGATGTCCTCGGCACTGTTCGGCCTGGCCCATACGGCCAACGGCCTGGCCACGGGCGACGTCAGCGGCGCCCTGTGGCAAGCCGTGGCCGCCACCCTGCAAGGCGTCGGCTACGCGGCCATCCGCCTGCGCACCCGCTCCATCTGGCCCATGGTGCTCGTGCATGGCTTGTGGGACTACGCGCTGGTGACGGCCACCTTGCCCAACCCGGCCGAAGACGGCGCGTCTATCCTGCCGTATATCGCCCTGCTGGCCGTGCTGCCCCTGTGCCTGTACGGCGTCTACCTGCTGCGCCCCAGCCAGCGCGCCGCCTTGTCGCAAGCGCCACTATAATATTGCGACATAATTTTCCATCCATTTGCCGAGGAAGCTGCATGGCGTTTTTTTCACGTGATTACGAGGTATTCCTGCTGCTGGCCGCGCCCGCTGCGGCGCCGCTGTGGGATGCGGCGCAATGGACGCCGTTCGCCGCCGGCCTCGATGGGCTCATGGCGCAGGCAAGCGCGAGGGGCAAGCCCGGCGTGCGCAGCCATCAATACAATCCCAAAGGCAAGCCGATTTCCTTTGGCCGCCTGGGCTGGGACGACAAGTCGCACGCGAAGTGGACGCATACGCCGGAAACACGCGACGCCCGCTTCATGAGCCTGGAAGCGTGGGCGCCCACCTGGACCATTTGCGAAAAGGACGACCAGGCGCCCGATGTGTTCCTCGCCCTGGCCAATGAGTCGCTGCTGGGACTGGCAGACAAACCCTTGCAATTTGGCCAGCGCCTGGTGTGCGCCATCGCCACGGACATGGGTCCGGAAGCGGCCGCCGCCTTGCGGCACGCCTTGACGCAGCTGGCGGCGCAGCAAGACGCCGTCGTCTTCGCCCACACGCAACGCCAGTGGGGTAGCGCCTCGCCATACGGCGGTTTCACGGGCGCCATCCAGGATATGCTGATCGGCGGCCTGTTCCAGCACGACGACCCACATGCGCAGCCGCTCGATGCGGCCGCGTTCCGCGAGCCGTGGACGCGCCTGGACAATTGACAGCGCCCGCCATTCCATGGCATCGTTCAGTCATGCAATCGCCATTCCCGCCCCTGCCATCGATTATTGCCGCCATTCGACCGATGGTGGCTTGGCAGGACTGAGATTGCCAAAGCCGCCCGGGAGGCGGCTTTGATTTGCAGCAATAGAGCAAGACGTCTCGCAGGCATTATTTCTTTCTAGCGAGCGACCATGTCCCCTACCTCCAGCACCACCGCTTCCCCCACCCTGCACCTCGTGTGCGGCAAGATTGCCTCGGGCAAATCCACCCTGACCACCCGCCTTGCGGCGGCGCCGCACACCGTGCGCATCAGCGAAGACAGCTTGCTGGCGCAACTGTATCCGGGCCAGATCGCCAGCCTGGCCGACTACGCGGCTTGCGCTGCGCGGCTGCGCGCGGCCATCGCCCCTTTGGCCCTGCAGATGCTGCAGGCGGGCGTGTCCGTCGTCCTCGATTTTCCCGCGAATACGCCGGCCAGCCGCGCCTGGATGCGCGACCTGTTCCAGCAGGCGGGCACGCCGCACGTGCTGCATTACCTCGACGTGACGGATGAGGAATGCAAGGCGCGCTTGCGCCAGCGCAATGCCAGCGGGCTGCACCCGTTTTCCACCAGCGACGCGCAATTTGATGACATCACGCGCCACTTCGTGCCGCCCCAGGCATCGGAAGGTTTTGAAATCGTGCGGATTGCCGCTTAAAACGTTCCCGGCAGCAGGATTTTCTTGTCCACCTGCTGCAGGTCGCGCAAGCCGCAGAACGCCATCGTCAAGTCCAGTTCGTTGCGGATGATGTCCAGGCACTTGGTGACACCCGGCCCGCCCATGGCGCCCAGGCCGTACAGGAACGGGCGGCCGATGTACACGCCTTTCGCGCCCAGCGCCACGGCCTTGATCACGTCCTGGCCCGAGCGGATGCCGCCGTCCATGTGCACTTCGATCTGGCTGCCGACGGCGTCGACGATGGCGGGCAAGGCTTCGATCGACGATTGCGCGCCGTCGAGCTGGCGTCCGCCGTGGTTCGAGACGATCAGCGCGTCGGCGCCGCTTTCCACGGCCAGGCGCGCATCTTCCGGGTCCATGATGCCCTTGATGATGAGTTTTCCGCCCCAGCGCTGCTTGATCCATTCCACGTCCGCCCACGACAGGCTCAGGTCGAACTGCTGCTGCGTCCAGGCCGACAGGGACGACATATCCGACACGGACGTGGCGTGGCCGACGATGTTGCCGAAGCCGCGCCGTTTCGTGCCCAGCATGCCCGCCACCCAGCGCGGCTTGGTAGCCATGTTGAGGATGTTGGGGATGGTCAGTTTCGGCGGCGCCGACAAGCCGTTGCGCAAGTCCTTGTGGCGCTGGCCCAGCACCTGCAAGTCCAGCGTCAATACCAGCGCGCCGCACTTGGCGGCCTTGGCGCGGTCGATCAGGCGGTTGATGAATTCGCGGTCTTTCATCACGTATAGCTGGAACCAGAACGGTTTCGTCGTGTTCGCCGCCACGTCCTCGATCGAGCAGATGCTCATGGTCGACAGGGTGAACGGCACGCCGAAGCGCTCGGCCGCCTGGGCCGCGAGGATTTCGCCATCCGCATGCTGCATGCCCGTCAAGCCCGTGGGCGACAGGGCCACCGGCATCGCTACGTGCTGGCCCACCATGGTCGAAGCCAGGCTGCGGTTTTCCAGGTTGACGGCCACGCGCTGGCGGAATTTGATCTTCGCGAAATCGCTGTTGTTGGCGCGGTACGTCGATTCCGTCCAGGAGCCGGAATCGGCGTAGTCGTAAAACATGCGCGGCACCCGTTTCTGGGCCAGCACGCGCAAGTCTTCGATGCAGGTGATGATACTCATGCGTTTCCTCGGTCGATGGCAAGTCGAACCATGATCGTGCATTTGCCTGCAATTGTCTATCCGGCAGGCAATGCCACCGGACCTGGCGCCACACTTACCAGTCGCGCGCGCCGAGGATCTTCTCGCCCAGCGCAGTCAGCTGCGCCTGCGGATAGCGCAGCTGTTCCTTTTCCTCGGGGTCGCCAGGAAACGCATAGCCTTGCGGCGCGCTGCGCTCGCGCCAGCTTTGCACTCTCCAGTCGCGCAAGGCTTGATTGTCTTCCTGCGCTGGCGTGAAGGAAATGTATTGCGCCAGGCGCACCTGGTCCGTCGATGTGTTCGGGCGGATGCCATGCGCCAGCAGGCTGTTGAAGATCAACAACTCCCCTTTCTTCATGGCGATGAATTCCATCGGGTACGGCACCGTCGCCAGGTCAGGCTGCCACGGGTTGCGGTCTTCCGGCACGGTCTTGCGCCACGCCAGCAAGTTGTTGAACAATTCCGGATAGCATTGAAAGCCGCCGCTGTCGGGCGAAGTATCGGACAGGGCCAGCACGCCCTGCACGTTGACGGGCAGCGGGTCGAGCGTGGTGTCGGCATCCCAGTGGATGAAGCCGCCGAACTTGCGCTTGCCATTGTTCGGCGTGTTCAGGTTGGCGCGGTCGATGGTCACCCACAAATCCTGACGGTCCCAGATGTCGACAAAGGCGTCATACACGCGCTGGGTCTGGCGGTTATCCCACAGGGTCTGGTTGTGATAGGCCTCGACCATGCCGGAACCGTTGAGCTCTTTCATCGCGTGGTCGCGCAGCTGGTCCCGGTTCCAGGTGGAGGGGTTGTGCTGGTCCAGTCCCTGGAATTCCCACAGGAAATCGGTCGTGCGGCGCACCTGTTCCGGCGTCACGGCATCCTTGACGATGACGTAACCGTAGGTTTGCCAGTGCAGGAAATCGCTGTCGGACAGCACGCGCAGGGGCAGCTGTTTTTGTATGTCGCGCAACTGGGTTTGTTCCGTGTAAGCCACGGATGGATTGCCGGGACGGTCTTCGCCGTATTGATATCGGTTTTGCATCGCTGTCTCCTGTGTTGGTGTGGACAGATTGTGCTCCGGCAGTGCCGCGTAAAATGCGTGCGCAGCAACCAAAACTGATACTATCCTGACCATCGTCCTCCTTAAAACGTCACGATGACGCCTTTATTTGAACAAGTCACGATTCCGACGGGCCACTCCTGGGGCTTGCTGTGGCGCGAACTCGATGCGATTCCCTTCCTCTGGCATTACCACCCGCAATTCGAGCTGACCCTGACGGTCAATGCGCGGGGGCAACGCTATATCGGCGACCACCTGGGCGACTTCGAACCGGGCGACCTGGTGCTGCTGGGGCCGAATTTGCCGCACACCTGGTCGGCCAGCGAGCGCATCGACAGCACGCAGCCGATGCTGGCCGTCGTCGTGTGGTTTTCGCTGGAATGGGTGGAACAGCTGGCGGCCTGTTTTCCGGAGTTGCACGGCGTGCGGCAACTGGCGCGCCGCGCCGGCCCTGCCCTGCATTTTTCGCCGGCAACGAGCGCGCGCAGCGCAGAGAAACTGCTGCAATTGAATGCGCTGCCCGTGCCGCAGCGCCTGCCGCTGCTGCTCGACGTGCTGCTGGACCTGGCTGGCGATGGCGGTGCGCAGCCGCTGGCCTCGGAAGCGCTGGCGCCGGTGCATGCCGATGGGCAGCAAAAGCGCATGGCAATCGTGTTTGACTTCATGCACGCGCATTTCCGGGAAGAGATTGCACTGGAAACGCTGGCGCAGCGGGCGGCCCTGTCGCTGGGCGCCTTCCACCGCTGTTTCAAGCGCCACGCGCATTGCACGCCCGGCGAGTACCTGGCGCGGCTGCGCATCGGCCGCGCTTGCCAACAGCTGATCGAAAGCAATCTGGCCATCGCCGTCATCGCGCAAGAGGCGGGCTACCGCAACCTCGCGCATTTCAACCGCCAGTTCCGCGCCGCCAGGCAGGTGACGCCGCGCGCGTTTCGCCAGCAATACCGGCGCGGCGCCACGGGCGCTGCGTAAATCCATTCGGAAACGAAAAAGGGGATCAGATTTTACAATCTGACCCCCAATATTCTGGTGCGGCTGGCAGGAATTGAACCCACGACCCCTTGGTTCGTAGCCAAGTACTCTATCCAGCTGAGCTACAGCCGCCTAAGACAAGATTATAGCAGGGCTTTGCAGAATGGCAAAGGCGTGGCGGCGATATTTCACAATTGGCGGCCACTCCTGTCTTGCGGCGGCACACGCACGCCGCAGTCTTGCTCATTTCATCACATTTCTTTTCAGACTGCGGCGCGAAACCGACAGCTTTGTTACTTGTTGCTCATTATTAATGCATCCAAGAAAAATAAATTGCAATTCATGGAAAACTTTGAGAATGTTTACTAGCAGTAATTTTAATAAAAATACTAAGGGGATACCATGAAGAAGAACTTGCACAAATTATTGCCTCTGGCTGCCGCCTGCGCCGCCGCCCTCATGCTGGCCGCGTGCGGCGGCGGCAGCAGCAGCCCCGCCGACCCGGTCGCACCCGTTGCGCCCATCCCTCCCGTCGTGCCCGTTGTACCGCCGCCAGCCACGACGCTCAGCGGCACCGCCGCCGTCGGCGCGCCCGTCGCGGGCAGCGTGATTGCCATCGATAGCAAGGGCAAAGTATCCGTGGCCGTCAGTACCGGCGCCGGCGGGGCATACACGCTCGACGTGGGCGGCATGACGGCGCCCTTTCTCCTCAGCATCACCGGCACGGCCGGCGGCAAGCAAGTGACCATGAATTCCATCGCCACGGCAGCGGGACAAACCGTCAATATCACGCCGCTGACCGACCTGATCGTTTCCACGGCGTCGGGCCAGCCCGGCGGCGCCGCCCTGGCAAGCGTTTGCGCGCCCGTCGCCAATGCCGTCCCGGCCGCCTGCACCGCGGCGCTGGCCAGTGCCGCGACCCAGCAACGGCTCGACGCGGCCATCGCCGCAGTCGTCGCCATGATCAAACCGATTAACGCCAGCAACACCAATCCGCTGACGGGCGCCTTTGCTGCCAACGGCACGGGCATGGATGCCGTGCTGGACCAGATCCTCGTCGCACCCGCGGAAGCGCAAGGCGCGATGGCAACGGTCACCCTGATTGCCACCAACAGCACGCTGGGCAGCGTGACCTTGCCTGCAGCCGCCGGCGGCGCCGCCACCATCCCCGCAGCGACGCCGCCATCGGATGCCGACTTGCTCAAGGCAAACGCCGCGGCCAGCGTCTTGCCGGAAATCCGCGCCTGCATGGCTTCGCTCAGCGCCCTGTATCCGAAGACGGGCTTCGTCGCGCCGTCGACGGCGGCCGTGTCGCCGTTCATCGACAGCGCCTTCAATATAGGGACGGGTGTGGGCCAGGCGGAAATCGTGTCGGCCCTGACCAGCACGGACCAGGCCGCCCATGCCGGGCTGACCATCGAAGCGCTGGGCTTGGCCAGCGTCAACATGCAACCGTTGAGCACGGATGAAATCGCTACGCTGACGTCGTCGAGCAGCACCTCGACATCGCGCGTCGCCGACTTCATCAACAACCGCCTGGGCGCCGGGGCGACGGCCATCGGCTTCACCGCAGGCAAGCCGAGCAGCGCTTGGGTACAGTTGCGCATAGGAACAGATGCAGGCATGCTCAACTGGAAGCTGGTCAAGACGAGCGATACCAGCGCCTGTGCCGGCGGCTGGAAACTGGCCGGCAGCGGCCACCTGGACATGCACATGAATGCGCGCATCCAGCGCAGCCTCGACAGTGCGGGCGCGGCCACCTTTGCGCGCGAATGGGCTGCGCACGTCGAGCTCGACACCGTACTGCAGGACAATCCGGCCATCAACAAGATCGACGTGCGGGGACCGGGCCTGACGACATTCGGCGACTTCCAGATACCGGGCACGGCCGGCAGCAAATTGCAGCTGATCCTGCCAGCCACGGGCTACACCCACATGCGGATTGCCGACAGCAATGGCGCTGCCAGCGCCTTCTACAATAACGCGGAAGCGATCCAGAGCTGCCAGGACCTGGCCAGCTTGCCCGCCGGCACGCCGGGCCTGGGCGCCGGCACAGCCTGCATCGACGAGACGAAAGTGGCGCCTGGCAAGGTGTATGTCTGGACCCTGAAGACAGCGAACGGCCCCGTCAGCGCCTTCCCCTTCCAGATTAATGCCGTGCCGCTGTCGAAAGCGTTTGCCCGGGCAAACCAGGCCAGCCTGTTCGCCACGATCACCAGCATCACGCCGGCGAAACTGTCGTCCATCCCGGCCGCCACCCTGCTCGATGGCGCGGTGACCTTCAATTACACGCAGTCCGCCACCTACGGATCGAAAATGGACAATTGCGGCCTGTACCTGTTCAATGGCGCCACGCCCGTGCTGAACGCGGAACAAAATGCTGTTGGGCAAGAAACCGCGTGCACCTTCACGACCTCGGGATTGAATAGCCTGGCGTCGAATGTGGCGGACCCGGCGCAGTCGGGCGGCTCGCTGTTCAAGTTCACCGGCCCGGTGACGAATGGCGGGCTGTGGGTGACCACCATCGTCCTGGGCAACCAGGCGTCCTCGGGCCAGCCGTATCCGAATTGATGGGATATTGGCGCAACTGCGGCAGGCCGCGCCGTCGGCGGCCCGCTGCAGTTGCGCCGGACGAAAAAAAACCCGGAAAGCGAACTTTCCGGGTTTTTCTTTACTGCTGATACTGGTGCGGCTGGCAGGAATTGAACCCACGACCCCTTGGTTCGTAGCCAAGTACTCTATCCAGCTGAGCTACAGCCGCAAACTCTGACACACTTCGCCGGACGGCGCGAAGCTTGAAACTTTCATCAACACGGGAAAAACCCGATGCTGGCAATACTGGTGCGGCTGGCAGGAATTGAACCCACGACCCCTTGGTTCGTAGCCAAGTACTCTATCCAGCTGAGCTACAGCCGCAAAACTTCTACAACATTCCACTAACGACATGGAGGTGAAACTTGTTACAACAAAACCAGGCAAAGTCTGATTTTCAGTATTCTGGTGCGGCTGGCAGGAATTGAACCCACGACCCCTTGGTTCGTAGCCAAGTACTCTATCCAGCTGAGCTACAGCCGCGCAGGCAAACATTATAGCGTATTCATTTCGCTTTGAAAAGTTCGATTTTTCAATCGCTTAGCTGATTTTGCAGAATACCGCCCCGCATGATCGACTACCTTTTCACTGCTAAAAAGCTGACGCCTTTTTATCGATGGACACTTCTGCTTTCACAGGAGCCTCCAGCGAATCGAGAAGTTGCTGTCTCGAAAGAAGCGGGATTATAGGGACTGCTTTCCAGCCTGTCCAGTGCTATCTGCAGGCAACGCGCAAGCGTGCGGTGGCGCTGCGCCGCTTGGGGCTACAATACCAGCCAGACAGGGGCGCTTGTGCCTCCCCTCATTCATGGCGCGGGCATTGACCATCATGACCCATTTAACTGAGCTTAGCGGCGGCGGCCCGGCGGGGCAAGAGCCCGTGCGGCAGACTCACTGTTGCAGGATTTCCGATGGCCAAGCCTGACCGCACGCAAGATCTGCTGCCCCCATCAGCGCCGCTGAGCCTCTCCGGCGAGCGCCTGGCAAACTTAATGGAAAGCATCACCGATGGCTTTTGCCTGCTCGACCGCGACTGGACCATCCGCTATATCAACACGCGCGGCGCCGACATGCTCGCACCGCAGCATCCGCCCGGCGCCAGCCTGGCGGGCAGCAGCCTGTGGCAAGCCTGCCCCGCCCTGCAGGGGACGGAACTGGAAGTGCAATACCGGCGCGCCATGGCGCAGCAGCACAGCAGCAGCTTTGAACTGCTGTACCGGCCGCTGGGGCGCTGGCTGGAAGTGCGCATCTTCCCTTCCAGCGATGGCTTGACCACGTACATCCAGGACATCAGCCAGCGCAAGGCGGCCGAGGAAAGCTTGCGCCACAGCGAGGAAGACTTGCGCGCGCTGGCCAATTCCATCCCGCAACTGGCCTGGATCGCCAGCTTCGACGGCACCATTGCCTGGTACAACCAGCGCTGGCACGACTACACGGGCACCAGCGCCGAACAGATGGCGGGCGACGGCTGGAGCATCGCCTATCACGCGCAGCATTTGCCACCCATGCTGCACGCGTGGAAGGCTGCCTTGCGCGACGGCACGCCCTTCGAAATGGAATTTCCCATCCGCGGCGCCGACGGCCAGTACCGCTGGTTCCTGACGCGCGCCAATCCCGTGCGCGACCAGGGCGGCCAGCTGCTGCGCTGGTTTGGCACGAGCACCGACGTCGACCAGGTCAAGCGCGCGCAGGAAGCCTTGCGCGATGAAACGCGCGTGCTCGAATTGCTCAACAATACAGGGGCGGCCCTGGCCGGCACCCTCGACTTGCCCGCCCTGCTGCAGGAAACCGTCGATGCGGCCACGCGCATCAGCGGCGCGCGCTTCGGCGCCTTCTACTATGACGATGCGGGCGAGATCCCCGACAGCGCCGCGCCCCTGCCCTCGGCGCGCGCCGTCAACGGCATCAGCCTGCGCCAGGCCGAGGCCATCGCCACCGAACTGCGCCAGGGGCCGGCCATGCGCCAGAACGACTTGCTGGCCGCGCCCGATGCCAGCGCCGATGGCGCGCCGCCGCTGCGCAGCTGCCTGAGCCTGCCCGTCAGCTCGCGCTCGGGCCTGTTGCTGGGGCGCTTGCTGCTCGGCCATCCGCAGGCGGGCATGTTCAGCGCGCGCAGCGAACGCATCGTCTCGGCCATCGCGGCCCAGGCCGCCGTCGCGCTCGACAATACGCGCCTGTACGCGGCCGCCACGCGCGCGGCCGAAGAGCGCAAGGTACTGCTCGACAGCGAACGCGAGGCGCGCGCCGAGGCCGAGCGCACGAACCAGCTGAAAGACGATTTTCTCGCCACCCTGTCGCATGAACTGCGCACGCCCCTGTCGGCCATCCTCGGCTGGGCCCAGGTGCTGCGGCGCGGCACGCGCGACCAGGCCGACCTGCACCGCGGCCTGCAAAGCATCGAACGCAATGCGCGCGCGCAGGCGCAGCTGATCGAGGACTTGCTCGACATGAGCCGCATCACCTCCGACAAGGTATTGCTCGACCTGCAAACCCTGGCGCCCGCCAGCATCATCGCCTCGGCCATCGAAACCCTGCGCCCGGCGGCCGACGCCAAGCACATCGCCATCCACTGCAACATCGCCAGCGATGCGGGCACCATCACGGGCGACCCCAGCCGTATCCAGCAAGTGATCTGGAACCTGCTGTCGAATGCGCTGAAGTTCACGCCGCAAGGGGGGCGGGTCGACATCGGCGTGCGCCGCGAGGCGTCGCGCCTGTCCATCACGGTGGCCGACAACGGCGTCGGCATCAAGAAGGATTTCCTGCCGCACGTGTTCGACCGCTTCCGCCAGGCCGATGCCTCCACCACGCGCCGGCACGGCGGCCTGGGGCTGGGATTGGCGATCGTCAAGCACCTGGTGGAGCAGCATGGCGGCACGGTCACCGTCAGCAGCGCCGGTGACATGCAGGGCGCCAGCTTTACCGTGCGCCTGCCGCTGGGCACGCCGGCCGCCGCGCGCCAGGCGGGCAGCGCCCTACCCTCCAACGATGACTTGCGCGGCGTCAAGGTGCTGCTGGTCGATGACGACGCCGACGCGCGCGAACTGACGGAACGCATCTTGCGCGACAACAATGCCGAAGTGCACGGCGCCGGCGGCGTGGCGCAAGCGCTGCAACTGCTGGAGCAGGTGCGCCCGGATGTGCTGGTCAGCGACATCGGCATGCCCGAGGCCGACGGTTTCGACTTGCTGGCGCAAGTGCGCGCGCACGCCGCCCCGGAGTTGGCCCGGCTGCCCGCGCTGGCGCTGACGGCGTTTGCACAGCCGCAAGATCGCCAGCGGGCGCTCGACAGCGGCTTCCAGGCCTGGATCTCGAAGCCGCTCGACCCGGCCGGACTGGTGGCGGCCGTGGCGCAGCTGGCCGCTGCGCGCCAGGGACGGGAGCGCAAAACACCATCTTAAAAAGATGATGCAAAGAAATAAATAGTGCAGTACAAAATGACTATTTTCATGGGTCAGCCTTCCTACTTTCAGACGCGGCACTGTCCTACAAGCAACTAAGCTGAAGTTTGCTACACTGAAATGCAGAAGCACACCTGCACGGCAGGCTGGAAGCGGCGACCTTGGCCGGGGAGAACGGCAGAAGCGAGTTCATGCGCAGTTGTGCGCCCTATCTTGTTGCAAGGCGCTACTATCTTTTCCACCGCCGTCAGCCCATCATCTGCGGTAGAAGCCAGCGTTGCATAGACCGTATAACCGAGACCTTACATGCCCAGCCAAGATGAGATTTTGAAAGCCAAAATTTTGGTCGTCGACGATTCACCCGACAATGTCGACCTGATGCTGGAAATCCTGCGCGATGCCGGCTATACCAACGTCACGGCCACCATGCGTCCGGCCCAGGTTTGCCCCCTGCACCGGGAGCATTGCTACGACCTGATCTTGCTCGACCTGCAAATGCCGGAACTCAATGGTTTCCAGGTCATGAAAGGCTTGAAAGAAATCGAACATGGCGGCTACCTGCCCGTGCTGGCCCTGACGGCGCAACCGAGTTTCAAGATCGCCGCCCTGGAAGCGGGCGCGCGCGACTTCATCAGCAAGCCCTTCGACCTGATGGAAGTGCACAAGCGCATCCACAACATGCTGGAAGTGCGCCTGCTGTACAAGGAACTGGCGCAATACAGCAAGCAGCAGCAGGAACTGGCGCTGCACGATCCGCTGACGGGCTTGCCGAACCGGCGCCTGCTGGAAGACCGCATCGAGCATACGCTGCAGCAATCGGCCCGCAACCGCGGCAAGTCGGCCATCCTGTACCTGGACCTGGACGGCTTCAAGGCCATCAACGACAGTTACGGCCACGGCTATGGCGACGAGATACTGAAAATGGTGGCGGCCCGCCTGGTGGGCGCGTCGCGCAAGGAAGACACGGTGGCGCGCATCGGCGGCGATGAATTCGTCATCGTGCTGGGCAACCTGGCCGGCAAGGGCGACGCGCGCGAACCGGCCGCCAAGCTGATCGAAGTCATTTCCGAGCCGTATTTCATCAACGACCTGACCCTGCGCCTGTCGACCAGCATCGGCATCGCCATCTACCCGGACGACGCCAGCACCGTCGAATCCCTGCTCGGCGCGGCGGACACGGCCCTGTATGAAGCCAAGCGCGCCGGCAAGAACCGCTTTTGCTGCACGCCGCACGAAGTGATCGCGGCGCAGGTCAACATGCAGAAAAGCAGCATCCCGTCGATCGCCTGACCGCGACGCGGCGCGGCGCGTAAAGGCGCGTAAAAAAACCGGCGAGCCTCGCGGCCAGCCGGTTTTTTCATGTCCTGCAGGCTTTATTTCTTGCCAGCCGTCACTTCATGCTGGCCCGCATGCTGGTGGTCCGTTTGCGCATTGACGGTGTCGGGCGACACTTCGATGCGCGTGATGCCCGCATCGACGGAGATCGGGTCGCTGGCGGGGAAGGTCATTTCCACGGCGTCGTCGAGCAATTCTTCCTTGGCCCGCTCTTCGCCGCTCATGCCCTCTTCATCGGCGAGGATGGCCAGCGCGCTGGCCCATTTGACGAAGTTGAGGTTGGACAATTCGCGCACGGTGGTCACGCCAAACGCCTGCTGCAAGGCCTTGGCGTCTTTTGCGCTGACGCCGCGCAGGGCGCTGATGGGCGCATTGACGATGTCGCGGAAGCTTTTGTCGAGGTATTCCTTGTCGACGATGGTATCGATATTCATGGCATGTCCTTTCGTTTCGGTAAGCGGGCCAGTGCTGCGCCCCGCGCCGCACTGGCGCCAGGCCGCATGGGGTAATGACAGCCCCACTATGGCAGCGTGCCGCGCCCCGGTATGTGCGCAGCCGTACGTAACGACGGGAACGGTGCCCGCTGGCGCAAACGATAATATTGTCTATCACATAAAAATGATGGAAGGAGATTAAAATTGCCGAAAAGACAGAAATTTTTCATCCATGCGCCCCGCGATGAAATCCTCATGTATGATCCACAACTTGAATTTGGTCCTCACCTTTCACCATTCACGGGGCGCTATGTCCGCACAAACAGATCCGAACAAGGAAGCGGCCCAGGCCGATGCGGAGCGCGCCGCCGACCTCAGCGAATTGCTCGGCCATGTCAACACCAGCTGGGACAATGAACGGCGCGCCCTGTCGCGCCAGTTGCACGACAGCCTCGGCTCCTCGCTGACGGCGCTCACCATGCACCTGTCGCTGCTGACGCAAAAGATGCCGCAGGAAGCCGCCTTGCTCGACCGCGCGGCAACGATGAAGCAATTGCTGCTGAATGTGATCGAGACCAACCGTCAGATGCAGATGAAGCTGTGGAACGACAAGCTCGAGTTTCTCGGCGTAAATGTCGCGCTCGGCGAGCTGGCCGCGCAATTTGCCGAACAGCACAAGATCACCGTGCGCTGCAGCCTGCCCGAAGATGAATTGATTTGCCCGCGCAACGTGGGCGTGGCCCTGCTGCGCACCCTGGAAGAAGCGCTCGGCAACATCGCCACCCACGCCCACGCCACGCAGGTAGACATCATCATCGACGACAATGACGAGGCGCTGATGATGACGGTCAAGGATAACGGCAGCGGCTTGCCGGCCAACGAACCCGTCGAAATGAGCAAGCACGGCCTGCGCTCCGTGCGCGAGCGCGTGCATTACCTGGGCGGCACCCTGAGCCTGACGGCCAATCCGCAAGGCGGCACGGCCCTGACCGTCGTCTTGCCGCGCATTACGCCAAAAGAATAATTTCCCGCAGCGGGCGCCCTGCCCGCCTCAACGGGGCAGCGGCATGCCCTCTTCCGGCAACAGCAGTTGCGCCCCCAGCACATCGCGGCGCGCGCCATGCCCGGCCAGGCTGGCGCGATCGCCTTCCAGCACCTGCAAGAAATGTCCAACACGCAACACATCCGTCAATTGGGCCGCCAGGGCGGCATCGGCCGGGGAACCCGCCTGCCGCCATCCCAGCGCCAGCAGGGTTTGCCAAATGTCGGGCAATGCCGTGCGCCAGCCGGCCGAGGCGAGAAAGACGCCGGCCGGCTGCTCCAGCGCTGCACTGGCCCGCGCCAGCAAGTCCTCGCGCGCCAGTTCGCCGGGCCAGCCGTCAAGCTCGGCCCGCCACAGGGGAAACGTGGCCAGCGGCGCCGGCAACGCGTCCAGGCCGCTGATGAAGCGGGACTTGCCATAGCCATCCGTGCGGAAACGCACGACCTGCCGCAGGCTTTCCCCGGCGTCCCCCTTCGCCCTGCAGGCCAGCAGCAGCTGGTAAAAATCGAGCTGCTCCGGGTCCAGGCCCAGGCTTTTCAGGCTGATGTAGCGGTCGTCGAACTGGCCCGGCCTGGCGGCGCCGCGCGGCTGCGTGGAAGTATCGTGCATGATTATCCTTGGCGTGATGGTGGTGACGGTCGGCATCTTTCCCGAGTATAAAGTGTTTGCCGTGTGCAGCCCAGCATCGGCTACACTGGGCAGGCGCGCCGCCGGCGTGCCCCAGTGACCGCTAACATCGCAACGACAGGAGATGGCATGCAACGACTCGCAACGACCTTGCTGGCAGCGCTGCTGGCCATGGGCGCCGCCCAGGCCGCCGACAATACCGTGCCGCCGCCGGAAACCGTGGACAAGCTGGCCTGGCTGGCCGGCTGCTGGAATGTCGACGGCGCCGAACCCGGTTCCGGCGAACAATGGAGCACGGCCGCCGGCGGCACCATCCTCGGCACCAGCCGCACCGTCAAGGGCGGCAAGACGACGGCCTTTGAATTCGTGCAGATCCGCCTCACGGAACCGGGCCAGCTGGCCTACATCGTGCAGCCGTCGGGGCAGCCGCCCGTCACCTTCAACCTGCTGCGCCAGGACAAGCCGAACGAATTCATCTTCGCCAACCTGGACAATGACTTTCCGAGCCGCATCATCTACCGCCGCGACAGCGAGCGCATCTTGCATGCCAGCATCGTCGGCACCTTGAAGGGCAAATTCACCACCATCGACTTTCCCATGACGCGGGGCCGTTGCGAAGCGGCGCCTGTCGCGCGCGGCAAATAAAAAGGGGCCGCAAGGCCCCTTGTTTGATCCGGCGCAAACCGTTTACTGCAGCGCGATCAGTGCAGCTTGACTTGCGGCGTGCTGCGCTTGATCAGGAAGCGGCCCATGGCCATGACGGCCGTGCGCACGCTGCCCAGCACGGCATTGTGGTGCATCAGGTGCAGGCTCACATACATCATGCGCGCAACAAAGCCTTCGACGAACCAGCTCAGGCCCTTCAGCGAACCCATCAGGGTACCCACCGAGGTGGTGCGGCCGAAGGACACGAGCGAACCGTAGTCCAGGTATTCATACGGCTTGGTTTGCGGCGGCTTGCCCTTCGCTTGCAGCAGGAAAGTTTTCAGCAGGTAATCGGCTTGCTGGTGGGCAGCCTGGGCGCGCGGCGGCACCAGCTTGCCATCCGGCCCCATGCAGGCGGCGCAGTCGCCCAGCGCAAAGATATTCGCATGGCCCTGCACGTTGAGCATGCCCGTCACTTCCAGCTGGCCGGCGCGGTTGGTCGGCAAGCCCAGGGTGGACAGGAATTCCGGCGCGCGGATGCCGGCGGCCCACACGCAGATGTCGGCCGCATAGCTGGTGCCGCTGGCCACCGTCACCTTGTCGGCTTCGATGGTGGTGACGCGCGTATCGGTCACCACGGTGATGCCGTGCTGGTGCAGCAATTTCGAAGCGGCGATGGAAACGCGCTCGGGCAGCGGCGCCAGGATGCGCGGCGCCCCTTCGAGCAGGGTGATGCGCACATCCTTGATGGCGTTGAGATTCTGGAAACCATACGCGGCATACACGCCGCTCGCTTCGCGCAATTCGGCCGCCAGTTCCACACCCGTGGCGCCGCCGCCGATGATGACGATGTCGACGCCGGGATGGCCCGCATCGCCCTGGCGCTGTTCGGCCATGGCCAGCAGTTTCAGCAGGGTCAGCCGGAAACGTTCGGCATCTTCCGTGGCATTCAGGGAAATCGTGTTTTCCTGGGCGCCGGGCACGCCGAAGTAATTCGAAGTGCTGCCCACGGCCAGCACCAGCTGGTCGTAGCTGACAGTACGCTGCGGCAAGAGTTGCTCATCCTTGTCCGTGGCGATGGCGCCCACGGTAAGGCTGTTCGACGCGGCGTCGAGTGCGATCAGGGGGCCATAGACATAGGTGAAACCATTGTCATGCGCCAGCATCTGGTATGACAGGCCCTCTTGATGAATGTCCAGGGTGCCGGCCGCCACTTCATGCAGCGACGGCTTCCAGATATGGTACAGGCGGCTGTCGACCAGGGTGACCTGGCCGGCGCCGAGCTTGCGGCTGAGTTTACAGGCCAGCTCCAGGCCGCCTGCACCTCCCCCTACGATAACGATTTTACTATGCAAAGATCCTCCTGCTTGTTAATCCCTGTGCCCGTTGCCGTTGCCGTTGCCGTTGCCATGACCGTTGCCATGGCCCTTGCCTGGCTTGTCATCATGCTTGTCGCGCTTGCCTTCATGCTTGTCGCGCTTGTCATCATGCTTGTCATAGTGGCCGCGATCACGGTCATGGTCCCGGTAGTCGGGACGGCCATGGTCGCCATGCTGCTGGCGGTAACGGGGCACATATTGGTTGTTATACCAACTATCTTGGACGAAATATACCTCTTGGTTACAGGCATTATACTTGCGGCAGTGCTTGGACCAGTGTTTCGCATGGCCGGGCGGCACGCGCAAATAGATGGGGCGCGCCGAATAGTATTGCGGGCGCTGCACGATGACGGGCTGGGCATAGATCAATTGCGGCGCTGGATAGTCGCCTATGTCGATGCGTCCGTAAAAGCCCGGCTGGCCGACGGTGACGGAGACGCCCACCTGGGCGACGGCAGCGGTAGCGGCCGACAGCAAGACGGCGGCAAGAATCAGGGTTTTCATGGGGACACTCCTTTTATCAGTTATGCCTCAATTGTAGACCTTGTGCAACCAACTGTTTGTTCGCAAGGACACATAAGGATTGCCGTGGCAATCTCACCACAGCTTGCCTAAAGGCACGACCACGCCGCTGAACAGCGACCAGTCCGGCGATGCCGCCGTCAAGCCGCGCGCCATGCCGATATCGATGGCCAGCCGCGGCGTGGGACTGTAGGTGGCGGCCAGCAAGAGCTGCGCCGTGGCCGGCGCGCCGCGCAAGCGCGTGCCCGACACTTCCGCCGTGGCGCCCCAGCGCTCGCTGACGGGCGTGGAAAAGGAGGTCGCCCAGCCCGTTTGCACCCTGCCGGTATGCGGGTCGGCTGCGCCCAGGCGCGTGGCGTTCAGGTTGGCGTCCATGTGCACGGCGCCCAGGTCGCGGCTGAAAATGCCGTTCAGCGACACGTCGCTCTTGCCGCTGCCGATGCTGTCCTTGGCCGTGGGCAACTTCCAGCCCAGCTCCAGGCCCAGCGCCGTGGCGCTGTCGAGCAAAAAGGCGCGCTTGAGCACGACCGTCGTGTCGCCCACGCCCGTTTCGCGGCGCCCCGTGTCGTCGCGCGCGCGCACGAAGCCCTCGCCTTCGAGCAATACACCCCATTCCGGGCTGAACGCCAGTTTGAACGTGTACGGCAGGCTGGCGCGGCGCGTGTCGTCCGTTTTCGACAGCAGGCCGCCCGCCTCGAATTCCAGCTGGCCCGGCACGGGCAGCTGGGCGGGACTGGCCACGGAAGGCCGGTACGGCAGCACGGGATCGCCGTCCTGCGCCTGCGCCAGCGGCGGCAGGGAGAGCAATAACACGGAGAAACACAACAGCGGCAGGGAAGAAGACGGCATGGGAAACCCGGAAGTGGCAAACGCGCAATAACGACAGCCTACCACCGCCGCGCCGATTGCGCCCGGACCCGCCCCATTTCAGGCCAGGCGCCGCACGCCCTGCCTGGCGGCCGGCACCGGCCGGCGCAGCGGCGTGACATTGCTGGACGCCGGCACGGCCATCTGTTGCGCCTGGGCATGCAGGCGGAACACGCCCACCAGTTCCGTCAGGGTCTGCGCCTGGTCCTGCAGCGATTCGGCGGCGGCGGCCGCCTCTTCCACCAGGGCCGCGTTTTGCTGCGTCACCTGGTCCATCTGCAGCACGGCCTGGTTGACTTGCTCGATGCCGGCGCTTTGCTCGGCGCTGGCGGCCGTGATTTCCTGCATGATGTCGGCCACCTGGCGCACGCTGGTGACCACTTCATCCATCGTCTTGCCCGCGTCATGCACGAGTCTGGAGCCGATTTCCACCTGCTCGACGGAGTCGCCGATCAGAATCTTGATTTCCTTGGCGGCACTGGCCGAGCGTTGCGCCAGGTTGCGCACTTCGGACGCGACGACGGCAAATCCGCGCCCCTCCTCGCCCGCCCTGGCCGCTTCCACGGCCGCGTTCAAGGCCAGGATGTTCGTCTGGAAGGCGATGCTGTCGATGACGCTGATGATGTCGACGATCTTGCGCGACGATGCGTTGATCGATTCCATCGTCTGCACCACCTGCCCCACCACGGCGCCGCCCTTGCCCGCCACGTCGGACGCGGCGCCGGCCAGCGCATTGGCCTGGCGCGCATTGTCCGCATTCTGCCGCACGGCCGACGTCAGCTCTTCCATCGACGACGCCGTTTCCTCCAGCGAACTGGCCTGCTCTTCCGTGCGGGACGACAAGTCAAGGTTACCCTGGGCAATTTCGCCCGAGGCCGTGTTGATGGTGTCCGTACCCGAGCGCACCTGGCTGACGATGCCCACCAGCTTGTCGCGCATGGTTTTCATGGCAAACAGCAGGCTGGCGCTGTCGTGGCTGGCCGTGCGGATATCGACGGTGAGGTCGCCCTCGGCGATGGCGCCGGCGATCTTGACGGCATACCCCGGTTCGCCACCGAGCTGGCGCGTCAGTCCGCGCGTGATCAGCGCCCCCAGCGCCAGGCCCGCCGCCACGCTGCCCAGCACCAGCGCGATCATGAAGCTGCGGCTGGCCTGATACACGCCGGACGCCTGCTCGGAAGCGGCCTTGGCGCGCTCTTCCTTCTGCTGCGACAGCTTGTCCAGCACGCCGTCGAGTTCATCGGCATGCTGGCGCGTCTTGTTGAGCAGTTCGGTCAGTTGCGCGCTGCGCTGGGCCAGCGGTTCGGCTGCCGCCAGGGTCAGCGCCTGCTGCATGGTGGCAATATATTCCGCTTCGACGGCGGCGAAGCGGGCAAACAGTTCCTTGGCGGCCGGCGTGACGAACAGCGGTTCCGCCTTGGCCAAATAGCTTTTATTCAACTCGAGGAATTTGGCGATATCGGCCTGGCGCGTGGCGCGCTCCTCGGCGGTCGTGGCCAGCAAGAAATTGCTGCGCGCGCGGCCCACCTTGATCAAGGCGATGTTGGCTTCCTTGATGTACGACAAGCCCAACAGTTCATGGTTGTACATCTGCCCCGCCATGGTATCGATCTTGCCCATGTTGAAGATGCCGATGCCGGCCACGATGGCCCCCATCAGCGCGACGCAAAAGAATGCCGCCAGCAAGCGCGTTCCCACCTTCATCCGGTTCAACATGATTTCTCCCATAGACTGGCCGATACTCGGTGCAACTGGAGCGTACTGGCTTGAATATAAAGAAAAAACACGGAAAAAAATGCTCGGATTGTCACCAAACAATAATTCCTTGATTTATAGCAACATGCAAAACGGCTTGCCATGCTAGGCAAGCCGTTCGGGCATGGGCTTGGCGCCCCTCCGTTAATGGCCGGCGTGCGCGCCAGGTTTGCGCACCGTCATCTCGATGCTGCCCTTGGCCGGCAGCTTGCCCGTACCCTGGCCGCGCACGGGTTCCGGCAAGGCGCCCGTCCATTCATACGCCACGCTGCCGGCCGGGTGCTTGTACCAGCCCGGATCGCGGTAGTCGCCGGTTTTTTGATCCTTGCGCACCTTGACCGTGGTAAACATGCCGCCCATGCCGATGGCGCCGAAGGGGCCGTCGCCCGCCATCATCGGCAAGGTATTGTCGGGAATCGGCATCTGCATCTCGCCCATGTCGGCCATGCCCCGCTCGCCCATCACCATGTAGCCGGGCACGAGCTGGTTGATCTTCGCCGCCACGCCCTGGTGGTCGACGCCGATCATGGTGGGCACGTCGTGCCCCATGGCATTCATCGTGTGGTGCGACTTGTGGCAGTGGAAAGCCCAGTCGCCGAGGTCCGTGGCAGTAAACTCGACGGCGCGCATCTGGCCCACGGCCACGTCCGTCGTCACTTCGGGCCAGCGCGATTCGGGGCGCGTCCAGCCGCCATCCGTGCCCGTCACTTCGAATTCATGGCCATGCATGTGGATCGGGTGGTTCGTCATGGTCAGATTGCCCACGCGCACGCGCACCTTGTCGCCCTGGCGCACGACCATCGGGTCGATGCCGGGGAAGACGCGGCTATTGAAGGTGAACAGATTGAAATCCGTCATGGTCATGATCTTCGGCGTGTAGCTGCCGGGGTCGATGTCGTAGTTGCTCAGCAAGAAGACGAAGTCGCGGTCCACCTTCATGAAATTCGGGTCTTTCGGGTGCGTCACCCAGAAACCCATCATGCCCATGGCCATCTGCGTCATTTCGTCCGCGTGCGGGTGGTACATGAAGGTGCCGGGCCGCTTCGCGACGAATTCATAGACGAAGGTCTTGCCAGGAGGAATGCCCGGCTGGGTCAGGCCCGTGACGCCGTCCATGCCGTTGGGCAAGCGCTGGCCATGCCAGTGCACGCTCGTGTGTTCCGGTAACTTGTTGGTGACGAAAATGCGCACGCGGTCGCCCTCCACCACTTCGATGGTGGGACCGGGCGACTGGCCGTTGTAGCCCCATAGATTGGCCATCATGCCGGGCGCCAGTTCGCGCACGACGGGTTCGGCCACGAGGTGGAATTCCTTGACGTTGTTGTTCATGCGCCAGGGCAAGGACCAGCCATTCAGGGTGACGACGGGGTTGTACGGCCGCCCGTTCGGCGGCGGTGGCGGCGCCTTCGTCTCCGCGCCGGCCATGCTGACGGCTTCCGGCAACGATGCCGCGCCGACACGGCTCACCGCTGCCGCACTCAGGGCGACCGCGCCCGCATTCATGAAAAAGTTTCTACGTGTAATCATCATTATTCCTTGTTGGCAGGGCCGCTGCCATTGATGGCGCCTTGCAATTCAGTTTGCGCAATCCAGAAATCGCGCTGGGTGTCGATGGCGCCGTTGACGCTGGCAACTTGCTCGCGCGCATCGGCCAGCAATTCGAAGACGCTGGCCAGCATGCCGTTGTAACGCAGCAATACTTCATGCGAAATCGTCTTGCGCAGCGGCACGACTTCATCGCGGTAGTGGCGCGCCAGGTCGTAGGCCGTGCGGTAGCTGGAATACGCCTCGCGCACTTCCGAGCGGGCCCGTACTGCCGTGCCCGCCGTGCGCTGCAGCGACTGCTCATATAAGGCTTGCGCCTTCGCATTGCGCGCCGAGCCCCAGTCGAACAGGGGCAGCTCCAGCGACACTTCGTAGCCGTTTTCACGGGGCGCCTCGCTCGTGCTCTTGTTGGTGTAGCCCACGTCGAGCACGTTGATGAAACCCGTCACCTTGGACAGGCCCAGCGCGCTGGCCGTCGCATGCGCGTCGAGTTTCGCTCTTTGCACGTCGAGGCGCTGCTCCATCGCTTGCGCCTCGATATTGCCCGCCTCGGCTGGCTTGGCCGGCAAATCGGGCAAGCGCGACGGCAAAGTGAACGCCGTCTGCTTGCCCCACAGGCCCAGCAAGCGCGTCAGGTGCTCGCGCGTGGCCGTGGCCTGGTGGCGCGCGCGGGCCAGGTCGCCGACGGCGTCCGCGTAAAACACTTGCTGGCGCGCCTGGTCGAGGCGGCTCCAGTTGCCCGCCTGCTGCAAGCGCGTGGCCAGTTCGGCGCCCGCCTCGGCCGACAGCAGCGCCCGCTGCATGAACTGTTCCGTCTGCACGGCAGCCACCGCATTGAAGTAGGCGCGGCGCGTATCCGACGCCAGTTGCACGGCGCTGCCGGCCGCTTGCAGCTTGGCTTGCTCGAAACGACCCCGTTCGATGTTCACGCGCATCGGCATGGTCAGCAAGCCGGCCAGGTCGAAGCTGACGCCGCGGTCGATTTCATTGCCGTGACTGCCATGCGAACGGCCGAACGACAGGCCGGGATTGCGCAAGCGCCCCGCTTGTACCAGGTCCGCCTCGGACGCGCCCAGTTCGGCCAGCGCCACCTTCATGCCGTGGTTGTTCATCAGGGCGATGCGCACGGCGCTGTCCGCGTCCAGGGGCTGGGCCAGCAAGGCCGCCAGTTTTTCCTCGCCGCCCTTGTCGGCCAGCGCGTCGGGCGCGCCCGTGCGGGCGTCGGCCAGCGCGGACACGGCCTGCATGCCGCCATCGGCGCTGAAGCTGGCGCAGCCGCTGAGCAGCAGGACGGCCGCCAGCGCCAGCGGCGTGAGGCAAGTTGATTTGGTGAAACGTGGCATGTCAGTGTCCTTCGTGCAGATGTTGCGGGGCCGGCTGGGCATCGGGCTTGGGGCTGGGCTTATCCATCGGCATCGTGTGGCCTTTCATAGCATGGCCTTCCATCTTGTGGCCGTCCATCTTCATCATGCCCATGTGGCCGCCGGCCTTGCCGACCTTGTCGTTGACGGCGCGCCAGGCCTGGTCGGGCGTGGCGTCGTCCTCGGCGGCGGGACGGTAGCCGGCGAAGGCGGAGCGGTAAGTGGTGGCCGGCACGGAGGCTTGCGCCTCTTGCGGGGCGGGCTGTGACTGCGCTGCGGCGGCCAGCGGCAGCACAGCCAGCGCAAAGCTGAACAGGTATTTCATGATATTCCTTGAAGAACAGGGTATGGCGCGGCGGGCGCGCGACTGGAACGCTGGCGCGGCCGGAGCACGGTGCACGATACAAGCTGCAGGGACGTGCGACGGCGGCACCGCCAGGTTCAACGGGCGGTCAGGCGGAGCGCGTGCTTCTCGGGGGACGTTCGGGACCGGACGGGATATGCCCGGCGAACAGGGAATCGGGCGCCAGCGCCGGGGGCGGCGCGCGCAGGGTCAGGGCATGCAGGGGCGGCATGCCGGGCGGCGCCGCGGCGCCCACGGTGCAAGCGCCATGGTTGCTGCAATCGTGGCCATGGTGCATGGCGCCGCCATCGTCCATGGCCATTTTCATCGGCTGGTCCGCCACCAGCATGTCGGTCATGTCGGCCATACTGTGGCACTGGGGCGTTGGCAGCGCCTCGACGGCAACCGTGACCACCGCCGCCAGCTCGTCCACGCAGCAGCTGCGCATGGCCGACGCAAAGCCCTGCATGGGCAGCGTGACGGCCAGCAGCCAGAGCAGCGAGCGGGCGAGAAAGCGGGAAAAGGCACGGTTCATGGCGCAACTATAAACCTTCCCACATGAGGAAGGTCAAGTCCCTATTCACGCTCGCCGGCCATGCGTCAGCCAGATTACGTACACGCCGTAGTAGCCCTGCCCTTCGAAGATGACCTGGCCATCGGCAAACGACACGGTCTGCACTTGATTGACGGTGAAGTACGCGCGGGCGTCCGCCGCCTCGACATCGCCCCAGTAGCGCGCGTGCAGGGGCCGGTAGCCGCTGGCGCGCCCGATCGCATCCATCATGTCGCCGATCATGAAGTCGAGCAGCATCCCGGCCAGCAGCGGCCGGTGGCCCGCCAGCATGGCCGTGATGTCGGGATAGCCGGCATGCATCAGCTCGGGCAAGTCGCTTTCCTCGTACTGCAAATCGTCTTCGCGGCAAGTCTGGAGAAAACTGTTGAACGGCTCGTCGAGCAAGCCCGCCAGCGCCGTTTCCGGCACGCTCAGGCGGAACGGATGCAGCGGCAGCGCGCTGTGCTGGCCGTAATTGAGTCCGCGACAGCCGAGGAAGGCCAGCGGATGGCGCCGGCCGCCGACCTCGCAGCGGATGCCGGATGCTTGGCCGTCCGCCATCAGCTGCCCATCCCCGCCACCCGCATCAGCAGGCGCATCGCCCAAGCCGCCAAGCCCAGCGTCGCCGCGCTGGCCAGCCAGAGGCCGGCCATCCAGGCCAGTCGTTTCCACCATGTCTGTTGTCCTTGCATCAGTGATACCCATCTTCCGGCAGGACTTTGCCACGAAACACATAATATGACCACACCGTATACATCAGGATCACGGGAATGATGAACAGCGCGCCCACCAGCGTAAAGCCCTGGCTTTGCGGCGGCGACGACGCTTCCCAGATCGAGACCGATGGCGGGATGATGTGCGGCCACACGCTGATGCCCAGGCCCGTGTAGCCGAGGAAGACGAGCGCCAGCGTGCACAGGAACGGCGCCGCCTGCCGCCCCTGCCGCAGGGAGCGCAGCAGCAGCCAGCCCGCGCCCAGCACCAGCAGCGGCACGGGCAGAAACCAGAACAATTGCGGCAGCGCAAACCAGCGCGCGGCGATGGCCGGGTCGACCAGCGGCGTCCAGACGCTGATGACGGCGATCACGCCCAGCAGCAGCCAGACGAGCACGCGCGTGAGGCGTACGGCGCGCGCCTGCAGGCCGCCCTGCGTCTTCATGATCAGCCAGGTGCTGCCCAGCAAGGCATACGCCGCCACCAGCCCGGCGCCCGTGAACAGGGAAAACGGCGTGAGCCAGTCCAGCGCGCCGCCCGCATAGCTGCGGTTGAGCACCGGCATGCCCTGGATATAGGCGCCCAGGGTCACGCCCTGGAAGAAGGCGGCCGCCACCGAGCCGGCGATAAAGGCCTTGTCCCACACGTGGCGCTCGTGCTCGCGCGCCTTGAAGCGGAATTCGAAGGCCACGCCGCGGAAGATCAGGCCCATCAGCATGAAGCTGAGCGGCAGATAGCAGGCGCTGAGCACGACGGAATACGCGAGCGGAAAGGCCGCCAGCATGCCGGCGCCGCCCAGCACCAGCCAGGTTTCATTGCCATCCCAGACGGGCGCCACCGTATTCATCATCACGTCGCGCTCGCTCTTGTCCTGGAAAAACGGATACAGGATACCGATGCCCAGGTCGAAGCCATCCATCACCACGTACATCATGATGCTGAACAGGATAATAATGGCCCACAGTAGCGGCAGATCAATGCCCATGCGAATGTCCTCCTTGCGCTTGCTCTTCCAGATGCGCGGCCGACATCGGCCGTGCAGGCGTACGTTCCTGGCCGGGGCCGCCATGCTCGACGCTCTCCCCTTCGTGCGGCTGCGGCCCCACCCGGATCAGGCGCAGCAGGTAACCGATGCCCGTGCCGAACACGGCAAAATAGATGACGATGAACAACAGCAAGGTGATGCCCAGCTGCGTGGCGCCGTGGGCCGAGACGGCGTCTTCCGTGCGCAGCAAGCCGTACACGGTCCACGGCTGGCGGCCGATTTCCGTCGTGTACCAGCCGGCCAGCATGGCCACTAGTCCGCTCGGCCCCATCCACAGGGCGCAACGCAGGAACAGGCGCGAACGCCACAAGGTATTGCGCCAGCGCAACCATGCGCTCCAGATGCCCAGCGCAATCATCAGCATGCCCAGCCCCGCCATCAGGCGGAACGACCAGAATACGACGGCGGAAGGGGGCCGGTCGCGCGGCGCGAATTCCTTCAGGGCGGGAATCGTGCCATTCCAGTCGTGTGCGAGGATCAGGCCGCCCAAGCGGGGGATTTCCACCTTGTACAGGGTTTCTTCGCGCGCCATGTCGGGCCAGCCGAACAGGATCAGCGGCGTGCCTTCGTTGCCCGTGTTTTCCCAGTGGCCTTCCATGGCGGCCAGCTTGGCCGGCTGGTGCTCGAGGGTATTCAAGCCGTGCACGTCGCCGATGACGGCCTGGATGGGCGCGACGACCAGCAGCATGGACAAGCCCATGGTCATCATCTTGCGGATGGCCGCATTGTCGTTGCCGCGCAGCAAATGCCAGGCGGCCGACGCCACCACCAGCAAGGCCGTGGCGAGGAAGGCGGCCACGCTCATGTGCAGCAGCCGGTACGGGAACGAGGGATTGAAGATGACGGCCAGCCAGTCCACGGGCACGACGCGCCCGTCGATGATTTCATGGCCCTGCGGCGTCTGCATCCAGCTGTTCGAGGCGATGATCCACGTGGCCGAGATCAGGGTACCCAGCGCCACCATGGCCGTGGCGAACATGTGCAGGCCGGGCCCCACGCGGTGCCAGCCGAACAGCATCACGCCGAGGAAGCCCGCTTCCAGGAAGAAGGCCGTCAGCACTTCATAGGCCAGCAGCGGCCCCGTGATGCTGCCCGCGTAATCGGAAAAGAAACTCCAGTTGGTGCCGAACTGGTACGCCATGACGAGGCCGGAAACGACGCCCATGCCGAAGTTGACGGCGAAAATCTTCGACCAGAAATGGTACAGGTCGCGGTACACGCCGTCCTGCGTGCGCAGCCACGCCGCTTCCAGCACCGTCAGGTAACTGGCCAGGCCGATCGTGATTGCAGGAAAAATGATGTGGAACGAGATGGTGAAGCCGAACTGGACGCGCGCCAGTTCCAGTGCCGTAAGCCCTAACATGTGTTGCCTTCCCGACGTGTGACGTCTGTTTTACCCAGGCCTCCACTCTAGGCTTTCCGGGTAAAACATAACAGACTCAGAAACGGGAGAAAACATAGGATCAGTTTGACGTTTGCCGAATGACAAGATCAAACCGGTCCAACGGAAAACCGCCTCAGGCGGGCTCCGTGATGCCCACGCAATTGCGGCCGTTTTCCTTGGCCACGTACAGGGCCGCATCGGCGGCGCGCAGCACGGCGTCCGTACTGCCCGCTTCCTGTTCCGACGACACGACGCCCAGCGATATCGTGACCAGGCCCGCGCCAGGAATCACGGCGGCGGCCACCTTGGCGCGCAGGCGCTCGGCCACCTGCATGGCCACGTCGAGGTCGGCATCGGGCAGCAGCATGATGAATTCATCGCCGCCATTGCGGCACAGCACGTCGGCATCGCGCGAACAGGCGCGCATCAGCTGCGCCAGTCGCAGGATGACTTCGTCGCCTACGGCATGGCCCCAACGGTCGTTGACTTGCTTGAAATGGTCGATGTCGATGGCGATGACGGAAAACGGCCGCGCCTGCGCCTGCCACGCTTCCAGCGCCGCCGCCATGCCGCGCCGGTTCGACAGGCCCGTCAGCGGGTCCGTCTGCACATCGGTCTTCAACTTGCCGATCTTGTTCTGCAACAATGCCAAGCCTTTCAGCAAGGCTTTCTTGATTTGCGCCGCCTCCACATACCACGAGCGGATGGCGGCGATGTGCTCGGCCGTTCCGGGCGCATCCATGCGCCTCGCGCCTTCGGCCAGCTGCACCAGGGGGCGCGAAATCAGGCTGGCCAGCCACCAGATGAATGGCAGGCTCAGCAAGGCGATGGGCAAGGAATGCCATACCGTGTTCGCCATCAGCTGGTTCAGCGGAGCCAGGGTCATGGCCGTCGGGCGCTGCGCCACGATGCCCCAGCCCGTCGACGGCATGATGGCGTAGCCGGCCAGCATGTCCACGCCCAGGCTGTTGTTCATGCGCCGGTTGCCGCCGCCCTGCTGCGCGATGATGGCGTCGATGACGTCATTGCTGCCGGCCACGTCACCCAGGCGGTCGGGGTCCGGGTGGTACAGCAGGCGCCGGTTCTGGTCGACCACGTACAGGTAGGAGCCGTCGCGGTAGTAATGCTGGCCCAGCATGGTGTACAGGATGTTTTTCTGTTTCAGGTAAATGCTGCCGCCCACGTAGCCCAGGTAGCGGCCATCCTTGCCCAGGATGGGATGCGAAATGAACACGACCAGGTTGCCGGCCGACGACACGTACGGCTGCGTCACCAGCGGACGCCGCTCGCGCAGCGCCTGGATGGCGCCGACCGAATCGAGCGTGCGGTTTTTCAGGGCCAGGGTTTCCGGCGACACGCCCAGCACCTTGCCCTGGGCGTCGACGATGAGCACGGAATTGAAACTGTTCGTTTGCAGGCGCAGGCGTTGCGCCTCGTCCGTCAGCCATTGCTCGTCGCCCATGCGCGAAGGCAGGCCGCCCGCGCTGTAGGCCAGCTGCTGTCGCGCCGACTGCAGGAAATCCTCGGCCGTGCTGGCCAGCTTGCTCGCATACGCGTGGTTCGCTTCCAGGGTGGTATCGATCAGCAGCTGGCGCTGCACGCTGTAGCTGGCGTAGAAGGTATTGGCCAGGGACACCAGGGCGCTGGTAAAGGCCACGAGCACGATCAAGCGGCGCAAATTCATGCGCAGAACAGGTTTAGTCCACATGGGGTCGACAAGAAGAAGTATTGCGCTAAAGAAAGGGCGCATTATACCGAGACACCCGTGCCAATATTGAAATCTTGGCATCAATGGTCAAAGAATGTGTACAAGCGGCAACGCCGAGCGTTGCCGCCTTGACATGCATCAAGCGTGGATGGCGTGCTTGCGGACCCAGTCCACGTAGCGCTGCATCCAGCCCTGGAAGAAACCCAGGCTGGCCGGGCCGATGCCGCCATGCTCGTCGAACAGGCCTTCCTTGGCCTGGATAAACATTTCTGGCTGCCCCAGCAGCGGCACGTCCAGGTAGGCCAGCACATTGCGCAAATGCTGCTGCGCCAGGGCCGTGCCCGTGGCGCCGACGGAAACGCCGAGCACGGCGCCCGGCTTGCCGCCCCACACGCTCTGGCCGTACGGGCGCGAGCCCTGGTCGAGGGCGTTTTTCAGCACGCCGGGAATCGAGCGGTTGTATTCGGGGGTGAGAAACAGCAAGGCTTGCGATGCGGAAATTTCGGATTTCAGGCGCAGCACCTGCTCGGACTGCGCACCGTCGTCATCCTGGTCGTACAGCGGCAAGTCGCCGATTTCGATGTGCTTGAAGGAAAACTCGGGCGGCGCCAGCTTGATGATGGCGTCGGCCAGCTTGCGGTTGAAGGAATCCTTGCGCAAGCTGCCGACAATGATAGCAACGTTATATTGACTCATATATATCCCCGATGATGGTGAAAAAATAGCCCTGGAGTGAACTTCACTGCAGGACTATCTTGCCACACAATCATGGGGTTTGCGCTGCTTAGCGTGCGCCGCCAGCCAGGCCCTGGTACTCGCGGTAATAGCGCCCACCCAGGTTCGTCAGCACCTCGTAGCCGATGGTATTGGCCATGGCCGCCACGGCGTCGACCGGGTGTTCGGCGCAGATCAGGTCGACCAGGCTGCCCGGCGCAACGCGGTCGCCGGCGATGGCGCTCACGTCGAGGGTGATGGAATCCATCGAGATGGCGCCGATCTGCGGCACTTTCACGCCGTCGACGATGGCCAGGCCCTGGTTGCTCATGCTGCGCAGCCAGCCATCGGCGTAGCCAACGGACACCGTCGCCACCTGGCGCGGCTCGCTGGCCGTGTAGCGGCGGCTGTAGCCCACGTGGTCGCCGGCGGCAATCGTGCGCGTCTGCAAGACCTTGCCTTGCAGGCGCACGACCGAGCGCAGGGGATTCGGCTCGCCGCCCTGCGGCCCGATGCCGTACAGGGCCGCGCCCGGGCGCACCAGGTCGAAGTGGTAATCGGGCGACAAAAAGATGCCCGAGGAATTGGCCAGGCTGGCGCGGTACTGCGGCAAACGGGCGCGGATGGCGATGAAACGGGCCAGCTGCTCGCCATTCATGGGGTTGCTCCGCTCGTCGGCGCACGCCAGGTGGCTCATCAGGTAACGCACCTTGATGCCGTCAAGAAAGTGCGGATCCAGCAGCCAGGCGTCGATTTCCTGCGGCGACAAGCCCATGCGCGACATGCCCGTATCGACTTGCACGATGGCGTCCAGGGTGCTGCCCAGCGCTTTTGCATGCGCGCGCCAGCCCGCCACCTGCGGCTCGCTGTTGAGCACGGGCGTCAAGCCATGGGCCGTGAATTCGCCTTCCGTGCCGACGGGCGGGCCGTGCAGCACGAAGATGGACGCGTCCGGCGCCACGTGCGGGCGCAGGCTGATGCCCTCTTCCAGGTGCGCCACGAAAAAGTGGCGGCAACCTTCTTCATACAGGGCCGCGCCCACTTGTGCGGCGCCCAGGCCATAGGCGTCGGATTTGACGACGGCCGAACAGGCGGCCGGGTGCGCCTTGTCGCGCAGCAAGCGGTAGTTGGCGCGCACGGCATCGAGGTCCACCGTCAGGATGGCGCCGCTACGTTCCTTGGGAGGCATGCTGGCCCCCATCTCAAGCCACCGCGTGTTGCAGTTTGCCATTGCCCTGCGCGCCGCTGTAGCGGCTGACGGACAGGTCGTCGGCCAGGATGGCCGGCTTTTTCGACGACATCAGGTCGGCCAGCAATTGCGCCGAACCGCAGGACATGGTCCAGCCCAGAGTGCCGTGGCCCGTGTTCAGGAACAGGTTGCGCAGCGGCGTACGGCCGACGATCGGCGTGCCGTCCGGCGTCATCGGGCGCAAGCCCGTCCAGAAAGTAGCCTCGGCCGTGTTGCCGCCGCCGGGGAACAGGTCGTTGACGACCATTTCCAGGGTTTCGCGGCGGCGCGGGTTCAGGTTCAGGTTGTAGCCGGCGATTTCCGCCATGCCGCCCACGCGGATGCGGTCGTCGAAACGCGTGACGGCGATCTTGTAGGTTTCATCGAGGATGGTCGACACGGGCGCCTTGGCCGCGTTAACGATAGGCACGGTGATCGAATAGCCCTTCAATGGATACACGGGAATGTCCAGCAGCGGCTTCATGAAGCCCGTCGAGTAGGAACCGAGCGCCACGACATAGGAATCGGCCTTGACGATTTCCGCGCCGCATTGCACGCCAGCAATTTCGTCGCCCTGTGTCAGCAAGGCATCGATGGACACGCCATAACGGAACTTCACGCCCAGCGCCTCGGCCATCTCGGACAGGCGGGTGGTAAACAGCTGGCAATCGCCCGTTTCATCGTTGGGCAGGCGCAAGCCGCCGAACAGTTTATCCTTGACCGCTTCCAGGGCCGGCTCGGCGCGCGACAGTTCGTTGCGCTGCAGCACTTCGTACGGCACGCCCGCGTCTTTCAATACTTCGATATCCTTGGCGGCGTCGTTGTATTGTTTTTCGGTGCGGAACAATTGCATCGTGCCTTGCTGGCGGCCTTCATACGTGATGCCGGCCTCGGCGCGCAGCACCTTGAAGCAGTCGCGGCTGTATTCAGCCAGGCGCACCATGCGTTCCTTGTTTACGGCATACGCTTCCGGTGTGCAATTACGCAACATCTGCCACATCCATTTGAGCTGGGCGGCGCTGCCGTCGAGCGAGATGGCCAGGGGCGCGTGGCGCTGCATCATCCACTTCACGGCCTTCAGGGGAATGCCGGGCGCAGCCCATGGCGAAGCGTAGCCGGGCGAGATTTGCCCCGCATTCGCGAAGCTGGTTTCCAGTGCCGGGCCCGGCTGGCGGTCGATGACGGTCACCTCATGTCCTGCCTTGGCCAGATAGTAAGCACTGGTGACGCCGATGACGCCGCTACCCAGAATCACAATACGCATAGTTTCCTCATTATATTTTTTTAGGCTGACGCCAGATTAACCGCTATCATATTGGGAAAGAGCCAGTATTTGTTCACGTATAAATCGAGATATTCAGCAATAAATCATGAGAATCCTTAAAGAATCGGCACGTGGCCTCGACAAGCTGGATCGCCACATCCTGCGCATCCTGCAACAGGATGGCCGCATCTCGATGAAAGACCTGGGCGAACAGGTGGGATTGTCCATCACGCCCTGCATCGAGCGGGTCAAGCGCATGGAGCGCGACGGCGTCATCACGGGCTACCACGCCAAGGTGAACCCGGCCGCGCTGGGCGCCAAGCTGCTCGTCTTTGTAGAGATTACGCTGAATCAAAAATCCGCGTCCGCCTTCGAGCAGTTCCGCCGCGAAGTGCTGCAGATTCCCGAAGTGCAGGAATGCCACCTGGTGTCGGGCGACTTCGATTACCTGATCAAGGCGCGCATCCATGAAATGGCCGAGTACCGCAAGTTGCTGGGCGACATGCTGCTGCAGTTGCCGGGCGCCGCGCAATCGAAGAGCTATGTGGTGATGGAAGAAATCAAGGAAACCCTGGCGCTGTCGACCGACGTGCTGCAAAATCGCTGAAGGTACCGCCTGCCGGTACCGACAGCATCAAATTTTGCACCTTTGTATAATCTTGTAGCACATTCGCGGCGACACAAGCACACTCCCTCCTGACATCACGCCCGTCCCCTCTGAGATTGGAAGCAGTGATGCACACTGGGAGTCCATATGAACACATTGATAAAACTGGCAGCTTCCTGCCTCGCGGGCCTGGCCGTGGCCATGTGCACCGCCAGTGAATACAAGGTCAACCGCGCGCCGGACAATGGCGCCATCTATCAAAACATCAAGGTCGGCAAGACCACCCGCCTCGACCTCGACGCGGCCCTGGGAAACGCCACCGTCGTCAGCTTCGATCCCGGCTATGAAGTCTGGGTTTACAAGAACCAGCTGAAAACGCCCAGCGTGACGCGGCTGATCCCCCTGCTGGGCGAAAAAGGCACGCGCGAAGTGGCCGTCATGTTCGACCAGGCTGGCATCGTCAAGAAGTTCCGCATCCACGAGCCGCGCAGGTAGGCGCAGGCCGCGCACGTGTGCGACAGCGTAAGGCAGCCGCCAGCCAGATGGCTATACTGGCTGCTGGCTCCCGCCGCCCACCGCCACCTACCCTGCAAGGAGTTTCCATGCGCCTGCCCCTGATCGCTCCGAAAGACCTGACGCCCGAACAAAAGCCGCTGTACGACGATATGCGCAAAGGCATCACCAGCAATTTCAACGATTTCATCGCCGTGCGCGAAGATGGCGCCCTGATGGGGCCGTGGAATCCGTGGCTGCACGAACCGGCCATCGGCAAGGCGATCTGGAACCTGACCCTGGCCATGACGGCCAACGCCACGCTGCCCGACAAGGTGCGCCAGATTGCCATCCTGGTGGTTGGCGCGCGCTACAACGCCGCCTATGAAATCTACGCCCACATCGCCGTCGCGGAGCGCGAAGGCATGCCTGCCGAGCGCCTCGCCACGCTGGTAGCGGACGTCAAGCCGCTCGACCTGGACAAGCAGGAAAGCGTGGCCTACGACCTGGCCTACGCGCTCAGCCGTGGCAGCACGCTGCCGGAGCCGCTGTACCGCCTGGCGCTGGCCACCTTCGGCCAGCATGGCATCAACGAGCTGATCTACCTCGTGGGCCTGTACGCACTGGTATCGACGACGCTGAACGGCTTCAACGTGCCGGTGCCGGAACGCGACTGAAGGGCCTGGCCCGCGCCGCGCCTTATGCCGCCCGGGCCGTCGCCGCGCTGGCCGCCCGCTGCGGCCGGTGCGCCACCGCGCAAGCCAGCACACCCGCCAGCAGCAGCGCCGTCGCCGCAGATTCCGCCGCGGTGGGCCAGCGCCGCTCCCACGCATAGCCGTACAACAGGGCAAACAGGAATTCAAAGACGATCATCTGCCCCGTCAAGGTCAGCGGCAGCACGCGGCTGGCGTAGTTCCACAAGCCGTTGCCGACGACTGAACACAACAGCGCCACGCCCGTCACGAGGCCGGCAAACTGCAGCCATGCCGTGCCGCCATGCGCGGCCGGTGCCGCAAGCGCGACGGGAATCGCCAGCAGCAATGCGGCGGCGCCCGTCACCACGCCCGTCAACAGATTCCACTCCTGTGCCGACACCGCGCGCAAGCGCCCCAGCCAGCGGCTGTTGCCGACGGCATACACCGTCCACGACAGCAGCGCCGCCAGCGCGCACAACAGTCCCAGCAGCGATGCATGGCCGGGATGCGCGAGCGACTGCCAGCTGATGCACAACAAGCCGGCACCGCTGAGCAGCAACGAAGGGAGCAGCTTGCGCAGCGGCACGGCATCGTGGTCGCGGCTGCCGACCACGGTGACGACCAGCGGCAACAGGCCGATCACCATCGACGTCATGGCCACCCCGCCCGTCTGCACGGCGCTGGCCAGCAGCACGTAATAGATGATGTTGCCGGTCAGGCTGAGCCAGATCAAGCCCCGCCATTCGCGCCAGCCCAGGCTGCGCAGCAGGCGCCGCCACGACGGCGCGACCAGCACGGCCGCGATCAGGCCGTAGGCCAGGTAGCGGCCCACCGACAATTCCAGCGGCTGGAACGCGGGCAGCAGCGCCGGCGCCAGGAACACCAGGCCCCACAGCGCGCCCGCAGCGATACCGGCCAGCATGCCCAGGCGGGTCTTATTTTTTTGCAACATAGTCAATCTCCCGAAAAGGAGATTGTGGCCGCTGCGGCGCGCCCGTTCTTGGCGCCATCTACTGCGTTTTTGACCGGTTCTCGCGACGTTGGCGCCGGTAAGCGGCTGGCGTGGCGTCGATGCTGTCGCGCATGGCCCGCGTCAGCGCGCTTTGCTCGGAAAAGCCGGCCGCCAGCGCGATCTCGGCAATGCTGGCGTCGCTGGCGGTGAGCAAGTCGCAGGCCCGCCCTATCCGCTGCTGCTGTAGCCAGGCATGCGGACTGGTATCCATTTCTTCGCGGAACAGTGCATGCAGGCGACTGACGCTGAGATTGGCAAAGCGCGCCATCGATGCCGTCGACCAGGGCAAGCCAGGCTCGGCCTGCACGCGCGCCAGCAGCGCGGCCAGCCGCGAGCGGGCCTGCGGCGCGGTCTGCAGCAAGGTGTCCAGCAGCAGCGGTGTCCAGCCCTGGATGACGGCCGGCGTCAGCGCCTGCTGCCCCGCCATGATGCCCAGGTATTCGATCAGCTTGCGGGCCCCCGGCCCCAGCGCCGCATACGGCCGCTCCAGCAGGCGGCCCCAGCTGCCCTGCTCCACGGCCGCCGCATCCACGTCGAGAATGATCGAGTGGTTGGCCACCCGGCTATGCTGGGCGTGCCAGGTACTGGCCGGGATCACCACGCCCTGCTGCGCATCCACCTTGCCCTGCTTGCCGTCGATATCCAGCAGCAACTGGCCGTGCAGGGGCAGCACCAGCTGCACGAAGTCATGCCGGTTCGGCGCGCCGATTTCCGCGTAGCTACGAAAGCTGAGGTCGATGGCAGGATGGGGGGTGCTGGACATGGGGGCCGGCCTGGGCGAAGAAGCAATTATTTTATCAGCACGGCGATTATCAGCACGGCAATGCCCCAGGCCTGGCGTGCCGCCACACGCTCCGACGGTGCGCGCCAGTAGCGCCCGCTTGCTCTACACTGGCGTTTTTTCCTCTGCCACTTCCATGCTACTACCTGCACAACTCGCCCACATCTCGGTGGAACAAGACTGGCAACACAGCGCACCCTACCCGCCGCTCGGCTTCAATCCCTTCTTCGAAGGCGCGCTGGGCAATGGCGACACGTTCGGCCTGTACTGGCCCATCGGCCGCGAAGCATCCGAACCGATCGTCGTCGAAACGTGGCATGACGAATGGCGCTTGCAGCCGAATTTTTCCAGCCTGGCCGCTTTCCTGCGCGCCCATGCGGCAGCCGGCGACGCTGAAGACGAAGACGAAGACGGCTACGTGGCGCTGCCCACCTTGGCCGACGACCCCGCCTCACCGCGCGCCGCCTTCCTGGCAGCCAAGGAATTGATCGCCCAGCGCAACCCGGACGCGGCCATCGCGCTGCTGGAAGCGGCGCTGGCCCTCCTGCCCGAATACACGGATGCGCTGGCGCTGCTGCACGGCCAATATGTGCGCGCGGGAAGAATCGATGAGGCCGTCAAGGTGGCGATCCAGGCCATCATCTCGCCCCCCTCGTTCGGCGGCCCGCCCTTGAGAGCCTTGCAATGGCTGCGCACGCAGCCGGTGCCGGAAGGGGAAATCGACCCAATCTGGCGTGCCTGCGGGCAACTGTCGTTCAACTTCGGCGGCAGCAAGGACAATGCGGATTACCCCGTGCTGCTGGCCGCCATCGACACGTATCTTGAGCAAGGCGATTACCGCTGCGCCTCGACCTTGATGCAAACCTATGCCGAACTGATGAGCGCGGAAACCGTTTCCTTCCAGGAACGCCATGCCTTCGACCCGGCCGCCTTCATCGCGCGGCAAATCGCCGTCAGCGCACTGCTGCCCCAGGGCAGCCGGGACCCGGCGCTGCTCTGGTCAAGCGAGCTGGCCTAGCTGCTGCCGGAACAGCTTGCGGTACGCCGATGGCGACGTCTGCAGGTTCGCCCGAAAGTGCTGGCGCAAGGACAGGGCCGTGCCGAAGCCGGCCTCCTGCGCCACGAGGTCGATCGAGGCCCCGCTCTTTTCCAGCAAGCCTTGCGCATGCGCAAGACGCTGGTTCAGCAGCCACTGCTTGAACGACGTGCCCGTCGCCTGGCGGAAATGGCGCGTGAAGTTGCGCCGGCTCATGGCGGCCCGTTCGGCCAGCGCGTCGATGCTGTGGGGTATGCCCAGATTGGCCGTCACGCAAGCCAGCACCTCGGCGAAGCGCCCTTCACTGCCGGACACGGGCAGCGGGCGCTCGATGAATTGCGCCTGCCCGCCCTGGCGGTGCGGCGCCACCAGCAGCCGGCGCGCCACCCGGTTGGCCACCTCGGCGCCAGCCAGCTGGCGCAGCAGATACA
Organism: Janthinobacterium sp. SUN026; assembly: GCF_030397625.1. Taxonomy (NCBI): domain Bacteria; kingdom Pseudomonadati; phylum Pseudomonadota; class Betaproteobacteria; order Burkholderiales; family Oxalobacteraceae; genus Janthinobacterium; species Janthinobacterium sp. SUN026. The sequence continues at coordinate 1,673,875 of NZ_JAPQNU010000001.1, read as the reverse complement.
GGCAACAGTCGAGGCCGGCCGCCACGCCGGCCGACGTCAGCACGCCGCCATCGTCCACGTACAGCACTTCCCGGTCCACCCTGACTCTGGGATAGCGGGCCGCCAGCCGCTCCGCCATGCCCCAGTGCGTGGCCGCGCACTTGCCATCCAACAAGCCCGCCTGCGCCAGGGGAAACGCGCCCAGGCACAGCCCCACCATGCGCGCGCCGCGCCGGCTGGCCGCCTGCAACGCCGCGACCAGGGGCGGCGGCGCATCGCGGCAATCGTCGTGCCAGGCCGGCATGATGACGATATCGGCCCCATCCAGCCCTTCCAGGCCGAACTCGGGCGTGATGCCGAAGCCGGCCGCCGTGCGCAAGGGCGCGGGATCGGCGGCGCACACGCGCACGTGGAAAGGCGGCAAGTCGGTCTCGTCCGTCTGGGCGCCAAACACGAGGCAAGGCACGGACAAGTGGAAGGGCGTCATGCCGTCGAAGGCAATCACGGCAATGGTCAGGGGAGTGGAAGAGAGAATAGGCATGGCCCGATTTTATCGCACATAGGCCTTCAGGCCACTTTTTGTTTGCAAGGTCCGGCCTGAGAATGGCGGTATCGAGGAAGTCCATCCTCTTTCAACCGTTCCAGGAGAAACCATGTCCACCCACGCTTCCACCGCCCCACGCCGCGCCCTGCTCGTCATCGACGTGCAAAATGAATACTTTACGGGCGACATGCCCATCGAATATCCATCCGTCGATATTTCCCTGCCCAACATCGTCACCGCCATGGCTGCCGCGCGTGCCGCCAGCGTGCCCGTCATCGTCGTCCAGCACGATGCGCCGGAAGCCTCCCCCATCTTTGCCAAGGGCAGCGACGGCTGGCAGCTGCATCCGCAAGTGGCCGCCTTTGCCGCCGACCACCGCATCAACAAGGTCATGGGCAGCGCCTTCGCGGGCACGGACTTGCGGGCCTGGCTGGGCAGCCACGGCATCGACACCCTGACGGTGGTCGGCTACATGACGCACAATTGCGACGCCGCCACGATCTTCCACGCCGCCCACGACGGCTTGCAAGTCGAATTCCTGCAGGACGCCACGGGTACCCTGCCGTATAGCAACGCGGGCGGCACGGCCAGCGCCGAGGAAATCCACCGCGTGTTCAGCGCCGTGTTCCACTCGAATTTCGCCGCCGTCGTCAGCACGCAGGACTGGCTCGCTGCCGTGCGCGAAGGCAAGCCGCTGGAAAAGGACAATATCTACCTGTCGAACCAGCGCGCGCGCAAGGCGGCCAGCGCCGCCTAAGTACGGAGATTAAAAGCGCCGGTGCCCGTCATCGGCGTCGCAGCGGCCGCTGAACTTGATCAAGCCATCGACCGTGATCACGCCGCTGCGGCGGTTGATCACGAGGGTAGGACGATTCAAGGCGTTCAGCTGGAAACGACCGCGGATTTCATCGTGACCGACGACCAGATCCATCACGTCCCACCAGCCATCGTTGCTGTCGGCATGAATCGGTGGAATCAGCTGCTTCGTCAAGCGGATTTGCGCCGCGCTGCCGTGAATGGAAACATTCACGGCCGTATCGAAATTGCTCTTGCCCGTCTCCAGCGTGGATTTCTGCACATACTTGTGCCTGTCGTTGTCCCACTCCATGCCGGAACGGTTTTCCATGGTGATCTTTTCCGCCTCGCCATAGCAAACGAGCTGGATATCGTCGCCGCGCCCGGCGGATCCGGAGCGGTCATACTGGTTCGAAGGGTCGGACTGCCCCGCCTGCGCGGCGAAGGCCATGGCGATCAGGATGCTGGATACGGCTGTCATGCGGGTTCTCCAATGCAGAGGGGTGGCACACCGGGTTGCCATATCACCAAGCTTAGCATGGACGAATATCCCCCTGCGCCGGCTTGAGAACGCGCAAGTCATCCGCCATCTGCTACAGTCGCGCTCACGAAAAACCTGCTGGATGCATAGCGATGCGAACAATACGATGGACCGCCCTGCTGGCGCTGATCACTTTCCTGCTGGCCACCGCCGCCCTGGTGCTGGCCGGACTCAACGACAAGCTGGCACCCGCCGACGTGATCGTCGTGCCCGGCAACACGATCCTGCCCGACGGCACGCCCAGCCCCCGCCTGCAGGCACGGCTCGACGTGGCGCTCCAGCAATTCCAGGCACACCGGGCGCCGCGCATCCTCGTCAGCGGGGCAACGGGCAAGGAAGGTTTTGATGAGGCCGCATCGATGGCCCGCTACCTGCAGTCGCGCGGCGTGCCGGCCAACGCCATCATTGAGGATAATCAAGGCTGGACCACGGAGGCCACGGCCCGCAATACGACTACGCTAATGCGCGAGCACGGCTGGAGCACGGCCATGGTGGCCACGCAATATTTCCACGTGCCCCGCTTCCGGCTGGCTTTGGAGCGCAGCGGCATCGCCGTCAGCGCCAACGTGCATGCGTCCTATTTCGAGCTGCGCGACCTGTATTCGGTGCCGCGCGAAACGGTGGGCTACGCCGTTTATTTCGTGCGGCCCTGATCCCGGCTGATTCCCTGGCTCACTCGCCCCAGTCGCGCGACCGTTCGACGGCACGCTGCCATTTATGCAAGCGCGTCAGGCGCTCGTCGGCCGCCATGGCCGGTTCGAAGCGGCGTCCCACCTGCCACTGGGCGGCGATTTCTTCCTGCGAGTCCCAGAAACCCACGGCCAGTCCCGCCAGGTAGGCGGCGCCCAGGGCCGTCGTTTCCGTCACCACGGGACGCACCACGGGCACATTTAATATGTCTGCCTGGAACTGCATCAGCATGTCGTTGCGGGCCGCGCCACCGTCCACACGCAGCTCGGATAGCGCGATGCCCGCGTCGTCCTGCATCGCGGACAGCACATCCACGTTCTGGTACGCCACACCCTCCAATGCCGCGCGCGCGATGTGCGCCTTGCCCGTGCCGCGCGTGATGCCGATCAGGGTGCCGCGCGCATACGGGTCCCAGTACGGCGCGCCCAGGCCCGCGAACGCAGGCACGAAGACGAGGCCGCCCGAATCGGGCACGCTGGTGGCCAAGGCTTCCACTTCGGACGAGTCGCGGATGATGCCGATGCCGTCGCGCATCCATTGCACGGCCGCGCCAGCGATAAAGGCGCTGCCTTCGAGCAAATAGTCGGTTTTATCCGATCCTGGACCCAGGCTCCAGCCCACCGTCGTCAACAGCCGGTTTTTCGAAGGCAAGGGGCGCTTGCCCACGTTCATCAGCATGAAGCAACCGGTGCCGTAGGTATTCTTTGCCATGCCCGGTTTCAGGCAGGCTTGGCCGAACGTGGCCGCCTGCTGGTCGCCCGCGATGCCGGCAATCGGCACGGACACGCCCAGCAAGTTGGCATGCGTGTGCGCCGCCACGCCGCTCGATGGCACGACGTCGGGCAGCAGGGAGGCGGGAATGTCGAGCAGCGCCAGCAAGTCCGTATCCCACTGCAAGGTATGGATATTGAACAGCATGGTGCGCGCCGCGTTGCTCGTGTCCGTCAAGTGGGCGCCGCTCATCTTGTAGATCAGCCAGCTGTCGACGGTGCCGAAGGCCAGCTCGCCCCGTTCGGCGCGCGCGCGGGCGCCGGGAACGTTGTCGAGCAGCCATTTCAGTTTGGTGGCGGAAAAGTAGGCGTCCAGCACGAGACCCGTCTTGCGCTGGATCACGTCCGCCTGGCCCTGCTCGACCAGTTGCTCGCAGTAAGCGGCGTTTCTGCGGTCTTGCCAGACGATGGCGTTGGCGACGGGCGCGCCCGTGGCGCGTTCCCACAGCACCGTCGTTTCGCGCTGGTTGGTCACGCCGATGGCGGCCACGTCGGATGCGGCCACGCCGCTGTCGCGCAACACCTGCTGCAGTACGGCCTCTTGCGAGGCCCAGATGTCGTTCGCGTCATGCTCGACCCAGCCCGGCTGGGGAAAAATCTGGCGAAACTCGCGCTGCGCGCTGGCGTGCGGCCGGCCCGCATGGTCGAACAAAATGGCGCGCGAACTGGTGGTGCCCTGATCTAAAGCAAGTATGTATTTGGTCATTGTCTGGTGGTGCGAAAATCGGGTAAAAACAGGCACGGAGCTGATTCGCTCCGTGCCCTCGGGACAGCCCCGGCAGAAGCTTACACGACTACCTTACCTTGCCTTCTTTCCAAGCCTGCAATAATTTATCGTAGGCAATCGTTTCACCCTTCGGCTTTTCATTCGCCAGCTTTTTCCATGGGGCATGCTGGTCTGACAGATACTGGTTCGGATCAACCTTCGGATTGAGCTTGGGTGCGCACGCCTTCATGCCGGCCCGCTGCAATCGCGCCATGACCTGATCCATTTCCTCGGCCAGGTTATCCATGGCGGCTTGCGGCGTTTTTTCCGCCGTAATCGCCGTGGCCACGTTCTTCCACCACAACTGGGCCAGCTTCGGATAGTCGGGCACGTTGTTGCCGGTCGGCGTCCACGCCACGCGGGCGGGGCTGCGGTAGAACTCGATCAAGCCGCCGTACTCGTTCGCGTGCTTCGTAAAATAATCGTGGCGGATGTCGGAGTCGCGAATAAAAGTCAGACCGACGATGGATTTCTTCAGCGACACGGTTTTCGAGGTAACGAATTGCGCGTACAGCCAGGCGGCGGCCTTGCGGTCGTCCGGCGTGGACTTGAACAGGAACCAGGAACCGACGTCCTGGTAGCCGTTCTGCATGCCCTCTTTCCAGTACGGACCGTGCGGCGACGGCGCCATGCGCCATTTCGGCGTGCCGTCCTTGTTGACCACTGGCAAGCCCGGTTTCGTCATGCCGGCCGTAAATGCCGTGTACCAGAAGATTTGCTGGGCGATTTCGCCCTGCGCCGGCACGGGGCCCGATTCCGAGAAATTCATGCCGTTCGCCTGCGGCGGCGCGTATTTCTTCATCCAGTCGATGTATTTCGTCAGCGCAAACACGGCCGCCGGCGAATTGGTGGCGCCGCCGCGCGACATCGAGGCGCCCACGGGCGTGCACTTGTCGGCCGCTACCTTGATACCCCACTCGTCGACAGGCATGCCGTTCGGAATGCCCTTGTCGGCCGCGCCAGCCATCGACAGCCACGCATCGGTGAAGCGCCAGCCCAGCGAAGGATCTTTCTTGCCGTAATCCATGTGGCCATAGACTTTCTTGCCATCCAGCTCCTTCACGTCATTCGTGAAGAAATCGGCGATGTCTTCATACGCGGACCAGTTCTGCGGCACGCCCAGCTCGTAGCCATACTTGGCCTTGAACTTGGCTTGCAAATCCTTGCGTGCGAACCAGTCGGCGCGGAACCAGTACAGGTTGGCGAATTGCTGGTCGGGCAATTGATACACCTTGCCGTCCGGCGCCGTCGTAAAACTGATGCCGATAAAATCTTTCAAGTCCAGGCCCGGATTCGTGAATTCCTTGCCCTTGGCGGCCATGTAGTCGGACAGGGGTTCCACAGCGCCATAGCGGTAGTGGGTGCCGATCAGGTCGGAATCGGAAATCCAGCCGTCATAGATGCTCTTGCCGGACTGCATGGAGGTTTGCAGCTTTTCCACCACGTCGCCTTCCTGGATGATGTCGTGGCGCACCTTGATGCCCGTGATTTCCTCGAAGGCCTTGGCCAGGGTCTTCGATTCGTAGACGTGGGTGTCGATGGTTTCCGAGACCACGGAAATTTCCTTGATGCCCTTGGCTTTCAGCTTGGCCGCCGCATCGATGAACCATTTCATTTCAGCAAGCTGTTGCTGCTTGCTCAGGCTGGATGGCTGGAATTCCTTGTCGATCCAGGTTTGCGCCTGCTTGGCGTCCGCCAGGGCCGCATTCGACACGAGCATGGCCGCAGCCGCGAAGACCGTGAACTTCAATTTCATCGTGAATCTCCTTTTTAGTTGTCATCCGGCCTGCGGTGGCGGGCCGGTATTCTCATCTACGACTTATCCCCAACGCATTACCACCAACAACACTACAAAACTGATGCCAGCCCCGATGGCCTGCTGCATTTCCGTGAACCCCGCCCACGCCAGGTTCACGTAGGCGGCCGTCAACAGCCCGATGAACAGGCGGTCGCCGCGCGTCGTCGGCATCGGCAGGAAACCTTTTCGTTCGATGCTGGGCGAACGGATTTGCCACACCGTCATGCCGGCCAGCATCAAGCCGATGCAAATGAAGAAGATGGCCACTTCCGGCGTCCACGCCATCCAGCCGAACAGGCTGGCAGTGCTATCGCTAGTATTTTCCATGTCACACCCTCCCCATCGCAAAACCCTTGGCAATGTAATGCCGCACGAACCAGATCACCAGCGCGCCAGGCACGATGGTCAGCACGCCGGCCGCCGCCAGCACGCCCCAGTCCATGCCGGCCGCCGACACGGTGCGCGTCATGGTGGCGGCAATGGGTTTGGCATTGACGGACGTCAAGGTGCGCGCCAATAACAGTTCCACCCAGCTGAACATGAAGCAAAAGAACGCCGTCACGCCCACGCCCGACTTGATCATCGGCAAGAAGATGCGGATGAAGAAACGGGGGAAGCTGTAGCCGTCGATATACGCCGTCTCGTCGATTTCCTTCGGCACGCCGGACATGAAGCCTTCCAAAATCCACACGGCCAGCGGCACATTGAAGACCATGTGCGCCAGCGCCACGGCCAGATGCGTATCCATCAAACCCACCGTCGAGTACAGCTGGAAGAACGGCACGAGGAAGACGGCGGGCGGCGTCATGCGGTTGGTCAAGAGCCAGAAGAACAGATGCTTGTCGCCCACAAAGTTGTAGCGCGAAAAGGCATACGCTGCCGGCAAGGCGACGGTGACAGACATCACCATGTTCAAGGCCACGTAAATCATGGAATTGATGTAGCCGCTGTACCAGGACCGGTCCGTAAAAATCGTGTGGTAGTTGGCGAACGTCAGTTGCTGGGGCCACAGGCTCAGTACGCCGACGATTTCCTCGTTGGTCTTGAGCGACATATTGAGCATCCAGTAGATGGGCAGCAAGGAGCCCAGCAGGAAGACGGTCAGGATGGCGCTGCTCATTTTCTTGTGCATCATTTCTGGTCTCCCGTGCCGACGCGCTGCATCCACGTGTACAACACAAAGCAGAACAGCAGGATGATGAGGAAATAGATCAGGGAAAACGCGGACGCCGGCCCCAGGTCGAACTGGCCCACGGCCTTCTGCGTCAGGTATTGCGACAAAAAGGTGGTCGCATTGCCGGGACCGCCGCCCGTCAGCACGAACGGTTCCGTGTAGATCATGAAACTGTCCATGAAGCGCAGCAACACGGCGATCATCAGCACATTGCGCAGTTTCGGCAGCTGGATGTAGCGGAACACGGCCAGGCGCGAGGCGCCGTCGATGCGCGCCGCCTGGTAATACGCGTCGGGAATGGCGCGCAAGCCCGCATAGCACAGCAGCACGACCAGCGGCGTCCAGTGCCAGATATCCATCACCATCACCGTCAGCCACGCGTCGAGCGAGTTGCCGTTGTAATTGTAGTCAAAGCCCAATTGATTCAAGGTGTAGCCCATCAGGCCGATGTCGCCGCGGCCAAAGATTTGCCAGATGGTGCCCACCACGTTCCAGGGAATCAGCAAGGGCAGCGCGATCAGCACCAGCGCCAGCGACGCCTTCCAGCCATCGGCCGGCATGCACAGGGCGATCAAGATGCCCAGCGGAATCTGGATCGCCAGCACGGAGCCGGAAAACAGCAGCTGGCGCAGCAAGGCGCTGTGCAAGTCGCCGTCCAGCATGACCATGCGGAACCACTCCGTGCCCACGAAAACCTTTTGCGTAGGGCTCAGAATATCCTGCACGGAATAGTTCACCACCGTCATCAGCGGCAGGATGGCGGAAAAGGCCACGCACAGCAGCACGGGCAAGATCAAAAGCCAGGCGCGGCGGTTGTTATCGGTTTTACCGTTATGTATCATCAGGCCACCCGCTTATCGTTGACATAGAACAAGGTACGTTGCGGCGGGAAGCGCAGCCGCACGGCATTCCCGGCCACCGCGTCGATGGTGCGCAGCTTGGCCGCCACCGTCGCGCCGCCCAGCTGGAATTCCGCCAGGTAATGCGTACCCATGTTGCGCACGGCCGTGACCGTGGCTTCCAGGCAATGGTCGCCCCCCTCTTCTCCCGGATACGCCTTGACGCACTCGACGAATTCGGGCCGCACGCCCACCGTGATTTTCCCTTGCGCCCCGGAAAGCGCCGCGCGGGCGGCGGCGGACACGGCCAGCGCCTGCCCCGCCACGCGCAAGCCGCCATCGTCCAGGGTGCAATCGAGCAAATTCATGCCCGGATTGCCGATGAAATAGCCGACAAACGTGTGTTCCGGTTCCTCGAACAGCGCTTGCGCGCTGCCCGTCTGCACTACCTCGCCCTGCGTCATGACGACCACCTGGTCGGCAAAGGTCAGCGCTTCCACCTGGTCGTGCGTGACGTAGATCAGGGACAATTTCAGTTCGTGGTGGATTTCCTTGAGTTTTCGGCGCAGCAGCCATTTCAGGTGCGGGTCGATCACCGTCAGCGGTTCGTCGAACAGCACGGCCGCCACGTCCGGGCGCACGAGGCCGCGGCCCAGCGAAATCTTTTGCTTGGCGTCCACGGACAAGCCGCTGGCGCGCAATTTCAAGTCGCCCGTCAATTCCAGCATCTGCGCCACCTGCTGCACGCGCTTTTTGACTTCCATCTCTTTCCAGCCGCGATTACGCAACGGAAAGGCCAGATTGTCGTGCACGGTCATGGTGTCGTAGATGACGGGAAACTGGAACACTTGCGCGATATTTCTCGCCTCGGTCGGCAGCTGCGTCACATCCTTGCCGTCGAACAGCACCTTGCCATGCGACGGTTTCACCAGACCGGAAATAATGTTGAGCAAGGTCGTCTTGCCGCAGCCGGACGGCCCCAGCAAGGCATACGCGCCGCCGTCATGCCATTCCATGCTCATGGGCCGCAGCGCATAATCGCTTGGCGCCGTCGGGTTCGGTTTATAGGCGTGGGCCAGGTCGACCAGTTCGATGCGCGCCATGTCAAGCTCCTCCTTGTTCTGGAGCAAACAGCAGCCCGCCGTCTTGCGCGAAGATCAGCAAGGCGTGCGGCTGGCAATACACGGTGCAGGCGCTGCCGATCTCCAGGTTGTGCACGCCGCCCAGCTGCGCCACCAGGGCCAGCTCGCCGCGGCGCGCATGCACATAGGTTTCCGAGCCGCTGATTTCCGCCAGGTCCACCTGCGCCGCGATGGGCACGTCGCCATCGGACTGGGGCGACAGATGCAGGCTGTGCGCGCGCACGCCGAGGATCACCTCCGTGCTGTCGCCCAGGCGGGCGCGCTGTGCGCCGCTCAGGTGGATGGCCAGGCCGTCGGCCGCCTGCGCCACGCCGTGCGCATCCACGCGCGCGGGGATCAGGTTGATGGGCGGATCGCTGAAGGTGCGCGCCACATCGATGGAATTGGGGGCGTTGAACACATCCAGGGTCGGTCCCTGCTGCAGCAGGCGGCCCTCGTGCAGCACGGCTACGTGGCCGCCCAGCTGCAGCGCTTCCAGCGGTTCCGTGGTGGCGTACACGACCGTCGTGCTGCCGCCGGAAAACAGTTCCGTCAATTCGCGGCGCAATTCCTCGCGCAATTTATAGTCGAGGTTGACGAGCGGTTCGTCGAGCAGCAGCAGCGACGCATCCTTGATCAGCGCGCGCCCCAGCGCCGTGCGCTGCTGCTGGCCGCCCGACAATTCTCCGGGCGTGCGCTGCAGATACGGCGTGATGTGCAGGCGCTCGGCCAGCGCGAGCACTTTCGTGCGGATCTGTTCCTCGGGTTCCTTGCGCAAGCGCAAAGGCGAAGCGATATTGTCGTAGACGGTGAAGGCCGGATAGTTGATGAATTGCTGGTACACCATGGCCAGGTTGCGTTTGCTGACGGGCACGCCCGTCACGTCGATGCCATCGGCCGTCACGGTGCCCCCGCTGGGCTTGTCCAGGCCCGCCATCACGCGCATCAGGGTCGTCTTGCCGGCACGCGTGGTGCCCAGCAAGACGTTGATGGCGCCCGGCACGAGGGCCAGCGACATCGGATATAAAAAGTCGTCAGCCCCCTGCTTCCTGCTGATCTTGTCCAGTACCAGTTGCACGCGCTTCTCCTCCAGTGATGGTTTCTTGTTCTTCGCCGCACCCTCTGCGGAGCGCGGTCGCCAACGTGTGCTGCTTACGGCTGCTGCTTATGACAACGGGTGCTGCAACAGCCAGGCGTCGAGCGTGTCCGCTGTATCGCGCGGCAGGTGCAGGCCCAGCTTGGAGCGCCGCCACAGGATGTCGGCCGCGCTGACGGCCCATTCATGGCGCCGCACATAATCGACTTCCGCCGCGTACAGGCCGGCGGCGATTTCCTCGCCCATGGCCGCCACATCCCTGCGCCCGGCGAGCAGCACGTGGATGCGCGTGCCGTAGGCGCGTGCATAGCGCGCCACCAGCGCCGCCGGCAGCCACGCGTACTCGCGCTGCAAGCCTTGCACGAACTGGCCGAACTCGCGCACGGACCGGTTCTGCGGCGTGCTGCCGAACACGTCGCCGCCGGGCAGGCAGGCGCTGGCTGTCCAGGCCGGCAGTGTATTGCCCAGCAAGGGCGCCAGCATGTCCATGGCTTCCTCGGCCAGCTTGCGGAAGGTGGTGATCTTGCCGCCAAAAACACTGAGCAGCGGCGCACCTTCCTGGTCCAGCTCGAAGCGGTAATCGCGCGTGACGGCCTTGGCGTCGGCCGCCGCATCTTCCACCAGCGGGCGCACGCCCGCATACGTCCAGACCACGTCGGCCGGCGAGATTGGCTTGCTGAAATAGTAACTGGAAAGCTCGCACAAGTAACGAATTTCCTCGTCATCGATTTCCACCTTGCCCGTGTCGCCGTGATAGTCGAGGTCAGTAGTGCCGATCAGGGTGAAATCGTGCTCGTACGGAATGGCAAACACGATGCGCCCGTCCGGATGCTGGAAGATGTAGGCATGATCATGCTCGAACAGGCGCTTGACGACGATATGGCTCCCCTTGATCAGGCGCAAATGCCGGCCCTGTCCACCGGGCGCGGCTTGCTGCAGGAACTCGGCCGTCCACGGCCCGGCCGCGTTGACGATGCTGCGCGCACGCACCGTGCTCTGCCGCCCGCTGGCGTGCTGCAAGGTGGCCAGCCAGGCAGCGTCCCCGCCCGCACCATCGCGTGACAGCGCCGTGCAGCGCGTCTGCGTCAGCACCTGCGCGCCCTTGTCCGCCGCGTCGATGGCGTTCAAGACCACCAGGCGCGCATCGTCGACCCAGCCATCGGAATACACGAAGCCCCGCTTGAACTCGGGTTTTAACGGTGTGCCGGCCGCGTGACGCGTCAGGTCGATGCCGCTGGAGGCAGGCAGGATTTCCCGCTTCGCCAGCATGTCGTAAAGGAACAGGCCGGCGCGTATCAGCCAGGCCGGGCGCTGGCCCTTGGCGTGCGGCATGACGAAGCGCAGCGGCCACATGATGTGCGGCGCCGAACGCAGCAGCACTTCGCGCTCGATCAGCGCCTTGCGCACGAGGCCGAATTCATAGTATTCGAGGTAGCGCAGGCCGCCGTGTATCAGCTTGGTGGACGCGGACGAGGTGTGCGCGGCCAGGTCGTCCTTTTCGCACAGCAGCACGGACAGGCCCCGTCCGGCCGCGTCGCGCGCGATGCCGGCGCCATTGATGCCGCCGCCGACCACCAGCACGTCGTATGCCATCGCTGTCTCCACACCTTGCTGTGCTGCGGCCATCGGGACTCCGTGTCTGTCGGGGAAAGGGCGGCGAGGAAAGACTAGGCATCGCCGGCGACTGTCGTTAAGATCACCATCTAATAATACGCATGCAATATGAATAAGATACGCCAGAATGCGAACTCATAGCAACATATTTTCATCACTATTTGTTCGTTTCTGTTCGTTTTTGATTTTTAAAGAGACAAGCCCATGATTTTGAATCCCCGCCAGCGCCGCCTGCTCGAAGTGGTGCGCCAGAAGGTCACCATGTCCGTCGAAGAGCTGGCCCAGCAGTTGGGCGTGACGCCGCAAACCGTGCGCCGCGACGTCAAGCAGATGGAAGAAGCGCGCCTGCTGGCCCGCTACCACGGCGGGGTCGGCTTGCCCTCGTCCGTGGAAAACATCGATTACAGCCAGCGGCAAGTGTTCAACAGCGAGGCCAAGCGGCGCATCGCCGCCGCCGTCGCCGCGCAAGTGCCGCACGGCTGCTCGCTCCTGATCAATATCGGCACGACGACCGAGGAGGTGGCGCGCGCGCTGGGCCGGCACACGGGCTTGCACGTGGTGACGAACAACCTGAACGTGGCCGCCATCCTGGCCGACAACGCCGCCTGCGAAGTCATCGTGGCCGGCGGCGTGGTGCGCGGGCGCGACCGCGGCATCGTCGGCGAAGCCACCATCGACTTCATCCGCCAGTTCAAGGTCGACATCGGCATCATCGGCATTTCCAGCATCGACGAGGATGGCAGCCTGCGCGACTTCGACGCGCGCGAAGTGAAGGTGGCGCAAGCCATCATCGAGCAGTCGCGCGAAGTGTGGCTGGTGGCCGACCAGCACAAATTCGGCCGCAAGGCGCTGGTGCGGCTGGCCGACCTGGCGCAAGTCGATATCCTGTTTACGGATGCGCCGCCGCCGCCCCGCTTTGCCGAAGTACTGCGCGAAGCGGGCGTGAAGGTGGTGCTGGCCTGAGCGGACCGCATTTCTGCATCAAAACCTCGCACTGTCGCGTGGGCAATACGTCGTATGTGGGCAAGCACACGGAATGATATGAAATATTTATCAATTCGGCAAAAATCCTGTTACCATTGATGCAACATGAGTTATTTTTTTAATCTTCCTCTCTGGCAATACGATTATTCGCTTGATATTGTTTTTTATACATCCAGAGCAAGAAAAAAGGAAAAACTCTTTTGCCGGTAAGTGATTTCCTGTGAAAACAGTGTTAGAAATACCTCAAGCACGATGATTGTTCCCAAACAAACCACTCGACAGCAAGCGTGAAGGCCTTAACCATGCCGGCAACGCCGCCCAGTGAAGGAAAAGAAATGAGCCATAATTTTGAAACGGCCGCCATGCCGCAAGCCGCCCACCCGAACAGCGTCCCCGTCAGCGAGCTGGAAGCCCATCTCGGTTACTGGCTGCGTTTCGTCTCCAACCACGTTTCCCACAGCTTCCAGAAAAAAGCCGAGGCCAATGGCGTGACGGTCTCCGAATGGGTGGTGCTGCGCGAAATGTTCCGCCTGGGCTGCACCTCGCCCACGGTGCTGGCGCAAGTGTCCGGCATGAGCAAGGGCGCCGTATCGAAACTGATCGACCGCCTGGAAAGCAAGGGCATGGTCAGCAAGTCGATCCTGCTGGCCGACCGCCGCCAGCATTCGATCGAACTGACCACGGAAGGCGAGGCGCTGGTGCCCGTGCTGGCCGGGATGGCCGACCAGAACGACGAGGAATTCTTCGGCAAGCTGCCGCGCCAGCTGCGCGACGACCTGCTCGAAGCGATGAAGGAAGTGGCGCGCACGCACCAGCTCAAGAACGCCCCGCTGAACTAGCAGCAGTCATGTATCAGCAAGGGTGACGCGGTGGCGCGGGCGCTTCGGCTATGATGCTGGCCTGACCGTTTACCAGGAACCCGCATGGCCCTGCACATCGAAACTCCCTTGCTCAACTCGCGCGCCCTGAGCCTGCACAGCGAACGCGCCATCTGGCTCAAGCTCGAAGCCTTGCAGCCGCCCGGCTCCTTCAAGATCCGCGGCATCGGCCTCGCCTGCGAAGAATACGCGCGGCGCGGCGCCAGCCGTTTCATATCCTCTTCCGGCGGCAATGCCGGCATCGCCGTCGCCTATGCGGGACGCCAGCTGGGCATCCCCGTCATCGTCGTCGTGCCGGAAACGACCAGCGAACGGGCCAGGGCCCTGATCGCGCAGGAAGGCGCCGAAGTCATCGTGCACGGCGCCGCGTGGCAGGAAGCGAATGCGCTGGCGCAGTCGATGCTCACGCCGCAAGACGCCTTTTTGCATCCGTTCGACGACCCGCTGCTGTGGCAGGGCCACGCCGGCATGATCGATGAAGTGGCTCGCGCGGGCCTGAAGCCGGACGCCGTGGTGCTGTCGGTGGGCGGCGGCGGCCTGCTGGCCGGCGTGGCCGAAGGATTGCAACGCAATGGCTGGGATGACGTGGCCCTGGTGGCCGTGGAAACGCAAGGCGCCGCGTCGCTGGCGGCGGCCGTGGCCGCGCACGAACACGTGGCCCTGCCGGCCGTGAGCAGCATCGCCACGTCGCTGGCCGCGCGCCAGGTCTGCGCGCAGGCGTTTGCCATCAGCCAGACGCGCCTGCTGCACAGCGTGATGGTGTCGGACCGGGCCGCCGTCGACGCCTGCCAGCGCTTCATCACCGACCAGCGCCTGGTGGTGGAGCCGGCCTGCGGCGCGGCGCTGGCGGCCGTCTACGGCAAGGCGCCGGAACTGGCGCCCTACCGCAAGGTGCTCGTCATCGTCTGCGGCGGCGTGACGGCCACCACGCAGCAGCTCGACCACTGGACTGCCACCCTGTAAGTAAAACCTACGGCGCCGCCTCGAGCAGCGCCACGCCGTCGCGGCCCTGCCCCTTGGCGGCATACAGGGCCTGGTCGGCCAGGTCCAGCAACTGCGCCGGCGTCAGCGCGCCTTCGCGGAAGATGGCGATGCCGATGCTGGTCGTCACCGGCAGCGGGCCGCTGGCCAGCTCGAAGGGCTGGCGGATGGCGTCGATGATCTTGGCTCCGACCTGGCGCACTTCCGCCGCGCCGTTCACGCCTTCGAGTATGATCACGAATTCATCGCCGGCCAGGCGCGCCACCAGATCGCTGGCGCGCACGCTGCGCACCAGGCGCGCGGCGAATTCCTTCAGCACTTCGTCACCCGCCTTGTGTCCCAGGCTGTCGTTGATGGCCTTGAAACGGTCGATATCGAGATAGGCCAGCGCCATCGGCGCGCGCGCGGCCCGCGTGCGCTGCATGCTTTGCGCCAGCTGCTCGTCGAAGCGGCGCCGGTTGGCGATGCCCGTCAGGGTATCGGTGGCGGCGGCAAACTGCAGCGCCGTATGCACCGCCTTGGTCTTGGTGATTTCGTGGATCAGGCCATACACGCCTTCCACCGCGCCGCTCTCGCCCACGTCCGGCACGTAACTGGTCTGGAAGGCGCGCGGGCCGGCCTCCCCTTCGCCGCCGATGGTAAATTCATATTCAACCTCCTCGCCCGCGAAAGCGCGCCGCAGGTAGGCTTCGCGCAATTGATACGCCTCTTCGCCGAGCACGTCGCGGATCGACTGCATCAGGCTTTCCCGCTGCGACCTGCCGAACCATTTTTCAAACGTGGCGTTGATGAACTGGTAGCGGTGCTCGCGGTCGATATACACGATCACCACGGGCACATGGTCCGTCAGCAGTTTCAGGCGCCGCTCGCTGCCGCGCGTCTGCGCCTCGGCGATTTCGCGCTCGGCCACCAGCGAGTAAAAGTCGCGGCTCAAGTCGCCGATCTCGTCGCGCCGCTCGATTTGCAGCACATCGATGCCCAGGCGATGACGGCGGATCTCATGCACCTGGTGGCGCAAGCGCGCCAAAGGCTGCAACAGTCGCAGCACCACGCGCCAGCCGGCCAGGCCCGCCAACGCTGCCAGCAGCACGGCGGCCAGCAGGATCTTGCTGCGGATGGCGTGCAGCGGCGCGAACGCGTCGCTCATGGGATAGACGGAAGCCAGTATCCAGTCCGTCGAGGCGATGCGGTGGTAGGCAAACAGGGCATCGACGCCTTGCGAGGTGGTGCCCGTCAGCCAGCCCTCGAAACCCTGCATGGCGCGCCGCGTCGGTATGCTGATCGGGCCATGCGCTTCGATATGCTGCATGATGCGCGACTTGTCGGGATGCTCGACGATCACGCCTGCGCTGGTCATGATGTACAGGTAGCCGCCCGGACCCGGCTTGAGCGCGCCCAGGCGCCCCAGGAAATCGGGCTTGCGCAGGTTCACGCTGGCCGCCAGCACATAGCGCACGCCGCCCTGCGCGTCGAACACGGGCTGGGTCACCACGACGATGGGCATGCCGGAAATGCTGCCGTTGAGCGGCGCCGAAATCACCGAGCGCCGCGTCGCCAGCGTCTGTTCGAAGTATGGACGGCCCTTGACGTTCAACCCCGCCTGCGGCTTGAAGGGACTCACGCTGGCCAGGACAACGCCGTCGATGCCGACCACGCCGGCCGAATAAAACTCCTTGCTCAGCACCGTTTGCGCGGCCAGGAAGCGCTGCAGGCTGGCGCCGTCGTGCGCGCCGCTGGCCGCCAGGCTGTCCGCCATCGCGCGCAGCACATTGCGCTTCGCGTCGAGTTCTTCATCGATGAAGACGGCGGCGCTGGACAGCGATACGTACTGCTGGCGCCCCGTCACGTCGCGCATACCGCGCTCGGCCACGGCCAGGGTGGCCAGCGCCAGCGAGGCGACCGCGCCCAGCACGAGCAGGAAGACGACCACGCTCATGCGCGCCTTCAGGCTGGCGGGCAAGTGCCGGCGCAGCCATTTGCGCCAGGTCGTCACGGCCGCTGCTGCAAATGCCGGCACAGACGCCCGACCGACTCTTCCAGCGCCAGGGCGCCCGTGTCGAGGGTCAGCGCGGCCGCCAGCGGCGCTTCGTAGGGGGCGGACACGCCCGTGAATTCGGCGATCTGCCCCGCGCGCGCCTTCGCGTACAAGCCCTTGACGTCGCGCGCCTCGCACACGGCCAGCGGGGTGCTGACGTGGACTTCGATGAAATGCGCCATGCCGATGATGGCGGCGGCCATGGCCCGGTCGGCGCGGCTGGGCGAAATGAAGGCGGCGATGACGGTCAAGTCCGCGCCGTTCATCAGACGCGCCACTTCGGCCACGCGGCGGATGTTTTCATGCCGGTCTTCGGGCGTAAAACCCAGGTCGCGGTTCAAGCCATGGCGCAGCTGGTCGCCGTCGAGCACCGCCACGGCGCGGCCCTGCGCCTTCAGCGCCTGCGCCAGCGACAGGGCGATACTGGTCTTGCCGGCGCCGCTCAAGCCCGTCAGCCAGACCGTCGGGTGGTGTACTGCTGTCATCACACTGCCTCTCTGTTATAGAGCTGGCAATATAACAAAGCCGTGCCGGAAAGGACAGATTTTCAGGCCGCGCTGCGCGCCTCAAGCAGCAACTGTCGTATCTCCGGTACGCAGGAGCCGCAATTGCCGCCCGCCTTGACGCAGGCCGTCACCTGCGCCGTCGTCGTCAGCTTCTGCTCCACGATGGCCGCGCATATGGTGTTGCGCCCCACGCCGAAGCACGAACACACGGTGGGACCGGCGTCCATGCCCTTGCCGATGGGCTGGCCCAGCAGCACGCCGGCGCGGTCGGCCGCATCGAGCTGCGCGTGCGCAAACAGGCCAGCCAGCCAGCTGCGCGACGGCAGATCGGGACGGGGCGACACATACACGCATTGCGCGATGCGCCCCTCGTCCAGGTGCACGGCGCGGTACACGCCCGCGCTGGCATCCGCATAATCGAGCCAGTCGGCATTCTCGTCCGTCACGCCCAGCAGCGCGCGCGCCCAGGCGCCCAGGTCCTCGATGCGCTGGCGGCCGGCCAGTTCGTAGCGCAGGAATTGCTCGCCCTGGATGCGCGTCCAGTGCGCCACGCCGTCCAGGTTCAAGGGCGTGCGGCTCAGGACAAACGCATGCCAGTGCACGCGGAATTGCTCGATGCGCACGGGCGTGTGCTTGAATTCCGGTTCGCCCGAGACGGGGTCGACGACCGGATTGACGACGGCGCCCACGCGCGCGTCGGACGCATTCGCGTCGCTCCAGTGGATGGGCACGAAGACCTGGCCACGCGCGATGCCGCCGCCATGCACGACGCGCGCCACCATCGCGCCCCAGGCGCTGGAAATGCGCGCCAGTTCGCCTTCGCGCACGCTGTACAGCAGCGCATCCTGCGGGTGGAGGTCGATGAAGGCCTCGGCAATATGCCCCGACAGTTTCGCCGCCTTGCCCGTGCGCGTCATCGTATGCCACTGGTCGCGCACCCGGCCCGTATTCAGGATCAGCGGATAATCTTCGTCGGGCATGTTGCGCGGCGCGCGCGGCGCCGTGGGCACGAAACGCGCGCGCCCGTCCGCATGCGCGAAGCGCCCGTCGCCGAACAGGCGCGCCTGGCCCTGCGGCCACTGCTGCGGCGCCAGGGTGTCGTATTGCGTGGCGCTCAGCGCCGCCAGGTGCGACAGATTGAACAGGCGCTGTGTGGCCCCTTCGTTACGGAAGGCGGACAGGCGCGCGTGTTCGTCGAAAATGGCCTGCGGCGACGCGAAATAGAAGCCGGCATAACCCATGCGTCGCGCCACGTCGCACAGCACGTCCCAGTCGGCGCGCGCTTCGCCGGGCGCCGGCAGAAACGCCCGCTGGCGCGAGATGCGGCGCTCGGAATTGGTCACCGTGCCATCCTTTTCGCCCCAGCCCAGGGCCGGCAGCAGCACGTCGGCATGGACGTTCGTGTCCGAGCCGGCGCTGATGTCCGACACCACCACCAGTTCGCACTTGGCCAGCGCGCGGCGCACCTGGTCCGCGTCCGGCATGCTGACCAGCGGATTGGTGGCGATGATCCACACGGCCTTGACCTTCCCGGATTCGATCGCGTGGAACAGTTCCACGGCCTTCAGGCCAGGCTTGCTTGCCATGCGCGGCGAGTCCCAGAAGGTTTGTACGACCTCGCGGTGCAGCGGCTTGTCCAGCTCCAGGTGCGCGGCCAGCATGTTGGCCAGGCCGCCCACTTCGCGCCCGCCCATGGCATTCGGCTGGCCCGTGAGGGAAAACGGCCCCATGCCGGGCTGGCCGATGCGTCCCGTCGCCAGATGGCAGTTGATGATGCTGTTGACCTTGTCCGTGCCGCTCGATGACTGGTTCACGCCCTGGGAAAACGCGGTGACGACCTTGCGCGTGGCGGCAAACGCCTGGTAAAACGCCAGCAAGGCGTGCGGGTCGACCTTGCAGATGGCCGCCACCTGCAAGGGGTCGCGGCAATCCACGTGGGCGGCCGCCAGCGCGTCGTCGAGGCCCGCACTGTGCTGCGTGACGAAAGCGTCGTCGATCGCGCCTTCCCGCGCCAGATAGCACAGCAAGCCGTTGAACAGCCACACGTCGGTGCCCGGTTTCACGGGCAGGTGCAGGTCGGCCAGCTCGCAGGTGGCCGTGCGGCGCGGGTCGATCACCACCAGTTTCATGTGCGGCCGGTTTTCGCGGATGCGGGCGATGCGCTGGAACAGGATCGGGTGGCACCAGGCCGTGTTCGAGCCCACCAGCACCACCATGTCGGCCAGTTCCAGGTCGTCATAGCAGCCGGGCACGATATCCTCGCCGAACGCGCGCTTGTGGCCCGCCACGGCCGACGACATGCAAAGACGAGAATTGGTGTCGATATTCGCGCTGCCCACGTAACCCTTCATGAATTTGTTGGCAACATAATAATCTTCCGTCAGCAGCTGGCCCGAGACATACAGGGCCACGGCGTCGGAGCCGTGCTCGGCGATGATGGCGCGCAAGCCGCCGGCCACCTGGTCCAGCGCAGCGTCCCAGGAAGCGCGCCGCAGCACGCCGTCGACGCGCACCTGCGGCTGCAGCAGGCGCTGGTCCAGGTCCAGGGTGTCGCCCAGCGCCGAGCCTTTCACGCACAGGCGGCCCTGGTTGGCCGGGTGGGCCGTGTCGCCGGCGATGCGGATGGCGCCGTCGGGCAGGCGTGTCGCTTCCACGCCGCAGCCGACGCCGCAGTACGGGCAAGTGGTTTTCACGGGCGTGCAGCTAGTCATGAAAGTATCCTGTTGGTCGCTGTCAGGCGGCCAGGGCGCACAGCGCCTGGCCAAACAATAAATGGGCGCGCAGCTTGCTGATGTCGCGGCGCTGCTGGATCAGGTCGAAATACCAGGGACCGTCCTGCACGTCGCCATACAGCACGGCGCCGGCCAGGCGGCTGCCCTGCACCACCAGGCGCTTGTAGACGCCGCGGCGCGGATCGCGCAGCACCAGGTCTTCGCTGCCTTCGCCGCCGATGATGTCGCCGGCCGAATACAGGTCGATGCCCGTCACTTTCAATTTGGTGGCGCTGGCCTGCTGCACGTAGCGGCGGTGGCCCGCGCCGGCCAGGTGCGCGCCGCACACGCGCGCCTGTTCCCAGATGGGCGCCACCAGGCCGAAGGTGGCGCGCCGGTGCTGCACGCATTCGCCCACGGCGTACACGCGCGGGTCATAGCTTTGCAGGCAATCGTCGACGACGATGGCCCGCTCGCAGTGCAGGCCGGCCGCTTGCGCCAGGGCGATGTTAGGACGCACGCCGGCCGTCATCACCACCAGGTCGGCGGGAATGCTGCTGCCGTCCGCAAACTGCACGCCTTCCACGCGGGTGCTGCCCAGAATGGAGGATGTTTGCGCCTGCATCAGGAAACGCAGGCCGCGCGCTTCCAGCGCCGTTTTCAGCAGCATCGAGGCGGGTGCGTCCAGCTGCTGGTTCATCAGGGCGCCGCTCATGTGCACCACCGTGACGTCCATGCCCTGGCGCTGCAAGCCGTTGGCCGCTTCCAGCCCCAGCAAGCCGCCGCCGATGACCACCGCGTGGCGGTGCGTGCGCGCCGCCTGCAGCATGGTGTCGACGTCGCTGATATCGCGAAAACCGATCACGCCGGGCAGCGCGTGGCCCGGCACGGGCACGATGAAGGGCGTGGAACCGGTGGCCAGCAGCAGGCGGTCATAGGCAACCGTGATGCCGGACAGCGCTTGTACCGTGCGCGCCTGGCGGTCGATGCGCACGACGGGGTCGCCCGCGTGCAGGGTGATGTCGTTGTGCGCATACCAGTCGCGCGTATGCAGCATGATATCGTCCACCGTTTTTTCGCCGGCCAGCACGGGAGACAGCAGGATGCGGTTGTAATTGCCGTGCGGCTCGGCGCCGAACACGGTGATGTCGTACAGGTCCGGCGCGAGTTTCAAGAGTTCCTCGACCGTGCGCATGCCGGCCATGCCGTTGCCGACGACGACCAGCGAGGGACGCGCAGTGGCCCTGACTGGCGGATTCACAGGGCCACCCACACCATGTCCGCAAACACGCGCGCCGGCCAGGCGGCGACCGAGTGTTCCGGCGCTTCGATGCACTCGCCGCTGGCCAGGTCGAAATGCTGCTTGTAGATGGGCGAGGCGACGACGACGCGCTCGCCGATACTGCCCACGAGGCCCCGCGACAGCACGGAAGCGCCCGCGTTCGGGTCGATATTGTCGATGGCGTACACGCGCGGCGCGGCATCGCCGACGCGGAACACGGCCACGTGGCGCCCATTGAGCAAGGCGCACACGCCAGTGTCGGGCACGATGTCGGTCAAGGGGCAGATGGCCACCCAGTTGTCGGCGGTGGCGCCGGAAAGTTCATTCATCGCATTCATGGCTCAAGCCTCCACGGCAAGGATGGGGATCACGGTGCCGCGGCGTTCGTCAAGCGTGGCGGGCCGGATCTGGCCCCGCTCTTCGACGAACACCACGTTTTCATCGTTCTTTTCGCTGTTGACGAAATGGCGGAAACGCTGGCGCACGGCGGGGTCCGTGACGGCCGCTTTCCATTCGCACGCATAGGTGTCGACCACGTGCTGCATGTCCGCCTCCAGTTCGTGGGCGATGCCCAGGCGGTCGGCCACGACGACGGACTTCAGATAATCGAGGCCCCCTTCCAGGTTGTCGCGCCACACGCTGGTGCGCTGCAGGCGGTCGGCCGTGCGCACGTAAAACATCAGGAAGCGGTCGACGTAGCGCACCAGGGTGGCTTCGTCGAGATCAGACGCCAGCAATTCCGCATGGCGCGGTTTCATGCCGCCATTGCCGCACACGTACAGATTCCAGCCCTTTTCCGTGGCGATCAGGCCGATATCCTTGCCTTGCGCCTCGGCGCATTCGCGCGTGCAGCCGGAAACGCCGAACTTGATCTTGTGCGGCGTGCGCAAGCCCTTGTAGCGGTTTTCCAGCTGGATGGCAAAGCCCAGGCTGTCGGCCACGCCGTAGCGGCACCAGGTAGAGCCGACGCAAGATTTGACCGTGCGCAAGGATTTGCCGTAGGCGTGACCCGACTCGAAGCCGGCCGCGATCAGTTCTTCCCAGATGGCTGGCAACTGGTCGACGCGTGCGCCGAACAGGTCGACCCGCTGGCCACCCGTGATTTTCGTGTAGAGACCGTATTTTTTCGCCACCATGCCCACGGCGATCAAGCCGTCGGCCGTCACTTCGCCGCCCGGCATGCGCGGTACGACGGAGTAGGTACCATCCTTCTGAATATTGCCAAGGAAATAATCATTACTGTCCTGCAAGCTGGCGTGCACGGGAGACAGGACGAAATCGTTCCAGCACGATGCCAGGATGTTTGCCGCCACGGGCTTGCACACGTCGCAACCCAAACCCTGGCCATGCGCGCCCAGGAGTGCGCCGAAGCTGCGGATCTTGCCCACGCGCACCAAGTGGTGCAGCTCCTGGCGCGAGTACGCAAAGTGTTCGCACACGTGGTTGTTGACTGCCAGGCCCTGCTTCTGCATTTCCGCCTTCATGATCTGCGTCACGAGCGGCACGCAGCCGCCGCAGGCCGTCCCCGCTTTCGTGCAGCTTTTCAGCGCGGCTATGGTGGTGGCGCCCCCGGCGACGGCCGCGCACAGCGCGCCCTTCGACACGTCGTTGCACGAGCAGATCTGCGCCGATTCGGGCAAGGCATCCACGCCCAGGCCGATCTTTTGCTGGCCGTCCGCCTGCGGCAGGATCAGGAATTCGGGCGATGCCGGCAGCTCTATCTTGTTGAGCATCATCTGCAGCAAGGTGCCGTATTCGCTGGCGTCGCCCACCATCACGCCGCCCAGCAGGTACTTGCCGCAGTCGGAAACGACGATTTTCTTGTAGATCTGCTTGCGCTCGTCCATGAACTGGTAGGAGCGGCTGCCCGGCGCATTGCCGTGCGGGTCGCCCAGGCTGGCCACGTCCACGCCCATCAATTTGAGCTTGGTGCTCATGTCGGCGCCCTTGAACGACGCTTCGCCCGCTTCTCCTTCCTCCTCCTGCAGTACATGGCGCGCCGCGATGCGTGCCATTTCATAGCCGGGCGCCACCAGGCCGAACACCAGGCCGCCCCACAGCGCGCATTCGCCGATCGCGTAGATGTCCGGGTCGGAGGTGACGCAGCTGTCGTCGATGGCGATGCCGCCCCGTGGCCCCACCTCCAGGCCGCAGGCGCGCGCCAGCTCGTCGCGGGGGCGGATGCCGGCCGAGAAGACGATCATGTCCGCTTCCAGGTGGCTGCCGTCGGCGAACTGCATGCGGTGCGTGGCCGCTTCGCCGTCGACGATGGCCAAGGTATTCTTTTGCGTGTGCACGGTCACGCCCAGTTCCTCGATCTTGCGGCGCAGGACGCGCGCGCCGCCTTCATCGACCTGCACGGCCATCAGGCGCGGCGCGAATTCCACCACGTGGGTGTCCAGCTTCAAATCGCGCAAGGCCTTCGCGCATTCGAGGCCCAAGAGCCCGCCGCCGATCACCACGCCCGTGCGGGACTTGCCGCCCCAGGCCAGCATGGCTTCCAGGTCTTCGATGGTGCGGTAGACGAAGCAGCCGTCGCGCTCCTTGCCCGGCAGCGGCGGCACGAACGGCGTCGAGCCGGTGGCGAACACGAGTTTGTCGTAGATCAAGACTTCGCCCGTGCTGGCCGTGACGGTTTTCGCCGCGCGGTCGATGGACACGGCCCGCGCATTGAGCTTCAGCACGACGTTGCCCTTGTCGAAGAAGCCGGGCGCCACCAGCGACAGGTCCTCGGCCGATTTGCCGCTGAAAAATTCCGACAGGTGCACCCTGTCATAGGCGGGGCGCGGCTCTTCGCACAGCACGGTGACGTGCAGGTGCGGCGCGTTTTCCAGGGCCAGGCGTTCGAGGAATTTATGCCCGACCATGCCATGGCCAAGGACGACGATGTTCAAGGGGTGGTTCATTGCTGTCTCCTCAGGCCGCGGCCATATTCGGTTCGGCCGCTTCGCGGGTAAAGCGCACGGCGATGGCGCACAGGGCCGAGATCACCACCAGCGCGCTGAGGATGATCAAGGTCTGGCGGATGTCGCCCGTGCCCTTCATCAGGAAACCGGCCGCCACGGCGCCCACGTTGCCGCCCGCGCCGATGATGCCGGCCACGCCGCCCAGCGCGCGGCTGTCGATAAAGGGCACCAGCGCATAGGTCGCGCCGCACGCCATGTGGGTGAACAGGCCGAAGACCAGCATGGCGATGACGGCATACGTGACGCTGTCGACCTTGGCAAACCACAGCAGGCCCACGCCTTCGCCTATCATCAGCATGAACAGCAGGGTCACGCGGCTGTTCAAATTGCCGCGCAGGGCCAATTTATCCGACATCCAGCCACCCAAAGCGCGGGCAAACAGGGCCAGCAAGCCGAAGCTGCCGGCGGCCAGTCCCGCCGATTTCAAGGACAGGCCGAAATGGTCGACGTAGTACACGGCGGCGATGTTGTGGATGAAAATCTCGATGCCGAAGCAGGCGCCGTAGGTGACGAACAGCAGCCACACGCGATAATTGCTGCTGGCGGCCTTGAAGCTGTCCCAGCCACCTTTCTTTCCACCCTCGATAGCCACGCCAGCGGCGCGCAAGTCCGCGTAATTACCTTCCGGGCAATCCTGCGTATAGCGCCAGTAGAGGGCAGCCATCACCAGCATCAGCACGCCCGGCACCAGCAGCGCGATGCGCCAGCCCAGCGATTCGGACACGCCCAGCATCAGCACGGCGCCCAGCAGCAAGGGCATCAGCGCCTGCGCCGCGCCGCCGCCCGCATTGCCCCAGCCGGCGGCAGCCGCATTCGCTGTGCCGACCACGCGGGGCGCAAACATCACGGAGGTGTGATATTGCGTAATGACAAAGCTGGCGCCGACGGCGCCGATGCCCAGGCGAAAGAACAGGAAGCTTTCATAGCTTTGCGACGCGGCCACGCCCAGCACGGGTATGGCGCCCAGCAGCAGCAAACCCGTGTAGGTCTTGCGCGGGCCGTAGCGGTCGCACAAGGGCCCCACGATCAGGCGCACGAGGATGGTGATGGCGACGGCCGCGATATTGATATTTGCCACTTGCGCCAAGGAAAGGCCGAACTCGCCCTTGATGACAGGCATCAGGGGTGCGCAGGCGAACCAGGCGAAGAAACACACGAAAAATGCCATCCACGTCAGGTGGAATGCGCGCATGGGCGGCGTGGCGAGGGAGAAGAGCGCGATGCGCGTTGCTTTTTGGCTGGCCATGATGGTTCCCGAAGTATCCCGTTGATAAAACAAAACGGCGCCCGCCCCCGCCGATCAAAAAAATCAGCCTGGGCGGACGCCGTTGTCCATGTGGTCCGTCGTTGGACCGTTGTGCGTTTATTCAGGGGATCGCCGTTGATCCGTATCTCTTGTGTAGCAAGCGCCGTGCCAGCTTTTTCAGGGGTACGCGGCACCATTTGCACTGGCTTTGCGCCAGATCATGGCCAATCACGGTGCAAGCGCGCCACTTGCTGGTGCATGCGGGAACCGGCACGTGGCAACTCTTGTCTAACTTACCATCTGAATCAGTTGCGGGAGGCCACGATGCTCAAGACACTGCGCCGCTGGCGGCCGCCTTGGCCGCCATGGCTCGCTTGCGTGTGTGCCGGCGTGTTGCTCATAACGTGGAGCAACAGTGTCGCCGCGCAAGAGCCGAAGGAGCACAGCGAACTCGACGCCACTGTCGTCGCGCCCTTCCGCGCCGCGCTCGGTGCACGGACAACGCAGGCGCGCACCTTTCTGATCCGCCTAGCCTATCCTGACGCGGGGCGCGCGCATGCGGTGCGCTGGACCTTGACCTTGTCCGGCCCGGGGCCGCAAGGCGCCGTGCTGCGGCACTGGTCGGGCACGGAACAGGTGGGGGCCGGCGTCCAGAGCGTCACCTTGCCCTGGGATGGCCGCGCCGACGCCGATGCGCGCGCACGGCGCGTGCCGGTCCCGGACGGTTTATATGAACTGCGCCTGCTGGCCGTGGCCGATGCGGGCACGCCGCAGGAAGCGCAGATGGAACAGCAATGGCACATCCAGGTGCAGCGGGGGGCCGGCGCGCCGCCCAGGGTGCCCGCCTTCCAGGCCGGCTTGCAGCAGCTGCCCAGCCTGGATGGCCAGCTTGCGTACCGCATCGTCTACGCCAATCTGCACAGCCAGACGCGCCACAGCGACGGCGGCGCGGCGCTCGATGCCTGCCATGGCGCGCAGGAACCGCAAACGGCGCCCTTCGGCCCCATCGATGCCTACAAATATGCGCAGCAACATGGGCTCGACGCCCTGCTGACATCCGAACACAACCATATGTATGACGGTTCCGATGGCACCAACGCCGCTGCCATCCCGGCCGAAGCGACAGCCCTGTACCAGACGGGACTGGCCGAAGCGGCCGCGTATACGGCCGCCCATCCCGGCTTCCTGGCCCTGTACGGCATGGAATGGGGCGTCATCAACAAGGGCGGCCACCTGAACATCTTCAATAGCGACCAGCTGCTGGGCTGGGAAAGGAATGCCCTGGGCGAGCTGCTGGCCGACGTGGAAACGCCGAAAAGCGATTACGCTGGCCTGTACGCGCTGATGCGCGAACGGGGCTGGATCGGGCAGTTCAACCACCCAGCCTATGCGGGACAGTTTCTCGTCGATGGGCAGCCGCTGGGCTACACGCCGGATGGCGACGCGGCCATGGTGTTGTGCGAAGTCATGAACACGTCCGCTTTTTCCACCAACGACGAGGAAACGGAAACGCGGCGCAGCAACTACGAGGCGGCCTGCAACCGGGCTCTGGCGGCCGGCTACCACGTGGCCTTCAGCAGCAACCAGGACAACCACTGCGCCAACTGGGGTGCGGCTTACGGCAACCGCACGGCCGTGCTGGTGGCCAGCCCGGCCGCCGCCGGCATGCCCGTGTCACGCGACGGCTTCCTCGACGCGCTGCGCGCGCGCCGCGTGTTTGCCACCATGGACAAGCACGCGCAACTGCTGTTCACGGCCAACGGCAAGCTGATGGGCGAGCGCTTCGACAACCACGGTCCCTTGCACCTGGCCGTCAGCTTCAGCAACAGCGCGGGGCGGCAAGCGGCCGTCATCGCCATCTTCCACGGCGTGCCGGGAAGCAATGGCTCCGTCACACAGGTATCGGACCAGGCCGAACTCACCCTCACGCCCGCGCCCGGCCCCCACTTCTATTACGCGCGGCTGACGCAGGACGACGGCAATATCGTCTGGTCGGCGCCCGTGTGGGTCAATCAGTTGCCGTGACGGTGACAGCGGGGGCGGCATGCCGGGCCATCAGTTCGGCCACCCAGTCGATGAAGACGCGCAGTTTCTTGCTGACATGACGGTTCGGCGGGTAGGCGAGATAGAGCGGCATGGCGTCGACCGTCCATGCGGGGAACAGCGGCAGCAGCTCGCCCCTGGACACGTGCGGCCGCGCCATATAATCGGGCAGCCACAGCACGCCCAGCCCCGCCACCCCGGCCGCCAGGTAGGCGTTGCCATCGTCGATCGACAGCACGTACTGGCCATGGATCTTCACGCTCTTGCCCTCGCGGTGCATCACGTACGGAAAGCCGTTGCCGCCGCGTCCCCAGCGAAAGCGCACGATGCGGTGCGCGCTGTCCTGCAAGTCCAGCGGATGCAAGGGCGTGCCCACCCGTTGCAGGTAGGCAGGCGCCGCATACACGCCCAGCGGCAAGTCGGCCAGCTTGCGCGCCATCAGCGACTGGTCGGTGATGTCACCGCCGCGTATCACGCAATCGACATTGTCGCCGATCACGTCGACCATGCGGTCGCTGGCGCCCATGTCGAGCACGATATCGGGATACCGCGCATGAAACCCGGGCAGCGCCGGCACCAGCAGCAAAGCGGCGAGCGGACTGGGCACGTCCACGCGCAACTGGCCCCGCGGCAAGGCAGCGGCATGCGGCAAGCTCGTTTCGATTTCTTCCAGGGTGTCGAGCACCTGCACGATGCGCTCGTAGTAGACGGCGCCATCGGCCGTCACATTGACCTTGCGCGTGGTGCGGTTCAGCAACTTCAGGCGCAGCCGCGCCTCGAGCTGCTGCACCAGCTGCGTCACCGTGGTGCGGCTCATATGCAAGGTCGCGGCCGCCCGCGTAAAACTGCCCGTCTCGACCACCCGCACGAATGCCCGCATCGTATCCAACTTGTCCATCCACACCTCCGCCACCCGATTGTTTGGATTATACAAACAGTGCAGGCGATTCTGGCCGCTTTATCAGCAGGCTGGCAGCAGATAAAGTGTTCTCCAGGCAGCAACTTCGCTGCATCGACAAAGGAAAGCTGATGAAACGCGACGTCGTATTCCCTCCGGGCCGCCAAGCCCTGTATGAGCAGAACCGCTATTCGCCCGCCGTGCGCGCCAACGGCCTGCTGTTCGTGTCGGGACAGGTCGGCAGCCGCGAAGACGGTTCGCCCGAACCCGGGCTCGAAGCCCAGGTCCGGCGCGCCTTCGACAACCTGAATGCCATCTTGCAAGCGGCCGGCTGCTCGTTCGACGACGTGCAGGACGTGACCATCTTTATCGTCGACCCGCAGGCCAACTTCCAGCGCATCTGGGATATCGTGCAAGCCGGTTACTGGGGCGAAGCTCCCCACCCCACCGTCACGGCCGTTGGCGTGACGTGGCTGTATGGTTTCCAGTTCGAGATCAAGGTGGTGGCCAGGCTGCCTGGCCAGCACACAGCCCCAGGAAGCGTGCAGGAAAAATAGCGGCAGGTTTTCCCTCGCACGATTGCCCGCCGCAAGGTGCGCTGGCGCTGATCTATGGCAACATGGCAGCGCCGTTTTGACCGCAGGCGGCGCAACCGACGAATACCAGGAAACGGAATGAAGCCAAAAGCGCTGATCATCGCCAATATTGAAGCGTTCCTGCTGGAACCGCTGACCACAGCGGGCTTCAAGTTCTCGCCAGGCCAGCTGACCTTCAAACGCGCGCGGAACGAATTCGTCCAGGCCATCCATTTCCAGGCCAACCGCCATAATGAAGAGCATGTCTGTGTGGCATTCTGGAGCCACTATCAGGTTTCATCCAGATCCTACACCTCATGGCACAAGACGCGTTACGGTCACGAACCTGCCAATCACATCGTTGGCGCCGTGGCTGACTGGAATATTCCGAACTGGCAATGCGCGAGCGTGGACGGCGAAGCGCATCACCAGCTCGTCGATCCGGCCCAGAGTGCGACAGTCATGCACTGCCTGCGGCATAATCTGCAAGCATTGGCCCTGCCCTGGCTTGTGAGCGCCTGTCCAATTGGGAAAATGCCGCCCTGAGCCTGGTCGAAGCGCAAGACGCGCATGCCAGGGCCTGCGATTTTTATCTGATGGCGGGCCAGCAGGAAAAAGCCCTGTGGGCACTGAACGAGGGCCTTGCCTATTGGAAGAAAAATCCCGGTGCCTCTTTTCCCGAAGAAAAAGAAGCAATCGCTTTACGGATGGAGAAATACTTCAATGCCTAAACACGCTACGCCATGACCGAGATTACTTGTCCCTACGACGGCGACTGCGGGCGCCGCTTCGACAGCAGCGCCATGGATGCCCCCGATGCTGCGTTTTTAAACACGGCTATCGGCAAGAAAATGACGTTCATGTTCCTGCACTGTCCCGCATGTGCAAGGATGTTCCAGTTCAATCCGGTCGCCTGGATAGCGCAGGCTTGCGAAGCCGCCGCACCCAAGGCTGCCAGGGTCGCGAAGAAAAACGGCAAGCAGCTGGAAAAATTGCTGGCCAGGGAACAAGTAATCGTGCCCCCGGCCTATCTCGCGCACCTCCGCAGCGCAAAGTCACTACCCGGCGTGGCGATTTTCAAGGACGAAGAGCCCTTCACGCTGTACAGCCTGGACGCGCTGTGCCAGGACGTTGATGTGGATGGAACCAGGTACCTGGCAGTCCGGCAACTGGCCGGCTTTGCGCAGGCCCTGGCGCAAGCGGCGGGAACGGGGTCGAAGCAGGCAGCACCGTTCAGCCTTGCCGAACTGGCGGATTGCCTGGCCATCGGCGAGGAAAATACGCGCATCCTGTTCATCGACAGCCGCGACAACGATGCACTGTGGATCTATCACTGCGACGGCGGCGATGTTGAACCGACGCAGCTCACCTTGACCTCGCTGATCGGGCCTGGCATATGCTGAAAGGCGCGACACGCCGCAGATTCTGCGGCCTGCGTCCATTCCAGCAAACAATATTGGAAAAGCATGCTATTTTTTAAGTAGTCGCCCATAGACACTGGTTCCTTACAGCAATCCATGGCACCATGGATGCGCCGTTTTGCCTGCAACGCGGCCTCCATCGGACCAACCAGGAACCCTACATGTCGTCATATCGCATTCTCGCCAGCAGCATGCTGCTCGGCCTGGCCGCAGCGGGCATCGCCCATGCACAAGCCCCCGCGCCCGCCGCCGCCAACACCGATCCCCACCTGTGGCTGGAAGAAGTCCTCGGCGACAAGCCGCTGGCCTGGGTCAAGCAGCACAATGCCGTCACCACCAAGGAACTGGAAGCCCAGCCCGGCTTTTCGGCCCTGCAGGCGCGCCTGAAAACCATCCTCAATTCCAAGGAACGCATTCCCTACGTCAGCAAGGAAGGCGAGTATTACTACAACTTCTGGCGCGACGCCCAGCACGTGCGCGGCATCTGGCGCCGTACCACGCTGGCGCAGTACCAGCAGGCCGAACCCGCGTGGGAAACCGTGATCGACCTCGACCAGCTGGCCGCCGGCGAGAGTGAAAACTGGGTCTGGGGCGGCGCTTCCTGCCTGTATCCGAAGGGCGAACGCTGCCTCATTTCCCTGTCGCGCGGCGGCGGCGACGCCAAGGTGGTGCGCGAATACGACGTGGCCAAGCGTGCCTTCGTCGACGGCGGTTTCACCCTGCCCGAAGCGAAGGGCAGCGCCAGCTGGATCGACCAGGACACCCTGTTCGTCTCCACGGATTTCGGCCCCGGCTCGATGACCAGCTCCGGCTACCCGCGCGTCATCAAAGAGTGGCAGCGCGGCACGCCGCTGGCGCAGGCGCAAACGCTGTATGAAGCCAAAGCCGACGACCTGAGCGCGGGCGCCTACAAGGATTTCACGCCCGGCCACGAACACCAGTTCATCGAGCGGCAAATCGATTTCTACAGCGGCGAAATGTTCCTGCGCGATGGCGCCGAGTTGAAGAAAGTGCCGAAACCGGACGACGCGACGGCCTTCACCGTGCGCGACCAGCTGGTCATCACCCTGCGCTCGGACTGGAAAGTCAACGGCAAGACCTATGCGCAAGGCTCATTGCTGGCGACCGACTTCAAGTCCTTCATGCAGGGCAAGCAAGTGCTGGAAGTGCTGTACGCGCCCACGGCCACGTCGTCGCTGGACAATGTCACGGCGACGAAATCGGCCATCCTCGTCACCACCCTGGACAAGGTCAAGAACCGCCTGACGGAACTGCGCCACGTGAACGGCAAGTGGCAGCGCCGCGCCGTCGATGCGCCCAAGCTGGGCACCCTGGCCGTCAGCGCGCTCGACCCCGTCGACTCGGACCAGTACTTCCTGACGGTGACCGACTTCCTCAACCCCACCACCCTGTACCTGGCCACGGCGCAAAGCGACAAGCGGACCAAGATCAAGTCGCTGCCCGCCTACTACGACGCGGCGCCGTACAAGGTGGAGCAGTTCGAATCGACGTCGAAGGATGGCACGAAGGTGCCGTATTTCGCCATCATGGGCAAGAAGACGAAGTTCGACGGCAGCAACCCCACCGTGCTGTATGGCTACGGCGGCTTCGAAGTGTCGCTGAAACCGAGCTACAGCGGCACCACGGGCGTCGCGTGGCTGGAAAAAGGCGGCGTGTATGTGCTGGCCAATATCCGCGGCGGCGGCGAATTCGGCCCCCGCTGGCACCAGGCGGCGCTGAAGGAAAACCGCCAGCGCGCGTATGACGATTTCATCTCGGTGGCGCAGGATTTGATCCAGCGCAAGGTCACCAGTCCGCGCCACCTGGGCATCATGGGCGGCAGCAATGGCGGCCTGCTGACGGGCGCCGTGCTGGTGCAGCGTCCCGACCTGTTCAACGCCGTCGTCAGCCAGGTGCCGCTGCTCGACATGCGCCGCTATAACAAGATGCTGGCGGGCGCCTCCTGGATGGGAGAGTACGGCGACCCGGACGTGCCGGAACAATGGGCGTACATCAGCAAGTACTCGCCGTACCAGAACGTCTTCAAGGACAAGAAATATCCGCGCGTGCTGTTTACCACCTCGACGCGCGACGACCGGGTCCACCCCGGCCATGCGCGCAAGATGGTGGCCAAGATGGAAGAGCAAGGCCACGACGTGCTGTACTGGGAAAACACGGAAGGCGGCCATGCGGGCGCCGCCAACAACGACCAGCAGGCGCTGATGTGGGCGCTGACCTACACCTTCCTGCTGGAGCAGCTGAAGTAAGGAAGTCGAAGTAAACCCGGCCTGACGGCCCTCCGCAAGACAGAACGCCTGCACCGGATTCCGGCGCAGGCGTTCTGCTTTTGGCGCTTACTTCGCCTGCGCGCTGGGGCGCTCAGCGATGCGGTCGCGGTAAGCCTGCAGGTGCTGCAAGCCTTCCGCGCCGGGGCGGTACTTCATCAGGCCGCGCGCGAATTCCAGCGCGCAGAAGGCCGTGATGTCGGCAATGGTGAAGCGCTCGCCGGCGATGTACGGCTGCTGCGCCAGCACCTGGTCCAGCCATTGCGCCGTCTCGCGCAGCTTGCCCGCCTGCGCCGTGGCGAAATCGGGAAACTGCGGGTTTTCCAGCGCCACCAGGGCCGGATGGCTGTGGCGCACCCAGTTGGCGGCGGCGCTGAACAAATGCAGTTCCACGCGGCGGTCGGCCATTTCGATGAACGCGCGCTCCTCGAAACCTTCGCCCATCAGGTTCGGCTGCGGCTGCAAGCCTTCCAGGTAAGTGCAGATGGCGCGCGTCTCGGTCAGCACGCGCCCGTCCGCCAATTCCAGCACGGGCACACGGCCCAGCGGGTTTTTCGCCAGGAAGGCGGGATCGCGGTGCTGGCCCGCCATCAGGTCGAGCGCCACTTCCTCGATGCCGGTGATGCCTTTTTCGGCGATGAACATGGTGACGCGGCGTGGATTCGGCGTGCGGGGGCTGATATACAGTTTCATGTGCAAGTCTCGTCTCGTTAGGGTGGTTGACAATCAGGTGCGGCACCGGCCTGTGGCAAGGCGGTCAGGCGCCCATCATACCAGCGCACCGTGATGGTGCGGCGCTCCCGGCGCGTTGACTTTGCCCCCGTTTCCACTTAGATTGCTGTACGGGAACGCTGGCTTCCAGTTCCAGCGATGTCCCCCAACCGCCATCAACGCTCGCAGCCTACCCGGCTGGCGGGCGTTTTACCCATGAACGAAGGGCATACCATGCATCGCACACCGACTCCGCGTTTCCGCCGCAGCCAACTGGCCGCCGCCGTCCTGGCCCTGGCCGCCGTCGCCGCCTTTACCCCGGGCCACGCCGCACCCGCCGCCAAATACGCCTCGGCCAGCCACTCCCCTGGCACCACCACGCAGCTGCCGCGCGGCGTCACGCCCTTGCACTACATCCTGTCGATCACGCCGGACGCCGCCGCCTCCACCTTCAAGGGCGCAGCCGCCATCAAGGTGGCCGTCGACACGCCGACGGCCAGCATCACTTTCAATGCCCTGAACCTGGCGTTTGCCGCCGCCGCCATCGAAGGCGCGGGCGGCAGCAAGCAGATGACGCGCAAGATCGATATCGACGCGGAAAAGCAGACGGCCACCGTGCATTTCGCCGAGCCGCTGGCCAAGGGCGAGTACCTGTTGCGCATCGACTACACCGGCAAGATCGGCACGCAGGCCACGGGACTGTTCTCGCTCGACTACGACACGCCGCAAGGACGCCAGCGCGCGCTGTACACGCAGTTCGAGAATTCGGACGCGCGCAGCATGCTGCCGTCGTGGGATGAACCGGACTACAAGGCCACCTTCGCGCTGGACGTGGTCGTCCCGAGCAGCCAGATGGCCGTCGGCAACATGCCGATCGCCAGCAGCGAAGAGCTGGGCAATGGCATGAAGCACGTGTATTTCGCCACCACGCCGCGCATGTCGACGTATTTGCTGTTCTTCGGCCTGGGCGACTTCGAACGGGCGACAAAGATGGCCGACGGCACGGAACTGGGCGTCATCACGAAGAAGGGCGCGCTGGCGCAAAGCCGCTTCGCGCTCGACGAGTCGGCCGCCCTGCTGCGCGAATACAACGATTATTTCGGCGTGCGCTACCCGCTGCCCAAGCTCGACAACATCGCCGCGCCGGGCCGCAGCCAGTTCTTCGGCGCCATGGAAAACTGGGGCGCCGTGTTCACCTTCGAATACGGCCTGCTGCTCGACCCGGCCATCTCGACCCAGTCGGACAAGGAAAACATCTACACCACCCTGTCGCATGAAATGGCGCACCAGTGGTTCGGCGACCTGGTCACCATGCGCTGGTGGGACGACCTGTGGCTCAACGAAGGCTTTGCCTCGTGGATGGAAAGCCGCACCACGGAGCGTTTGCACCCGGAATGGAACACGGCCCTGTCCAACGTGGGCGGGCGCGAATCGGCCATGAGCCAGGATGCGCTGCGCACCACGCATCCGGTAGTGCAGCGCATCGCCACCGTGGAACAGGCCAGCCAGGCCTTCGACGGCATCACCTACCAGAAGGGCAAGGCCGTGATCAGCATGCTCGAAGCGTACGTGGGCGCCGACACGTGGCGCACGGCCGTGCGCAGCTACATGCGCAAGCATGCGTATGGCAATACGGTATCCGACGACCTGTGGCGCGAAGTCGACGCGGCCGCAGGCAAGCCTGTCAGCGCCATCGCCCATGATTTCACCCTGCAGCCGGGCGTGCCCATGATCACCGTGGGCGACGCCGTGTGCCGGAAGGGCAATACGCGCGTGACCCTGACGCAGACGGAATTTTCCAAGGACCAGTCGGACAAGAAACCGCTGTCGTGGAAAGTGCCCGTCATCGCGTCGACGGTCGGCAACGGCAAGCTGGCCCGCGTGCTGGTCAAGAATGGCAAGGCCACCCTGAACGTGCCCGGTTGCGGCGCCCTGCTGGTGAACGCGGGCCAGAGCGGCTACTACCGCACCCTGTACGCGCCGGCCGGCACGCACGCGCTGGCGGGCAGCTTCGCGCGCCTGGCGCCGATCGACCAGCTGGGCTTGCTGGCGGACAGCCAGTCGCTGGGCATGGCGGGCTTGCAAGACCCGGCCGCTTTCCTGGAACTGGTGAAGGCCACGCCCCTGTCGGCCGACCCGCAAGTGCTGGGCCGCGTGGCCGGCGCGCTGAACGGCCTGTATGAACAGTATGCAGGCGACACGGCGCGCCAGCAGGCTTTCGCCCGCTTTGCCATGGCGCGCCTGGCGCCGATGATGGCGCAGACGGGCTGGGAAGCGCGCGCGGGAGAAGCATCGAGCGTGGCGACCCTGCGCGGCCGCCTGATTGCCATCCTCGGCGACATGGGCGAGCCGGGCGTGATCGCGGAAGCGCGCCGCCGCTACGCGGCCAGCGAGCAGGATCCGTCCGCCATGCCCGCGCCGCTGCGCCGCACCATCCTGGGCGTCGTGGCACAGCATGCGGACGCCGCCACCTGGGAACAGCTGCATGCCAGGGCGCAGCAGGAAAAGACGCCGCTGGTCAAGAACCAGCTGTACGACTTGCTGGCCTCGACCGACGACGCGGCCCTGGCGCAGCGCGCGCTGGCGCTGGCGCTGACGGATGAACCGGGCGTGACCAACAGTCCGGCCATGATTTCGCGCGTGTCGCGCAGGCATCCGGAACTGGCGTTCGACTTCGCGCTGGCGCACCTGGAGCAAGTCAATGCGCGCATCGACGCCAGTTCGCGCAGCCGCTACTTCCCCCGCCTGGCCGCCGGCTCGGCGCAGCCGGAAATGATCGCCAAGCTGGAAGCGTATGCGCAGGCCAACCTGCCGGCCAGCGCGCGCGGCGACGCCGACAGTTCCGTGGCCGGCATCAAGTACCGCATCAAGGTGCGTACCGAGCGCCTGCCGGCCGTCGATGCATGGCTGGCCAAGCAAACGGGTTAAGCGCCCGCGCCCGGCGCCGCAGTATGGCGGCGCCGGGCATTTTCCGGCCCTGCACGAAAATCCGGGCAAAAAAAACCGGCTTCGCAAGTCGCGGCAGCCGGTTGAAACGCTGTTTCAGAGCGCAGGGATAAAACGGAAAACACATGAAAAAGTGGAAATCGTGCCGGTCATTGAGGTGTCCGGCAACCTTGCGCCCGGGGTTTCCGTGCGCCATGTATCCACTATGCCAGCCCTTCACTTAGTCAGGCTTAGGACTTCATTAAAGTCCCTTCATTTTCCCGCTTTCACCCTGCATGCCTTGCCATCGCAGCAATTTCACGCTGCGCCGGCCTGTCTGGTGCCGATGGTTGAGCTCACCGGCTAAGCTGTTGAGTCATGCCTGCATCCTATCGCTCCCGGAACGTAGTGATTTGCGCACCGCATGCTGTGTGCCAACAAAAGCATCATAACAGCGGCATATGACCGCCTTATGACGTAGCGCTAAGGTGCGCCGCCCTCCTTTGCGGAACTCTTGATACCCGTCAACTCGATCTCCACGCGGCGGTTCGGCTGTAGACAGGCGATCAGGGCCGCGCCCGGCGCCACCTTCTCGCAAGCGGCGACGGGTTCCGCCTTGCCCTTGCCATACGCGCTGATGACATTGGCGATGCCCTGTTCGCGCAGCAACTGTTTCACCGTCAAGGCGCGCCGCTCGGACAAGGCCTGGTTATAGCTGTCCGAACCCAGGCGATCCGTGTGCCCCGTCACGGACAGCGTATCGATCTGCACATAGCCCTGCTTCAGGCGCGCCGCCAGGTCGCGGATTTTCTCGATGCCCTGCGGCAGCACGTCCGCCGCACCCGCCTTGTCGAAGCGGAACAGGGCGTCCATGTCCAGGGTGATGCGTTCATGCTCGATGCGCGGCGGCAAGATGTCCGGCGGCGTTACCCGCTTCGGCTGGTCGGCGGGACAGGATGCCGCGGCGGACTGGGCGGCCGCCTGCGCATCCTCGGCCAGTTGCACGTACGGGTTCGCGTGGCGCCAGCCCTGCTGCTTGTATTCATTGCCCGCATGCGCCAGCTCCACTTCGCCGCACGCCACCTTTTGCGCCGCGCAGGCGAAGCCGGGCGACGCGCGCAGCTTGCCGAAGCCGGCCCACAGGTCGTCGCGCAAGCGCGGGGCGTCGTTCACCAGCGGCGTCGCATCGCCGGGATTGGGCGTGCTGCCGTCTTCCAGCGCGGCAACAATCTTCGCCGATTCCTGCAGCGCCTGCAGGGGAAAGGCCGAGCGGTCGTTGCGCGTGTATTCGTGGAACGATACGTCCAGCCAGCATTGCGCCTTGGACAGGTAATAGTCGCCCACGCGCACGCCGCCGTCGTTGAGCTTCTTGATGCGCTCCTGCAGCAGCCGGTACGCCTGCTGGTCGGCAGAGACGGCCTGGTCGCTGATGCGCAGCTGGGGCATGGCCAGCGGCGTCGCCGGCAGGGTCGGCGTAGCCGCCCGGGCCAGGCCCATGGCCAGCAGGCCGGCCAGCGGCAGCAGTTTCATCGTCGTGGTCATCATCGGTGTCATCGTCGGTATCAGTGAAGGAGTCATGGTAGCTTTCATGGCCGGGCCAGGGTACGGTTGATGGTGGCGTCTTTGCCTTTGAACAAGTTTTCATCGAATTTGAAGCGCAGGCGCAAATAGGGGCCGCGGGCCGTGTAGTCGGCGCCCGTCAGGTCGCGGTCGGAAAAGCCCGACCAGTTGTGGCCGGCCGACAGCCACAGGTTTTGCGCCAGCAGATAGCCCACTTCGACGCCGTTGGCCCATTGGCGGCTGCCCCCTTGCGGGCTGCCCATCACGGCCGCCAGCACGCCGATGTCCCAGTTCTTGCTGATGTCGTACACAGTGCGCCCGGAAAACAGCCACGCCGTGTACTTCTCTTGCCCGGCGGGCAGGTTCCTGTCGTTATTGTGCTTGGCGGCAACCCTACCCGTGAACCACCACGGACGGCTGGGGTGGTAATCGAGGTGCGTGGAAACGATATGCGCACGGTAATTGTCGCCATCGATCTGCGACTGGTCGCGCACCGTCTTGTACTCATAGCGGGCCAGGCCGTTGAAACGGTTGTCGTCGACGGGGCGCCATGCAAAACCCAGTTGCGCCCTATCCTGCAGCACATTGCCCACGGGCGCGCCGCTGGCGTCGTCGTTGTTGCGCGTGTACAGCAGGTAGTTGCGTGCAAGCAAAGTCCAGTCGCGGCTCAGCTTGCGCGCCCAGGCGATGGTATTGAGCCATTGATCCTGGCGCTGGTTGCCCGGCGCGATGTCGCTGTCGAACAGGCGCCGGTACTCGAGCTTGACGGAGCCGCGCCACAGGGGATTGACGGCATAGTCGAAACCTGCCGCCACGGCCACGGCTTGCTGTTGCTGGCCGTTCATGACTTTCAGGTATTCCACATTCGTGTTCGCCGCCAGCCCTTCGCCCAGGTTCCACGTGTTGCGCAAGCCGGACGCCAGCTGCAAGTCGCGCTGGTTGCTGAGGCTGTAATCCATGGCGTCGCGCATGCGGTACTCGCCGAACACGGTGCCGCCCGGCATGTAGCCCGTATCCGCGCCGGCGACAAAGCTGGTGCTGCGGTCGGCCGGATTGAGCGAATACGCGGATGCCAGCCCCGTCTGGTTTTCATAGCGCGCATACAACCGGCTGCGTTCGGCCAGCTGGTATTGCGCGCCCAGGCCGTAGCGGTGCTGGTCCGCGTCGGCTATACTTTTTTCCACGTCGCCATTCAGGGTCCAGCGGTCCGTGGCCTTGTATTGCGCGCCCAGACGCACGGTGGTGGCATCCAGCGGCACCGTCGCGCCCGCGCCCACGCCGGGATTGATCGGCGCAAACGTGGTGATGCTGCCGCCCGTGACGGGGTCGATGGCCGTGTTCGCCGTGCCGTTGCCGAAAAAGCCGCCCGTGGGATTCAAGCCCGTGCCCAGCGGCGACGTGTTCGGCGCGATGCCGGCCGTCGACGGCATGCCGCCCGATTCCTTCATGTGCTGCACGGACACGTCGAGCAGCCAGCGCTCGCTGGCATTCCACGCCACGCCCAGGCGCTGCGCATCGCGGCGCGCATCCGTGCTGCGCTCGTCGCTACGGATGGCCTCGCCATACACGGTGACGGCGGGACTGAGCTTGTAGCCCGCTTTGAGCCCCGCCTCGCCCCGCCCGCCCGTGATGCCGGCCGCCGTGTTATTGAAATCCTGGTCGGAACGACTCCAGAAGGCTTTCGCTTCCAGCTTCTCATCCTTGTGCTGCAACTCGACCCGCGCCGCATTGCCGCTCACTTCATCGCGCAACTCGCCCGCCTGGCCCGACGGCGTCGTGTAGATGCTGCCGCCCGCGCTGTAGCTGGTGGACGTGGTGCGCGCCACCTCGACCACCAGCAGGCTGTGCTCGCCGAGGCGTACACCCGCATTGACACTATGCAATTTGTACGGCGACAAGGGATTCCTGTCTTCCACGGCCGAGCCGCCGAGCGAGACCATCTTGCCCAGCTGCACTTGCCCATCCACGCCCACGGTCCAGAATTTCTCGCCGCCCTGATCCACCTCATAACTGATGCGTATCGATTGCGGGTCGCCATTCGGCGTCAGCGCGGGGATCGCCTGCTTGAACAGGATGCGCCCGCTGAACGGCTCGAAGCTGTAATCCTCGAAGCGGCGCAACTGCGTTACCTGCACGATATTGCCGTTCTGATTCTTGTCGCGCACCACGATCTCGATCTTTTCCGAGTTTTCGATGGCGTTGTTGTTGCGCACGGCGAACGGCCCCGACGTGCCGTTCGCCCGGTATTCCTCGACCACCTGCTTCAGGCTATCGTTGATGGCGAAGGCATTCGCGACGATGCCATCCTGTTCATAATGGCCGCGGCCGCCCGTGGCCGTGCGGTTGTACTGGCCCAGTTTTCTCTGCTGCAAGTTCGCCACGGCGCCGCCGCCCGTCATCTGGCTGAAGCCGTCTCCCGTGGCAAAGTCGCCGTACAGCACATAGCTTTTTTGCCGGTCGATGCGCACATATAAACGGTCGCTGGAGCGGGCGTCGAAATTGCGCACGGAACTGTCACCGTACACGGGATAGAACTCTTCCGGATTGACATCGCGCAAGAGGCGCGCGCGCGTATCCTTGTCCGAATCGTAGGCGGCCGTCAGCAAGGCGTCGCCTCGGATGGTTCCCTTCAAAAACATCGCCGCCCTGCCTGCCACGTTGGCCTTGCCATTATTAAAAGCACGGCTCCAGCGCTGGATGTCGCGCTCGAAACCGTCATTGAAGCGCGACGGCGCAATGTCGCTGCTCGACAGGCTGCGCTTGCTGATGATGCCGTCGATCAAACCCACGGCCAGCATGTCGCGCAATTCCGGCAAGAAACTGATCGTGCCCTGCGCCGCCACGGCACCGGCCGACACGCGCAGCAGCACGTCCTGCGGCGTGGCGGGAGCCAGCAGGCTGAACGTCGCCACGCCGTTTTCCACCGCCAGCTGCGTGCCGGGCGTGACCTTGTCGGCGTCGCGCCGCTCGGGACCCAGTTCATCCGTGCGGGCGCCGGGCAGCAGGATGCGCCCGCCGCTGGCTTCGATGGTCAGCAAAGCCTTGCCCGCCAGGGGCTGGCCCCGCTCGTCAAACAGGCTCACCGTCACCTTGACGGGACTCTGGCCATCGGCCGGCACGCCGTTCCCGTCCGTCTCGACGGCGATGCGCGCCACGCCCCGGTTGATGGCGTAATCGGTGGCGCCCACCTTGCCGGCAAGGAAGGATGGCGCCGCCACGGCGGAGCCTGCCGCTCTGTCCGGCAAGGGCAGTTGCGCCAGGCTGGCCGCCGGCAAGGCCAGCAGGGCCAGCGCGGCCGCCATGCGCCGGGGCGCGGGGAGAGTTCTCTTCATGGCTTGTTTCTCTTTAGCAGCATTGGCAAGCGGCAAGTAAGGTGACAGGAGCTTATTGCGCATGGCTGCCTCCTGCGGCTGGCGCGGCGGCGGGTACGCGCGGTGCGACGACAGGCTGGTTGGCGCTGTCCGTTGCCTGGGCCGGCGCGGCGGCCGGCTGGCTGCTGAAACTCAAGCCCCCTCCCTTGCCGCCCTCCCTTTCCACGCTGCGCACCTCGCCCTGCGCGCGGCGCGCCTTGACTTGCTCGAGCACGGGATTCGAGCACGAACCCTCGATGAAGTCGGCGCGCAGCAGCTCGCCGTTCTTGGTATCGAGGAACAGGCTGTGCGGATCGCCCAGGTTGCGGTTCGACGCTTCCATCATGCGGCTGGCGCGCGGCAAGGTTGCGCCATCGACCTTGATGACATGGCTGTTCGGCGTGATGCCGCAATAGCTGTACTTGCCTTCCACGTCCGTGGTGAAGTTCGTGCCATCTTCCATGTACAGCCGCACGCCCGGGATGCCCAGTTCCTCGCCGTCCTGCACGTGGTTGTTGTTGCAGTCCACAAACACCTTGCCGGCGATACAGGCATCCGTCGTGAACACACCGCCCGTCACCTTCACTTTCGCGCGCGCCTCGTTCGAGGGCGGGCCGTTGGTGGTCGTTGCCTGGGCCCGGTTGATGCCGTCGCCCTGCAGCGAACCGACGCCCACGCGCAGGCGGTAGCGGAAGCTGGCGCTGGCGTTCGGCGCCAGCGATTCCAGCTTGAAGCTCAGCTGGGGACCGGGCTTGCCGGAAGGATCGGGCTGCAACACATTGTTGCGCGTGGTGGTGCCGTCGATGTAGCGGAAGCCGGCCGGCAGTTTATCGAGCACGCTGACGCCGAACGCCGTCGCCAGGCCCGTGTTCTTCACCTCGATCGTGTATTGCAGGCTGTCGCCGATCTCGGCTTGCGCCTTGTTGACGCTCTTGCTGATCAACAACATCGGCTTGTCCTTCGTGTTGAACACGACGGGCGTAAAGCTGGGCGGCGTGGCGCCTGGCGTGGCCGGCAGCAGCAAGGTGTCGGCCGAGCTGGCCAGGGCCAGCACGCTGGCCGGCGCCACCGGCGTGCTGATCCCGCCGGCGCCGCTGTAGCTATGGCCGATGTTGCGCCCGCTCCCATCCGTGCCCAGCATGGTGCTCGCATACACCTGGTTCAATTGCGGCACGGTGGGAATCGC
Source organism: Janthinobacterium sp. SUN026 (assembly GCF_030397625.1). Taxonomy (NCBI): domain Bacteria; kingdom Pseudomonadati; phylum Pseudomonadota; class Betaproteobacteria; order Burkholderiales; family Oxalobacteraceae; genus Janthinobacterium; species Janthinobacterium sp. SUN026. The sequence goes on along the minus strand of NZ_JAPQNU010000001.1, from coordinate 1,631,605 downwards.
CGCCACGCTGCCGAAGTCGACCAGTACCGTGAAGACGATGTTGCAGCTTTCCTGCGGCTGCAAGTCGCCCTGGCCGCTCAGCAAGCCAAACACGGTGACGCCGTTGAAGTCGGCATTCGCCGCGCAAGCCGTGGCGCCGGCGGGCCGCGCCGTGACGGCCAGGCTGCCCGGCTTGAAAGTGACGCTGGTGGCCGTGGGGAAGACGGCCTTCAGGTTTTCCGCCACCTGCACCATGGTCGAGGTCGGGTAACCGGCAGGATAGCGGTTGGCCGCCTGCACGGTGTAGCTGATCTCGAACTTGCTGGCATCGACCTGCTGCTGCGCCGACACGGCCTTGATGACATCGACCACTTGCCGCAGCAACACCACGGGCGTGGGCGTGTCTTCGCCCGTGAAGGCGACGCCGCCCACGGTATCCGACGCATTGCCGTTGCGGTTAGGATCGACCTTGTCCGCCAGCGCGGCCACCTCCGCCGCCGTCGCCGCGGCGCCCGCATGGCCGCCGCCATTGTTGGACGCATCGAACACGAGGCTGCCCACGGGCGGCGTGTAAGTGGGGTTGGCGGCGATCACGCCTGCCGCCGGGGCGGGCGGCACGCTGATGGTACCGCCCCCGTTGGCGACATTGCCGCCCAGCGCGCTGGCAAACACGCTGTTGTTGTACTGCGGCAAGGTCGTCTCCTGCACCGTGATTTCCACGGTGAAAGTAATGACGCTCAACTCGCCCTCGCCCAAGGCAGCATCACCATTGAGCAAACGCAAGTCGCTGCCGCCGCAACCGCCCGTAAAGCCCGGATTGACGGCCAGCTGCCGGCTGCCGCCAATGGCGGGCGCGGCAGGCGGCGCGACGATGCGGCACGCGACCGGTTCGGGGAAGGCGGCGCGCAGGCTGTCGAGCGCCTGCACATTCTGCGCCGCGCCCTTGCCCACGTTGCGGATCACCACCGTGTACGGCACGTTGAAGACCTTGGCCGACAGCTGGGTCACCTTGCCCACGCCCAGCGCCGCGCCGATGGCGGGATTCGCCACTTCCGTGACGGCCGTGCAATCGGATGCCTGCGCGCAACGCGGCAAGTCGGGACCTGTCGGCACGATGGTATTGCTCAGGGTGCCGCTGGCCGCCACTTTCGCACTCACCGTGACGGCGGCCACGGCATTCGGCGCCAGGCCGGCCGGCACCGTGCAGACGAGTTTATTCGCCGCCAGCGGCGCGCACGTGGTCGGTGCGGCGGGCGTGACGACGATCTCCGCCAGGCTGGCGGCCAGGTCGTCCGTCAAGGTGATGGCCGCCGTGGTGGCGCCGCTGCCGCTGTTGGTGGCCGTGATGGTCCAGCTGACGGTGTCGCCGATGCTGGCATTGGCCTTGTCCGCCACTTTTTTCACCATCACGCTGGGGCTGGTGACGTTGGTAGTGGTCTGGCAATCGGCCGGAGACAAGCACAGCGGCGCATCGGGCCCGGACGGCACGACGCGGTTGAGCGCCGCGCCCGCCTGGGTGACGGTCGCCGACACTTCTACGCTGGCTTCGCCGCCATTGCCGATCAGGCCGGCAGGCACGCTGCAAGTGAGCACATTGCCGGCCACGGGCGCGCAAGTGGCGCGCACGGGCGTGAGCACCACATTCGCCAGGCCGGCCGGCAAGGTGTCGACCAGGGTCATGACGGCGCGCGTGGGGCCGGTTCCCGTGTTGCTGGCCGTGATGGTCCATACGACGGTATCGCCCACATTGGCGCTGGCACGGTTGACGCTTTTCCGCACCGCTACCTTGGGTCCCGTCAGCACGACGCTCGATTCGCAGCTGTTCGCCTGCGCGCAGGCTGGATTGTCGGGTCCGCTCGGCATGACGCGGTTCGACAGCACGCCTTCCAGCGTGCCCGTGGCCGTCACGCGCACGCTGCGCGTGCCATTGCCGATAGCCAATTGACCAGCAGCAATGCTGCAGCTTTGCACGCTGTTCGCCACCCAGTTCGCCAGCGGCGGGCACGTCACGCCCGCATCGGCGTTGACCGCCAGCACCGTCAGGTTCGGCGGCAGGATGTCCGCCAGGGTCACCACGCCCAGGTTGGCCACGCCGCCGCTGTTGATGGCGGTAATGGTCCAGATGATGCTGTCGCCCACGTTGGCATTGCCGACGTTGGCCGTCTTGCTGACGCGAATCACGGGACCAGGCATGGTCACCGTGGCCGTGTTCGGCAAGTCGTACTGCACTTCCGTCGAGCTGGTGGCGATGATGCTGACGATGGTCGACACATTGCTGGCCGGCTGGATATACGACAGGCCGAAGCTGTGCAGTTCGTTGGCCGCCAGGCTGGCGGGCAAGCCCGTCACCGTCAGCATGCCGCTGACGGCGTCATAGCTGCCGGCCGCACCGCTCAGGGTCACGCCCATCAGGCCTTGCGCCAGTTTCAGGCTGTACGTCACGTTCTCGGCCGTGCCGGGACCCACATTGCTGTAGCTGACGATGCCGTTGATCTGGTCGCCGGCGCTGGTGGTGCCGGGGAAACCGTTCAGGGTGGTGGTCACGTCGACCAGCAGCTTGATGGCCGTGGTGGTGGTGGTGCAGTCCGCCGCCTGCGCACAGACAGGATTGTCCGGGCCGCTTGGCAACACCGTGTTCTGCAACACGCCGGCCGCGCTGGCCGTGGCCCGCAGCACCACTTGCGCCTGTCCGCCCGGCGCCAGGCCGGCCGTCACGCTGCACGTGACGATATTGCCTGCCACGGGCGCGCAGGTGGCCAGCTGCGTGGACAGCACTTGCACGCCGCTGACGCCCGCTGGCAGGTTGTCGGTCAGCACGATGGCGGACTTGGTCGCGCCCGTGCCGCCATTGCTGGCAGTAATGGTCCAGGTCAGCAAGTCGCCCACGCTGACACTGCTCTTGTCGACGCTCTTGCGCACCGTCACTTGCGGCGCGACGAGGGTCGTCGTGGCTTGGCAAGCGCCGGCCGTATCGCAGGCGGGATTGTCGCCGCCGCTGGGCACGACGCGGTTCGACAGGCTGCCGCCCGCAGTGCCGCGTCCCGTGATGACGACCTTGCGGCTGCCATTGCCGGCGGCCAATTGACCTGCCGCAATCGTGCATGACTGCACGCTGCCTGCCGTCCAGCTGGCGGCCGGCGGACAGCTCACGCCCCCATCGGGCGTCACGCCGAGCACGACGATATTGGCGGGCAGCACGTCGGCGATGACGACGGCGTTTTGATTCGGCAAGTTGCCCGTGTTCGTCGCCGTGATGCTCCAGGTCAGGATATCACCGACGGCCGCGTTCACCTTGTCGACCGTCTTGCTGGCGCGAATCACGGGGCCGGGCAAGTTCGTCGTCGCCGTATTCGGCAAGTCGTTGACGATTTCCGTGGAACTGGTCCCCACCACGCTGGTGATGCGCGAGCTGTTGCTGGCCGGCTGGGTGTAGAACAGGTTGAAACTGGCACTCTGCCCCGCGATCAGGGTGGCTGGCAAGCCGCTCAGCACGTACAAGCCCGTGGCGCTGTTGTAGACGCCGCTGATACCGGGCGCGCCGCTGACGGGGCTGAGCGAGACGCCGCCGAGGCCCGCTTCCAGCTGCAGGCTGTAAGTCACCGTTTCCGCCACGCCCGGCCCCACGTTGGCAAACGTCACCACGCCGCGGATGGCGTCGCCCGCATTGCTGCTGGCGGGAAAACCGTTGAGGGTGGTGGTCACGTCGACCAGCAGTTTCGACACCACCGTGGTGGTCTGGCAATCGCCGGGCACGGCGCAGACGGGATTGTCCGGCCCGCCCGGTAATAATGCATTGACGAGGCTGCCCGACAGGGTCGCCGTGGCGCTCAGCTTGACGGTGGCGGCGCTGCCGGCGGCCAGGCCGGCCGGCACGCTGCAGTTGACGACATTGCCCGCCGGCACAGCGCAAGTGACGGGCGCCGTGGGCGTCACCAGCACGTTCGCCAAGCCCGCAGGCAAGGTATCGGCCAGGGTGGCGATGGCCGTGCTGGGACCGCTGCCGCTATTGCGCAGGGTCAAGGTCCACGTCAGGGTATCGCCCACGTTGGCCGCCGTCTTGTCGACCGTCTTGCTGGCGTGCAGCAGCGGCGAACTGACGGTGCTGGTGGTGCTGCAATCGCCCGCCTGCAGGCAGACGGGGTTATCCGTGCCGCTGGCGCTGACGCCATTCACCAGGCTGCCAGCGGCGGCGGCGCGCGCCGTCACTTGCAGCGTGGCATTGGCGCCGGCAGCCAGGCCGGCCGGCACGCTGCACGTGAGCACATTGCCGGCCAGCGGCGCGCAGGTGACGGGCGCGGCGGGCGTGACGACGATATTCGCCAGGCCGGCCGGCAAGGTGTCGGTGAGGGTGACGACGGCCGTGCTGGCCCCCGTGCCGCTATTGGCCAGCGTGACCGTCCACGTCAGGCTGTCGCCGATATTCAGGGCCAGCTTGTCGACGCTCTTGCTCAGCGCCAGGCTGGGGCTGGTGATGGTGGTCTGCGTCTGGCAGCTGTTGGCCTGGAAGCAGGCTGGATTGTCAGGACCGCTCGGCATGACCTGATTGGCCAGGTTGCCGCCCGCGCTGGCCTTGCCGGTCAGCACGATCTGGCGCTGGCCGTTGCCGGCCGCCAGCTGGCCGATGGCCACGCTGCAGCTCTGGCTGCTGTTGGCCACCCAGCTGGCCAGCGGCGGACAGGTGACGCCGCTGTCGGGCGCCACATTCGTCACGACGATATTGGCTGGCAGCAAGTCCGTCAGGATCACTGCGCCCTGGTTGGCCAGGCTGCCCGTGTTGCTGGCTGTAATCGTCCATATAATTTCCTCGCCGACATTCGCCACGGCCTTGTTGGCCGTCTTGCTGACGCGAATGATAGAGCCAGGCATGGTGACGGTGGCCACGTTGGGCTGGTCGTTCGGCACTTCCGTCGATGTCGTGGCGATACGGCTGACCACGGTCGACAGGTTGCTGGCCGGCTGGATGTAACTGAGCTGGAAGCTGAAGCCCTGCCCCGCCGCCAGGGTGGCCGGCACGCCGCTGAAGGTCACCAGGCCGGAGCCGCCGTTGTAGCTGCCCGTCACGCCGCCGATGCTGACGCCGGCCAGGCCGGGCGCCAGTTGCAGGCTGTACGTCACGCCTTCGGCCGGGCCGGGGCCGATATTGCTGAAATTGACGGTGCCCGCTATCGTGTCGCCCGCATGTGTGCTGCCGGGAAAGCCGTTCAGGGTGGTGGTCACGTCGACCAGCAGTTTCACGGCCGTGCTGGTGGTGCTGCAATCGCCGGGCTGCGGGCAGACGGGATTATCAAGACCGCTCGGCACGACCGTATTGACATAGGCGCCGGCCGCATTGGCCACGCCCTTGACGACGATATTGAGCGTGGCGCCTGCCGCCATGCCGGCGGGAATGGAACACACGAGCTGGTTGCCGTTCGGCACCGCGCACGTGGCGGGCGACGCGGGCAACACTTGCCACAGGGTCAGGTTGGCCGGCAAGGTGTCCGTCAGGGTGACGATGCCCATGGTCGCGCCCGTGCCCGTATTGGCCACGGCTATCGTCCACGTCAGCGCCTCGCCCACGTTGATATTGCTCTTGTCGACGGTTTTACGCACGGCCACTTGCGGGCTGAGGATGGTGGTGGTCGTCTGGCACGAAGCGGCCTGGGCGCAGGCGGGATTGTCTGGCCCGCTCGGCAACACTTTATTGCCCAGGCTGCCTCCAGCCGTGCCCCTGGCCGTGATGGTGATGCTGCGGCTGCCATTCACGGCGGCCAGCTGGCCTGGCGCGACGGTACACGCTTGCGCGCTGTTGGCCAGCCAGCTGGCCAGCGGCGGACAGCTGACGCCCGCGCCCGGCGTGACGGACAGCACCGCCACGTTGGCGGGCAGGATGTCGGTCAGGGTCAGCACGCCCAGGTTGGCCAGGCTGCCCGTGTTCGTGGCCGTGATGGCCCAGGTGATCGTCTCGCCCACGTTGGCCGTCGTCTTGTCGGCCAGTTTCGTCACGCGGATGATGGGGCCGGGCACGGTTGCCGTGGCCGTGTTCGGCAAGTGGTTCGCCACTTCCACGGAGGTGGTGGCGATGCTCGACGTCACCATCGACAGGTTGTCGGCCGGCTGCGTGTAGCTGACATTGAAACTGGTGCTCTGGCCATTCGCCAGGCCCACGGGCAAGCCGCTGAGGGTGACGACGCCCGTGGCGGAATTGTAGCTGCCCACGGCGCCCGTCAGGGTGACATTGCTCAAGCCGGGCGTCAGTTGCAGGGTGTACGTGACGCCTTCGGCCGGGCCCGGTCCCACGTTGGCGTAGGTGACGGTGCCGGAAATCATGTCGCCCGCCAGGGTATTCGGCGGGAAATTGTTCAGGGTGGTGGTGACGTCGACCAGCAGCTTGACCACCGTGGTGGTGGTGCCGCAATCGCCGGGTAGCACGCAGGCGGGAGTGTCGGGACCCGATGGCAGCACGCTGTTGACGGCGGCGCCAGCCACGGTGACTGTAGCGCTGACGACGATTTTCGCCGAGGCGCCGGGGGCCAGGCCGGCCGGCACGCTGCATGCGAGGTTCTGGCCCGCCACGGGCGCGCAGGTGGCGGGCGCCTGCGGGCTGACGACGACGTTCGACAGCCCTGCCGGCAAGGTGTCGGCCAAGGTGACGGCGCCCGTGCTGGCGCCCGTGCCGCTATTGCTCACCGTCAAGGTCCACGTGAGCGTGTCGCCCACGTTGATGCTGGCCTTGTCGACGGTCTTCTTCACGGCCACGTTCGGCCTGGTGACGGTAGTGGTGGTCTGGCAATCGCCCGGCGTGGCGCAGGCAGGATTGTCGACGCCGCCCGGCACGAGGCTGTTGGCCACCGTGCCGGCCGCATTCGCCACGGCCTTGATGGTCACCGTTGCCTGCATGCCGCTGGCCAGGCCAGGCGGCACCGTGCAGGTCAGCGTGGTGCCGGCGGGCACGCCGCAACTGGCGGGCGCCACCGGCAGGATCTGCAGCGCGCCCACGTTGGCGGGCAAGGTGTCGGTCAGGGTGATCGGGCCATTCGTGGGGCCGCTGCCGCTGTTGATGGCTTTCAGGGTCCACGTGATGGTGTCGCCGAGGTTGACGGTGGTCCTGTCGACGCCTTTCGTCACGGCCACGCTGGGGCTGGTCACCGTGCTGGTGGTGGCGCAGGCGGCAGGCGTGGCGCAGGCCGGGTTGTCGGCGCCGGACGGCACGACGCTGTTGGCATACGTTCCCGCCGCCGCAGGCTGGGCCGTGACGGTGAAACCGGCCACGCCGCCATTCGCGGCCAGGCCGGCCGGCACCGTGCACGTGAGGGTATTGCCCACCGGCGCGGCGCACGTGGCGCTGCCGACCAGCGCCACGTTCACGCCCGTCAGGTTGGCCGGCAAGGTGTCGGTCAGGGTGATGGGCGCGGTGCTCGCGCCATCGCCGCTATTGGTCGCCGTGACGCTCCAGGTCAGGGTGGCGCCGATATTGATGCTGGCGTGGTCGACGGTTTTCGTCACCGCCACTTTGGGGCTGGTGATCGCAGTGACCGTACTGCAATTTTCCGCCGTGGCGCAGGATGGATTATCGGGGCCGGCCGGCATGATGCGGTTGGCCAGGCTGCCGCCCGCCGTCGCATGCGCCGTGATGCTGACGCTGCGGCTGCCGTTCAGGGCCGCCAGCTGGCCGGCGGCGATGGTGCACGTCTGGGTGCTCGACGCCACCCAGGCCGCCAGCGGCGGGCAGGTCACCCCGGACGCCGCCACCACGTTCGTCACCACCAGGTTGGGCGGCAGCAGATCGGCCAGGCTCACGATGCCCTGGTTGGCGATATTGCCCGTATTGCTGGCCGTAATCGTCCACGTGATGTTCTCGCCCACGTTGGCCGTCAGCTTGTCGGCCACCTTGGTGACGCGCACGTTCGGCCCCGGCACCATCACGGTGGCCGTATTCGGCAAATCGTTGGCCACTTCGACCGAAGAGGTGCCGACCACGCTGGTGACAAACGAGGTGTTCGTGGGCGGCTGCGTATAGCTGAGATTGAAGGTGACGCCCTGCCCGGCCGCCAGGTTCGGCGGCAGGCCCGACAGGACGATGAAACCCGTGCCCGCGTTGTACACACCCGTCACGCCGCCGACGGACACGCCCGTCAAGCCGGGCGGCAATTGCAGCGTGTACGTGACGTTTTCCGCCGTGCCCGGTCCCATGTTGCGGTAGGTAACCGTGCCGCTGATGGCATCGCCCGCATTCGTCGAGCCGGGAAAGCCGTTCAGGGTGGTGGTGACGTCCACCAGCGCCTTGCTGACCACGGTGGTGGTCTGGCAGGCACCGGCCGTGGCGCAGCTGGCGCCATTGCCGCCGGACGGCGCCACGCTGTTGATGAAACTGCCCGCCGCCATCGGCACGCCAGTGAGGCTGACCAGGGCGCTGGTGCCCGGCGCCAGGCCGGCCGGCACGGTGCAGCTGAGCGTATTGCCGGCCAGCGGCGCGCAGGTGGCGGGCGCCGTGGGCGTGACGACGATGCCGGCCAGGTTGGCCGGCAAGGTATCGGTCAGGGTCAGGATGGCCGTGGTGGCGCCCGTGCCGGTGTTGTTCGCCGTCAAGGTCCACTGCACGGTGTCGCCGATGAAGGCGCTGGTCTTGTCGACGCTTTTTTGCACGCGCACGAGCGGGCTGACGATGCCCAGGGTGTCGCTGTCGACGTTGTTCGCGGGGATCGGGTCCAGCGTGCTTGCGCCGGCCGTGGTGGTGATCGTCAGGCTGCCGCTGGCGGGCAGGTTGAAGGTGGAACTGCAATTGATGCGCGAGCCGGGAATGAAGGGCGACACGGGCGCGCTGCAGGTGGCCGTGGCGCCGGCGGGCAAGCCGCTCATCACGCAGGTGGGCGCGGCCGCGCTGTCGGGGCCGTTGTTCGTGCACACGCCCGTCACCGTCACGGGCGAACCGGCATTGTAGGGACCGGCCGGCACCGTCGTGACGGCTTGCATGTCCGCCTGCAGGCGGCGGTTGCTGATGGTACAGGTGACGGGCGCCTCGGGCATGGTGAAGTTGCCCGCGTTGGCCGCGCCGCTGGAAATGACGGCCGCCGTATCCGTGCGCACGCAACTGTAGCTGCTCTGGTACTGGGCCAGCACGGTGGCCGCGCCCCCGGTTTCCGCAAACGTCGCGAGGTTGCCCACGCGCACCACGGCGCTGGCCGTGGCGCCGTTACCGCCCTGCACGCCTGCCGTGCCGTTGGCATTCATGATGAACAGGCCGCTGTCGCCGGCCGGCGCCAGCACCTTGAGCACCGTCAAGGTATTCGTCCTGACCGTGGCCGTGGTGCTGCTGCTGTTGTTGCTCAGATCGCTATCCGTTTCGTTGGGCGAAACGGTCACGTTGGCCGTATTCACGATGCTGGCGGCGTCGCCCGGCGTGGCCGTGACCGTCACCGTCAGGTAGGCACCCGCGGTGGGATCGCTGACGGCGCCATTCACGGGCAGGTTGCCCATGGTTATGCTCACGTTGTTGCTGCCCGAACCCGAGGTTTTCGTGCCGCAGGAAGCGCTGCCGCTAGCGGCGCAAGTCCAGCTGACATTGCTCAGGCTAGCCGGCAGCACATCGCTAAAGGTGGCGCCCGTGCTGAGGGCCGGGCCGCGGTTCCACACTTTCATGGTGTAGCTCAGGGGCTTGCCGACGGAAAACTGCGCCGGTCCCACCTTGCTGACGGCCAGGTCCGTCTTGCTATTGGTACAGTCGGCATAGGAACTGGCCAGGCCGGGATCGCGCAATTGCGCAGCAGGAATAATTTCCGTCACATTGTCGGGACGCGTCCAGCGCATGTGCAAATAATTGATGCCGCCGACGTTATTCCACAGGACGCGGGCCAGATAACAGCCGCCGGGCGTGGCGCTATTGAAATTGCCGGCCAAATTCTGGAAATCCGTTTCATTATTCGAATATTCGGCCACGCTGCCCACGGCCACGTTGTACACGGTATTGCGGTAATTGGTCGAATATTGGGTCGAGAAATCCACCTTCACATCGTCATCGTGCGCGACGCTGAATTTGTAATTGCCCGCCTGCGGAAACACCACCAGCGTGTACATCACGCGGCCCATGATCCAGGCCCGGCAGGCGGCCGACGTTTGCTGCGTATCGAAGTTGCATAGCTGCCCGGGATTGGCGGTCGTGCCATTGGCCCAGTCCAGCTGCGCCGACGTCCCCGTGCGCGCCGCGTTGGTGGCGGGATTGGCGGCCAGCGCCGCCAGACTGGCGAGCCGGCCCGTGCTGCCCGCGTTGAAGCCGTTGTTGTAATTGGGCGCGGGCGGATTGGCCGGCACCCGCTCGATGCCGCGGTAATCCTCCCACAACACCTGTGCGGCGGCGGGCGCGGCGGCGCCCAGCAGCAGGGAAGCGAGCGCCAGCGGCGCAACATGACACTTGGAAAGATGAGGCAGGCGGGCGCGGCCGGCAAGCGCGGCCAGCATCCCCAGATAGCGCCCGGCGGACGAAAAAGCTGCGTGGCGGCCGGAACGGCCTGCCGTTTCCTGGTGTGTTTTGATCATGTTGTTCGCTAAGAAATGTACCGCTGCAAGATGCAGACAAATATAAAAATGACATTTATTTGTCATGATTATATGAACAAGTAACACTTCAAGCGTACGACAACAGTGGTTTTTTTGTTTCCAACAATGAAATTAAATTATCTCGTTGATATTTCACAACACATTCATCGAATTCATCGTGTAGTCACGCCGACATTCTATTTTTACCGCATACTGATTAGCTCGACATTATATTTAAATTATCATTTACATAATCATGCGAAACTATCAAACGCGTAGTTTGTTTTTCAAAAGAAACTATTAATGCTAATTAACAGCATTAATTCGAATACGCCTTTTCCCGGCATGCGCGGCAATCCCGCCATTCGATTTTGCACCGCCGCACATTCATTTTCTGGCGCCTGCTGTTAATACCAATTCCATTGCATTTACGTCCACTTCCCTGCAAGACAGGGCATGCGGCTGAAGGAATTGGTCTTGCAAAACGGCCGCATATGCGTCGCGGCTATCGCACCGGTGCCCGGATCGCTTACTATCGCCCCATCGCGCCCTGCGCCACCGCCACCCCTTTGCCAGGAGTCCTCATTGATGCCCCACGCCCCTCGCCGCCTGCTGCTGGCCTGCGCCTGCGCCTTGCTCGCGGCCTGCAGCCCGTTCGCCCCGCCGCCGCCCGCCTCGCTCCCGGCCGCGCCAGTAGCCGCGCCAGCCATGCAGGCGCCGCCCTGGCAACAGCCGGGCGTGCGCATCTTGCACATCGCCCCGCAGGAATCCCTGCTGACCATCACCGTGCGCCGCGGCGGCGCGCTGGCGCGGCTCGGGCATGACCACGTGGTGGCCAGCCGCAGCCTGCAGGGCGTGGTGGCGCCCGCGCCGGGACGCGCGCAGTTCCGCTTCCGGCTCGACGAGATGAGTGTGGATGAAGCCGGCCTGCGCCAGGCGGCCGGCTTGACGACGACGCCGTCGGCCGACGCCATCGCGGGCACGCGCCACAACATGCTGGTGCGCGTGCTCGAGGCGGAACGCTATCCGTGGGTAAACATCGAAGCGCGCCGCACGGGCGACAAGGAAGTGCTCGAGGCGGACATCACCCTGCATGGCGTGACGCGCACGCTGCAGCTGCCGGTGCGGATTGAGGAATCGGCCGATGGCCGCCAGCTGCAGGCCAGCGGCAGCCTGCTCTTGAAACAGAGCGACTTCGGCATCGTGCCCTTCGCCGTCCTGGGCGGCGCCATGGCCGTGCAGGATCAGATGGAACTGGCGTTTCGCATTACCGCCAGGCAAGAGCTCAGCGCGCCAGGATCAGGCGCAAGCCCAGGCCGATGAAGATGGTGCCGGCCACGCGGTCGAGCCACAGGCCGGCGCGCGGACGGCGGTTCAGCCAGTGTCCGACGGCGCCGGAAAAATAGCCGAGCAGGCCGAACAGCACGCAAGCCTGCGCCGTGAAGACGAGGCCCAGCTGCGCCGTTTGCCAGCTGGCATTACCCTGGCCCGCGACGATGAACTGCGGCAGGAACGACAGGAAAAACAGCACGACTTTCGGATTGATACTGTTGGCAAACAAGCCCTTGCCGAACAGGCGCAGCAGCGATTCGTCCGGCAAGGCCGCCGCGCCATCGACCTTGGCGCCGCCGCGGCTGCGCAAGGCCCCGATGCCCAGCCACACCAGATATAGCCCGCCGGCCACTTTCAGCGCGGTAAATGCCGTGGGCGAGGCGGCCAGCAGGGCCGATACGCCGATGGTCGCCAGCACGGTGTGCGTGAGGCAGCCAAGGGCGCAGCCCAGGCCGAACGCCATGCCCTGACGGCGTCCGCGCGACATGCCCACGCCCAGCACCATCAGGTTGTCGGGGCCGGGACTGGCGGTAATGAGGACGGCGGCGGCCAGGAAGGCCAGGAACTGGTCGGGACTGAGCATGAATATCTCGCGAGCAAAGGCGCCATGATACCGGAGCGGGCGTCATGCCGGCAGGACATGAAATTGCCCGTATGCCAGCAAGAGTCGATTAAAATGGGCACTCCACAGCAAACGGCGTTGCCGCCGCTTCCCGCGCGACCATCACCAAACCCATCGATGCCAGCCCACCCGCCCCTTTCCCGCCACCGCGCTTCCAGCTCCCGCGTCTGCGCCTGGCTATGCGGCTGGCCGCTCCTGTTCGGCCTGCTGATCGGCCTGCTGGGCCTGGCGGGTGGGGCGCAGGCGGCGCCCTTGCCCCTGAGCAAGCAAGGCATCCAGCACCTGGGCAACGGTGGGCAACTGTTTCTCGCCGGAAATGACGCCGTGCCCGCCGATGCGGCCGCCCTGCCCGCCTGGCTGGCGCACCAGCGCCCGGCCAGCCAGGTCGACCTGTTCGGCGGCGCCTACTGGCTGCACGCGCAGGTGCGCAACGACAGCGGCGAAACGGCCTGGGTCATCGACCCGAACGACACCCTGATCGACCTGGTCGACGTGTACGTGTATGGCCCCGGACTGCAGGCGGCGCCGCAGACCTTGCTGACGGGCTACCAGCGTCCGCACGAGTATTTGTTGCACTACGGCAGGAACGTGCAACTGGCGCCCGGCGCCACGTATGACATCCTGATCCGTTTTTCCAGCCCCTATTACGCGCGCGCGCCGCTGTTCGGCGTGCAGACGCAGCAGGATTACCGCAAGCTGGTGGGCAAGGAAAACTTCCTGATGGTGGCGTCCATCGGCGCCCTGCTGGCGCTGGGCCTGTTCAATTTCTTCATCTTTTCCATCACCCTGGAAAAAGCCTCGGCCTATTACGCGCTGTACGTGCTGACCTATGGCCTGGCCTGGGCCATGACCTTCCACGTCTTTGCCGACCTGTTCGACTGGCGCCTGCTGCAGCTGCATTACGTGCCGTTTTTCCTGCTGCCCGTCTTCAGCACCCTGTTCTACACGCATTTCCTGCGCCTGCGCGACTACTCGCCCCTGCTGCACCGCATCAGCAAGGTCAACCTGGTGCTGCCCCTGCTGCTGCTGCCCAGCTGCTTCTTCGCCCTGTCGTATGCGCACACGCTGGCCACCATCGTCATCAGCATCTGGATGCTGCTGGCGCTCGTCTGCGGCATCGTCGTCTGGTGCCGCGGCTACCAGCCGGCGCGCTTCTTCGTGCTGGCCTTCGTCGCCCTGATGCTGCCCGGCTTCCTGATCCTGCCGGCCAACCTGGGCCTGATGCCGGCCATGGTGGCCAACGCCCAGCTGGTGACCCTGCTCGGCGGCACGCTCGACGGCTTGCTGCTGGCCTTTGCCCTGGCCGACCAGATCCGCCTGCTGCGCAACAACCTGGAACAGCGCGTGCAGGAGCGCACCCTGGCGCTCACCCTCAGCAACGACGCCCTGCTGAAAGCCAAGGAGCACGCGGAAGTGGTCAGCCGCCACCGCATCGATTTTCTGTCCGCCATGAGCCACGACATCCGCACGCCGCTGGCCGGCGTGATCGGCATGCTGAAATTCGCCCTGCGCGACCAGTCCGTCAAAGGCCGCACGCAGGAATACCTGCGCATCGGCTTGCACAATGGCGTATCGCTGTTGACCATTCTCAACGACATCCTCGATTTCTCGAAGATCGACGCCGGCAAGCTGACCCTGGAAACCGTGGACTTCGACCTGCTGGCGCTGATCGGCGACGCGGCCGGCATCGTGCAGGGCCAGGCCGACGCCAAGAGCCTGCTGCTGCGCCGCGAACTGGCGCTGGACTTGCCGCGCTACGTGCGCGCCGATCCCACGCGCCTGCGGCAAATCCTCATCAACCTGCTGGGCAATGCGCTGAAATTCACGGCGAATGGCGAAGTGCTGCTGGAAGTGCGGCGCGCCCGCACGCCGCCGCGCCGCGACGGCCGCAGCGAGATCGAATTCATCATCAGCGACACGGGCCCCGGCATCGACGCGGACACCTTGCCGCGCTTGTTCCAGAAATTCGAGCAGGCCGACCATTCCACCACGCGGCGCTACGGCGGCACGGGCCTGGGCCTGGCCATCTGCAAGGAGCTGGTCGAACTGATGAACGGCACGATCGGCGTGGAAAGCCGCATCGGCATCGGCTCGCGCTTCCATTTCACCTTGCCGCTGACGCCAGGCAGCGCGCCGGCGGCCGACGCGCGCCGGCCGGCACGCCACGCGCGCCACGCCTGCCGCCTGCGCATCCTGTGCGCCGAAGACGTGCGCACCAACCAGATCATCATCGGCACCCTGCTCGAAAGCATGGGGCATGCCGTGACCATCGTGGAAAACGGCGAGCAGGCGCTGCGCGCGCTGGGTGCGGGCGCCTACGATTGCGTGCTGATGGATGGCCGCATGCCGCTGATGGATGGCGAGCAGGCGGCGCGCCTGATCCGCGACGGCGGCAACGCCGAATTCCCCATTCCCGACGCGCACATTCCCATCCTCGCGCTGACGGCCAACGCCAGCGAACATGACCGGCAACGCTATCTGGCCGCCGGCATGGACGACTTCCTCAGCAAGCCCGTCGACGAAGCGCTGCTGTTCGAGAAAATCGACGCCCTCATCGACCTGTTGCTGGCGCGCGGCCACGCGCTGCCGCCTGCCGCGCCCACCGGGGACGACAGCCTGGCGCGCCAGTTCGGCCTGGACGAGGCCAACACGGCGCAGGCGGAGACGCCGGCCGATCCCATGACGGCGCCCGTGCACATTTTGCCGCTGGCCGGCCTGTCGCCGCAGCATTTGCAGCGCATCGCGCAAGCGTTCCTGACGGAAGCGCCGCGGCGCCTGGACCTGGCTTGCCACGCCGTGCGCGATGGCAACGCCAGCGCGGCGGCGGCCGCCTTCCACGCCCTGAAGGGCAGCGCCGGCTACCTGAGCCGCCCCACCCTGCACGGCCTGTGCCACCAGATGGAAACCCTGGCCTCGAACGGCCAGCTCGATAACGTGGAACAGTTCCTGCCGCAGTTACAGGAGGCGCTGAGCGTGGCGCGGCGCGACCTGGAAACTCAGCCCGCCGGCTGAGCCATCCAGCCGTGCGCTTGCAGCCACGCCAGCAACAGCCGTGGCCATGCGGCCGGCTCGCTGCCCGGCTTGCCCAGGCCCCAGCCATGGCCGCCGCGCTGGAACAAATGCAGCTCGACGGGCACGCCCGCGCGGCGCAGGGCGGCCGCCATCAGCTGGCTGTTCTCGGGCGGCGCAATCGGGTCATCGAGCGCCTGCGCAATGAACATGGGCGGCGTGCGCGCATGGACGTGCAATTCCACCGACAGCGCATCGCGCGCCGCCTGCGCGGGGTGACGTCCCAGCAACTGCTTTTTCGCGTGCGTCGTGTCGAATGGCGCCTGCATGGTCAGCACGGGATACAGCAGCACGGCAAAGTCCGGGCGCGCGGAGACGGCATCGACCGCATCGACGGGCGCGTAGCGGGCCGCGTCGGGCTGGACGGCCGTCATGCCGGCCAGGTGGGCGCCGGCGGAAAATCCCAGCATGCCGATGCGTGCCGGGTCGATGCCCCATTCGGCCGCGCGCGCACGGATCACGCGCATGGCGCGCTGGCCATCCTGGAACGGCGCGCTGACGCCTCCCCCCTCCTGCGGCAGGCGGTACACGAGTTCAAACGCCGTGACGCCCTGCGCCTGCAGCCAGCGGGCAGTGGGGCCGCTCTCCTTGCCCGCCTCGATATGCGCATAGCCGCCGCCGCTGACCAGGAGCATGGCGATACCGTTCGGCTGCGCCGGGCGGTGCGCGATCAAATACGGTTGTTCGACCTGCGTGATGGAACCCCTGGCGCTGTCGCGCTGCGGGCCCGACGCCGCGCCACCGGGCGGCGCGCCGGGCCACAGCATGATCGCGCCGGGCGGCGCGGCGACCGCGTGCAGGTTGATACAGATCAGAAACAACAGCATCAGGCGTTGCATGATTCGCTCGCGCAGGGAACAATGAAACGCCATCATAGCGAAATAACTAAAAATCCGTCTCGCCCTGGATCACGGCCGGATACCCCGTCATGGCGCGCGACGTCTGCATGCCCGCCATCACGGCCGCCTCCACGCAGCCTGCGTTGATGCCCGTCTTGATCCAGTCGCCCGTGAGGAACAGGTTGCTGAACCCCGACTGGTCGGCGGCCAGCCGGTACTGCGTGCTGTTCACCACCGACATCACATAGCGCTCGGACGGGTCGACATTGGCGCGCCAGTACTGGCTGTCGAACCGGGCCGCGCCCGTGGCCGCCTTCGCGTCGACCAGCCATTGCCACGGGAACGCGCCCGGCCCGCCCGCCTCGGGCCACAGCGCGCCGATCTCGTGCTCCAGCTGGTGCAGCGCGCCCTGCTTCGCCCTGGCCGCGCAGCGGGCGGGGAAATCCGTGTCGGTGACGGGCGGATAGCTGTCGACGGGGAAGGCGCTGCAAAAGTACGAGACGTTTTTCGGTGCCAGTCCCGCCGGCCAATCCTCGTGCGCCAACAATTGATCCATCGGCGCCCACGTGTCGTACGGCTCCGTGAAGGCCGACAGCACCGGCTGCTGGCCCTTCGGTTGCGTGGTCCAGCCCATCTGACGCAAGTCCTTGTTGAGCCACACCTGATAGGCTTGCGTAGCCACGGTTTTCACCTTGTCGGCCGCCAGCTGCAGGGCCGGGCTTTGCGCCAGCAGTTGCGGACACAGGGCTGGCAACGAGCCGATGGAAATGCCGAACACCACCTTGTCGAAATCGACGCCCTTCTTCAATACCGTGGCGGGCAGCGCGCGGCCGAACGCTTGCCGGTACTGCTGCGGCCAGTCGCTCCAGTACGATTCCAGGTTGACCTCTTTCTCCTGCAGCAGCGCCGCCTGCGCCGGTTCGATCTGCGCGTAATCGGGCGCGCTGGGCCAGCACGCCAGGCCTTTCACGTCGACCAGCGGCGCATAGCCGGCGGCGGGGTCCTTCAATTGCACCTGCTCGGTGATGCGGATGCTGTCGATATCGCCCGCGCCCGGCACCAGTTCTTCCACGCGCTGGAAGAACTTGAATTCCACGCCCCTTTTTTTCAACACTTCGTACAGCGGCGTGAAGATCGTGTCGCCCATGCCGGCCTGCATCTTGAACATGATGCCGCCCTTGTAGGCCAGGCCGATGCGCGCCATCGCCCGCAACAGCGTCCCCGCCTCGATGTTCGGTTTCGCAAAATCGCCGCCTTCGTAGGCGAACACCAGGTCATAGAAGCCGCGCACGGGCGCCGAGTTGACGCTGAACTGCTCGTCGCCGCCATGCTTGCGCAGCCAGTCGCGGAAATCGATATCGTTGATGACGTCGAAGCCGTTCTTGAACACGCCATCCTGGAACATGCCCTTCATGACCGTGATGCCCAGGTCCAGGCAAATGAACAGGCGGCGCAATTCGTCGTCGCCATCGATCAGGGCCCGGTAGCGCAGGCGCAGCCAGGCGCGGATGCCGTTCAGGGTGCTGGCCAGCAGCTGGTGGCGGGCCTGGTCATGGCGCGTGGAGTCCGGCGCCAGGTCGGCCACCAGCGCCACCAGCGCGCCCACGGACAGGCCCACGTCCAGTCCCAGCTCGTCGGCCTGCCCCACCACTTCATCGGCCAGGCGGCGCAGCCAGCCCGGCCACACGCCCTCGCCTTGCGACGCGCTGGCACGCACGATGCGCGCATCGGCGTCCGCCACCTGCCGGATCTGGCGTATCCACTGCTCGATCCAGCCCACCATGGCGACGGCCATCTGCCACAGGGTGATGTCTTCGCCGCCCTCGCCCGGCTCGCCCGGCAAGGTGGGAAAGACGATGGACCAGTTGCGCCACTTGCCCTTGACGTCTTCCGACAGGGCCACGTAGTCGTGCTGCTTGAAAGCGTCGCGCCAGGTGGCCAGCGGCGCGCCGGGCGGACGGTCCAGGCTCGCATACGCTTCCTTGATCATCCTGAAGGCGTTCGCATAAAAGCCGAACCAGATGTGCAGGCCGTGCTCCTCGATGCGCTGGCCCGCTTGCGCATTGCGTCCGCTGGCACCCTTGCCTCCCAGGCGCCAGCCCAGCTGGTAGACGGTGATGGCGTGCCGGTTTTGCCAGCCCGGCTGGTTCGTCAGATAATACGCGGTGGTCATGGCCGCCACGCCGCCGCCGAGGATGGCGATCTTTTCCGGCGCGATGCGGGAATTGTCGACCAGTTCCTCGCCCGGCATGGCCGTGAAGTCGAAATTCACCTGGAACGGCAAGATCGCCGCCTGCGGCCCCAGTTTCAGGCCCAGGGTCTGGTCCAGCGGGAAGCTGTCGAAGGCGTGCAGCGTGCATTCGTATTCGTAGCCAAGCAGGCGCGCACTGTGCAGGCGGTTGATCTCGGCCGGCGCGGCCACCAGGGCCTGGTACACGGCTTTCACGCCCGCGCTGTCGGGGAATTGCTTGAGGAAAATCTGGTCGATGCGGGGATTGCGCAGCAGCGACAAAACATCGGCCCAGCCGGCCTGATCCATGTCAAAGAAATCGGGGATGGACAGGAAAATCTGGAACGCCTGCTCGATGAGTTCCAGGAAACTGTTGATGGGTTTGTGCTGCCCCGTCTGCACGGTGGCGTTGACTTCCAGCAAAGGGTGCAGTGCCAGTTTTGTTTCCGGCGAAAAATGCTGGAAACCCTTGGCGGCCACGGAGCAGCGCAGCGGCTCGCTGCCGGCGGCGGGGATCTCGTAGTCGCACAGATACTTCGGGTAGCCGAACAGTTCGCGCCCGTTGATCAGGGCCATGGCGTCATCGACGAAGATATGGCACGGATACCAGTAGATATGCGCGAGCTTGCCGGCGGCATCCATCTGGCCGACCATGATCCAGGTGACGATATCGACTTCCGTGATCCAGCCCTTGGCCTGGTCGACGGGGTTGGCGGAATCCGCATGGTTGACGCGCGTAAACGTCAACATCACATACGGCGACAGGGCTTTCAGGGTCATCTTGCTGCCCGCCACCTGATTCAGGGTGGTATTCACGGTCGCCTGCAGCTTCGCCAGGTCGCCCCTGACGAAATAGCCGTACATTTCCGACTGTTTCAATTGCAGCGGCGAGTGCATCATCACCGAACCGCCCTGATAGATATACGAAGGTCTTGCCGAAGGTATCGCCGTCATTGCCCTGCCCCCAATTTAAATTTCAGACAAACAAGATTTCCACAGTGTATTTGAGAAATATCAATGAATGATATGAAATAAATTAAAGGATTTGCCAAGATGCATAGGCTCGGCCGGGAGGGGGCAGGACAGGCGGGAGGCAAGCGGCGGCCATCCGGTGTAGGATGGATCATCCGTGCAAAGCAGGCGAGCTGATCCAGAAATGATTACTACCGACTACGTATCCACCTATTCAGGCAACCGCTTTTATCCCTTGCGCCCGCATATCGACAAGGTCGCCATCGAAGACATCGCCCACGGCCTCGCTTACCAGTGCCGCTTCAATGGACAGACGCAAGTGTTTTATTCGGTCGCCCAGCACAGCCTGATCGTCGCCGAGCTGGTGCCGCCCCCCTTGCGCCTGGCCGCCCTGCTGCACGATGCGGCCGAAGCCTACCTGGGCGACATGGTGAAGCCCCTGAAAGTGCTGTTGCCGGAGTTTGCCGTGCTGGAAGACAAGGTCAGCGCCATCATCGCCGCCACCTATGACCTGGACTTTTCCGATTACGCGCCCATCAAGCGGGCCGACCTGATCGCGCTGGCCACGGAAAAGCGCGACCTGATGCCGCACTCGGCCGAGCGCTGGGCTTACCTTGACGGCATCGCCCCCTTGCCCGGTATAATCGAGGCCATGGGTCCGGCCGAAGCCAAGCAGCGCTTCCTGCATGCGTTTGCCCAGTTGGGCGGCCTCGGGCTCGCCGCATGAATGCTTGCCCCCAGCCGCACGAACGGGCGCTAAGCCCCGGTTTTTGCACGGCTTTTTTAGATATCCACAGCAACTGTGGATAAAGTTGTTGATAAGCCCCTCTTGACAAGCCGCAACACCAGTATTGATGCGGGTTTCAACAATTTGCTGATTTCACAGGCAATTTTTTACCCCAATGAAATCAATGACTTGCAATCAGGAGTTTGCGCTAGAACAAACTTACTCTGCCACCAGGAAAATATATTTTGCGGTGCATTGGCAATCCCTGTCCCAGGCCGTCTTGCTTGAACAGCATTGTTTTGACAAACCCCGCAGACTGGCATAGTGTGGAGTAGCGACGACGATCAACGGTGGATAAACGCATGAATATGGATAGCGATAATTCCGCCAAGGGGGCGGACGAACCCGACTGGCTGGTCGACGAACCGCTGGAACGGGCAGAAGCGGCGGCGGAACCCGCCAACGCGGCGCCTTGGCGCGTGCTGATCGTCGATGACGATGTCGACGTGCATGTGGTGACCAAGTTCGCCCTCAGCCAGGCCAGCTTCCAGGGCCGCCGGCTGAGCTTTTTGCACGCGTATTCGGGCGCCGAGGCGCTGGCCTTGCTGCGCGGCACACAAGATATCGCCGTGGTGCTGCTCGATGTCATCATGGAAACCCAGGATGCCGGCCTGCAAGTGGCGCGCCAGGTGCGCGAAGACTTGCACAACAGCGCCGTGCGCATCATCCTGCGCACGGGCCAGCCCGGCCAGGCGCTGGAACACCGCATCATCATCGACTACGACATCAACGATTTCTGGTGCAAGACCGACCTCACCACGCGCAAGTTGTTTACCACCGTGATCGCCTCGCTGCGCACCTACGCCACCTTGCGCGAAGCGCAGCAACAGGTCGCCGAACTGGCCGCCGCCCTGGCCCAGTGCGGCGATACGCCAGCGGCGCCGGCCGGCGGCACGCCCTGACCCTGCGCCGCTACTTTCAGTCATAAAAACAAGAGCACTGGATAGGCATACAGGCTTGCGGCATGCCCCATTCCGGCCCATCTTGCCCGCCGATTGCATGGGCTGAACGGCGTCAATTTCCTAAGTGGCGGATTGTTAAGCGCTTTTTCAGATATCCACACGGACTGTGGATATCTTTGTGGATAAGCGCCTATTGACAGCCCTCAAAGCCACAGCCCGTGCGGCTTTCAATAAACTGCTCAATCAAACAGCAAAAATAAAACTCATTAAAATCAAGCACTTAGAAACTCACACATAATCACAAGAAAATTATTTCGCCAATTTCGTTAACTCATCATTTGTGCATAACTGAGCCGTAATGATCAATCCGACAACAGCGGATCGCGGCCGCCGGCAACACAGTTGCCGTGCGGATACTCAATGCACGGTCTGCCGGCGCTGCTCCGGGTGCAGCAGCACGCGCTCGATCAATTCCGGGGCGACATTGTATGACTTCAGGTATTCCAGCGCACACAAGGTACTGAAGGCCGCCTGCACGGCGATGCCCAGATTGACGATATCGCACATCTTCTGGTCGACCCGGGCATGCGGCACCACGGTTTTGACGGGCATATGCAGCGTTTCTGTGGATTGAGGCATGATGGACAACTCCTGCGAAGGGGACGGAGGGGGGAGACGGCGTAGCGGTGCGAACCGCGACAGCGCGGACAGGGACAGCGATCATGGTGCCGATAAAAGTATTGCCGATAAACTCTCGATGTCAATGGCAGGGAAACATGAGCCACGGTTTTTTTCTTCCAGGCACAACCGCAGCCGAAAGCGATGGACAAGCGCGAGCGGCCACGGCGATAATCAGCCATGCCTGCCCCCGCCGCCACCCAGCCCGACCTCCCCCGCCCCCAGCCCGCCTCGCTTGCCGACCTGTTCTTCTCGTTCACCTGGCTGGCCCTGCAAGGCTTCGGCGGCGTGCTGGCCGTGATCCAGCGCGAGATGGTCGAGCGCAAGCGCTGGCTGACGCAAGAGGAATTCCTGGAAGACTGGGCCGTGGCGCAAATCATGCCGGGGCCGAATGTCGTCAACCTGTCCCTGATGGTGGGCGGACGCTATTTCGGCTTGAAAGGCGCGCTGACGGCGCTGGCCGGCATGCTGGCCGCGCCCCTCGTCATCGTGCTCGTGCTGGGCGTGCTGTACACGCGCTTCGGCGACAATCCGCAGATGGCGGGCGCCCTGCGCGGCATGGCGGCCGTCTCGGCCGGCATGATCGCCGCCACGGGCGTGAAACTGGCGACCGCGCTGGCCAAGCATCCGCTGCCCCTGTGGCTGACCTTGTCCATCACCGTGCTGGGCGTGCTGATGGTGGCAATCTTCCGCTGGCCCCTGCTGTACATCCTGCTGGGCCTGGGCAGCATCGGCTGCCTGATTACGTATCGAAAGCTGTCCGCATGACGCCGCCCCTGCAACTGGTATTGAGCGCGGGCGACTGGCTGAACCTGTTCGGCCATTACCTGATGCTGTCGCTGATGTCGATCGGCGGCGCCATTTCCACCACGTCCGAAATGCACCGTTTCCTCGTCGAGCAGCATGGCTGGCTGACGCAGGCGCAATTCAACGAGTCGATCGCCATCGCCCAGGCCGCACCCGGCCCGAACGTGCTGTTCGTCGCCCTGATGGGCTGGAACGTGGGCATGAATGCGGGCAGCTACACGGCCGCCTGGCTTGGCGTGTTCATCACGATGGTGGGCATCATGCTGCCCAGCACCACCCTCACCTACGTGGCAGCCCAGTGGGGCTACCGCAACCGCGACCTGCGCCCCGTGCGCGCCTTCAAGCAAGGCATGGCGCCCATCGTCGTCGCCCTCTTGATTTCCACGGGCATGATTTTGGGCGGCGCCAACCACCAATGGCGCACCGACTGGCCCCTGTGGACCCTGTCCATCGTGGCTGGCCTCATCATATGGCGTACGAAGATCCATTTATTGTGGCTGCTGGCGGCCGGCGCCGTGCTGGGGTGGCTCCAACTCATCTGACCTCACACGGCCAGGTGCCGCTTCACCTCCTCGCCATCCATCTGTTCTGCATTGCCGCTGGCCACGACACTGCCGCGCGACAGGACGATGAAGTCGTCGGCCAGTTCGCGGGCGAAATCGAAATACTGTTCGCACAGCACGATGGCCATGTCGCCGCGCTGTTTCAGCAAGGAAATGACCCTGCCGATATCCTTGATGACGGACGGCTGAATCCCCTCCGTAGGCTCGTCGAAGATGATCAGCTGCGGTTCGGCCAGCAAGGCGCGGGCGATGGCCAGTTGCTGCTGTTGCCCGCCAGACAAATCGCCGCCGCGCCGCTGCAGCATCTCTTTCAATACCGGAAACAGTTCATACACGTGGGGATCGATGCGCGCAGCTTGCCTGCCCCGCTTCACCGCCATGCCCATCAGCAAGTTTTCCTCGACCGTCAGGCGCGCAAAGATGTCGCGCCCCTGCGGCACGAAAGCGATGCCCAGCTTGGCCCGCGCATGGGGCGCCAGCTTCGTGATATCGCGCCCGTGGAACACCACCTGGCCCTGCGCCACGGGCAGCACGCCCATCAGGCATTTCAGCAAGGTCGTCTTGCCCACGCCATTCCTGCCCAGCAAGGCCAGGCACTCGCCCTTGCGCGCCGACAAGTTGATGCCGCGCAAGGTGTGCGAGGAGCCGTAGTATTGATTTAGCTGTTGCACTTCCAACATAGTCTGCGATCTCCCCTATTACCTTCCCAGATAGACTTCGATGACCCGCTCGTCGGCTTGCACCTCGTCCATGCGGCCCTGCGCAAGCACGGAACCCTCATGCAGCACGGTGACGATGCCTTGCCGGGCGATTTCCGTCACAAAGCCCATGTCGTGCTCGACCACCATGATCGAATGTTTGCCCCGTAATTCATTGAGCAATTCCGCCGTGCGCGCCGTTTCCGCGTCCGACATGCCGGCCACCGGTTCATCCAATAAAATCAACTGCGGCTCCTGCATCAGGAGCATGCCGATTTCCAGCCACTGCTTTTGCCCGTGCGACAGCAAACCGGCCGGCCGCGCTTCGTGGCCGTTGAGGCGGATCAAGCGCAATACCGCTTCGATCTTGCCGGCCTGCTCCGACGTGAGGCGCGCAAACAGGGTGGGCGCCACGCGCTTGTCCATCTTCATCGCCAGTTCCAGGTTGTCGAACACCGTGTGCTGCTCGAACACGGTGGGACGCTGGAACTTGCGGCCGATGCCCGCGTGGGCGATCTGCGCTTCCGTCATGGTCGCCAGATTCATGGTTTGCCCGAACCAGGCCGTGCCGGACGTGGGCCGCGTCTTGCCGGTGATGACATCCATCATCGTCGTCTTGCCCGCGCCGTTAGGCCCGATGATGCAGCGCAATTCGCCCACGGAAATATCGAGACTGAGCTTGTTGATGGCCTTGAAGCCGTCGAAGGACACGCTGATATCTTCCAGATACAAAATGGCGCCATGCGTCGTGTCGACGCCCTCGCCTTTCACGCGCGCATACGTGGGGCCCGCTTCCGCGCTGGCCATACCGGGCAGCATGCGGATGCTCATGCGGCCTCCTCTGCCACGACGGCGGCTTTTTTACGTTTGAGCTTGCTCAACACGCCCAGCATGCCTTGCTGCATGAACAGGGTGACGACGATGAACAGCAAGCCCAGCGCAAACAGCCACAGTTCCGGCATGGCGGCCGTGAACCAGCTTTTCAAGCCGTTGACGGTGAAGGCGCCCAGAATCGGGCCGAGCAAGGTGCCGCGTCCGCCCACGGCCACCCACACGACCATCTCGATGGAATTGGCCGGCGACATCTCGGACGGGTTGATGATGCCCACTTGCGGCACGTACAGGGCGCCGGCGATGCCGCACAGCACGGCCGACAAGGTCCACACGAACAGCTTGAACCACAGCGGGTTGTAGCCGAGGAACATCAAGCGCGCCTCGCTATCGCGCACGCCCTGCAGCACCCGTCCCAGCTTCGAGCGGACGATGGCGCGCGCACCGACCAAAGCGGCCAGCAGGAAGGCCAGGGTCAGCAGGAACAGCACGGCCCGCGTGGCGGGTGCCGTGATGCTGTGGCCCAATATCGTCTTGAAGTCCGTGAAACCGTTGTTGCCGCCAATGCCAGTGTCATTGCGGAAGAACAAGAGCATGAACGCATACGTCATCGCTTGCGTGATGATGGAAAAATACACGCCCTTGATGCGCGAGCGAAACGCGAAGTAACCGAACACAAAGGCCAGCACGCCCGGCACCAGCACGACGAGGGCCATGCAATACCAGAAATGTTCCGTAAACGCCCAGTACCAGGGGTAGGTTTTCCAGTCGAGAAAGACCATGAAGTCGGGCAAGCTGCTGTGGTACTGGCCCTGGTCGCCGATGGCGCGCATCAGATACATGCCGTGCGCATACGCGCCCAGGGCAAAGAACACGCCGTGGCCCAGGGACAATATGCCCGTGTAGCCCCAGACGAGGTCCAGCGCCAGCGCGGCCAGCGCGTAGCACATGAACTTGCCCACCAGCGCCACCGTGTAAGCGGACACGTGCAAGGCATGCCCTTCGGCAAACGCCAGGTTAAAAATCGGCAACAACGCCGCCAGTAATGTGCAGGCGGCAATCGCCAGCCAGACGGGCCGCGTGAACAGGCCAGGCTTGATTTGATGGGAGGTAATCATTCGACGCTGCGTCCCTTCATGGCAAACAGGCCCTGCGGCCGGCGCTGGATGAAAATGATGATGAATATCAAAATGGCGATCTTCGCCAGCACGGCGCCCGCCACCGGTTCGAGGAATTTGTTGACTTCGCCCAGGCCCAGCGCGGCGATCACGGTGCCGGCCAGCTGGCCCACGCCGCCGAGCACCACCACCATGAAGGAATCGACGATGTAGCTTTGGCCCAGGTCCGGCCCGACATTGCCCAGCTGCGACAGGGCCACGCCGCCGAGCCCGGCGATGCCGGAGCCGAGGCCAAAGGTCAGCATGTCGACCTTGCCCGTGGCCACGCCCACGCAATCGGCCATGCGCCGGTTTTGCGTGACGGCCCGCACGAACAGGCCCAGCCGCGTCTTGTTCAAGATCAACCACACGGCCACCACGACAACGATGGCAAAGGCGATGATGGCCAGGCGGTTGTACGGCAGCACGAGGCCGCCCAGCACGGTGACGCCGCCCGACATCCAGGCCGGATTGGCCACTTCCACGTTTTGCGCGCCAAAGATCGTGCGCACCGCCTGCATGAGGATCAGGCTGATGCCCCAGGTAGCCAGCAGGGTTTCCAGCGGCCTGCCATACAGCCAGCGGATCACCGTGCGTTCCAGCACTACGCCCACCAGGCCGGAGACGAAAAAAGCGGCAGGCAAGGCGGTCAGCAAATACCAGTCTTGCGCGCCGGGCAGGAAGTGGCGGAAAAACAGCTGGCACAGATACGTCGTGTAAGCGCCTATCATCAGCAGTTCGCCATGCGCCATGTTGATGATGCCCATCAAGCCGAACGTGATGGCCAGCCCCAGCGCAGCGAGCAGCAGCACGCTGCCCAGCGAAATGCCGTAGAACACATTGCCGGCGAACTCCATGCGCGCCACCCGTCCCTTGATCTGGCGCATGGTCTCGATGGCGGCCAGCTGCACAGCCTCGTCCGGCTCGCCGACCTTGCCATCTGGCCCTTTTTCCAGCATGGCTTGCAGCACGGGCAGCAGGCGCGCATCGCTGCTGCCGGCCAGCGCCTGCACGGCGGCCTTACGCGTGGCGACGTCGGGCGCATGCAGGTTGGCGCTGGCGATCAGCACCTGCAATATCTGTGTAATTTCAGCATCGTTTTCCTGCGCCAGCGCCGCGCGGATCAAGGGAAGCTGCGCGGGATCAATCGCCTTTTGCAACGCTTGCGCGGCCGCCAGCCGTTCGGCCCGTTCCGGCGCCAGCAGTTTCAGCCCCGACAAGGCGCCTGCCACGGCCAAGCGCAAGCGGTTGTTGACCATCACGCCATCGATGCCGTCCGGCAGCGGCACGTTCTTGCCGAGCGCCGGGTCAAGCGCCTGCTCGCCGTCGACGATATACACCTTGCCGTCGGGCGTGGCGTATAACGCGTCGTCCTGCAAGGCTTGCAGCACACGGGCGGCCTCGGGCGTGGCAAGGGCGGCGATCTGCGCGACAGCGGCGACACGGGCGTCAGGGTCATCGCCGGCCAGCGGCTTGAGCAGGTCTGGAGGGATGGCAGCCTGCGCCATGGACGACAGGCACAGGCAGGCGAAGACCAGCAGCGATGTGAATAGCCTCATTGATATCCCGGGAAAGCGTTGATGGTCGGCGCCACCGGACGCATGGCCCGATGGCGCCGGCGTGGCTTTTACAGCTTTTGCTTGCCCTCATTGCCCTTGATAAACGGGCTCCACGGCTGGGCGCGTATCGGCTCCTTGGTTTTCCACACGACATTGAATTGCCCATCGGCCTTGATTTCGCCGATCATCACGGGCTTGTGCAAGTGGTGATTCGTGGCATCCATGGTCAGGGTAAAGCCGGATGGCGCCTTGACGCTCTGGCCGGCCATGGCGGCGATCACCTTGTCCGTATCCGTCGATTTCGCCTTTTCCACGGCTTGCGCCCACATGTGGATGCCGACATAGGTCGCTTCCATCGGGTCGTTCGTCACCACCGAACCCGCGTTCGGCAGCTTTTGCGCCACCGCATACGCCTTCCACTGCTTGATGAAGGCCGTATTCACGGGATTCTTGACGGATTCAAAATAATTCCAGGCCGCCAGATGACCGAGCAAGGGCTTGGTGTCGATGCCGCGCAACTCTTCCTCGCCCACGGAAAACGCGACGACGGGCACGTCCGTGGCTTTCAAGCCCGCATTGCCCAATTCCTTGTAGAACGGCACGTTGGAATCGCCATTGATGGTGGAAATGACGGCCGTCTTGCCGCCCGTGGAAAACTTCTTGATGTTGGCGACGATGGTTTGATAGTCGGCGTGGCCGAATGGCGTGTAGACCTCGCTGATATCGCTATCCTTGACACCTTTGCTTTTCAGAAAGGCGCGCAAAATCTTGTTGGTGGTGCGCGGATACACGTAATCCGTGCCCAGCAGCACGAAGCGCTTGGCGCCGCCGCCATCCTTGCTCATCAGGTATTCCACGGCGGGTATCGCCTGCTGGTTCGGCGCGGCGCCCGTATAAAACACGTTCTTTTCCAGCTCCTCGCCCTCGTATTGCACCGGGTAAAACAGCAGGCTGTTGAGTTCCTTGAACACCGGCAAGACGGATTTGCGCGACACGGACGTCCAGCAGCCGAACACGACGGCAACCTTGTCCTGCGCCACCAGCTGGCGCGCTTTTTCCGCAAATAAAGGCCAGTTCGACGCCGGGTCGACGACGACGGCTTCCAGCTTCTTGCCCAGCACGCCGCCCTTGGCATTGATCTCGGCAATCGTCATCAGCGCCACATCCTTGAGCGACGTTTCGGAAATGGCCATGGTGCCCGACAGGGAGTGCAAAATGCCCACCTTGATCGTGTCGGCGGCCAAGGCTGCCTGCATATAAGTGGACGTGGCCAGGGCCAGTGCGCCGGCGGCGGCCGCTTTCAGGATGATACGTCGTGACATGGGGACTCCTGTGATGGGTTCGTGGGGGTCGAGCTGGGCCTGCGATGTTGTTAAAGCAGAATGCATGCCAGCGCCGGCGGGCGTCCGCCATGGTGCACGAGGCCGGCGCCGCACGAAAAAAAACCTGGCTGCACAAGGACTGTGCAGCCAGGTTTCAAATTGCCGTAAAACGGTGCGTAGGACGCAACAATCCCGACATCAATCCTTGCACGGCGCGCCCCGCAGGCGGCGCCAGCCCTTGCGTCCCAGCGGGAACAGCAGCACGAAAGCGATCAGCCACGGCAGGATGTAGGCCATGGCCGTGATGGCGTTGGCCACGCCTTCCGACAGGTTTTCCGTGAAATTGCCCAGCGCGCGCTTGACGGGGCGCCAGAACGATTGCTTGCCTTCGGCGCTGATGGCCACGTTCAACAAGTCCGTATCGATGCGCTGCATCAATAGCGCGTTGGCGGCCGTCGCCTGCTCCAGCTCCACTTGCACGGTGGCCAGCTCCTTGGTCACCTTGATGAGGGCATCGACGTTGGTGCCCGAGCGCTTTTCCAGGTCTTGCAGCTGCGCCTGGTATTGCTTGAGCATTTCCAGGCGTTTCTTGCTGTCGAGCACCGGACGGCCCAGGTCTTCCACCTTGGTGCCCTGGCTGGTGACGTCGCCTTCGGCCGCGACCAGCGCGACCAGCTTCTTGATGCCGGCCGGCTTGGCGCGCATGCTGATGCGCGCATGCACGTAGCGGCCGCTGTCGACGCTGGAATCGAGCAGCAGGCAGCCGTTTTCCGTATCGGCCTTGCAGGCGGCGACCACTTTTTCATACAGGGGACGCACTTGCGCTTCGTGCGTATCGACGCTGACATTATGCTCATAGGCAAGAAACTCGCTGCCCTTTTCCTTGCCATCGAGACGCGCGGCACTCGATTGCCCGCCGCTCTCGCCCTTGCTGCCGCAGCCGGCCAGCAGCAACAGTCCAAACAGGCATATGGATATTTTTTTCATGATTTCTTTCTTTGGATTATTTTTGCAGCGGCAACAATTCGATATCGGGCAAGTGCGCCGCCACATCCTGCACCGTCGCATGGCCCGTCAGGGAGGCGATCACCTGCGGCAACGGCGCCGGCCAGATTTCCGGCAAGTCGCGCTCTTCGGGCGCCAGCACGGGAAAGGCCAGCTGTTCCCGTGGCGGCGTGAAGGCGGCAGCGACGCCGGGCTTGTTGCCGCGCGCATCGATGCGGTACCAGCCAAACTCTTGCAGATACACGGCGTTCAAGCCATGCAGGCAGAACGGCGGCCCCACCTCGCCCACGGCCAGGCGCTGGTAGCACAGGCCCGCAGGAATACCGTTGGCGCGCAGCAGCGCGGCCAGCAGATGGCTCTTCGCATAGCAGTAGCCCGTGCCATGCTGCAAGACGTCGGACGCGCGGCAGGTGACGGGATTGCGCTGGTAATCCCAGCTGTGGGCGACCTCGTCACGCACGAAGGCAAAGCAGCGGGCCGCGATCGCGGCGTCGCCCACCGCGCCCTCCGCCAGCGCGGCCGCCCTGGCGCGCACGGCAGGATGGTCGCTGTCGATGTAAGTGCTGCTGGCTAAATACAGGGAAAAGTCGGTAGACATGGCATCGAGGTCATGCAAAAAGATAATGCGCGATTCTAGTCGAAGCGGCACGAAATCGAACGTTTCCTTGCGCAAGAACAAAGAAAATCCACGCTTCGGCCTGCCTGCCAGGGGGGCGGCGACTTTGGCGGCGGCCCGGTAGCTGGTATCATGCGGGCAAACGCAGCCGGCCCTGTTGGCCCCGCACATGGCACTACCTTGCGAAGCGGCCCCCGCCGCCGACGCCTCCCTACAGATCAGAGAAACGAGTTCCCTATGAGCACTTCATCGTCCCACCCATCGTTCTGGCGCCGAGTCCCGCTGGCTTTCGGCGCCTTCTTCAGCACCCTGTCGGACGCCGCCTATGCGGCCCGCGTGGAAAAGCTGTCCTTGCCTGAAGCCGCCCCGGTGGCGCCAGTGGCCCCGGCTCCGGCGCCCGCCCCCATGCCGACGCCGGCCGCCGCGCCCGTCATTTTGAAGGAAGCGACGCCCGATGCCGCCCTGCAATTGCTGGCCCTGCTGCAACGCGAAGCGCGATTGATCGACTTTACCCAGGAAAACCTGGGCAGCCATGCCGATGCCGACATCGGCGCGGCCGCCCGCGTCGTGCATGAAGGCTGCGCCAAGGTCATGCGCGAATACTTCACCATCGAGGCCGTGCGCCAGGAAGCCGAAGGCAGCCGCATCGTGCTGCAGGAAGGTTTTGATTCCGCGCAAGTACGCCTGACGGGCAACGTCGTCGGTTCCGCGCCGTTCACGGGCACCCTCAGCCACCGCGGCTGGCGCGCGTCCGGCGTGCGCCTGCCGAAACTGAGCGAGCAGCACGACGCGGCCATCCTGGCGCCAGCCGAGGTGGAACTGTGAACGATCAAGCCAACCCAAGCCCGCGCTACGCCATCGGCATCGACCTGGGCACCACCCACAGCGCCCTGTCGTATGTGAACCTGGTCGAGAGCGACGGCGAGCAATCGAGCCACGGCGTGCTGAAAGTGCCGCAGCTGTCGGCGCCGGGCACCGTCGAAGAATTGTCGCTGCTGCCGTCGTTCGTCTACCTGCCGCACGCCGACGAAGTGGCGGCGGGCGACCTGGCCCTGCCCTGGGTCACCGAGGAAGCGCAAGCGCCGTTCGTCGTCGGCGAAATGGCCCGCAGCCGCGGCGCCACCACGCCGATCCGTCTCGTGTCAAGCGCGAAAAGCTGGCTGTGCCACCCGGGCGTGGACCGCCGCGCGGCGATCCTGCCGAACGATGCGCCGGCGGAAGTCGCGCGCATTTCGCCCATCACGGCCGCCACGCGCTACCTGACGCATTTGCGCCAGGCCTGGGACAACGTCCACCCGCAAGCGCCGTTCGCGCAGCAGGAAATCACCGTCACGATTCCCGCCTCGTTCGACCCGGCCGCGCGCGAGCTGACGATGGAAGCGGCGCAGGCAGCCGGCTACTCTTCGCTGACCCTGCTGGAAGAGCCGCAGGCGGCCTTGTACAGCTGGATCCAGACCAGCGAAGGGCGCTGGCGCAAGGAAGTCAAGCCGGGCGACATCATCCTGGTCGTCGACGTGGGCGGCGGCACCAGCGACTTTTCGCTGATCGCCGTGCTGGAACGCGACGGCGTGCTGGAACCGCACCGCGTGGCCGTCGGCGAACACATCCTGCTGGGCGGCGACAATATGGACCTGGCGCTGGCCCACCTGGTGGCCCGCAAGCTGGCCGCCAACGGCACCCAGCTGGACGCCTGGCAGATGCGCGCGCTCACTTATGGCTGCCGCAGCGCCAAGGAAAGCCTGCTGGCCGACAGCGGCATGGAAACGGCGCCCATCGTCGTGCCGAGCCGCGGCTCGAAACTGATCGGCGGCTCCATCCGCACGGAACTGACGCGCGCGGAAGTGTCCACCTTCATCCTCGACGGCTTCTTCCCGCAAGTGGAAGCGTCGAGCCGCCCTGCCGTGCGCACGCGCGCCGGCCTGACGCAACTGGGCTTGCCGTATGCGCAGGACGCGGCCATCACGCGCCACCTGGCCGCGTTCCTGGGCCGGCAAGTGGCGGCCACCGCCGAACTGGAAGGTTTTGCGGGCCGCCAGTCGGCCGACGCCAGCTTTTTACACCCGACGGCCGTGCTGTTCAACGGCGGCGTCTTCAAGTCCGACCTGCTGGTGCAGCGCATCATGGCCACCGTCAACGACTGGCTGTACATGGAAGGCGCGGAACCGGCCCGCATGCTGGCCGGGGCCGATCTGGACCTGGCCGTGGCGCGCGGCGCCGCCTACTACAGCTACGTGCGGCGCGGCCATGGTGTGCGCATCCGCGGCGGCACGGCCAGTTCCTTCTATGTCGCCATCGAATCGGCCATGCCCGCCATCCCTGGCATGGAACCGCCGATCCAGGCCCTGTGCGTGGCGCCGTTCGGCATGGAAGAAGGCAGCGAACTGGAACTGCCGGGCCAGCAATTCGGCCTGGTGGTGGGAGAGCCCGTGCACTTCCGCTTCTTCGCCTCGTCCACGCGCCGCAACGACCAGATCGGCGACCTGCTCGATTTCTGGGGTCCCGACGAATTGCAGGAGCTGAGCGAAATCCAGGCCACCCTGTCCGCCGAAGGCCGGTCGGCCGGCGACGTGGTGCAAGTGACACTGCACGCGCGCGTGACGGAAGCGGGCACCCTGGAGCTGCTGGCCGTTTCCCCTGACGGCGCCGAGCGCTGGAAGGTGGAATTCGACGTGCGCGGCACGCCGCAGCCATAGGCATGCGCAGCGCTGTGGGCAAGCCGGCCTTCCTGGTCGGCATCGACCTGGGCACCACCAACACGGTGGTGGCGTATGCGGCGGCTGGCGATGCGCAGGCAGGAATAAACCTGTTCGCCATCGAGCAGCTGGTCGCTCCCGGCGAAGTGGGCGCACGCCCCCTGCTGCCTTCCTTGCGCTACCATCCCGCCGCCGGCGAACTGGCGGCGGGCGACTTGACGCTGCCGTGGCCGCAGCAGGACGTGGCCGGCGTCGAGCATGCCGTTCTGGGCGCGCTGGCGCGCCAGCTGGGCGCCCAGGTGCCGGGCCGGTTAGTGGCCAGCGCGAAGAGCTGGCTGTCGCACGCGAACGTGGACCGCCAGGCGCCCATCCTGCCCTGGGGCGCGGATGCCGATGTCGCGAAAGTATCGCCCGTGGCGGCCAGCGCCAGCTACCTGGCCTACGTGCGCGCCGCGTGGAACCACCGATTTCCCGACGCTCCTTTGGCGCAACAGGAACTGGTGCTGACCATCCCCGCCTCGTTCGACGAGGGTGCGCGCGCACTCACCCTGGAAGCGGCCCGCATGGCGGGCTTGCCCGCGCTGCGCCTGGTGGAAGAGCCGCAGGCCGCCTTCTATGATTTCCTGCAGCGCCGGCGCGCCACCCTGCGCGCCGACCTGGCCGATACGCGCCGCATTTTAGTCTGCGACGTGGGCGGCGGCACCACCGATTTCAGTCTGATCGACGTGGCCTTCGATGACGACGGCGAACCGCAGCTCACGCGCAGCAGCGTGGGCAACCATTTGATACTCGGCGGCGACAATATGGATCTGGCGCTGGCCCACCTGGTGGAAGCGCGCCTGGCAGCTGGCCAGGAAGGCGGCATGAAGCTGTCCGCCGCGCGCCTGTCGCAGCTGATGGAACGCTGCCGCGCCGCCAAGGAGCTGCTGCTGTCCGCCGACGCGCCGGAGAAAACCACCGTCACCCTGCTGGGCGCGGGCTCGCGCCTGATCGGCGGCAGCCGTTCCGCCGACGTCACGCGCGAGGAAGTGGCGGCTATGGTGGTCGACGGCTTCTTCCCGAAGGTGGAGCTGGGCGACACGGCGAAAAAAGGCCGCACCGGCATCGTCGAATTCGGCCTGCCATATGCGCAGGACGCGGCCATCACGCGCCACCTGGCCAGCTTTCTGCAACAGCATGCGGGCGCTCTGCCCGATACCCTGCTGCTGAATGGCGGCGTGTTCCGCGCCGACGCATTGGCGCGCCGCCTGGCCGACACCCTGGCGCACTGGCGCGGGCAGCCGCTGACCATCCTGCACAACGACAATCCCGACGTGGCCGTGGCCCGTGGCGCCGTCGCCTACGCGCTGGCCCGGCGCGGCCAGGCTCCGCGCATCGGCGGCGGTTCGCCGCGCAGCTATTTCCTCGTGCTGGGCGAGGCGGGCAAGGAGCGGCGCGCCGTCTGCATCCTGCCCCGCGGCAGCGCCAGCGGCGAGGAAATCCGCCTGACGGAGCGCCTGTTCGCCTTGCGCCTGGGCCGGCCCGTGCGCTTCCACCTGGCGTCCTCGATCGCGGAAACGGGGACGCCGCCGCAACTGGGCGACCTCGTCGACCTGGACGCGGGCGACTACCTGCGCCTGCCGCCGCTGGCCAGCGTGCTGCACGCCAGGGACGGCGGCAATGACAAGCGCGACATCACCGTGCAGCTGGCAACGGTCATGACGGAAGTGGGCACCCTGGAAGTGCATTGCGTGGCCGAAGCCGATGCCAGTCAGCGCTGGCTGTTGGAATTCCAGCTGCGTGGCGAAGAGGAAGCGCCCGCCGAAACGTCTACCGTGCCGCCACGCATCAAGGAAGCGGTCGAGAAGATCGAGCGCATTTTCGGCGGCAAGGCGCAAAAAGTCGACGTCAAGGAAGTGCGCCAGCTGCGCCAGCACCTGGAACGGGGGCTGGGCGGACGCGAAAGCTGGGATACGCCCCTGCTGCGCCAGCTGTTCGACGCCCTCCTGCTGCGCGCCCGCGGCCGGCGCCGCTCCGCCGAGCATGAGCGGGCCTGGCTGAACCTGGCCGGCTACTGCCTGCGTCCCGGCTACGGCGATGCGCTGGACCCGTGGCGCATCGAGCAGCTGTGGGCGATGTTCGACACGGGCGTGCAGCACCACAAGGATAGCCAGGTGTGCGCCGAATGGTGGACCCTGTGGCGCCGGGTGGCCGGCGGCCTGAGTTCGGAGCAGCAATTGCGCCTGCTCGACGACTTTGCCTTCAACCTGCAAGCCGATGCGGCCCAGCGGGGCAGCCGCCCCGTCACCCTCGTCAATGGCAGCGACGACGACATGCTGCGCCTGGGCGCCTCTCTGGAGCGCATCCCCGGCGCCTACAAGGCCGAAGTGGGCGCCTGGCTGCTGAAACGCCTGGAGAAAGCCGGCAAGCAGGGCGAAACGGCGGACACGAACACCCTGTGGGCGCTGGCCAGGGTCGGCGCGCGCCAGCCCTTCCACGGCAGCGCGCACGAAGTGGTCGACAGCGCCGCCGTGGCCGACTGGTTGCAGGTGCTGCTGGCGCTGGACTGGAAAAAGGTGGAACCGGCCGCTTTCGCCGCCACCCACCTGGCGCGCATGACGGGCGACCGCTCGCGCGACATCGCCGACGAACTGCGCGCCACCATCCTCGCCCGCCTGAAAGCCGTGGGCGCCCCGCCCCTGTGGCAAGCGATGGTCAGCGAAGTGACGCAGCTGGACGAAGCGAACACCAAGCGCATGCTGGGCGAGGCGCTGCCGCCGGGGTTGAAGCTGATCAATTAATCAACTGCCATCTCGCTACACCAGCGCCACCACCAGCAACACCACCGCCAGCGGCGCCTGCACCAGCACGATGCCGGGATGCGTGCGGCGCAGCTGGGCCCACACGGACAGGCCCGGCACTTCCTCGTGCGGATGGTGGGCTTCGTCGCGCAGCGACATCGCGTGCAGGAACATGCCGGCGATCAGGGGGCCGGGATTGACCCACCAGCCCAGCTCCAGCAAGCCGCGCGACAGGTAGATGGCCAGCGCGCCGATGGCAAACGGCGAAGCCCACACCAGCGCCAGCATCAGGCGTATGCCATAGAATTCCGCCAGGGTGCCCATGCGGTGCAGGCGGCTGAAATCGTGGTCTTCCATGCGCTTGTCGATGGCCAGTTCGGCTCGGCCATACAGGGTCCACAGGCCGCCGAACAGGCAGCCCAGCAGCACGCCGATGACGATATCGGCCGCGAACACCGCATATTTATTGACGTCGGCCGTGCCGATGCCCAGCGACGTGTGGGCGGCCGCATGCAGGTGCAGGCCGGCCTGCTCGCCTTCGGCCGTCGTATAGCGGTCGCGCACATCATACGTGCTGCCGATATACACGACGTTCTTGCGCAACGCCCCGGCATCCACGCCGGCCTGGCCTTCGATCAGCTTGACGCGCGTGCGCGTGGGGTTCAGGAATTGGGGTGCCACGGCGGCCGGGTGAAACGGCGCCGTGACGGCATTCTGTTCGGCCGCCGCCCTGGCGTCGCCGCGGATGACGGGTTCGAACGCCCAGCGCGCCAATTCCTTTTCGCTGCCAGTGCTCCGCGCCAGCTGGCACACGCGGCCGGCCAGCGCCAGCCCTTGCTTTTGCTCGGACAGGACGGCCGGCATGGGCTGCTTCTGCTCCTGTTCATCGGCGCCATGCGCCAGCTCGAAGGCCACGGCCGCCAGCACGGGACTTTTCAGCTCGATGCGCGTGACGGCGCCCATGCGTTCGCGGATCCGCGGGCTGGCAAAGTGGATGCCGGCCGCGCAGCGCGCGCGTATCCACGGCAGGTTCGCATTCTCGTCCGACTGCTCGGGCAGGATCAGCACCAGTTGCCGGCCATCGGCGGCCAGCCGGTCGAGCAGGCGGTCCAGCGGCCGCTCTCCCGCCTTGTGCTGCTCGTACACGGCCGGCGCCAGGTCCAGGTCGATGGCCAGCACCTGGCTGCCGCGCGCGGCGGCGCCGGCGATCAATTGCTCCAGGCGCGTGCGTTCCAGCGGTTCGCGCTCGTCGAAGACCTGTTCGAACGCGGGCTGGTCGATTTCGATGATGCCGGGCCGGTAGGCGGCGCCCGGGTCCTTGCCCCGGTCCAGCAGCTGCTCCTGCGCCGCGCTGGCGCGCAGCATGGCCGCATCGAGCCATTCGAGCACGTGAAAACCTTCCAGCGCCAGCATCAGCGCGGCGATCAGGCTGGCGCCGATCACGTGGTGCAGCAAGTGCGTGCCCGTCAGCTTGAAGGCCGAACCCAGCTGGGTGACCGGCCACAGCAGGCGCCGCCAGAGCGGCGGGTGCGGTTGATCCGGCTGGCGGGTTTCCACGGTGCCTGCTCCTTGCGCGCAATGAATAAATTATCACCAAAGCAACAAGCGATGACGAAGAGACAGTATATTGCAGTTGTGCCCGTTCCGCCGCACGGCTGGCAAGGGTCAGCCTGGCACCCTACTTCGGCTTGGCCAGCAGCAGCTTGCCCAGCGCTTCGAAGGCCGGCGTGGTGGTCGGGTCATTGGCCGCATTGGCTGCCGTCGGCGTCGAGGCGAAGCGCACGATCACCATTTCCGCCTTCGGGTCGACGTAGATGCGCTGGCCATACACGCCGCGCGCCATGTAGGCGCCATGGTCGTTATGCGTGACCCACCACATGTCGCGGTAGCTCCAGCCCTTGAGCAAATCGTAGCCGCCCTTGGCGAACAGTTGCTTGTCGCCGCCGCGACGGATATCCGCGACAGCCGCGCGGGGGATGATTTGCTGGCCGTTGTAGCGGCCATCGTTGCGCAGCATTTCGCCGAAGCGGGCCAGGTCGCGCAAGCCCGCGCTCAAGCCGCCGCCGGCAAACGGCGTGCCCGTCGAATCGACGCTCATGTAGGCATCCTGTTCGGCGCCCAGCTTTTGCCAGATATGTTCGGACAGGTAGGCGTTGACGTTCTGCCCCGTGACCCGGGCGATGATCCAGCCCAGCACGTCGGAGTTCACCGTGCGGTAGCCGAACGCCTCGCCATGCCGGCCCTCGTGCCGCACCGTTTGCAAATACTCGAAATAGCTGCGCGGCCCCGTGTAATCCTTCGGCTTGGGCAGCGGATTGCCGGCCGCCGCGTGCTGCCACACTTCCGCTTTCGGGTCGGCGTAATCTTCGCTGAATTTCAGGCCCGTGGTCATGTCGAGCACCTGGCGCACGGTGGCGTCGCCAAACGCGGACCTGGCCAGTTCCGGCACATACTCGGCCACTTTCTTGTTCGGGTCGAGCTTGCCTTCGGCCACCAGTGCCGCGCCGATGGTGCCCATCACGGACTTCGTCACGGACATGGCGCCATGCTGGCCGCTGTCCTTCAGCACGCCGAAATAGCGCTCATACACGATGCGGCCCCGGTGCAGCACGACGATGCCGTCCGTGTAGTTGGCGCCCAGCGACTGCTCCCAGGTCATCGTTTCCGTCGCCCCCAGGGGCGTGAAGCGCAGGCTGTCGATATCCGTGCGCAGCGCGCGCGGCAAGGGCACGGGCGCTTTCAAGCCGCGCGACACCTCCACCGTCGGCATCAGCTGGCGGAAATGCGACACGCTCCAGCGCAACTGCGGGAAATTGAAATAGCTGCCATCGTCGAAGCGGATGATTTTATCGGCCGGCGGCGGCGCGCCCACCATCCATTGCAAGGTAGCCGGGTCGCTGGCGGCGGCCGACAGCGGCGCCGTCGCTTCTGCCGCATGGGCGCCGGCGGCCAGCGCCAGGCAGGCTGCGGCCAGGGCCAGGCGTTTCATGCTGGGGAAATTGTTCATGTGATGCTCTCCTTGATAGACAGAATACTTAATAGACCCAGACGACGTTGGCCAGCCAGCCCGTCCACGTCCTGGCCTGGCCATTCACCAGTTGGTTGACGCCCGACTGCGCGAACGAAGCGCTGAAGCCCAGGGTCAGGTAGGTATTCGGGTTGACCACGCGCACATACTTGACGAAGACATCGTTCGCCAGCATCGGACGCAGCACGCCGGCGATCACCACGGGCGCGTCGCCCGGCACGTCGAGGCGCGTGGCCTGGCCGAACTGCAGCGGGCTGCCCATCTGGTTGGCCCGTACCTGGGCCAGGTAGGCGGTCACGGTATCTTTCGGCGTCGGGTGCAGCTCGATGGTAGCCTGCAGCGCATTCACGTTGGCATTGACGAAGACCCAGGTTGCCTTGCTGCCAGAAGCCCAGGCGCCCGGCGTGCCTTCGAAAAACAGCGGGTCGAAGCGCTCGTTGCGCGCCGTGCGGGGATCGTCGCCTGAAAAACTCTGGTAGCCAAGCGTGAACTTCGGCGTCCAGGCCACGTCGGGCAGCGAAAAGCCCCCTTCCGTGCGCCAGCCCCAGGCCCGCATCGGCTCGCGCGTATTCCATTCGCGCGCCGCGTCGACGCCGAACCAGCCTTTCGGCAGCACGGTGGGCAATACGGGAACGCGCGCGTAGCCATACACGAACTGCAAGTCTTTGCGGCCTTCGGGCACGGCCAGCGGCGCGCCGATGCCGCCTGGCGCCGCCTGCGGATACGCGGCATGCGAACGGGGCACCTTGCCATATGCAATGCCGGCCTTGCGGTCGTTCGCTGGCGCATAGCTGAAATCAACGCCGACGACGCGCGTGCCCGAATCGTTGTCGGGGTTTTCATTCGGGTCGAGATAGAACGCCTGGGCGCTGACCGCATCCTGGCTTATTTTCGCCACCACGGAATTCTGGAAAGCCTTGCGCGGCCCCAGTTTCAGTGCGCCACGGTCAAAGCCGTTCGAGCCGCCATTGGCGATCAGCATGCCGGTGCCCAGCGTGAAATTTTGCGCGCCGGCCGACAAGTCGAGCGTGGCGCGCGTACCGCCGAGCGGCATGCGGATGCCGGCGACGAATTCCTCGATCGAGATGCGGCCCGTATCGCCGGCACCGAATGGATCATGGCGCGCCGTGCCCGAGCCGACGGCGGACACGCGCGCATACAGCTGCTTGCCGTCGCCCAGATTGCGCTTGAAGCCAAGAGCCGGCTTGACATAGAACTCGTACCAATAGGGGTTGAATTCGAAGCCGGGATTACGCGCAGGCGTATTCGACAGCTTCCAGAACAAGTTGTTTTCGCCGGCCACCTGCACGCCCGCTTCCACGGAGCGCGTCACTTGCCAGTCGGCGCCGATGGCCGGTTCGACGGCGGCGCGCCGGGCCACTTCCTTTTCCAGGCTGCTCTGGCCATCGGGATCGAGCTGGCCGGCGGCGCCGCAGGAGGCGCTCGCTCCCAGCAAGGCCAGCACCATCGTTCTGCGTGCCAGGAACATCGTTTGCATTGCCATAGATATCCCTTGCGCTGGCTGACTGTCAATTTGAGCGAATGTTATCAGAGATGCTCTTTTTTATTGTTGTAAAGCATCCTATTGTGCGGCGCGGCTGTGGTGAGACGAACGTCTCACGGCAGTCCCATGCTGCAATGCGGCATGCATGTGCCGGCGCTTCGTGCTAAAAACGGGCATACCATAAAAAATACCGAGACACCGGAGAGCGCCATGCCCTACGTCCGCCAGACCAGCCATATCGACCGCGTGCGCGACCTGATCGCCGGCCGCATCGTCAAGCCAGGGGCCGATACGGCCAGGCTGGCGTCGTCGTACCGGCGCTCGCTGGACGACTACCGGCTCGACCCCGCCTCCACCACGGGGCCGCGCATCCTGACGGGCGCCGAGCTGCGCGCCATCCAGCAATCCGAGGAAAATTTTCTGCGCTCCACGGGCCAGTGCCTGCCGCGCCTGCACGCCATGGTGCGCGAAGCGGGCTACT
This sequence comes from Janthinobacterium sp. SUN026, assembly GCF_030397625.1. Lineage (NCBI taxonomy): Bacteria > Pseudomonadati > Pseudomonadota > Betaproteobacteria > Burkholderiales > Oxalobacteraceae > Janthinobacterium > Janthinobacterium sp. SUN026. Next base: position 1,590,639 of record NZ_JAPQNU010000001.1, on the reverse strand, counting down.
GCGTCATCCTCGCCAATGCGCGCGGCGTGACGATCGACTACGCGGTCGATGCGGACCAGCGCAAGGATTTCAAGAAGGCGGGCCTGTATCCGGGTTCGTGCTGGTCGGAAGAGGAGGAAGGCACGTGCGGCATCGCCTCCGTGCTGCTCGACCATGAAGCCATCACCGTGCACAAGACCGACCATTTTCGCGCCGCGTTCACGGGCCTGACCTGCAGCGCCGCACCGATCTTTTCGCCGCACGGCGACTTGATCGGCGTACTTGATGCCTCCGCGCTGACTTCCCCCGATGCGCGCGACAGCCAGCGCCTGGTCAGGCAACTGGTGCGGCAAGGCGCGACCCTGATCGAAGACGGCTTTTTCCTGAAGTCCTACGGCCATTGCTGCATCCTGCTGGCGCACCGCAACCGCCACTTCGTGGAAGTGCAGCCGGAGATGCTGCTCGCCATCGACGAGCATGGCGACATCGTCGCCGCCAACCGCTGTGCGCGCGACGTCATCGGGGGCCTGGACACCCTGCCGCGTCCCATCGGCGACGTGCTGGAAGTGCGCGCCGAGCGGCTGTTCGATTCGCGCGCGGGACACAATCTGCTGTCCTTGCGCCTGGCCGGCGGCAGCACCTGGCTGCACGCCCGCGTGCGCGCACCGCTGCGCCAGGCCGGCGTGCGCGCCACGCGCGAGGCGCCTGTCGCGCCGGACGCACTGGCATACACCGCGCCGGAACAGGCCGAACGCACGCGCATCGTCCACGCCATGAACGCCGCCAAATGGCGCCCGCTGCAAGCGGCGGCCATGCTGGGCATCTCGCGCGCCACCCTGTACCGGCGTCTCAAGCAGTTGCACATCGTGCCGCCGCACCGCCAGTAGCCATCCGAAAAGCTGAGATTTCCGTCTCAAATTCAGCCATGCTGCGCTGCGCAATGCAGCGCCGGAACGCCAGTGTTACAACATCGTCAGCGGCAACACAGCCGCATCCCATCATAAAGTCAGCAGACTTGGAGGAGACACGATGCAAACCGATAGCAACCCGCACGACCTGGCCGTGGCCGGCATCCTGGAGCAGCTCGAAGGCGCGCTGCGCGCCGGCGACGGCACGGGCGCCGCGCAATTGTTCGAACAGGACGGCTACTGGCGCGACCTGGTGCTGTTTACCTGGAATTTGAAAACCCTGGAAGGCCGCGAGCAGATCGCCGCCATGCTGGCCGCCCAACTGGGCGCCGTGCAGCCGCTCTCCATCCGCATCGCCGACGGCGAACATGCCAGCGAGGCCGGCGGCGTGCTGCAAAGCTGGATCACGGTGGAAACGAAGGCGGCGCGCGGCGTGGGTTTCATCCGCATCCGCGACGGCAAGATCTGGACCCTGCTCACCACCATGAGCGAATTGAAGGGTTTTGAGGAAGCCAAGGGCGGCCGGCGGCCCATGGGCGCGGAACACGGCGCGCGCACCAACCGCAGCAGCTGGCTGGAGCGCCGCGAGCAGGAAGCAAAGGAACTGGGCTACGCGCGCGAGCCCTATTGCGTCATCATCGGCGGCGGCCAGGGCGGCATCGCGCTCGGCGCGCGGCTGCGCCAGTTGAACGTCCCCACCATCATCATCGAGAAAAACGCGCGCCCGGGCGACAGCTGGCGCAAGCGCTACAAGTCCTTGTGCCTGCACGACCCCGTCTGGTACGACCACATGCCGTATATTCCCTTCCCCGACAACTGGCCCGTCTTCACGCCCAAGGACAAGGTGGGCGACTGGCTGGAAATGTACACCAAGGTGATGGAACTGAACTACTGGGGCTCGACTTCCTGCGAATCGGCCAGCTTCGACGAAGCGTCCGGCGAGTGGACGGTGCAAGTGCTGCGCGACGGCCAGCCCGTCACCCTGAAACCGAAGCAGCTGGTACTGGCCACGGGCATGTCGGGCAAGGCGAACATGCCGAAGTTCAAAGGCATGGACGTGTTCCAGGGCGAGCAGCAGCACTCGTCGCAGCATCCGGGGCCGGACGCGTATGCGGGCAAGAAGGTGGTCGTCATCGGCGCGAACAATTCCGCGCACGATATCTGCGCCGCCCTGTGGGAAGCGGGCGTGGACGTGACCATGGTGCAGCGCTCGTCGACGCACATCGTCAAGTCCGATTCCTTGATGGACCTGGCCCTGGGCGACCTGTATTCGGAACGGGCGCTGGCGGCCGGCATGACGACGGCCAAGGCCGACCTGACGTTCGCCTCGATTCCGTACAAGATACTGGCCGACTTCCAGAAGCCCGTCTTCAAGGCCATCCGCGAACGCGATGCGGACTTTTATGCGCGCCTGGAAGAACGGGGCTTCATGCTCGATTTCGGCGACGACGATTCGGGCCTGTTCATGAAGTACCTGCGCCGCGGCTCCGGCTACTACATCGACGTGGGCGCCTCGGAGCTGGTCGCCGAGGGCAAGATCAAGCTGAAAAGCGGCGTCGGCGTACAGGAACTGACAGCCCATTCCATCGTGCTGTCCGACGGCACGGAACTGCCGGCCGACCTGGTGGTGTACGCCACCGGCTACGGCTCCATGAATGGCTGGGCGGCCGACCTGATCTCGCCCGAGGTGGCCAACAAGGTGGGCAAGGTGTGGGGACTCGGGTCAGACACGACGAAAGACCCGGGCCCGTGGGAGGGCGAGCAGCGCAATATGTGGAAACCCACGCAGCAGCAGGCGCTGTGGTTCCACGGCGGCAACCTGCACCAGTCGCGCCACTACTCGCAATACCTGTCGCTGCAACTGAAGGCGCGCATGGAAGGCTTGACCACCCCCGTGTATGGGCAACAGGAAGTGCATCACCTGGCGTGATGGCAGGGGCAAGCAGATAAAAAAATGGCGGCGGACCGAAGTCCGCCGCCATTTTGCATCATGCAGCCAACAATTACTGCTTAATGGCTTCGATGGCAAACGTCAGCGTGACGTCATCGCTGACGGCTGGCGCATATTTGCCGGCGTTGAATTCCGAGCGCTTGATCTTGGCCGTGGCGTTGGCGCCGCAAGCGTCTTTTTTCAGCATCGGGTGCGGTGCGCAGGTGAACGAGGTGACGGTCAGGGTGACTGGCTTGGTCACGCCTTTCAGGGTCAGGTTGCCGTCGACGGAAGCGAGCTTGTCGCCGTCAAAATTGAACTTGGTCGATTTGTAGGTGGCGACCGGGAACTTGGCCGTGTCGAGGAAATCTTCGCCCTGGATGTGCGAGTTGAACAGGGTCGAACCCGTGTCGACGGATTTGGTGTCAATCAGCACTTCGACGGCGCCCGTCTTGGCGGCGCGGTCCAGGGTGACCTTGCCAGTGGTGTTATTGAAACGGCTTTGCTGCGTCGAGAAGCCCATGTGGGTGTACTCGAAGCGGGGGAAAGTGTGGCTGCCATCGATGACATAGACTTCAGGAGCGGCAACGGCGGACAGCGAGAAGCCGGCGGCGGCGATAAAAGCGAGCAGTTTTTTCATTGTAGGTTCCTAACAGAAAGTGGAGGATGTCAAAACCGCAACCGGCTGCAGGCGACTGGCGCATGCGGCTGATTGTCTGGCTTCAGTTGCAACAGATTATGCATGGCATGAAGATCGATGTAAAACGGAAAATATACCTAGTTAGCATCGATAAAATCGATAATACATGGCGATATTCTCTGCGACAGCGCCTTCTGCTGCCGATTATTGTCTGCATTGCCAAAAATATCCAGCGTTATCCGGCGCCTCAGATTACACCATAGATGAGAATGATTCTTGTTATTATTTGATGGGCTTGCTATCATGGCGCGCTTTGATCACGGGGACATGCGCGGTGCTTGAACGCTATTACCAGGAATTGCTGCGCCTGATTTCGCGCTCCACGGGATGCCGCGACAAGGCACAGGACGTGGTGCAGGAAGCCTACGCCCGCCTCCTGGCACGCCAGCCGCAAGGCGGCGCCCGCGCCCTGCATGGCGATACGCCGCCCGACAGCGGCCAGCGCGCCCTGCTGTACGTCACGGCGAAAAACATCGCCATCGACGAACAGCGCTTGCGCCAGAGGCGGCCCCATGACGCGCTCGACGAGCCGCACATGCAGCTGCGCGCGCCGCGCGCCGATGAACCCGAGCAACGGCTGCACGACCGGCAAACCATGGAACGCCTGCTGCTCATCATCGAGGGCTTGCCGCCGCGCTGCCGCCAGGCTTTCGCGCTGTACAAGTTCGATGGCCTGAGCCAGATCGAGATCGCCGCGCAGATGGGTATCTCCGTCAACATGGTGGAAAAACACATCATCAACGGCATGCTCGCCTGTAAAAAAGGCTTGCCCGAGCGGGATACGCTATGAAACAGCACATGACATCACAAGACACGACGGCCGACGACATCGACTTCCTGGCGGCGCAATGGCTGCTGCGCCGCGACGCGGGCCTGGCCGCGCACAACCTGGCGGCATTGCAGCAATGGCTGGAAGCGGACCCGCGCCACCAGCAGGCCTGGCAGGCGCTGGCCCGCACCGATGCGCTGCTGGCCAGCCTGCCCGCGCAGCGCGTGGCAGCCTTCAGCCAGCCCGTCGCGGCGGCGGGCGCGCCGTCATCGCTGCTGCGGCGGCTGCGCCAGGCGGCCTCTTTCCCGCCGCGCGGCGCGCTGGCCGGCGGCTGCCTGCTGCTGTGCGGCCTGCTGGCCTGGCCACTGGCCGGCCATCTGCAGCGCCCCAGCTTCCAGCACGATTACAGCACGGCGCGCGGCCAGTTCGCCACGCAAGTCCTGCCCGACGGCAGCCGCATCGAACTCGATAGCGGCAGCGCCGTCGACGTGGCCCTGTACCGCGACCGGCGCAGCGTGCGCCTGCTGCGCGGCCAGGCCATGTACCATGTACACGCCGACCCTGCGCGTCCGTTCCAGGTCATCGCGGGAGCGGCCACGGCGACGGTACTGGGCACGCATTTTTCAGTGCGCCACGTGGACGCCACGACCCAGGTGAGCGTGGCGCAAGGCACGGTGCGCGTGGAAAGCGAAGCCGGCGCGCACGCCGAAGTGCTGCGGGCGGGCGACACGGTCACCGTCACGCCGCAGGGCGTGCAAGCGCTGGCCAGGGTCAGCGCGCAAGCGGTGGGCAACTGGCGTGCCGGGCGCCTCGATTTCGAGGACGCCACCCTGGCCGAGGCGCTGGCCGAATTCGAGCGCTATGGCGATTCGGGCCTCGTGCTTGACGACCCGGCCCTGGCCGGCCTGCGCCTGAACGGCAGCTTCGACGCGAAGCTGCCGGCGCAGTTTGCCGCCGCCCTGCCCTTGGCCTTGCCCGTGCGCCTGCAGCGCCAGGACGGCAAGCTGCACATTCTCGCCCGCTGATGTATTCCACATGCAGCGAAATAAAATGCATCCGCACGTCAGGGTAAATGAGACTCATTCGTTTTAACTATGAAGGATCACCACATCACCATAGGAAAAACATGCATATGACTCCACCGCGCCATCCCTTGCACGCCCGTCTGTCTCCCCTCTTCCTGGCCATCGGCCTGGCCTTCGCCACGCCCGCCGTGCATGCCGCCGCCGCGCCGGTGGCGCAGGTCGAATGGCACATCCCCGCGCAGCCCTTGAACCGCGCGCTGAACGAACTGGCGCGCCAGGCCGGCATGGTGCTGCTGGCCGACGCGCGCCTGACGCAGGGACGGCAAAGCGCACCGCTGCAAGGCCGCCATTCGCTACCCGAGGCGCTGCGCCAGCTGCTGGCTGGCAGCGGCCTGCAGGCGCAGCTGCAAGGCGGCACGACCATCATCATCAGCGCGCCCGCCCCCGTCGCCGCAGGCGCCGTGCAGATCGGCACCCTGCGCGTGAATGGCCAGGGCGGCAGCGGCACGTTCGAGACGGACGACACGGACCCGGCCGACCTGCCCTACGTCACGTCCGCCTCCTCCGCCTACATCGGGCGCGAACAGATCGAACGCTTCCGCGGCACCTCGCCGGCCGACATCTTCAAGGGCGTAGCCGGCGTGCAGGTGGGAGACAGCCGCAACAGCGGCGCCGTCGACGTCAACGTGCGCGGCATGCAGGGCCAGGGCCGCGTGCCCGTGCTGATCGACGGCAGCCTGCAATCGTCCACCGTCTACCGCGGTTACGCGGGTATCGCCGACCGCAGCTACATCGACCCTGACCTGATCAGCGCCATCCGCATCGACAAGGGGCCGAACCTGTCGGCGCAAGGCGCGGGCGCCATCGGCGGCATGGTCAGCATGCAGACCCTGCGCCCGGAAGACATCCTGCGGCCGGGCCAGCGCACGGGCGTGCGCCTGCGCGGCGGCATCCAGGACAACAGCGTCTCGGCGCCGGACGATTTCGGCAGCACGCCGCGCACGCACCGCAACAAGCTGGGCAACCCGCGCAGCGGCTTTGGCAGCATCGCCGTGGCCACGCGCCAGGACGACTACGACCTGGTGGCCGCCATCAGCCAGCGCAGCATCGGCAACTACTTTTCCGGCACGCGCGGTTTCGAACGCTATCAGCTGCTCAACGAATGGGGCGACGACGATGGCGTGACGCAGTTCTTCAAGAAAGGCGATGAAGTGCTGAACACGGCCAACCGCACCACCTCGGCCCTGCTGAAGGCCAACCTGCGCCTGCCGCACGCGCAGAAGCTGGAACTGGGCTACCGCTATTTCGACAGCAGCTATGGCGAAATCATGCCCTCGCAAATCTACCGCAACAGCACCGGCAGCATCCCGCAATGGGACCCCAGCCAGGTGCGCACGAACGCGCTGACGGCGCGCTACGAGTGGAAGCCGGACGGCCAGAACCTGATCGACTTGAAGGCCAACCTGTGGCTGACGGACATGCAGAGCAAGTCGCGCAACGGCGATATCTTCAGCAATCCGCTGGAAGGCAAGACCAATCCAGGCGACCACGAATGCAAGGAATGCGTGGAAGTGCTGTACCTGGCAAAGAACCAGGCGCGCCGCGTCGGCGCGGACCTGACGAATACCTCGCGCTTCGCCACCGGCATGGGCGCGCTCAAGCTCGATTACGGCCTGTCCCTGCAAAATGAAGATATCGGCCCGGCCGACAGCGTGCGCATCCTCGATGAAGACTTGAACGCCAATCACACGCTGCGCAACGGCAAGCGCCACGAGCAAAGCGCCTTCGCCTCGCTGCAGTGGCAGGCGCGCGACTGGCTGAGTGTCGAGGCGGGCGGACGCTTCCAGCGCTTCGATACGCGCGACCGCAACCGCCGTGCCGAGCAGCAATACCATCCGCAAGGCTGGCAATGGGTCACCATGTGGGACAAGGACGGCGATCAGATCGGCGCGGCGAAGTGGTACCAGGATGCGCAGGGCCGGTTCACGCCCGCCACCAATCCCGCGCTGGTGGGCGGCATGGTGGAAAACTACGGCACCGAGCCGGCGCCGCTGGACGTCTCGCAGGTGGATCAGTGGAGCGGCAATGGCTATGTCTACCGAGACGCCATTCCCGGCCTGTTCAAGTACAGCACGCCGATCCGCCGCAAGGACCACGGTTTTGCGCCCACGTTTGCGCTGACGGCGCGCCTGTCCGACAGCGTCAGCCTGTTCCTGCGCGATGCGCGCGGCTTGCGCATGCCCAGCCTGTACGAATCGACGATGGGCTTCTCGGCCACGTATTCGTCCCCCTTGAACGCCGAGCGCAGCCACAACCGCGAAGTGGGCGTGAGCGTGATCAAGGATGGCGTGTGGAGCGCCGCCGACAAGCTGCGCCTGCGCATCTCCTACTTCGACAACGTCACGCACGGCTACATCACGCGCCGTCCGATTCCCGACTTGCCGGCCTACGCGCAGAATTTCTCGATGGCGAATACGGACAAATACAGCGTCTCGGGCATCGAACTGCAGTCGTCATATGACCGGGGTAGCGTGTTTGCCGACTTTTCCGGCACCTGGAACCGCAAGACCCTGATCTGCGACGCGGCCACGGCGGCCTATTTGCGCAAGGCCAGCAAGTGGAAATCGGATATCTGGAACACGCCCGACTGCTCGCCCATCGGCTTTTCCAGTTCCTACGTGAGCAACCATATCCAGCCCAAGCTGAGCGCCAACCTGACCCTGGGCACGCGCTGGCTGCAGGAAAAACTCACCGTCGGCACGCGCCTGACGCACGTCGGCCATCCGCTGGCGCGCCAGGATGACAAGGCCGTGTGGCAGTCGTGGACGGGCACCTCGCCGCAGGTGCTGACGCAGGCCTACACCCTGGCCGACCTGTTCGCCAGCTACAAGATCACGCCCAACGCCACCGTCGACGTGGCGGTGGACAACCTGACGGACCGTTACTACCTCGATCCGCTGACCCTGAGCCTGATGCCGGGGCCGGGCCGCACGGCGCGCGTCACGCTTGGCGTTCGTTTCTGATTTGATTCATCCTTATAATAGAGAGCAGATACTCCATGCATGCAGCAAGCGACACCAGCAGCACCTTGAACACCGTTCCGATTAACGCGGCCCCTAGCCGCAGCCAGCGCCTGAAAGCCGACACCATGGCCACCCACGACTTGCTGGACCAGCGCATCATGGCCAGCGCGCCGTTTTCCAGCCGCGACAATTACGCGCGCTTCCTGCAGGCGCAGTACGCATTCCTGCGCGATGTCGACGCGCTGTACGACAACGCGCAGCTGGCCGCCCTGCTGCCGGACCTGGAACAGCGCCGCCGCTACGCCAGCATCGCGGCCGACCTGCACGACCTGGGCACCGTCCTGCCGGCCGATGCGGCCACGCCGCCGTTCGACGCGCAGCTGGACCTGGCCACGGCGCTGGGCTGGCTGTACGTGAGCGAAGGCTCGAAGCTGGGCGCGGCCATCCTGTATAAGCTGGCCGGCAAGATCGGCCTGGACGAGCATCACGGCGCGCGCCACCTGGCCGGCCATCCGGACGGACGCGCGCGCCACTGGCGCGATTTTACGTCCGTGCTCGATACGGCCGTCCTTGACGCCACCGGTGAAGCGCGCGTGATCGACGGCGCGCGCGCCGCCTTCCTGCGCATGCATGGCCACGTGGAGGCTTGCGCCTGATGGAAGAGCCAGTAATCCAGGCCGGCGCGGAAGCGCATACGGCACGGCTGCGCCGCTGGGCCTGGACGGCCGCCGGCATGCTGATGGTGGCGCTGGGCGTGATCGGCGCCCTGCTGCCCGTCATGCCGACGACGATCTTCCTGATCCTGGCGCTGGCCTGCTTCAGCCGCGCCTCGCCACGCCTGGAACACTGGCTGCTGCACCACCCGCGCTTCGGCGCGCCGCTGCGCCAGTGGCGCGAACACCGCGCCGTGTCGCGGCGCGGCAAGGTCCTCGCTTGCCTGGGCATGGCCATCGGCTTTGTCGCCATGTGCCTCGGACATCCGCCCTGGTGGGTCATCGTCCTCGTGGCAACGATGGAAATCGCCGTCATCATCTATCTGCTGCGCCGCCCGGAAGGGCCGGCAGCAAAAAAGACGCCGCCGGCGGACTGGCACAAGCCGCTGACCATCGCCACGGTCTTCGCCATGCATGGTGCCCTGCTGGGATGGGCCGTGTACCACCGCGCGCCGGCAGCGCCCGTGCTGGCCATCGCGCCCGACTCCGCGCAGCCGGCCATGCTGCTGTTCCTGCCGGCCGCCGCCCCGCCCCGCCCGCTGGAGCAGAATCTTGCTGAACAGGCCAGCGCCGCGGCCGCGCCGTCGCGCGCCCTTGCCAAAAAGGCAGCACCGGCCCTGCCGCAATTCGTGCCGCCGCAGCCGGATGCCGCGCCCATGCCGCCTCAAGCCGAGGCCGTCGCGGCCGTCGCCGAGGTGCGCCCTGCCCCCGTCACGCCGGCACCGGTGGCCACGGCGTCTGTCGCGGCGGCGCCTCCCTCGCCCGCCCTGCCGCCCGCGCCACAGGAGCTGCGCAGCGGCGTATCGAGCTGGGAAGGCAAGGTGCTGGCGCGCATGGAACGCTTCCGCCGCTATCCGACGGCGTCGCGCGCGAAGCAGGAACAGGGCGTGGTATACCTGCGCTGCCGCATCGACCGCGACGGGCAGGTGCTGGCGGCCGCCATCGAGCGCAGTTCCGGTTCCGCTGCGCTGGATCAGGCCGCGCTCGACACTTTGCAACGGGCGGCGCCACTGCCGCGCATTCCCAAGGAACGGCCGGAGCCGCTGGAATTATCGATTCCCGTCGAATTTTCCATCGGCTGATCGCGTAAAAACCGCTTTTACTCTCGCCAAACACCCATATAGACATTATTTGCATATTCAAAGCAAGATTCTGTCGTAGGAGTAATAACACGATCGGAGGTATACTACGCAACCGACGTAACAGGCTGGGCGATTTGGCCCCTGCAAGCGCGCCTGTCACGGTCCAATAAAAAAGGAAACACTGCATGACCACACCACACCGTACGCCGGTGATTCGCATCGATGGCGCAAACAAGACCTTCGCGCTGCCCAAGGGCGAACAATTCCACGCGGTCAAATCGGTCACGCTGGAAGTCTATCCCGGTGATATTTTCGGCCTGATCGGCAAGAGCGGCGCCGGCAAATCGACCTTGCTGCGCCTGATTAACCTGCTCGAGCGTCCCGACAGCGGCAGCATCACGGTCGCCGGGCGCGAATTGACCAGCTTGAGCAAGGGCGAACTGCGCGACGCGCGCCAGAATATCGGCATGATTTTCCAGCAATTCAATCTGCTGCAAAACGCCAGCGTGTTCGACAACGTCGCCTTCCCCCTGAAAATCCATGGCACCACCAAGGGCGAGCACATCGCCGCCCGCGTCGAGGAATGCCTGGCGCTGGTGGGCCTGTCCGACAAGCTGCACAGCTATCCGGCGCAATTGTCGGGCGGGCAGAAACAGCGCGTGGCGATTGCCCGCGCCCTGGCCAGCCACCCGGACGTGCTGCTGTGCGACGAACCGACGTCCGCGCTGGACGCGGAAACGACGCGCGCCCTGCTCGATACCTTGCGCGACATCAATGCGCGCCTGGGCGTGACCATCGTCATCGTCAGCCATGAGCTGTCGGTGCTGGGCGCCATCTGCAACCGGGTCGCCGTCGTGGAAAGCGGCGCCATCGCCGAACAATTCGAACTGAGCGACACGGCCACCCCGCGCAAGACGGCGCTGGGACGCGAGCTGGCTTATTACGGCACCGAGGCGTTTGAAGCCACCGCATGGAAGGATGCAACACATGTTTGAAGAATCGATCAATAACGTCATCAACCTGCTGCCGGAAATCTGGGTGGCGCTGGGCCAGACCATGACCATGCTGGGCATCGGCCTGACGGCCGCCATCCTGATCGGCGGCCCGCTGGGCATCTTGCTGTTCCTCGTCTCGGAAGGCCAGTCGCTGGAAAACCGCCCTCTGTCGATGATCCTCGGCTGGCTGGTCAATACCGTGCGCAGCTTCCCCTTCATCATCCTGCTGGTGGCCCTGACGCCGTTTACGCGCATCATCGCGGGCACCTCGATCGGCCCGCTGGCGGCCAGCGTGCCCCTGTCGTTCGCCGCCATTCCCTACCTGGCGCGCCTGGTGGAACAGAACCTGCGCGAAGTGCCGCGCGGCGTGATCGAAGCGGCGCACGCCATGGGCGCGTCGGAAATGCAGATCATCTTCCGCGTGCTGCTGGTGGAAGCGCGCTCCGGCCTGGTGCTGGCCCTGACCGTGCTGTCGATCAGCTTCCTGTCGTATTCGGCCGTGGCCGGCGTGGTGGGCGGCGGCGGCATCGGCGACCTGGCCATCCGCTACGGCTACTACCGCTTCGAGACGGACATCATGGTCGCCACCGTGGCCATCCTGATCGTGCTGGTGCAAACCATCCAGTTCGCCGGCACGCGCATCGCCAAGCGCCTCGACAAACGTTAATTCATATTCAGTATTTCAGTACAAGGAAAAGCATGAACCACATTCGCCGCAATCTGCTCCTGGCCGCTGCCAGCCTGACCTTCGCCACCGCCGCCCACGCCAAGGACCCGAAAGAACTCGTCATCGGCACCAGCTCCGGCCCGTATTCGGACCAGCTGAAGCTGGGCATCAAGCCTATCCTGGAAAAACAGGGCTACAAGGTCAAGATCGTGGAATTCAACGACTACGTGCAGCCGAACTACGCACTGGCCGAAGGCTCGCTGGACGCCAACGTGTTCCAGCACATCGTCTACCTGACCAAGTTCGCCACCGATAACAAGCTGCCACTGAGCTCATTGATCACCGTGCCGACCATGCCGATCGGCCTGTACGGCGGCAAGCAGAAAACGCTGGCGGAAGTCAAGAACGGCGCCACCATCACCATGCCGAACGACCCGACCAACCAGGCGCGCGCGCTGGTGATGCTGGCCAAGATGGGCTGGATCAAGCTGAAACCGAACGTCGACCCGCTGCGCGCGTCCGAGCGCGACGTGCTGGAAAACCCGAAGAAGCTGAAACTGGTGCCGCTGGAAGCGGCGCAGCTGCCACGTTCGCTGGCCGACGCCGACTACGCTTTCGTGAACGGTAACTTCGCCCTGGCCGCCGGCATGAAGCTGACCTCGGCCCTGAGCGTGGAAAAGATTTCGGACAGCTACATCAACCTGGTCGCCATCCGCACGGCCGACAAGGCCAAGCCATGGGTCAAGGACCTGGAAGCGGCCTACCGCTCGCGCGCCTTCCTCGACGCGACGAACAAGTATTTGGCCGGCTACGAAAAGACGGATTACCAGCTGGCGCTGGAAAAGACGCTGAAAAAATAGACCGCTACATGTCATGCAAAAAGGACGGCCAAGGCCGTCCTTTTTTATTGTCCGCGCCGCGCGGGCGCAGTCATGCCTTGCTTAGAAGCGGTAGCCGACGCCGACGCCGATCAGCAGCGGATCCACCTTGACTTCGCTGGCCTTGGCGCCGCCGATGAAGACGTCGCTGCGGATCTGCACTTTCTTGATGTCGAAGTTCAGCGACCAGTTTTTATCGAGCTTGTAGTCGACGCCAGCTTGCAGCGCGAAGCCCCAGCTGTCGTGTTCCAGGCGGCCGGCGCCGTTCAGCAATTTCACATCGGAAATATTCGTGTAGTTCACGCCCGCGCCCACGTAAGGGCTGAACTGTTTTTCAGGCATGAAGTGATATTGCAGCGACAGGGTCGGCGGCAGGTGCTTGAACGTGCCGATATTGTTACCGTCGAGCTTGACGTCATGCTTTTGCGGATACGTCAGGATCAGTTCGGCAGCGATATTGGGGGTAAAGAAATACGAGATATCGATTTCAGGAATCGTCTTGCTGCTGACATGCAAACGGTCGGATGCGCCCACGCCGCCGATCGGAGCAGATTTGTCGGCCGGGTCGAGGTGCACGGCGCGTGCACGAACCAGCCATGGGCCTTCCTGTGCCATTGCGTTACCGGCGAATGCGCCAATGGCGGCCAGGACGATTGCTGCTGCAGTTGCGGACTTCTTCATTCTAGTTCCCTCTTTTTGTCGTTAAGTAACGCTGCGAAGTCTAAGAGTGCAGCGCAACAAAAACTTTGATCCACATCAAATAGGGCCAGAAGGGCTGGAAAGAGGGATTTTTTCCTTTGCACAGGTCAAGAAATGCCGCATTGCAAAATTAATTCACTGCGATAAACAGGCTGGCGACCCAGTCGGCAAACACGCGCACGCGCGGCGACAATTGCCGGTGATGGGGATACAGCACGGACACGGGCAGCGGGTCGGGCCGCAAGTCGCGCAGCACTTCCACCAGTTCGCCGGCCGCCAGCGCCTGCTCCAGGTGATAGCGGGGCGCCTGGATCAAGCCCATGCCCGCGCGGCAGCAGGCGTGATACGCGTCGGCATTGTTGACGGATACCGTGCCCCCAAAGGCCACGCTGTGGCGCTGTCCCGCCACCTTGAAATCGAAGGGCCAGACCTTGCCCGTCTGGGCGGAAAAGAAATTGACGGCGCGGTGGCCGTCCAGCTGCGCCAGATGCTCCGGCGTGCCGTGCGCGGCCAGGTAGGCGGGGCTGGCGCACGTCACCTGTTCCAGCAGCGCCACGCGACGCGCCACCATGGACGAGTCGCCCAGTTCGCCCACGCGCAGCACGCAATCGACGCCTTCGCGCACCAGGTCGACGAGGCGGTCGCCCATGCCGATTTCCAGCTCGATCAGCGGATAGCGGGCGCAGAACCGGTCCAGCACGGGCATCACGAAATGCATGGCCAGGGTCGCGTGCAAGTCGACGCGCAGCTTGCCGGCCGGCTGCTGCGCTGCCGACGTGAACACGGATTCCGTTTCCTCCAGATCCGCCAGCAGGCGCACGCAGCGCTGGTAATACGCGTCGCCATCGGGCGTGGGCGTCACTTGCCGCGTGGTCCGCTGCAGCAGACGCACGCGCAGCCGCGCTTCGAGTTGCTTGATGGCATGCGTGACGGTGGCCTTCGGATAACCGAGGTCATGCGCCGCCTGCGTAAAACTGCGCAGTTCGACGATGCGCGCAAAGATGCGCATCGCATCAAATCGGTCCATGCCCCCTCCATTGTTATTTCTTGCTGCACAGTATAGCGATTCGACCGCCACTTTTCATCAGCAACCAATACTGCTGGCATCAGTTGCCTGCCACGCAAGCGCCACTTGCGCCGATGTCACTGGATTGCCGCCCGCCCGCGCGGCATACTATTTACAGTACACACATGAGAATGGTAATGATTATCATTTGCGATATAATGCAATACCTCGCTAGGGCGACTACAAAAAGGAATGGGAGACATGGATATATTGAGGGAACTGCGTGAATCGGGCTTGAAAGTGACCATCCCCCGCTTGCGGATTCTGCAGCTGTTTCAAGAAGGCACGATCAAGCACCTGAGTGCGGACGATGTCTACAAACTCTTGCTGGCTGAAAAGATCGACGTGGGCCTGGCCACCATCTACCGCGTGCTGATGCAGTTTGCCGAAGCGGGCATCCTGTTTCGCCGGCATTTCGAATCGGGCCACGCCGTCTTCGAACTGAACGAAGGGCAGCACCACGACCACCTGGTCTGCACGGGTTGCGGCAAGGTCGATGAATTCGTCGACGAAGGCATCGAACTGCGCCAGAACGAGATCGCCGCCGAGCGGGGCTTCGTGCTGCACGAGCACGCGCTGTCGCTGTACGGCACCTGCGCCGAGTGCACGGCGAAGAAAGTGCCGCCGCGCCGGGCCTGAGGATACCTGGGCCGTTTGGGCGCCGCTGCCATACGGTAAGATTCGCTCAAGCTTGAGAAAGGATCACCCATGTACATCGGAGAAATCGCCCGCCTGGCGGGCACCTCGCCCAAGGCCTTGCGCCACTATGAAGCGCTGGGCTTGCTGGGCGACGTGCGCCGCGCCGGCGCCTACCGCGTCTACACGCAGCAAGACCTGGCGCAAGTCAAACTCATACGCCAGGCGCAGGCGCTGGGCTTCCGCCTGGCCGAACTGCTGCCCATCCTGGCCGGCGACGATACGGACTGGGCCGCCCTGTCGCAGCACATCGCCGCCAAGCGCACGCAGATACAGCAGGATATCGCCCGCCTGCGCCAGCTCGACGCCCAACTGGCCGACATCGACACGGAAATCCACGACTGCCTGGCACACCAATACCTTCAAGCGGCCGCTTGACTCTGCCCCCAGGGGCAGGCTTTAGCATGCAAGCTCTTCTTTAACGGACAGCCTGCACCATGACCAAGACGACACCCAAGCGCATTTTGATACTCCTCGGCCACCCGTCGGGCGACAGCTTTTGCGCCGCCCTGGCCGAGGCCTATGCCGCCACGGCCCGCAGCGCGGGCCACACCGTGCGCGAACTGCGCCTGGGCCAGCTGGACTTCGATCCCGTCCTGCATGAAGGCTACCGCCAGGTGCAGCCGCTGGAGCCGGACTTGCTGGCCGCGCAGGAAGCCATCCGCTGGGCCGAACACCTGGTGTTTGCCTATCCGATCTGGTGGGGCGGCGCGCCAGCCCTGCTGAAAGGCTTTGTCGACCGCGTCTTCCTGCCTGGCTACGCCTTCAAGTACCGCCCCGGCAAGGCCTTCCCGGCGCAGCTGCTGAAGGGCCGCACGGCGCAGCTGCTGGTGGCAATGGACACGCCGCCGTGGTATTTCCGCTGGATCTACCATATGCCCGGCATCCACCAGCTGCGCAAGACGACGCTGGAATTTTGCGGCATCAAACCCGTCAGGGTAGCCAGTTTCGGCCCCCTCATCGATTCCACCGAAGCAAAGCGCGAACGCTGGCTGGCCCAGGCCAGGACGCTGGCGCGCCATCTGTAAGCCCGGCAACGGCTTGCCATGCAGCCATCTTGCATACGGTTTTGACAAGCTGGTAATCAAGCCGTCATATTCCAAGGCTACCATGATGATATTGCCTGTTTGTCAGTCGCCTTGCCGTCGCGACAACAAGGGTCCGATCGTCATGTAAAGGTAGCCGCTGTGGAGTTCAACGCTTCTCGATTGCATCTTCCCCGTTATCGCACGTCCGTGGCGTTTGATCTGTGCATTCCCACGGAATCCGTGCAGGCCGACGCCAGCAATTTCGCCGTGCTGGAATTGTTCACGGAACGGCGCGACATGATGAGCCTGCCCGTCACGGAGCAGCAGAAGCCCATCGGTTTGATCAGCCGCAACATCTTCATGTCGCAGATGTCCAAGCCCTTTTATCACGAGGTGTACGGCAAGAAGAGCTGCATCGCCTTCATGGACAAGGAGCCGCTGATCGTCGATGGCGCCATGAGCATCGAAGACCTCACCTTCCGCGCCGTGGAAGCGGGCGAGAAGGCGCTGGCCGACGGTTTCATCATCACCGAAGATGGCGCGCTGGCCGGCGTGGGCTTCGGCTTGCAGCTGATGAACGTGGTCGCCACCATGCAGGCGGAAAAGAACCGGCAAATCATGCACAGCATCGATTACGCCAGCGTGATCCAGCGCGCGCTGCTGCGCACCTCCGATGCGGAATTGCGCGCCACCCTGCCCGACGCGCACCTGGAATGGCAGCCGCGCGACGTGGTCGGCGGCGATTTTTACTTTTTCGAGCGCCACGCGGGCGGCTGGTTTGCCGCCATCGCCGACTGCACGGGTCACGGCGTGCCGGGCGCCTTCATGACCCTGATCGCCTCGTCGGCCCTTAGCCAGGCCTTGCGCGAGCTGGGGCCGCACGATCCGGCCGCCCTGATCGGCGCCGTCAGCCGCGCCATCAAGACCCTGCTGGGCCAGGACGGCGCCAGCAGCGGCGAAGCCACCGGCCACGCCGGCTCGAACGACGGCATGGATTGCGCCTTCCTGTGCTACGACACGGCCGGCGCCAGCCTGCGTTTCGCGGGGGCGAAACTGGCGCTGCACGTGGTCGCGCCGGGCGAAGAGGCCGTGCGCGCCATCGATGGCGCGCGCATGGGCGTGGGCTATGTCGACACGCCGGCCGGCTACTGCTGGCACAACGAGACGCTGGACGTTCCCGCCGGCAGCCTGCTGTTCCTCACCACCGACGGCTTGCTCGACCAGATCGGCGGCGCGCGCGACATCGCCTACGGCAAGCGGCGCATGCGCGAACAGCTGCTGGCGCAGCGCGATGCGCCCGCCGGCGACGTGGCGGCGGCGCTGCTGCAGGACAGCGCGGCATGGCAAGGCAAGCAGCCGCGCCGCGACGACCTGACCTTTTTCTGTTTTCGCCTGTAGTCGGGCGCCAACGAGCCACCTTATCAACAAGAAACCGGGTCACCGGCTAGCCAGGAGCACGGACGTGCTGTACGAAGAATTCAACGAGTTTTGGGATGTGGCGCGCAAGCGCAACATCATCTTTTTTTACGTGGGCTATTTCTCGCAGCACGTGGTCAGCGCCATTTCCGAAACCATCAAGGCGCGCCTGGACACGGCCGGCGCGGCCGGGCCCACGCGGCGGCGCATCTTTTCCTCGTTCATCGAGATGTCGCAAAACATCATGCACTATTCCGCCGACAGCCTGACGCCCGATGCACAGCTGGACCAGCAGATGCGGCGCGGCTCGTTCTGCATCGGCACGCGCGGCGACAGCTTTTTCCTCCTGTGCGCCAACCCCGTCTCGACGGACAACGTGGCGCAGATCCGCGCCCGGCTGGAACCGCTGCACACCATGACGATGGAAGAAATCCGCCTGGCGTACAAGAAGGCCCTGCGCGAGGAAGCGCCGGCCGACAGCAAGGGCGCGGGCCTGGGTTTTCTGACCATGGCGCGCGACGCCAGCGAGCCGCTGGAATTCGAATTCGTCCAGGATCCCCAGGAGCCGGGCCACACCATCTTCTGCATCAAAGCCATCATTTGAAAGAGCCGACTCAGGAAAGCATATGCAATTACCGTCACCACTGTTCATCGCCGCGACCCCGAGTTCGCCCGAAATCGACTTCCGTTTCGAGCAGCACACCCTGTCGATCAAGGGCGAGTCGTATCCGGAAAACGCAGCCGCCTTCTATGGCCCGCTGATCGCCGCCGTGCGCGCCTACCTGGAAGGCTGCCGCGAAAGCGCCATCACCGTCAACGTCTCGCTGGCCTACTTCAACAGCTCCAGCACGAAGATGCTGTTTACCCTGTTCGACACCCTGAACCAGGCGGCCGTCGATGGCAACCAGGTGCGCCTGAACTGGTATCACGACGAGGACGACGACACCATCCTGGAATTCGGCCAGGAGCTGCAGCAGGACTTTACGGCGCTGGACTTCCACGACCATCCCGTGCAGGGCAGCTAGGGCATGCGCGCCGCCATCTCCGAGTCCGACCTGGAGCCCGACCTGTTCACCGTGGAAGCGGCGGCGCTGGCTGCCGCGCGCCGCATGCACGCCGATACTCACGCCAGCGGCGAGGCGCAGCGGCGCGTGCTCGGTGAGCTGATCAATCACTACGAACGACTGATGCGCGAGACGCGGCGCCTGATCGGCCGCAGCGACCGCGCCGAGCGCGACATGCATTTGCTGAACCGCCAATTGCAAACCCTGGCCGGCCAGCTCGAATACCGCGCCACGCACGACCCGCTGACGGGCGCCCTGAACCGCGGCGCCGTGATCGACCACGCCTCGCGCTGCCTGGCGCAGGGCGACATGGCGCTGATCGTGCTCGACATCGACTTGTTCAAGCAGGTCAACGACGATTTCGGCCACCCGGCCGGCGACGGCGTGATCCAGGCCGTGGTGGACTGCCTGAAGGCACTGCTGGGACAGGAAACGGCCATCGGCCGGGTCGGCGGCGAAGAGTTTTCCGTGGTCTGGCCCACTTCCTCGCGCGACGACGCGGCGCAAGTGGCGCAGCGCATTTGCGAGAGCGTCGGCCGCCAGCGCCATGCGGCGCCCATCACGCGCGCCATCACCGTCAGCGTGGGCCTGAGCTGGAACCGCGCCGGCACGGCCTTCGAAACGGCCTACAGCCACGCGGACCAGGCCCTGTACCAGGCCAAGCGCGAGGGGCGCAACTGCGTGCGCCAGTGGCTGGAAAGCTGAAGCGGGCCTTAGCGGATATGTTCGCGCGCCATGCTGCCGTCGCGGCGCATGGCCGCCGCCGCCCGCTGCATGGCCAAGGCCTGCGCCTCGGGCAACTGCCTGTTGCAGGCGAGGTAAGTCTGCACGCGGTTGAAGGTCAGCAGCGGCACCACCTTGCCCTCCCACTCCTTGCCGGCAAACGGCTTGCTGCCCACCGCCATGCCGACGGCCCACAGGTCGATGCGTCCGAGCAGCAGCTTTTGCGGATTGAGCCACTCCTGCGTCACGGGCGCCACGTTCAGGCCGCGCTGGCGCAGGAAATCGTCGCGCGCGTCGCCCAGCACCGTGCCGATCACCAGGCCGCGCGCATCATCGAGCGTGCGCAGCGCCAAATGCCGTTCGGCCAGGCCGTAGAGTATCCATTCCGCTTCATTCAAGGGTCCGATCCAGCGAAATTGCGCTTCGCGCTCCTGCGTGCGGCTGGTGGAAAAGATGCAGGTGTCGGCTTCGCGCAGCGCCTGCGCGTACGCGCGCTTCCACGGCAACAGCTCGATGCTGTAGGAAAGACCGGCGCGCGCCATGATGTCGCGCACCTTGAGCGTTTCACGTCCGACGACGACATTGCCTTCCATCATGCTCGACGGCGGCAAATGCTCGCCGACGATGCGCACATCCACCGCCGCGGCCAGCGCCGGCATCAGCAGCGCCACTGCCAGCAGCCACGCCATGCTTGCTTGTTTCATGCTTGCTTTCATCTGCCACAGGGGATACAAGCCGATGTTACCATCGGCTCACCCTGGCATCGTTGCATATTGTCAATAACACCATTTATTTTCCGAAACGTGACAACAAGCCAACGCCGGGACGATCACCGTGCAGGGGGAAGGAAGAATAACTGGCGGAAAACAGTAGGAGTCGAACCTACGGGAGAACGTCTGACGCCCTCCACCGGGTTTGAAGCCCGGCCACATCACCGGATGAGTGTGCTTTCCGCGGTGCCTGAGCTAGTACTTAGCTGTTGGGCAAGGCCGCGGTGTAGGACCACAGCGCTTGCGGGCGCAATAGATGCCCATTGCCAACACGGCGAGTATAACCGACGCGGTCAAAGAATTCCAAGACCTGGATCGCCCGCTTGCGGCCCAGGCCGCTGGCGTCGCGGAACGTGGCCGCGCCCACGGCGCCATTGCCCGCTGGCAAGCCTGCATCCTCTTCCGCCTTGTGCGCCAGTTGCCGCACCAGTTGCGCCAGTTCGGCCAGCGCCGCCTGGTGATAAAACAGGTCGTGCACGACCTGGCTGATCTGCCCAGCCTTGGCCAGTTTGCGCAACAGCCGGCGAGCGTCATCCTCGGCCATGCCGAAGCCGCGTGCCAGGTCGCGCGTCCACGGCGGATCGGCACGCCCCTGCTCCAGGGCGGCCAGCAAGGGTTCGGCCATGGCCTGCTCCTGCGGCGTCAGTTCCACGCTGTGCGTCGGCAAGTGCAGGCTGGCGCCGCGCGCCAGGATCTCGCCGCGCGCCAGCAAGCCTTCGACCAGGTGGCTCCACAAGGCATCTTCCATCTCGGCGTCGACGATGCGTTTCAGGCGCCACAGTTCCGGTCCGGCCTCGTCGGGCGCGCGCGCGTGGAAGACGTCCAGGGCTGCCAGCACGCGCGCTTCCAGCGCCAGCAACGCATCCGGCGCCAGCAGCAGGGCGTCGCCGGCGCGCAGGGCGATGCGCCGCGTGTCGGGCGGCAGCGCGAGGGCTCCCGCCGGCAGCAGGGACAAGCGCACCAGCAGCGATAAACGCAACCCCAGCGGACTTTGCGCCAGCAGGGCCGCATAGTCGCCGTGCGCGACGAACGCGGCCAGCGCATCGAGCCACGCCAGCCTGGCCGGGCTGCGCCGCTTGCGCGCGGGGCCGAACGGATCGAGCACCATGCCGCCGCCCACCGTCTGCGTCGCTTGCGCATTGCGCACGACGAAGCGGTCGCCCGGCACGCCGTGCATGGGCGCATCGAACACCAGTTGTACTCTACCCGTCTGCCCCGGCGACAGGGTCTCGCCATCGAGCATGACGGCGCGCGCCAGCTGGTGCGCCGCGCCCAGGTGCACGTGCAGCGGCGACCAGGCTTTCAGTTGCACGCCCGCGTCGGGCAGCAGGGTCAGTTCCACGTCGAGGCGTTCGGAACACTGCGCCAGCTCGGGCGCGACGATCCAGTTGCCCCGCTCGATGCGCTCGCGGTCGATGCCGGCCAGGTTCAGCGCCAGGCGCTGGCCCGCCGTGCCCGTCTCGGCGGCGCGGTTCTGCGCATGGATGCTGCGCACCCGCGCTGGCGCGCCGCCGGGCGCCAGCTGCAGCATGTCGCCCACCCGCGCGCATCCCGCCAGCGCCGTGCCGGTGACGATGGTGCCCTGCCCCGACAAGGTGAACACGCGGTCCACGCCGAGGCGGAACAAGCGCCGCTCGTCGTGTTGCGGCAAGCGGCGCGCCACCTGCGTCAGGTGCGCCAGCAGGGCTGCCACGCCGGCATCGCCGTCGCGATTGGCGGCGGTGGGGAAAATCGGGCTGCCCGCCAGCGGCGTGCCGGCCAGCAGCGCCTCGATGTCCGCTTCCACCTGCGCCACTCGGGCGCTATCAGCGCGGTCGACCTTCGTCAGCGCCACGGCGCCGCGCGTCACGCCCAGCAGCTGCAAGATGGCCAGGTGTTCGTGCGTCTGCGGCATGACGCCATCGTCGGCGGCCACCACGAGCAAGGCGAAATCGATGCCCGTCACGCCGGAAGCCATGGTGCGGATAAATTTTTCGTGGCCCGGCACGTCGATCACGCCCAGCACCGTGCCGTCCGCCAGCGGCAGATAGGCGTAGCCGAGTTCGATCGAGATGCCGCGCGCCTGCTCTTCCTTCAGGCGGTCCGTGTGCACGCCCGTCAGCGCGCGCGTGAGCGTCGTCTTGCCATGGTCGATATGGCCCGCGGTGCCGACGATCATGCGGACAACTCGGCGAGCTGCGCGACGAAGGCCGTCTCGTGCGCCGCTTCCAGGCAGCGCAAATCGAGCCACAGGGTGTCTTGCCCGATGCGCCCGATCACGGGGCACGGCAAGGCGCGCAGCCGCTGTTCCAGCGCTCCCAAGGGGTTGCTCAGGCGCGAGCCTGGCGCGCTGCGGATGGCCAGGCCAAAGCTGGGCAGCTGGTCGACGGGCAAGGCGCCGCTGCCGATCTGGCTGGTCATTGCTTCGGCAGTGACTGCGTACGCGGCGCCCAGCGCCCCTTGCAGCAGCGGCAGCAGCATTTCCGCCTGCGCGCGCATGGCGGCGGCGGGACGCGTCAGCAAGCGCAAGGTGGTCAGCCGTTCGGCCAGCAAATCCGGCGCGCGGTACAGCCGCAGCACGGGTTCCAGGGCGGCCAGGGTCAGCTTGCCGACCCGCAGCGCGCGTTTCAGGGGGTTGCGCTTGATCTTCGCGATCAGGTCGGCGCGCCCGACGATGACGCCGCATTGCGGCCCGCCCAGCAGTTTGTCGCCGCTGAAGGTGACCAGGTCGGCGCCCGCCTCGATGGTTTCGCGCACCGTCGTTTCATGCGGCAGACCGTATTGCGCCAGGTCAACCAGGGTGCCGCTGCCCAGGTCCACGGCCGTCGGCACGCCGTGTTGTGCCGCCAGCGGCACGAGTTCGTCGAGCTCCACGCTTTTCGTGAAGCCGGTAATGGCGTAATTGCTGCAATGGACCTTCATCAAGAGGGCCGTATCTGCATTCACGCCGTTCGCGTAATCGGCCAGGTGGGTGCGGTTGGTGCTGCCCACTTCGCGCAGCACGGCGCCCGCGCGCGTCATCACGTCGGGGATGCGGAAGGCGCCGCCGATTTCCACCAGCTCGCCGCGCGACACCACCACCTCCTTGCCCTGCGCCAGGGTGTTCAACATCAGCAGCACGGCGGCCGCATTGTTGTTGACGATGGTGGCCGCTTCGGCCCCCGTCAATTCGCGCAGCAATTCCTCGACCAGGTCGTCGCGGTCGCCCCGCTTGCCCGTGTCCAGGTCGAATTCCAGGTTCATCGGCCACTGCAACGCTTCCACCACGGCTTGCACGGCCGCATCGGGCAGCAGCGCGCGGCCCAGGTTCGTGTGCAGCACGGTGCCCGTCAGGTTGAAGACGGCGCGCAGCTGCGAACGCGATTGCGCCTGCAGCCGTTCGGTCATCTGCGCGGCGATGGCGGCGATCGATGCGCCCTCTTCGCAGACTGCGCCCGCCAGCATGGCCGTGCGCAGTTCGGCCAGCACGGCGCGCGCGCAGGCCAGGGTTTGCGCGCGGCCATAGTGTGCAATCAGGGCCAGGCAAGCCGCGTCGCCCAGGATACGGTCTACCGATGGCAGGCGCACGGTTTGCCCCGTCGTCATGCTGGCTGGCCCTCGCTGCCGTCGCTCTTCCCCAGCCACAGCAGCGGATTGCCGCTGGCGCGCTGGTAGCCCGCTTCGCCCACCAGCAGGTCGAGCATCAGGCTGGCCAGGTCGTCGGCCAGGGGCTCGACGTTGTAATCGTGTTCCTGGTTGAAGACCTTGCGGTAGGTATGGCAATCGTCGCAGGTTTCCGCGCGCGCCACTTTCTTCGGATCATTCGCCTTGTTCGGCAATTTGTCGTCCTTTGCCGTCACGGGGTCGAACGGCGCCGCATCGGCAGCGTCCAGGCCCTGGTAGGCGATCTTGCCATTCTGTTCGCAGGTCGAACACTTCACGCGCACCATATGCCATTCGCTTTCGCAAATGCCGCAGTGCAGGTAGCGGTAGCCCTGCGACCCGCCGCCGATGCGGATCACGCTGGCGACGGGGTGCGAACCGCAGACGGGGCACAGGGTGCCCGTTTCCAGGTCCGGCACGCGCGCGGCGCGCAGTTCGCTGGCCGACACCGACCACAAGATTTGCAGCGCGGCCGCGACGAACGGCGCATGCATGGGATTGAGGTTATCGCCATTTTCATCGAGCACGGCATCGGCGCAGGCGTCCAGCGCCGGCGCGTCGAGCACGCGCAGCTGGGCCAGCACCTGCGTCAGGCCGCCGGACAGGGCCGGCTGGCTTGCCGCCGTGGCGGCCAGTTCATCGAGCAGGCTGGCGAATATGTCGCGCCAGACGGGCGGGCGGGCGCCGTTGACGGGCAGCACCGGCATGCGGTGCTGCATCGCGCGGCGCAGCGCGTCCGGGTCGGCGGCAGGCACGGCGCCGGGCGCCAGTTTTCCCACGACGGCGGCTTGCGCATCGGCCAGCGCGGCCATCAGCACCAGGTAACCCTTCATGCCCGCGTCGACGGGGATGCCCTTGATGTTTCCCTGCGCCAATTCGCGCAGGCGCGAGGCGCGCGCCTTGAAGAGGCTGTCAGGCTGCGGCAGCAGCAGGCGCGGAATCGCGTTGTGGTCCAGACCTTCGATTTCGCCTGGCTGAAGAATGCGTTGTACCAATGGAGTTTTCCCATCAAAAAAGGCCGAGCGTAGCTGGCCAGCCCATCCGGCGGATGCGGCTGTGTTTCGAAAGTATTTTAATCGATAAAAAGAAAGGGGTCAGTCCTGGGACTGACCCCGGGTAATGCCGCTGGCATCAATAGCAAGAACTTAGTCTTTTGTACTGCGCATCACCGCCTCGAACCACTTCGGATGGTGCTTGCGCGCCCAGCCGTAGGTGACGGTGCCGCGCACCATGGCGCCGATCGAACCCTTGACCCACAGGGCCGCATAGATGTGCACGATGATGGCGCAGATGATGCCGAACGCGCACACGGCGTGCAGCAAGGCGGCCGCGCGGATGACAGGAATCGGGAAGTAGAACGCGAAATACGCGCGCCAGATCACGATGCCCGACAGCAACAATCCCGCCATACAGGCCAGCAGCACAAAGAACAGGATCTTCTGGCCGGCATTGTATTTGCCGATCTTCGGCAGCTTTTCTTCGCGGTTGTTGAGCACGTCGTCCATCTGTTTCAGCCACTGCTTGTCGCCGTCCTCGAACTTGTTATGGTGCCAGAAGCGCACCACCAGGATCGCGAACGAGACGAACATCACCAGGCCGGCAAACGGATGCAGGATGCGCGTCCATTGCCCGCCGCCGAACAGGTTGGCCAGCCACGCCATCGAGGGATGGAACATGGCCAGGCCGGACAGGGCCAGCATGACGAAGGTGATGGCGGTCACCCAGTGATTCGTGCGCTCGTTCGGGTCGTAGCGCTGGATCAGCGGGTTGCCATCCTTGTCACGCAGCTTGCCATCATGCAGATCACTGTGGCTCATGGTCTTCCTCCCGGATGCGTTTGGCCTCTTCCAGCGCCTCGTGCTCTTCGTCCTTGCTCACTTCGTTCGGACCGACACGCGTGTAATGGAAGAAGCCTGCCAGCGCCGTGGCGGCCATGCCGGCCACCGCGAGCGGCTTGGACCAGCCCTTCCAGAAACCCACCATCGGGCTGATGCGCGGGCGTTCCGGCAAGTTCGAATACAGCTTCGGCTTGTCGGCATGGTGCAGCACGTACATCACGTGCGTGCCGCCCACGCCCAGCGGATCGTACAGGCCCGCATTCTCGAAACCGCGCGACTTCAGGTCGACGATGCGCTCTTCCGCATGCACCTTCATGTCTTCCTTGGTGCCGAAGACGATGGCGCCCGTCGGGCACGTTTTCACGCAGGCCGGTTCCTGGCCCACGGCGACGCGGTCCGAGCAGAGCGTGCACTTGTAGGCGCGGTCGTCCTTTTTCGAAATGCGGGGCACGTCGAAAGGACAGCCGGCTACGCAATAGCCGCAGCCGATGCAGTTTTCCTGATGGAAATCCACGATGCCGTTCGTGTATTGCACGATGGCGCCCGGCGCAGGACAGGCTTTCAGGCAGCCCGGGTCCTCGCAGTGCATGCAGCCATCCTTGCGGATCAGCCACTCGAGGTTGCCGTCGTTGTTTTCGTGTTCGGCAAAACGCATCACCGTCCACGATTGCGGCGTCAGGTCCGTCGGATTGTCATAGGTGCCATGGTTTTCGCCGACTTCATCGCGCAAGTCGTTCCATTCCATGCACGCCGTCTGGCAAGCCTTGCAGCCGATGCATTTCGACACATCGATCAGCTTGGCCACGGTGCCCGTCACCGGGCTGCGTGCTTGCGGCGGCGTTACCGTGGTAGCCGACAGGCGCCGGATATCTAAGGATTGCAGTGCCATTATTGAGCTCCCATCATGCTTTTTCCACCTTCACGAGGAAGGACTTGAATTCCGGCGTTTGCGAATTCGCATCCCCCACGCCCGGCGTCAGGGTATTGATCAGATACCCCGGCTTGGCCACGCCCGTAAAGCCCCAGTGCAGCGGCAGGCCCACGGTATGCACCGGCTTGCCCTCGATCATCAAAGCCTTGATGCGCTTGGTGACGACGGCCTTGGCGATGATGTGACCGCGCTTGGAACTGACGCGCACTTCCCCACCGGCAACGACGCCGATGCTCTTGGCCAGTTCTTCGCCGATTTCGACGAATTGCTGCGGCTGGATGATGGCATTCAGGCGCGCATGCTTGGTCCAGTAATGGAAATGCTCGGTCAGGCGGTAGCTGGTGGCCACATGCGGGTATTCCTCATGCGTGCCGAACATTTTCCGGTCATCGGCGAACACGCGCGCGGCCGGATTGCTGGTCGCTTGCGGGTTTTTCGGATGCATGGGGTTGTAGCCCAGCGGATTTTCGAACGGCTCGTAATGCTCGGGGAACGGCCCCTCGGCCATGGCGCCGCGTGCAAAGAAGCGTGCCACGCCCTCGCCCAGCATGATGAACGGACCCATGCCGTTTTCCGGCGGTTCGTCGACCTTGAAGTCGGGAATATCGGCCCCGCTCCAGTTCGTGCCATTCCACTCGATCAACTTGCGCGTCGGGTCGAAAGCCTTGCCCTTCAAGTCGCACGAAGCGCGGTTGTACAGCACGCGGCGGTTCGCCGGCCACGCCCAGGCCCAGCCCAGGGTCTGGCCGATGCCGGTCGGGTCGCTATTGTCGCGCCGGCCCATCTGGTTGCCCGCCTGCGTCCAGCTGCCGGCGAAGATCCAGCAACCGCTGGTGGTCGTGCCATCGTCGCGCAATTGCGCAAACGAGGCCAGCTGCTCGCCCTTCTTCACCAGCAGCTTGGTCGGATCTTTCGGATCGTACAAGTCGGCCAGCGCCTTGCCGTTGAATTCGCGGGCGATTTCTTCCGGCTGCGGGTTATGCGGCTGCGCATAATTCCACGTCAGGTTGACGATAGGATCGGGGAACTTGCCGCCCTCTTTCTTGTACATGTTGCGCATGCGCAAGAACAGGCCCGACATGATCTCCAGGTCGCTGCGCGCCTGGCCCGGCGGTTCGGCCGCCTGCCAGTGCCACTGCAGCACGCGCGAGGAGCTCACCAGCGAACCGCGCTCTTCGGCGAAGCAGCTGGTCGGCAAGCGGAACACTTCCGTCATGATCTTGGTGGGATCGACTTCGTGATATTGCCCGTGCGCCTTCCAGAATTCGCCCGTTTCCACGGCCAGCGGGTCCATGATGACGAGGAACTTCAGCTTCGACAGCGCTTCCGTGACCTTCTGCTTGTTCGGCGCGGACGCCAGCACATTGAAGCCCTGGCAGATATAGCCCGTCATCTTGCCTTGGTGCATGTTCTCGATGGCTTGCATCAAGTCGTACGGCTTGTCGAGTTTCGGCAGGTAGTCGAAGGCGTAGTTATTTTCCGCCGTGGCAAAGTCGCCCCACCACGTCTTCATGAAGCTGACGTGGAATTTGCGGTAATTGCTCCAGTAGCTGAGCTGGTTCGGCCGCAGCGGCTTGGTGGCGCGCGCGGCGATATAGCCGTCGAAATCCTGCTCGGACTCGTTCGGCAAGGTCATGTAGCCTGGCAACAGGTTCGACATCAAGCCCAGATCGGTCAGACCCTGGATGTTCGAGTGGCCGCGCAAGGCGTTCATGCCGCCGCCCGCGATGCCCATATTGCCCAGCAGCAATTGCACCATGGCGCCCGTGCGGATGGTTTGCGCGCCCGTCGAGTGGTGCGTCCAGCCCAGCGCGTACAGGATGGTACCTGCGCGTCCCGGCACGGCGGTCGAAGCCAGGGCTTCCGCCACCTTGTGGAACTTGTCGGCCGACACGCCGCACGTGCGCTCGACCATCTCGGTCGTGTAGCGCGCGTAGTGCTTCTTCATCATCTGGTAGACGCAGCGCGGGTGTTCCAGGGTCGGGTCGACCTTGGCATAGCCATCTTCGCCGATCTCGTAATCCCAGGTGGCCTTGTTGGTGTACTTGCCTTTTTCTTTGTCGAAACCCGAGAACAGGCCGTCCTCGAACGCATAGTCTTCGCGCACGATGAAGGGCATGTCCGTGTAGTTGCGCACGTACTCATGCTGGATCTTGTCGTTCGTCAGCAGATAATTGATGATCGCGCCGAGGAAGACGATGTCCGTGCCGGTACGCGTGGCGCAGTAGTAATCTGCCACGGATGCGGTACGGGTAAAGCGCGGATCGACAACGATCAGCTTGGCCTTGTTATGCGCCTTCGCTTCCGTTACCCATTTGAATCCGCAAGGATGTGCTTCTGCTGCATTGCCGCCCATGACCAGGATCACATCGGCATTCTTGATATCGACCCAATGATTCGTCATCGCGCCACGGCCAAACGTCGGGGCAAGACCTGCCACCGTCGGTCCGTGTCATACACGCGCCTGATTATCAAAGGTCAGCATCCCCATGCTGCGCACTGTCTTGTGGGTCAGATACCCCACCTCGTTGCTGCCGGCGGACGCGGCAAGCATGCCGGTGGAGAGCCAGCGGTTGACGGTCTTGCCGTCGGCATTCTTTTCGATCAGGTTGGCGTCGCGGTCATCCTTCATCAGGCGCGCGATCTTGTCGAGCGCCACATCCCAGGAGATCGGTTGCCATTCCGTGCCGCCCGGTGCGCGGTACTCGGGCACTTTCAGGCGGTTCGGGCTGTGGATGAAGTCGACCAGGCTGGCGCCTTTCGGGCACAAGGTGCCGCGGTTCACCGGGTGATCGGCATCGCCTTCCACGTGGATGATGCTGGAGACGGCGTTTTTCGCGCCGTCGCCCAGTCCATACAGCAGGACGCCACATCCTACCGAACAGTAGGGACAGGTATTGCGTGTCTCGGTGGTGCGAGACAGCTTGTATTGCCGCACTTCCGCCATCGCCTGGCCCGGTGCGAAACCGAGCAGGGCGAGGCTGGAACCAGCAATGGTCGCGCCAGTTACCCGAAGGAACTGGCGCCTGGACATCTGAACCATATTCAGGCCTCTATGATGTGAGTAAATAAAAAGTCATACGGCGTCGTGGTAGTGTCATATCACTAAGATATAAGCACCATGCCTGTGCCGTATGACAGTATTTTACCCCTCAAACTCCGACAAGGCTTAGTCCGCTGGAAAAATTGCCTTTAGTCAATATTAATTTGACGATACCGAACGTTCCCTCTAAACAATGCCAGCCTGCCCGGCACGCTTGCACATCGCTACCCACCCACGAAAAAAAACCCGCTCGCGAGCGGGTTTTTGGGGATGCGGCCGAACTGCCAGGCCAAATTACAGGCTGTAGCGCAAGGTCAGCGCCACATTGCGCGGCGCGCCCGGCAAGCTCAGGTTCGGGCTGGAACCGTGGCCCGACACGATGTAGCGCGTGTCGCCGATATTGTTGACGTTCAGCTGCACTTCATAGCGGCCCGTGCGGTACGCGGCCATGGCGTCGGCCGTCACATAGCCTGGCAGCACCACCGTGTTGCCCGGATTGGCGAAGCGGCTGCCGACGGCGTTCGCGCCGCCGCCCACCGTGAAGCCGTGGCCCAGGTCTTTCGTCAGCCACAGGTTGGCCGTATTGCGCGATGTCAAGGTCGCGCGCTTGCCCTTGACCGGCACTTCTCTGGCGACGGTGCCGCCCGGCACATTGACGCTCTTGTCCTTGGCGATGGAATCGGTGATGGTGGCGTCCAGGTAAGCGTAGCCGGCCATCATTTTCCAGCCATCGTGCAAGTCCGCGTTGAAGGTCAGTTCCAGGCCATCCGTACGCTGCGTGCCGACGGGCACGATGCGGTTCGTGATCGGGTCGCTGGTCTTGATATTGTCGCGCTCCAGGCGGAACAGCGACACGGTGGCGTTGGCGCGGCCGCCCCACAGGTCATACTTGGCGCCCACTTCCGTGTTGCGCGTGGTTTCCGGCGCCAGGTCGGCATTGTTGGCGGCCAGGGCGAAGTTCTCGCCGCTCGGCTGGAACGAGCGGCTCCACGACGCGTAGTACGATTGCGTCGCGCCCGGTTGCCAGACGAGGCCGGCGCGGGGGCTGTAGGCCGAATCCGTGCGCGACAGATCCGCCGTCGTCACGCCAAGCGCATTGGCCAGGCGCGACTGCTGCTTGTAGCGGTCGTAGCGCAAGCCGGCCAGCGCCTTCCACTCGTCGCTGAAGCTGATGGCGTCCTGCACGTAAGCGGCGGCCGTGTCGTAGGTGCCGAACGTATCGCTTCGCGACCCGAGATTACGCGGATCGACTACCGGCAACTTGGGGTTGAAGATCGATATAAAGTCCTTCGGCACAGGGCCAGTCCAGCTGCTGGAATCCTTGTTTTGCTTGCCGAATTCGGCGCCGTACAGCACTTCGTGGCGCATGGTGCCCGTGACCAGCTTTTGCGTCAGTTCCGTCTGGTTGAACCAGCCGCTCTCGTCCCGGTTGAGCTTGGCGTGCCTCAGCTGCATCATGCCATTGACTTCGTTGACGTTGCCGAAAATATTCGTGTTGTTGCGGTCCAGGTGATAGTCGTAGTAACGGAAAGCATTGCGCAGCGACAAGCTATCGCTGAATTTGTGCGTCAGGGTGGCGGCCGTGGACACCACGCGCGACTGACTGAAGTCGGCATCGCGGGCGTTGGCGGCACCGTAATACGTGCCCGCATCGACGGCGACGGGACGGCCTTGGTAGGACGGGATGCCGAAGTCCGTCAGGCGGCGGTCTTCCAGGTAATCGCCCTGCAGCAGCAATTTGGTGGCGCTGGAGAGGCGGATGGCCACCGACGGCGCCAGCGCCGTGCGGTTGATGAATTGCTGGTCGCGGTAGCTGTCCGACAATTCGCGCGCGCCCGTGACACGCCAGTCCACCGTCTCGCCGACACGACCCACGTCGACTTCGCCGCGGCGCCCTGCTGTGTTCGTCAAGCTCAGCGCCACGTCCGCGATATCCACGCCCGGCTTCTTCGTGATGCGGTTCACCAGGCCGCCCGAGGAACCGCGGCCGTACAGCACGGCGGCCGGTCCCTTGATCACTTCCAGGCGCTCCACGTTCGAC
This sequence comes from Janthinobacterium sp. SUN026, assembly GCF_030397625.1. Lineage (NCBI taxonomy): Bacteria > Pseudomonadati > Pseudomonadota > Betaproteobacteria > Burkholderiales > Oxalobacteraceae > Janthinobacterium > Janthinobacterium sp. SUN026. The sequence continues at coordinate 1,559,034 of NZ_JAPQNU010000001.1, read as the reverse complement.
AGGTCGCGGAAATACAGCGCATCATCGCGGAAGCCGTCGACGAACTGGTCGCCGATGGCCGTGAAGCCGCGGATGAACACCTGGTCGCGCTGGCCGTCGCCCGTGGACAAGCCCACGCCGGGGATGTTCTTCATGATGTCCTGGATAGACATGGCGTTCTGGTCGCGGATGACGGCGGCCGGCACCACGTTGATCGTTTGCGGCACGTCGCGCAAGGCCATTTCCGTCTTGGTGCCGCTGGCGGAGGTGGCGGCCACGTAGCCATCCTTGTCCTTCGACGCCGTCACGGTGACGGCGGGCAAGCTTTCCTGTGCCCACGCCGCCAGTGGCGTGGCGCCCAAGGTCAAGGCGCCCAGTACGGCGATGGTGATCGGTTTACATCCTGGCTTGCGCTGTTGCTGCATACAATTCCCTGGTCGAAGTTTTAATACGAATGATTATCATTAGTATTTTATCAGCCAGCGATGGGAAAAGTAAGGATGAATGTAAGTGATAGTACTTATTAACTAGGTACTTGACGTAAAAAAGCAACAGGAAATCAATATCAAAAAATAATTAAAATTGCCGTCAGAAACTATTTCCCTGCGTCAATGCTATACTTGCGGCTTGCTGGGCAGCGGTCAGCCTGACCGATATGCCCCTTGCTTTACCTCCATCGCCACGCTCAGCGTGGCGCGCCGCACAGCCATCACGCGGCACCCGAAGACCCCGATCCCCTGCGCCTTGCGGCGCCTGTCTGCCCCTGCTGGCGGCGGCGATCATGACTATTAAACTGTTAGGAATTACATGAAAAACCTGAACATCGGCAGCCGCCTTGGCGTCGGCTTTGCTGTCGTATTGCTGTTGCTTGCCGCCTTGACCATCACCGCCCTCGTGCGCATGCAAACGGCCAGCGACCTGACCTATCGCCTCATCAATACCAGCATCAAGAACCAGCGCATGGTGGCCGAATGGTCGAAGATCATCGAACTGAACAGCGTGCGCGGCGTCGCCTCGTTCGAGATCACCGATCCGGTCGTGCGCGCCAAGATCGAGGAAGACTTGAAAGTCGATGCGGAGCGTTCCAGCAAGCTGCAGGACGACATCATCGCGTCCTTGCTCAACCCGGCCGTGATCGAGCAGTTCAAGGTCGTGCGCAAGGTGCGCACCGATTACGTGACGACGCGCGCACGCGCCTTCAAGATGAAGGCCGACGGCGACGTGGCGGGCGCCAAGATCGTGTTCGACAAGGAAGTCGCGCCCATCACCGTGGCTTACCTGGCCGAAGTGAAGCGCTTTGCCGGCATGCAGATCAAGGCGGCCGACGGCGTCGGCGCCAGCATCATCGAAGCTTACAGCGGCACCCGCATCTTCCTGATCACCATGGGCGTGCTGGCCGTGCTGATGGGCATCGGCTTTGCCTGGTGGATCACGCGTTCGATCACCGGCCCCATCCGCGCCGCCGTGAAAGTGGCGGAAACCGTGGCAGCGGGCGACTTGAGCAGCGTCATCACGGCGCAAGGCCGCGATGAAACGGGCCAGCTGATGCATGCCCTGAAAACCATGAACGATAGCCTCGTCGGCATCGTCGGCCAGGTGCGCAGCGGCACCGACACCATCGCCACGGCCTCCGCGGAAATCGCCGCCGGCAACCAGGACCTGTCGTCGCGCACGGAACAGCAAGCCAGTTCGCTGGAAGAAACGGCCTCGTCGATGGAAGAACTGACCTCGACCGTCAAGCAAAACGCGGACAATGCGCGCCAGGCGAATAAACTGGCTGGCGACGCGGCCGGCATCGCCAGCCGCGGCGGCGCCGTGGTGGCCGAAGTGGTCGCTACCATGAGCGAGATCAATACCTCGTCGAAGAAAATCGTCGATATTATCTCGGTCATCGATGGCATCGCCTTCCAGACCAACATCCTGGCCTTGAACGCGGCCGTGGAAGCGGCACGCGCCGGCGAACAGGGTCGCGGCTTTGCCGTGGTCGCCACGGAAGTGCGCAACCTGGCGCAGCGCTCGGCAGCGGCGGCAAAGGAAATCAAGGGCTTGATCGACGACTCCGTGCAAAAAGTCGACGTGGGCACGGACCTGGTCGACAAGGCCGGCAAGACGATGGAAGAAATCGTGCAAAGCATCGGCTTCGTCACGTCGATCATGAGCGAGATCAGCAACGCCAGCGAAGAACAGAGCGCGGGCATCGAGCAAGTCAACCAGGCCATTTCCGAAATGGACCAGGTAACGCAGCAAAATGCAGCCCTGGTGGAAGAAGCCTCGGCAGCGGCCGAAGCGATGCAGGAACAGGCGAGCGAACTGGCGCAGGTGGTGAGCGTCTTCCGCCTGGACGCCAACGCGGCGGCCACCGACCGTTTCAGCGTGAAAACCGCGCAGCGCAGCGCGCCCGCAGCGCCCGCAGCCGCGCCGGCCCGCCAGGCTACGGCCCCTGCCCTACGCCTGCCCGTGACGCGCGCCAGCAGCAAGGCGAGCGCACCGGCCGAAGGCGAGTGGGAAGAGTTTTAAATCCGCTTCTGCAAGCCGTGCGGCATCACGCCGCGCGGGCTTGCGCCTGGGTGATCAGTGCCGCCAGCTCGCGCGGCGCGGATTGCCCCAGAAATTCCAGCGCCAGCGCATCCGGATCGATGGCGGCATCCGCCGGCAAGCCATGCTCGAAGCCCCCCACCATGATGCGGCAAAAATGCGGCGACTCCGCCCGCGTTTCCACATACCAGCAGCCCGCATGGCCTTGCACGAAATATTCGCCGATAAAGTAGCCGAGCATGGTTTTCACCCACTGCCAGCTCTCGTCGCGAATGACGATGGTGCGCATGGCCGCATCGATGTACGGCAGGTATTCGGCCGCGTTCGTCAACACTTCGTGCGCCGGCTGGATGCCCAGGCGCTCAACAAAATTCACCAGCGAAGCGCCCAGCGCGTCATAGTAGGCATCAAAAGCCGTTTGGCTTTGTTGCAATAATTGTTCTTGTTCGTTCGACAGCATTCACACTCCACAGACATTCAGCAATCCAATATTTTACGCCACGCCCACATCCACCCCGGCCCGCTGCAGCAAAGCCTCGTTGCGGGCGGACAGATGCGTCACCTGCAGATGCTTGCCTGCCCTGTCATAGCGCTCATACAGCGATTCGATGGCGGCGATGGCCGAGTGGTCGGCCATGTGCAGATGCCGGCAGTCGAGGATGACACGGGCCGGGTCCGACGCTGCCTGGAACAGTTCCTGGAAATGCGTGGTGGAAGCAAAAAACAGGGTGCCATGCGGCAGGTAGACGCGCATGCCTTGCGTGCTGTCATCAATGTCGGCACGCATGTCGCGTGCATGTTGCCAGGCAAAATTCAAGGCGGCGATGACGATGCCGCACAGCACAGCCATCGCCAGGTCCGTGAATACCGTGATCACCGTCACGGCGACGATCACCAGCGCATCCTGCAACGGCACCTTGCCCAGCACGCGCAAGGAACCCCAGGCAAACGTCTGCTGCGCCACGACGAACATCACGCCCACGAGGGCCGCCAGCGGGATGCGCTCGATCAGCGGCGACAGGAACAGAATGAACAGCAAGATCATCACGCCGGCCGTCACGCCCGACAGGCGCGAGCGGCCGCCGGAACTCAGGTTGATCATCGTCTGCCCGATCATGGCGCAGCCGCCCATGCCGCCAAACAGGCCCGAGACGACGTTCGATGCGCCGAGGGCGATGCATTCGCGGTTCGGCTGCCCCCGCGTTTCCGTTATCTCATCTGTCAGATTAAAAGTGAGCAAGGTTTCCAGCAAGCCCACCATGGCCATCAGCGCCGCATACGGGAAAATGATGTGCAAGGTAGCCATATCCAGCGGCACAGCAGGCCAATGCAGGGCCGGCAAGCCGCCGGCGATATGCGCGAGGTCGCCCAGGGTGCGCGTAGGCAAGCTCAAAACATGGCTGAGTACGCCCACGCCCAGGATGGCTACCAGCGCCGGCGGCACGGCTTTTGTCAGGCGCGGCAGCACGTAGACGATGGCCATGGTGAGCAGCACCAGGCCACCCATCACGAGCAAGGGCGTGCCTTGCAGCCAGGCTTCGCCCTGCGGCGTGGCCTGGCGGAAGTGTTCCAGCTGGGACATGGCGATGACGATGGCCAGGCCATTCACAAAACCCAGCATCACGGGATGGGGCACCATGCGAATCAACTTGCCCAGGCGCAAGATACCGAACAGCGCCATCAAGATACCGCCGAGCACCACGGTGGCCAGCAGGTATTGCACGCCGTGTTGCGCCACCAGCGCCACGATGACGACGGCCATGGAGCCGGCGGCGCCCGAAATCATGCCGGGACGTCCGCCAAAGATGGCCGTCATGGCACAGATGATGAAGGCGCCATACAGGCCCATCAGGGGATTGAGCTGCGCCACCAGGGCAAAGGCGATGCATTCTGGCACCAGGGCAAATGACGTGGTCAAGCCCGCCAAAACGTTTTTTTGCAGGTTCGAGTACCACTCATCCCGAAAAGTTGTGTTGATCATTGATACGTATCCAAAGTCGGAACAGGAAAATGCCGGCCGGATGGAGAATAATCAGGCGCAGCCATGCCAACGGGCGTCACAGAAACGCGGCGCTGAGGTCGAACGGAACAGGAAAGTCGTCAGTGACTACATCGGTATGGCGGAAAGGGGGAGGTTCATCAAGGCGCCAGGCGGCGCGGCTGAGCTTGCCGGCATTATACAAGATGCGCCGCCGGCAAAAGCCTGGCCAAAGCGCAGACAAAAAAAAAGCCCACTCGAAAGTGGGCTATTTTTTTCATCTGGAGGCGAGGACGGGAATCGAACCCGTCTAAACGGCTTTGCAGGCCGCTGCATAACCTCTTTGCTACCTCGCCAGAGGAACTGCTTGGATGCGCCTTGCGGCCCACCTTGAAAACTGGAGCGGGAGAAGAGTCTCGAACTCTCGACCTCAACCTTGGCAAGGTTGCGCTCTACCAACTGAGCTACTCCCGCATTGGAGCTTGGTTACCGCATAATCGCGCCGCGCATGGCGGCGGATAAAAAAAGGAAGCCAGCTTAGCTTCCCTTTAGAATTCTGGAGCGGGAGAAGAGTCTCGAACTCTCGACCTCAACCTTGGCAAGGTTGCGCTCTACCAACTGAGCTACTCCCGCATTGGAGCTTCTATTTTCTGCTACTGCCATTCTTGCTGTACTGCTTCAGCTTTCGCTGGAGCGGGAGAAGAGTCTCGAACTCTCGACCTCAACCTTGGCAAGGTTGCGCTCTACCAACTGAGCTACTCCCGCATACGAACCGCTATTTTACTGCCTTTTGCTACCGTTTACCAGTGCTGCTTTACTGCTGATCCAGTATTCACTGGAGCGGGAGAAGAGTCTCGAACTCTCGACCTCAACCTTGGCAAGGTTGCGCTCTACCAACTGAGCTACTCCCGCAGTGGACAACATTGTATCAGAAGCTCTACTACATCGCCAGTACTACTTTTTACTGCATTTGCTGTTTTTACCTATGACACGATCCAGAAAACTGGAGCGGGAGAAGAGTCTCGAACTCTCGACCTCAACCTTGGCAAGGTTGCGCTCTACCAACTGAGCTACTCCCGCGTCATCAACAACAGGCCAGCATTATAGAGGGATTACAAGGGCTGTCAACGGGCAATATCTGGTCTTTTGCAAAATATTCCGCACAAAGCAGCCGCCTGCCTATTCTTAGTGCAAATTTCCCGCTTTTTCCTTGATGAGCGGCCATGCCAGGCGCAAGTAATAGAACATCGACCACACCGTCAGCACGCAGGCGATCCACAGCAGCTTCTCGCCCCATACATGGGTATCGATCGCGCCAAAGATCACTTCGTGATACAGCAGCAAGGGAATGGCCGTCATTTGCGCGGCCGTCTTGATCTTGCCGATCGAGCTGACGGCCACCGATTTCGAGGCGCCGATCTGCGCCATCCATTCGCGCAGCGCGGAAATCGTGATTTCGCGGCCGATGATGATGAAGGCCAGCACGGCATTGACACGGTCCAGCTGCACCAGCACCAGCAAGGCGCCCGCCACCATCAATTTGTCGGCGACCGGGTCGAGGAAGGCGCCGAAGGCCGAGGTCTGGTTCCAGCGTCGCGCGAGGAAGCCGTCGAACCAGTCGGTGACGGCGGCAACAATGAAGACCAGGGTGGCAACCAGGTTCTGGTCGCCATGCAGCAGCATCGACGGCGGCAAATAAAACACGCCGACGACGAGCGGAATCAGGGCCACGCGCAGCCAGGTCAAAAGGATGGGAATATTAAAAGGCATAAGGGTGCAATCGGCCGACGGGTAAATTGAATATGAAGAAAGTGTGAAGAAAGCGCCACTAGTCTACATGGCCCCAGGGTATTAGCCTAGTCCGGTTGCCGCGGCACCGGACCAGGCAGCTCTATCATCAGTGCAGCTGCTTGTAGATTTCTTCCGCCAGCTGCGTGGAAATCCCTTCCACCGACATCAGGTCTTCGACGCTGGCGTCGACCACGCCGCGCAAGCCGCCAAAGCGCGACAGCAGCTTCTGGCGGCGCTTGGCGCCGATGCCCTCGATCTCTTCCAGGCGCGAGGTCTGGCGCGTCTTGGCCCGCTTGGCACGCATGCCCGTGATGGCGAAGCGGTGCGCCTCGTCGCGAATTTGCGCGATCAGCATCAGGGCCGCCGATTCCTTGCCCAGTTCCTGGGCCGCGCGGCCATCGACGAACAGCAGGGTTTCCAGGCCCACCTTGCGCCCCTCCCCCTTGGCCACGCCGACAATCAAGCTGATATCGAGTCCCAGCTCGGCGAACACCTGGCGCGCCATTTCGATCTGGCCCTTGCCGCCGTCGATCAAGACCACGTCGGGCATGACGCCATCGCCATTCGCCACTTTTTCATAGCGGCGCATCAGGACCTGGCGCATGGCCGCGTAATCGTCGCCGGGGGTGATGTCGTTGATGTTGTAGCGCCGATATTCGCCGTTTTGCATGGCGTGGTGGTGGAATACGACGCACGACGCCTGCGTCGCCTCGCCCTGCGTGTGACTGATGTCGAAACACTCCACGCGCAGGCTGTCGAGGTCTTCCGTTTCCAGGCGCAGCGCCTCCGCCAGCGCGCGCGTGCGCGATTGCTGCGAGCCCTGCTCCGACAACAATCGCGCCAGCGAAATCTCGGCGCCCTTTTGCGCCATCTCAAGCCATTGGCGGCGCTGCCCCTGCGGCTGGAAGATCAGGTTGATGCGGTGGCCGCACTGCTCCATCAGCGCCACCATCAGGGCCGGCTGGTCGAATTCGATATTCAGGATCAGGGTGCCGGGAATGAATTTTTCCGTGTAGTGCTGGGCCAGGAAGGCGGCCAGCACTTCCACCTCGATCGGCTCCTCGGCAATGGCAGCCGCATCGCTGAGCTGGCTGGGGAAGTAGGCGCGGTCGCCCAGGTGGCGTCCGCCGCGCACCATGGCCAGGTTGACGCAGGCGCGCCCGCCCTGCACCAGCACGGCGAGGATGTCGACATCGGCGTCGCCCGTCGTTTCCATGCTTTGCTGGTGCAGCACGCGCGACAGCGAAGCGATCTGGTTGCGCACCACCACAGCTTGTTCGAACTTCAGCTCGGCGGCAAACGCGTGCATCTTCTTTTCCAGGTCGGCCATCACCTCGCTCTGGCGTCCGCGCAGGAAGCGCGCCGCATTTTCCACGTCGTTCTTATAGTCTTCCTTGCTGATCAGGTCCACGCACGGCGCACTGCAGCGGCCGATCTGGTGCAGCAGGCAGGGCCGCGTGCGGTTGGCGTACACGCTGTCCTCGCAGGTGCGGATCAAAAACACCTTTTGCAGGATCTGCATCGATTCCTTGACGGCCCAGGAACTGGGGAACGGCCCGAAATACTGGTTTTTCTTGTCCACCGCGCCCCGGTAATACACCATGCGCGGCGCATCGCCATTGGTGATCTTCAGGTATGGATACGACTTGTCGTCGCGGAACAGGATGTTGTAGCGCGGTTGCAGCGCCTTGATCAGGTTGTTTTCCAGGATCAAGGCTTCCGCCTCGCTGTGCGTGACGGTCGTTTCCAGGCGCGCGATGCGCTCGACCATCATGGCGATGCGGGGACTGGCCAGGTTCTTCTGGAAATAGCTGGACACGCGCTTTTTCAGGTCGCGCGCCTTGCCGACGTACAGCACCTTGTCGGCGGCATCGAAATAACGGTACACGCCGGGCAAGTTCGGCAGCTTGGCGACGGTGGCCAGCACCTGCGCGCGCGGGTCGGGCGGCGTTTCCGCCAAGGAAGATTCTGGGCTTGCTTCGGTCATTGCTGGCTCATTGCGCACTTATAGTTACACTGCTTGCTCCACGATCACGAACGCGACCGCATATTCTTCTTCATCGCTGATGGTCACTTGCGCGCTCAGGCGGTGCTTTTCCATGAACTCGGCCAGCACGCCGCTGCAGACGATCATCGGCTTGCCGCTGGGATGGTTCAGCATCTGCGCGGCGGGCCAGGTCATCGGCATGCGCAAGCCCAGGCCGATGGCCTTGGAAAACGCCTCTTTCGCCGCGAAGCGCGTGGCGAGGAAGCGCACGCCGCGCACGGCATTCTTGGCGCTGCGGGCACGGAACTTTTCCAGCTCCTGCGGTCCCAGTATCTTTTTCGCGAAACGCTCGCCGTGGCGCGCCAGGGCCGCCTCGATGCGGGGAATCTTGCAGATATCGGTACCGATGCCGTAGATCATGCTGCCTCCTTTATGCGCGCTTATGCCTTGCCGGCGATGCGCGTGGCCACCATGATAGCCTTCATTTCGCGTACGGCATTTTCCCAGCCGACAAACACGGCGTGCGCGACGATGGCGTGGCCGATATTCAGCTCGGCAATATCGGGAATGGCGGCAATCGCTTGCACGTTGGTGTAATGCAAGCCGTGGCCCGCGTTGACATTCAAGCCGCGCCCCACGCCGAACAGCACGCCCGCCTTGATGCGTTCCAGCTCGGCCAGCTGCTCGGCGCCTTGCGTATCGGCGTAGCGGCCCGTGTGCAGCTCGATCACGGGCGCACCCAGCTCGGCGGCGGCGGCGATCTGTTGCTCATCGGCATCGATGAACAGGCTCACGCGGATACCCTCGCCTTGCAGTTGCTGCACGGCCGCCTGCACTTCCTTGAAATAGCGCACCACGTCCAGGCCACCCTCGGTCGTCACTTCCGTACGCTTTTCCGGCACCAGGCACACGTCCGCCGGCTTGATGCGGCAGGCGAAGTCGATCATCTCGGCCGTCACGGCCGCTTCCAGGTTCATGCGCGTGAGCAATTGCGGGGCGATGGCGATCACGTCCGCATCCTTGATGTGGCGGCGGTCTTCGCGCAGATGCAGGGTGATGGCGTCGGCGCCCGCCTGTTCGGCCAGCAGGGCCGCGCGGATCGGGTCCGGGTAGGCGGTGCCGCGCGCATTGCGCAAGGTGGCCACGTGGTCGATATTGACGCCCAGGTCGATGACGGGGCCGGAAGGCTGCAAAAAGCTCATAGTGATGGTATCCGTAAAGTGCTGTCCTGCTGCAAACCGCAGCTACAGCTGCATTAAATCGATCAGTATCTGGCGCGTATTCAAGGTGGCGCCGCCCAGTTGATGGGCCAGCAAAAAACGCATCAGCAGCTTGCTTTGCGCCTGCGTGGCCACGTCCAGATAATCTTCGCGCTCCATGTCGAGCAGGGTCTTGCCCGTGATCCTGGGCCAGGCATCGCTGGCGCGCGCCGGGCGCGGCCCCCGTTCCGGGTCGACCACGTACACCTGCCCCGCCTCGACGGCCTGGCGCGTGCCCGTGCAGCGCGTCAGGTCGGCCGCCACGCCCGTTTCCTTGAGCAGGGCGCGCTCGAACTTGCGCAGCACGATGGGCGGCGGCTCATTGTGCGCCAGTTGATTCAAGGTGGCAACGTAGTGGTCGAACAGGACGGGATGCGGATCGTCGCGCGCGAGCAATTTGACCAGCAATTCGTTCAAATAGAAGCCGCACAGCAAGGCGGTCTTTTCCAGCGGCAACATACCGCCCACCCATTCGGCGCCCGTCAAGATGCGCAGCTCGGACTTGCCCGTCCAGCCCGCCTGTAGGGGCTGGAAGGTTTGCAGCACGCCGCGCAACTGCGAATGGGGCCGCTTGGCGCCCTTGGCGACGAGCGCGATGCGGCCGTATTCGCGCGTAAACACGTCGACGATGAGGCTGGTTTCTTTATGCGGATAGCTGTGCAGCACGAAGGCTGGCTGGCCCGTGATGCGTCCGTCGCGCGCGGGCGGACGGCTGCGCCGCGGCGCGGCAGGAGTGACAGGAGCTGCGGCCGGCGGCGCGATGGCCGCCGGCGCGGGGACAGGTGCGGATGCAGCAGATGAAGCTGGCGCAAGATCGTGCAGCGCTGGCGTGGTGGTGCTCATGCGTGTGGCGTCGCCCCCGGGTTGCGGATTACTCGTAGCCGTAGGCGCGCAAGCCCGCCTCGTTGTCGGCCCAGCCCGATTTGACCTTGACCCAGATTTCCAGGTACACGGGGCCGCCGAACAGCTTTTCCATGTCCAGGCGGGCCTGGGTGGAGACTTCCTTCAGGCGCGCGCCCTTGTTGCCGATGATCATGGACTTGTGCGTATCGCGCTCGACCAGGATGGCGGCAAACACGCGGCGCAGATCGCCTTCCTGTTCGAATTTCTCGATCAGGACGGTGCTCGTGTACGGCAGTTCGTCGCCGACAAAACGGAAGAGTTTTTCGCGCACGATTTCCGAGGCGAGGAATTTCTCGCTGCGGTCCGTGATATCGTCCGGTCCAAAGATAGGCTGGTTTTCCGGCAGGAAACGCTTGATCTCGTCCTGCAAGCCTTCCAGCTGGAAGTGCAGCTTGGCGGAAACAGGCACGATGGCGGCGAAGTCGCGCATGGCGGCGATCTTTTGCGCGAACGGCAGCAACACGGCCTTGTCCTTCACGCGGTCCGATTTATTGATGACGAGGATGCACGGCACTTCCTTCGGCAGCAGATCCATCACTTGCTGGTCGGCCGGGCCGAAGGTGCCCGCCTCGATCACGTACAAGATCACGTCCGAGGAAATCAGGGTGTTGGTGACGGTCTTGTTGAGCGTCTTGTTCAGCGCGTTCGAATGACGCGTCTGGAAGCCCGGCGTGTCGACGTAGATGAATTGCGCGTCCGGCACCGTCTGGATGCCCGTGATGCGGTGGCGCGTCGTTTGCGCCTTGCGCGAAGTGATGCTGACCTTCGCGCCGATCAGCACGTTCATCAGGGTCGATTTGCCCACGTTCGGGCGGCCCACGATGGCGATATAGCCACAGCGGAAGTTGTCGGGCATTTTGGTGGCTGTCATGCTAGTGTCGATTCTGTTTAGTGTGAGCGGCGATCGCCGGGGCAGCTGGGGCTGCCGCGTCGTCGCTCTGGATGGTGGCAATACCGGCCAGCTTGAGCTGGGCGGCGCGCGGTTTCGGCTTGCGGCTGGCGGCTGGCGACTTCAACAGCGCCTGCTCGGCCACGTCGAGCGCCAGTTTGGCGGCGGCTTGCTCACCGGCGCGGCGGCTTCCGCCACGGCCGTAGACCTGGATGTTCAATTTCGGCACCAGGCATTCGATCTCGAATTCCTGGCTGTGGGCGGCGCCGTGGGTAGCCACCACGTTGTATTGTGGCAGCGAAATTTTCTTGCTTTGCAAAAACTCCTGCAGCAGGGTCTTGGCATCCTTGCCCAGGGTTTGCGGATCGACCGAGTCGAGGATGGGGATGTAGAAGGCGCGGATCACCGTGCTGGCGGCGTCGAAGCCCGTGTCGAGGAAAATCGCGCCCAGCAAGGCTTCCAGGGTGTCGGCGAGGATGGACGGACGGCGGAAACCGCCCGATTTCAGCTCGCCTTCGCCCAGGCGCAGGAATTGCGACAGTTCCAGCTTTTGCGCGATTTCATACAGCGACTGCTGCTTCACCAGATTCGCGCGCAGGCGCGACAGGTCGCCCTCGTCGATGGACTTGAAGCGCTCGTACAGGATGGAAGCGACCACGCAGTTGAGGATGGAGTCGCCGAGGAATTCCAGCCGCTCGTTATGCAAACTGCTGTGGCTACGATGCGTCAAGGCTTGCTGCAACAGGCCAGCATCCTGGAACGTATAGCCTAAACGGGTTTGCAATAACTGAAGATTCATTGTTGTTTCTGTGTCATCTGAGTAATTCGGCTGGCCGCCGCGCGGGGAATCGGCGCGGCAGCCATAGGGACGGCTTAGTGTATGCCGCCCACGCGTTTCGGATTGCTGAAGTTCATCCACACCAGGAAAGCCTTGCCGACGATGTTCTCGTTCGGCACGAAGCCCCAGTAGCGGCTGTCCGCGCTATTGTCGCGGTTGTCGCCCATCATGAAGTAGTTGCCTGCTGGTACTACACAAGTGAAACCGTCTTCGTTGTAGTCGCACGACTCCTTGTGCGGGAAATCCTTCACTTCGCGCAAGTTCAACGTAGGAGCGGGCTCGTCGTTGAGGATGCGGTGGCTCACGCCTGTCAGGTTTTCTTCCAGCTGCTTGTGGTAAACGGTGCTTTCATCGTCCAGGTAGTCGTCCAGCGGCGTGTATTGCACTTCCTTGCCGTTAACCGTCAAACGCTTGTTTTCATAGGTGATTTTATCACCGGGCACACCGATCACGCGCTTGATATAGTCTTGCGACATATCTTTCGGGTACTTGAACACCATGACATCGCCGCGCTGCGGATCGTTGACTTCAATGATGCGCTTGTTGACGATCGGCAAACGAATGCCATAAGTAAACTTGTTGACCAGGATCAAATCGCCCACCAGCAAGGTCGGCACCATCGAGCTCGACGGGATCTTGAATGGCTCGTACAGGAACGAGCGCAGGCAGAACACGAGGGCGATGACGGGGAAGAAGCTGCCCGAATATTCGACCCAGGTCGGCTGGCGCAACAGGGCCGCCTCGATGGTGGCGCGGCTGCCGCCCGCATCGGACTTGATGCCCTCGGCGGCCAGCTTGGACTGGCGCGCATCGAACTCGGCCAGGGCAAGGTCGGCCGCCTTGCGGCGCTGCTTGGACAGATAAAACACATCCAGGCACCAGACCAGGCCCGTCAACACCATCAGCACGAACAGGATTAAAGCGAAATTTCCTAAAATCACTTGCAGGTTCATGTATTAACCATCCACTTGTAAAATTGCCAGGAATGCTTCTTGCGGGATCTCCACGGAACCCACTTGCTTCATGCGTTTCTTACCCGCCTTTTGTTTTTCCAGCAATTTTTTCTTGCGGCTGATGTCGCCGCCATAGCACTTGGCCAGCACGTTCTTGCGCAAGGCTTTCACGTTCTCGCGCGAAATGATGTTCGCGCCGATGGTGGCCTGGATGGCCACGTCGAACATCTGGCGCGGAATCAGTTCACGCATCTTGGCAGCCACCTGGCGCCCGCGGTACTGGCTGTTCGAGCGGTGGACGATGATGGCCAGCGCATCGACTTTTTCGCTGTTGATCAGCATGTCGACCTTGACCACGTCGGCCGCGCGGTATTCCTTGAACTCGTAATCCATCGAGGCATAGCCGCGCGACGTCGATTTCAGACGGTCGAAGAAGTCCAGCACGATCTCGGCCATCGGCATCTCATACACGAGCTTGACCTGGCGGCCGTGGTAGCTCATGTCCATCTGGATACCACGCTTGCCGATACACAGCGTGATCACGGAACCCACGTATTCCTGCGGCATGTACAGATTGACCGTGACGATAGGCTCGCGCACTTCCTCGATGCGCGACGGATCGGGCATCTTCGACGGATTGTCGACGTTGATCATGGTGCCGTCGCGCTGGATCACTTCGTACACCACGGTAGGCGCCGTGGTGATCAGGTCCATGTCGAATTCGCGTTCGAGGCGTTCCTGCACGATTTCCATGTGCAGCAAACCCAGGAAGCCGCAGCGGAAGCCGAAGCCCAGCGCCTGCGACACTTCCGGCTCGTACATCAGGGCCGCGTCGTTCAATTTCAGCTTTTCCAGCGAGTCGCGCAGCGCGTCGTACTGGTTCGCTTCCACGGGGAACAGGCCGGCGAACACTTGCGGCTGCACTTCCTTGAAGCCTGGCAATGGCGCGGCGGCAGGACGGTTGGCCAGGGTGACGGTGTCGCCCACTTTCGCCGCTTTCAATTCCTTGATGCCGGCGATGATGAAGCCCACCTGGCCTGCCGACAATTGCGGCAAGGATTGCGAACGGGGCGAAAACACGCCGATGTCTTCCACCAGTTGCACCGAATCGGTGGCCATCAGGCGGATCTTGTCTTTTGGTTTCAGGGTGCCGTTGATGACGCGCACCAGCATGACCACGCCCACATAGGCGTCATACCAGGAATCGACGATCAGCGCCTGCAGCGGCGCATCGGGGTCGCCCTTCGGCGGCGGCACCTTGACGATCAATTGTTCGAGCACGTCCAGCACGCCGAAGCCCGTCTTGGCCGAGCAATGCACGGCGTCGCCCGCGTCGATGCCGATCACGTCTTCGATCTCGGCAATGGCGCTCGGAGGATCCGCGTTCGGCAAGTCGATCTTGTTCAGCACGGGCACCACTTCCACGCCCAGGTCCAGCGCCGTGTAGCAGTTGGCCACGGTTTGCGCTTCCACGCCTTGCGATGCGTCAACAACCAGCAGCGCGCCTTCGCACGCCGACAGCGAGCGCGACACTTCATAGCTGAAGTCGACGTGGCCTGGCGTATCGATCAGGTTCAGATTGTAGATCTGGCCATCGCGCGCCTTGTAGTGCAGGGCCGCCGTTTGCGCCTTGATGGTAATGCCGCGCTCGCGCTCCAGATCCATCGAATCGAGCACCTGCGCCTCCATCTCGCGGTCGGACAAGCCGCCGCACAATTGAATGATGCGGTCAGCCAGGGTCGATTTACCGTGGTCAATATGGGCGATGATGGAGAAATTGCGTATGTTGTTCATTAACTAATATAAGTGCGAAGTTGACGACACTGCTTTAACAGGAATCAGGGGAATCATGTCCGGGCCAAACAGGGCCAGAACCAGGCGCCCCACTCATGATGAAAAAAGCGCTCCGAGCAGGACATCTGCATGCCCAGGCGAGCGCTTTTGAAGCGACAGAAGCTGCTGCCTCGGACAGTAGCTTTTTCGACCTCCCCATTTTACCGGATTTCAGAGTAGAAAGCCCGTCTTATGAGGCCGGCACCGGGCCAAGCCGACATTTTCGGCTGTTTTCAGCACCAGAATGGTGCAATGCAGTGTCAATATTGGTATTTAAGCTACGTCAGGCAGCGCCGTACCGCTGCCTCATCGAGGAAATAATGGCATAGCTCGGGCTGCGCCAGGTCGCCAAACAGCACCGGTACCAGCTCGTCGAAACGGGCCAGCAGCGAGGCGTCGGGCGACGCATCGATATCGATCACGTCGACGGTGAACGGTTTTCCGGGCGCTTGCAGCAGGAGCAAGGCATCGAGCATGTCCTGGCATAAATGGCAATAACTGCGGGAATAGAGGGTGAAGTGCATGAAGAAAAGGGAAGGGCATCCCGGCCGGAGCCGGGATGCGGATGGAATCAGAAACTCACTTGGCAGACGGACGCAGCGAAACGAATTGCGCCACGTCGCCACGGCGCACCAGCACGGCCGACGACTTTTTCGGATCGAGCTTGGCCACCAGGGCATTGAACTGCTTGGCGTCTTTCACGGCAACGTTGTTCAATTGCAAGATCACGTCGCCAGGCTGCAAGCCGGCCAGGGCCGCCACGCCGTCGGCATCGTCGACCAGCACGCCCGCCTCGATCTTCAGCTCCTGCTTCTTCGCGGCCGGCACGTCGCTGACTTTCAATCCCAGCGCATTGACGGCTTGCGCTTCCGGCTCCTTGGCGCCCTTCTTCGCCGTTTTCTCGCTTTCCAGCTCGACGACGGTGACGGGAATATCCTGCTGCGCGCCCTTGCGCCAGACGGTGACCGTGGATTTGCCGTTGACGGCGGCGCCGCCTACCAGGCGCGGCAGGTCGGATGAACGCTCGATCTGCGCGCCGTTGAATTTCAGGATGATGTCGCCCGGCTTGATGCCCGCCTTGTCGGCCGGACCGCCCGGCTCCACCATCGACACTTGCGCACCCTTGGCGTTCGGCAAGCCCAGCGATTCCGCCACATCCTTGCTCACTTCGCCGATCTGCACGCCGATGCGTCCGCGCACGACTTTCCCCGTCTTTTTCAGCTGCTCGCCCACGCGCATGGCTTCATCGATGGGCACGGCAAACGAAATGCCATTGTAGGCGCCGGACAAGGTGGCGATCTGCGAATTGATGCCGATCACCTCGCCGCGCATATTGATCAGCGGACCACCGGAGTTGCCGGGGTTGACGGCCACGTCGCTCTGGATCAGGGGCAGGTAATCGCCCGTATCGCGTGACTTGGCGGAAATAATGCCGGCCGTCACGGTATTTTCCAGGTTGAATGGCGAGCCGATGGCGATCACCCACTCGCCCACGCGGATCTTGTTCGAGTCGCCGATGGTCAGGCGCGGCAAGTTGGCGCCCTCGATTTTCAGCAGGGCCACGTCGGTGCGCGCATCGGCACCGATCACCTTGGCCTTGAATTCGCGCTTGTCCGTCAGGGTCACATACACCTCGTCGGCGCCATCGACCACGTGGGCATTGCTCAGCACGTAGCCATCGGCCGAAATGATGAAGCCGGAACCGACGCCGCGCTGCACTTCCTGCTCCTGCGGCACGGCGCGGCGGCCGCCACGGGGCGCCTGCTGGCGCGGTGCGGGCATGGCGCCGCCAAAGAAGCGGCGCAGGAATTCCTGCATTTCCTGCTCATCCTGACCGCCCACGCCAGCCCCGGCGCCGCCCATTTTCAGGCGTTCGGTGGTACGGATATTCACCACGGCCGGGCCGACGGCGTCGACCAGGTCCGAGAAATCAGGCAGTTTCACGGCCGGCACGGCGGCCTGCGCCTGTGGCGCCAGGCCCAGCATGGTGGGAGCAAGGAAGACGCCAGCCGTACCGAACAATAAGGCGGAAAGCGTCTTCACTGAAAACGACTTGCTGGCGGCACACATGTTTTTTTTCATGGAAAGGATCTTTTCGAGTATATAAACGGTTCAAAACGCGGATCAGGCGATTGCCTGCGCGCATGATTGGCCGTCATGACGGAAATCCAGGGGCAAACCCACCTGACAGCGCGCATGGCAAACAATGCAACAATATATCGCAAAAGCAAGATATTGCCTGCGCACAGTGTCAATCGTACGGAAGGCCAGTGTCAAGGGGGCGACGGGAAGGTTAAGCCAGGCATAAGATGGACGAGGGGCCAGCTAGCGCTGCGCCAGCGGCCCCGCCTCCAGCGGTTCGGCCACGCCAGGCGGCACGATGCCGGCGGCCAGGGGCGGCAGCGGTTCCGCATGGGCAGCGGACTCTTCGGGTGCCGGCTCCGCGGCCAGGCGGCTGGCCAGGCGCGCATCGAACTGGGCGCTCAGCGCATGGCCGTACTGCTCCGAGCGCAGCACCTCACCGATATGGCGATAGGCATCCCAGGCTTGCCGTCCCGATGGCGTATCGAGGGCGGCAAACGCCAGTTCGAGTTCGCTCGCCGCCAGCTCGCCATCGGCCAGCGCGGAAATAGTCTCGTGCAATCGTGTATGCGTATCCATGATGGGTCCTGCCATTTCAAGAGGATCGGTGCGGAAACCGGTCGCAGCCATGCCAACCTCATACTCTCCAGATTACCAGCGCTTGTCAATCGGCATGTCCAACAACGGCTTCAATTTCTCCGCAATCACTTCGCGCGCGCGAAAAATCCGGCTGCGCACGGTGCCGATGGGGCACGCCATGATCTCCGATATCTCTTCATAGCTCAGGCCCTCGATCTCGCGCAGCACGATGGCCGTGCGCAATTCGATGGGCAGCACATCCATGGCCGCATTGACGGTGGCGGCAATCTGCTTGCTGGCCAGCACCGATTCGGGTGTATTGTTGTCGCGCAATTTATTGCCGTCATCGAAAGACTCCGCCTGCTCGGCGTCGGCGTCGCTGGATGTGGCGGCGCGCCGCCCCTGCGTGACGAGATAATTCTTGGCCGTGTTGATGCCGATGCGATACAACCAGGTATAAAAGGCGGCCTCGCCGCGAAAATGGCGCAGCGCCCGGTATGCCTTGATAAAGGTTTCCTGCACCACATCTTCGGCCTCCGCCGGGTCATGCACGAGGCGCGACACCAGGCGCATCAAGCGGCGCTGATATTTCGATACCAGCACATCGAATGCCCGTTTGTCGCCAGCCTGCACCCGCTCGACCAGTAACTGATCATACTCGCGCTCTGTCCTCACGCCCGATGTCCCTGTAGTCATGCAGCGTGGGCGCCTGTATGGATATAGAGTTGGCCCGCTGCAAGAAGTTCAGTGTTCGTCCCACTTTTATTCTTCCCTGTTCCGCGCCGCGATCGCCCGGCAAGCCACGGCCAGCGGGCGGAAGGCGGTGCAACTGCCGCCGCGCTGCACCAGCACCGCCGTGCGCCGTCCGGCCGCATCCGCCAGGCACAGCACCAGCAGCGACGGCCACAGGGTCGAGCCCGGCAACAGGCGCAGCCCCGGCGCCGCCACAGGCCCCGGCCCGGCCGGTTGCGCCAGCCCGGCAGCACCGGCGTCCGGCGCCGCGCCATGCTCCAGATATACCGCCAGCCGCAACTGCCCGACCGGCGAAATATCAAGCGCCTGCGGCTTTCTGCGCCGGCGCAGCAAAGCCAGCAAAAACACGCCGCCAGCCGCACTCAGCACGGCACCGCTCCAGCCCAGCGCATAGCCGCCCACCAGCTGGCCGGACGCGGGCAGACTGCGCCAGAGACCGCTCAAGGGCCAGGCGGCCAGCAAGGCGCACAGTCCCAGCACCGCTTGCAACAGGCGCAAACAGACAGGCGTGCGAATGACAGCCGCTACCGCGATCGACATAGTTCATGGGAGAAAAAAGGCGCGCCGGCACCATGCCGGGCAAATTCAGCCGCCAACGAACGTTGGCGGCGAATCAGCGCTCACTACGATTTGACCGTAGCGAGCGCTTGAAAGTTCCTGCTTATTTCGCTTTACCGAAAATCAGCGTGCCATTCGTGCCGCCGAAGCCGAACGAATTTTTCACTGCATAATCGATCTTCATGTCACGCGCCGTGTTGGCACAGAAATCGAGATCGCACGCCGGATCCTGGTTGAAGATGTTGATGGTCGGAGGCGACACCTGAT
Source organism: Janthinobacterium sp. SUN026 (assembly GCF_030397625.1). Classification (NCBI taxonomy): domain Bacteria; kingdom Pseudomonadati; phylum Pseudomonadota; class Betaproteobacteria; order Burkholderiales; family Oxalobacteraceae; genus Janthinobacterium; species Janthinobacterium sp. SUN026. The sequence continues at coordinate 1,539,850 of NZ_JAPQNU010000001.1, read as the reverse complement.
GGTGCAATGCCAGGACCGTAAACACCGCTTCCAGACCGCCCGCGCCGCCCAGCAAATGGCCCGTCATCGACTTGGTCGAGTTGACGACCAGTTTCTTGGCGTGATCACCGAAGGTACGCTTGATGCCCATCACTTCCGCCACGTCGCCTTGCGGGGTCGACGTGCCGTGCGCGTTCAGGTACTGAATCTGATCCGCGTTCAAGCCTGCGTTGTCGAGGGCCGCGATCACCGATTTGCTGCCGCCGCTACCATCTTCCAGCGGCGAGGTCATGTGATAAGCATCTGCGCTCATCCCGAAACCATGCACTTCGGCATAGATCTTGGCACCGCGGGCCACCGCGTGCTCGTACTCTTCCAGCACCATGACGCCAGCGCCCTCGCCCAGCACGAAGCCGTCGCGGTCGGCATCCCACGGACGCGATGCCGTTGCCGGATCGTCGTTGCGGGTCGACAAGGCACGTGCCGAAGCGAAACCGCCCAGGCCCAGCGGCGACACGGTCGATTCGGCACCGCCGGCGATCATGACGTCGGCATCGCCGTACTCGATCATGCGCGCTGCGGCACCGATGCTGTGCAAACCGGTGGTGCACGCTGTAACGATCGCCAGGTTCGGGCCCTTCAGACCATATTTGATCGAAAGGTTGCCAGAGATCATGTTAATGATCGAGGCAGGCACGAAAAATGGCGAGATACGGCGCGGACCGCGCTTTTCGTACTCGGACTTGGTTTCCTCGATCAGCGGCAAGCCGCCGATACCGGAACCGATGATCACGCCGATACGCTCGGCGTTTTCTTCGGTCACTTCCAGGCCGGAGTCCTGCATCGCCTGGATGCCTGCAGCCATGCCGTAATGGATAAAGGTATCCATATGGCGGGCTTCCTTACCGGAGATGTACTCTTCGATATTGAAACCTTTGACTTCACCGGCAAAATGCGTGGTGAATGGCTGTGCATCAAACTTGGTAATCGTGGCAATGCCGGATTTACCTTCAATGATTGCGCCCCACGCCTCGGCAATAGTATTGCCGACTGGTGAAACGCAACCCAGGCCGGTGACAACAACACGACGGTTTTTAGAACGGCTCAAGCGATTCTCCTGAAGTCGGTCAGACAGGCTTAGGCCTTGACGTGTGCGGTGGCGTAGTCGATCGCCTGTTGCACGGTGGTGATTTTTTCAGCTTGTTCGTCAGGGATTTCCATTTCGAATTCGTCTTCCAGGGCCATCACCAGTTCCACGGTGTCCAGGGAATCGGCGCCCAGGTCGTCGACGAAGGAGGATTCGATTTTGATGTCTGCTTCTGCAACGCCCAGTTGCTCAGCGACGATTTTCTTAACGCGTTGTTCGATATCCGACATGTTATGGCTCCAAAGTGTGTGTTACGGAAAGTGCGCGCATTTTATCAGGTTTGCGCGTCCGAATACTAATTTCGGTGTCTGCTGCTAATTCAACCGAAGCTGCTGCTAAAAGATGCGATTATAGACAAAAACGACCGTTGAATCATGCCACAAACGCCCGCCCCGTCTACCTTTCACATCAATTCATGTACATTCCGCCGTTCACGTGCAGGGTCGTGCCCGTGATATACGCCGCTTGCGGCGAGGCCAAAAAGGCCACGGCCGCTGCCACGTCTTCCGGTTTGCCCAGGCGGGACAGGGGAATTTGCGTCAACAGGGCCGCATGCTGCTCTTCGCTCAGGGCCTTGGTCATGTCGGTATCGATGAAGCCCGGCGCGATGCAGTTCACGGTAATGTTGCGGCTGCCGATTTCGCGCGCCAGGGCGCGGCTCATGCCTTCCACGCCGGCCTTGGCCGCCGCGTAATTCATTTGCCCCGGATTACCCGACGAAGCCACGACCGACGTGATGTTGATGATACGCCCAGTTTTGGCTTTCATCATGCCACGCAGCACGGCGCGCGACAGGCGGCCGACGGCCGACAGGTTCGTCGAGATGACGCTGTCCCACTCTTCATCCTTCATGCGCATGGCCAGCTGGTCTTGCGTGATGCCCGCATTGTTGACGAGGATCGACAGGCTGCCGTAGGTTTTCTGCACTTCATCGACGACGGCCGCGCAGCGCGCCGCATCGGTCACGTTCAGGACCAGGCCCTTGCCTGCCACGCCTTCGGCGGCCAGGTAATCGGTAATCGCTTGCGCGCCGCTTTCCGAGGTGGCGGTGCCGACCACGGTGGCGCCCTGCTTGCCCAGTTCGGTGGCGATGGCGCGGCCGATGCCGCGCGAGGCGCCCGTGACCAGCACGACTTGATTTGCTAAATTCATGAGTATCCTTAAGAGCAACCGCGGCAGGCAGGCTGCCGCGATCTGATGTTTATTTGAGCTGCGTCAAAATGCGTTCCAGCGAAGCCTGGTCGACGATGGCGTCGCCCACCAGCACCGGGTCGATGCGCTTGGCCAGGCCCATCAGGACCTTGCCCGGGCCGCATTCGATCACTTGCGTGATGCCGTCCGCGGCAACCTTTTGCATGGTTTCCACCCAGCGCACGGGGCTGGCCGCCTGGCGCACCAGCGCATCCTTGATACCGGCCACGTCGTTGACGATGGCCACGTCGACGTTGTTGATCAGGGCGATCTGCGGCGCGGCGAACGTCAGGCCGGCCATATACTCGCGCAAACGGTCCGACGCGGGCTTCAGCAGCGACGAGTGGAATGGCGCGGAGACGGGCAATTTCATGGCGCGCTTGGCGCCCTTGGCCTTGGCCAGTTCGCAGGCGCGCTCGACCGCAGCTGTATGGCCGGCGATGACGACTTGCGCTGGCGCATTGAAATTGACAGGCTCGACCACCAGGGCCGGGTTTTCCGCCGCCGCTTCCGCACAGGCGGCGCGCACGTCGTCATCCGACAGGCCCAGCACGACAGCCATCGTGCCCTGCCCGACGGGCACGGCTTCCTGCATGGCTTGCGCGCGGAAACGCACGAGCGGCACGGCATCCTTGAAGGAAATGACGCCGGCGGCGACCAGCGCCGAGTATTCACCGAGACTGTGACCGGCCACGACCGTCGGCACTGGGCCGCCGGCCGCCAGCCAGGCGCGGTAGAAGGCCACGGCCGCCGTCAGCATCACGGGTTGCGTGTTGGTGGTGAGATCCAATTCTTCCTTCGGACCTTCGGCGATCAGCTTGCCCAGGTCGAATTGCAGGGCGTCCGACGCTTCGGCGACGGTCTGCGCAACCACGGGGTTGCCGGCGAAACCGTCGAGCATCGCAATCGCTTGCGAGCCTTGGCCTGGGAAAACAAATGCAAATTGTGTCATGTCGACTCCGTTTTTTTAATAATGTTGCGGGATTACATGCGCGCCAGCACGGCGCCCCAGGTAAAGCCGCCGCCCACGCCTTCCATCATGACGTTGTCACCCTTCTTGACGCGGCCGTCGCGCACGGCGATGTCGAGCGCCAGCGGAATCGAGGCGGCCGAGGTGTTGCCATGCTGGTCGACGGTGACGACCATCTTGTCCAGCGGCAAGCCGAGTTTCTTGGCCGTGCTGTTCATGATGCGGATGTTCGCCTGGTGCGGGATCAGCCAGTCGATCTGGTCCGAGGTCATGTTGGCATGTTCCAGGGCTTCGTGCGCGACTTTTTCCAGTACGGACACGGCCAGCTTGAACACGGCCGGGCCATCCATGTAGAGGAAGGCGCTGCCGTCCAGCGCGCCGCCAGCCAGGCTGCCCGGCACGCTGAGGATGTTCGAGTGGCGGCCGTCCGCGTGCAGCTTGGTGGCCAGGATGCCCGGCTCTTTCGATGCCGTCATGACGATGGCGCCGGCGCCGTCGCCGAACAGCACGCAAGTGCCGCGGTCGTCGAAATTGAGGATGCGCGAAAACACTTCGGCGCCGATCACCAGCACGTTCTTGTGCATGCCCGACTGGATGAAGCTGTCGGCCGTGGCCACCGCATACACGAAACCGCTGCAGACGGCTTGCACGTCGACGGCGGCGCAGTTATTCGTGATGCCCAGCTTGTTTTGCACGATGCAGGCCGTGCTTGGGAAGCTGCCGAAGAAATCGGGGGTCGAGCTGGCGACGATGATCAGGTCCAGGTCATTGCCGTTCAGGCCAGCCATTTCCAGGGCCTTCCTGGCCGCTTCCACGCCCAGGTCCGAGGAGTTTTGCGACGGCGCCGCGTAATGGCGCGCCGAAATGCCGCTGCGCGACACGATCCATTCATCCGACGTCTCGATGCCCTTGGCGGCGAGCTGTTCGGTCAGATCCTGGTTGGTGACGCGCTTCTCCGGCAAGTAGCTGCCGGTGCCGATAATTTTGCTGTAAGTTTTGCTAAAAACAGTCATGCAAATACCCGTCCACTAAATGGTAGAGCTTGTTGATGTAGGTTCGTCCGGTACTGGCGTGCGCGGCATCAGCTCGGCGATCAGGCTGGCCAGGTGCGCTTGCACGTCATTTTTTGCCGCATCAAAGGCGCGGCGCAAGGCCCATTCGAAGGAATAGGCATCGGCGCTGCCATGGCTCTTGAAGACGAGACCACGCAAGCCCAGCAGGCTGGCGCCGTTGTAACGCGATGGATTCAAGCGGTTGCCAATGGCTTTCAGGGCCCCGCGGGCGATCAGCGCGCCCAGCATGGTAATCGGATTGCGCTTGAATTCGGAAGTGAGCACGTCTTTCATGAAGCGCGCCAGGCCTTCGATGGCTTTCAGGGTGACATTGCCGACAAAACCGTCGCAGACGACGATATCGGTCGTGCCCTTGAAGATATCGTTGCCTTCCACGTTGCCGTAGAAGTTCAGCGCGCCACGCTCGTGGTCGGCCTGCAGCAGCTTCGAGGTGAGTTTCACCACTTCATTGCCCTTGATATCTTCCGTGCCCACGTTCAGCAAGCCGATCGTGGGGCGTGCGATGCCTTCCATGGCGGACACGAGCACGGAACCCATGATGGCGAACTGGTGCAAGTGATGCGGTTCGCAATCGACGTTGGCGCCCAGGTCCAGCATGTAGGTGGGGCCGTTCTTTTGATTCGGCAAGATGCTGCAGATGGCCGGGCGGTCGACGCCGGACATGGTTTTCAATACATAGCGCGACACGGCCATCAGGGCTGCCGTATTACCGGCGGAAACGGAGGCTTGCGCCACGCCGTTCTTGACCTGTTCGATGGCCACGCGCATGGAGGAATCCTTCTTGCGGCGCAGGGCCACTTCCAGGGGATCGTCCATGGTAACTTGTTCGGAGGCATGCAATACCGACAGGCGCGGATGCGTGTCGGCTTTATGTTTTTTCAGTTCGGCACGGATCACGTCTTCCAATCCAACAAGGATCAGTTCGGCTTCAGGCTCATGTTTTACGAAGGAAATTGCTGCGGGGATAGTGACTGAGGGACCGTGATCTCCGCCCATGCAGTCGATAGAAATTTTGATTGTCATTTGTGTTGATTCAATACCGCTGCGGGCGTGCGGCAAGATGTGAATCGGACTGGAGCATATGCAGGGCGCAGCATGTCATGCACCGCCTGAGCAAGCTTGATTCAAAATGACGGGTGCGCAAGATGAATTGCAGCCGATAAAAAAGAAGAAGCGGCGCCACGCCGAATAACCACGCAACACCGCTTTCATCTTACCCAACAAAAACGTCGATTACTCGTCGTTTTTGGTCTTCAACACTTTACGGCCACGATAGAAGCCGTTAGGGCTGATATGGTGACGCATGTGTGTTTCGCCGGTAACTGGCTCGACGCTCAATTGCGGCGCGACCAGGAAGTCGTGCGAACGGTGCATGCCGCGCTTGGAAGGGGTTTTCTTGTTCTGTTGAACTGCCATGATGACTCCTAATACATAAGTTCTAAAATTTTAGCACAATCGATTAGCAAATACATGCGAATCGAGTATCCCAGCGGCAAAGACTACCCGAAAATAGCCCGGACCGACATCGTTTATTACAATTACATTTCACTACACTTGCCATACTCGATTACTACACGCGTTTGACACGTTCTCTAAGCGGACCCTCACAAACCTACTGCGCGTCCCACTATCGCCTCGGCGTTGCTCAGCGTACTTCCGTACGCTTGCGCTACTCAAGACGATATTGGGCCGCTCGCTACGGTTTCTGAGGCCCCCTACAAACTACCGCTACTACTTATTCTCTTAACTTATTCTGGCTTCAAGTCTTTCAGTGCCGCAAACGGCGACTTCTTTTCAGTCTTGAGAGCATCGAGCTGCGCCGTATCGGGGCAGACGTCGTGTTTGGGTACCTGCGGCAGGGCCAGCAAGGCTTCATCTTCGATCAGGGCCGCGGCATCCATGCTGCGGCTGCCGACGATCACGTCGATCGTTTCATCGTTGATGATTTCTTCGATCTCGTCCGCGTGCTCATCATCCTTGCCCAGCATCAGAACAGTCGAAGAATCTATCGCGTAAGCATACGGAGTCAGGCAGCGCTGGCAAACCAGCTGAACGGTGCCGTTGACCGACAAGGTCAGTTGCGGGTAGCCCAGCTTGCTGGTGCCGCCGACGATCTTCCAGGCGATCTCGCCGGAATTATCTGCACAATCCTTGGTCAACCGGGTCATTTCAGCGACAGGAGTTACACCCTCGCGGCTCCCGCTGATACGACAAAAATCAAAGGCGTCGATCACAAAAGCATTCATTGGTAGAAAATTTCCCCGGAAAACCTGCGATAATAACAGGGTTTTTAGCACGGAGTCAAAGGCTAAGCATCTTTTTTGACGCAATCATTGCCATAAACATGACAACTTCATTAACACCGTCATGCCGCATGGAGCCTCGGTCAGGGGCTCTGCGCCCTGGAATTTGCGTGAAATTCCACTGACATCGACCAGCGCGGCCATGCCGGCCGCCATCCACTACCGAATGATACCAACTTCCGCCCCATTGCGCTTGATTCTTGCATCGAGTTCGACCTACCGCAAGGAATTGCTGGAACGCCTGCGCCTGCCTTTCGAAGTCGCCGTGCCCGATCTCGACGAAAGCCCCCTGCTAGGCGAAAGCCCCAGCGCCACGGCCCTGCGCCTGGCGCAGGCCAAGGCACAGGCCGTGCTCGACCGCCATCCTGGCAGCCTCGTCATCGGCTCCGACCAGGTCGCCACCCTCGATGGCGCGCAGATCGGCAAGCCCGGCAACCATGCGAATGCCCTGCTGCAACTGCAAACCATGCGCGGACGCCAGACCGTGTTCCACACGGCACTATGCCTGCTGGACGGGCGCCAGGCGGTGCCTGTGGCGCAGGTGGAAGATGTCCAGACCCTCGTCACCGTGCGCGACTTGCCCGATGCCGAGCTGGACGCCTACCTGCGCATCGAGCAGCCGTACGATTGCGCCGGCAGCGCCAAGAACGAAGGCCTGGGCATCGCCCTGCTCGAACGCATCGCCACCACCGACCCCACCGCCCTCACCGGCCTGCCGCTGATCGCCCTCACCGGCATGCTGCGCAAGGCGGGCGTGGCGTTTTTTACCCTTTAATTTACCGACAATAAGAATATGACCGGCACCCTGTACCTGATTCCCAACCACCTCGGCCTGTCCGACAGCCCGGCCGACCCGCTGGCCCACATCATTCCGGAGCAAGTACGGCACATCACGTCCCAGCTCGATTATTTCGTTGCGGAAAATGCCAAGACGGCGCGCGCCTTCCTGAAATTGATCGGCAACCAGCATCCGCTGGCCAAGCCGCTGCAGGAAATCACGATTTCCGAACTCAACGTGAATACCCCGGCGCAAGCGCTGGCCGGCTTGCTGGCACCCCTGCTGGCGGGGCGCGACGCGGGCCTCGTGTCGGAAGCGGGCGTGCCCGCCGTGGCCGACCCTGGCGCCGACCTGGTGCGTCTGGCGCATCAGCACGGCATTAAAGTGCGCCCGCTGGTGGGCCCGTCGTCGATCCTGCTGGCCGTGATGGCCAGCGGCTTGAACGGCCAGAGCTTCGCCTTCAACGGCTACCTGCCCACGGATGCGGCCCTGCGCGCCAAGCGCATCAAGGAACTGGAAGGGCGTTCGCGCAATGAAAAGCAGACCCAGCTGTTCATCGAAACCCCATACCGCAACGCCGCCATGCTCGACGCCCTCGTGGCGCAATGCGCGCCATCGACCCTGATCTGCGTCGCCACCGACCTGAGCCTGGACACGGAAAACGTGCAAACGTGGAATGGCGGACAGTGGAAGAAACAATTGGCTGCAGGCAAGGCTCCTGACTTCCACAAGAAACCGACCGTGTTCTTGCTGCTGGGACAGTAAACGACAAACGCCACGGACACATTATCCGTGGCGTTTTTTTATTACAGCACTACCAAGACAAGTGTGATTACACTCTTCTGGTGCCCGTATTCTTCTGTCCACCTTTACCTGTTTCCAGCACGAACTTGGCGCCGTCGTCGCGACCCAGCACCTTGACCAGGTACGGCATGACTTCGCGCAACATCGGCTCCAGGGTGTACGGCGGATTCAGGATGAACATGCCGCTGCTGTGCAAGCCGAAGCCGTCCGGCGACGGGGTGTTCACCGTCAGGGTCACGTGCAGCCAGTCCGAGCTGGGCAATTGCTTCAGCTTGTCGGCGAACTGGCGCGATTCCATGCGCTGCAGCACCGGGTACCAGACGGCATACATGCCCGACGGGAAGCGCACGAGGGCGTCGGCCAGGGTGTCCTTGACCTTGCGGTAATCCATCTTGTCTTCATACGGCGGGTCGATCAGCACCAGCGCGCGGCGCGATGGCGGCGGCAGCAGGGCTTTCAGGCTCTGGAAGCCATCCGCCTTGGTGATGATGACGCGCTTGCCGCGCACGGTAGGACGCTCGCCCTGGGCCAGCGCATGCGCCTCGACCTTGCGGAAGTTGTCGGCCAGAATCTTGGCATCGGCGGGATGCAGCTCGAACAGGCGCAGACGGTCTTGCTCGCGGCTGACCTTGTCGGCGCAGTACGGCGAACCCGGGTAGTAGCGCATCTTGCCGCTCGGATTCATTTCCTTGATCAGCTTCATGTACTCGGCCAGCGAGGCCGGCAAGTCCGTGCGGTCCCACAGGGGCGCGATGCCCGTTTCGTACTCGGCATTTTTCGACGCATAGCCGCCGTCGAGCGCATACACGCCCGCGCCGGAATGGGTATCGATATAACTATAGGCGGTATCTTTTTGATTCAGATATTGCAACAACTGAATCTGCACATAATGTTTCAACACATCGGCGTGATTACCCGCGTGAAAGGCGTGGCGGTAACTCAACATAAGCTGGCTAATTCCATAATAAAAATAAATAAAGGCGGGAGCGCTGACACCGGGCAGGGCATGAAAACAGACTGGAGGGGTCAGGCTGCGGGGCCAGGAAACAGCATGGACCAGCGTAATCAGCGCGCAATTACCAGCATTATCCACCAGAAAGGTGCGTTGCATCAAAAAACACGGATAAACAAGCTCATGCATTCCCGCGACTGGCGTCGCCGGGCGCGGTAGAATACGCGCATCGGGCGCCCGGCGCCCATCGCCCTACTGAATAGATACGACCATGCACAGCCTGACCCTCACGACCGATAACCGCGCCGACGTCGCGGCAGCCCTGGCCGGCCCGCGCTGGACGGTGGCCTGCCTGTGCGCGCTGTGGTGCGGCACTTGCGGCAGCTACCGCGCCACGTTCGAGGAACTGGCCGCGCGCCACCCGGACACCGTCTTCGTCTGGGTCGATATCGAAGACCAGGCCGACGTGGTGGGCGACCTCGACATCGACAACTTCCCCACCCTGCTGATCCAGCACGACGACAACGTGGCCTTCTTCGGCACCGTGCTGCCCGACGGCGGCCTGGCGCACCGCATGGTGCAGGCGCAGCAGGCGCTCAGCGCGCAGGAACTGGCGGCGCTGGCCAACAGCACGCAGGAGCGGCGCGACTGGCAGCGCGACTGCAACTTGCGCCACATGCTGGCCGCGACACTCGATCAGTAAGATCAGCCCAGGCGCAGCGGCAGGCTGCGCAGCCGTTTTCCCGTCAAGCTGAACACGGCATTGGCCACGGCCGGCGCGATCGGCGGCGTGCCCGGCTCGCCCACGCCTTCGGGGTGTTCCGCGCTGGCGATGATGATGGTTTCCACCTCGGGCGTTTGCCCCATGCGCAGCACGGGATAATCGTGGAAGTTGCTTTGCGCCACTTTGCCTTCCTGGAACGTGATCTCGCCGCCCAGCGCTGCGGACAAGCCGAACAGCACGGCAGACTCCATCTGCTGGGCGATGATGTTCGGATTGACGGCAATGCCGCAATCGATGGCGCACACCACGCGCTGCACGCGAATTTCTCCGTTTTCCACGGACACTTGCGCCACTTGCGCGACGATGCTGCCGAACGACTGATGCAAGGCCACGCCATGCGCATGGCCGGGCGGAGGACTGCCCGCCCTGGCAACAGCCGCATCGAGCACAGCCAGGTGGCGCGGATGCTTCACCAGCATGGCGCGGCGGAAGGCGACGCCGTCCTGCCCCGCCGCGTGCGCCAGTTCGTCGATAAAGCCTTCCTTGAAGAATGCATTGTGCGAGTGCCCCACGGAGCGCCAATAACCCACCGGCACGGCACTGTCGGCGATCACGTGGGCGATGCGCTGGTTGGCGATTTCATACGGCATGTCGAATTCGCCTTCGGCCGTCGTCTTGTCCGGCCCCGCACCGGGCAAGCCGAAATTGCGCTGCAAGAACTGATGCGTGATGGAACCGCTGACGGATTTGTTGTCCCAGGAAGCGATGCGGCCGTGCTCGTCGAGGCGGGCCGCGAAGCGGGCCAGCGCGGCGGGACGGTACATATCGTGCCTGGTGTCCTGCTCGCGCGTCCACACCAGTTGCACGGGCGCGCCGCCGCATTGCAGCGCGATGGCGACGGCCTGGGCCACCATATCCACTTCCAGGCGGCGGCCGAAACCGCCGCCGAGCAGCAGCACCTCGATCGTCACGTCTTTCGCATCGACGCCGGCCACTTTCGCCGCCACGTCGACGGCGATGCCGGGCGCCTGCGTCGACACCCACAGCATCACCTTGCCATCCTTGACTTGCGCGGTGCAGTTGACGGGTTCCATGGCGGCGTGCGCGAGGAACGGCGCGCGGTACTCGGCCTTGACGCTGCGCAAACCCTGCACGGCCTTGCTTTCCACCTCGCCGCTGGCGTGGTACGCATGGCCCGCCTCACTGTCGAGCAGGCGGGCAAACTCCGCATACACGCCGGCGCTGGACAGGTTCGCCTGCGGACCGGCCTTCCACTGCGTCGGCAAGGCGGCGGCCGCCTGTTTCGCGCGCCACCAGGTGTCGGCCACCACGGCGGCGCACGAGGTGACCGATGTGCCGCGCTGGGGCAACTGCGGCGTCAGGTCCAGCACCTTTTTCACGCCCGGCATGGCGAGTATGGGCACCGCGTCGAACGCGGCCAGGGTGTCGCCCAGGCGCGGCGGCAGATGCAGGGCCGCATACAGCATGCCGGGCGGACGCGCATCGATGCCGAAACGCGCGCTGCCATTGACTTTCGACGGCGTGTCGCGGCGCGGCGCCGGCTGGCCGATCAGCTTGAAATCCTTGGGGGATTTGAGCGCGGGCGTGCCCGGGGCTATGCCGGCGGCGCGCTGCGCCAGGCTGGCGTAGCTGGCGCGCCGCCCGTCCGGGTGGACCACTGCGCCATCTTCCGTGCGGCATTGCGCGGGCGGCACTTGCCACAGCGCGGCGGCGGCGCCTACCAGCATGGCGCGTGCCGACGCACCCGCTTCGCGCATGGGGCCCCAGCCATCCTTCACGCTCGACGAGCCGCCCGTGACGACCACGCCCAGTTCGCGCGCCGCCTTGGCCACAGTCCACTGCGCCAGCGCCTTCAGGCGGCCCTGGTCGTCCGGGTGGAACGGCAGGCTATCCTTGAGCATGGCGACATTACCGAAGATTTTATCCATGGGCGCCTGGATCAGCTTGACGCTGCTCAAAGGCACGTCGAGTTCCTCGGCCACCAGCATCGGCAAGGCCGTGTGCACGCCCTGCCCCATCTCGCTGCGCGGCATGGCCAGGGTTACCGTGCCGTCCGTGCCTATGGCCAGCCAGCCGTTCAGGGCCACGGCGCCATCCTGCAGCGGCAGCGGCGCGCTGCCATGCAGGCGCTGGCGCGGCGGCAACACGCCCCAGCCCAGCACCAGGGCGCCCACGCCGGCCACGCCGAGACCCAGGCCGCCGAGCAGGAAACGGCGGCGCGACGTGTTTTTTTCTCCGGCCATGGGATACCCTTTAATTGGTTAGTGGTTGATCCAGCGGATCGGTCCAGCGCTCCAGCATATCCTGTGCCAGCACCGGACGGCTATAAAAATAACCTTGCGCCAGCTTGCAGCCATGGCGCAGCAGGAAAGCGGCCTGCTCTTCCGTCTCCACGCCTTCGGCGATCACGGACAATTGCATGCTCTTGCCCAGCTGGATGATGGCGATCGCGATCGCCTCGTCGTTGACGTCCGTCGAGATATCCTTGATGAAGGAGCGGTCGATCTTCAGCGTCTGCACGGGCAGCTGCTTCAGATACGCGAGCGAGGAATAGCCGGTGCCGAAATCGTCGATGGCCAGGCCCACGCCGATGGCGTGCAAATCGTTGATGAAGCCCAGCGCGTCACCCGTGTTCATGATCACCGATTCCGTCACTTCCAGCTGCAGGCGCTGCGGCTCCAGGCCCGTTTCCGTCAGGATGTCGGCCACCATGCCGGCGATGCTGCCCCGCTCGAACTGTTTTACCGACAGATTCACGGCCATCTTCGGCACGTGCAAGCCCTGCGCCTGCCAGCGCATCATCTGGCGGCACGCCTCGTCGAGCACCCATTTGCCCAGCTGGTTGATGAAACCGCTGTCCTCGGCCAGCGGAATGAAGCGGGCCGGCGGCACCAGGCCCAGTTCCGGATGGTTCCAGCGCACCAGCGCCTCGACGCCGACCAGGCGGCCCGTGTCGATTTCCACCTGCGGCTGGTAATTCAGGAACATCTCGTTTTTCTCGATCGAGCGGCGCAAAAAGGTTTCCAGGCGCAGGCGTTCGACGCCTTCGCCCGTCATCGACGGCGCATAGAAGCGGTAGCCGTTGCGCCCGCGCGCCTTGGCCTGGTACATGGCCACGTCGGCATTGCGGATCAACATATTCAAGTCCAGCGCATCGTCCGGATACAGGCTGATGCCCACGCTGCAGGTGACGAACAGTTCGTGGTCGGCCACCGTGAAGGGCTGGTCGAACATGGTCATCAGCTTTTCCGCCACCTGCGTCGCACCGTACTCGCCATCGACGCGTTCGAGCAGGACGATGAATTCATCGCCACCCAGACGCGCCAGGGTGTCGCCTTCGCGCAGGCGGGCCGCCAGCTGGCCGGCCACCTTTTGCAGCAATTCGTCGCCCACATGGTGGCCCAGGGTGTCATTGACGTTCTTGAAGCGGTCCAGGTCGATGAACAGCACGGCCAGCTGCTCCTGGTCGCGCGCGGCGCGCAGCAAGGCGTGCTGCAGGCGGTCGTGGAACAGCAGGCGGTTCGGCAGCGCCGTCAGCGGGTCGTGGTGGGCCATGTGGTCGAGCTTTTCCTGCGACTCCTTGATCAGGGTGATGTCGCTGAACACGCCCACGTAATGCGTGGTGGTGGCGTGCGTGTCGCGCACGGCGCTGATGGTCAGCCACTCCAGGTACAGTTCGCCGTTCTTGCGCTGGTGCCAGATTTCGCCGCGCCAGAAACCGCTGGCCTTCAGCTCATCCCACATGGCCTGGTAAAACGCCGCGTCGTGGCGCGCCGAGCGTGTCAGTGACGAGTGCTGACCCACCGCCTCGGCCTCGGTATAGCCGGTGATCTGCGTGAAGGCGGGATTGACGGTGACGATGATGCCGCTGGCATCGACCACCATCACGCCGTCGGCAATATGTTCGAGCACGGTGGCCGACAGGCGCAGCTTTTCCTCGGCTTCCTTGCGCGCCGTGATGTCGGCATACACCCAGATGCTGCCTTCATTGGGGCGCAGCGGATCGAGCGCGCAGCCGCTGACCAGCGCCCAGAACAGGCTGCCGTCGCGCCGCTTGTACTGGCGCTCCTCGCTGAAATCGCCGCCCTGGGCCAGCGCCGGATACTGGCGCTCGCCCGCATCCTCGAAGTCATACGCGCTCGCAAACACGATGGACGTCGAACGCCCCGTCATCTCGGCATGGTCGTAGCCGAACAGCTCTTCACAGCGGCGATTGACGGAAATGATGCGGCGGTGGCGCACGAACATCACGCCGAACATCACGTTGTCGAGAATCGCGCTCTGCTCCGTCAGCAGCGCTTCGATGCGCATCTCGTGGTGCTTGCGCTGGCTGATGTCGGCAATGATGCCGTCGACCCAGATAACGCCCTGCTCGCCCGCCTGCGGCTGGCCATTCTCGGCCACCCAGCGTTCGATGCCGAAAGCGTCGATGATGCGGTATTCCAGCGCATACGGCCGCACCTCGGCCACCGCCTGGCGCACGGCGCGGCGGTGCTCGCGGCGGTCTTCCGGGCAGATCAGGTCGGCCCAGGCATGCGTGGTGCCGCGCATGAACTGGCGCGCCGAATAGCCGGAAATTTCCTCGATGGCGTCGCTGACGAAGTCGATGGGGCCGTCGGGCCGGTAGCGGAAGACGGCGCCCGGCACCTGCGTGACGATGGTGCGGAAGCGCTCTTCGCGCTGGCCCACGTCCTCGAACAGCTGGCCGATGGCCGCGCGCATTTGCTCGAGCTGGGCCGTCAGGCGCCCCAGTTCGTCATTGCTGTGCGAAGCCAGCGGCGTGTCGAAATCGCCGTGCGACAGGCGGTCGGAAAAGCGCGTCAGGCGGCGCAGGGGTTTCAACAGGCGGCGGTTCAGGAACAGCACGATCAGCGCCATCGACACGGCCAGCTGCGCACCCAGCACGAAAATATAGGAGATCTGCTTTTCGCGCAGCTCCTGCTGGCTGCGCGCATCGTCCATTTCGACGACGACGTGGCCGATGCGTTCGCCGCGCACGAGAATGTCGCGCTCGGCGCGGTACAGATTGCCCACGGGCCGTTGCGGCGCCCGCAGGCGGATGAATTCCGTGTCGCCCTGCCCCAGCACCTTCACCAGCAGCACGGAGCGGTCGCGCATCACCGACTCGACCAGCGAGTGGGCCGATTCCGCATTCATGTTCCACAGCGACTCCTGCATGCCCAGCGCCAGGATGTCGGCATTGCGCTGCAAGGCCTCGTTCAGGCTGGTGCGCGCCGACTGGCGCTCATGCACGCCGACCAGCACGTAGCTGCCGAAGATGGCGGGCACGACCAATCCGCCAAAGACCACCAGCAGCAAGGCGCCATAGATCGACGAGCCATACAGCACGCGCAGGCTGGCGCGCAGGCGCTGAGAAGGTGAATTAAACATGCGGCGACAGGGCAACAGGGATCAGGCGGGCGATCATTGACTTTACAGGGGAATCGGGTGGCGAGGCGGGACGAATCTTTATCAGGAGCAATTATGCATGCAAAAAGCGGGAAAAGTCACCAACAAACACGCGCCGGCGGCTACCTGATGTCATATAAACAGGGTTGAAAAACCACACGCATGCCGGCGCGCCAGGCCGGCGCCAGCAGAAAAGCGCGCAGCTTGCTATCATCGCGCCACTTTACCTAGAGGAACCATCATGACCTTCTCCATCTACTCCGCTTCGATCCCCGTCTTCAAACAGATCCTGGGCAGCCTGGCCGCCATCCTGGACAAGGCGGAAACGCACGCGCAAGACAAGAAAATCGACCCGAACGCCCTGCTGCAATTCCGCTTGTTCCCGGACATGCTGCCGTTCGTGCGCCAGATCCAGATCGCCACCGACTTCGCCAAGGGCTGCGGCGCGCGCCTGGCCGGCGTGGCCGTGCCGCCGTATGAAGACAGCGAACAGAGCTTTGCAGAGCTGAAGGCGCGCATCGTGAAAACCATCGCCTTCCTGGAAAGCCTGCCGCAAGCGGACATCGACGGCAGCGAAACGCGCGCCATCACCACCGGCAGCGGCGAAAAGACCAAGCACTTCACGGGCCAGACCTATCTGTTCCACTACGCGCTGCCGCACTTCTTCTTCCACGCGACGACGGCGTACGACATCCTGCGTCACAATGGCATCGAAGTGGGCAAGAAGGATTTCATCGGTAGTTATTGATCGTTAGCCCAAAAAATACCGGGGTCGGATCTTGAAGGTCAAACCCCGGTATTACATTGAGCCAGATTAAGTATTCCTGCGCGGATACCCTTGCGCCAGGATGCGCACCCACACCACTTCCTTCTCTTCATCCGTCATCGACACCCAGTGGGCCACTTCCACCACGCTGCGGCCGCAGCCGCGGCAGATTTCATCGAAGGTTGTCGAGCACACGGCCACGCAGGGCGTATCGGGACGCGGCGGCAATTCCTTGTCCGCCATCAGGATACCTTCGGCAAGCCGAGCTTTTCCCAGCCTTCAGTGCCCAGCGCTTCCAGTGTGGCAATATTCTTGTCGAAAATTTCCGATGCTTCCGGGAATGCCTCGACGGCGCGCTCGATGCTGTCTTCGCGCAGCAAATGCAGGGTCGGGTACGGCGAACGGTTGGTGTAGTTGCTGATGTCGTCCTCGAACGTCTCGGCAAACTGATAGTCAGGGTGGAAACTGGCCACTTGCAGTTCGCCGGCCAGGTGCATGTCTTCCACGGCCGCGTCGGCCACATCGAGGAACTCGTTGTAGTCGAGGAAATCGTTCAGGGTATATGGATGGATCAGCAAGGTCGTGTCGATCTGCTCGGGGTCCGTGTCGGCCAGGATTTGCAGCTCGTCCATCAGCAGCGCCAGCAAATCTTCCGGATTGCTCGATTCGCACACCACGTAGCGGATCTGCTTCTTGACGTGCACGGCCTTGGCGAACGGGCACAGGTTCAGGCCGATCACGGCCTTTTCCAGCCAGGCAACGGTATTGGCGATGATGACGGCGTTGTCGTCGTCGTGGCGCGTCGGGGTGTTCATATACTTAACTCTCTATCAATATGGCGGCCGGCAGCCGAATGGCCGGCCAAAGCCAAATTGTACGCACTTTTGCGCAGCCTCATGCCCGGCGCTGTCCAAGCTTGCGCCAGCCTCTTCGCCATGTATGCTATAACAGCGGCCGAATCACGCATTGGGCAAATTAAATTTGCAATAATGACAGCATTTGCGAATGGAAACTCAGCCGTATCCCACTTATTGCCGCTTATTTCCTGTCATCATGCTGACATAATTCTTGACTACTGCATGTGGATATACGTACACTCGCTGCTTGATCATGGGTCTGTCCGATGTTTCTCCGACGACAACAATGGAACACTATGCACGAAAACTCCTTTAAATCTACCGTCCTGGCGGCGTTGGCACTGGCGCTTGCGCCCGCCCTCAGCCAGGCGTACGAAGCCGGTGTTGAGAGCGATAACGCGCCAGTCGCCGCCGCACCTGCCCTGATCCCGATGACCGCCCAGGTCACGGCGAAACTCCCCACCCTCGACAACCGCCTGCAAAAGACCGACCGCCTGCTGAAAAACCTCAGCGACAATTCCGATCCGCTGCGCGAAGCCGACGTCTGGGGCCGCATCCGCAGCGGCTATGCGATTCCCGACATCAACAACCAGCTGGTGGCCAATCACGTCAACTGGTACGCCACCCGCCCCGACTACATCGCCCGCACGACGGCGCGCGCCTCGCGCTACATCTTCCACGTGGTGCAGGAACTGGAAAAGCGCGGCATGCCGACGGAGCTGGCCTTGCTGCCGTTCATCGAGTCCGCCTTCAACCCGCAAGCGTTCTCCAGCGCCAATGCGGCCGGCATGTGGCAATTCGTGCCCGCCACGGGGCGCGATTTCAACCTCAAGCAAAACATGTTCAAGGACGAGCGCCGCGGCGTGCTGGCCTCGACCGATGCGGCCCTGACGTACCTGCAGCGCCTGTATGACATGTTTGGCGACTGGCAACTGGCCCTGGCCGCCTACAACTGGGGCGAAGGCTCGGTACAGCGCGCCATCAAGAAAAACCAGGCGCTGGGCAAGCCGACCGACTTCGAAAGCCTGGCCGACCTGATGCCGGCCGAAACGCGCAACTACGTGCCCAAGCTGCAAGCGGTGAAAAACATCATCGCCAATCCGGCCCAGTTCGGCCTGACCCTGCCCGTGGTCGACAACCAGCCCTACTTCACGGCCATCGACAAGACCAGCGACATCGACATCACCGTCGCCGCCCAGCTGGCCGAACTGTCGATGGATGAATTCAAGGCCTTGAATCCGCAATTTAACCGCCCCGTCATCATCGGCGGCGAAAAGACCAAGATTCTGTTGCCACAGGAAAACGCCGCCAAGTTCACCACCAACCTGGCGCAATGGGGCCATGCCTTGTCGAGCTGGACGACGCACAAGATCACCAATGCGCGCGAACGCATCGAAACCCTGGCGTCGAAATTCGGCACCACGGCCGACGTGCTGCGCCAGGCCAACAATATTCCGCAGCGCACCAGCCTGCGCGCCGGCTCCACCATCCTCGTGCCGAAAACCTCGGCCACGATGAACAAGGACATCACCCAGGAAATCGCCGACAGCGCCACCATGCTGCTGGAAGCGGACCGTCCGGAACGGGCCGCCAAGGCACTGCGCCGCGCCGCCAAGGGAGGCAAGGTGCAAGCCGCGCCAATTTCCCTGGTGAAACCGCGCATCCAGCGCGGCGGCGGCAACAGTCGCGCCAAGGCCCGCCACTGATCGCCTGAGCTGTATTGACCTACCTCACCGGCCGCCACAGCCTTGCTGTCGCGGCCGGTTGCACATCCGCCTTACCCGCCCACCTACCCAGACAGGAGTCGTCATGGCTTTCTTGCAAGGCAAAAAAATCCTCATCACGGGCTTGCTGTCGAACCGTTCCATCGCCTACGGCATCGCCAAGGCTTGCCACCGCGAAGGCGCCACCCTCGCCTTCACCTACGTGGGCGAACGCTTCAAGGAGCGCATCACGGAATTTGCGGCGGAATTCGGCAGCGAACTGGTCTTCGACTGCGACGTGTCCAGCGATGAACAGATCAGCGCCGTCTTCAGCGACCTGGCGCAGCACTGGGAACACCTCGATGGCCTCGTGCACGCCATCGGCTTTGCGCCGCGCGAAGCGATCGCCGGCGACTTCCTCGACGGCCTGTCGCGCGACAGTTTCCGCATCGCGCACGATATTTCCGCCTACAGCTTTCCCGCCATGGCCAAGGCCGCCCTGCCCCTGCTGCATCCGGGCGCCTGCGTATTGACCCTGACCTACCTGGGCGCCGTGCGCGCCGTGCCCTACTACAACACCATGGGCCTGGCCAAGGCGTCGCTGGAAGCTTCCGTGCGCTACCTGGCCGAATCGCTGGGCCCGCGCGGCATCCGCGCCAACGGCATTTCGGCCGGCCCCATCAAGACCCTGGCCGCTTCCGGCATCAAGGATTTCAGCAAGCTGCTGGGCTTTGTGGCCGAACACGCCCCACTGCGGCGCAACGTCACCATCGAAGAAGTGGGCAACACGGCCGCCTTCCTGCTGTCCGACCTGGCTTCCGGCATCACGGGCGAGATTACCTACGTCGATGGCGGCTTTTCGCAAGTGATGGCCGTCAATCCCGAAGTAGAGTAATGCGGTGGCGGCCGATATTCTGCGGTTGTCACTTGACAACCGCAGAATATCGACCTACATTGGAGGCATCGCATGGCGCGCTCCCCGCACCCGAAGAAGGACATCGAAGCGGCGCTGCGCCACGCGGAAAACCACGGCTGGCGCGTGGAAGTGGGTGGCAGCCATGCCTGGGGCAAGATCTGCTGCCCGTACAACGATGCCAGCTGCCGTTGCGGCGAATTCTGCATCGCCTGCATCTGGAGCACGCCGAAAAATCCCGGCAACCATGCGCGGGCGATCCGCCGGGTGGTCGATAATTGCACTTTCAATAAGCTGATGCACGACTGCATGCAACGCAAATCCAGGGGGTAGCCATCATGGATTACATCTTTACTCTCAAATACCGCCTGCCCGACAACGAAACCGACCTCGATGCGCTGGCCGAGCGCCTGGGCGGCGGCGGCTGCGACGATGCCCTGGCCGGCATCGGGCAAGCGGGCCGCCTGGCGCTGGAATTCACGCGCGAGGCCGGCAATGCCAGCGAAGCACTGCTGAGCGCCATGGCCGATGTGAAAGCCATCGTGCCCGGGGCCGTGCTGGCCGAGGCCGCCCCCGACTTCGTGGGACTGACGGACGTGGCGCAAGTGCTGGGCTTGTCTCGCCAAAACCTGCACAAGCTGATGAACAAACACCGCCACAGCTTCCCCCCGCCCGTGCATGAGGGCAGCGCCACCATCTGGCACCTGGCCGACGTGCTGGCTTGGCTGCAAGCCAAGGGGACTTACCAGCTGGAACGCAGCCTGGTCGACGTGGCGCAAGCGGCCCGGCAAATCAACCTGGCCAGGGAAACGCGACAGGTGCCGCCGCTGCCCGCCGACCTCATGGCCATGCTCCATTAAACGGAAGAAAACTACGTATTCTTACTGATTTCACATAGGAAACATGAGCAAAACGTGGTAGGACTGTCGTTTCTTCCCATTTAAGCCGTGCAAAACGGCAGCAAATACGGTATAGTGTCGTTGTGCGCTGCAATATGTTTCCTTGAAGCGATGGCAACACCGCAGTTACATGCACTACAAACTTAGCAGCTTCGCAAGCCTTAGCGCATCCACAGGATGCCGCTTAATAAAGCCCTCCCGCCTTGTGTGTCGCACCTGACACCGTCCCGGCGCAAAGCTTTTGTGCCGAAATTTCTTTCTAGTTGAGTCATTTCGTTTTGGTTGGCGTTGCTATTTTGCGTTCTGCTTTTTGCAAGAACGCTGATTTTCACGAAAGAAAAAGAATGACATTTGAATCCTTAGGCCTGCATCCGTCCATCCTCGCCGCTCTGACCGAATCGGGCTACACCGCGCCAACCGCGGTACAGTCGCAAGCGATTCCAGCCGCGATCGAAGGCCGTGACCTGCTGGTCTCGTCGCAGACCGGTTCGGGCAAGACCGCAGCATTCATGCTGCCGTCGCTGCACAAACTGGCCAGCGCCGAACAAAGCGCCGCCGGCAAGACGCCAAACCAGGAAATGCAAGCATCGCGCGCCCGCGGCGAGCGTCCACGCTTCAAGGCTGCCCAGCCAAAAATGCTGGTGCTGACGCCAACGCGCGAACTGGCCCTGCAAGTAACGACCAACACCGACAAGTACAGCACCGGCATCCGCCGCATCAAGGCTGTGTCGATCCTGGGCGGCATGCCTTACCCTAAACAAATGCAATTGCTGGCCAAGAATCCTGAGATTCTGGTCGCGACCCCAGGCCGTCTGATCGACCACATGGACTCGGGCAAGATCGACTTCTCGCAACTGGAAATCCTGGTGCTGGACGAAGCCGACCGCATGCTGGACATGGGTTTCATCGACGACATCGAAAAAATCGTCGAAGCGACGCCGGAAGGCCGTCAAACCATGCTGTTCTCGGCAACGCTGGATGGCGTGGTCGGCAACATGGCCCGCCGCATCACGAAAAACCCGCTGGTCATCCAAGTGGCAAGCTCGAGCAACAAGCATGAAAACATCACGCAGCGCGTCCACTTCGTCGACGACCTGTCGCACAAGAATCGCCTGCTGGACCACCTGCTGCGCGACGAAACCTTGGACCAGGCTGTTGTGTTCACCGCCACCAAGCGTGACGCCGACACCATCGCCGACCGTCTGAACATCGCCGGTTTCTCGGCTGCCGCCTTGCACGGCGACATGCATCAGGGCGCGCGTAACCGCACCCTGGACGGCATGCGCCGCGGCCAGGTCAAAGTGCTGGTTGCCACCGACGTTGCCGCCCGCGGTATCGACGTGCCAACGATCACCCACGTGTTCAACTACGATCTGCCGAAGTTCCCGGAAGACTACGTCCACCGCATCGGCCGTACCGGCCGCGCTGGCCGCAACGGCCTGGCCATCTCGCTGGTGAACCACGCTGAAGGCATGAACGTCAAGCGCATCGAACGCTTCACCAAGCAATTGATCCCGGTCAATGTCATCGAAGGTTTCGAGCCAAAGAAAACGGCATCGGCACCACGTTCGAGCGCCCGTCCAGGCGGCTGGAAACCAGGCGACAACCGTGGCGGCGCGAAGCCAGGCCAACGCACGTTCAGCAAGCCGGGCGCACCGCGTAAAGACGGCGCACCAAGCACCGGCGGCGGCTACAAGGGTTCGAACCCGCGCAGCACCGACGGCGCACGCCGCAGCTACGGCGACCGTTAATCACGGTTTGCCATTGCCTCTAGGCATGCAATGAAAAACGGCCACCAGATCGCTCTGGTGGCCGTTTTTTTATGCCCGCAACGCTTTATTTCTTCGACACTTTCTGGCGCGACAGCTTGCGCAGCTTGGCCTGCTCGAAGCGCACCTGCTGTTCCGGCGTCTCCAGCGCCAGCGGCGGCACGGCCACGGGCTTGCGGTTCGCATCCACGGCCACCATCGTGAAATAACAGCTGTTGGCGTGGCGCACCAGGCGCTGCTGGATGTTTTCCGTCACCACGCGGATACCCACTTCCATCGACGTCGTGCCCGTGTAATTGATCGACGCCAGGAACGTCACCAGCTCACCCACGTGGATAGGCTGCAGGAACATCACCTGGTCCACGGACAGGGTGACCACGTAGCTGCCCGAATAGCGGCTGGCGCAGGCATAGGCAACGCTGTCGAGGTACTTCAGGATGGTGCCGCCGTGCACGTTACCGGAAAAGTTGGCCATATCGGGCGTCATCAAGACCGTCATCGTCAGTTCGTGGGCCGACCAGTTCATCGCGCTGTCCAAAATGTTCTCCAAAGGGGAAATAATAAAAAAGGGGGAGGATGTGAAAACCGGCCCCAGGGGCCGGTTGCGGGACTTACAGGCCCAGGGTGTCGATATCGGCCAGCGAGTCGCGGCCCTTGTCGGAAATGTCGTGGCCCTCGCCCTCGGCGCGCGCCACGATGTGGGCTTTCTTGCCCAGGAAGTAAGCCACGTCCGAGTCCAGCTTGGTCAGCGGATCGGCGGCGACGGCGCGCAGCCCCATGATGCAGCGGCGCAGGAACAGCAGTTGTTGTGCTTTCTCGGTGATGGACAAACGGCCATCGCGTGCATAGCTGAGCAGCTTCAGGCCGGACAGGCGCTTGGCATTGCGGGCAACGCAAGCGCTGGGGCGCTCGGTCTTGATGCCGCGTGCAACTTGCTCCAGCGCGTCATATTCATCGGTCGTTAATTTCTCGTTCTTCATTACTTTTCCATAAAAGGCCAGGTGTTCGGCCCCCATGGTACGCGCCCCGCTGCGCATCGGCAACAGGCAACGTGAATCTACCGCCGCCCGCCAGGCGGCCAGGCGGCGGAAACACGGGCGTGACGACCGTTATTTGTAGCTGCGCAGCAGCAGCCATGCCAAGCCGCAACCGGCCACGGCGCCCGCCAGGGCCAGCGCCACGAGGTTTTTGCTGGTGATCACAGGGCGCCGGCCCAGGTAAATTTTGTTATGCAAGGAATTGCCCACGATGGTCTCCTGTACAAGAATTTTTATGATGTCTCATTATAAGAACAGAATCGTGACGGCCGCATGACACTCGACAGTTAGAGCTTGATTTGTATCCACTCGGCAACATTTATTGGCGTTTTTGTTGTTTAAATGGCGTGGCGCTGGCGGCCACCGCGCAATCCATTTCCGATCGGAAATAAACGCGGCGCGCCCCTCCCCAACCGCCATGACGGCGACGCACCGCGCCCCGTCACTGCATTTTCACGGGCGGTGGCGGCGGCGTCGGCTCCTTGACGGGCACGGGCTCGATGTGGGGCGGCGTTTCCGGCGGCGGCGTGACGGGATCGCCTTCCGGCGGTGGCGGCATATCGGGTTCGGGCGTGCTGTGCGCACGCAACAGGGCAGGACGGAATTGGGTTTGCATGTGACCTCCTTTGCCCCACTCTAGCCGATGCGGCCGAATCCTGGCGCCCGCCAGTGGCAAGCCGCTGCGGGAACTAAACGGCGCGGCGCCACTCCAACCTGGCAGGTCTCTCTCCTGCGAATGCAAGCGATCCCCATGGCGCGCAAGAAAATCCTCTTTATGGCCGAGGCAGTGACCCTGGCCCACGTCGGCCGCCCCCTGAGCCTGGCCCAGGAACTCGACGAGGACAAATATGAGGTGCATTTTGCCTGCGCCGATGGCTATGACTTTTGCTTCAAGCAAGCGCCCTTTCGCCGCTGGCGCATCGACAGTATTTCATCGCTGCAATTCCTGCAGGCCTTGGCGCACGGCAAGCCCGTCTACACGGAAAGCACCCTGCACGCATATGTGGAAGACGACTTGCGCCTGCTCAATACCGTGCAGCCCGATCTCGTGATCGGCGACTTCCGCCTGTCGCTGTCCGTCAGCGCGCGCCTGCAGCGCATTCCCTACCTCACCGTCAGCAATGCCTACTGGAGTCCGTACGTGCGCCAGCACTACACGGTGCCCAGCCTGCCCCTGACCAGCCTGCTGCCCATCTGGCTGGCAGCGCCCCTGTTCCGCCTGATCCGCCCGCTGGCCTTCGCCTCGCACGCCGTCCCCCTGAACCGCGTGCGCCGCCGCCATGGCCTGCCGTCGCTGGGCAGCGACCTGCGGCGCATCTATACGGATGCGGACCGCACCGTGTACGCGGATATTCCGCAACTGTTCCCGCCGCACGCCATGCCGTCCACGCACGACTACCTGGGCCCCATCATCTGGGCGCCGCCGCTCGACTTGCCGGACTGGTGGCAGCGCCCGGAACTGAACAGTGGACGGCCCATCATCTACGTCACCCTGGGCAGTTCCGGCCAGGGGCAATTGCTGCCGCGCGTGCTGCACGCGCTGGCGCCTCTGCCCGTCACCGTATTGGCGGCCACGGCCGGCACCGGCCGCGTCGATGCCGTGCCGCCGAATGCCCACGTCGCGCCCTTCTTGCCGGGCGACGCGGCGGCCCGGCGCGCCAGCCTGGTGATCTGCAACGGCGGCAGCCCCACCAGCCAGCAGGCGCTGACGGCAGGCGTGCCCGTCATCGGCATCGCCGGCAACCTCGACCAGTTCCTCAACATGCACGGCATCGCGGGGACCGGCGCCGGCCTGCTGCTGCGCGCCGACCGCTTCCAGGAAACCGCCCTGCGCCATGCCGCCACGCGCATGCTCGACGATGGCCGGGCCAGGCTGGCAGCGCGTCAGCTGGCCACGGCCATGCGCGACTATGTGCCAGGGCAACGCTTGCTGCCCCATATGCACGCCCTGCTGGGAACTTCGCCGCAAGGCGGCCAGCCTTGACGGGCGGCGTCGGCTTTTCTTACAGAGAGTCCGGCAACACCTGCAGCACGTCAACAAAAGCACGCCAAGTCCTTGATTTCAAAAGAACCTCATGCGTTGGCATGGAAGTCGCTTAAGTCTGGCCATGAGCACCTGCAGACAGGACTCAGGCAACACTTCCAGACTCACTCAACCACGAGGTGAATACAATGAAACTCTCGAAACTGAAACTGCTTCCGGCCGCGGCCGCACTGGCCATGTTGTGCGCCGCCGGTAGCGCACAGGCGGGCGCCTACGGCTACGCCTACAACAACATCTTCGGCTTGCAGATCGTCGCCGCCACGGGCTCGATCACCGCCCTGAACAGCACCACGATCTCGCGCGCCACAGCCACCCTGAATGGCGTCAGCGTCATCAATGGCGGTCCCGGCCTGCTCGACTCGCCCCGCGCCGCCATCGGCGCCGTGACCAAAGGGGAAAACAATTTCACGCAACAGGGCGCCTCGGGCAACTACTCGCGCGGCGATGCGCAGATCGTCAGCACGCAGTTTCCCTCGTTCCCGCCCGGCTCCACCTCCACGCAGGCGGTAAACGTGGCCGAGGCCCACCTGGCCGGCCCTGCCGGCACGGCCGACGCGTCCGGCCGCAACGGATCGACCACGGGCTTTTCCGTCAACTTCGTCGTCGGTTCGCCCACGGCAACGCTGAGCTTTGACTTCTTCTCCTCGCCATTCATGCAAGTCTTCCTGCAAAGCACAGTGGGACAACTGTCCACCGCGACGGCCAACCTGGTGATGACCATCACCATCACCAACTCGACCGGCGCGACCGTCTTCAACTGGACGCCCGATGGCGTCGTCGGCTCCGGCATCTTCGGTGGCACGGAGAACGCCGATGCGGCCAACCTGAACACCGGCCTGGCGACCAACTTCCTGACGCGCGGCAACATGTTTACGTATAACCCCACCGGTTGCGGCACGCCTGGCGGCACCGGCGTGGGCACGACTTGCGGCGGCAACTTCAACGCCGTCAGCAATGCCCTCGCGGCCGGCAACTACACCTTGACCTTGAATGCGGTGGAGAGCGTGGACCTAGTCAAGCAGGCGCCGGAACCAGGCACCCTGGCGCTGCTGGGCCTGGGACTGGCAGGCCTGGGCTATGCCAGCCGCCGCAAAATCAGCGCCTGAACCAGGCAACAGGGGGATGCACAGGCGAGGGAGTTTCCTCGCCTTTTTCATGTGGCAAGCCTGTCGGTTTTCCTTACAACGCGACCGACCAGGAGATGAGGATTTTCATGACTACATTTTCTTGTACCCGATTGCCCATGCTCCTGCTGAGCTTGCTATTGCTGGCCAGCAGCGGCACTGCCGGCGCCGCCGCCTACGGCTATTCGTACACCAGCGTCTTTGGCCTGGTCATCAGCAATCCCTCCGGCTCCGTCACACTGCTCAGCAACATCGACCTGTCGCGCACGACCGCCACGCTCAATGGCAGCAGCGTCATCAATGGCGGCAGCAACGCAATCGACGCGCCGCAGGCGAAACGCGGCGCCGTCAGCAAGGGAGAGAACGACTTTACCCCGCAAGGCATGGGCAACGCTTCGTATGCGCGCGGCGAGGCGCAAATCGTCACCTCGCAAATCCCCCCCTTCCCACCTGGATCGACCAGCACGCATACCGTGAACGCGGCGGAAACCTTCCTGACGGGCGGCGGCAGCGCCGACGCCTCGGGGCGCAACGGTTCCAGCACCGCGATGACCGTCAATTTCGTCGTCGGCCAACCGGGCGCGACCCTGGCCTTCGACTTCCAGGCCCTGCCCTTCATGCAGCTGTACCTGGACGCGCTGGCCGGCACGGGCTCGGCGGCCACAACGAATATGGCGATGACGTTCAGCATCATCGATGAACATGGCCAGATCGTCTTCAGCTGGGCGCCCGACGGCAAGCTCGGCTCCGGCATCCTGGGCGGCACCGAACTGGCCGATGCGGCCAGCCTCAACACGGGCTACGCGCAAACGCCGCTCACCAGCGGCAGCGTGTTCACCTACGATCCCAGCGGCTGCGGCGCGCCCACGGGCACGGGCGTCGGCACGGCGTGCGGCGGGCAGTACGGCGCCGTCACGGACAGACTGGCGGCCGGCAGCTACACGCTGGTGTTGAACATGCTGAACAGTTCCGAACTGGCCTACGTGCCAGGCATCACGCCCATGGCGCTGCCGGGCACCTTGCCGTTGCTGGCGGCCGGCCTGCTGGCGCTGGCTGGCCTCGCGCCTCGGCGGCGGCGCTGACGGAGCGTCACGCGCGCCTCACCGCCCCGCCGTTGGCGCCACCAGCAAGTCTTGCAGCGGACGGCGCAGCGAGCGCGCACTGGCCGCAGGGCCGGCGCCTATGCGCCCGAGAAACACGGCCCGATCCAACGCCGCCGCCCCCAGCACGGCCTGGCACCGCACGGCCAGCTCCTGCGCCAGCTCCTGCAGGCCATCGGTGCGCGAAAAGGCGCGCCGTTCGCGCACATAGCGGGCAAAGATCAGCGGCGTCAGTTCCGGCTGCAATTGCAAGCCCAGTTGCGTGGCCGTCAGCCAGAAGCGTTGCATGGCGCGCCCGGCCGCCACATAATCGTCGATGTGGCGCGGCGACGCCTCGGCCAGCAGCGCGAAATGGGCGGCGCAATACAGGCCCGGCAGCAAGTCCATCTGCAGGCGCGGCGCGACGGTGCCCGCCAGCCAGGTATTGAAGAACTCCACGCGGCGCCAGCTGTGCATGACCCAGCGCATCAAACGCGCCGTCATCGCGTCGACGCCCAGCGCCTGCTCCGGGATGCGGTCGGTGCTGTAGCGCGCGCCCCACTCGATCACGTCGCGGTGCACCTTGTGCGCTTCGGGCATGGTCAGGCGCAGCTTCGCATTGTCGAACATGAGCCGCGCGCAAGCGAGGCGCGCGCGCCTGCCTTCGAACCACTGCACGCCATAGCCGGACGGCAAGCTGGCCGCCAGCGCCGCCTTTTCGCTGGCGCGCAAGCTGCGCGTGCTGAGCCGGCGCCGCTGCACGCTGCGCTGCGGCAAATAGGCCGCCAGCGGATCGGGCGGCATGCCGGGGCTGTCGACCAGGCGCACATCGAAGGTAGGCAGGGTGTCGGGCATGGACAGGCGCCGGCGCGCCTCCATGCGCAAGCCATGGCTGCTGGCCGCCAGTGCCATGCTTTCGAGCAAGGCACCCAGCGACAGCTGGCTGGGATGGCCGTCGAGGTCGTACACGCAGTGGCTGCGCGTATCGAAACCGTGCACGACGACATGGCGCGGCGCCACGACTTCAAAGCGCCACGGCTGCGTATTGTCGCCGCTGGGCGCCCAGCGCGCCTGCTCGAGGATATTTTCCAGCACGGGATCGATTTGCGGTGCTTGCGCCATTTATGCCCCCTGCGCGGCGCGGCGCCGCTGGATGATGGCCATCGTCAGGCGCTGCAGCGGATGACGGTGGCCGCCGGGACGCCAGGTATGCACGAGCTTGTTGCGGTAGGCGTCGAAATGCATGCCGTGCGGCGCCGCCATCACCTTGCCCCGCTTTAACAGGATCTTCAAGGCTTCCGTGGCGGCCGCGCCCGCGCACAGCTGGCAACCCATGATGGTCGACGGCCCGCGCCGCTCCTTCAGGTTGATGGCCGACGGGTCGACCAGGTAGCGAGCATGCAAGCCGGCCGGCGCCAGCCCGACGAGAAAGCGCAGGGCTTTTTCTTCCTCGGGCAAGTCGCCCCAGCCAAAATACTCTTCGAACGTCATGCCGCCCGGCAGGAAGCTGAGCACGGCCGTGCCCATGCCCAGCGGCGCGGCCGTGATGGCGGGGATGCCCAGGCGGGCGCAAGTGGCGAAGGTGGCCTGGCGCGCGGGAAAGGCGAAGAAATCCAGGCCGTCCACATACAGGTCGACACCGGCGAAGAACTCGGCCAGGTTGCTGTCGTGTATGCCGTCTGGGAATTGTTTAATATCAAGTTCGGGATTGATATCGCGCGCCATCTGCGCCAAGACCGCCACCTTGGGCTGGCCCAGGGTGGACACCATGGCGCCCGCCTGGCGGTTGAAATTGGCGATATCGAAGGTGTCGAAATCGGCGATGTGAAAGGCGCCGATGCCCAGCCGGGCCAGGGTCAGCAAGTGCACGCCGCCCACGCCGCCCATGCCGGCGATGGCCACGCGCTTGCCGCGCAAGCTGTCCTGCTCCGCTTGCGTGACCCAGCCCAGGTTGCGGGCGAACGCCGCGTGATACGAAAAACCGTCTGTCATGCTCACCTCTTCTGTGCATCCCTTGCGGACGAAGAAAGTTGGACAGGTGAGCCGAGGTTAAGTTCCCCAATGACAGAAAAAAGCGCTTAGCGCGTCAGGCGCCGCGCCGCAGGCACGCTGCGCTGTAGCGCTGCCGCCGTCGGCGCCGCTGCGCCCACCTTGAACACGCTGACGATCTGCGCCAGCCCGGCCGCCTGCTCGTTCATCGCCTGCGCCGCCGCCGACGCCTGCTCGACGAGGGCCGAATTTTGCTGCGTCATGTTGTCCATCTCGACGATGGCCTGGTTGATCTGTTCGATGCCGGCGCTTTGCTCGGCGCTGGCCGAGGAAATCTCGGCCACGATATCGGTCACATGCTGCACGCTGGAAACAACTTTTTCCATCGTCTCGCCCGCCAGCGCCACCAGTTTTTCACCGGCGCCCACTTGCTCGGCGGAACTGTCGATCAGCTGCTTGATTTCCTTGGCGGCCGCGGCCGAGCGCTGCGCCAGGTTGCGCACTTCGCTGGCGACGACGGCGAAGCCACGGCCCTGTTCGCCCGCGCGCGCCGCTTCCACGGCCGCATTCAGGGCCAGGATATTCGTCTGGAAAGCGATGCCGTCGATGACGGCGATGATGTCGCCGATCTTCTTCGACGAGGCATTGATGGCGCCCATGGTGTCGACCACCTGGCTCACCACGCCGCCCGCCTGGCTCGCCACTTGCGAGGCAGAAATGGCCAGCTGGTTGGCCTGGCGCGCATTGTCCGCATTCTGGCGCACGGTCGAGGTCATTTCTTCCATGGTCGACGCCGTTTCTTCCAGCGAGCCCGCCTGCTGCTCCGTGCGCGCCGACAGGTCGTGGTTGCCGGAAGCGATCTCGCCCGATGCCGTGGAAATGGATTCCGCATCGTTGCGCACCTGGCTCACCAGGTGCGCCAGGTTATCGCGCATGGCCTTGATCGCCATCAACAGACTGGATGTATCGCCGGGACGCGTATCGATCTGCGTCGTCAGGTCGCCCTGGGCGATTTGCGCCACGATGGCCGCTGCATAGTCGGGTTCGCCACCGAGCTGGCCCAGGATGCGGCGCAGCATCAGGGCCGCCAGGGCGCCCACCACCAGCATCAGCGCGCCGCCGATGGCCAGCAGCACGCCCGCCTGGGCCCAGAACTTGTGGTTGATGTCATCGATATACGTGCCCGTGCCGATCAGCCAATCCCATGGCGCAAATTTCACCACGGCATACATTTTTGCCACCGGATCCTTCACGCCGGGACGCGTGCCATCCGCCTGCACCAGGCCGATGCGGCTGGTGGCGAGGGCCACGCGGTAGCGGTCGCCCGACTGCTTCATGTTCTTTTGCGGCGTGCCGATGCGCGCAGGATTGGGGTGTACGTACAGCAAGTCCGTGCTGAAATCGCGCACGAAATAATACATCTCGTCCTTGACGAAGCTGCCGATGGCCAGCTTGGCCTGCTGCTGGGCCTGCTCACGCGTGAGCTTGCCCGACTGTTCCAGCGCATACGCCTTTTCCACCGAGGCATTGGCCAATTCCACCAGCACCGTCAATTGCTCGACCCTTTCCGCCATCATGGTCTGGCGCAGCGAATACAGGGAGAAGGAAGCAATGAGGACGATGCCCAGCAAGGTACTGAAACACAGGAGGAGAATGCGCGAACGGAGAGTCATGGGAGCCTGGGTAAAGAATAAAATGTGGAATTATAAACAATTTCCATGTGGAAATCTTTTCAGAAAAGCAAAGCGGGCGGCGCTACCAGGCTGATGCCCGGCAGGCACCGCCCGCATATGTCTTGCTGAAGTCTGACTGACAGGTCAGGCCAAGGCTTCCTTGGCTGCCTCTTCCGGCGTCAAGCCGTCGTAGAACTGGTCGGTGAACCACTCGACCTGCTCTTCGATATGGTCCTGCGCCTGCGCCACGGTGGCGCCGCCGGCCACGAGGAAGCCTTCGACCTCGATACACCAGTTGATCAATTCCAGGGTTTCCGGATCGAGTTCTTCTTTCTTAGCCATCGTACAGTCCTTGCTTGTTAAATTGCGATCACATCCATCAGCGGCAGTTTAACAGCTTCGCCACCTTGCCGCTCCCGCAGTTCAACAATGAAGCTTACTTGGCTGCAACATTTTTGCGTTCCGGATACAGTACTACCTGTACATAATTGTGCATGTCCAGGTAGCGCTGCGCCGCCAGTTTGACGGCTTGCGGCGTGAGGGCACGCACGCGCTGCTCGTAGCGCAGCAGGTACGCGGGATCGCGGCCCTGCGTTACCGAACCCATCAATTGGTTCATCCAGTAATTATTTTCCCGCAAGGATTTCTGCTGGCGCGTGATCCAGTTCAGCTTGACCTTTTCCAGGTCCGCCGCGGACGGGCCGTCCGTCTTCATCTTGTTGATTTCGGCAAACGCGGCGGCGATCACCTTGTCCACGTTTTCCGGTCCCGTCGGCAAGTTCAGGGCCACGGAATAATGGCCATACGGATGCTGGCCCATGGACGTCTCGAAGCCGCCGCCATAGATCATGCTCATCTTTTCGCGCAGCACTTCGATGACTTTCAGGTTCAGCACCTCGCCCAGCGCCTGCAGGGTCAGCTTTTGCTCGTCCGAATACGCCACGTCGCCATTGAAGGTGATGGAAATCGTGCTCTTCGGCTCGCTGCCCATGTAGATATCCTTCTTGACCACGCCCGTCACCGGGCGCATGCCCACGTCGCGGTAGGCGTGCGGCACCTCGGCCACGGGCAAGGTGCCCAGGTAGCTGGCGATCAGCGGCTTGATCTTGTCGAGCTCGAAGCTGCCCGTGAAGATGAAGGTCATGTCGCGCGCGCTGGAAAAGCGCTGGCGGAAGATGTCCAGCGAGCGGTCCAGGCCCACCTTGTCGAAATCGGCCACGCGCGGCACGCCATCGACGCGCGGGTTGTCGCCATACATGGCGTGCTGGATGGCGTCGTAAAACACGGCTTCCGGCTGCGCCATGCTGTTTTTCGCCAGGTCCTGCTGCTTGCCGATGAAGGATTGGTACAGGCCCGCATCCTTGCGCACGTCGTGGAAATACAAATACACCAATTGCAGCATGGCTTCCACGTCGGCGCTGCTGGCCGAGCCGCCGAAGCCTTCGCTCAGCTCGCCCAGCGAAGCGCCCACGTTGACCGTCTTGCCGGCCAGCACTTTTTGCAAGTCCAGCGGCGCCAGGTCTTTCAAGCCCATGCTGCCGACCACGGCGCTGGCGTAGCGGGCGTTGTAGATGTCGGCGTCGCCGAACAGCGACTGGCCGCCGAAGCGGGTCGAGCCCATCAGCACCTGGTCATTCTTGAAGTCCGTCGGTTTGAGCAGCACGCGCACGCCATTGCCCAGGGTCAGTTCCGTCACGCCGATGGCGCTGTTCAACTTTTCCGCGACGATGCTGCCGCCGGCCGGCGGGCCATCCATCAGCTTGCTGGCGAGCACTTTTTCCGTGCGCGGCTCGATGGTTTGCTGCTCGGCTTTCGCCACGGCGTCGAGCAATTGCTGCTGCGTCGGCACCACCGAGGCCGCATCGCCCGCTTTCGGCTCGGCGCCCATGAAGACCACCAGTTTCTTTTGCTGGTCGGGAATCACCTTGGCCACCGTCTCGTTGATTTCCTGCAAAGTTACCTGCGGCAAGAGTTCCTGCGCATACAGCAATTCATTGGCGATGCCGGGGATGGCTTCCTGCTCCAGGAAGTTGCGCGAATACTCGGCCACGAAACCGCTCGAATCGGACTTGTCGCGTTCGCTGTACGCGCGCTCGTAATTGCGCAGCATGTTCTTGCGCGCGCGGTCCAGCTCATCCTGGCTGAAACCGAAGCGGCGCGCCCGCTCATCTTCCTGCACCAGCGCATCGACGGCCGGCTGCACGCCGCCCTTGCCCAGCAAGGCATACGCGCTGAACGATTCATAGCCGCGCACCAGCTTGCCCATGCTGCTGCCGCCCTGGATGAACGGCGGGTTCGCCTGCTGCGTCAATTCCTGCATGCGCGCGCTGAGCATCTGCCCATACAGGTTTTCGATCATCTGGCGGCGGTAATCGGCAATCGTGACGGGTTCCTGCGCGGCGCGGATCGGGTAGCGGATGAAGACCGCGTCGTCCGGCGCTTCCTTGTCCGTGATCACCAGCGCTTCCGTTTGCGCCCGCTGCGGCACTTCCGCATACAGGCGCGGACGCGGTTTCGCCGGGTTCTTCAGCTTGCCGAAATGCTGCTGGATCAGCTTTTCAGCCTGTTTCGGCTCCACGTCGCCGACCACCACGACGGCCATCAGGTCGGGACGGTACCAATCCTTGTAGAAACGCTTGATGGCTTCCGGCTTGAACGTTTTCAAGACGGATTCCTTGCCGATCGGCATGCGTTCCGCATAGCGCGAACCGTTCAGCAGCTTCGGATACAGGACCTTGTTCATGCGGTCGCTGGCGCCCTTGCCCAGGCGCGCCTCTTCCAGCACGATGCCGCGCTCGCTGTTGATGTCGGCCGGATTGAATTTCAAGCCATGCGCCCAGTCTTCCAGCACGAGAAAACCCTTTTCCAGGTTTTCTTTCTTGTTCGTCGGAATCGGCAGCACGTACACGGTTTCATCGAAACTCGTGTAGGCGTTCAAGTCGGCGCCGAACTTCACGCCGATCGATTGCAAATAGGAAATTAGCTCATTGCGCTTGAAATGCGTGGAGCCATTGAAGGCCATGTGTTCCGTGAAGTGGGCCAGGCCTTGCTGGTCATCATCTTCCAGGATGGAACCGGCTTTCACCACCAGGCGCAATTCCACTTTTTGCGCGGGACGGGCATTTTTCTTGATGTAATAGGTCAAGCCGTTCGGCAATTTTCCGACGGTCACTTCTGGTGCCAGCGGCAAGGGATCGCTCAAACGGATTTCTGCCTGGGCCATGCAGGCGCACGCCAGCAAGACGGCGCCCGAGATCAGGCGTAATTTACTCAGCTTCATGTATTCTCAACGGTAAGATTCAGTAGGCATACCTTACACTGAAATCCTGTTTCCGCCATTAAAAACAGCTTAGGAAAAACGGCTTTCCCCGGGCAACTTTGTCGAATGACAAACTCAACAGTGCCCTGCCATATTTTTTCAATTGTGCTAAAGTGTTGCCGCCGGTCATGTGGACCGGCACAACGACGTCTTCGGGGCGGGGTGCGATTCCCCACCGGCGGTAAGACCGGCAACGGTCAAGCCCGCGAGCGCTTTCCAGGCACCGCTTGGCGAGGTCAGCAGATCTGGTGTGACTCCAGAGCCGACGGTATAGTCCGGATGAAAGAAGATGTGCAGTAGTGTGATGTCCCATCGCCACGGCGATGCGGCCAGTTGCGTCTATTCGCTTGCCCTGCAGCGTTTTTCGCCTATGCGAGGAGCGTTTCACCATGTTAGTCAACAGCTATACCCTGCTTTCCAACGACCTGGAAGGTCGCATCCAATCCGCCCTGGCCGCCATGCGCGCCGGCATTCCCGTCATCCTGCTCGACGATTTCGACCGTGAAAACGAAGCCGATTTGATCCTGTCGGCCGAGAAATTGACGAACGAAACCATGGCCCTGCTGATCCGCGAATGCAGCGGCATCGTCTGCCTGTGCCTGCCGACGGACGTCGTCAGCGCGCTGGAATTGCCGCCCATGTCGTCCGACAACGGCAGCCGCTACGGCACGCCGTTCACGGTCTCCATCGAGGCGCGCGACGGCGTCACGACGGGCGTGTCGGCCGCCGACCGCGTGACCACCATCCGCGCCGCCATCGCGCCGAACGCCAAGCCCGCCGACCTGGTGCGCCCTGGCCACGTCTTCCCCCTGCGCGCCGCGCCCGGTGGCGTGCTCGAGCGCCGTGGCCACACGGAAGGCTCCGTCGACCTGTCGCGCATGGCGGGCCTGAACCCGGCCGCCGTGCTGTGCGAACTGATGAACCCGGACGGCACCATGATGCGCGGCGACGATATCGAGCGCTTCGCCGAACTGCACGGCATGCCGATCCTGACCATCGAAGAACTGGTGGAGTGGCGCAGCACGCGCGGGCAATAATCCGTCAAGCCAATCTTCAGGCGGCCACGGCCTTCGG
The DNA here is from genome assembly GCF_030397625.1 of Janthinobacterium sp. SUN026. NCBI lineage: Bacteria > Pseudomonadati > Pseudomonadota > Betaproteobacteria > Burkholderiales > Oxalobacteraceae > Janthinobacterium > Janthinobacterium sp. SUN026. The sequence goes on along the minus strand of NZ_JAPQNU010000001.1, from coordinate 1,504,253 downwards.
CAAATGCACGTGGCGGTAGACGAGGCCCGCCGCCAGGCCATACGCGACGGTGATCGTCGCGTAGGCCAGCGGCAGGCGCAGCGACCAGTCCGGCACCATGTGCAGGATGCTGCCGATCAGGGCCACGCCCACCAGCGCGCCGATTTGCCGGTTCGCATTCAGGGCCGCCGCCGCGCTGTTCGCATGCTGCTTGCCGGCCACCCGCATCACGGTGGCCGTCATGGCGGGAATGGCGATGCCGATGGCCACATTCATCACGGCCGTGCCCAGCGCCAGCAGGAAATATGGCGTGCCGGGACGCAAGGCCATCAGCAGCAAGGCCATGCCAGCGCCTACCAGCAAGCCTAGCAGCATGGGCAAGCGCGTGCCATGACGCGCCGCAATACTTCCCGCCATAAAGTTTCCCAGCGTATAGGCCGCCATCATGGGCAGCAGGCGCAAGCCCGACTGCAAGGCATCGGCGCCGCCCGACTGCTGCAGAAACAGGCTCAACAAGAACAGCTGGCCGAACACGCAGAAATTGATCAGGAAACCCACGCCATTGGCCGCGCCAAAGCTGCTGCTGTGAAACAGTGCACGCGGCAACAGCGGGTGGCTGCCGCTGCATTCGCGCCGCAGCAATTGCCCGGCGGACAGTACCGTCAAGGCCCCCGCCGCCAGCACGCCCGGCGACAGCCAGCCCAGCACGGGACCTTCGATCAGCACGAAACTCAGGCCCGCCAGCGCCGCCACGCCCAGCGCATGGCTGAACAGCGATAGATCGCGCGGCTGGCGCGCCGGCGCGGCCAGCAACAGCTGCGCCATGACGATGGCCAGCACGCCCAGCGGCACATTGACCCAGAACACGCTGCGCCAGCCGAACTGGTGCACGAGGATGCCGCCGATCAGGGGGCCGGACGCGCCGGCCACGCCCACCAGCGCCGACCAGGCGCCCAGCATGCGCGTGCGTTCGCGCTCGTCTTCAAAGCTGTGCGTCAGCAGGCTGAGCGAACTGGGCATGAACAGGGCCGCGCCCGCGCCCTGCAGCAGGCGCGCGGCCGTCAAAAAATGCCCGTCGGGCGCGGCGCCGCACAGCACCGAACCGAGAATGAAGACGCCCAGGCCGCCCTGGTACACGGCTTTCGGCCCGTAGCGGTCGGCCAGCGCGCCGCCGGCCAGCAGCAGCGCGGCAAACGTCAAGGTGTAGCCGTCGACCACCCACACCAGGCCCGTCAGCGGTATGGCCAGGTCCAGCGCGATATCGGACAGCGCCACGTTGACGGCCGTGACGTCGAGCATGGCCATGACGAAGCCGAAGGCCAGGGTCAGCAGGATCAAGCCGCTGGCGCGGCGCGGTGTAGGGGCAGGCATGGTATTTCCTTGCAGGGACGGGGGGGCAGTCATTATGCGAGTGTTGAAGAATGCAGTAAACAGGCATAAAATCAGCACCATGATGCAAAAATGCATCACGATAACGACAGGAAAACAAACCATGGACTGGGCTTATGGACTGGGATAACGCGCGCATCTTTCTCGCCATCGGCCGGGCCGGCACCCTGCGCGGCGCAGCCGCCCTGCTGCGCATCGACCAGGCCACGTGCGGGCGCCGCCTGGCCGCGCTGGAAAGCTCGCTGGGCGCCACCCTGTTCCTGCGCACGCCGTCCGGCTACGTGCCCACGCCGGCCGGCGAGCTGGCCTTGAACGCGGCCGAAGCGATGGAACGGGCGGCCGACAAGCTGCAACGCGAGATGCAGGGCGTCGACAACCGCCTGTCCGGCCTGGTGCGCGTGGCCACCACGGACACCATGGCCAGCCATTTCGTCATCCGCGCCATGCAGCGGCTGCACGCGGCGCACCCGGACATCCGCATCGTGCTGCACGTGGCGCCGCAGCTGGCCAGCCTGACGCGGCGCGAAGCGGACCTGGCCGTGCGCGCCGTGCGCCCCACCGACCCGGACCTGATCTCGCGCCACCTGGTCAAGCGCAGCCTGGGCCTGTATGCCTCAAAAAGCTACCTGGCGCAGCGGGGCGAACCCGTGCGCGGCACGGCGCTGGCCGGACACGACATCGTCATCTACCACCATTCCGTGGCGCCCCGTCACGCGGAAAAACTGGCCGGCGAATCCGTCGCCAACGCCCGGGTGGCCATGGAAGTGAACTCGGCGGCGATGCTGCAGGAAGCCACGCGCGCGGGCCTGGGCGTGGCCGAACTGGCCACCCACCTGGGCGATATCGACCCGCTGCTCGTGCGCATCTGGCCCGAGCGGGCGGAAAGCTACGACGTGTGGCTCGTCATGCATGCCGACCTGAACCGCTCTGCCCGCGTGCGCGCGGCGGCCGATGCCATCATCGCCAGCGTGGCCACCGCCAGCACCGCATGACAGCCGCGCACAATAGTGCCGAGAAGAAACTTTCTTTTTGATAAGTCTGATAAAATCCGCAGCCCCGCCGGGCACAGCCACCGCCACGCCGCCGCGGGTTCCCTCAATCCACTGGAGAATTTTTATGCTTATCTGGCAAGGCTTCGGCATACTCGCCCCCCTGATCTGTTTTATCGTCGTACTGGCCGCGCAAGCGCTGTTTGGCGCCACCCTGGGCGAGGAATACACGAAGAGCCACACGTGGACCCTGGCCCTGGCCTTCCTGCTGGCAGCCGCCGCCAGCTGGTATGCGGGCGTGCGCCTGAACAACGCGCCAGGACGCGAACTGATCGACCCGGCCACGCAGGAAAGAGTCATCTTGCGCAAGCGCCACACCCTGTTCTGGATTCCGATGCAATACATCGCCGTGCTGATGGTCGTGATGGCCGGCTTCGCCCTGTTCGGATAGCCGCGCACGCTAGCCGTGCTTGCCGGGCCGGGCTGATGTTAAGATGCCATGATGACCCTATCCGTCTCCCTCATCATCAGCCTGCGCCGTTTGCACCGGGCCACCATGGCCTGGCTGGTCAGCTGGTGGCGCATGCTGCATTTCGCCATCCTCGTGTTTTCGCTGGCCCTGTCGCCCTCGAGCTATAACCGCGACAACCGCCCCATCCTCGCGCACCGCCTCGTGACGAACACGGCGCCGAACCTCGTGTGGTTCAGCGTCGCCTGCGCGCTCGTCAGCCTCGTGCTCATCCGCATCGTCGTCGTCAGCGCGCAAAGCTATGGCCTGTCGCGCTATGCGCTGGAAATGGTGGTGCGCGTGCTGGTGCTGGAACTGATCCCGCTGACGGCCGCCCTGTTCGTCGCGCTGCGCCTGACCTTGCCCGACGGCATTGCGTTTGCGCAAATGCGCTCTTCCGGCATGCTCGATACCATGCAGCGCCAGGGCGTCGACCTGCTGCGCCGCGAATACTTTCCACGCGTCATGTCCGGCATCTTTGCCGTGTGGATGCTGGCCATCGTCAGCTGCGTCACTTCGCTGATCCTCGCCTACCTCACCATCTACGGTTTTACGCCGTGGGCGCTGCAGGGTTATACGCGCGTCGTGGGACAGATCTTCAATCCGGCCGTGGCCCTGATCCTGATGCTCAAGGTCATCTTCTTCAGCTTTGCCGTGGCCCTGATCCCGCTGGCCTCCTCCTACTATCCGGACGAGCCGCACGGCCGGCGCAACCGCCTGTGGGCCGCGCATGGCCTGTCTGAAATGCTGCGCCTGTTTTCCGTCATCCTGCTGGTCGAAGTGGCTTCGCTGATGGGCAATTACTACTGATGCCCCGCCCGCCGCCGCCAGCCATCCCCGAACCACCCAAACGAGAGCCAGAAGCCATGAGCCAACCCCAAAATCCCGACCAGGTCGACGTGACGGCGCCCGCCGGTGTCGCGCAAGATGCCGTCCTGCCCGCCCCGCCGCCCGTGCGCCACGCGGAACTGAAGGCGGCCATTTTGCTTATCTTCATGTTCGTGCTGGTGGTCGGCTCCGTCGTCTACCTGATGTATGCGCGCGGCGCCTTCGAAGCGACGCAGACGCTGGTGCTGACGGCCGACGATTCGGACGGCGTCGGCGTGGGCGCCGACCTGACCTTTTCCGGCTTTCCCATCGGCCGCGTGCAGCGCATCGAGCTGGCGCCGGACGGGCGCGCGCGCGTCATCATCGACGTACCGCGCAAAGATGCGCACTGGCTGCGCACCAGCTCCATCTTCACCCTGGAACGGGGCATCGTGGGCGGCGCCAAGTTGCGCGCCTACAGCGGCATCCTGACGGACCCGCCGCTGCCCGACGACGCCACGCGCGACTTGCTGGTGGGCGATATGGCGGCGGAAATCCCCCGCCTGCTGGCCGCCGCCAAGGACTTGCTGAACAACCTGGGCAACCTGACGGGCAGCGATTCCGCGCTCGACGGCACCATGCGCAACGTGCAGGCCGTGACGGGCAAGCTGAGCGGTCCGGGCGGCGCCATGGGCTTGCTGACGGGCGACGACAAGCAGTCGCGCCTGCTGATCGAGCGGGCCAACGCCCTGCTGGTCACGGCCGACCAGCTGGCGCGCCGCACGGATGGCCTGGTGGCCAATGCCGATACGCGCGTCTTCGGCGACAAGGGCGTGATGACGGATGCGCAGGCAACCATCGTGCAGCTGAACGCCCTGCTGGCCGACACGCGCAACAGCCTGAAAAAAGTCGATGCCGTGCTGGTCGAGGCGCAAGCCGTGGGCGCCAACGCCAAGGCGGCCACGGCCGACCTGGGCCCGCTGCGCGCGGACGTGGAAAGCAATCTGCGCAAGGTCGAGCAGCTGGTCAATGAAATCAACCGCAAATGGCCATTCAAGCGCAATCCGGAGATCAAACTGCCATGATAAATATCAATATCCTCCTGTCTGCCCTGGCCATGACAACACTGGCCGCCTGCTCCAGCGGCCCGCCCGTGCCGGACTGGAAAATGAATGCGCAAAGTTCCGTCGAACGGTTTCAAGCGGCTTACCTGAGTGGCAACGCCCTCGTCGAACAGACGGAATTCCGGCGCGCCCGCAGCCAGGTGGCCGGCACGGGCAAGCTCGAACTGGTGGCGCGCATCGAACTGCTGCGCTGCGCCACGCGCGTGGCCAGCCTGGCCTTCGAGGACTGCGCCGGCTTTGACGCCCTGCAAGCCGACGCGACGGCCGCCGACCGCGCGTATGCGGCCTGGCTGGCCGGCAAGGCGCAAACGGCCGACGTCGCCCTGCTGCCGGAAGCGCAGCGGGCGGCCGCCGGCGCCGGCTCGGACACGGCCGCCGCCAGCGCCGTGGCCGCCATCAAGGACCCGCTGTCGCAGCTGGTGGCGGCCGGCGTGCTGCTGCGCGCCAGCCGCGCCACGCCGGAGCTGCTCGATACGGCCGTCGCCACCGCCTCGGACCAGGGCTGGCGGCGTCCGCTGCTGGCGTGGCTGGGCGTGCAGCGCCTGCGCGCCGAACAGGCGGGCGATACGCAGGCGGCGCAGCGCATCGCGCGGCGCATGGCGATCGTCGAACAGCCGCTGGCCCCCTGAGCGCGCCGCTGGCGGCCCAGGGCAGGCAGAATCAGGCATAATCGAGCGGGGATGACATCAAGGCCGTGCAGGCAGCGAGGTGTGACGATGCAGTTCGAGGATTTCGACCTTTCCACTCCCGATACCGGCCGGCATGCCGGGTCGGCGCCTGGCGATGACGCCTCGGCCGCCACGGCCGTGCGCCTGCAATACCTGCTCGACAATACCCCCTCCATCATCTATTGCACCGTGCCCAGCGGCGACTTCAAGATGACTTTTGTCAGCAACAATGCCTTGAACGTGCTGGGCTACCAGCCCGAGGAAATGGTGGCCGACCCCAATTTCTGGTTCGACCACATCCACCCCGACGACGCCCCCGGCATCTTTTCCAGCCTGGCGCAGATCTTCGTCGAAGGCGCGCGCGCCTATGAATACCGTTTTCGCGTGCGCGACGGCAGCTATCTGTGGATGCACGACAGCCTGCGCCTCGTGCGCGACGAGCACGGCGTGCCATTCGAGGTGATCGGCTCGCTGACGGATATCACGGAACGCAAGCGCATGGAAGCAATGCTGCAGGCGCGCGGCGAAGAGCAGCAACTACTGATCAGCAAGTTGCAGGAAGCACACGACCAGCTGCTGCAATCGGAAAAGATGGCGTCCATCGGCCAGCTGGCGGCCGGCATCGCGCATGAAATCAATAACCCGATCGGCTTCGTCAATTCGAACATGAGTTCGCTGCAAGGCTACGTCGGCACCCTGTTCGACGTCATCGCCCGGTATGAGGCGGCAATGGGCGAGCCGCTCGACGGCCCGGCCCTGGCCGACAGGGTGGCCCAGGTGCGCGCGCAGGCCGACCTGGCCTTCCTGCAGGACGACATCGGCGACCTGGTGCGCGAATCGATGGATGGCCTCAAACGCGTGCGCGACATCGTGCAGGCGCTGAAGGATTTTTCCCACGTGGGCGAGACGGATTGGCAAGTGGCCAGCCTGCATGCGGGCCTGGACAGCACCCTGAACATCGTCGCCAACGAATTGAAATACAAGGCGCGCATCGAGAAACACTACGGCGAGCTGCCGCCGATACTGTGCCTGGCCTCGCAGCTGAACCAGGTCTTCATGAACCTGCTCGTCAACGCGGGCCAGGCCATCGGCAGCGACGGCGTGATCAGCATCCGCACCGGCCACGCGGACGACTGGGTATGGGTGGAGATCGGCGACACGGGCGCCGGCATCGCGCCCGAGCACCTGAACCGCATCTTCGAGCCGTTCTTCACCACCAAGGCCGTGGGCAGCGGCACGGGCCTGGGCCTGTCGCTGTCGTACGGCATCGTCAACAAGCACGGCGGACGCATCGACGTGGCCTCGGAAGTGGGCCGCGGCACGCGCTTTACCGTGCACCTGCCGCTGCAGCCGCCGGGCGCCGCGAACGCCTAGGCGTCTTTCGGCGGCGCGTACACGCGGATGCTCAGGCGCCCGCCATTCTTGCTTTCGAAGTCGAGCAGCTGGCTGATCACGCGGGCCGTCAGCACGTGTTCTGCCGCCAGCAGCATCAGGCCGTCGCGGCTGATCAGGTCGCGCGACAGCACCATTCCCGGCTCCAGCTGGCCCGACAGCACCGTCAGGTCGCGCGCCGGCGGTTCCGTCTCTTCCATGATGCCGCGGAAAGCGGCTACCACGGCCGGGTCGTAGCGCTTGCCGACGCTGTCGTAGATCAGGCTGCGGGCCTCGTCGGCGCGCAGGCTGCGCTGCACCATGGCGCCGATCTGCAAGCCGTCGTAATCGGACGCCAGCGCCAGGATGCGCGCGCCCAGCGGAATGGCAAGGCCCACCAGGCCATCGGGAAAGCCGCCGCCGTCGAAGCGCTCGAGCTGCGAGCGCAGGATCACGGAAACGGCGCGCAATTCCTCCAGCGCCATCAGCAGCTGTTCGGCGCGCAGCGGATGCTTGCGGAACGCGGCCAGCTGATCGCCCGTCCAGGCGCTGGCCGGCAATTCCAGCACATCGTCGCTCAAGCTGAGCTTGCCGATATCCTTGAGCAGTGCCGCGATGAACACGTCGCGCGCCTCCTGCCCTTCCAGGCCCAGCGCCTGCGCCAGCTTGCGCGACAGCTCCGCCACCCGCCGCGCATGGCCGGCCAGCTTGCCGCCGCGCATCTCGATCAGGTTGGAAAACACCTTGATGGTCGTCACGAACGTGGCCTTCAGGCGCTCGTTGGCCGCCTGCACCTCGTCGTGCGACAGTTTCAGCTGCTGCGTGCGCGTGGCCACCTTCGCTTCCAGGCTGGCGTTGAGCGCCTGCAATTCCACGTTCTGGCTGGCCGTCAACGCTTCCAGGCGCCGTTTTTCCTCTTCCAGCGCGCGCCGTTCCAGCGCGTGGCGCACCACCAGCACGATATCGTTCTCGTCCCACGGCTTGGTCACGTAGCGGTATATCTCGCCCTGGTTGATGGCGTCGAGGATGGACTGGATGTCGGCATAGCCGGTCAGCAGCAAGCGCATGGTGCCGGGCCAGCGCCGGCGCACCTGGGCCAGGAATTGCGCGCCATCCATGTGCGGCATGCGCATGTCGGAGATGACCAGGTCCACCGTCTCGCTCTCGAGCAGGGCCAGGCCGGCCGCGCCGCTCTCGGCCGTCAGCACGCGGTAGCCGTGCGGACGGAACAGACGGCGCAGCGACGACAGGATATTCGGTTCGTCGTCGACGCACAGGATGGTGGGCGGCGCGGTGCTGGTACTGGTGCTCATGCTGTCCTGTTCGGTCATGGTGCGACGGCCTGCGCCTGGCGCACGGGCAAGGTGATGCGGAAGGTGGTGCCGCGGCCGATGACGCTGCGCACGTCGATGCGGCCATGGTGTTTCTGCACCGTCGTGTAGGCCAGCGACAGGCCCAGCCCCGTGCCCTTGCCGACGGCCTTGGTGGTGAAGAAGGGGTCGAAGATGCGCGACAGGTGTTCGGGCGCGATGCCGCCGCCCGTGTCCTCGACCTCGATCCACACTTCCGCCGCGTTGTCGCTGCCCGTGCGCAGGGTGATGCGTCCGCGCGCCTCGCCCATGGCGTGGGCCCCGTTGACGACCAGGTTCATGATCACCTGGTTCAGTTCGGAAGGCTGGCATTCGATATCGGGAATGTCGGCATATTCGCGCACCACGTCGGCCTTGTACTTGACCTCGTTATTCACGATATTGAGCGTGGTATCGATGCCCTGGCGCAAGTCGGCCCAGACCCACTCCTGGTGCGCGTCCGTGCGCGAAAAATCCTTCAAGTCCTGCACGATGCGGCGCACGCGCGCAATGCCTTCCTTCGACTCGCCCATCAGCATCGGTATGTCGGTGCGCAGGAAGTCCAGGTCGATCTGTTCGCGCAGCGCCCGCAGGCGCGCCGCCACCACGGGGTCGGCGACGGCCGGCTCGGCTTCCTCATAGGCGTCCAGCATGGAAAACAGGTCGTCCAGGTAGCCTTCCAGCGTGCCGACGTTGGAAAACACATAGCCGATGGGATTGTTGATCTCGTGCGCCACGCCGGCGGCCAGCTGGCCGATCGACGCCAGCTTTTCCGACTGAAGCAACTTTTGCTGGGCCAGCGACAGCTTGCTGTTCAATTCCGTCAGAGCCAGGTTGCGCTCGCGCAACTCCAGATCGGCGATCTGGCGCTGGCGGATATCGTCGGCCAGGCGCTCGTTCATTGCAGCCAGCTGGGCCGTGCGCTTGGCCACCAGATGTTCCAGGTTGTCGTGCGCCTTGCGCAGCGCCAGTTCCGCCAGACGCCGCTCGCTCACGTCGCGCAGGGTTTCGATGGCGCCCACCAGGCAGCCCTGGCGGTCGCGCAGGGGCGCCGCCGTGAAATGCAGCCAATGGCCGTCGGGGCCGATATCGGCAAAGAAATCCTCGGCCTCAAAGGCGCCGGGGATCACGGAAGAGCGCTTCAGCTTGCCAAGATAGAGTTCATTTTCGCCGAATGCGATATCGTCGGCCACCAGCAAGTCGGCCAGGCAGGCGCGCGGCTGCGGATAAAACGCCTTCCAGTGGTCGCGCGTGCCGACCATCTCGGCGGCCGTGAAGCCCGTCAACTGTTCGCAGGCGCTGTTCCAGTGCGTAATCACGTGGTCCGTGTCGATGGCGAACGTGGCCACGGGATGGCCGTCGAAAAACGCCGACAGTGCGATGGAATCGGTCTTGCGACGTTCCGGCTTGGCCGGCAGTGCCTGCCCTGCTTCTGTGTCCATGGCCTCTGTCCTGTTCATGCCAGCATGATCCGCGACATTTCATCGAAGGTGTGTTCCGTTTGCCGCAGCAGCGCCAGCCAGGTCGGCTCGTCCAGGGCGACGCTGCGCCAGCCCGTGGGCGACAGGGGCGGCACCAGCGCATCGTCGACGCCGGCCAGGTCGAGCGCCAGGGCGACGGCATTGGCCAGGTGCACGGCCAGCGGCAAGCCGCCCGCGTCCAGGCGGTCGATGGCGTGATGGTCGGCCACCGCCTGTTGTATCGCGGCGGGAAACTTCCAGTAAGCAGCCAGGGCGCTGCCCACCTGCGCGTGATCGATGCCGATGACGGCCAGTTCCGCCTCGGCCATCTGGCAATCCTGCGCCTGGCGGTGGTTGCGCACGAGCGCGTGCTCGGCCGGGAAGCGCGTCACCAGCACCAGGGTGCCCAGGTCGTGCAGCAGTCCCGCCGTGAACGCCGTTTCCGGATTGACGCGCAAGTGCGGCGCCAGCAGGCGCGCGGCGATGGCCGTGGCCAGCGAGTGGCGCCAGAACGCCTGGAAATCGAAGCCGCCGCTGACGGGCGCGAAGCTGCCCGTCAGGGCGCAGGCCGTGACGACGGTGCGGATGCTGTGAAAGCCCAGCACGGAAACGGCTTGCGGAATGCTGGTGACCTTCGATTGCATGCCGTAGAACGAGGAGTTGGCAATGCGCAAGGTCTTTGCCGCCAGGGCCTGGTCCAGTTCGATCTTTTGCGCCAGCACATGCACGTCCGTGTCGTCCTGGTCCATACTCGACAGCAGTTCCAGCACCACCACCGGCAGCGAGGGCAGTTCCTGTATCTGGCGGATGATGTGTTCAAAACTGAGGCGTGTCATGCCGCGCCCCCTTGCCGGTAGCGCTGCAGCAGCGCCAGCAGTTCCGCCCCTGCGGAGTCGGGCGGCGTGGCGCGGAACAGCACGGCCAGCCGTTCCAGGCGGCGCGCCCGTTCCTGCTCGGCATGCGCCTGCGCGGCGGGGTCCGGCTCCTCGTCCATGACGACGTGGCAGCGCTCCACATTGCGCCTGCGCAAGGCCGTCAGGTTCGCCGCCGTCAGCGTGGCGCCCTGGGCCAGCAGCACGGCACCGCTGGCGTCGTTCAAGGCTTGCGCCAGCACCATGCCTTCCTGCGCCTGCTCCATGGAAATCTCGCGTCCGCATGTACTCATGTACCCACTCCATGACGACTCAGGGTGACCAGGCTGCCGCGCGAGCGCGAATGCAAGCCCATCGGATGGACGGCCACGACATACGGCTGGCCATCGATGGCGGCCAGGCGGGGCGTGCCCTGCCCGTCGAACAGCTGCGGCAAGACGATCGCCGCCTCGTTGCCCAGCAAGGCCGCGCCCCGTTCGAACAGGCTGGCGGCCGCCCCGTTGATGAAGGCGATCATGCCGTCCTCGTCGAGCCCGATCACGGGCAGCGGCAGGAATTGCAGCACTTCGCGCGCGATGCCCAGGCTGACTTCATCGCGGCTGATCTGGTGCTGCTGCTGGCACACCAGCGCCTGCATGGCGGCATTGGCCGCGGCCAGCGCCTGATTGACGTCGCGCAACTGCGCATTCAGGCGCACATTGTCGTCGTCGATGCCCTTCAGGCGAAACGCTTCGGCGATATGCTCGCGCAGCTGATGGTCTTCCCAGGGCTTGGTAAGAAACTTGAAGATGGCGCCCTCGTTGACGGCGTCCGTGACGGCCTGCAATTCGGTATAGCCCGACAGCATGATGCGGATGGTCTGTGGGCACAGCAGCTTGGCCTTGCGCAGGAAGTCGGCGCCCAGCATGCCGGGCATGCGCTGGTCCGACACGATGACGTCGACGGCATGGCTGGCCAGCACTTCCAGCCCTTCCTGGCCGCTGGCGGCCGTCAAAATATGGTAACCGTCGCGCCGCAGCAGGCGCTTCAGGGAAGCGAGGATATTCGGCTCGTCATCGACCAGCAGCAAGGTGCGCGGCGGCGCCACGGCGTCCGCCGCCACAGTCCCTGGCATACCATGCTCATCGTGCACATCCATCGGACCATCCTCTCATCGCCGCGGCGATATCGGAGCTTGCCTGGAGGGGGGATTTGCCGCGCAGGAGAGTCTTGCGCGGCAGCCAGCCTGCCTTGAAATTATACGACTAAATATTCCTCTATGGCACTTATCCGGCATTTATCCGGCACTTATCCGCGCCGTGCCGGACACGGCGTGTCGCGGTAAAACACAAAGCCGCCCAGGCCGATGGCTTGCGTATCGGCTTTCACGGCGTACACCAGCGTGTTCCTGGCCGCCTCGACCCTCAGCAGGTTCTGGTGCAGCACCGTTTGCGCGTGCGCCAGTTCCAGCGATGGGGTCGGCGCCAGCTGCAAACGCAGTTCGGACGTGGCCGCATCATAGGCCCAGCGACCCGGATTGAAGAAGGCGAAACCGCCGTCGAAACGCAGGCTGCCATCCTTGAACTGGGTCAGGCAAATGCCGGGAAATTCGCTGGGCGGGTTGTACCAGGTGGCGGCCACGGCGGCATCGGCCGACGCCTTGCCCGGCATCTGCATGCCGGACGTGCCATGGTTGCCGCCCATGCCGGCGCAAGCGGCCAGCGCCGCGAGGCAGGCGGCAGCGGCCGCCCGTTTGATCATGATCCTGTGCATGCACGTCCCCTTGCTTTATAGAAACACAATCTTAGTCCGGGAAACGTGGCCGTTCAAGCGGCTAGCGCACATAAGGTGGATTTAATTGCCCTCGGCCGCCTTTGCCGCCAGGGCCGCCGCTTCGCGCAATTTGTCCTTCTTGCTCTTGCGCGCGCCTTTTACGCCGCCGTTGACCGTATCGGTGACGGGATTCACGGGCGTCGGCAGTTCCGTCGGCTCGAAACCGGCCACCACTTCGCGCACGATGCGCAAGTCGTTGCGGTTTTCGATCAAACGGAAATGCGCTTCCGTATCGGCCGTCACGAAACTGATGGCCGTGCCGCTTTCGCCGGCGCGGCCCGTGCGGCCGATGCGGTGCGTGTAGTCGACGGCCGAACGGGGCAAGTCATAGTTGACGACGGCCGGCAAGCCGGCGATGTCGATGCCGCGCGCGGCCACGTCGGTGGCCACCAGTACCTGCAAGCGGCACGCCTTGAAGTCGGCCAGCAGCTGGCTGCGCGTGCCCTGGCTGAATTCGCCGTGGAAGGCGCCCACGTGCAGGCCCGCGCGCTGCAGCTTGTCGGCCACGTGTTCGGCCGCGTACTTGGTGGCGACGAACACCAGCACGCGCTCCCACTGCTGCTGCAGGATCAGGTAGCGCAGCAGCTGCGTGCGGCGCGGCACGTCCACCGTGATGGCGCGCTGCACGATGTCCGGCTTGTCCTGCGGTTCGGACGCCACTTCGATGCGCACGGGTTCGCTGAGCAGGCCGTCGGCCAGCGCCTGCACGTTGTCGGGGAAGGTGGCGGAGAAGAACAGGTTTTGCCGCTGCTTGGGCAGCAGCGCCAGGATGGCGTTGATTTCCTCGCTGAAACCCATGTCGAGCAAACGGTCGGCTTCATCCAGGACGAACAGCGACACGCCGCCCAGTTTGACGGCATTCTGGCGCACCAGGTCCAGCAGGCGGCCCGGCGTGGCGACGACGATATCGGCGCCGCCGCGCAAGTCCATCATCTGCGGATTGATCGACACGCCGCCGAACAGCACGGAAATCTTCAGTTTGATCGGCAGCGGCTTGGCCAGCGCGTGCACCGTCTGCCCCACCTGCGCCGCCAGCTCGCGCGTGGGCACGAGGATCAGCGCGCGCACCTGGCGCGGGCCGGAAACGGGCGCCATCAGCGCCTGCAGCAGCGGCAGCGCATAGGCGGCCGTCTTGCCGGAACCCGTCTGCGCCGCGCCCAGCACGTCGCTGCCGCGCAGGATGGCGGGAATGGCGGCCGCCTGGATGGCCGTCGGCGCGGCATAGCCGGCCTTGTCGACGGCGCGGACCAGGGCGGGAATCAGACCCAGTGAGGAAAATGGCATAGCGGGCCTTCTTATTATTTAGTCATGAAGTGAGACCGGCCGCAATGTGCGGCCGGTCGGAATAGCGACAGTATAAAGCAGGCGCTTACTGCCTGGGCATTTGCAGCTTCGGGTGGCCCGTTTCATCGTAGCCCGGCATGCCGCGGCGGATCGCATGCGAAAAGTCCGCGTCGTCGTTGGCCGCCCGCGCGCGCGCCGTGACGTGGCCGCCATCGCGCAGCTGCTGGAAGGTCTGGCCGGGCACCAGGCCCTTGACGTCGAACAGGTAGCGGTCCAGGTAGCCCGAAGCCATCAGCCGATAGTCGAGCGGCAGGCCCGGCACGATGCGGCGCACCATCTCGAAGACGATGGTGGTGCAGTTGGCCGTCAGGGTGTTGTAGAACTGCGGCTGGTTCTTCAGCGCTTGCGCCTCGTCCAGGTAGGCGAGGAACAGCGAGCGCATGGCCGCCTTGGGCATCATCACGCGGTACAGATGCATGTCCTCGCCCCGCGCATTCGTGCGCACGCGCAGGATGTCGCGCTCGTCGGCGGCGATCAGGCTCATCTCGAAATGCTTGAAAAAGCCGCCGATGGCGGAAAAGCTCTCGCCCTTTTCCTTGCGGATTTCGATGGAAAACGTCAAAAAGCGCCCGTCCGCAAAGCCGAACGAAATCAGGGTATGCGCGATGTACGGCCCCGTCCAGTACGACAGCGCCGTGTCCACCGTGCGCAGCTCGTCGAGGTCGTAGCTGCGCTGTTCCCACTTGACCGTGTAGTCGTCATCGCTGCGCCAGTCGAAATTGCGCACATTGTCCAGCGTGACGGTGCTGCCCTTGATCGTGCCCGTCACGTTGCGCGCCACGTCGTCGGCCCACACGCGCTGCTGTTTCGGCGTGATGAGGCTCCACCACAGGAGCAGCAGGAGAAAACCGGCCGCATACGGCAGCAGCACGCGCGCATCGCCGCGCGTCCACCACAGCGCGATGCTGGCCACGCCCAGCGCGCCCCACAGCAGCGCGCCGATGGCTTGCGCGGCCGTGCCGCCGGACAACTGGTACCACAGCGCCAGCGCGCCCCACAGTGCGGTCAACAGGAGAATCAGGGAAACGGCCATTTTGCCGATACTGCCCAGCACGGAGCGGGCACGATGTGATAAGAAAGTCATGCCGCAATTATAGGGCCAAGCGCAGGAACAGGTACGTTCAGGCAAGTGCCGCGGCAACAGGCCCCGACGGCGCAATCATTGCTTGCCTGCTAATTTATTTCATGAGAGCATATTGCCAAAATAAAATGTATAGACAAGGCGGCCTGTCACGGCAGCGGCGCCTTGGCCTTCCCAGGAGATACCTTGCAGCCCCCTTCCCTGTACGCCCTTGCCGGCAGTCTCAATTCCCTCTTCATCGTCGTCAGCCTGTACGGCCTGTGGTCGCAGCTGCAAAAAATCTGGCAGCGCAAGCGCGATGCCGGCATCGGCGCCGGCAAGACGACCGACATCCTGTCCATCAACCAGTTCACCGTCAGCTTCCTCGCGTATTGCGCGTTCTTTGTGTACGGCTACTCGATCGCGCCGTTCAACCACTACATCGTCTGGCCCCGCCTGGTCGCCTCGCTGATCGCGCTGGCCATCCTGTATGAAATCCACCGCGACCGCCGCAGCTTGACATCGCGCAATGCGCTGCTGGCCTGCGCGCTGCTGCTGTGCGCGGGCATGGCGGGACTGGCCTTCGGCCGCACCTTCAGCGATGAAAAGCGCGTGATCTCGCAAGGCCTGCTCGTCGCCGTCACCGTGCTGCTGGCGCAGGGCTACGCGCACCAGATCCGTTTGATCTGGCGCTCGGGCAAGACGGGCGCCGTGTCCCTGAAAATGAGCCAGTTCATCCTCGCCATGGATGCCAGCACCATCTTCTTCGCCTGCGTCATGGGGCTGGAAACGGGCTGGCCCTTGCTGCTGCTGGCCTGCGTCAGCGCCACGACCAAGCTGATCATCATGTGGCTGTTCCGCTGGGAAAAGAGCAGCCCCGCCGCGCAGGTGAAACGCCAGGCGCCGGCCTGAGCCTATTGCCCGTTCAGCGCGCGCATTTCCGCATACAGGTTCGCCTTGCCCTCGAAGCCGATGCCGACCAGGTCCGGCATGGTGATGTGGCCGTTTTCCACTCTGACGCCGTCGGGGAAGCCGCCGAACGGCTGGAATAAATCGGGATACGATTCATTGCCGCCCAGGCCCAGGCCCGCCGCGATATTCAGGGACATCTGGTGGCCGCCGTGCGGGATGCAGCGGCTGCGCGACCAGCCGTGCTGGTGCAACATGTCCAGGGTGCGCAGGTATTCCACCAGGCCGTAGCTGAGGGCGCAGTCGAACTGCAGCCAGTCGCGGTCGGCGCGCATGCCGCCGTAGCGGATCAGGTTGCGCGCATCCTGCATGGAAAACAGGTTCTCGCCCGTCGCCATCGGCTTGTCGTAATAGCTGCGCAAGGCCGCTTGCAGCTCGAAGTCGAGCGGATCGCCCGCCTCTTCGTACCAGAACAGGTCGTACTGGCGCAGCGCCTTGGCGTAAGCGATCGACGTGTCGAGGTCGAAGCGGCCGTTGGCATCCACGCACAGCTTTTGCCCATCCTGCAGCACGTCCATGATGGCGTCGATGCGGCGCAAATCCTCGTCCAGCGAAGCGCCGCCGATCTTCTTCTTCACCACGGTGTAGCCGCGGTCGATATAGCTGCGCATCTCGTCCTGCAGGGCGGACAGGCTCTGGCCCGGGTAGTAATAGCCGCCGGCCGCATACACGAACACTTGTTTGTCCGGCACCCCCGTGCCGTGGCGTTCGGCCAGCAGCTGGAACAGGGGCTTGTTCTCGATCTTCGCCACGGCGTCCCAGATGGCCATGTCGATGGTGCCGATGGCTACCGAGCGCTCGCCGTGGCCGCCCGGCTTTTCATTGGTGTACATGCAATCCCACACCTTGTGCGGGTCGAGGTTGGCGCCGTCATCCGTCACGAGGCTGGCCGGATCGGCATCGAGGATGCGGGGGATGAAGCGCTCGCGCATCAGCATGCCCTGGCCGTAGCGGCCATTCGAATTGAAGCCGTAGCCGACGACGGGCTTGCCGTCGCGCATCACATCCGTGACGACGGCCACCAGGCTCAGGGTCATCTTCGTGAAATCGATGTAGGCGTTGCGGATGGGGGAAGAGATGGGGATGGTCTTTTCGCGGATCTCGACGATTTTCATGCGGGTCTCCTGTATTTGAATGGTGACGCCAGCTTAACCGCGATACGTAATCGTATAATCGATAGTAATTTAAACCATTCTTCACTTGAAGTTAATAATGAAAAGCGACGCCACCACGGAAATGGCCTTCTTTGTGCTGCTGGCCAAGCTGGGCAGCCTGTCGGCCACGGCGCGCGAGCTGGGCATCACGCCGCCCGCCGTCAGCAAACGGCTGGTGCTGATGGAGCAGCGCCTGGGCGTGCGTTTGCTGAACCGCAGCACGCGGCGCATCAGCCTGACGGGCGACGGCGAAAGTTATCTGCAGCAGGCGCGGCAAATCCTCGACGATATCCGCGCCATGGAAGAGTCGCTGGCCAGCGGCAGCGCAGAACCGAAAGGCTTGCTGCGCGTGAATGCCACCTTGGGTTTCGGCCGCACGGTGATCGCGCCCCTGCTGTCGCAATTCGCCCTGCGCCACCCGCAGCTGGAAGTGCAGCTGCAGCTGACGGACAGCCCCATCAACCTGGTCGAGCAGGCGTACGACCTGGGCATCCGCTTCGGCGACTTGCCCGACACGCGTTTGTCGGCGCGCAAGATCATGTCGAACCGGCGCTTCCTGTGCGCCTCGCCCGCCTACCTGCAGGCACACGGCACGCCGCGCACCCCGGACGAGCTGGCGCAGCACCGCTGCATCGTGCACCGGCAAAACGATGACGCCTACGGCATCTGGCGTTTGAGCAAAGGGCGCGCCACCCACACGGTGAAGGTGCGCGGCACGGTGGCCAGCAACGATGGCGACGTGGTGCTGGGCTGGGCCCTGGACGGGCACGGCATCCTGCTGCGCTCGGAATGGGACCTGGCCCGCTACCTCGACAGCGGCCGCCTGCGCGTGGTGCTGGACGATTACGCGCTGGCGCCGGCCGACCTGTACGCCTATTATCCGAGCCGCCACCAATTGCCCGCCAAAGTGCGCGCTTTTATCAATTTTCTCATCCAGCAGCTGCAGCCGGACGCGGCTACCGCAGGCAAATCGGGTTACACTACAATATTGCGATATGGCAATATTATGAAGGAGTAGGTTTTGCTAGTCATACTCGGATTTCTCGTCGTGCTGTTTTCCGTCTTCGGCGGCTTCGCCATGCAGGGCGGCCATTTGGCGGCCCTGTTCCAGCCGCTGGAACTGCTGATGATCGGCGGCGCGGCGCTGGGCACCTTCTTTGTCGGCAACGACGCCAAGGCCATCCGCGCCACGTTCGCGGCCATCCCCACCCTGTTCCACGGCTCGCAATACACGAAGGCGCGCTATATGGAACTGATGGGGCTGATGTATGAAATCCTCAGCAAGATCCGCAAGGAAGGCTTGATGTCGGTCGAGGACGATATCGACGACCCGTACCGCAGCCCCATCTTCGTGAAATACCCGTACACGCTCGGTGACGAGCACATCCTGGAATTCATTACCGATTATCTGCGCCTGATGGTGTCGGGCAATATGGATGCTTATCAGATCGAAAACCTGATGGATAACGAGATCGAGACGCACCATGAAGATGCGGAAATGCCGATCCAGACGATTTCGCAGCTGGCCGACGCCATGCCCGCCTTCGGCATCGTGGCCGCCGTGATGGGCGTCGTGCACACGATGGCGTCCGTCGGCTTGCCGCCGGCCGAGCTGGGCGTGCTGATCGCGCAGGCGCTGGTGGGCACCTTCATCGGCATCCTGCTGGCCTACGGCTTCATCGCGCCGCTGGCCAGCTTGCTGCGCCGCAAGCACCATGAAACGGCAAAGATGTACCAGTGCGTGAAAGTGACCTTGCTGGCCAGCCTGAACGGCTATGCGCCGGCGCTGGCCGTGGAATTCGGCCGCAAGGTCATTTCCGCCACGGAACGCCCCTCGTTCAGCGAACTGGAAAACCACGTGCGCCAGGTGCGTACGAAAAACTGATACGGCCTGTTCCGCTTGCTCGGCGCGTCAAGCTTCCGGCGCCGTCCAGACCAGGTTCCACAGGTGGCCATCGATATCCTCGAAACCCTGGTCGTACATGAAGCCATGGTCTTCCGGCGGATGCGGTATGCGGCCACCGGCGGCCTTGGCCCTGGCGATCAGGCTGTCCACCTCTTCCCGGCTTTCGCAACTGAGGCAAATGACCACTTCATTGGCCTCTTTTGCCTTCGCCACCGGCTTGCCGATCAGGGACTGGAAAAAGGCTTCGGTCGTCAGCATGGCCTGGATGGTGTCGTCGACGATGTTCATGAAGGCCGCGTTTTCGCCGCTGAAGCGGGAATTGAAGGTAAAGCCGAGGGCGGAAAAGAAGGCCCTGGATTTCTCCAGGTCCTTCACGGGCAGGTTGAGGATGATCTGTTTGTTCATGGCGCTTCCTTGTTTCCCTGGTGAAAGTGGAATGGGCAACCGGTGCGCCGTCCCGGCGACGGGTGGCGGCATACCAAATTGACACGCTGGCAAAAAAAGAACCCCTCCAGAATATCAACAAATGACAAGGAAAGGCGCAGACCATGCTCAGGACTTGCCGCCGAGGCTGGCGGCGCCGCTGGCGCGGGCCAGGCTTGAGCGTGCGCCAGCCACCGCGCGCAGGCGTTCTTCAAGGTAGGCGCTCACGCGGGGATGCTGGCTGAAGGCGACGTTGAAGCGGATGTGCTGGTCGGGCGTGTCGTTGGCCGAGAACGCGGCGCCGCGCATCAGCAGGATCTTGTTGCGGTAGGCGTCCTGCACCAGCAAGTCCACGTCCAGCCCTTCGGGCATGCTGCCCCACAGGAAAATGCCGGCGTCGCCGGGTTGCTCGAACAGCACGCCGGCCGCGCTCAATTGCCGCGTGCTGGCGTTGCGCGCCACCATGATCTTGCGTTGCAGCCGCTCCAGGTGCTTGCGCAGGTTGCCGGCCTTGAGCACTTCCAGCAAAACGTATTCGTTCAGCGCAGGCAAAGTCATGATGGCGTGGATCTTGGTGCGCATCAGCAGCTTGAGCAAGGCGGGCGCCGCGGCCAGGTAGCCCATGCGCAGGGCCGGGCTCAGCGCCTTGCACAGGCTGGAGTAGTAGATCACACCGTCCAGTCCGGACAGCGATGCCAGCCGCGTGCTGTGGCCGGGCTGAAAATGGCCGTGCACGTCGTCTTCGGCGATCAGGAAGCCATGCTGCTGCGCCATGATCAGCACCTTGTGCAGGTTGGCGGCGCTGCTGCTCCACCCGGTGGGGTTGTGCAAGGCCGTCTGCACAAACAGCAGGCGCGGACGGTGCGCGCGGCAGGCCGCTTCCAGCTCGTCCAGGTCGAGGCCATCGGGGCGGCGCCTGATGGGCACCAGGCGCACGCCGTCCTGGCGCAGCCTGCCGAACATCAGGAAATATCCGGGGTCTTCCACCAGCACCGTATCGCCGGGCTGCAAAAACGTGCGGCAGATCAGATCGATTGCATGGGTGCCGCCGAACGTGGTGAGGATGTGGCTGGCGTCCGCGGCGACGCCGATGCCGCGCAACAGCAGCGCGATCTGCTCGCGCAGTTCGGCCAGCCCTTGCGGCGGACAGCGCGAGGCCATGCCGGCCGCGCTGCGCGCCAGGCCACGCTGCACGGCGGCCGCCGGCAGCGCATCCTGCAGCCAGGTGGGCGGCAAGGCTCCGCTGCTGGCCAATATCACGCCCGGACGCTGGTCGTTCACTTGCTGGCTCAGCCAGACCGGCTCCTGCTCCTGGCCTGCTTCCAGCGCCACCTCGTCGGGAATGGCGCTGCCGGCGTCAGCTGGCGTGCAGACGAAGAAGCCCGTCGTGCCGTGCGTATCGATGACGCCTGCGGCCACCAGCCTGTCATACGCCACCACCACGGTGTTGGTGCTCACCGCGAGCTGCGTGGCAAGCTGGCGGATCGACGGCAGCCTGGTCCCGCCGGGCAGGACGCGTTGCGCGATCTGCTGGCGCAATGCGGCCTCGATCTGCTGGAACAGGGCGATGGGCGAGGAGCGGTCGATGGCGAACATGGGTGGCAGTCTAGCGCAAAAACAGCACGGCGAGGACCAGCAGGACGGCCCCCATCGCCAGATTGAATATGCGCTGGTTGCGGGGCGCTTTCAGCACGCTGCGGATCGAGACGCCGAACAGCGCCCACATGGCGTTGCACGGCGTGCCCACCACGGTGCCGGTCGCGGACACCAGCAGCGCGCTGGCGAGCATGTTGCCCTGCGCAGGCATGAAGACGGACGCCATGGTGACCGCCTTGAGCCAGCTCTTGGGGTTCAGCGCCTGAAACAGCGCCGCCTGCGCAAACGACACGGCCTTCGGCGCGCTGCTTCCCGCCACCGAGGCGCCGGCCAGCTTCCAGGCCAGGAATATCAGGTACAGCGCGCCCGCGATCCGCAGCACCTGCTGCGCCATCGGATACGCGACGAACACGCTGCCCAGCCCCACGCACATGAGCACGGTCTGCACGAAGATGCCGGCCTGGATGCCGAGAATCACCGGCAGCGCACCGCGATAGCCGAAATTGGCGCCGGTGGTGGCCAGCATGACGTTGTTCGGCCCGGGCGTGGCGGACATCACAAAGCAATAGCTCATCAGGGGCAAGAGTTCGGTCATGGCAGGCAGTCGCAGCGTGGAGAAGGCCCCAGTCTAGAAGCGCGGCACGCCAGGGACAAGGCACAAGGCGACGCATACAAGCACATGCTGTATCAGTCGAACGACTGCTACAGCGGCCCCCCGCCCGGACAAGCATGCGGAAAGCTCTGCTCGTGGCCTGAAGCGGAACCGTCTCCGTCAGCCCGGGGAATCGATGCGTTTGTCCAGCGGCTTCGCGTGGAGGGCATCGGCGGCCCGATCCACGAATTGCCTGACGTCCCCCACCTCGGCAAACAAGCCGGCATAGGCCGCCCGTATCAGCACCGTGCACTGCCCGAATTTCGCCAGCTGCGACAAACCCTCATCAGTGGGCATGAATATCCGTCGCCGGGCATCATTGTCATCGTTCCGATGCTGTATCAGGCCCAGGCGGAGCAGCTTGGGTATCTTTTGCATGACCAGCTGGTGCGAATGTCCGAGTTCGCGCGCCAGGTCCGAGGCGGAGGCCGTGCCGAGCGTCGCCAGAACAGTCATCAGCGAACACGAACGCACCGGGATGACGATCCCCATCGTGTCGAAGACGCTCTTGGATTGCTCAGCGATCAGGACGCTCAGCCGTTCGACGGCGCGGCCGAGAAACACGGCGTCATCGATCGCGGCCGGGTGAGGTGTCTTCTCAGTCAAGGCGCTTGTACCTCTGGATGCTGCCGTCCTGGTTCACGCGTTCCAGCGCCGTCACTTTCCCGCGCGAAACATTCAAGCGGTATCGAAAATCCGACACGCCTTCCACCGCGAACAGGTCGGGACCGATCGGCTCCAGCGCGACGCGAAACCGGTCGCGCCAGATAATGTAGAGTGCACCCTTGTCCAGGACAAGCTGGCGGCCGTCATATTTTCCGGCGGCTTGCGTCAACAGCCCGGCATCGACATGCGGGCGCTCGATCGCTGCCGTCAAGCTGGGGAGCAGCCAGGCAAGTTCGGTTCGCCTGGCCTCATCGGTCTTCGCCAGATGTTCAAGCGCCAGCTTGTGCGCCAGAGGCAGCGCGCGGATGGACGGGCTTGGGATATCGGGTTGCACGCCGGTTCCTTCGAAATCGCCATGCTCCACGGGATCCTGGATCTGGCCGATCGGCACTTGCACGAAAAAATCGTCGTTGAGCGGCTTGCGTGCCACCGGATGCGCACCACCGGCGGTGCGCTCCCCGATCAGGGTCGCTCGCCCGAGCTTCTTCATCGCATAGGAAAACCATTCTGCGGAGGAAAACGACGTGGAGCCGGTCAGGATATACACGGGCTTGTCCACCATGCGCTTGCCCGGCAGGCCCGGCAGCACCCATTGCCCGCGCTGGATACGTTTGCCATCCTCATTATAGTAATAGTCGAAGAGCAGCTGGTCTTTCTCGCTGGAGAAGAAATAGCTCGCCAGAAACTGCGCCATTTCCAGATGCCCGCCATTGTTATAGCGCAAATCGATGATGAGGGCGTCCGTATTGCCGACGAAGCGCATAACGGACGCCGCCGTATCATGGGCAAGTTCCGGATCGGCAAAATAGCTGAAGCGTAGATAGCCGATATTTCCCTTCAGGCGAGCGACCTCGTCGAAACCGAAATTGGTCTCCTCCAGCCTGCTCAATTCTTCTTTGCGTATCTTGGCCTTGAGCGTCGGGTCGGCCTTTGCCTTGAATTCCGCTATCCATGCTGGGTCGGCGCCCACGAAGAAATGCAGGTCGCCGCTGACTTTGACGAGGTCGTCCGTCAGCTTGCCCGCAAACTCTGCCTGCGTCGTCGCCGAGTCATAATCGCCCTTGGTCAGATGCTCCTGAAGCACCGGCGCAATTTTTCTGGCGATGTCCGGAAACGCGTAGTTTGCATTCAAGGTGCTATTGAGGGAGGCGATGATCTCGCTCTTTTCATTGCGCGAAAGGCCAGGCTCCCCGGCAAAAGCGCCCGGTGCGCACAGGATGGACAGCGCCGACAGCGCTTGAAGCAGACATAAGTGATAACGCATTCTGATGTTCCCTCCCCTCGGTGAAATCCAATCATACAATATATTGCGCAACATATTGCAGAAAAATCAAATCACCTCGATGAGGAAAATAAACAACCTCCGCTTCCGTCCGATCTGCTCTCGCCAGAAGGGGGCTTCGGCCAGCGCTGTCAGATTCAACGCTTCAGTGGCAGCCTCCGGCCGGCTATCGTCATTCGCAACTTCCGCCGATACGGGACCGTCGGAATGATGCAGTGCACGACATTGCTGCCTTCAGGGCAAGCTGGCGGTTCGGTCCCGTGCTGCGCGCCCCGCTGCAAGCCCCGCTGCGCGCCCTCCTCCTGCCATCTACGGCGCCGGCGCCGTTTCATCCGGGCAGCTGACCTCGTCCTCCGGCGTATACAAGGTCATCGGCACGCGCTGGCCATCCACTTCCAGCTCGCGTACCTTCGGCGTCACCAGCTGGAACTGGCCCGCTTGCAGCTTCTCGCGCAGGGGCTTGCAGCGCAGGGCATCGGTGGGGATTTGCCCGCGCGCCGTCCAGCTGCCGTCTTCTTTTTCCGCCAGCAACACCGACGAGGCGCGCGGATCATTGCTGATCAGCAACACGTCCTGCTTACCGTCGCCATCGAAATCGAGCAGGTAGGCGTCGCACTGCGGCCCTGCCCGCTTCAAGCAGGCGGGCAGGCGCCAGGCGGGGCCCACTTGCGTCCAGTCCTGGCGCAGGAAACTGTCCGGCAGCTTCGCCGTCGCCGGACGCAGGGTCAGGTTGATCGACACGTCGCTCAGCGCGCCCGTCTCGTCGAGGCGATTCTGGCGCTTGAGCATGGCGTCGGCGCGCGCCCGCACGATGGCCGCATCCGGGCCCGTCGTGCGTTTCGTCAATTCCTGCAGGGCCGCCTGGCCATAGCGGGCGCCCTGGAAGCGCAGGTATTCGAAATCGAACTTGTCCACGCCCACCTTGCCGCTGTCCAGGCGCGCCATCTGGCTGGCCACGGAAATGCGCGCCGGGTCGGCCAGCGGCGAAAACAGGGCAAACAGCACCAGCAGGGTCACAAAGGCGGTGGCCACGTTGACGTTGGCGATCAGGTGCAGCCAGTCGCCATACTTGCTGGCCGCCCAGGCATAGCCGGCCGCGTAGCAGGTGGCGACCAGCAGGCAGGCGGCAGCGATCAGGCGGTCGGACGTCCAGCCGTGCGACATCACGCGCAAGGTCAATGCATAGATGGCGATGCCCACCACCCACGGCAGCAGCAGGCAGGCCAGGCGCGTGCCCAGGCGGATGCCGCGCGCCACGCCATGGCCCACTTCGCCGTTCTGGAAGGCGGCATTGATCAGCACCACCAGCACGCCGGCCATGCCCAGCAGCACGGACGCCGCATGGCGCGTGGCCCACAGGCGCTCGAAGCCGATGAAAGGCAAGGTCAGCAGGAAACCGGAGACGAGCACGGCGGCGATCGGCATCAGCCACGACAGCAGCACCAGCAGCAAGGTGCGGATGCCGCGCACGATGGATGGGCGCACGTCGGTGATGTGAATGGCAAATGAAAACGCGAAGCAGATGACGGGAATCACGAACCAGGCCTGGCCCAGCAGCTTTTTCAGGAAACTGAGCTTGATCAGCAGGAACAGTTGCCCGCCCAGCCACAGCACCAGCCACAGACCCAGCACGAACAGCAGGGAAAACAGCAACTGAATGCCCAGCTTCCAGGCGATTTCAAAGTAGGTCGGGTAGCGGGCGATGCGCCGGCCATCCTGGGCGCTGGCCAGCACCAGCGCGTGGGCGATATAAAACCCCACGACGCAAAAACCGAACAGCTGGGCTGAAATCACGCGCAGCGGCGCGCCCGGCTTGTAGTTGCCCCAAATCACGTGCTCGGCGCCACGCGCCACGTCGTGCCAGGCCAGCACGGCCAGCACGATGGCCGCGCCCGCCATCCACAGGGCGATGCGCTTGAGCGACATGTGGCCCAGGCTGGACACCAGCAGGATGGGCAGCAGCAAGCTGATCAGCATCAACGGACCCAGCAGGTAGGCTTCCGTGGCGGGCCACACCTTGTCTTGCGCCGTGCTGTACAGCCAGTACAGCAGCAATCCTTGCAGCAGGCCCGTCACCAGGCGCGTCACCGCGATGCGCGGCGCCACCACCGGATCGAGCAACGCCATGTTTTTTCCTGCGGCATCCTGCTGCATAGTCATTCCCTTAATAGTCGTTCATTGCAGTCATTGTTGCACTGCGAGCACGGCCATTATTGCATTTCGTTATCGTCATCTCAACAGCGATTCGCGCGCGCGCCCTTCCGGCCCACCCTCGCTGCGGCGCACCGGCAAGCTTTGCGCGAGGCCCCAGGCCAGCTCCGGCACGAGGAATAGCCACAGCAGGGGCTGGCCCGTCATGAGTAAGGCCCACGCCATCCAGGTGGAAAACAGGTAGCGGGCCACCGCGTCATAGCGGCCGAAGCGCGGCTGCGGATCGAGCATGCGCAGCACCGACCAGACCATCACCACGCTGCCCAGCAAGCTGCTGATGAGCAAATGCAAGGGTTCGAACACTGGCAGTGGCGCGCCGCCCAGGGCCAGGTTGATGGCGTTCAAGTGCTCGCGCAGCAGCAAAAACGTCCACGGCGTGGTAAACGGGGCAATCATGAGCACATCGTAAATGGCGCTGGCGCGCACCACGCGGCGGAAGGCGGAAACGGACAACATGGCAACTCCTGTGTATGGAAAGCATCCATTCTCAAGGCTGGAGTACACTCCATGGTCAAGCATTTTATGAAGGAATATTTCCATGCAGATCGGCGAGATGGCGCAGGCGACGGGCTTGAGCCGCGATACCCTGCGCTTCTATGAAAAGCGGGGCTTGCTGCGCGCGCGGCGCGGCGCGAATGGCTACCGCGACTACCCGCCCGAAGCGGCGGACTGGCTGCGCTACCTGCGCACGGCGCAGCAGCTGGGTTTTACGCTGGCGGAAATCGAGGCCGACATGCCGCTGCTGGCCGGCGCAGGCGATCCGGCCATGGCGGACCTGCTGCGCGCGGCGCTGGCGCGCAAGCTGGCCGACATCGATGCGCGCATCGCCGGCTTGACGCAGTTGCGCGGCGAACTGGCGCGACGGATGGAGCCGCAGGCGGCCGCCTGTCCGTTGCGGGGAGATGCCGATGCAGCACCAGCTCCCTGAAAAACAAAAACCGCCTGGGCATGGCCGCAGGCGGTTTTGACGTGGCGCAAGGCTGGAATTACTTGGCGGCCTTGCGGCGGCGCAGGAAACCCATCAGGCCCAGGCCGGCCAGCAGCATGGCGTAGGTTTCCGGTTCCGGCACGGCGGCCATCACGGAAACATTGTCGATCACGGCGCCCGAGTAATTGTCGAACGGCGTACCGGCCTTGGCGGCGCTGGCAAACGACAGGGTCGCCAGGCCCGTGGAAGCGGCCGTGAAACTCAGGGTATTGCTGTACAAGGTATTCGAGGCGGCGGCCGTCGAGTAGAAATCCCCCACCACGCCACCGAAATTGACGCTCACGCCCTGGCCTGCGGGGCCGCCGGAATTGCGCGCCATGTCAAAAGTCAGGCTGTAGGTCTGGCCGGCAACGACGCTGAAATTTTGCGACAGGAAACCCGGACCTGGCGTACCCAGCAAATCGACGCTGTAGCCGTTGATGGCGTTATACGCATTGCGGATCAGGTCGACGGAACTGGCGCCCACGGTCCAGCCCGTGATGGCCGACGAACCGCTGTTGACGACTTTAAAGCCGCTGTCGAAGGTATAGCCGGAAGCAACTGTTTCAAAATTGCCATTCGTGATCAGGTTGACGGGGCTGGCGCTGGCAGTGCCGGCAGCAAACAGGGCGACAACGGCTGCGATGGTGGCGATTTTCATGAGTTGATTTCCTTGCCTTATTGGCATTAAAGTTACCTTAAGTGAAATCATATCTCAGCCAGGATGAAAATCCAAGAACTTTGCAAAAATATATTTAATGTGAGCAATTTGCAACGTCTTCAGGCGCCCGTCCCCCTTCCTCCGGAGGGCGACACCTCAATCAAGCTCTTGCCGCGCCACCAGGATGCCATCCGCATCGGCGTAGATCCAGTCGCCCGGATGCACGGCCACGCCGCTGATCTGCACGCGCACGTCGCGCTGGCCGGCGCCCGTCTTGTTGCTCTTGCGCGGATGCGTGGCCAGGGCGCGCACGCCGATCTGGCAGACATTGATTTCCTCGCTGTCGCGGATGCAGCCATCGACGACGATGCCGGCCCAGCCGTTGCTTTCGGCCAACACGCCCAGCTGGCCGCCCACCAGCGCGCGGCGCAGGCTGCCGCCGCCGTCGATCACCAGCACATGGCCCTGGCCCGGCGTTTCCAGGGTGCTGCGCACGAGGGCGTTGTCTTCGAACACGTGCAAGGTGGTGGCGGGGCCGCTGAAGCGCACGCGCTGGCCGAAGGCCCGGTACACGGGCGGCAGCACGGCCAGGGTGCCGTCGTCCAGCATGGCTGCATAGTCGTCGCACAGGTCGGTGGTGGCAAAGGTCATGGGGATTCCTTTCGTGGCAGATGGCAACGATTCTATGCCTTTTGCAGCGCCGCGGCACGTGTTTTGCCGCCCACGCCCACGGCCGTGGCGATCGCCAGCGCCTGGAACAGGCCGATGAAGACGAACAGCATGGCCGGATGGTCGCCATCCATCAGCGCGCCAAAGAACAGAGGGCCCACGGCCAGGCCGCTGTCGAGACCCGAATACACGACGCCATACACGCGCCCGGTGGCATTCTTCGGCGCCGCCGCGCGTATCATCAGGTCGCGCGACGGCCCTGCCACACCCGACATCAGGCCGATGGCGCCCATCAGCACCACCGCGCCCCAGGCCGGCACGACGGCCATGCCCAGCAGCACGGCCAGCAACGCGGCGGCGGCAAAGGCGATCGCCACGTTGCGGTCCGGCTGCTTGCTGCGCGCGCCCACCACGCCGCCGGCCAGCATGCCCACGGCCGAGGCCAGCATATAGGCCGTGTAGGCGCTCGTGGCCAGCGCCAGGCTCATGCCGTACAGCTTGACGAGGGCCACGCTGGCAAAGCTCTGGATGCCGCCCAGGGCGATGGCGGTAATGAAGAAGAAGGCAAAGCACATCCACACTGCCGGCAGGCGCAGGAAGTCCAGCGTGCCTTCGCCGGCGGCGGCCTGGCCCGGCGCGGCCTGTTTCACGGGTTCGGGGCGGATGGCGTGGCGGTTCAGGAACAGGATCAGCAGCACGCCGAACGGCAGCACGGCCGCGCATTGCAAGGCCACCCGCCAGTCGTAGTTGGTGGCGACATACGTCATGAACAGGGGCGCCAGGGCCCAGCCGATATTGCCGCTGATGCCATGCACAGAAAAGCCGTAGGCCACGCGGGCCGCCGACACGCGCTGGTTGAGGATCGTGTAGTCGGCCGGATGGAACACGCTGTTGCCCATGCCGGCCAGCATGGCGCCCAGCATCAGCGCCGCATAGCTGTGGGCGGTGGACAGGGCCAGCGCCGATACGCCCAGCAAGAAAATGCCGGAAAACAGCACGGCACGGGCGCCGAAACGGTCGACGACAAAGCCGGCCAGCGCCTGCCCCACGCCCGAGATGATGAAGAATACCGTCATCAGCAAGCCCAGTTCCGCATACGACAGGTCGAAGGCGGGTTTCAGCCAGACGAACAGGGCCGCGAGAATCAGGTGATAAAAGTGCGACACGCCATGCGCCAGCCCCACCAGGGCGATGACGCGGGCATCGCCGCGCAAGGTGGGAAGTCCGGATGCCGAGTTAGTTGTTATCATGTCATACCCTGTCTTATACTGGTGAAGCTCAAGTGTATGCAAAATACCATCGTCTGTTTTCCGACAGAACGACATAATTTATCGAATTAAGGCCAAGCTGATGGGTGTACCTATCCTCCACCATACCCGCATGTGTCCGCCACGGGAAGCGCCCAGCGCCACCATTCCCGTGACCATGATCGCGCGCGACCTGCAACCCGATGAATTTTTATTGCCGCACAGCCACCCATGGGGCCAGGTCACGATGGCGCTCGAAGGCGTGCTGCGCATCACCGCCAACAACAGCAGCTGGGTGCTGCCGCCCATGCGCGCCATCTGGATCGCGCCCAACGTGGAGCATGCCGTCACGATACTGGAAAAAACCCGCTTGCGCCCCCTGTGCATCCATGCCGCGCGCGCGCCCTTTGCGGGCCACGACTGCAAGGTGCTGGAAGTATCGAATTTGCTGCGCCAGCTGATCATGGCGCTGGAACAGCTGGATCCGGGGCAGGAACCGGCGCGCGAGGCGCTGCTGGCCGAACTGATCCTCGATGAATTGAAACGCTCGGCCACGCGCCCCATCCGCGTGCCCTTACCTGGCGACAAGCGCCTGAAAAGCCTGTGCGACAGCCTGATCGAGAAACCGGGCTTGAACCAGACCCTGGAACACTGGGCGCAGCAGGTCGGCGCCTCGGAGCGTACCCTGGCGCGGCTGTTCGAACGGGAATTGGGCATGAGTTTTGGCCAGTGGCGCCAGCAAGTGCGCCTGGCGCACGCGGCGCCCCTGATCGCGCGCGGCGTGCCGCTGTCGCAAGTGGCCGAAGAACTGGGCTACGCCAGCCAGTCGGCCTTTTCCGCCATGTTCAAGAAGACTTTCGGCAGTTCGCCGTCAGCCTTCTTTGCCCAGGGCGACAGAATCTAGCCAACTGGAAAGCGCGCCGATACAGCGCTCAGGGCAAGGCGCAGCGCCGCAGGCAGTACGCTGGTACGGCAAGGCGATGCAACGCCGCCATGGGCGCTTTAGCGGTGCGCTCTCAAGCCATGAAGTCAAAGAGCGAATTCTTGCCGGTATAACCCGGCAAGGCCGAATTCGTTCCCATCTGCTCCTGCGCGGAATACGCTTTCACCAACGCCTGCGCCTGGGCCGTCAGCGCCTTGGCCAGCACGGCTTTCTTGTTGGTGAGCGTCGTGATGTCTTTGCCGACCGTCTGCACTTCCTTGCGGATGATGCTCGTTTCACCCGTCAGCTCGCCGATCTTGCTGGCGAACTGGTCCGCCACACCCTTGCCGTTATTCGTGAACATCTTGCTGACGGCGTCCGGATCGGCCGCGATGGCGGCCTTGAGCTTTTTATCGTCGAGCACCAGCTCGCCGCTCTTGCCCAGGGTCACGCCGGCGCTGCCCAAGACCGAGGAAGGCACGCCCGTGCTGGCCGTGCGCAGCACTTGCTCCATCTGCGAGCGCACTTGCCCCAGGGCCGTGTCGGACTTCAAGTCGCCCTGCTGCAGGCTCTGCAGCTTGCTGTTGAGTTCATTGTAGGCCGTGACGAAACTGGCCACGTTGCTGGCGATCTGGCTGCTGTCCTTGGCGATGACGAGGTCGGTCGTGCCTTTTTTCTTCAATTCGATGGTGGCGCCCTCGACAGCCGTCGTCAGGGTATTCGTGGCGCTCTTGATTTCCTTGCCGTCGACGGTCAGCAGCGCATCCTGCGCGGCGGCCGTCTGCTGCATGCCCTTGCCGGCGCCGGGCGCATAGCTGAGCAGATTGCTGACGGCCGCGTCGCCGGACACGCTGATACGCATGCTGCTGTCGGCGCCGCTCTTGCCGTTCAGGGCCAGCGAGTAGCCATCGGGGCCCTTGACCACGCTGGCGTCGATGCCCTGCTGCTTGAGCGCGGCGGCGATGCCGTCGAGGCTATTGTTGCTGCTGTCGATGGTCACCGCAATGATCTTGCCGCTGCCGGGTGTAAATTGCTTGCCGTCGGCCGAGCCCACTTCGATCTTGACCAGCGCGGGCGCACCCGTGCCGATGGCCGCGCTCGATGATTTCTGCGCGCCGCTGAGCAAGGTCTGTCCCTGCGCCAGTTGCTTGACGTTCATTTCATGGGTGCCGCTGACCGCCTTGTCGGTAGTGGTGGCGCTCAGCACATCCTTGCTGCTGGACGTGGCCGACGTGGCCAGGCCGCTGCCGGCCATGTTCTTGGCCACGGTCTGGAATTTCGCCAGCGCCGATTGCAGCTGGCCCAGGCCGGAGAACTTGGCCTGGTCGCGCGCCAGGCTGGCGTTGAGCTTGACGACGCCCGTGTTTTGCGACTGCATCTGGCGCTCCACCTTCGCATACACATCGGCCGAGATATTGCCCTGCGTCGTCTGTTGCGTGTTGTTGGTGTAGGCCCTGCTGTTGATGGTCGAATTAAACATGGTAGGCGTTCCCGTCGGGTGTAAGGTCATGGCACACGGTTCAGGTCCTGACCGTGCTGCGCTGGAAACGGACGGCAGGCGCGCATGGCGCGGCAAGGTCCCTCTTCTGGTTGATAATTATGCAGTATTACCGGAATATCAAAACAGCGAACAGAACAGGTTTTTCCTGACTGCAAACCCATATGCACCATTTTAGCGCAATCACTTGCCGTTTATCTTCGGGCGTGCCTCAGCGCATGAATTTCGAAATGGCGCTGCTGACGGCCATGTCCAGCTGCTGGAAAGTGAGTCCCACCTTGAAACCGGCACTGCTGAAAATGCAGTGCGAGACGGCCACGCGCGCCTCGATGATGTGCGCCGCGCCATCGTAAAACAATTCGAACAGCACCTTGCCCTTCTTGCCTGTCGGCACCGGTTCCGCGATGACGGCCGACATGCCGCCCGGCCCCACGTCGAGGGTGCGCGCCGCCACGGGGCCCGCGCCATCCATTACCAACATTGCCTTGGCACGCAATATCTTGCGTGCGCCCTGCCTTTGCTCAACTGACACTGTATTCCGCTTCTCTATCTATGCATTGTCGATGCGGATGCGCGAGGCGCATCCATCGGACAAATATTATAGTTCTAAACGGAAATTTTGTTTGACTTGTCTCAAGCTTGGCATTTAAACCATACCAACTTTTACTCGTGGTCGCGCAGCTTGTTGAACGCTTCATCGATGCGCTCGACGCCGATGACCTTGAGGCCCTCGATGACTTGCTTGGGCAAGTTCGACTTGGGCACCACGGCCAGGGTAAAGCCCAGCTTGGCCGCTTCGCGCAAGCGCTCCTGGCCCCGTGGCGCGGGACGGATCTCGCCGGCCAGGCCCACTTCGCCAAACACCACCAGCCCTCGCGGCAGCGGCTTGTTGCGCATCGATGAGTTAATTGCCAGCAACACGGCCAGGTCGGCCGCCGGTTCCGTGATCTTCACGCCGCCGACGGCGTTGATGAACACATCCTGGTCGAAGGCGGCGATGCCCGCGTGGCGGTGCGCCACGGCCAGCAGCATGGCCAGGCGGTTCTGCTCCAGGCCGACGGACAAGCGGCGCGCATTCGGCAAATGGCTCGTATCGACCAGGGCCTGGATTTCCACCAGCAGCGGGCGCGTACCTTCCTGCGTCACCATCACGCACGAGCCCGGCACCTGGTTGTCGTGCTGCGACAAAAACAGCGCGGACGGGTTCGACACTCCTTTCAAGCCCTTTTCCGTCATGGCGAACACGCCCAATTCATTGACGGCGCCGAAACGGTTCTTGATGGCGCGCACGAGGCGGAAGCTGGAATGGGCGTCGCCCTCGAAGTACAGCACCGTGTCGACGATGTGTTCGAGCACGCGGGGACCGGCCAGCGCGCCCTCTTTCGTCACGTGGCCGACCAGAATGATGGTCACGCCCGTCTGCTTGGCCGCGCGCGTGAGCTGGGCCGCGCATTCGCGCACTTGCGCCACGGAACCGGGCGCCGAGCTGAGCGCGTCCGAATACACGGTCTGGATGGAGTCGATCACCACCACTTCCGGTTTTAAATCGGCCAGGGTGGCAAGAATCTTTTCCAGTTGGATCTCGGCCTGCAGTTTGAGTTCCTTGGCGTCGATGACGAGGCGCTTGGCGCGCAGGGCGATCTGCGCGCCCGATTCCTCGCCGCTGACGTACAGCACGCGCTTGTGGTGCGACATATTGGCCAGCGCCTGCAGCAGCAGGGTCGACTTGCCGATGCCGGGGTCGCCGCCGATCAGCACGACGCCGCCCGCCACCATGCCGCCGCCCAGCACGCGGTCGAATTCCTCGATGCCCGTGCCGAAGCGGGGCACGTCGATGGCGTCGATATCGTCGAGCGACAGCACGGGCGCCGTCTGCGCCAGCGACATGTGCTGCGGGTTCGAATAGCGGTTGTTGCCGCCCGTCTCGGGCAGGGTTTCCACCATGGTGTTCCACTGGTTGCACGAGGTGCACTGCCCCATCCATTTGTTGCTGATGGCGCCGCAATCGCTGCAGGTGTAGATGGTCTTGACTTTTGCCATGGTGTACTTTGCCCGGGTAAGGTGAAACTGCTGTCTATATATACAGTATATACAAACGGCGGGCCGCCGTCACTGTGTCGCTTCGACCACGGGCACGCGGGGCGCCAGTGCGCACATCAGCTCGTAGCCGATGGTGCCGGCGGCCAGGGCCACCTCGTCGATCGGCATGCCCTGGCCCCACAAGGTGACAGCACTGCCGACTTTTGCACCGGGCACGTGCGTCAGGTCGACCATCAGCATGTCCATCGACACCCTGCCGATGAGTCCCGTGCGCACGCCGTCGACGAGCACGGGCGTGCCTTCGGGCGCATGGCGCGGGTAGCCGTCCGCATAGCCGCACGCCACCACGCCCACCTTGATATTGCCGGCCGCTTCGTAGCGGCTGCCGTAACCCACCACTTCACCGGCGGCGATATCCTGGATGCCGATAATGCTGCTGCGCAAGGTCATGGTGGGCAGCAAGCCGAACGCCTGCGCCGACGTGCCGCCGGGAGCGCCGCTGGGCGTGCCGCCGTACAGCATGATGCCGGGGCGCACCCAGTCGCTGTCCAGGTGGTGCAGCAGCACGCCGGCCGAATTACACAGGCTGCGCGGCAAGGGTACACCGATGCTGGCCGCGCCCGCTTCGAAACGCAGCATCTGCTGCTCCAGGGGCAAGCGCGTGGGCGCCGCCTCGTCCGCGTTGGCGAAATGCGTCATCAGGGTGATCGTGCCGATATGCGGCATGGCGCGCAGGCGCGCATACGCCCCCGCCACGGCGTCCGGCGTAAAGCCCAGGCGGTTCATGCCCGTATTCATTTTCAGGTGCACATCGATGGCGCGCGGCAGGCGCGCCGCTGCCAGCAGGGCGATCTGTTCCTCGCAATGCACGCTGCCGTTCAAGCCATATTGCGCCATGACGGGCAAATCGCTGGCGTCAAAAAAACCTTCCAGCAGCAAGATGGGCTTGGTCCAGCCCAGTTCGCGCAGACGCACGGCGTAGTCGACCTCGACCAGCGCCAGGCCATCGGCCCCGGCAAAGCCCCGCATGGCCCGTTCCAGGCCGTGGCCATAGGCATTTGCCTTGACGACGGCCCACACCTTGGCGCCGCGGGCGCCGGCACGGGCGCGCGCCAGATTGTGTTGCATGGCATCGAGATGGATGGTGGCGAGAAGGGGCCTGGGCATATGCATCGTTCACGGCGGGTGGGAAAGCCGTATTTTACCGGATGCACAGTACGCGGACACGGCAGACGCCCAAGGTCGTATGCAGAGGACATCATTTATAAAATGCTCACATGTATGTGTATTTTTCTACGGCAGAAAAATTAAGGTTCGCTTAGGCAAGAGTATGCAAAGCGGCCCCTTCCAAACTTGGGGTTTGCCGTTTTTTCGTGGTATAAAGCAAGCCAGATATGATTTCAGGCAATCCAGAATGAATCGTGGTTTTTATACCATCATGGCGGCGCAGTTCTTTTCCTCGCTGGCAGATAACGCCCTCTTTTTTGTCGCCGTCGATTTATTGGTGTCCATGAAATCCCCGGCGTGGATCACGCCGCTGCTCAAACTGTCGTTCGTGCTGTTTTACGTGCTGTTGGCCGCTTTTGTCGGCGCCTTCGCAGATGCATTGCCAAAAGGCAAGGTCATGTTCATCGCCAACATGGTCAAGATCTTCGGCTGCGCCCTCGTCTTCTTCCACGTACACCCGCTGCTGGCCTACGCCGTCGTCGGTTTTGGCGCGGCCGTGTACTCGCCCGCCAAATACGGCATCCTGACGGAACTGCTGCCGCCGGAAAAGCTCGTGGCGGCGAATGGCTGGATCGAAGGCTTGACCGTCACTTCCATCATCCTCGGCACCGTCATGGGCGGCGCGCTCGTCAGCGGCCACGTGTCCGACATGCTGCTGTCCTTCGACTTCCCCCTGATCGACACGGGCATCACCAACAAGACGGAAGCGGCCCTGTGCGTGGTGGTCGGCATTTATGTGCTGGCGACCCTGGCCAACCTGAAGATTCCCGACACGGGCTGCGTATATCCGCACCAGGAACGCAATCCTATCAAACTGATTACCGATTTTGCCAATTGCTATTCCATCCTGTGGAAAGACAAGCTGGGCCAGATCACCCTGGCCGTGACGACCCTGTTCTGGGGCGCCGGCGCCACCTTGCAGCTGATCGTGCTGGAATGGGCCAAGCAATCCTTGAACATGCCCTTCGACAAGGCGACCAGCCTGGTGGGCGTGGTCGCCATCGGCGTGGCCGCCGGCGCCGTGCTGTCGGCCCGCTTCATTCCACTGCGCAAATCGCTGACCGTCATTCCACTGGGCATCGCCATGGGCGTGATCGTCATGATGATGACGCAAGTACATTCCGTATGGATCGCCTACCCGCTGCTGATACTGATCGGCGCCCTGTCCGGCTTTTTCGTCGTGCCCATGAATGCTCTGCTGCAACATCGCGGCCACGTGCTGATGAGCGCAGGCCACTCCATCGCCGTGCAGAACTTCAATGAAAACCTGTCGATTCTGACCATGCTGGCCGTGTATTCGATCATGATCCGCTTGCACCTGCCGCTGAACATCATCATCACCCTGTTCGGCCTGTTCGTCGCCGGCACCATGTACATGATCATGCGCAAGCACAAGCTGAACCAGGCCGAGCACGACAATTTATCGCTGATCGGCGAGCAAAAGCATTAATTTCGGGGGCTGACCCAGCGGATCAGCCCTCAGCGTTACGCTGGCAGCATGCCGGCCAGCCGCCGCGCGGCAGCCTGCTCCGTCCAGTCAGGCGGCACGACAAAACCACGCGTGCGCTCCACTTCCCAGCCTTCGACATTATCCACCGTGGCCACCATCACCGGTTGCGCCAGATCAAACAAGCGCGCGCGCAAGGCCTCCACGTGCAGCACTTCCACGTCGCGGCCCTTGAACGGCGCCAGCCATTGCAATCGCGGCAGCACGACATAGCGCTGCTCCGGCAATTGTGTGGGCGCGCACCAGAAGCCGTGTCCATGGTCTTCGGAAATACCGTCCAGGGCGGGCGTGGCGTCCGGTGCATAAAACAGCCAGCCCTTGACCAGCGCCTGCGCCGCCCGCACGGGCTGCGCCAGCAGGGTTTGCGCGGCCGGATGGCGGGACAAGGCCAGTTGCTTGTCGAGGATCTTGCGCATCTTCAATCCCAGGGTATCGGCCAGGTTGGGGCCGATCAAGTGATTGAAGACGCCGGGATCGGGCGCGCCTTCCAGCAGGTAGAACTTGGTGGCGAATTCCCAGTGCAGCAACGCGTCACCCTGCGCCCCATCGCGCAGCAGGAAATCGAACTCGCCCACCGTGTCGTTGCGGTTGACCTGCACTTGCAAGCCATGCGCTTGCAGCAGTCCGTGCTGTTCAAAATAAAAGGCCAGCAGCTTTTCAGCGTACAGGCCCAGGCGGGAATAGAATTTCGGCCCCAGCGCCGCATCGAGCGGCGACGGATCGTCTTGCAGCGCGCCCAGCCAAGCGGCAACAGAAGGCGTGACGGGCGCGAGGCTGGCGATGCGCCCGCCCCAGTGGGAGCTGGCCGGGTCCAGCAAGTCGGGCGAGTCGAGCAGCCAGGCCAGCGCACGCACGCGGGGGTGCGTCAGATGCCCCCAGCGGCGCTCGAAGCGAGCCTGGAATGCGCCAGCGGCGGCATCACTCACCGCGCGAATCACCGTGCGTGCTTTTCGCCAGGCACAGATCGGCCCAGGCGCGCGCCTTGGCCTTGCCCGTCTCGTCCTGCAGCAACATTTCCGGGTGGAAGGTGGCCACGACGGCAGCCTTGCCCAGTTGGCGCACGGTGCCGCGCACGGGTTTTTCGCCGGGATTGATGCCGGCGGCGGCCATCGAGCCGAGCGTCAAAATGGTGCGCGGCTGCAGCAGGGCCAGTTCGCGCTCGAAATACGGGCGGCAGACGGCCGACTCGGCTTCTGTCGGCAAGCGTTCCTGGCCCGCCTCGTCGAGCGGACGGCATTTCAGCAAGTGCGTGATGTACACATCGCGATCCGCATCGACGGCGATGGCTTTCAGCATATTGTCGAGCAATTTGCCCTGCTCGCCCGGCAAGGCACGCCCTTCCCGCTCTTCCAGGCGCGACGGGCTGCTGGCCAGCATCAGCCAATCGCCCTGGCGGTCGCCGCGGCCCATGACGACGCCCTTGCGCGTCTTGCACAGGTCGCAGCGCGCGCACTTGGCGACGGCCGCCGTCAAGCCATCCCAGTCGAGGGCGGCGATATCCGTATCGCTCAGCTGTCTGGCGGGCGGCGGTGGCGGCGCATCGTCGAACCAGGCCGTATCGTCAGATGCGGCGGGAGCGGCGGGAGCGGGAGCGACAGGCGCAGCAACGTCAACGGCTTTCACCTCAGCAACAACCTCAGCTGCGGGTACGGGCGGCGCAACAGCTTCAACCACGGCGGCCACCGGTGCCGCTGCTGCTTCCACGATCTCGGCAACGTCAGCCGCTTCAGCGGCCTCGGCTGCGCCACCCTGGCGCAGGCGCCACAGGGGGCCGACGCCCATTTCATCGAGGAAAACGGCGCTGCGGCTCATAAGGTATAACGCATCACGATGGCGTCCTCACGTTGCGAGTTACTGGCCGGATAGTATCCCTTGCGCCGGCCGATCTGTTCAAATCCATAGCGCTGGTAAATATCGAGCGCGCGCACGTTCGACGGGCGCACTTCCAGCAGCATCGATTCCATGCCCAGCTGGCGCGCGCAGGCGCAGGACTGGTTGAGCAGGAAGCGGCCCAGTCCCTGACCCTGGATCGCGCCTTCGACGGCCACGTTGAGCAAGTGCGCCTCGTCGACGACCAGCATCAACAGGAAGTAGCCGAGCAAGGTGCCATCCACGTCGCGCAGCACCCAGGCCGGATATCCGCTTTTGAGCGAATCGACAAAGTTGCCGTGCGTCCAGGGATGCGGATACACGCGCTGCTCCAGCGCCAGCACCTCGGTCAAGTCCGCTTCGGCCATCGGCTGATAGTCGAGGCGCAACAAGTCCCAGCCGGCAGCGCGGTCCTGGTCCGCCACACTCATTGCGCGGACTCCGCAGCGGCCTTGGCCTGTTGCATCTCTTGCCGTTCCGCGCTGGTAAAGGCGATCTTGTTGCGCAAATACAAAGGCTGCGCCTCGGCCGCCGTCACGAACTGGCCGGCCGCAAAGGCGATGCGCGCCAGCTGCGCCACTTGCACGGCGTGCGGCATGATGGCGGCGTCGGCGGTCGCGGCGCATGGCAGCGGGGCCAGCGCTTCGGCGTATGCACTGAAACCGTTGCCGCAAGCGGCGACATCGCCTTGCGGCGCCACGCCGGCCGGTGCGCTCAGGGCCGGTGGCGCAACAATCTGCAAGCCATCCTGGTAATCATATTGCGCCCAGTACACTTCGCCCATGCGGGCGTCGAGCACGGTCACGATGCGTTGCGCGCCATGCTGCTGGTGGCACGCGAGCGCCATGGCGTCGAGGGTGACGACGGGCACGACGGGCAGCTTGGCGCCATAGGCCAGACCTTGCGCGATGCCGCAAGCCGTGCGCACGCCCGTAAACGAACCGGGGCCGGAGCCGTAGGCGATGGCGTCGACGTCGGCCAGGGTCACGCCCGCTTCAGCGAGCAATTCCTGCACCATCGGCAAGATGGACTGGGAATGGGTGCGCACGCCCGACGACGCGCGGGACAGGACGA
Organism: Janthinobacterium sp. SUN026; assembly: GCF_030397625.1. Lineage (NCBI taxonomy): Bacteria > Pseudomonadati > Pseudomonadota > Betaproteobacteria > Burkholderiales > Oxalobacteraceae > Janthinobacterium > Janthinobacterium sp. SUN026. The sequence continues at coordinate 1,464,981 of NZ_JAPQNU010000001.1, read as the reverse complement.
CATCGCCGCGCAACAAGGCGCAGGAGGCGAGTTCGGACGAGGTTTCAATGGCAAGCAGGGTGGGAAGTGAGGTAGACATAGCGTATTTTACCTTGCCGCGCCATGGCATGGCACTCCCCGCTGCGGCATGCCGTGGCAAGCCGGGCAGCCCTCACGCCGATGCCGCTTGCACAGCGGCCCCGCGAGGACGGCTATAATGAAAGACGCGGCTCATTATTTGACCGGCATCAAGTCTGCCGCGCCAAGCAATCGCCTAGCAATCGCTGAGCAACATCGTCTTTCCACTCTTGCCCTGGTCCGTTCCGTGAATCCACTTCTTGCTAAACTGCAACCATATCCCTTTGAAAAGCTGCGCCAGCTGTTTGCCGGCGTGACGGTCAATCCCGAGTATGCGCCCATCAGCCTGGGCATGGGCGAACCCAAGCACCCGACGCCGGCTTTCATCGAGCAGGCATTGGTCGACAATATCCATGGCCTGGCCAGCTATCCGACCACCATCGGTTCGGAAGCCTTGCGTACAGCCATCGCCGGCTGGCTCGAGCGCCGCTACGGCATCCCCAAGCTCAATCCTGCCACGCAAATCCTGCCCGTGAACGGTTCGCGCGAAGCGTTGTTTGCGCTGGCACAAACGGTGATCGATCCGGCCGCCGGTTCGCTCGTGATCAGCCCGAATCCGTTTTACCAGATCTATGAAGGCGCCGCCTACCTGGCCGGCGCCGAACCGTATTTCGTCAATTCCGACCCGGCGCGCAATTTCGGCTGCGACTACGACAGCGTACCGTCCAGCGTGTGGGAAAAGGTCAAACTGCTGTTTTTGTGCTCGCCAGGCAACCCGACGGGCGCCGTCTTGAGCCTGACGGACTGGGAACATCTGTTCGCCCTGTCCGAACGCTACGATTTCGTCATCGCCGCCGACGAGTGCTATTCCGAGATCTACCACGGCGACACGCCGCCGCTGGGCGCGCTGCAGGCGGCGCACATGCTGGGCCTGTCCACCATCGAGCGCCCGTATGCGCGCCTGGTGGTGTTTTCCAGCCTGTCGAAACGTTCGAACGTGCCGGGCATGCGCTCGGGCTTTGTTGCCGGCGATGCCGAAGTATTGAAAAAATTCCTGCTCTACCGAACCTACCACGGCGGCGCCATGAGCCCTGCCGTGCAGGCGGCCTCCGTCGCGGCCTGGAACGACGAAACCCATGTCGAGGAAAATCGCGCCAAGTACCGCGCCAAGTTCGACGCCATCACGCCGCTGCTGCAATCGGTGATGGACGTGCAATTACCGGACGCCGGCTTCTACCTGTGGGCCGACGTCAGCCGCACGGGCCTGTCCGACACCGAATTCGCGCAACGCCTGTACGCCGAATATAATGTGACGGTATTGCCTGGCAGCTACCTGGCGCGCGACGCGCACGGCATCAATCCGGGCCGCAACCGCATCCGCATGGCCCTCGTGGCCGAAACGGCCGAAGGGCTGGAAGCGGCCTTACGCATAGTAAAATTCTGCCAGCAGCTTTCCGCATCCGCATTAACTCACTAATAAGACATCATCATGAGCCAACAACTGCAAAACATCATCGACCAGGCCTGGGAAAACCGCGCCGAGATCAATCCGGGCAACGGCACGGCCGAACTGCGCGACGCCGTCTCCCACGTCATCAATGGCCTGGACAACGGCAGCATCCGCGTGGCGGAAAAAACCTCGGGCGACTGGGTCGTCAACCAGTGGGTCAAGAAAGCCGTGCTGCTGTCGTTCCGCCTGGAAGACAACGTCGTGCTGCCATCGGACGGCACGATGCAGTTCTACGACAAGGTCCCGACCAAGTTCGCCAACTACACCAAGGAAGACTTCGTCAAGGGCGGTTTCCGCGTGGTGCCGCCAGCCGTCGCCCGCCGCGGCAGCTTCATCGCCAAGAACGTCGTGCTGATGCCGTCCTACGTCAACATCGGCGCCTACGTCGATGAAGGCGCCATGGTCGACACCTGGGCCACCGTCGGCTCCTGCGCGCAAATCGGCAAGAACGTCCACCTGTCCGGCGGCGTCGGCATCGGCGGCGTGCTGGAGCCCATGCAAGCGAACCCGACCATCATCGAAGACAACTGCTTCATCGGCGCCCGTTCGGAAATCGTCGAAGGCGTGATCGTCGAAGAAAATTCCGTCATCTCGATGGGCGTGTACATCGGCCAGTCGACCAAGATCTACGACCGCGCCACGGGCGAAGTCACCTACGGCCGCGTGCCAGCCGGCTCCGTCGTGGTCTCGGGCAACCTGCCTTCGGAAGACGGCAAGTACTCGCTGTACTGCGCCGTGATCGTCAAGCGCGTGGATGCGAAGACCCGCGCCAAGACCGGCATCAACGAACTGCTGCGCGGTATTTAATTACTGCGCCGTAAGGCGCACGTAACACCCTGAATGTCCCGCCCCGGCGGGACATTTTCATTTCCGACTAGCAACTTCAATCGTCGCGCAGCCATCACCCATCCTGTCCTATACTGGATGGCATGAATACTCCTCCCGTATTGATCGTCGGCGCCGGTCCTACCGGCCTCATGCTTGCCTTGCGTCTGGCGCGCCATGGCGTCGATTGCCGCATCATCGATAAAAACAGCGGACCGGGCCAGGCGTCGCGGGCCATGGCCGTGCATGCACGCACCCTGGAGTTTTACCAGCAGCTGGGCTTTGCCGACGAGCTGGTCAGCCTGGGCATCAAGATCAATGCCATGCACATTCACGAAGGCGGCGAGGAGCTGGTGAAACTGGCGCTGGGCGAGATCGGCGAAGGCCTGAGCCCCTATCCTTTCGTGCTGAGCCTGCCCCAGGACGAGCATGAACGCTTTCTTATCAGCAAGCTGGCAGCGGCCGGCGTGCATGTGGAATGGAACGTCGCGCTGGACCTGTGGACGCAGGACGATAGCGAAGTGCAAGCCATCCTGCTCAACAATGGCGAACGCCAATATTGTACGTTTAACTATATTTGCGGCTGCGACGGCGCCCGCAGCAAGGTGCGCGAGATCGCCGGCTTCGCGTTCTCCGGCGGCACCTACGACCACCTGTACTACGTGGCCGATGCGCAAGTGGCCGGCAAGAATACGGATTTGCACGCCCACCTGGGCGCGAATGCGTTTGCGCTGATGTTGCCCGTGCGCACCAGCGGCATGCAGCGCCTGATCGGCATCCTGCCCGACCGCCCCGATGGCGCGCCCGTCTTCGACGACGTGCGGGAACAGGTGGAAAGCTTGCTGAATATCCAGGTCGAGCACGTGAACTGGTTTTCCACCTATAAAGTGCATCACCGGGTGGCGGCGCAGTTTCGCGAGCGGCGCTGCTTCATCCTCGGCGACGCGGCCCATCTGCACAGCCCCGTGGGCGGCCAGGGCATGAACACGGGCCTGGGCGACGCCGTCAACCTGGCTTGGAAACTGGCGCAAAAGCTGCGGGGACAAAGCAACGACGCCCTGCTCGACACCTATGAAAGCGAACGCATCGTGTTTGCCCGCAAGCTCGTCGCCACCACCGACCGCGCCTTCCAGGCCATCGTCGCGCAAGGCATCGCCGGGCAATTCCTGCGCCGCTGGCTGGTGCCGCACGCGCTGCCCTTCCTGTCCGGCTTCGGGCGGGCGCGCCGCTTGCTGTTCCGGACCGTGTCGCAAATCCAGATCAGCTATGAAGACAGCGCCCTGTCCGCGGGCCACGCGGAATACTTGCGCGGCGGCGACCGCCTGCCGTGGTTCTCGGACGGCACGCAAGACAATTTCACGGCCCTGCGCAGCATGGATTGGCAATTGCACATCTATGGCGAAGCGGCGCCCGAACTGCTGGACGAGGCGCGCGTGCTGAAACTGCCCGTGCATTGCTACACCTTCAATGTCGCCGCCAAGCTGGCCGGCCTGGGCCGCGACGCGGCCTACCTGGTGCGCCCCGACGGCCACATTGCGCTGGCCCTGCACCTGCAGGAAAGCGGCGCCCTGCGCGCCCTGGCCCTGCGGCTGGGCCTGCATTTCGGCCCGGCCGAATCGGGCAAGGCGGCGCCACGGCCCGTGTAAGCCAGCCACACTCAAGGTTTGTGATACATCAAAGTGTAGATATTTAATTTCCTTGCTTTGTTTGCTTTGTTTGACTTCCTGTCCTATGCTGAAACATGCGTTTCAAGGATAGGGCCATGTCGAATACATCGAACACCTCGGATACTCGCGCCCCTGCCGGCAAGGGCGACACCGGCACGATCGATGAGGCCGCCGCCGACACCAGGCATGCGCCTGCCACGCCCTCGCTGGCCAGCAAGCTGGCGGACACACTCGCATCCAGCGCCACCGGCTTGCGCTTTAATATTGCACAAGATACGTTCCAGGAAGCGTATGCATCGCTGCTGGACGCCGTACCGCGCGACGACCGGCCCGCGCTGCTCGCGCAAATGCGGCGCGACCTCGATATCGTGGCCGAGCGGGAGTTGAACCGGGTTTCCGGCATCGACGCACATGCCGGCCACGTCAGCACCCGGCAATTCATGCGCGGCCTGGAAGAGCAGGAACGGCAGCAGCGTGAAAAAGACTTGGCGTCGCACAGCTTGCTATCCGGCCCGGAACTGCGCACCCGGCTGGAAGTCACGCCGCAAGCGCTCAGTGCGGCACTGAAAGCCAGACGCCTGTTTGCCTTGCGCGGCGCCTCCGGAGAATATGTCTATCCAGCATTTTTCGCCGATCCCCGCCACGACCGCCACATCCTGGAAAAAATCAGCAAAATCCTCGGCGACTTGCCCGGCGCCGCCAAATGGGATTTTTTTACTGTCCCGCGCCTGTCTCTGGGCGGCAAGTCGCCGCTGGAGGCCCTGGCCAAAGGCAAGCTCGATGCCGTGCTGGCGGCCGCCCGCGCCTACGCAGACGAATAACAGCACGACCGTGGCAATCTTGCGCCTGCCCCGTCTGCCGCAACTGCCCGCAGCGCTGCAGACGGCGCATTGCGATCCCGCCACGCTGTACCGGATCTCCGGCCATGCCACGGGCGAACTGATACGACACGTGCTAACTGGGTAGTTCGCTGGCGTCCGCCACGCCGCTCTCGGCCCATCCGGACTTCGGCCAGGCCGCCACGCTGCTGGGCATCCGCAGCGCCTGGCCCTGAACCTGCCATGAACATGCAACCTTGTTGCACTGCCGCATCGACTGCGCATCGACTGTATAATGTCGGCTAACATCGCATATCGCGCCAGCGCAAGCGCCGCGATCAAGCGAACCGCATTCATACCCCCTTAGCCCTACCCATGACGACCATTACACTCTACGGTATCCCCAACTGCGATACCGTCAAAAAGGCCCGCACCTGGCTGGCCGCGCAGCAACTCGATTTCACCTTCCACGACTTCAAGAAGCAGGGCCTGGAACGCGCCACCGTCGAGGCGTGGCTGGCGCAATTGCCATGGGACGTGCTGGTCAACAAGAAAGGCACGACGTGGCGCGCCCTGTCCGACGAGCGCAAAGCATCGATCACCGACGCGGCCAGCGCCCTGGAGCTGATGCTGGAAAACCCGTCCATCATCAAGCGCCCCGTGCTGGACAAGGATGGCCAGTTCAGCGTGGCGTTTTCGGATGCGCAGTACCAGACCCTTTTCTCGCTGTAACCATACTTAGTTGACCACCGGAACGATGTTGCCGGCACGACCTTACCCATGACCACCTCCAAAACCCTCGCCCTGACCGAAAAACTGATCGCCCTGTCTTCGGTCACGCCCGACGACAAGGGCTGCCAGCAGCACCTGATCGATATCCTCACACCGCTGGGCTTTGTCTGCGAAACGATACAGTCGAACGACGTCACCAATCTGTGGGCGCGCCGCGGCACGACGTCGCCCGTGTTCGTCTTTGCCGGCCATACGGACGTGGTGCCGACCGGCCCCGTCGAGCAATGGCGTTCGCTGCCCTTCATTCCCACGCACCGCGACGGCAAGCTGTACGGCCGTGGCGCGGCCGACATGAAGACCTCGATCGCCGCCATGGTAATTGCCTGCGAGGAATTTATCGCCGCCACGCCGGAGCACACGGGTTCGATCGCCTTTTTGATCACCAGCGACGAGGAAGGCCCGGCCACGGACGGCACCGTCATCGTGTGCGAGCAACTGAAGGCGCGGGGCGAACAGATCGACTATTGCCTGGTGGGCGAGCCGACGTCGAGCGCGCAGCTGGGCGACATGATCAAAAATGGCCGCCGCGGTTCGCTGTCGGGCCGTTTGACGATCAAGGGCGTGCAGGGCCATATCGCCTACCCGCACCTGGCAATGAATCCCATCCACGAAGCGGCGCAGGCGCTGGCCGACCTGGTCGAGGAAAAATGGGATGCGGGCAACGAGTATTACTTGCCCACCTCGTGGCAAATGTCGAATATCAACGCGGGCACGGGCGCGAATAACGTGATTCCGGGCGACATGGTGATCGACTTCAATTTCCGCTTTTCCACGGCCAGCACGGCCGAGGGATTGCAGGAACGGGTGCACGCCATCCTCGACCGGCATGACTTGCAATACGATTTGCAGTGGACCCTGAGCGGCCTGCCCTTCCTCACGCCGCGCGGCACCTTGAGCGATGCGCTGTCGGCCGCCATCCTGGAAGAAACGGGCCTCACGACGGAGCTGTCGACCACGGGCGGCACCTCGGATGGCCGGTTTATCGCGCAAATCTGCCCTCAAGTGATAGAATTCGGGCCGCCCAATGCCAGTATTCACAAGATCGACGAGCACATCGAACTGCGCCACATCGATCCCCTGAAGAATATTTACCGGCGCACCCTGGAGCATTTGCTGCCCGTCTGAACCAGAATACCGAGGCCCGTCACGGCGGGCCAGAACACCGTCTTTTCGAGAATGCCATGACCCCGAACCCGTTTTCCACGCCACGCGACCTGCTGCGCTACGCCGTTACCCGTTTTAATACCGCCAAGCTGTTTTTCGGCCACGGCAGCGCCGAAGCGTTCGACGAAGCGGCCTATCTGATCCTGCACACGTTGAAGTTGCCACTCGACAAGCTCGAACCGTTCCTCGACGCCAAGCTGCTGCCGTCGGAAGTGGCCAGCGTGATGAGCGTCATCGACCGCCGCAGCATCGACCGCGTGCCGGCCGCCTACATCACCAAGGAAGGCTGGCTGGGCACGTATAACTTCTACGTCGACGAGCGCGTGATCGTGCCCCGCTCCTTCATCGCCGAGCTGATCCCTGAATACTTCTCGCCGTGGGTGGCGGAACCGGAAGCCGTGGAAAACATCCTGGAACTGTGCACCGGTTCGGGCTGCCTGGCTATCATGATGGCCGACGCCTTCCCGAACGCCCAGGTCGACGCCGTGGACATTTCCGCCGATGCGCTGGCCGTGGCCAAACGCAACGTCGACACGTACAAGCTGCAAGACCGCGTCACCCTGATCGAATCGGACCTGTACACGAACGTGCCGACCAAGAAATATGATTTGATCATCAGCAACCCGCCGTACGTGAATTCCGCGTCGATGGGCGCCCTGCCCCAGGAATACCTGGCCGAACCGCAAATCGCCCTCGACGGCGGCAGCGACGGCATGGACCTGGTGCGCAAGATCATCGCCGGCGCGGCCGAGCGCCTGACGGATGACGGCATCCTGATGATTGAAATCGGCAACGAACGCGCATACGCGGAAGCGGCCTTCGGCGAGCTGGGCCTGACCTGGCTGACGACGAGCGCCGGCGACGACATGGTCTTCCTGCTGACGGCCGAGCAGCTCAAGCTGGTATAAGCGCTGGCGTCAGCGCGCAGCGCCTTAATTTACAACACAAAGAAAAAAATGATACGTTTCCTACAAGTAAGCCTGATGCGCGGCATCAAACCGTTGCTCGAACAAGTCGATGTCACCCTCAATCCGGGCGACAAGATCGGCCTGATCGGCGCCAATGGCGCGGGCAAATCGAGCCTGTTCGCCATGATGCGTGGCGAATTGCACCCTGACCAGGGCGAGATCGATTTCCCGGCCAAGTGGCGCGTGGCTTACGTGGCGCAGGAAACGCCGCCGCTGGACCGTGCCGCGCTCGACTATGCGATCGATGGCGACGTCACCCTGCGCAAACTGGAAGCGGAACTGGCGCGCCTGGAATCGGAGCCTGCCACGTCGGAAAACGGTATCGCCATCGGCGAAATCTACAGCGCCATGGCCGATGCCGACGCCTACACCGTGCAATCGCGCGGCGAGCAATTGCTGCTGGGCCTGGGCTTCACGCTGGACCAGATGCAGCAACCTGTGGCCAGTTTCTCCGGCGGCTGGCGCATGCGTCTGAACCTGGCGCAAGCGCTGATGTGCCCGTCCGACCTGCTGCTGCTCGATGAACCGACCAACCACTTGGATCTGGACGCCATCATCTGGCTGGAAGACTGGCTCAAGCGCTACGCCGGCACCTTGCTGATCATTTCCCATGACCGCGACTTCCTCGATGAAGTCGTCAACGTGGTCGTGCATATCGACGAGCGCAAGCTGAAACGCTACTCGGGCAACTATTCGAGCTTCGAACGCCAACGCGCGGCGCAGATGATCCTGGCCGCCGGCGCGCTGGAAAAGCAGCAGCGCAAGCGCGCCCATCTGGAATCGTTCGTGAACCGCTTCAAGGCGCAAGCCTCGAAGGCCCGCCAGGCGCAAAGCCGCATGAAGGCGCTGGCGAAGATGGAAGAACTGGCGCCACTGCGCGCCGCCGCCGAATTCTCGTTCGAATTCCGCGAGCCGCTGTCGGCTCCGAACCCGCTGCTGGTGATGGAAGACGTCGATGCGGGCTACAAGATCGAGAACGAAGCGACGGGCGAAATCACGCATAAAACCATCGTCAACGGCATCAAGTTTTCGCTGCAGATCGGCCAGCGCATCGGCTTGCTGGGCCAGAATGGCGCCGGCAAATCGACCCTGATCAAGACCATCGCCGGCGAACTGATGCCGCTGACGGGCGACGCCACCATGGGCAAGGGCCTCAACATCGGCTACTTCGCCCAACACCAGGTGGAAATGCTGCGCCACGACGAATCGCCGCTGTGGCATCTGGCGAAGATCGCCCCGACCGTGCGCGAGCAGGAACTGCGCAACTTCCTCGGCGGCTTCAACTTCCCCGGCAACATGGTCACCGCGTCGATCGCACCGTTCTCGGGCGGCGAAAAAGCCCGTCTGGCGCTGGCCCTGATCGTCTGGCAGCGTCCGAACCTGCTGCTGCTCGATGAACCGACCAACCATCTGGATCTGGAAACGCGCGAAGCGCTGACGGAAGCGCTGGCCCAGTTCGAAGGCACCCTGGTCGTCGTGTCCCATGATCGCCACTTGCTGCGCGCCACCACCGACGAATTCATCATCGTTGCCGACGGCAAGCTGCAACCGTTCGACGGCGACCTGGACGACTACAAGGATTGGCTGTTCAAGACCAAGCTGGGCAAAGGCACGGACGTGCTGCCGGCCGCCGGCAAAGCCAACAAGACGGACTTCCCCGTGACGTCTTCCGTACCTTCGCCGGTAGCCGCCGCCCCTGCCGCGCCCGTGCGCGACAAGCGCAAGGAAGCGGAAGAGCGCCAGAAAACGGCCGCCCTGCGCAAGCCGATCGAAAACAAGATCAAGCGCCAGGAAGAGCAGATCGCCAAGCGCAATGCGCAAAAGGCGGAAACCGACGCCAAGCTGGGCGAGCCGACCATCTATGACGCGGCCAACAAGGCCAAGCTGAAGCAATTGCTGGCCGACCAGACCTTCTTCACCAAGGACCTGGCGCAACTGGAAGCGGAATGGCTGGACTTGCAAGATCAACTCGAAAAGCTCGGTTAAGCAAGTAGCGACAAAAGACGACTTCCGGGTCGTCTTTTTTTATGCCGCCTGCATGGGGCTGGGGCTGCGGATCGCCATCAGGCGGTCGATGTCGACGAGGATCAATCGGCGTCCCGCCACCGTGCCCAGGCCCAGCAGATAATCGGCTTCCGTCTCGCCCAGGCCGGGCACGGCGGCGATGTCGGCGGGCGCCAGGCTGACGATATCGGTGACGCCATCGACCACCATGCCCATCACGCCATTGCTCAGCTGCAGGATGATCACGTCGGTGGCCGGGTCGGGCGCGCCGTGGGCGCTGCCGAACGCGGCGCGCATGTCGACGATGGGAATGATCACGCCGCGCGAGACGGCCACGCTGTGCAGCACTTCCCCTTCCGAGGAAAAACGGTCGAGTTCCTTCAGGGGGCGCAATTCCCGCACGCAACGGTAATCGAGGCCGTATTCCAGGCCGCCCAGCCGGAAGCTCAAGTACTGCGTCAGGTATTGCGCGGTTGCGGCGCCAGGCGTGGTCGTGGGCTGCATGGTGTTCCTTTCATCCGGTAAGCGCTGCCAGGATGCGCAGTGGCGCAACGTTGGCCCCATGCTAACCAGCATCGCCGCAGGCGGCGTTGAGAAAACTCAACTTTCCCGGAAGGCCAGCCTGACCTCGGCGCCCCGCCTTGCGCCGGCGCAGCCATCTTCCCTTACAATACCCACATCATCCCCCCACAGGCAGGCCATGCAACACCTCGTCAACCCCGCTGAAGTTGAATTTTCCGCCATCCGCGCCCAGGGTCCGGGCGGGCAGAACGTCAACAAGGTGTCCAGCGCCATCCATCTGCGCTTCCCCATCGCCGCCTCGTCGCTGCCGGAAGCGTACAAGGAACGGCTGCTGGCCCTGCGCGACAGCCGCATCAGCAAGGATGGCGTACTGGTGCTCAAGGCGCAGCAGTCGCGCAGCCAGGAGCAGAACAAGGAAGAGGCGTTGCGGCGCTTGCAGGAAATCATCGACAGCGTGACTTTCCTGCCCGCCGTGCGCCGCGCCACCAAGCCCACGCGCAGCTCGCAGCGGCGCCGTCTCGACAGCAAGAGCACGCACAGCGTCCTCAAACAATCTCGCGGCAAGGTTATCGACTGATCAGAGTGGCGGCTGGTAGGTCCAGTCCAGGCTGCCCGTGCTGTCCGCAAACACGGGCTGCGTGGCCGGCGTGGCGCTGCGCAGCAAGGCCTTGATTTCCTTCGGCGGCCGGTCGTAGACCTTGGCCGGTCCGGGCGGCACGACGAGGGCGCGCACCGTCGTCTCGCCATCGACGAGGCCCAGGGAGCAGCGCGACTGGCCCGCCATCGCCTGCCGCTCCTGGCGCAATTGTTCCACCAGCGCCAGCATCTGCGCGTGCAGGATTTCCGACTGTTTCACTTCCACGCGCAGCCGCGCCACCTCTTTCAGCACGGGAGCGATGCGCGCGGCCAGCTTGTCGTACTGCACCTGTTGCATTGGCTGCAGCTGCAATTCGCCGCGCCGCAGCTGGCCCGCCAGGGTCAGGTAGTTGCGCACCTCGGGCAATTGCGCGATGGCATCTATTTCCTGCTGGCGCTTGTGCTGCACCTGCAGGAATTGCGCCGCCTTCGCCAGGCTTTCCCCGATCTTTTGCTCCAGCGCGCTCAAGTCGGGCACGAGGGGGAACAGCAGCATTTCCACCTGCCTGCGGGGACCGGCGCTGCCGATGCGGATGGTGCGCGCCGCCACGGCGCAGCCTTCGGCCAGTTCGATGACGACCTCGTCGGCGATGATCTCGCAATTGCTGGCGCTGTCGATCACCACGCGCGTGCCGGCGATGACGCAGCTTTCGGCCCGCTTCACGTGCACTTCGCCGCTCAGCGCCTGCAGCACGGAACCGGAAGCGACGCCCTCGACGCGCACGTCGCCGTGCTCGTTGAAGGCCGTGCCGCCCACCAGGTTGCGCTTGAGCCATATCAACCCGCCATGCGAGTGCAGATGGCCATACACGTCGCCATGGATGGTGATGTCGCTGCCGTCGAGCTGGCGCTGCTCCTGCACTTCGCCGTACTCCTCGTAGGCGGCGCGCAGCTTCAGATTGCCAGTGGTGCGGCTGCTGACGCCTTCGCGGCTGACGATCTTGTTTTCGATCGACATCTTGCCGTGCTCATCGACATTCACATAGCCATCCATGGTGGCGACGACGAAAGCGCCATCGCTGAAATACTCGACCGACGTGCCTGGCCCCGCCACCGCAGCCAGGTCCAGTTCCAGCGGCGCGGACGGCGGCAGCGCCTTGCCGGCCAGGTCATAGCCAGGCAAGCCGGGCGTGCCCGGCAGCAGGCGCAGCAGGCGCGCGTGCTTTTTCACTTGCGGGAAGCGGTTCTTGAAGCTGAGCAAATCCAGGCGGCCATCGGAGCGTTCGCGCGGCGCGTCGTCGCGGTGGATGCCTTGCGACACTTCGACCAGCTGGGCGTCGCGCCCCGGCTGCGGCGGCAGCACCCGCGCCACCGTGATGCGCTCGGCCTTGCCGCTGGCGAGCATGGCGCGCACGGCCACGCTATCGATGCCGTAGTGCACGCCCTTGCACCACAAGTCAGCCACCAGCTCGTCAAACTCGCGGCGCGCCGGCGCCTGGCCATCCGCGTCGGCAGGCAAGGTTTCAAAGTAAAACTCGGCGTTGTCGCCACGGATCTTGATCTGTTTATACAGCGCGCGGCGCTGGGGCGGGAATGGCGCCACGCGCACGGCGATGCGCAGCAAGGCGTCACCCTTGGGCGCGGCGCGGGGTGCGGGCGCATGGAACAGGGTCAGCAGGAACAAACCGTAATCTAGGCCCGCCAGCAACTGCCCCGACTGGAACAGCTGGTCGACGGCGGCGCGCAGCTGCGCCGGCGCCAGCGACAGGTCCAGGAACACGCCCTCGTCGCGCTGGACCAGGCCGTGCGGCAAGCCGCCTGCGGGGACCGCATCCGGAACGGGTGTGTCGTCGTCGCTCACGCCTTGCCTCCCCCAGCAGCCATTTCAAAGAATTGCCTCCGTGCACTAGAACAATATCACGGGGCGGGGCCGTGTGCCTGACTCAGCAACAATGCATGCGGCCAGATGCAAACAGGGCCATGTCTTGCGAGATGGCCCTGTCGGAGGGGGGATGGCTGCCTAGCGGCGCGGCGGGTTGGAATAGATATCCTGGCCCACTTCGTTGATCTGGCGGCGCAGGTCGCGCCGCTCGTCGGGCGTCATGCGGCCCGTGCGGCGCGAAGCGTCGGCGCCTTCGTTGGCGCGGCGCTGCTCTTCGGCGCGCGTGTCGAAACTGCGTGCGTCACGCTGTTCGCGCACTCGCGTATCATTGCTGCTGGTGCGCTGTACCTGTTCATACCGCTGGGCCTGCATTTGCTGCTGGTCGTCACGGCGTGGCGGCGGCTGGTTTTGCGCTGACGCCAGGCTGGCGGCAAACACGGAGCAAACGGCAAATGCGGACAGCACAGTTGTACGTGCGGCAATAGCTGCGCTGGGAGCGGCGTGAATTTTTTTAGTAAAGATATTCATTGAGTTCCTCTTCCGCGATGCCGTATAAACTTAAAGCTGATTTCCACTGTGGCCCCAGTGTATGATGCTTTACACGGTGCAGTAAGAGTAATTGGGTAAAGTTTGTAACACTTTGTAATGGGTCGCCACAGCCCCTTGCCGACGCCGCGCGAGGCGTTACTATAGCAACTAATATAAGATAACACGACACCCTAAATGACCACAACCTCCACTTCCGGCAGCAACACACCAACGCAATCGATCCACGGCCACCAGGCAAAAATCATGGTGGTCGATGACGATGTGCGCCTGCGCGACCTGCTGCGCCGCTACCTGACCGAACAGGGTTTCAATGTCTTCACGGCAGAGAGCGCGACGGCCATGAACAAGCTGTGGCTGCGCGAACGCTACGACCTGCTGGTGCTCGACCTGATGCTGCCGGGCGAAGACGGCCTGTCGATCTGCCGCCGCCTGCGCGGCGCGGGCGACCAGACGCCGATCATCATGCTGACGGCCAAGGGCGAAGACGTGGACCGCATCGTGGGCCTGGAAATGGGTGCCGACGATTACCTGCCGAAACCGTTCAATCCGCGCGAGCTGGTGGCCCGCATCGGCGCCGTGCTGCGCCGCAAGGGTCCCGATGAAATCCCGGGCGCGCCGTCGGAAACGCCGCAAACCTTCGAATTCGGCGACTTCGTGCTGGACCTGGGCACGCGTACCCTGAAAAAGAATGGCGAAACGGTGCCCCTGACCACGGGCGAGTTTTCCGTGCTGAAAGTGTTTGCCCGCCATGCGCGCCAGCCCCTGTCGCGCGAAAAACTGATGGAACTGGCCCGCGGCCGCGAATACGAAGTGTTCGACCGCAGCCTGGACGTGCAAATCTCGCGCCTGCGCAAGCTGATCGAGCCAGATCCGTCGAGCCCGCTGTTCATCCAGACCGTATGGGGCCTCGGCTACGTCTTCATCCCGGACGGACAGCCGCGCTGATCGCTGGCGAGGCATGATGAAGCTTTTTCCCGATATCAGCCTGGCGCGGCTGAAAAGCGGCTTGTTCTGGCGCACCTTTTTGCTGCTCGGCACCTTGACCACGGTCAGCATGATCGCGTGGTTCAGCATGATTTCCTTCATCCAGCGCGAGCCGCAGGCGCAGCAGATTTCCGCCCAGATCATTTCCGTCGTCACCATCACGCATGCGGCCTTGACGCACTCGGCGCCCGAGTTGCGGCGCGAGCTGCTGTTCGACCTCGTCAGCAATGAAGGCATCCGCATCTTCTCGCTGGAAGAGGACGACCGCATCGAGCCGCCGCCCGACAATTACCTGATGCCCGACATCGAGGCGCTGGTGAAGGCCAAGCTGGGCAAGGACACGCGCTTTTCCGCGCGCGTCAACGGCGTGGCCGGCTTCTGGGTCAGCTTCAAGATCGACGACGACGAATACTGGCTGATGCTGGACCGCGAGCGCCTGCGCGGCCTGACGGGCTTCCAGTGGCTGGGCTGGGCCAGCCTCGTGTCCCTGCTGTCCCTGCTGGGCGCGGCCATCATTTCCAGCCTGATCAATCTGCCGCTGTCGCGCTTGACGGCGGCCGCGCGCGACATCGCCAAGGGCAAGCAGCCGGCGCCGCTGCCGGAAAAGGGGCCGATCGAAATCATCGAGGCGAACCGCAGCTTCAACCAGATGGTCGACGACCTGAAACAGGTGGAATCGGACCGCGCCGTGATCCTGGCCGGCATTTCGCACGACTTGCGCACGCCGCTGGCGCGCATGCAGCTGGAAGTGGAAATGGCGAACCTGTCGGACGAGGCGCGCGAAGGCATCCAGTCCGATATCGGGCAAATGGACGCCATCATCGGCCAGTTCCTCGACTATGCCAGGCCGACGGAGGCGTCGAGCTTTACCGACGTCGACCTCAGTGGTTTGCTCAACGACATGACGCGCGAAGCGATGCGCCTGCCGGACGTGAAGATCAACGCCAGCATCGCCGACGGCGCGCATGCGATGGGGAACCCCACGGACCTGCGCCGCGTGCTGAACAACCTGATCGAAAATGCGCGCCGCTATGGCAAGACGCCGGACAGCGACGTGACGGAAATCGACATCGCCTGCCAGGTGCGCACCAGCCACGGCGCGAAAAAAGTGATCATTGAGGTGCAGGACCACGGCACGGGCGTGCCGGCGGAAAAGATCGAGCAGCTGATGAAGCCGTTCACCCGCCTCGACACGGCGCGTGGTCAGGCCAATGGCGCAGGCTTAGGTCTGGCCATCGTCGACCGCGTGCTGCTGCGCCATGGCGCCGAATTGCAAGTGCGCAACCGCGAAGGCGGCGGCCTCGCGTTTCAGATCAGCTTGCCAGCGGCGTAAACGGACGGGAACGGTACAGTTGTGCCGTTCCCTGCCGCTCAGGCGGACGCCTGTTCCTGCGCCAGCAATTTATTCATCAACAATTCCGTCGCCCCATAGCCGTACAGGGAATCGCTTTCCATGCCCGGCGTATCGAAGGGAATCGATTCCTCGCGGTTCAGCTTGGCAGGGTCGGCATCCGCATAGCTGGCGCGCCAGGCGCGCTGCAAGGATTCATTGCGGCGGATAAAGGCCGGCATGGGCCAGGCATCGCGCTCCCAGTGGCGGCTGTCGCCCAGCAGGGGCCAGCGCTCGTTGAGCAGGGCCATGTCGCCCGTGCGCAGGCGGCGCACGGCCTGTTCCGGGCGCAAGCCTTCCAGCTCTTCCAGCGTGGGCAAGCTGTCGCGCTTCGGCCCGAACATATACGCCAGCATGATGCGCCCGGCAGGCGCCCTGCGCGCCACCACGCCGACGGCATAGCCGCCGCCCGGCAAGGGCACGGCAAACCAGCTGCCTTCTCGGTATGGTAATGATCTCATTTCTTGAAGCCCCCTGAAATACACCGGACAGCCGCTGCTATCCGACGTTAAATTTAATTAGGGGCACAGTCTACGCGAAGCGATGCGAAAGTGGCGCATGGTACGCCACAGCAACAAACCAATAGTTACAATATTTTCTCGTCATAGTGATACTGGGCAACAATCGGCCCCGCCTTGAACAGCGCTTCCTTCATGGCCGTGTCCAGGCGCGCGTCGCGGCGGCGCATCCATTCGAGCAGCATGGCCGCTTCCTTGCGGCTGGTGTCGCCCGCATGCGCGAGCACGCGGCGCAGTTCCGGGTCCGTGCACGCCTCGAAGCGCTGGCTGTTCAAGTCCAGCGCCTGCAGTGCGGCGATGGTGGCGCCGATGGCGCGGTGCATGTCGAGCGCGGTGGCCGGCAGGCCGGATTCTTCCAGTGGGACGGTGGTCATGCGCATTCCTTTTCGCGTGGTGGTGACATCGGCTGCATTCTCCACCGCGCGGACGAAAAGCTCAAGCGTCCACGGCACGTTTCCACCCATTCGGCCATAATCATGGCTCAGCAACAGCCTAAACCTCAGCGGCAGGAGCCCCATGTTCAATTTCGACTTTTACAATCCGACGCAAATCCTTTTCGGCCAGGGCCAGATCGCCGCCATCACGGCGCTGATCCCGCCCCAGGCCAGAGTGCTCATGACGTATGGCGGCGGCAGCATCAAGCAAAACGGCGTCTACGATGAAGTCAAGGCGGCGCTGGCCGGCCATACGGTGCTGGAATTTGCCGGCATCGAACCCAATCCCAGCTATGAAACCCTGATGCAGGCCGTGGCCATGGTGAAAAGCGAGCGCATCGATTTCCTGCTGGCCGTCGGCGGCGGTTCCGTGGTCGATGGCACCAAGTTCATCGCCGCGGCCGCCCTGCACGAAGGCGTGGCCTGGGACATCCTGGCCAAAGGCGGCAAGATCGTCGAAGCCGCCCTGCCCTTCGGCACCGTGTTGACCTTGCCGGCCACGGGTTCCGAAATGAATGGCTCGGCCGTGATCACGCGCAAGGCCACGCAGGAAAAGCGCTCGTTCATGAGCCGCAAGGTCTATCCTAAATTCTCCGTGCTGGACCCGTCGAAGACGTTCACCTTGCCGCTGCGCCAGGTGGGCAATGGCGTCGTCGATGCGTTTGCGCATGTGATGGAACAGTATTTGACCTACCCTGTGAACGCGTCCGTGCAAGACCGCTTCGCCGAAGGCATTTTATTGACGCTGATCGAAGAAGGCCCAAAAGCCCTGTCGCACCCGGACGACTACGACGTGCGCGCCAACGTGATGTGGAGCGCCACCCTGGCCTTGAACGGCCTGATCGGAGTGGGCGTGCCGCAGGACTGGTCCACGCACGCCATCGGCCACGAATTGACGGCCTTGTACGAACTCGACCATGCGCAAACCCTGGCCATCATCCTGCCCAGCATGTTGCGCGTGCGCAAGCAAGCCAAGCGCGCCAAGCTGCTGCAATACGCGGCCCGCGTGTGGGGCCTGGACGGCGGCGACGAGGACGGCCGCATCGAGGCCGCCATCGCGCGCACGGAATTCTTCTTCCGCCACATGGGCGTCAAGACGCGCCTGGCCGACTACGGCCTGAATCACGCCAGCGTGGACGCCGTCGTGTCCGCCCTGGAAGCGCACGGCATGACGGCCCTGGGCGAACAGCGCGAAGTGACGCCCGCCGTCAGCCGCAAGGTGCTGGAACTCAGTCTGTAGATTCGCACCACACTGTTGTAAAACGGTCAGCCGGGTGGGACAGCTGGCCGTGGTTCATGCTAAGCTGTCATTTCGCTAGGGGTCCTGGAGCAGTCATCCGGGTGAGAGATACCCTTCGTACCTGATCTGGATAATGCCAGCGAAGGAAAGCGCAAAGTACCTCCCTCCTTTGATAGCTCCTGCGTTGGCGCCAGCCGAACAAGCAGCCTGCCGTGCTCTTTCCCAGAGACGGCTTGAACCACGAGCAATCTATGTCCACACCGAATTTATCCGTTTCTGTTCTGACCCTGGCCATCCTGCACGCGTTTGCCGCGCCCGCCCTGGCTTCCGACGCAGCCGACCCGCAGGCGCAAAGCATGGCCGAAGTCGTCGTCACGGCCAGCAAGGCGCCGGCCGCCAAGCGCGCCTCCGTGGGCGGCTTCAGTGACGCGCCGCTGCTGCAGACGCCGGCATCCGTCACCGTCATTTCGCAAAAAGACATGCAGGACTTGCAGATCCGCAATCTCAGCGATGCAGTCAAGCTCGACACCAGCATCAACGACGCCTACAACGCCGTCGGCTATGCGGAACAGTTTTCCATCCGCGGCTTCAAGCTCGACAACAATTCCAGCTACCGCAAGGATGGCGTGGCCATTCCTGGCGACACGCAAATCCCGCTGGAAAACAAGGAACGCATCGAAGTGCTGAAGGGCCTGGCCGGCTTGCAGGCAGGCGTGGCCGCGCCGGGCGGCGTGATCGACTTCATCGTCAAGCGTCCCACCGCCGCCCCGCTGCGCACGGTCACCGTGGAAACGCGCGAGCGCGGCACCGTGTACGGCGCCATCGACCTGGGCGGCCGCCTGGAAGACACGCGCTTCGGTTACCGCGTCAACGTGGCGGCCGAGCGCCTGCGCTCCTACATCAAGGGCGCGGACGGCAACCGCAAGTTCATTTCCGGCGCCTTCGACTGGCAGATTTCCCCGCAAGCGCTGCTGCAAATCGATGCCGACTACCAGGACAAGGCGCAGGCGACGGCGCCCGGCTTCCAGCTGCTGAACAATAAAACCTTGCCAACCGGCATCAGCGCCGACGCCATGCTCAACCTGCAGCCGTGGACGCGTCCCGTGGAAACCGTCACCAGCAATCTCGGCCTGCGCTTCCAGTACGCGTTCAATGACGACTGGCATGCCACCCTGTCGGCCAACCAGCACTCGTTCAAGCGCGACGACTACACGGCCTTCCCGTACGGCTGCAGCGCGCAAGACCTGTACCCCGGCTTCTGCGGCAATGGCGACTTCGACGTGTATGACTACCGTAGCCTGGGCGAGACGAAAAAACCGCTGAGCGCGCAAGCCATGATCCAGGGCAAGTTCACCACCGGTTCCCTGCGCCATGAATTCACGGCCGGCGTCTCGACCTTCCGCCGCAAGGACCGCGCCGGTCTGTACGTGTACGACTGGGTGGGCGTGAGCAACATCTACCAGCCGCAGATTGTCGGCACCTCGCCCGGCGTCACGGGCCCCGTGCGCCTGGTGCGCAAGGACACGGAAAACTCCGTCTTCGTGCAGGACATCGTCAGCCTGGCGCCGGACTGGAAACTGCATGGCGGCTTGCGCCATATCAATGTCGACGGCTACCAGTATGTACTCAAGGCCGATACGGAAATCCGCGCCAAGCACGATTTCCTGCTGCCCAACGTCTCGCTCGTCTACACCCCGCTCGACAATCTCTCCGTGTATGCGGCCTATTCGCAGGGCATGGAACATGGCGGCACGGCCGACCGCAAGGCGCTCAATGCGAACGTGGAATTGTCGCCCAGCCGCTCGAAGCAGATCGAACTGGGTGTGAAGATGGATGTGACGCCGGACTTCATGCTGACGGCCAGCCTGTTCCAGATCCGCAAGGGCCTGGAATTCAACCAGTACGTCGACAGCAGCAAGAGCGCCTACAACTTCGTGCGCGAAGGCCAGGCCCAGCACCGGGGGCTGGAATTGTCGGCCCAGGGCAAGGCATCGTCCAGCCTGAGCCTGGGCGCGTCCGTGACGGCCCTGAACAGCCAGCAGTCAGGCACGGGCAATGCCGACCTCGACGGCAAGCGCGTGCCCAACGTGCCGGCCTTCAAGGCGGCCGTGCATGCGGATTACGCCGTGCAACAGGTGGCGGGCTTGAGCGTGAATGGCAGCTGGGAATATGCGGGCAAGAAAGCGTTTGAGTACAGCAACACGACCTTCGTGCCGTCGTACAACGTGTTCAACCTGGGCGCCGCGTACGCCACGCGCATCGCCGGCACGCGCGCCGTGCTGCGCGCCGCCGTCAACAACGTGGCCGACAAGTTCTACTGGCGCGACGTGACGCCGGAATCGGATGGCTATCTGTATCCGGGCGCCAGCCGCACCTTCAAGGTCTCGGCGCAGTTTGACTTTTAATTGAGGGAAATGGCAGGCGCCGCAGCGAGCGCCTGCTGCAGCAAAGGCGCCGCCTGTTCCAGGCGCGCTTCCAGGCTGTCGCGCAGCACGTGGTAGACGATGCCGCGCGCGTCGAGCTCATCGAGCAGGTAGCGGTAGATCAATTGGCGCACGGCTTCGGACTCGCGCTGCAAGCCATCGGCCACCCAGGGGCTGTCGGGCGCCGTGACCAGGGTCAGATCGTACTGCGTGGCATCGGCCAGCGCCGCCAGTTGCGCATCTGCACCGTGAAAATAATGGCGGCTGTACACCACCGTCATCAAGGGCGTCGTGTCGCAGAACAGGAAGTGGCGGGCTTGGGCGGCAGCGGCCGCTTCGCGTTCGACTTGCGTACGCGCAATACCATACTGATCCGCCGCGACGGGCACCCTGCCTTGCGTTTCCACAAACTCGCGTAAATACTCGGGCACCCACACCGTGCCATGGCGCTCGGCCAGGGCCGCCGCCAGAGTCGACTTGCCCGACGATTCCGCGCCCAGGATGGCCACGCGCACGCAACGCTCCATCACTTGAGGACCATCGCGCTCGGCGCGGCCGGGGCCGACTTCCTCCACGCCAGCAAGCCGATGACGGCCATCACGACGAAGAACGCGTACAGCACGGCCGTCAGGGTCAGGCCCTTGTGCACATACAGCCACACGTACAGCACGTCGACGATGATCCAGGCGATCCAGTTTTCCAGTTTCTTGCGCGACAGCAGGAATTGTCCCACCAGGCTGCCTGCCGTGAGGAAACCGTCCGCATGGGGCACGTCCGTGTCCGTCGTCGTCAGCAGCCAGGCGATGAGCAGGAAGCCCACCAGCCAGCCGACGGCGCATGCCAGCCAGCCGCGGCCGTCGAGGCGCGTCACGGGCAGGGTCTTGCCGCCGCTGGCCGGATGCAGCCACTGGTACCAGCCCCAGAACGAGACGCTGATGAACAGCAGTTGCAAGGCCATGTCGCCATACAGGCGCGATTCGAAAAACACGAAACCGTAGGCGGCCGAGGAAATGATGGCGAACAGCCACGCCCAGTGATTCTGGCGGATGTTCAGCGCAACGGTTGTCAATGCCAGGACAAAGGAAATCAGTTCAAGCGGCGTGGTGGCAAAACCCAGCAGGAGAAGCGTATCGTTCATGGGAATCGTGATGAGGCTGGTGGTGCAGTATGCAATACCAGCCATGAATAAGCAAGATTGCCCGCACCGCCAGCCGCCTTCCCCGCTCAGGCAAAGCCGCCCTTGACGGCGCGCGCCAGCGAACGCTGCACGATCAGCTTGTGGAAAGGCCGGATCACCAGGATGTAGGCGCGCCCCACCCGATTATGGCAATGCACGACGCTGGACATGGTCACGCTGCCATGCCGCCCCGCGTCGCGGTTGCGCAGCACCGACAAACGGAAGTCCAGGTGGCTGTCATCCTCGCCCACGATGATTTCATCGTCGCTGACGGCAAAGATGCGGAAGATGCCGATGCGCTTGCCAGGCCTGGCTTCCATCTGCCTGGCCGTCCGGATGCCGAAGCGCGCCACGATGGCGTCGCGCACCACCATCAGCTTGCGCGCCCAGCCCGGCTGACTGCCCAGCAGCACGCGCGCCAGGCTTTCCATGTCCATCTGGCGCGCCTGCGCAGTCGGCAACTCGACGGCATACGCGTCGGCCAGGTTGCTGCCCGGATACAAGGGGGCGATGCTGGCGCCTGGCGGCAAGGCCACGGCGCGTACCACGTTGCTTATCTCTTGCATGTGCTCTCCATGTGTTCAGTGATAACATGGCCATCATACACGACAATGTGAACAGCGATAACATAACATGAGCACGAACAGCAATTATCACCATGGCAACCTGCGCGACACCCTGGTCGCCGCCACCATCGCGCAACTGGCGCAACAGCACGACGCCGCCCTTTCCCTGCGCGAACTGGCGCGCACGGTGGGCGTGTCGATCGCCGCCGTGTACCGCCACTTCCCCAGCAAGGAAGCCTTGCTGGCCGACGTGGCGGCGGCCGGCTTCGCCAGCCTGATCGCCAAATGGGAAGCCGAACTGCCGCCGCAGGGCAGCCTGCCTTCCGAACAGCGTTTTCAGTTGCTGGGCCAGCAATACATCGAATTCGCCCTGGCCGCGCCGGCCCACTACCGACTGATGTTCGAACACCAGGACGTGCGCCAGTTCCCCGCCCTGCAGGACGCGGCGCAGGCGTGCTTCCAGTACGTGCTGCAGACGGCCGGCGCGGCCGTGCGCGAAGCGGGCCTCGATGCGCGCTGGGACAAGGCCGCCGCCAGCGCCGGCTGGTCGCTGGGCCACGGCTACGTGATGCTGCTGCTGAGTGGCCGCCTGGCCATGGCGGACGGCGGCGACGAGCTGTCGCCGGCCATGGTGCCGCGCTTTTTTCAGTTGCCCGTGGAGGCATTCATGCAGGCAAAGAATAAAATCGGACAAGAATAATATTTCAAGGCCCGCCTCTTCAAGCTGCGTCGCTGTCATCGACGCCGCAGGCAAAAGGCCGACGCTAACACTGCAGCGTTTTCCCTCCTACAATCATCCTCTTACCTTGAGTCAGGGCAACAAAGTCATTGATGAAGCTACGCAGCGAATTTTCAAAAATACCGCTATGTCCAATCACCAGATTGTTATCCGTGTAGGCAACAATGAAGGGATTGTAGGGACGGTGTGGTTCTATCGGCCGGAAATCAACATTTCCATATTTCTTTTCGGCAGACAGGTCGCGCTGCGCGACCTTGCATGGACTATGCTCATATTCGGCCGGATCGAAATTTTGCTCGACAACTGGCTCGTCCAACTTCACGCTCATTACGTGGGTTCGCTGCGGGCCATATTCGCCAAGCGCCTTGCCCCACAACGGCCACCTGTCATCGTCAGGCTTGCCATTGATGGTCGAGCCGAGTGCGCGGCCGATAGGAAACGCCCACTTGCGAGCCCAATCGCCCTGGGATGAAATAACCAACATGACTGGCGCCTGCGCTTTGTCATAGCTGCGGCGCGATGCCATCTGGTGGATATTTTCATACTGTGCCGCTTCAAGTGCCGGATTGACCAGCACGGTCAAATCGCCAAAACCTTGCAATGGCCCGGCCTTGTCAGCCGCCAGTTCTTTTTCGATTGTTTCAGCAACAGCTTTGAAGACGACCTGCCCACCAAAGCTGTGCCCAAACGCAAGCAACCCCATGAAAGGCGTATTTTCCGACTCGCGCCGGGCTTCGCCGCGGTCGCGATAAAGGCCATTGAGCGCGAGCAAAAAGTGATGCAAGTCGCCTTGCCCCACCCGTTCTGCCGCCCGTTTACGGCCCCAGAAAGTGCAGAAACTGAGCGGCATCGGTAGCGAGCGACCGCGCCAGCCGACATACACGCCGATGACATTCACGTCCCCGCTGCTGGTCAGATTCATCCGCGAACGCGTATAGGGTCCAGCGACGCCAAGCGGTGCATCATTCAGGACAGCCCTGGTCTTGGCAAGCGAACGAGAAAAATCAAATGCATTGGTATCATCGGGATCGGCATTGTGATGCCAGCCATGGACGAAAACTACTACAATGGTATTCTTGCTCTTCGCTGAATACCGAATAACGTCAAGTGCGCGCTCGGCCCCCTCCTTGTCCCAGAATCGTCCATCATCGTCGACCTGGATGACAAAATCATTCGGCTCATGGAATAGGCCAGTATCCTGCTGTATGGATTTACTGCGATAGGCGAACGAGGGTATCAATGATCTCAACGCAACGGCTGAAAAAACCTTGCTGGACTGTGTCATGAGATGACTCTCCATGGATACTTTAATTGAACTTATATACGCAATAATATACGCAATATTCACCCATTATTAATAAATAAACAATAGGCAATTTCATTCAATGAACATGGCGTCGTCAATCGCCCATCCACGTGCGACTTTGCGCCACGGCTGTCGTCCCGCCTGAAAATGCACGCTCCCATGCATCCATCTACCATCCCTGGCACCGAGGGCTATGCGGAAAATGCCGGGCAGCTCATTGCCCGCTACGCAAGCGTCAATTTCCCGGATAAATATCGGCCCGTCAGTCATCTCTTGCCGACGCGATCAGGCGCTGTGCTCGATATCGGCGCCGGGACTGGCGGCGACGCGGCGTGGCTGGCAAGCCTGGGGCACACGGTGACAGCCGTTGAGCCCGTTGCCGCCTTCCGCGAAGCGGGCATGAAGGCGCAGGCCGTGGCCAACCTTGAATGGGTGGACGATAGCCTGCCCGCGCTGTCGGCGATCGGCGCGCGCCAGAGCAGGTATGACCTGATTGTCGTCGCGGCCGTCTGGATGCATCTGGCAGCGGAAGAAAGGATGGCGGCAATGGGCAATATCAGCACCTTGCTCAAGCCCGGCGCAATGCTCGTCATGTCCCTGCGACATGGCCCGGCCCCTGAAGGGCGGCGCATCTTTGATGTCCCCGCCAGTGAAACGGCAGACCTCGCGATGCAACATCAGCTCAAGGTGATGTTGCATACGCAGGCGCCATCCGTGCAGCCGCAGAATCGCCAAGCGGGGGTGAGCTGGTCCTGGCTTGTCTTTGAGAAATGATTCAAGCTGAACCAGCGTGCGCCAGGACGTTGACACGGCCGCATTCAGCCGAGGCTGGCCATTATTTTGAAACACCCTTCATGTATGCATGACATATCGATAGACAC
Organism: Janthinobacterium sp. SUN026; assembly: GCF_030397625.1. Lineage (NCBI taxonomy): Bacteria > Pseudomonadati > Pseudomonadota > Betaproteobacteria > Burkholderiales > Oxalobacteraceae > Janthinobacterium > Janthinobacterium sp. SUN026. Next base: position 1,439,989 of record NZ_JAPQNU010000001.1, on the reverse strand, counting down.
GCTCTCCGTGATTGCCAGGCAATGCCTTGCGCTCACGTGCCTGCAACGCTTTTGCCGGCAGCATGCCCTGCACCACCCGGCGCTGTCCGCGTTCGCCGGCCACGCGTGGAAGGTGGCGCAGCTCGCGCCCGGGGATTTTGCCGCCTGGGAGCGCGGCTTTGCCTGCCTGGCAATGACGGGCATGGGCGATCCCTGGCCGGACGACCTGCGCATGGCGCTGCCCGGGCACCTGCTCGGCGCGCTGGAGCAACTTGTCGGGCATGTGCTGGAAACGAGCGCCTGTACCTGGCATGGCGATGACCTTGCGGCAAGCCGGCGCCAGCTGGAAGCCGTGCTTGATATCTGTGCCAGGCATGGCGTGGCGGCGCCGCCGCTTGCGCACTATGTGCAGCACGATGCGGCGCTCCGTGGCGGCTGGGGGCCGATGCTGACGGACGCGGAAGTCAGGCGCTGGCAAGCCCTGCTATAGCGCGCGGCCTGCAATGGCGGCGGAGGCTCACGCCGGCAAGCCCTGGCGCACCTGGTCAAGCTGCCGCTCCTCTTCCTCCGTATCGGCGTCGATTTGCGTGACGACGGTCCAGAATCGCGGGCAGGTCTTGATCTGCTCGAACGCATGGCTCGTTTCAAGCCGCACCATGGTTTTCCTCAGGCTGTGCAGATAGCCTTCCTCGATGGCATCGAGCAGTTCGTCATCGGCAGCGTCGATCAGCTCGAGCAGCGCGCCTTCGATCCTTGCATAGCCCTCCTCCCACAGCTGGCCGATTTCCGGCACGTCGACTTCGATGCACTCGTTCGACCAGTCCGGAGGATAGTAATCGCGCTCCCGGTTGGCGGGATCGGTGTCAAGGCTCAGCGAAAGGGAGGGGAACGATACGGCGTTGAAGGCAAAGGCTGAAAATGCCTGGTCCTTGAATGGGGACGCGCCCAGCAAGGCCAGCGACGCGCTGGCCAGCTTGAAGCAGGTTTCTTCGACGTCGTAGGCAGTTTCAAATGTCTGCCAATCAAGTGGTAAAGCGGGAGTCGGGGGCATGGCGGGCCTGTCGAAAAAATAAGAGTGGAAAGTGATCGGAATTATACGTGGCGCAGCCGATGCGGCAGGCGCCGGCCGCGCGTACGGTGCGGCCGCAAAAAAGCCGCATCGGCCCTGCGGCGGATGCGGCTTTGCGCTAGCGCAAGCTGAAGCTTATTTCTTTGCAGCTTTCACTGCCTTCGGATACTTGATCGTCATTTCCTGCAGCAAGTTATCCGCGTGGTCCACTTCCTTCATCACCCACAGCATGTAGCGGATGTCGAGGTGGATGGCGCGCGTGATGGCCGTGTCGAAGTACCAGTCCTTGGTGATCGATTCATACGTCGAATCGAAGTTCAGGCCGATCAATTCGCCGCGCTTGTTCATCACGGCCGAACCGGAATTGCCGCCCGTGGTGTCCGCGCTGGTGAGGAAGTTGACGGGCACCGTGCCCAGTGCCGGGTCGCGGAACTGGCCGTAGCGTTTTTGCTTGACGGCGTCAATCAAGCCTTGCGGCGCTTCGAACGGGGCCTTGCCCGTGACTTTCTCGACGATGCCTTCCACGGTCGTGAACGGCCCCTTGGTGATGCCGTCGCGCGGCGAATACGGCGATACCGTGCCATACGTGACGCGCAGGGTCGAGTTGGCGTCAGGATAGACCGGCTTGCCTTGCGATTTCTTCCAGGCAATCACGGCTTGCATGTATTGCGGAATCACGCGTTCCAGGTTGCCGTCGATTTCCTTGCGGCGCTCTTCCAGCGCCGCTTCGACGGGCTGCAGCTTGATGGCCAGCGCCATGAAGGCGTCGTCGGACTGGGCAACAGCGGCCTGGTCCTTTTCCAGCCAGGCCAGGCGCTTGGCCGTGTCAGCCAGTTGCGTCTGCTGGTACAGGGCCGCCACGGCGCCTGGCGCCGGCAGCAGCGCGTCCAGGCCTTGCGGATGGCTCTTCGCCGCCAGTTGCGCGTAACGCTTCAGACCGGCTTCAAAACGCGCCTGGTCGACCTTGTTGACATACGACTGTTCCAGGCGGGCCAGGCGGGCCTTGATGAAGGCCAGGTCGCGCTGCTGGAAGCCCGATTCGCGCTCGGCGTCCGCTTTCTGGCGCTCCAGCGACAGGCGGTAGATGGTGCGCGCGCTTTTCAGCAAGTCGCTGTTGGTGGCCACGCTCCAGGCGAACTCTTCTTCGCTCAAGGCCATGTCGCTGGCGATCGCCGCGTCCAGTTCGGCCAGCAGGGTCGGCGACACGTTCGGCTGTTTCGCGTACCAGGCGCGGAACTCGGCATCCTGCACGTCCTTGATGGCGGCGATGTCCTTGCGGGCGAAACCGTCGAGCAAGCCCTGGGTTTTCTTCAGCACGTTGTTGATGCTTTTCACCACGCTCGCATAGCGCACGGCAGCGGCAGCGTCGCCCTTCGTCGAGTCGGCCATCACGGCCAGGTCCGCTTGCAGTTCGGATACTTTCAGGGGGAAGGCCGTATCGCGCGCGAAACGGATTTCCGCCGGCAGCTTGTAGCGGCTGGTGCGGCCGGGGTAGCCCGCCAGCAAGATGCCGTCACCGGCTTTCAAGCCTTCGGCCGACACCACCAGGAAATCCTTCGATTGGTACGGCACGTTGTCGGGCGACGGGTCGGCCGGACGGCCATCCTTGCCCACGTAGGCGCGCAGGAACGAGTAATCGCCCGTGTGGCGCGGCCACTCGTAGTTGTCGGTATCGCCGCCGAAGTTGCCGATCTTGTCCGATGGCGCGTACACGAGGCGCACGTCGCGTATCATCATCTGGCGGATGCGGTAGTACTCGAGGCCGCGGTGGAAGGCGGGCACGGAGCAGCGGTACATCTTGTCCGTTTCGCATTCGGCGATCAAGTCCTTGATGCGCTTTTCCACGGCTTCGTGGCGCGCGCGGCCGCTCATGTCGGCCGTCAAGCCTTTCAGCACGCGGTCGCTGACGTTTTCCACCTTGTCCGTCACATACACGAGGCTGTTCGGACCGCCCGGCAGCTCTGCGGCGCGCGTCTTGGCCAGGAAGCCGTCGGTGATGTAATTGTGTTCCGGCGTGGAATTGCGCTGCACGGCGCCATACGCGCAGTGGTGGTTCGTCACCACCAGGCCGGCGTCGGAAACGAAGGCGGCCGAGCAGCCGCCCAGCGACACGATGGCGCTCATCGGGTGCTTGCTCAGGTCGGCCAGTTTTTCTGCAGGAATGTCGATGCCGACCCGTTTCAGTTCGGCTTTCAGCTGCGGCAATTGGTGTGGTTGCCACTGCCCTTCGTCAGCGTGTGCGCCGGCGAACGCGCCCAGCAAGGCGACTGGTAATACGATTGTCTTGAACAAGATTTGCTCCTCCATAAAAAGCAGGCGAAAGTATAGCCTGTCCAGGCGGCCTGAGTCGGCAAAAATTATCCCATTGCAATTTCTGTATCAGGCGGCCGGCCGTCCCGTCCCCTGCAAGGGGATCTGCAGGGCCAGCCGGCAACCGGCGCCCGAGGCCGGCACACCCACCTCGAACTGCCCGCCCAGCGCCGTCACGCGCTCGGCGATGCCGATCAGGCCAAAGCACTGCTTCTTGCGCTGCTGCTGCGGCGTGATGCCGATGCCGTTGTCGCTGATGGCCACGTACACGGCGCAGGCATCCGAACTGAGTTCGATCTCGACCTGGCTGGCCTGGGCATGCCGCATGACGTTGCTGAGCGCTTCCTGCACGATGCGGAACAGCACGATCTCGACCTGGCTGCCGATGGCGGAAAACAATGCCTCGTCGCGTATCAGCAGCTGGCAAGCGACGCCGCTGCGCTTGCGGAAGTCGCCCACCTGCCACTCGATGGCGGCTTGCAAGCCCAGGTCCAGCGCCATCGGGCGCAGCTCGTTCATGATGCCGCGCACGCTCTTGATGGTGGTGTCGACGTTGCTGAGCACGGCGCCGACCCGGCGGTGCAGGCGCGGATGGGAGCCTTCCGTGCGCGCGCTGAGCATGGAAATATCGATGCGCAGCGCCAGCAGGTTTTGCCCCAGTTCATCGTGGATATCGCGCGAAATGCGCTTGCGCTCGTCTTCCTTGGCCGTTTCCAGGTGCAGCGCCAGCTGGCGCAGCTGCGCATGCGACTGGCGCAGGGCGCCATCCATCAGCTTGCGTTCGGTGATGTCCGTGTGCGCCACCACCACGCGCAGCGGCCCTTCGCCGAGGAAGCGGCTGATCCTGGCCTGCGACCAGCGGGGACCCGAGCGCGTGGCAAACTCATACTCGAGCGCAAACGTGTCCGCGTTGCCGGCGATGACGGAGCGGATGCCGGCGGCCAGCTCGCGCCCGGCGCTGCGCTGCCAGCGCGGGTCCGTGTCGCAAAATTCCAGGTAGTGCAGCGGCTGCGGCGTTTGCCCGACGAAGGCCAGGCAAGCCTGGTTGGCATGTACGACGCGGCCTGCCCGGTCCAGCACCAGCACCCGGTCCGTCAGGGAATCGATGGTGGCGTGAAAGAAGCGCTCGGCATCGCGCAAGGCTTCCTGCGCCCGCTCGCGCTGGTGTACTTCCAGCTGCAGGTGCTGGTTGGCCCGCAGCAATTCGGCCGTGCGGTCGACCACCCGCTGGTCCAGCTCGCGGTGCAGTTCGCGCAAGTCCGCCTCGGCCAGCTTGCGCTCGGTGATATCGGAAAACACGCCGACAAAATGGCTGATCGCGCCATCCGGGCTGCGCATCGGCGTGATCGACAGCGATTCGACGAAGCGCTCGCCATTCTTGCGCCGGTTCACCAGTTCGCCATACCAGCTGCCATCCTGGTGCAGGCTGCGCCACATGGCTTCATAAAAATGCGGCAGATGCGTGCCGCCGCCGAGGAAGGACGGATCGCGGCCGATGGCTTCCTCCGCCTGGTAGCCGGTGATGGTGGTGAACGCGGGGTTGACGGAAATGATGCGGTTGGCGCTGTCCGTCACCAGCACGCCTTCGCGTATGCTGTCGAGTATCACGAAGGCGCGCCGCAAGGCCGATTCGCGCGCGTGCTCGTCGCCCAGGTCCGTCACCAGCATGCGCGCCGTGGCGCTGTCCGCATCGTAATTGGCTTCGATGCGCACCATGCCGCACATGCCGCCCGCTTCGCCTTCGAACAGCGGCGCTTCGAGCACCTGGCGCGCGCCGCCGGTGAAAACGGCGTCGAGGAAGCGCCGGAAACCGCCCTGCGCCTGGGGTGCGACGAATTGCTCGAAACGCCGTCCCAGCAGCCGGTTCTTGTCACGTTGCAACAAGCCGCAGGCTGCCACGTTGACACGCGTGATCACTCCTTCGCGCGCCAGCGAAAAGTAACTGACGGGCGCCTGTTCATACAGCTGCGCATAACGGTCGCGGCTGCTTTCAAATTCATTTTTCAGCTGTTCCAGCTCGGCCAGGGCCGCGCTCTGCATTTCCAGCTCGATCTGGCTGACCTGCAACTCATGCAACTGACGCATCACGTCTTCATTCGACTGCGGCGCGGGCTGGCGCTGCTCTGCGGCCAATTGTTCCGCCTGCTCTCTCAGGCGGGCCGGCGCGCTGCCGTCGAATGGTTCGCTCATGACACGTGCTCGCCGCTACTGCCACCGGCCACGGCGCCGGACTGGATCTGGCGCAGCTGGGCTTCCAGCAGTTTCGACTCTGTAATGTTGATGAAGGTCACCACCACGCCATCGATCACATTTTCGATCGTGCGGTACGGCATGATGCGCACGTTGTACCAGCGCCCCGTCTTGGTTTCCACTTGCCGCTCGCAAAACACCAGGCTGCGGATCACTTCCAGCGCATCGTCTTCCAGGCCCGGATAATCGAGGTCGTTGACGATGTCGCTGAGCGGACGGCGCAAGTCCGTCTGGATCAGCTTGTAGATTTGCGTGGCCGGCGCCGTGAAGCGGCGGATGCGCAGGTCGCTGTCGAGGAAAATGGTGGCGATATCGGTACTATTGAGCAGATTCTTCATGTCGCTATTGACCAGCGACAAATCATCGACCTTCGATTGCAGCTCGGCATTGACCGTGTACAACTCTTCGTTGAGCGACTGCATCTCTTCCTTCGACGTGGTCAGCTCTTCGTTCGTCGATTGCAGCTCTTCATTGGTCGACTGCAGTTCCTCGTTGGCTGATTTGAGTTCCTCGCGCGACGTCTGCATCTCGTCGCGCACGGCCTGGATTTCATTGCGCGCCTGCGCCAGTTGCTGTTCCAGTTCCAACACCTTGGGGTTCGGCGAGCGGCCGCGGCGCGCCTCGGCCACCAGCGGCGCGCTGGCAAACGTGACGAACACCATGCCGCGCAGGGATTCAGGCTGGCTCAGCGCTTCCGCGCTCAGGTCGACGCCCAGCGATTGTCCCAGGTGATCCTTGACCACCAGCCCCTTCAGGCGCACCACCCTCTCGCTCTGCAAGGCTTCCTTGATGAGGCCAGCCAGCTCGTAGCGCAAGCCTTCGCGCGCCATCGCATGGATATTCCAGTTGGCCTTGCCGGCTGCCGGTTCGAGGAAGGCGCCCGTGCGCCCGTTGATGTACAGGATGTCGCCATCCTGATTCAGCAGCGCGGCAGCCGGCGAATATTTCTGGAGCAATAATTGCTCGACATGGGATTGAATCTTTCCAGTCATGCTGACTTCTCTCGTGTCGCTAGGTGTAGGGGGGGATGCCAACGATACCTTGGTAGGAAAATACGTGGGCAGGCGCTGACGCGCCAGGTTGTCGAGGCGGCGGTACAGCCGGGTCGACGTGGTCAGCGGTGAAAACAGGTCGGAAAAATGGCCGGGCGTGTCGGCGCTGCCCAGCAGCAAAATCCCGTCGCGGTTCAAGGCGTAATGAAACAGGGGTATCAAACGCTGCTGCAGCTTGGCATTGAGATAAATCAACAAATTGCGGCAGCACAGGATGTCGAGCTTGGTGAACGGCGGGTCGGAAATGATGTTTTGCTGGGCAAAGATGATCGTGTTGCGTATCTCTTTTTTCACGTGATAATCATTCTTGTCGCGCAAGAAGAAACGCCCGAGGCGTTCGGCCGACACGTCGCTGCTGATGCTGTGCGGAAAGCGTCCCTGGCGCGCGCGGTCGATGGCGTCGGCCGACAGGTCGGTGGCAAAGATCTGCAGGCTGTACTTCGACGGCGGATTGATGCTGGCCACCACTTCATGGAATACCATGGCCAGCGAATACGCTTCCTCGCCCGTGGAACAGGCGGGCACCCAGGCCTTGAACGCGCGCCCGTCCGGATGGGCCGCCAGCAATTGCGGCAAGGCGACCATCTTCAGGTATTCCCACACTTTCGGGTCGCGGAAGAAACTCGTCACGCCGATCAGCAATTCCTTGAACAGCAAGTCGATTTCGCCCGGATTGGCGCGCAAGTACGGCACGTATTCTTCCATCGACGTCATTTGATACAAGCTCATGCGCCGCTCGATGCGCCGCAGCACCGTGTTGATCTTGTAATCCGTAAAACTGTTGCCTGTGTGTTCGGACAGCAAGGCGACAATTTCCTGCAAGGAATTGCGCCCGTTCGGCTCATGGCCCGGCAGGCTGAGGAAACTGCTGCGGAACAGATAGGTGATGATCTTGTCCGGCATCTTGTCGGGAAAGTCGACCAGGTCCACCACTTCCGCGGCAATCGCGCTTTGCGGCATCATGTCGAACTTGGCCGTGTCCGGATGCTGGGCCAGGGTCAGCCCCCCTGCCTGCTTGATCGCCTGCAAGCCGCGCGTGCCGTCGCTGCCCATGCCGGAAAAAATCACGCCCACGGCCAGTTCGCCCAGCTCGCTTGCGAGGCTCTCGAAAAAGATATTGATGGGCAAGCGGTGCCCGCGCAGCTGCACCGGTTCGCTGAGGACGAAACGTCCCTTGGACAAGCCCAGGTCGGCATTCGACGGTATCACATAGATATGGTTGGGCCGCAACTCCGCCTGGTGCGTGATTTCCGTGACGGGGATGCTGGTGGCGCGCTGCAGCAGTTCCGGCAGCATGGCCTTTTGCGTGGGATCAAGATGCTGGATCACCACATAGGCAATCCCGCTCTCCTGCGGCACGTTCGCCAGGAAGGCAACGATGGGATCGAGTCCGCCGGCGGATGCGCCGATGGCCACCACGGGGAAAACGATGGTGGCCACTTCAGGGACGGAAGCATTGCTGTGTTTACTGCGTGTCATCTTCTGCAAGAGTGCAGCCACGGCCAAAGCGTCAGGCTGGGAATTGATAATCTTGCATTCTAGCACTCAAGATGCGCGGCAAAACACGAATTTGGCGCAGGGCTTTTCCCTGCGCCAGGCTGCCCCCTAGCCGTCCCCTTTACTGCGCCTGCGGCACGTGCCAGCCGCCGCCCAGCGACTGGATCAGGGCCACGGCCGTCGTCTGGCGGTCCGCCTGCGCCTGCACCAGCGAACGGCGCGCCGACAGGGCCGTCACTTGCGCCGTCACCACGTCCGTATAGCCGACCTGGCCCGCGTTGTAGCGGTTCAGCATCTGCTGCTCGACCTGGTCGGCAGCGGACGACGCCTGCTGGCGCAAGGCCAGCTGTTCGGCCAGCGCGCGCGTGGCCGACAACTGGTCTTCCACGGCGCCAAAGGCACTCAATACCGTCTGGCGGTAGCGCGCCACGGCCGCCTCGTGTCCCGCCTTGGCCGCATCCACGCTGGCCGTGGTGGCGCCCGCGTTGAACAGGGTTTGCGCGGCCGACACACCCAGCGACCACAGGCTCGATGAGGCATTGAACAGGTCGCCCACCTTGCTGGCGCCGGAACCGTAGGAACCCGTCAGGTTCAGGCTCGGGTAATACGCGGAACGGGCGATGCCGATCTGCTCGTTGGCCACGGCCACCCGGCGCTCGGCGGCGGCGATGTCGGGACGGCGCTGCAGCAGGGTCGACGGCACACCCAGCGGCACCTCGGGCACGGTCAGGGTCCACGGCGCCACGGCCAGGCTGAAGTCGGACGGCGCGCGGCCCAAAAGTATCGCGATCGCATGTTCCAGCTGCGCGCGTGAACGCGTCTGGCTGGACAGGTCGATCTGCGCATTGGCCAGCTGCGTCTGCGCCTGCAGCAGGTCGGACTTGGCGGCGATGCCCGAATTGAAGCGGTTGCTGGTGATGTCGAGCACGCGCTTGTAGCCATCGATGGTGGCATTCAGCAGCGCGATCTGCGCATCGCTCTGGCGCAGCGAAAAGTAATTGGTGGCCAGTTCGCCCTGCGCCGACAGGCGCGCGGCGGCCAGGTCGGCCGCGCTGGCGCTGGCGCTGGCGTCCGCCCCCGTCACGCCGGCGCGCAGCTTGCCCCACACGTCCGGTTCCCACGACGCGCCGATGGCGGCCTTGAAGTTGTTGTTGGTCTGCTGCTCGCCCCCGCCGCCCGAGCGGGCGCCGCTGCCCGTCAGGTTCACGCTGGGGAACAGCGAGGCGCGCTGTTCGCGCACCAGCGCGCGCGCCTGCTCGTAGGAAGCGATGGCGGCGGCCACGTTCTGGTTCGAGATGTCGATGCCTTCGGCCAGCTGGTTCAATTGGGCGTCGCCGAACAGGGTCCACCACGGTCCCCGCTCCAGGGTGTCGGCCGGCACGGCAGGCTGCCAGCCGGCCGCCTCCTTGAACGTTTGCGGCGCGACGGCCGTCGGCGTTTCATACGCGGGGCTGACGGCGCAGCCGGACAGCAGGAGGACGGCGGTGGCCGCGCCCAGTGCCAGCAGGTGGCGTGCAGGGACGGTCGATACGATAGGTTTTACTTGCTTCATGATTGTGTGCTCGGGTTATCTGGCCCAGGAATGCGGCTCAATTGCTGCTCGTCGGCGCTGCGCGTGCGCAGCTTGTCGAGCAGGATGTAGACCACCGGGGTGGTCAGCAATGTGAGTAACTGGCTGGCAATCAGGCCGCCGATGATGGCGACCCCCAAGGGCTGGCGTAGCTCTGACCCCTCGCCGAAACCGATCGCCAGCGGCAAGGCGCCAAGCGCCGCCGCCAGGGTGGTCATCAGAATGGGGCGGAAACGCAGCAAACAAGCCTCGCGCACCGCGTCCACAGCTGTCAGCCCGCGCGAACGCTCGGCCTCCAGCGCGAAGTCGATGATCAATATAGCATTTTTCTTGACGATACCGATCAACAGGAACACGCCGATCAGGGCGATGATGGAAAACTCCATGCGGAACAGCAGCAGTGCCAGCACGGCGCCCACCCCCGCCGACGGCAAGGTCGACAGCACGGTGACGGGGTGGATCAGGCTTTCGTACAGGATGCCCAGCACGATGTAGATCACCACGATGGCCGCCAGGATCAGCAGCGGCTGCTCCTTGTTGCTGTCTTGCGCGCTCTTCGCCGAACCCTGGAAGCTGCCGCGCACGTTCACCGGCATGCCGATTTCCGACTCCGCCTGGGCCACGGCAGTCTGGCCGTCGCTGAGCGGATAGCCGTCGGCCAGGTTGAACGACACGGTGGTGGCCAGCTCCCCGCCCTGGTGGTTGATCGACGTGGCCGTCGAGCTTTCCGCGAAGCTGCTGAACGACGACAGCGGCACCATCTTCGCCAGGGTGGTGCTCAAGGCCGAGCCGCTGGACGGGTCGCGCGCCGCCGTCGTATTGGACGTCGTCGCCGCCACGCTGGTGCTGGCCGCAGCGGCGCTGGCGGCCGTCGTGCCGGTGGTGGCGGCGACGGCGGCCGCATTCGACGCGGGCACGTACACGGAGCGCAGCGCTTCCGGGCTTTGCGCGTAGCGGGGCGCCACTTCCATGATCACGTGATACTGGTTCAGCTCATCGTAGATGGTCGCCACCTGGCGCTGGCCGAAGCTGTTGTACAGCGCATTGTCGATATCCTTCACCTGCACGCCCAGCTGCGTGGCGCGGTCCTTGTCGATGGAAACAAAGGTTTCCACGCCGTTTTCCGCCTGGTCCGTGTCCACGTCGATCAGGGCTGGCTGCAGCTTCATCTGGTCGGCCAGCTTGGCCGCCCATTTCTTCAAGTCCGCCTGGTTGTCGCTGATCAGGGTGTACTGGTACGTGGAATTGCTGGAACGCCCGCCCATGCGCAAATCCTGCACGGGGTTGAGGAACAGCGAAATGCCCGTCACCTTGGCCAGCTGCGGGCGCAGGCGGGCGATCACGGCTTGCCCCTTGTCCGTGCGCTGCGAGGCCGGCTTCAAATCGATGAACATGAAGCCGCCCCCCGCCCTGCCGCCGCCCGTGAACCCGACGACGGTGGCGACGGCCGGATCGTCCTTGATGATGTCGACCAGCTGGCGCAATTTGGCCTGCATGGCCTGGAACGAGATGCTCTGGTCGGCGCGCATGCCGCCATTGATCTGGCCCGTATCCTGCTGCGGGAAAAAGCCCTTGGGCGCGGCCGCGAACAGGTACACGTTCAGGCCGACGACGAACACGAGGATCGTCATCACGAGAGCGGCGCTGGACAATGCCCAGTCCAGGCAGTGTTCATACACGTTCAGCATGCGCTCGAAACCCCGTTCGAACCAGCGCGCGACGACGCCTGGCGGCTTGTGGTGCTCGCCGCTTTTCAGCAGCCAGGCGCACATCATCGGCGTCGTGGTGAGCGAGATGACGAGCGAAATCATCACGGCGGCCGACAGGGTCACGGCGAATTCGCGGAACAGCCGCCCCACCTGGCCGCCCATGAACAGCAGCGGGATGAAGACGGCCACCAGCGACAGGCTGATCGACAGTACCGTAAAGCCCACTTCGCGCGCGCCCAGCAGGGCCGCCTTGAAGCGGTCCATGCCCGCCTCGATGTGGCGCTGCGTGTTTTCCAGCACCACAATGGCATCATCGACGACAAAGCCCGTGGCCACCGTGAGCGCCATCAAGGAAAGGTTATTTAGCGAAAAGCCCAGCATGTACATCACGCCGAAAGTGCCCAGCAGCGAGACGATGGTGGCCACGGCGGGGATGATGGTGGCGCGCACGCTGCGCAAAAAGGCGCTGACCACCAGCACGACGAGCACGATGGACAGGATCAGCGTGAACTCGATCTCGTGCAGGGACGAGCGGATGGAATTGGTGCTGTCGGACGCCACCTGCAGCTTGATGTCGCCGGGCAGCTGCGCCTGCAGTTGCGGCAGCAGCGCGCGCACGCCGTCCACCGTGGCGATGACGTTGGCGCCGGGCTGGCGCGTGATCAGCACGATGACGGCCGGGTCGCCATTGAACAGGCCCAGGGTATTGTTGTTTTCCACGCCGTCGACCACTTCGGCCACGTCGTCGAGGCGGATGGCGGCGCCGTCGCGCCAGGCCACCACCAGGCTGCGGTAATCGGCGGCGCTGCGCCCGCCCGACGCCGTCGCCGCGCCCGAATAGATCTGCAGACTGCGCTCGTCGCCGGAAATCGCCCCTTTCGGGCGGTTGGCGTTGCTGGCCTGGATGGCCGCGCGCACGTCTTCCATCGACACGGCATAGTGATTGAGCTGGTACGGCAGCAATTCCACGCGCACGGCCGGCAGCGAGCCGCCGCCCAGTTCCACGTCGCCCACGCCTTTGACTTGCGCCACCTTTTGCTGCACCAGGTTCGACACGGCGTCGTAGATCTGGCCCGGCGTGCGCGTCTTCGACGTCAGCGCCAGGATGATCACGGGCGCGTCGGACGGATTGGCCTTGCGGTAGGTCGGGTTGCTGCGCAGGGTGGCCGGCAAGTCCACGCGCGAGGCGGCAATGGCCGCCTGCACTTCGCGCGCGGCCGAATCGATCTTGCGGTTCAAGTCGAACTGCAGATTGATGCGCGCCGAGCCCGTGCCCGACGACGACGTCATCTCGTTGACGCCCGAGATCACGCCCAGGCGCCGTTCCAGCGGCGTGGCCACCGACGTGGCCATGGTCGCGGGGCTGGCGCCGGGCAGGCTGGCGCTGACGGAAATGGTCGGATAATCGACCTGCGGCAGCGGCGAGACGGGCAGCACGAAGAAGGCGCCGATGCCCGCCAGCGCGATGCCGATGGTCAGCAGCACGGTGGCGATGGGGCGCTTGACGAACGGTTCGGACAGGTTCACGCGGCGCTCCCCGCGTTATCGGCCGGCTTGTCCAGGTTCACCGCGGGCGTCTTGCGCGCAAAGCGCTGGCCCAGGCGGTCGAAGCCCAGGTAGATGACGGGCGTGGTAAACAGGGTCAGCACCTGGCTGACGATCAAGCCGCCGAAGATGGCCAGGCCCAGCGGACGGCGCAACTCGGCGCCCTCGCCCCAGCCCAGCATCAGCGGCACGGCCGCGAACAGGGCCGCCAGGGTCGTCATCAGGATGGGGCGGAAGCGCAGCAGCGCCGCCTGGTGGATGGCTTCCTGCGGGCTTTTCCCTTCGTCGCGCTCGGCCTCGATGGCGAAGTCGATCATCATGATGGCGTTCTTCTTGACGATGCCGATCAGGAGGATGATGCCGATGATGCCGATCACGCCCAGGTCTTGCCCGGAAATCATCAGCGCCAGCAAGGCGCCCACGCCGGCCGACGGCAGGGTCGACAAAATCGTCAGCGGGTGGATATAGCTTTCGTACAGCACGCCCAGCACGATGTACACGCAGACGACGGCGGCCAAAATGAGCCACAGCTGGTTCGACAGCGAGTTTTCATACGCGCCGGCCGCGCCGAGGAAGGTCAAGGTCACCGATGGCGGCAAGGCGATGTCTTTCGCCGCCTGGCGGATGGCGTCGACGGCGCTGCCCAGGGCCACGCCTTGCGTCGTATCAAAGCCCAGCGTCGTGGCCGGGTATTGCGCCACGTGCGTGATTTGCAGCGGCGCCTGTTTTTCGCTGACGCTGGCAAACGCGGACAGCGGCGTCGACTTGCCGGAACCCGTGCGCACCTGCAGGTCCGACAGGTCGGATGGCGTCGTGACGATGCCCGGCTGCGCTTCGAGGATCACGCGGTACTGGTTGGTTTCCGTGAAAATCGTCGAAATGATGCGCTGGCCGAAGGCGTTGTACAGCGCGTCGTCGACGGTAGCCGTGGTGACGGACATGCGCGCGGCGCTGTCGCGGTCGATGGCGACGGTCACGGCGGCGCCCGTGGCGCCCGCATCCGTGACGACGTTGCGCAGCTGCGTTTTTTCGCGCATGCGCGCCGCCAGCTTGCCGGCCCACTCGGTGACGGTGGCCGTGTCGGCCCCTTCGAGCGAGACGCGGTACTGCGTCGGCCCCGATTCCGCATCGATGGTCAGATCCTGCGTCGGCTGCAGATACAGGGTCACGCCGGCCACCTTGGCCACGCGGTCGCGCAGGCGCTCCATGATCTCGTCCTGGCTGCCGCTGCGCGGACGCTTGAGATTGATCAGCATGCTACCCGTATGCAGCATGGTATTGTTGGCCGCATCGACGCCGACCAGGGAACTGAGGGTATCGACAGCGGGGTCTTCCAGCAGCGCGCTGGCGGCAGCCTGCTGCAAGGTGGCCATGCGCTCGTACGAGACGGCTTGCGAGGTTTCGATGCGCGCCTGCAGCTGGCCCGTGTCCTGCGTGGGGAACAGGCCTTTCGGAATCGTGATGTACAGGATGACGGTCAGCAGCAAGGTGGCCAGGGCGACGAGCAAGGTCAATCCCTGGCGTTTCAAGACCCACACGAGCGCATGGTCGTACTGCACGATCACCTTGTCGATGAACGCCTGGATGCGCTGGCCTGTGGCGCTGATTTTTTCATCGGCGTGGCTCTTCAGCCAGCGCGCCGACATCATCGGCACCAGGGTCAGCGAGACCACGGCGGAAATCAGGATGGTGATGGCCAGGGTCATGGCGAATTCGCGGAACAGCCGGCCCACCACGTCGCCCATGAACAGCAGGGGAATGAGCACGGCGATCAGGGAGACAGTCAGCGAGATGATGGTAAAGCCGATCTGCGACGCGCCCTTCAGGGCGGCGGCCATCGGCGTTTCGCCCTCCTCGATGTAGCGGGCGATGTTTTCGATCATGACGATGGCGTCATCGACGACAAAGCCCGTGGCAATCGTCAGCGCCATCAGGGACAGGTTGTTCAGACTGTAGCCGAGCAGATACATGACGCCGCAGGCGCCGATCAGCGAAATCGGCACGGACAGGCTGGCGATCACGGTGGCGCGCATGCTGTGCAGGAAGGCGAAGATCACCAGCACCACCAGCAGCACGGACAGCAGCAGTTCCATTTCCACGTGTTCGACCGAGGCGCGGATACCCGTCGTGCGGTCGCTCAGCACGTCGAGCTTCATGGCCGCCGGCAGGCTGGCCTGCAGGTCGGGCAGCAGGGCCTTGATGGCGTCGACCGTCTTGATGACGTTGGCGCCCGGCTGGCGCTGCACGTTCAGGATGATGGCCGGCTGTTTGCCGGACCAGGCGCCCAGGCGCGTGTTTTCCGCGCTGTCGACGACATTCGCCACGTTTGACAGGCGCACGGGCGCGCCGTTCTTATAGGTGATGATCAGGCGCTTGTAGTCTTCCGCCGTGACGAGTTGATCGTTCGCGTTGATGGTGAACGAGCGCGTGGGGCCGTCGAAACTGCCCTTGGCGCTGTTGACGTTGGCCGCCGCGATGGCCGTGCGCAGGCTGTCGAGGCCCAGGCCGTACGAGGCCAGCAATTTGGTGTCGCCCTGGATGCGCACGGCGGGACGCTGGCCGCCCGACAGCGACACGAGGCCCACGCCGTTGACCTGGCTGATCTTCAGCGCCAGGCGCGTGTTGACGATGTTCTGCACCTGCGTCAGCGGCATCGTGTCGGAGGTAATCGCCAGGGTCAGCACGGGCGCGTCGGCCGGGTTGATCTTCGCGTACACGGGCGGCGCCGGCAAGTCGGTCGGCAGCAGCGAGCCGCCCGCGTTGATGGCCGCCTGCACTTCCTGCTCGGCCACGTCCAGCGTCTGGCCCAGCGTGAATTGCAGGGTGATGATGGAGACGCCGGCCGCGCTGGTGGAACTCATGCGCTGCAAGCCGGACATCTGCCCGAACTGGCGCTCCAGCGGCGCCGTCACGGTCTGCCCCATGACTTCGGGACTGGCGCCCGGATACAGGGTCTGCACCTGGATGGTGGGGAAGTCCACCTGCGGCAAGGCGGCCAGCGGCAGGAACTTGAAGCCGACCAGCCCCGCCAGCACGATGGCCAGCATCAGCAGCGCCGTGGCGACGGGGCGCTTGATGAAGGGAGTCGATGGACTCATTGCGCTGCGCCCTTCGCCGGCGCCGTGGCTGGCACTGCAGCTGGCGCGGATGCCGATGCGGACGCCGAGGCGCTGGCCGCGCCGTCAGCGTGCTGGCGGCGGTGGCGGCGTTCGCCGTTCGCCCCGGCCGCACCGGCGCCGCCCATGGCAGGCTTGTCGCCCGCCAGGGTCACTTTCGCGCCTTCCTTCAGGCGGTCGGCGCCTTCCGTGATGACTTGCTCGCCCGCTTCCAGGCCGGCGCGGATTTCCACCATGTCGGTGGTCGCCTGGCCCCGCGTGACCATGCGCACGGTGACGGTCTTGTCCGCTTTCAGCACATACACGAAGTCGCCGTTATTGCTGTGGCGCAAGGCCGTGACGGGCACCAGCACGGCGCCCGTGATGTTGCCCAGTTCCAGGCGCACGTTGACGAACTGGCTGGGGAACAGGGCCATCTTGTCATTCGTGTAGCGGGCCTTGGCGCGCACGGTGCCCGTCTGCACGTCGACCTGGTTGTCCAGCGCCGTCAGGCTGCCCTTGTCCAGGGTATGCGTGCGCGTGCGGTCCAGCGCCAGCGCCGCCAGGGCCGTGCCGCCATTCAGGCGTTCCTGGATGGTCTGCACCTTATCCTGCGGCACGGAAAATTCCACGTCGATGGGCGACAGCTGCGTCACCACCACCACGCCGCCCGTGTCGCTGGTGCTCACCAGGTTGCCGATATCGACTACCTTCAGGCCCGCACGGCCGCTGATCGGCGACACCACCTTGGTGTAGCCCAGGTTCAGCCTGGCCGTGCCTTCGGCGGCGCGGTCCGTCATCACGGTACCTTCCAATTGTTTGACCAGGGCGGCCTGCGTGTCGACGTCCTGGCGCGCGATGGAATCCTGGCCCAGCAGGGTTTGATAGCGTTTCAGGGTCAGGCGCGCGTTTTCCAGCTGCGCTTCATCGCGCTGGCGCTGGCCCGTGGCCTGCATCAGCGCCATCTCGAACTGGGCCGGGTCGATCTGCGCCACCACCTGGCCCGCCTTGACCATGCCGCCTTCCTTGAATTTCAGCTCCTTCAAAATGCCCGACACCTGCGGGCGCACCGTCACGGTGGACGCGGCCGTCACCGTGCCCAGCGCATCGAGCACCACGGGCAAGTCGGATTTCACGGCCGTGGCCACGCCCACGGTGGTCGAGGGGCCGCCGCGGCGCCCGCCCGGGCCTCCCGGCCCTCCGGGGCCACCGGCGCCGGGCTGCGCGCTGACGCCCGAATGGGTAAGGTACCAGGCACCGCCCCCCAGCGCAGCCATCACGGCCAGCGCGATGACCGTGCCGACGATTTTCGAACGGCGGCTGCGCCGCGGGGTGTTGGGTGTAGTCTGCGAATCCATCGCTTATCCTTGTCTAGGCCGCTGGCACGGCGAGTCTGTGGCGCCGGCCGAGGTGGAACACACTCAGGCCGGACGACCGTTTTTCGGGGTTGTTTCGGTACAAAGCCGGGGGAGTCAAGAGCTGAAAGTCAGCTGAAAAAACATCGCTCCCTAGCGTGAAACGACTCTAGCATAGTCATGTAACTGTTTCATTTCTACTTGAAACAATTACACACAGCCTGGCAGGCATGGAAGGATCAGGCGGGCCGGCAGGCACGCCGCCCCTGTGGGGGAACGGTGGAAGAATCAGGCTTGCGGGGCGTTGCGCCCCGGCGCCGGCGGCGTGCGGGCGACTCGCATGCAGATACAAACTCGCTACAAATCTCCCGCCAGCCGGCTTGACCTGGCGCCGCGCAGGCCGTTGGCGCTTACAGCGTCATGCCGAGGATGACATCCTGATAGTCGGTGCGGCCCACGCGGAAGGTGCGCCGGCCCACCTGCGCAAAGCCGCAGCGCGCATAAAACGCCAGCGCATCGTGGTTTTCCGCGTACACGCCCAGCAGCACCCTTCCCGCCCCGCCGGCGCGCGCCTGTTCCACGGCCGCCTGCATCAGGCGCTGGCCCACGCGCTGCCCCTGGAAACGGTGCAGCAGGTAGATGCGCTTGATTTCCAGGTCGTCCGGCCGCGGGTCGGCCACCGGCAGGCCGGCCGGACTGAGGACCAGGTAGCCGACGGGCGCGCCGCCAGGCGTAGCCTCGGCCAGCCACAGGCGCATGGCCGGCAGCGCCAGCCAATCGCGGTACAGCTGCGCGTCGTGCTGGCGCTGGCAATGGGCGATGACGTCGGCGCCATCGAGGATGCCGGCGAACGCTTCCAGGAAAGTCGCTTGCCCCACCAGCGCCAGCGCCAGCTCGTCGCCCTTGGCGCAGGGGCGGATGGTGATGGCCGTGCCGGTTTTTTCGTTCATGTCGCTTGCCATGCCTTGCTCCTGATGTGAAACAAGCCGGGCGAAGCCGGCTTGGGTATGTCATCTATATTGCCGTGTAACGCCTGACAGAATCGTAGCGAGCGAAGATGAGTTGTGACCGAGAAGCGGAGCTGTGCTTGAGCACAGTGAGCATCGCAGGCCGCAAATCATCGAGCGCAGTAGATTTGGTCAGGTGTTACTTGCTGCCGAGTGGCACTTCGCACAGGCAGTGCGTGAGGGCCATGAACGGTTTGTGCTCGCGCGTGATGCCCGACAGCCAGCTCAGGTCCTGCGCCATGCCCAGCGCCGCGTCGGCCGGCAAGCCCGTGCCGGCCAGGCCCAGTTTCACGTGCTCGCCCAGCCCCAGCGAGGCCATGGCCTTGGAGCCGAACATGCCGATCAGGCGGTCCACGTTCGACGTTTCCTGCTCCAGGTACGTGACGCGGTAGTCGGCGCCCAGGTTGGCGCGCTTGGCGGCCGACGCCAGCGCATCGCCGTAGCTGCCGATGCGGTCGACCAGGTTGCGCTCTTTCGCCTGCAAGCCCGTCCAGACGCGGCCCTGCGCCACTTCATTGATCTTTTCCGGCGTCGTCTTGCGCGCCTTGGCGGCCAGGTTCAGGAAGTCGCCATACACGTGGTTGATCGAACCCTGGATCACTTGCGCAAAGCGGGGGTCGAGCGGACGCAAAGGGTTGCCCGCGTCGGCCAGCCAGGTGGTCGGCGAGCCGGCCGTGTGGATGCCCAGCTTTTCCACCACCTTGTCGGCTGTCGGCAGAATCGCGAACACGCCGATGGAACCGGTGATGGTGGCCGCGTCAGCGATGACTTCGTCGGACGAGGTGCTGATCCAGTAGCCGCCCGAAGCGGCCACGTTGCCCATCGAGACGACCACCGGCTTGCCGGCGGCGCGCGTCAGTTCCAGTTCGCGGCGGATCAATTCCGAGCTGAAGGCGCTGCCGCCCGGCGAATCGACGCGCAGCACGACGGCCTTGATCGACTTGTCTTCGCGCGCCTGGCGGATCAGACGCGAGGTGGACAGGCCGCCGATGGCGCCCGGTGGCGCGATGCCGTCGCCGATTTCACCGGAGGCGATAACCACGCCGACGGCGTCGCCGATGTGCACGGGGCGCAGGCGCGCCAGGTAGTCGGTGTAGTTCACCTGGCGGAAATTCGTGCCTTCCGTGTTCTTCGCGCCGCGCGCCATCATGAACTGGCGCAGTTCGTCGCGCGTTTTCAGGCCGTCGACCAGCTTGGCGTCCAGCGACAGCTTGCCCAGGTCGCCGCCGGCCGCCGTCATCAGCGCCGGCAGCGCATCGATCGATTGCATGATGGCGCCGGCCGGCAGCTTGCGCGCCTTTTCCACGTCCGTCGTGTAGGTGGTCCACAGGCCGTTGTTCAGGTAGCGGTCCGCTTCGGCCGCCGCTTCGGACGGGCCGTTGGCGATGAAAGGCTCGGCCGCACTCTTGTACGTGCCCACTTTCAGCAGGTTGACCGTCACGCCGACCTTGTCGAGCGCGTCGCGGTAGTAATTGCGGTAGCGGCCAAAGCCTTCCAGCATGACGCCGCCCATCGGGTGCAGGAAGACCTCGTCGGCCTTGACCGCCACCAGGTACTGGCGCTGGTTGTAGCTGGAACCCCAGGCCGTCACTTTCTTGCCCGTGGCGCGGAAGCGTTCCACGCCGGCCGCCACTTCGCGCAGCGAAGCGAGGCCGCCGCCCTGCAATTCGTCGAGCAGGATGACCATGGAACCGATGTTCTTGTCCTTGGCCGCCGTGTCGAGCACGGCCAGCACGTCGCGCAGCTGCACGTTCTTCTTGACTTCGCCGCTGACATTGGCCAGCACCGCTTCGCGCACGCCGCCCGGGGTTTCCTCGACCAGCGGGCCTTGCAAGTCCAGCACCAGCGTGGTCTTTTCCGCCAGGGGCTTGGCGCCGCCGCCAAAGATGGCGATCAGGATGGCGATGACGATCAGCAGGAAAATCAGATTGATGACCGCGCGGCGGGTGGCGTCCAGCGCGCGCCAGAATGCGCCAAAACCGCGGCGCAGCGGCGGGAAGGGGTTGAGTGACATTGATGCTCCGTGAGGTTATGTACCTAAAGGAAATCAATATAGCTGAAAATGGCCGCGATCGCCTTGGGATTCGTCTTATTTTGACAAGTATTGCGCGCCCTGGGCGCCCTGCCCTGGCGGCGTGGAAATGAGGAACAGGCCGCCCAGCACGAGGGAACCGTTCAGTATCAGCAATTCCAGGCCCAGGCGGTAATGCGCAAACAGCAGCGCCTGCTCCTGCTCGATCAGCGCGCACAGCAGCGGCCCGGCCACGGCCACCAAAGGCACCCAGCGGTCGCGCACGCCGCGCCGGCTCAGCAGGCCGAAGGCGAACAGGCCCAGCAGCGGACCGTAGGTATAGCTGGCCAGCTTCAGGATCACGCCTATCATGCTGGGATCATCGAGCCACTTGAAGGCCATGATCAGGATCAAGAACAGGGCCGCAAAGCCCAGGTGCACCTTGCGGCGCCAGCGCATCTGCACGGCCGGGCTCAAATCCGGCCGCCGCTGCAAGCCCAGGATGTCGATGCAGAAGGTGGACGTCAAGGCCGTGAGCGCCCCGTCCACGCTGGGAAACAGGGCGGAAATGAGGGCGATGAAGAAAATCAGCTGCACCACGGCGGGGAAATGCCCGAGCACCACGGCGGGGAACAATTTATCGCCCGTGGCCGTCACGCCGGCCAGCGGCGCGTACAGGTGCAGCAAGCCGCCGAGGAAGAGGAACAGCAGCAGCACGCCGGTCAGCACCACGGTCAGGCTGAGCATATTCTTTTGCGAGTCGCGCAGGGTGCGCACGGAGATATTCTTTTGCATCATTTCCTGGTCCATGCCCGTCATGGCAATCGTAATGAACATGCCGGCAAGAATATGCTTCCACACGTAGGCGGGGCTGTCCGGGTCGGTGGTGAAGATGCGCGTGAGGCCTTGCGCGCGCATGCGCTCGATGCTGTCGACGAGCGACAAATCCATCTCGCGCAGCAAAAACACGCTGCAGATGACGAGACCGGCCAGCATGCACGCCGTTTGCAGGGTATCGGTCCAGACGATGGTCTTGACGCCCCCTTCATACGTATAGAGCAGGATCAGCAGCAGCACGACGCACGACGTCAGCCAGAACGGCACGCCGAAACTGTCGAGAATAGTTGCCTGTAGGATATTGACCACCAAATACAGCCGCGCCGTGGCGCCCAGCAGGCGCGAGACGATGAAGAACGCCGCCCCGCTCTGGTAGGAGCGCCGCCCCAGGCGCAATTCCAGGTAGCGGTAAATCGATGTGAGCTGCAGCCGGTAGTACAGCGGCAGCAAGATGAAGGTGATGGCCAGGTAACCGAGCACATAGCCGAGCATCAGCTGGATATAGCCGAAGCCGTTGCTGCCCACGGCGCCAGGCACGCTGATGAAGGTCACGCCCGTCAAGGTCGTGCCCACCATGCCGAAGGCCACCAGCATCCAGTTGCTGTCCTTGTTACCGATGAAAAAACTGTCGTTGGTGGCATGGCGCGAGGTGCGCCACGCCACGCCCAGCAAGATCAGGAAATACGCGAGGACGACGGCAAACAGGATGACTGGGGACATGGATGTTGCCCTGGCGGCAAAGGTGAACAGGGGCAGAAATATACAGCAAAGCCCCTGTTGACGCAGACGTCAGCAGCCGGTCGGTTTGACTTTTTCCACTTCCAGGCCGAACCACGGACGCAAGCGCGTGCCGATGACGTTGCCCAGGAAGGCGCACACCAGCCACAGCCAGCCGTGCAAGCTGCCCGAGACGATGCCGCTGAAATACGCGCCGATATTGCAGCCGTAGGCCAGGCGCGCGCCGTAACCGAGCAGCAAGCCGCCGACGATGGCGGCGATCAGCGAGCGGCGCGGGATGCGCCACACGGGCGCGTAGCGGCCGGCCAGCGCGGCCGCCAGCATGGCGCCCAGCACGATGCCAATATCCATCACGGAAGTCTTATCTTGCGTCAATGGCGCGGCCAGGGCGGCGGCATTCGCCTTGGTGGACCAGTAAGCCCAGCTGGCCGTGTCGATGCCGACCACGGACGCCGCTTTCGCACCCCACAGGGCAAACGCGGACGTCACGCCCCACGGCTTGCCCGACAGCGCCAGGGTGGCGAAGTTCAGCACGACGAGCGCAACGGCGCCCGCCACCAGCGGCCACGGGCCATGCAGCCAGGGCGACGCCTGCGCCGGGCGCAGGGGCGTGGCGACGAGCTTGCCATAGCGGCGCTTTTCAACGAAGACCGTGATGGCGGCGATCAAGGCAAAAACGATCCAGTTCAACGCCAGCGCGGGCGCCAGGCCCAGGGTCGTGACGAGGGAAATCGGCTTGAGCTGCGGCAGCGCCGTCCAGAACGGCATGTGCGCCGTGCCGATCACGGAGCCGACGATGAAGGCGGCCAGGGTGATGAGCATGCGCGTGCTGCCCCCACCGACTGTATACAAGGTGCCGGACGCGCAACCGCCGCCCAGCTGCATGCCGATGCCGAAGATGAAGGCGCCGAAGATGACGGACGTGCCGGCGGGCGAAACGAGGCCCGCGACGGGCGTGCCGAACAGGGTGCCGGCCGACAGCGCGGGGAAAAACAGCGCCACGCCCACGGCCAGCATCAGCATTTGCGCGCGCAAGCCGTCGCCGCGGCCATCGGCGATGAAGACGCGCCAGGCGGACGTGAAGCCGAAAGCCGCGTGATACAGGGTGATGCCGAGCAAGGCGCCCACCACGTACAGCGCGGCCTGGTTGATGCCGACGGTGTGCGCCAGGTACCACGCACCGATCAGGATGAGCAACAGGGCGACGCCCAGCGGTTTCGGATTGATGGCGGCGCGCAGGCCTGGCGGCGAAGCTGCAATATCGGACATGATGGGGGACGCTAAAGGGAGGGAAACGCCATTTTCCCCCGTTTTGCTGTTTTCTGCCAGCAAGTTAGCCGTCCGTCTGGCGCCGCCACGCCAAACGCCCCGTCACCCGGGTCGAGGGACGGAGCGGGTGGCGAGGGGCACGCACCGGCAGGGAAGGCCTGCGCCTGCCTGCCCTGCGTGCCCGCTGCGGCGTCAGCTGACGCGCATCACTTCGACAGTTTCACCTGCGCCAGTTCCGCCGTCAGGTAGCCGACAGCACCGCTGGCCTTGCTGTTGTAGTTGGTGTTGATGATGATGTTGATCTGGTCCTTCAGCGCGGACGGCAAGGCGGGGAAGCGGCTCCACTCGTCGCCCGGATGCTGGAAGTTGCTCATCACATAGGTCCAGCCATTGATTTCATCGACCGCATGCAGGCCCGTCGATTCCGCGCCGGCCGGGCACGACAGCAAGCGCTCCAGCTTCTTGGTATCGACGTTATACGCCCACAGGAAGTTGTTCAGGTGGTTGCCGCTGTCCTCGCCGATGAACAGGGTGCGCAGTTTTTCCGAGAACTTCAGGTTGTCGGGGCTGGCGATCTTGGCCGGGTTGGCCGTGTTGCCCAGGCCATCGGCCGCGATATCTTCGCCTGCGATCAGCAGGGTCGACTCGCTTGGCACCCATTCGCTGTCGATGGCCGCGCCCGTGTCATCCTTCTGTCCGCCCGTCAGCTTGTGCGACACGACGGCGCCCGCCACCAGTTTCTTGAACTTGACGTTGTGGCCGGCCACGTAGCCCGAACCGCCTTCAACCATCGAATCCTGGATGTTGGCATATGCCGAGTAGGCGATCTTGTCCTTGGCGTTGACCGTCGTGCCCTCGTTCTTGGTAAACGCCATGCTGCCGCCCTTCAGGGCCGCGTAGCGGTGGGTTTCCAGGAAGGCGGCGGCTTTTTCCTGGCCGGCCTTGACCCTGACCCAGGCGGTTTTCTTGTTCAGCACGATCTTCGTGTAGCTGGCGTCGGACGGATCGGCCAGGGTCGAATCCATGATGTCGGTGGCCTTGATGCCGCCGTCGACCAGCGCCTTGATCTCGGCGTGCGTCGCATGGCCCAGCTTGACCCATTGCAGCTTGCCGGTAGTGGTCTCGGTCAGCTGGGTCGTGTACTTGGCAACGTACAGGGTGCCGCCTGCGGCCAGGTCGGCGACCTTGTCGGCCACGAACATGAACAGCCCGCCATTCGTATAGTCGTCGCCGCCCAGGATGGTGCGCTGGTCCGGCATCACCTGCACCAGTTCGCGCGAGTAGCGGCCCAGGCAATAGTGCTTCTTGATGCTGCCGGTGCCGTCCGGGTTGACCGACACTTCCGGCAGGTGGCCGTAGTCGTACGGATTGGCGGTCGTCGTATCGCCGAAGACGTTCTTGCTGAATTCCTTGAGCACGGCCAAGGTCTGGCCGCCCAGGCCCTGGTCAAAGGCGTCGGGTTCGTACTCTTCGCTCGACAGATGGGTATTCCACGGCGACAGGCTGGCGCCGCAGGTAATCCACAGGCCCTTCACCAGCGAGGTATCGACGTTGTGGTATTTCACCAGCGACAGCTTGCCGGTGGTCTGGTCCTGGTCCAGGCTCAGCACGGCGATCGGCGACGGCAGCGTGCCGTAGGTGGAAGCGCCGGCCTGGTTCAGCGAATTGTATTCAAATTGCACCACGGCAAACACCGGCTTGCCCTTGACGCCGCTCACGCTGGCGTTGGCCACCGTCAGCATCGAGCTGCCGTCCGGCGAATCCGAAAAGAACTGACGTTCCTTGCCCGGCACCGAACTGTCGATGATGGGCTGGTTCTTGATGTCGAAGTAGCCGCCCGCGATCACGGTACCGCCCTTGCCGTCCGGCACCCGGTCGCCCGTCAGGAAGAAAGGCTGGTATGCCAGGTTATAGCTGTTGCTGCTGCCATCGCTGAAATTGACCTTGAGCGTGGAGCCGACGGTGGTCGTGGCCAGCGCGGCAGGCGAACTCGCCAATGGCGCGGCCATGCCGGTGAATTCCGCCGTGGTAAACGTCGCGGTGGGCGTGACTGGCGGCGTCACCGGTGGCACGTCGTTATCCGAACTGCCGCCACAACCGGACAGAAAAGCGCTGACGCCGGTCAAGCCGGCCAAAGGCAGCATGGGGGCACCGGCAAACAGTTGCAACAGGCGGCGGCGTGAGGATTCAGGGGCGTAATTCGACATTTTTTGTTTCTTCCGTTATAAATAAATATCGTGGGACAGACCTGCTGGAATACGAGGCCGGAGCATAAACGACAAATATTTCAGCTTGATTACAGGCAAGCTGCACCGTGGAAGCGACGCCAAGCGGACGCCCCGCTTCTCAATGCCCCGTCGCCTGCATCGCTTTTGCGCCAGCGGGCCGCACGGGGATCGGGTTCAAACGGTCCAGGCGGCCGCTCAGGGCCGTCAAGCCGAATGCGCCCAGCACGACGAGGGCGCCGATCCAGCCCGTGTGCACGAGGCCCAGGTGTTCCACGATCAGGCCGCCACCCCAGGCGCCGCCGGCGATGCCCAGATTGAAGGCGGCGATATTCAGGCCGGACGCCACGTCGACGGCGCGGGGCGTGAAGTGCTCCGCTTGCTGCACGACATATACTTGCAAACCAGCCACGTTACCGAAGGCCACGGCGCCCCACAGCAGCACGGTGATGACGACGAGCACGGGATGCGGCGCCGTGAAGGTGAGCAGCAACAAGACGGCCGCCAGCAGCAGGAAGATCAGTTTCAAGGCGCTGACGGGGCCTTTCTTGTCGGCCAGCTTGCCGCCCCAGATATTGCCGAACGCCACGGAGACGCCATACACGAGCATCACCACGCCCACGGCGCCGGCGCTGAAACCCGACACTTGCTGCAGAATCGGCGCCAAATACGTGAAGGCGATGAAGGAACCGCCATAGCCGACGGCCGTCATGGCGTACACCAGCAGCAGGCGCGGCTGGCCCAGCACCTGCACTTGCTGCAGCAGCGAGGCCGGTTTACTGTGCTTGATGGTCGATGGCACGTACAGCAGGCTGCCGACAAAGGCGATCAAGCCCAGCGCCGAAACGGCGAGGAAAGTTTCGCGCCAGCCGAAATGCTGGCCGATGAAGGTGCCCAGCGGCACGCCCGTCACCAGGGCCACGGTCAAGCCCGTAAACATGATGGCAATCGCGCTGGCCGCCTTGTCTTTCGGCACCAGGGACGTGGCGATGGTCGAGCCGATGGAAAAGAAGACGCCATGCGCCAGCCCCGTCAGGATGCGGGCGATGACGAGGGTTTCGTAGCCCGGCGATTTCCAGGCCAGCAAGTTACCCAGAGTGAACAAGACCATCAGCGAGAGCAGCAAGGTCTTGCGCGGGATCTTCCCCGTCAGGGCAGTCAGCACGGGCGCACCGACGGCGACGCCCAGCGCATACAGGCTGACCAGCAAGCCGGCCGATGGCAGGTTGACGCCCAGGTCCGCGGCGATGGTGGGCAACAGCCCGACGATGACAAACTCCGTGGTTCCGATGGCAAATGCGCTGAGGGTCAGCGCGAGCAAGGCAATGGGCATGGCAAACTCCGATAAATGATGTTGGCATGCAGTATCGGGGTTTTCTTTGTTTCGAAAAATACCTCATCAGGCAGAAGATAGTTGCGCACAGCTCAATAATAGAGCGGTCTGCTACACTGGCCGCATCCACACGGGGTCACCACCATGAATTCAGAAAAACTGGCGCTGCTGGTCACGCGCGAAATGCCATATGGGAAATATCAGGGACGCTTGCTGGCCGACTTGCCCGGCCACTACCTGGGCTGGTTCGCGCGCGAGGGCTTTCCCTCGGGCGAACTGGGCAGTCTCATTGCGCTGATGTACGAGCTCGACCACAACGATCTGCGCAGCTTGCTCGACCCCTTGCGCACGCGCAAGTCGCCGTGGCGGCCGGGCGAGTAAGACAGCGCTTAAAACTCGCGCACTTTCTTTGCCAGCATGGCGCTGAACTCGCCGTTTTCCACGAGCTTGTGCAATTCGCTGGCACCACCGATGAGCACGCCGTTGACAAAGACCATGGGGAACGTGGGCCAGCCCGTCCACATCTTGAGGGCATTGCGGCGGTGCCACTGGTTCAAATAGCTGCCGTATTGCAAGTACTGGTAGGGCGTGCCCAGCACGTCGAGGATCTTGCGCGCCTTGCGCGGAAACGGATTGAGCGCCATGCCGACGACGACCACCTGGTGCGCGGCGATGGCCGCCTGCACTTCGCGCACGATGTCCTTGTGCTTGCTGCCGATCAAAGGGCGGGCGGCGGGATGGATCTGGGCTTGGTCAAGGATGGCGCGGGTCATGAAAGTCCTGGGGTGAGTGGCATGCGGAACACGCATTGTGCCACGCGCCCAGGCGGGCGTGGGCTACACTGCACCTCTTCTCCTCCACCCGTGAAATATATGCAAGGAATCATTCCCATGCCTGAATACCGCACCCGCCGCCTGCTCGGCGCTCTTCTGCTCGCCGCCGCCACTTGCGCCAGCGCCGCCGCTGCAGCATTTGCTGCCGCTGCCGATGGGGGACTCGAAAACGGCCTGATCCATGCGCTGCACCTGAAAAAAGGCACGACGCAGCGAGTGGGCACCTCCGGCAAGGCCATCGCCGCCTACATGCGCGAAGGTTTTATTGGCAAGCGCCCCAACCAGCGCTTCGACTACACGGATTATTACCTGCTCAAGAAACCGGCCAGCTTCATGGGACACGAACTGGTGCTCATCGAAGAGGAATACATCACGCAATACATAGGCTGCTGCGTCAGCCCCGGGGCCGGCGTGACGGTAAAGGTCAACGGCAGCACGCAAAAGCTGCAAGCGTTCGCCCGCGCCCAGCGCTGCACCCTGACCGACCCCGTCGATATCCGGAAAAACCTGCGCGAAGTGGCCATCCAGGCCACGCTGCCCAAGGGCCATTACGCCTCCTTGAGTTGCCGCGAACGCGACGCCGAGCGCGAAGAGCCGTGATGACTGCCAGCACTCAGAACAGCTCGTCGAGCAGCAGATGGAATTGCAGCTTGCCTTGATCGATATCAACGATCCCATATTGCTGAACAAACCTTGGCGGTAGCGCTGCGTCCAACTCACCAAGAGCACGCCAAACGATGGCCAGGTCCTGGTAACGGTCGGCAACGCCCGCCCGGCCCACGTCGAGGCAGCCGACGACGGCGCCATCGTGCATCAGGATATTTTCCAGCGAAAAATCGCCATGCGTGACGACGAGGTCTGGGATGAGCGGCAGGTGGTCTTGCAGCGCCAGCCACACTTGCTGCGCCGTCCAGCCTTCCCGCTCGGCATCGAAATCGCCGGCATCGACGAAGCCCGCATCGATGCGCCGGCGCGCCTGGGCCAGCCGCACGGCATGGCCGGCGTCGAATGGGCAGTCGCTGACGGGAAGCGCGTGCAGGCGGCGCAGGAAGGCCGCCAGCGCGTCGGCCACGGCGGGACCCAACGCAGGATTGTCTTCCAGCACCTGGCACGCCGTGTTGCCCGGCAGGGCCGCCGTCAGCAGCCATGCCTGGTCCGGTTCTGCCGCGCAGGCAAATTGCGCCACGGCCGGCACGGGCAGGTACTGCGCCAGCCAGCGCAGGCGCGCCAGTTCCTCGGTGAGTTCGGCAGCGGCGGCACCCGTGCCGTGTTTGAGGAACAGGTCCGGCGCGCCATCCCTGCCCTGCAAGCGGTAGACGGCAGCGTCCGACTCACCGACGCTGTCGCGCGCCCAGTCGTACCCTGCCACGGCGGCGCGCATGCTGGCGGGCATGGCGGCCAGCATGGCCGCTTGTATCTGGTTAGAAATGCTCATCTGCCTGGCCCTTGTTCTATGTCAGCGGCACATGCAAGCCCATCTTGAGGCAAGTCAAGGCCACCGACGTGCGGTAGCGGCGGATATTGTCGTCGCCGCCGAACAGGCGTTCCGTCAGCGCCTCGTATTCGGCCATGCTGCTGGCCGTGATGACCAGCAGGTAATCGGCCTCGCCCGTGATGCCGTAGCACTGCTGGATGGCGGGTTCGGCCATGATGCGGGCGCGCATGCCGGCCGTGCGCAACGGATGCTCGTCGTGCAAATGCACTTCCACCGTCAGTATCAGCGGGCGGCCCAGGCGGCTGGCGTCGAGCACGGCCACCTCGTTGCGGATCACGCCGCTCTCGCGCAGGCGGCGGATTCGCCGCTGCACGGCCGGCGCGGACAAGTGCACGGCCTGGGCGATTTCCCGCTGCGAGGTCGTGTTATCGCGCTGCAAGATATCGAGGATGGCCAGGTCGAAGGCGTCGAGGGCGACAGCAGGCGTGAGCGAAAGTTGCGTCATAAAGGTCAAAATGCAGTGCAAATATCGGAGCAGACACAATAAACTTTCACCACTTCGATATCAAGCCATTTATCACCATGCCATTACGCCGCTATTCCTCCTTGATTCCCCTGCTGGCCATCCTCGGCTCCGTCACCTGCCTGGGACTGGGCACGTCATGGGCCAAGCACAGCCTGTTCCCGCTGGTGGGCGCGCAAGGCACGACGGCCGTGCGCGTGGGCTTTTCCGCCCTGCTGCTGTTGCTGTTCTGGCGCCCGTGGCGCTGGCAGCTGAGCCGCGCCGACTTGCGCACGGTGGCCCTGTACGGCGCGGCGCTGGGGCTGACGAACCTGTGCTTCTACATGGCCTTGCGCACGATACCGTTCGGCATCGCCGTCGCCATCGAGTTTTCCGGCCCGCTGGCCGTGGCCCTACTGGCCTCGCGCCGCCCGCTCGACTTCGTCTGGGTGGCCCTGGCCGTGGCGGGACTGGCGCTACTGTTGCCGCTGGGTCACGACGTCAGCAATCTCGATCCCACGGGCGTGCTGTTCGCCCTGGGCGCGGCCGTCTGCTGGGCTTCGTACATCGTCTTCGGCAAGCGCGCCAGCCATTTGCATGCGGGCCACTCCGTGTCGCTGGGCCTGGCCATGGCCGCGCTGGTGGTGGTGCCCGTGGGCGTGATGCACAGCGGCGCCGCCCTGCTCTCGCCCGTCGTGCTGGGCGTGGGCCTGGGCGTCGCGCTCATTTCCAGCGCCATCCCGATCTCGCTGGAAATGGTGGCCCTGAAGCGGCTGACGCCGCAGGCGTTCGGCATCATGAGCAGCATGGAACCGGCCGTGGCCGCCATGCTCGCATTTATCCTGCTCGACGAACGGCTGGACGCGCCGCAATGGCTGGCCATCGCCATGATCATGGCCGCATCGATGGGCAGTTCCTACATGGCGCAGCGCATGAAGAAACCGGCACCGGCCGTCGCCGTGCATACCTGAACCTCAGTGCGCGGCCGCGCCCGCCACGTGGGACGCCAGGTTCTTGCGCGCCAGCCAGGCCAGCGGCAACAGGGCCAGCAGCGCGGCGGCCACGCCTGCCCAGGGCGACGACGCCATCAGCTGGCGCGAGACCATCAGCGCACCGAGCATGGAACCGAAGGAAATGCCGAGGTTAAACGCGGAAATGTTCAGGCCCGAGGCGAAATCGACGGCGTGCGGCGTGTAGCGCTCGGCCGTGGCCAGCATGCCTGCCTGCAAAGCGGGCGACAGGCCGAAGGCGAACACGCCCCAGACGAACAGCATCACCGTCATCATCCAGGGCGAACTGATGCTCAGCGCCACGCCCGCTTGCGTGACGGCCAGCAATAGCAGCATCGCGCGCAAGGCCTTTTGCCAGCCCAGGTGGCTGGTCAGGTAGCCGCCCGCCAGGTTGCCGGCAAAGGTGGCGGCGCCAAACACGATCAGCAAGGCGCTGGCCATGGTGGCGGAAAAGCCCGTCACGTCCGTCAGGATGGGCGTGATGAACGTGAACGCGGCAAAGCTGCTGCCAAAGCCAAACGTCGTAATCGCCATCATCGTCAGGATGGGGCCGCTGCCCAGCGCCGCCAGCTGCGTCATGGCCTTGCCGCCCTTGCCTTGCTGCAAACCGGCCGGCAGCCAGCGCGCCATGGCGGCCAGGCCCAGCGCGGCCAGCAGCACCACGGCAAAGAAGGGCAGGCGCCAGCCCATCAAGTTGCCGAGGAAACTGCCGAACGGCACGCCGATCACCATGGCCAAGGTCAATCCCGCAAACATCACGGAAATCGCCCTGCCCGCCTGCGCCTTGGTGACGAGGCTGGCGGCCACGGTGGCGCCGATGGCAAAGAAGGTGCCGTGCGCCACGGCCGTGATGACACGCCCCAGCAGCAACAGTTCGAACGTGTGCGAAAAGGCGGCCAGCAGGTTACCGGCCAGGAACACGCTCATCAGCCCCAGCAGGGCAGCCTTGCGCGGCAGGCGCGCCATCAGCAGCACCAGCAGCGGCGTGCCGATGGCCAGCGCCAGCGCATACAGGCTGACCAGCGAGCCTGCCGATTCGATGGAAATATGCAAATCTTTCGCGATGGTCGGCAAGATGCCGACGACGATGAATTCGGTCACGCCGATGGCAAAGGCGCCGACGGCCAGCGCCAGCACACCGGGCGGCATCTTGCTGGCTGAAGTGGAAACAGGGTTTGCGGTGGTCATGGTATTTCTCCGGCAGAGTTCAAGCCAGCCAGTGTATCGATGCAAACGCTTTTGATATAGACTCCAATAATGGAAACACCTGTGAAATGGATTCAATAATGGCCAGGCAAGATATCAACCGCGCGTTCGAAATGGCCGTGTTTGCCGCCGTGGTGGAAACGGGCGCCTTTTCCTCCGCCGCGCGCCGCCTGGCCTTGACGCCGTCGGCCGTCAGCAAGCTCGTCAATCGACTGGAAGCGCGGCTCGGCGCGCGGCTGCTCCAGCGCAGCACGCGCCAGCTGCACACGACGCCCGAGGGCGACGCCTTCTTTATCCAGTGCAAGCGCATCCTCGACGATATCGAGAGCGCCGAGCGCGAAGCATCGCAGGGCGCCGCGCCGCGCGGGCGCTTGCGCATCAACTGTTTCGTGCCGTTCGGCGTGCGCCATCTGCTGCCCATCCTGCCCGAGTTCGCGCAGCGCTATCCCGACATCGTGCTCGACGTCGTCGTCAGCGACGCCATCGTCGATCTGCTGGAAGACCGCACCGACATCGCCATCCGCACGGGCAAGCTGAAGGAATCAAACCTGGTGGCGCGCAAACTCGGCGAAGACGCGATGGTCGTCGTGGCGTCGCCTGCCTACGCGGCGCGCCACGGCTTGCCGCGCACGCCGCAGGAGTTGTCACAGCACAATTTGCTGGCATTCAACTTCCGCTGCCAGAACGAAACCTGGCCCTTCCTCGATGGCGCGGGCGGATCGATACAGGTGGCGCCGCAGGGCAATACCTGCGTCAGCGATGGCGAAAGCATGCGCCAGCTGGTGCTGGCCGGCATGGGGCTGGGACGCTTTTCGCGCCAGCACGTGCTGCGCGACATCGAGCGAGGCGATTTGATACCCGTGCTGCAGGACTACAACCCGGGCGACAAGGAACTCGTGCACGCCGTCTTCGTGGGACCGGGCTTGCAAGTGCCAGCCAGGGTGCGCGTGATGCTCGATTATCTGCTGGAAAAAGTGCAGCTGGGTGGCGCTTAAAGCGCCAGTTCTTCCAGCCGCAACTGCCGGCCTTCACCCAGCATCAGCTCGAATTCGGCCGCCGGCACGGCCGGGCTGAACAGATAACCTTGCAGCTGGTCGCAGCCGAGTTCGCGCAGGAAGCGCATCTGCTCGGCCGTTTCCACCCCTTCGGCGACGATTTCCTGGCGCAACTGCTGCGCCATGGTGACGATGGCGCGGGCGATGGCGCAATCGTTTTCCTCGAACGGCAAGCCGATGACGAAGGAGCGGTCGATTTTCAAGGTGCTGATGGGAAATTTCTTCAGGTAGGCCAGGCTGGAATAGCCGGTGCCGAAGTCGTCCAGCGCCAGCGCCAGGCCCATGGCCACCAGCTGGTTCATGATGTCGATCACCTTGTCGGCGCCGCGCATCAACAGGCTTTCCGTGATTTCCAGCATGATCTGGTCGGGCCGCACGCCGTAGCGTTCCAGCACGGCCGCTATGCGCGCCGGCAACTGTTCATCGAACTGGCGCGCCGACAGGTTGACGGCGATGGCCGGCATGTGCAGGCCGCGGTCTTCCCAGCTGCGGATCTGGCGGCACGCCTCGTCCAGCACCCAGGTGCCCAGCTCCAGAATCAGGCTGGTTTCCTCGGCGACGGGGATGAAGAGGCCGGGCGAGACCATGCCGCGCATCGGATGCTTCCAGCGCAGCAAGGCTTCCGCGCCCACGATGCGTCCGCTCGCCAGGCTCACTTTCGGCTGGTAATGCAATTCCAGTTCCTTGTCGCCCAGCGCCAGGCGCATTTCGCTTTCCAGGCGCAAATGTTCCTTGGCCCGGCGGTTCATGTCTTCGCGGTAGAACAGGAAGGTCGATTCGATCGTCTGCCCCGCCTTGGCCACGGCCACGTCGGCAAAACGGAACAGGGCCGGCGCTTCCAGGCCGTCTTCCGGATACACGGTGATGCCGATGCTGGCGCCTACGTGCAGGGCGTGCGCATCGATATTGATCGGTGCTTCCAGCAAATTGAGCAGCTTTTGCGCCACGTTGGCCGCGTGTTCGCGCTTTTCGATATGCAACAGGGCCACGACGAACTTGCTGTTGTCGACCCGCGCCAGGATGTCGGCGTCGCGCAAGGCGCCGCGGAACAGCTGGCCGATGGCGATCACCAGCTGGTCGCCCACTTCATGGCCCAGCGTGTCGCTGATGGAACCGATGCGGCTGATGTCGATGACCATCAGCGCGCCATGCGTGCCCTGGCGTTTCGCCTCGGCCAGGCCCTGGTCGACCAGCTGGTTCAGCAGGCAGCGGTTGGGCAAGCCCGTCAGACTGTCGTAGTTGGCCATGCGCTGCATGCGCGCCTCGGCATCCTTGTGCACGGAGATATCGGAAAACAGGGAAAACACGTGGCTGATTTCGCCGAATTCGTCGCGCACGACGCTGATGGTGACGTCTTGCGGGAACAGTTCGCCATTCTTGCGCTTGCCGATGATTTCGCCGCGCCAGGAACCGTGCCCGCGCATGGCGGCGCGCACCTTGGCGCGGAAATCGGGGTCGTGCACGCCCGAGCGCAGCAAGTCCGGCGTGCGGCCGATGGCTTCGGCCGGCGAATAGCCGGTGATGCGGCTGAAGGAACTGTTGATGGAGACGATGCGCTCTTCCGCATCCGTGATCAGCACGGCTTGCTCGCTGTCCTCGATGATGCGTGCGTGCAACCTTACCTTGTCCACGTCGGACAGCGGCTCGCTCATGGCCGACAGGCGCACGGCCATGCCGCACGCCTTGCCCGCCTGGTCGTGGATCACGTGGCGGTGCATGCGCAGCCACGTCACCATGCCCGACTTCTTGCGCCGGCGCACATCGGTGGCCACGTCGCCCTGCGTGAAATGCAATTCCAGCACGCTCGCTTCCGCGTCGTCTTCCGGATACAGGAACAGGATGTGCTGGCCCAGGGCTTCCAGCTCGGAATAGCCGAACATCTGTTCGGCGCCATGGTTCCAGCCGATCAAGAAGCCGTCAGGATCGATTTCCAGCAAGGCGTCGGGGGGCGCCACGCGCACCACGGGCCGGCTGGCGCCGCGCAGCCGCTCCAGCTCCTCCTCCAGCCGCGCCAGGGTGGCGGCCTGCTGCGGCCCCGCCTGTTCACGGGCATCCTGGGCCAGGCGCAGGCACAGCGCAACCTTCGCCTCAAGCATGGCAACCCCACTCTAGGGCCAGGTCAGGGGAACAGATCAGGGGCGCTGCGGTGTGTGTAATCATCAAAATCCCACTGTGGGGCGTGGAGGTCGGGCGGAAATACTGTGAATATGGTAACTTAAAAATGTTGGCGTATGTCAACATTTTAAGACCTACGCCGAATGGCCCGGCAGATGCTGCGCCAGGCGGGCAAACACATCCGGTTCGCGCATGCGCGCCATCCACCAGCGCAGCGCCGCGCCATCCTCACCCACTCTCCAGGCCAGGTAAAACGTTTCCGACGGTTTCGGCTCTTCCACGGCCTTTTCCACCAGCAAGCCACGCGCGATGGCGGCGCGGGCGCACGGTCCCGGCAGGAAGCCAAAGCCCAGCCCCAGCACCTGATAGTCGAACTTGACCTGCATGTTCGGCACGCTCAAGGCATCCTGCCCCAGCAGCAGGCCCACCGTGCGCGGCGCCATCTGGCGCGCCGAATCGGCCACCACCACGGCCCGGTGCTGCTGCAGGTGGCCGCGCGACAAGGGCTCCTGCACC
Organism: Janthinobacterium sp. SUN026; assembly: GCF_030397625.1. NCBI lineage: Bacteria > Pseudomonadati > Pseudomonadota > Betaproteobacteria > Burkholderiales > Oxalobacteraceae > Janthinobacterium > Janthinobacterium sp. SUN026. The sequence goes on along the minus strand of NZ_JAPQNU010000001.1, from coordinate 1,404,466 downwards.
TGCGCCAGCGGATGCGTGGGCGCCACGGCAAACACGAAGTCGAGCATGCCGATCGGCTGCGCGATATAGCCGCCGCCCGCCGGCCCGTCGCCGGGCGCGCCCACCAGCAAGTCGGCGCGCCGGTCCAGCAGCGCTTCCCACGTGCCCGACAGGGTGTCTTGCGACAGGCGCAAGCGCGTCTGCTGCGCCACGTCATAAAAGGCGCGCACGTCGTCGGCCAGGGCCACGGCGGAAAACATGGAATCGATGCCGATGGACAATTCCGTTTCCCAGCCGGACGCCACCCGGCGCACGCGGTGTTCGAGGTCCTGCGCTGCCTTCAGCAGGTAGCGGCCCTCTTTCAGCAATTCCTGGCCGGCCGCCGTCAGCATGACTTTCGGCCCGTTGCGCTGGAACACTTGCACGCCGAGGTCATCTTCCAGCTTGGCCACCGTATAGGAAATGGTGGACGGGACTTTGTGCAACTCCTTGCCGGCCGACGAGAACGATCCGCGGCGGTCGATGGCGTCGACGATTTGCAGGGCTTCCAGGCTCAGTCTTAACATTCGATTTTTTCGATCATAGGTCGCAAGATTTTCCGTTTTTCTTTCCCTGCACAGGGGCCTATACTTTGTTCATCGTACAGCGAAGGGCAGAAAAGAGCCGCGGCGTAGCGCCAGGCAACGGTCCTTCGAAATTATCGCACATTAACTTATAGAAACGGAGTCCACCATGTTACAGATTCGTCACAGCGAAGAACGCGGCGCCGCCAACCACGGCTGGCTCAATTCCCACCACAGCTTTTCCTTCGGCAGCTATCACGATCCGTTGCACATGGGCTTTGGCCCCTTGCTGGTGATCAATGAAGACCGCGTCACGCCAGGCCAGGGTTTCGGCACGCACGGCCACCGCGACATGGAAATCATTTCGTATGTGCTCGACGGCGCGCTGGAACACAAGGACAGCATGGGCACCGGCTCCGTCCTGCACTACGGCGATGTGCAGCGCATGAGCGCCGGCAGCGGCGTGCGCCACAGCGAGTTCAACCATTCGAACACGGATGGCTTGCACTTCCTGCAGATCTGGATCCAGCCGAACGTGACGGGCATTCCGCCCAGCTATGAAGAGAAACACTTCGCGCCGGACAGCAAACGGGGCAAGCTGCGCCTGATCGCTTCCTCCGACGGCCGCCAAGGTTCCGTGCTGATCCACCAGGATGCGGCCATCTACGCCAGCATTCTGCAGGAAGGCGAACAGGCCGAACACGCGCTGGAAGAAGGCCGCCTCGCCTATGTGCACCTGATCCGCGGCAGCCTGGTGGTCAACGGCACGCCCTTGAAAGCGGGCGATGCGCTGAAACTGACGCAGGAAGCCAGTGTGATCATCACGCAACCCGAGGACGCGGAATTCCTGGTCTTCGACTTACCCAAATAATTGATAAATATACAGAAAGAGAAAATCATGGAAAACAAAACCAATGTATTGCTCCCCCTCGGCCGTGCTGCCCTTGGCGTGCTGTTCTTTGTCTCGGGCTTGCTGAAAATCGGCGCCTTCGCGGGGGTGGCCGGCTACATGGCCAGCCAAGGCTTGCCAATCGCCAATATTTTGCTGGTGGGCGTGATCGTCCTGGAAGTGGGCGGCGGCTTGCTGCTGATCACGGGCTGGCAGGCGCGCTGGGCGGCGCTGGCCCTGGCGCTGTTCCTGATTCCCACCACCGTGATCTTCCACGCCTTCTGGAGCGCGGACGCGACCCACTTCCAGGACCAGTTGACGAACTTCCTGAAGAACCTGTCTATCTTCGGCGGCATGCTGTTGCTGGTGGAGCGGGGCTTCGGCAAGGCCGGCCGTCTTGTAAAAGGCTGATCCGGCCGCAATTAGAGCAATATCACCAGGCATTCCAGCTTTCAAATCTCAGCCAGGGGAAATGGCTTCCCCTGCTTTTTGGTATGATGACAGGGCGCGCCGGCACCGGAGTGGTGTCGCGCGCCTTTTATTTTTGACAATAACCTATATGAGCACAACCATGCAAAGCGGCGCAGACCTCCTGGCGACAGGCGAATTGGATTACACGACTTCCTGCGCACTGCCGACGCCGTGGGCCCAGTTCACCCTGCACGCCTTTGTCGAGCACGCCACTGGTAAAGAACACCTGGCCATGGTGCTGGGCGATATCGGCAACGGCGAACCAGTGCTGGCGCGCGTGCATTCCGAGTGCCTGACGGGCGACGTGCTGTTTTCGCAGCGCTGCGACTGCGGCGCCCAGCTCGAGGGCGCCTTGAAACGCATCGCCGAAGAAGGCCGCGGCATCTTGCTGTACCTGCGCCAGGAAGGACGCGGCATCGGCTTGATCAACAAGATCCGCGCCTACCGCCTGCAGGAAGCGGGCGCCGACACGGTGCAGGCGAATGAACAGCTGGGCTTCAAGGCCGACGCGCGCAACTACACCCTGTGCAAGCCCATGTTTGCGCAATTCGGCATCCACAGCCTGCGCTTGATGACGAACAACCCGCGCAAGATCGCCGCCATGGAAGCGCTGGGCATCACGGTGGCCGAACGGGTGCCGCTGCTGGTCAACCGCAACGCCTTCAACCAGCACTACCTGAATACCAAGCAAAGCAAGCTCGGTCACATGATGACGCCGCAAACGGCGCCGGCGCTGGAAGACGGCGCCCTGTAGTCCCCCGGGCCGGCGCGTGCGCGATACCGCGCCGCGCCGGCCGCGCTCCTGCTCACGCACAAAGGATGCATGAAATTATCTAACTACGCCTGCTTGCTGGCCAGCCTGTGCGCTGCCGCAGGCGCACACGCGGCCGCGGCGCCTGTACCTGCCGCGCCTGCCGCGGCCACCACCGCTTCGACTCCCCCCATCAAGCCGCCGCCGGCCACCGCCGCGCCCGCCGCCACCGAACATGCGGCCCTGCCGCCGCCCTCGTCGGCCGCGCAAAAGCTGTACACGGCGGCGCGCGCCGACATCCTGCAAGTGCGCGTGCTGCTGAAAAACGGCCGTACGCAGTCGTCCGTGGGTTCCGGCTTTTTGATCGGCACGGGCGACCTGGTGGTGAGCAACTATCACGTGGTCTCCCAATTCGCGCTCGACCCCGATACCTACGTGGGCGAATGGGTCGACACGAGCGGCCAGCGCGGCAATGTGGAATTGCTGGCCGTCGACGTGCTGCACGACCTGGCCGTGCTGCGCGTGAACCGCCATGGCACGGGTTTCTTCAAGATGCCGGAAGGGCTGGCGCCCTTGACGCAGGGGCAATACCTGTATTCGATGGGCAATCCGCTGGACCTGGGTTTCGCCATTTCGGAAGGTTCCTATAATGGCGTCGTCACACGAAGCTTCTACGATCAGCTGATGTTTACGGGACCGATCAATTCCGGCATGAGCGGCGGCCCCAGCGTCACGGCGAATGGCGACGTGGCCGGCGTGAATGTGTCGAAACGCCTCGATGGCGAACTCGTCAGTTTTCTCGTGCCTGCCCGCTATGCCCAGCAATTGCTGGCCAAGGTGGCGCAGCAGGGCAAGGCGCCGAAGGACTTCAAGCCGCTGGTGACGGCGCAACTGCTGGCGCACCAGGAAGTCATGCTGGCGCGCCTGCTCGACACGCCATTGAGCCTGAAAGCAATGGGCCCGTACCGCGTGCCCGTGCGCGAGTCCGACCAGATGCGCTGCTGGGGCCGCTCCAACGTCAAGTCCGACAAGCCCTACATGCTCGACAACACCAGCTGCGCCATGGAATCGGCCATCTTCATCTCCGGCGCCCTGCAGACGGGGCAAGTGTCGATGCGCCACGAATTTTTGCGCAGCAGCGGTCTGGGCGCCCTGCGCTTTTCCGAACTGGCCAGCGCTTCGTTCAAGAATGAAAGTTTCGGCAGTTACAAGAGCGCCAGCCTGACGGGCCCGCAATGCACCGAACAATTCGTCAAGAACAAGACCCTGCCCCTGCGCGCCGTCCTGTGCGTGCGCGCCTACCGCAAGTTTACCGGCCTGTACGACTTTGCCCTGCTGGCCGCCAGCACCGATGAGCCACTCATGAGCCTGCAAAGCCGCATCGACGCGCGCGGCGTGTCCTACGCCAACGGCATGCGCGTCACGCGCACCTTCCTCGAAGCGCTGTCGCGGGAAAGCCGCCGCAAGCCATGAAAGCACCATACTTCATCGAAATCCTCGCCGACAATGGCGAGGTGCGGCAACGCCAGCGCATAGCCACCTTGCCGATCCGCATCGGGCGCGGCTACGACAACGACTTCATCCTCGACGACGCGCATACGGCCGCCGCGCACGCCATCGTCGAAGACGACGGCGCAGGCGGCCTGCTGCTGCGCGACCTGGGCAGCCAGAATGGCGTGATCCACCGGGGCCAGCGGCAACTGCAGGTGGCCATGACGGGCAACAGCATCGTGCGCCTGGGCCACACGCGCCTGCGCGTGCGCGCCAGCGACCACCCGGTGGCGCCCGAACTGGGCGACACGACCCGGCACGACTGGGAAGGCTTGCGCCCCGCCATCGCCGGCCTGGCCATGATCGGCGCCTCGGCAGCCTTCAGCAACTGGCTGAGCGATGCGGACGCCTTCGAGCCAATTTCCTACCTGATGATCATCGCCTACGCGCTGGCCGGCGGCCTCGTGTGGGCGTCGATCTGGGCCGTGGCAAACCGCCTGTTTGGCCATGGGGCGCGTTTCGGCCGCCACCTGTTCATCATCGGCTGCGGCTTGCTGGCCATGGAAGTGTGGGAACTGGGCAGCAATGTGACGGCGTATGCGCTGTCGCTGGAAGTGCTGACGCGCTACGGACGGCATATGTTCATCGTCATTGTATGCGCGATGATCTATTACCATTTGTGCACGATCAAGCCGCAGCATCCGCGCCGCTTCGGCCTCGTCGCCGTCGTGCTGGCCATCGTCGGCTCGACCCTGATCCTGCTGAGCAACCTGCAGGCCAGCGGCCGCCTGGCCGACGAAGCCTACATGGCCGTGATCTACCCGCCAGCCTTGCGCCTGGGCCCGGATCACACGACGGACGCCTTCTTCCGCGACGCGGCCAGCCTGCAGCGCGCCGTCGATGCCGAGCGCGGCCAGGCGGCCAAGGGCGCCGACGAAGACGAAGACAGCGGCGACTAAGCCGCTATCAAGCAAAAAGCCCGCCGCATCCTGACGGAGCGGCGGGCTTTTTTACGTGCGCTCGGGACGTGCGCTTAAAACTTGGCTTCCTGCTTGCGGCGCGCCGTGAAGCCCAGCAAGCCCAGGCCGATCAGCAGCATGGCATAGGTGCTTGGTTCCGGCACGGCCGAGACCAGGCCGTCGGTGCTGGAAAAGCTGGCGAAATTGTTGTTGCCCGCCTTGAACTGGACTTGCTGGCCGCCATCGCAGCAGCCTTCCAGGCCGAAGATGCTCAAGGTATGGTTGCCTGCAGCCAAAGTGCCCGAACCGGCGAGGAACTGGCTGCTGCTATTGTAGTTACCGGCCCACCACAGGTCGCTGCTCTTGAAATCCAGCGCCACGCCGTCGAGGAACAGGGCGCCGCCCTTGCCGAAATCGACGCCGCTGCGGAAGCTCCAGGCGCCCGCATCGGCCGCGCTGACGCCAAAGTTGATCACCGACTTGAAGGCGATATTCGAACCGCTGCCGAACAGGCTGCTATTCGTGACATTGTTGTAGCTGGCAATCGTCGTCGTGCCATAGCCGGCGCCCGGCGTGGCCACGGCGGCATTCACAACGGACTGGTAAGCGGCGGCGGACGCCTGCGCGCCGGCATTCGAGTAGCCGGTGGAAACGGTGATGGTGCTGGCGTTCGCGTGGGCAAACACACCAACGGCGATCAGGGACAAAGCGATTTTAGGCAAGTTTTTCATAATGGGTATCCAGTCAATAAGTATTCAACGGGCGCAACAGGCGTGAAGGCGCTTGAGCTGAATACACGCTGCATTGAGGCGTGTCGGCATAGCGCAAGAATTGCAAGAATGAGCGGTCGGGGGCGTGGCTTCCGCAAAACTTCGCGGACTTGCGGCGTGCCATGGCGGCACTGCAAGCGTCCTGGAAAGGGTTCGGGTTCCCGGGACAAAACCAGACAATTGACGGGTCAGGTGAAACGTTGAATCTATTCTATCTTAAATTCCCTAGAAGAAAAGTATTTTTCTTTTAGCCATGTAAGATATTTATATGATAAGTACCTTGAAACAGGCTGAACAAGCCTGCCGGGATGGGCATTTTACCCCTGGCGCGCTGGCCGGACCTGTCGCGCAAGCGCCACAAGCGCGCGCGCCAGTGTCGCATCTTGCGCATTTCTTTTCGCATGCAGCTGCACCACGCGGCGAAACAGCATGGCAAAATGTAGTCACGCTGCTATCTATCCGAACTGGGGGAAAGAGGAATGGTCGACCTGGAAGAACTACGCTATCTGGCACTGTCGTTTCCCGACGCCACCGAGGAAGAACACCACGACCGTCCGGCCTTCCGCGTGGGCGGGAAGATCTTCGCCACCCTGCCCGATGACGAGCACATCAATGTGCTGCTCGATGCGGAAGCGGCGCACATCGCCACCGTCATCACGCCGTCCGGCTGCGAGAAGCTGTGGTGGGGCGAACGCCTGGCCGGTATCACGGTGCGCCTGGCGGATGCCGAGCTGGACATGCTGGCCGCCGCCCTGACGGCCGCCTGGCGGCGCAAGGCGCCCAGCGACCTGGCCAAGACCATCGCCCCGACGGAGTAGTTACATCGGCCAATTGCGCAGCAGCAAGCCCACCATCTGCTGCAATTGCTCGCGAGATACGCCGGCCGCCGCCTGGATGGCCATGCCCTGCGACAGGGTCACGACGAAGCGCGCCTGCTGCTCCGGACAGGAATCGGGCGGCAAATCCCCCTCTTCCTTCGCGCGCCGCAAGCGGTCGCGCAGCTTGATTTCACCGCGCAGCCGGCGCGCGAACAATTCATCGCGGATCGGCAAGGCATCGTCGCTGCAGGCGAGCGCCGCATTGACGCCCATGCAGCCGTGCGGGCCGTCCGGCATCGTTTGCGCGTCGACATATTGCGTCAGCAAGGCTTCCACCACCTGGCGCGCCGTCGGCTGTTCCAGCGCCGCATCGAAAAACCGCATGCGCGTATCGCTGTAGCGCTCGAGCGCCTTGTGGAACAATTGTTCCTTGTTGCCGAAGACGGCATACAGGCTGGGCCGGTTCATGCCCATGGCTTTCGTCAATTCCGGCAAGGAACTGCCTTCATAGCCTTTTTCCCAGAATACTTTCATGGCGCAATCGAGCGCCTCGTCCGCGTCAAACGTGCGTGGCCGCCCCGTTTTCGCCTTGACCGCCTCTTCTTTTTTATCTTGTTTCATACCGTTCGGTAAAAAATTATTGACAACAATGTCCACCTGCCCTGATTATATACCGACCGGTTAAAAACCTCTCGGCTTTTCAGGAACCTCTCATGCATACACTTTCCAACGCTACCGACGACGATACCACCGTGGCGCCGTGGCTGGCCGTCTTATCCGTCGGCATCGGCGCCTTCGCCCTCGTCACTTCCGAATTCCTGCCCGTCGGCCTGCTGCCCGCCATGGCCGCCGAACTGGCCATCAGCAAGGGCCAGGCGGGCTTGATGATCACCACGCCCGGCATCGTTGCCGCCTTTGCCGCCATCTTCGTCACCGTCGGCTCGGGCCGCCTGGACCGCCGCATCGTGCTGCTGGCCCTGACGGCCCTGCTGGTGGCCTCGAACCTGCTGGTGGCGCTGGCCCCTTCGTATGCGTGGATACTGCTGGGCCGCGCCATGCTGGGCGTGGGCGTGGGCGGCTTCTGGGCCATCGGCAGCGCCATCGGCCCGCGCCTGGTGGCGCCGCAGCATGCTTCGCGCGCCATGTCCATCATCTTCGCCGGCGTCTCGCTGGGCACGGTGGCGGGCGTGCCGGCCGGCGCGCTGGTGGGCGATCTGGTGGGCTGGCGGGTCGCGTTCGGCGCGGCCAGCGCCATTGCCGTGCTGGTCTTCCTCGGCCAGCTGTTGCTGCTGCCCAAGCTGCCGCCGACACAAGCCATCCGCCTGCGCCAGTTGCCGATGATTTTCGGCATCCGCAAGGCCAGGCTGGGCCTGATCGCCACGGCCATGCTGTTCACAGGCCAGTTCGCCGCCTACACGTATATCGCGCCTTTCCTTACGCAAATCTCGCACCTGGCGGCCGGCACGGTCAGCGCCATGCTGCTCGTGTACGGCGCTTCCGGCTTCATCGGCAACCTCGTGGGCGGCTGGGCCGCCGGCCGCTATGAACGGGCCGCGCTGATGGCGACGGGCGCCGTGCTGGGCGTGTCCACCCTTGCCCTGGCCGCGTTCGGCAGCCATTCGCTTACCGCCATGCTGCTGGTGGCCGTGTGGGGCTTCGGTTTCGGCGCCATGCCGATCGCCGTGCAGACGTGGATGTTCAAGGCGGCGCCGGAGCTGATGGAAGGCAGCAGCGCGCTCTTCGTTGCCATCGTGCAAGTGTCGCTGGCGTCCGGCGCCTTGCTGGGAGGCGTGGCCGTCGACCGGCTGGGCGTGTCCAGCGCGATGGTCGTCGGCGGCTTGTTCGCCCTCGGCTGCGGCTTGACGATCGCTATCTTCGGCAAGCCGCAGGCCGGCGCCAAGGCCGGCGCGGCCTGCATCGCCTCCTAGGAATCAGATGCGGCCGCGGCGGAATTCTCCGAGGAATTTCGTCACTTCGGCCGGCGTCATCACCACGTCCGCGTCGCCGTGATACGCATACAGGAAGGGCGTGCCGCCCAGGCGGTCCGTCAGCTTGGCAAAAAGTAAAAAGCGGCTGCCCAGCGGATGGCGCTGCAGGTCGGCCAGGCGGCGCGAGCACTGCACGGCCAGCTCCGGCGAAAAGGCCTGGCCCGGCACGGGCCGGATTTCCACGCGGCCATTAATCGCGCGCGATTCGACGGCGACGTGCCGGTATGCATAAGTATCACGGGCCATGCCGCCACCTTGAATGAAGTAAAGGCGCCATCTTAAGCGAAGTGGGCGCCTGCCGTGCTACTGCGGCACGATGCGCAGCAGGCGGCCGTTGTCTTCATCCGTCAGCGCATACAGGTAGCCATCCGGTCCCTGGCGCACGTCGCGCACGCGCGCGCCGATGGCCAGGCGGTCCTGCCCCGTCACCTTGCCGCTGGCATCGACGGCGATGCGGCGGATATCCTTGGCCGCCAGGCCGCCGCTGAAGATGCTGCCGCGCCAGGCGGCAATCTTGTCGCCCGTGTAGACAGCCAATCCGGACGGGGCCGGCGACGGCACCCAAGCCACGCTTGGGTTGAGCATGCCGGCCACTTCGTGCTTGCCGACGGGTTCATGCGTCGTATAGTCGGCGCCATAGCTTTGCAGGGGCCAGCCATAGTTGCCGCCCGCCACCACCAGGTTCAGCTCGTCGCCGCCATACGGACCGTGTTCCGTGGCCCATACGCGGCCGGAAACGGGGTCGAGCGCCAGGCCCTGCACGTTGCGGTGCCCATACGACCAGATTTCCGGCAAGGCGCCCTTGGCGGCCAGCGGATTGCCGGGCGCCGGCTTGCCGTCTTCCGTCAGGCGCAGGATGGAACCCTGGTGCGTGGCCAGGTTTTGCGCCTGCTCGCGCGCCAGGCGGTCGCCGATGCGCAGCGGCGGGTTGCCGCCATCGGCCACGCTCATCAGCAAAGTGCCGTCCGGCAGCCACAGCAGACGCGAGCCGAAATGCTGGCCGCCGCTCTTGTCCGTAGCGACCTTGAACAGGGTCTGGATGCCCGTCACCTTCTTGCCGTCGAACACGCCGCGCACGAGGGTCGTGCGGTTGGCGTCATTGTTGCCAGTCGACACCGTCATGTAGACGCGCTGCTGCGCCTTGCCCGCATCCTGCGGGTGCAGGACGATATCGAGCAAGCCGCCCTGCCCGCCCGTAAACACCTTGGGCATGCCTTCCAGCGCCACGTCGGTAAAAGTCTTTCCATTGAGCAAATGCAAGGTGCCCTGCTTGCTGGTGACGAGCGCGCGCCCCTCGCCCAGCCAGGCGATGCCCCACGGCTGACGCACGCCTTCGGCCACGGTAACGGCTTTCCACGGCTGTTTCGCGGCGGGCGGTTCGCCCGTGGCTTGCAGTTCGGCGTGGGCCGCTGGCGCGGCGGCCAGTGCCCATGCAAGCAGGATGCTGGTACGGCGTAGCTGGAACATGCTCTCTCCTGTCAGTGGTCGATGGTCGGTGGCGTATCAGGCGCGCAGCAGCAAGGCCACGGCTTCGGCCGCGATACCCTCTTCGCGGCCCAGGTAGCCCAGTTTTTCATTCGTCTTGGCCTTGATGTTGACCTGGCTCACACTCACGCCCAGGTCGTCGGCCACGTTGACGCACATGGCGGCGATATGCGGCGCCATTTTCGGGCGCTGGGCGATGATGGTGGCGTCGATATTGCCGATGATATAACCGGTCGCCTGCACGCGGCGCACGGCTTCGCGCAGCAGGGTGCGCGAATCGGCACCCTTGAATTGCGCATCCGTGTCGGGGAAATGTCGGCCGATGTCGCCCAGCGCGGCGGCGCCGAAGATGGCGTCCGTAATCGCGTGCAGCAATACGTCCGCGTCGGAATGGCCGAGCAAGCCCAGGTGATGGGGGATTTTCACGCCGCCGATGATCAGGTCGCGGTTTTCCACCAGTGCGTGGCAGTCATAGCCCTGGCCGATGCGGAAAGGCAGTACGGGAGTGGTGATGGTCGTCATGCGGTCTTTCTGTTCAGGATTCAAGGATGGGCCAAGTACAGCTCGGCCGTGTGTATGTCGCGCGGCAAGGTCACCTTCAGGTTGCGCGGGTGGCCTTCGACCAGCCTGGGCGCCAGGCCCAACGCTTCGACGGCGCTGGCGTCGTCCGTGATCGCTTGCGGATCGGGCGCTTGCGACAGGGCCCGGTGCAGCAGCGCATAGCTGAACATCTGCGGCGTCTGCGCCAGCCATAAATGGTCGCGCGGCACCGTCTGCGCCGACAGGTTGTTCTGCCCTGCCCGCTTGACGGTGTCGACCACGGGCAAGGCCAGCAAGCCGCCTGCCGGATGGTCAGCGACTTCGGCGATGAGTGTTGCGATCAGCGCCGGCGTCAGGCCAGGGCGCGCCGCGTCGTGCACCAGCACCTGGTCGTGGGCGGCTATGCTGCCGTGCAGGGCCTGCAGGCCGTTCAGGATGGTTTCCATGCGCGTCGCGCCGCCGCAGCGCAGCACGGTGACGCCCGAGCCTACGCCCTGCACCGGCACGACGGCGTCGATCTGGCCATCCTCGGCGCTGACGACGACATAGGTATGCGCGATCAGGGGGCTGGCGAGAAAGGCGTCGAGCGCGTGGCGCAGCATGGGCTTGCCGGCGATGGGTAAATATTGCTTGGGACTGCCCGCTTCCATGCGCGCGCCCACGCCGGCGGCGGGGATCAGGGCAAAATAACGGGGGCGATTCGGTGCTGCTGTCATGCCATTCCTTGTCTAGTTGGCGGGCGCTGTCTTGCCCGCCAGGATATTCTGGATCTCACCATTGCACGCCTTGCCCAGGCGCGCATATTCCTGCGGAGAATCGATGGCCGCCTGCAAAATTTCCACCTTGCGCATTTCGGCCTTGACGTACGGCAACCAGCCCGTGTCGATCTCGCGCGCCAGCGCCGCCTTGGCCGTGCCGCTGGGCGCATACAGGGGCCGCGCCTCGAAGCGCTTCGCCAGCGCGGCGCGCACGGTCTTTTCCACGCGCGGCAAGTGTTCCATATAGGTTTTCATGTGCCGCAGTTCGTGCGCCAGTATCTCATCATACGCGCAAGTGCCCGGGGCAAATTCGCGGCCGATATAGATCACCACGGGCGCATACGTGAGGGTGACGGTAATCTGCGGCGCCACGCATTCGTAGCCGCTGGCCGGATCTTGCAGCATGGGACCGGCCAGGGCGATGGCCACGCGCGACTCGGTCTTCGTCAAGCCCAGCACCCAGGTATTTGCGCGCGCCGTGCCCTTCATGACGGTCAGGGCCTTGTACGGCAGATGCGTGTCGATGCTGTAGCCGTTCTGCTGCGCCGTCAGCACGGACACCGTCTTGCTGATCGTGTCTTCGCAGCGCACCTGGAACGGCGTGCGCGCCGCCCCGTGGGCGCCCAGGCTGGCTGACGCCAGCAACAGGAAGATCGCCGTGCGCATGCGCAGGATCAAGCCGGCTGCCAGGCGCCGCTGGTAATCTTGTCGAGCCAGAAGATGCCGATGACGGTTTTCACGTCCGTGATGGTGCCATCCTTGACCCAGTCGAGCAGCTGCGGCACGGTGGCCGTGAACGTTTCCAGGAATTCGCCTTCATCGAGCTGGCGTTCGCCGGCCACGAGCCCGCGCGCCAGGAACAGTTCCAGGTGCTCGTCCGAATACGCGATGGCGTTGTGGATGGTGGAGACGAATTGCCAGTCGCTGGCCGTATAGCCCGTTTCTTCCAGCAACTCGCGCTGGGCGCAGGCCAGGTGCGATTCGCCCGCGTCGATCTTGCCGGCCGGGAATTCAATGAAGACCCGGTCCAGCGGATAACGGTACTGCCGTTCCATCAGCACCGTGCCATCGTCGAGCAGCGGCAGGATGACGACGGCGCCCGGATGCAGGACGAATTCGCGCGCCGTGATCTTGCCGTCCGGCAGCGCAACCCGGTCGCGCTGCACGCGCAGGAAGCCGCCCTGGTAGACGAGCTCGCCGTCCACCTTGGTCTCAGTTAAATTCATGTCCATGCGTTCAGTATCCATACCTTGATTATGCTCAATAAAAAAAAACGGCGCCAGAGGCGCCGCTTTCGGTCGATGGGGCTAGTGTCGTTTGCGCAGGTAGCGTGTGACAAAGCCGGGAAAAGCCAGCACCAGGAACAGACAGCCGGTGATGGCATAGAACTCCCACGTCTGCGGGAAACCGTTGCCGATGCGCGCTTCGAGCGCGAACGCCACGGCGCCGACGATGAAGTACAGAATCACCATCTCCAGCAGGCGCAGCGCCAGCGGCTTGCGCCAGCCTTGCCCTGCTTGCGCCGCCTTTTTCAAGGGCACGGCGGCAAACAGTTTCTCGTTCAGGAAAGGCAGGTTGGCGCCCAGGATGCCCAGGGCGATCACCAGCCAGCTCGAGACGGTCACATCCATCGGTCAGGACGCCAGGGTCTTGGTGATGGCGGTCGCGCAGGCAGCCAGGATGCTGTTAGGCATCGCACCCAGCGCCAGGACGAACACGCCGTTCAGGGCCAGCACGACGCGCATGTCGCCATGCACGACCAGCGCATTGCTGTCCGTCGGCTCGTCGAACCACATCATCTTCACGACGCGCAGGTAGTAGAAGGCGCCGATCAGCGAGAACAGCACGGCGGCGATGGTCAGCCACAGCTGGCCCGTGGCCAATACCGATGCCAGCACCGAGTACTTGGCCATGAAGCCCATCAGCGGCGGCACGCCGGCCAGCGAGAACATGAATAGGGTCATCACCAGCGCGAAGATCGGGCTGCGTTTGCCCAGGCCCTTGAAGTCGGCCAGTTCGTCTGCTTCGAAACCATTACGTGCCAACAACATGATCACGCCAAAGGTGCCCAGGGTGGTGAACACATAGGTGATGACATAGTACATTGAGGCGCCGTAGGCGGTGGCTGCGCCAGCCGCGTTCAGGGTGTTGTTCGGTGCATCCACGGTACCGGACAGCAAGCCCAGCAGAACGAAGCCCATTTGTGCGATGGTCGAGTACGCCAACATGCGCTTCAAATTCGTTTGCGCGATCGCGGTGAAGTTACCGATCGCCAGCGACATCACGGCCAGCACCAGCAGCATTTGCTGCCAATCATGCGCCATCGGCAGCAAGCCTTCGGCCAGCAGGCGCAGGGTGATGGCAAACGCGGCCAGTTTCGGCGCCGCGCCCAGCAGCAGGGTCACTGCCGTCGGCGAACCTTGATACACGTCAGGCACCCACATGTGGAATGGCACGACGCCCAGTTTGAAGGCCAGGCCGGCTACCAGGAACACCAGGCCGAAGACCATGATGGTGCCGTTGGTCTTGCCGTTTTCCAGCGCCACGCGCAGTTCGCCCAGGTCCAGGGTACCGGACGCGCCGTACAGCATCGAGATACCGTACAACATGAAACCGGAAGCCAGTGCGCCCAGGATGAAGTATTTCATGGCCGCTTCCGTGGCCTTGGCATTGTCACGGCGCAAGGCGATCAGTGCGTACAGCGACAGCGACATCAGTTCCAGACCCAGGTAGATGATCAGGAAGTTGTTAGCCGAGATCATGATCATCTGGCCCAGCAGTGCAAACAGGGCCAGCACGTAGAACTCGCCGCCCAGGTTGCCCGACAGCATGCTGCGGTCGGTGGCGTAGGCACGCGAGTAGATCAGGGTCAGCGCCACGGCGCCGTAGGAGAACAGTTTCAGCAACTGCGACATCGGGTCCGACACGAACATGTTATTGAACGTGTAGACGGTGGTGCCCGCGTTGAAGTCGCCCACGGTCAGCAAGGCGCAGCCGGCCAGGGTCAGCAAGGCCAGCACGTAAGTGATCGAACGCTTCGCCGCAGGCAAGAACATATCGATCAGCAAGAGCGCCGACGTGGCGATCAGCAGAAAGATTTCCGCGTACAGCGGTACCAGATTAGGTGCATTAGTCATGTTATCGGTCTTCTATTTAAGGCAACTTGCTGATGGCGACATGCTGCAGCAGGTCGGCAACCGAAGTTTGCATCGTGTCGGTGAACGGGGCTGGGTACAGACCCATCACGAGCACGGCGATGGCCAGCACAGCAAGCATGAAGAATTCACGTTTGTTGATGTCGGTCAATTCGGCCACATGCTTGTTCTTGATCTTGCCGAACACCACGCGCTTGGCCATCCACAGCGAGTACGCCGCGCCCCAGATCAGTGCCGTTGCAGCCAGCAGACCAATCCAGAAGTTGAATTTCACCGCGCCCAGGATCACCATGAACTCGCCGACGAAGCCGGACGTCGCTGGCAGACCGCAGTTGGCCATCGAGAACAGCACGAAGAAGGCGGCAAATTTCGGCATGCGGTTCACGACGCCGCCGTAGTCGGCGATGTTGCGGGTATGCATGCGGTCATACAGCACGCCGATGCACAGGAACATGGCGCCGGAGATGAAGCCGTGCGAGACCATCTGCACGATACCGCCCTGCACCGAGATGTCGTTGAACATGAAGAAGCCCAGGGTCACGAAACCCATGTGCGCGATCGACGAATAGGCAACCAGTTTTTTCATGTCGGTTTGCACCAGGGCAACCAGACCGATGTAGATGACGGCGATCAGCGACAAGGCGATCATGAAGCCCGACAGGTAGTGGCTGGCGTCCGGCGTGATCGGCAGCGAGAAACGCAGGAAGCCGTAGGCGCCCAGTTTCAGCATGATGGCGGCCAGCACGGCGGAACCGCCCGTAGGCGCTTCCACGTGGACGTCCGGCAACCACGTATGCACGGGGAACATCGGTACCTTGACGGCAAACGCCATCAGGAAGGCCAGGAAGATGAAGATCTGTTCGTTCATCGTCAGCTTGAACGCATGCCAGGCCAGGATGTCGAAAGTGCCCGACACATTGCGCAGGTAGATGATGGCAACCAGGGTCAGCAGCGAACCGAAGAAGGTGTACAGGAAGAACTTGAACGACGCGTACACGCGGTTCGAACCGCCCCAGATACCGATGATGATGAACATCGGGATCAGGGTTGCTTCAAAGAAGAAGTAGAACAGCAAGCCGTCCAGCGCGCAGAACACGCCGATCATCAGGCCCGACAGGATCAGGAACGATCCCATGTACTGGGCGATGCGCTTCTCGATCACTTGCCAAGCGGAAATGACGACGATGACGGTGATGAAAGCTGTCAGTGGCACGAACCACAGGGACAGGCCGTCGATACCCAGCGAGTACCAGATATTGAAGGTTTCAATCCACGGTGCTTTTTCGACGAATTGCATGCCGTGTGCGGCGTTGTCGAAATGCTGGATCAGGGGCCAGGTGCACAGCATGCTGAGCACCGCGCCGGCCAGCGACAGCCAGCGGGTAAAGCCCGCTTTACTGTCACGGCCGAGAGCCAGGACCAGGACGCCGCAAATGATCGGCACCCAGATCGACAGACTCAGGTAAGGAGGTAGTGTAGAAATCGTAGACTGCATCATGGTTCTCAGTATTCTTTTATCAGGTCAGCTTACTTAGCGGGCCAGAATGGCAGGAAATAGATCAGGAAGCCCAGCACGCCCAGGATCATCACGAATGCATAGTGATAGATGTAGCCGGTCTGCAACACTCGCGACAGCGAGGACAGCCAGGCGACGACCTTGGCGCTACCGTTGACCAGCAGGCCATCGATCAGCTTCTTGTCACCGAAGTTCCACAGGCCATTACCCAGCAAGCGGGCACCGCCGGCGAACACGACTTCATTGAACTTGTCCATGTAGTACTTGTTGTCCAGCAGGGTGTGGATCGCGTGGAACTTGGCAAAGAACCAGGCCGGTACACGCGGGTTGACCATGTAGCAGTAGTAGGCTGCCACCACGCCGGACAATGCCAGCCAGAACGGTGCCGTCGACAGGCCGTGGATCGCCATCGCCATTGCGCCGTGGAATTCATGCGACAACTCTTCCATCGCTGGATGGTTTTCGCCAACGAAGATCACGCCCTTGAAGAAGTCGCCATGCAGCATCGGGCCGATCGTCAGGTAACCGATGATCAGCGAAGGAATCGCCAGCATCACCAGCGGGAACCACACGACGAACGGCGATTCATGCGGCTTCTGGCCAGGTTCCAGACCGTGGTGGCCGTGGTCGTCTTCCTCTTCTTCATGACCATGGTCGTCATGTGCATCGCCGTGCGCGCCATGGGCCGCTTTCGGTGCGTGATGGTCGTCATGGCCGTGCGCATGCGGCTGGCCGAAACGTTCCTTGCCGTGGAAGACGAGGAAATACATGCGGAACGAGTAGAAGGCGGTAACGAACACGCCAGCCAGCACGGCGAACTGGGCAAAGCCAGCGCCCCAGATGTGCGTCGCTTCGACGGCTTCGATGATGCTGTCTTTCGAGTAGAAACCGGAGAACAGCGGCGTGCCGATCAGGGCCAGCGAACCGACCAGGGAAGTGATCCACGTGATTGGCATGTATTTGCGCAGGCCGCCCATGTTGCGGATGTCCTGGTCATGGTGCATGCCGATGATGACGGAACCGGCGCCCAGGAACAGGAGTGCCTTGAAGAATGCGTGCGTCATCAGGTGGAACACGGCCACGGAGTAGGCGGACGAACCCAGCGCCACGGTCATGTAACCGAGCTGCGACAGGGTCGAGTAAGCGACGACGCGCTTGATGTCGTTCTGGATGATGCCCAGGAAGCCCATGAACAGCGCCGTGATGGAGCCGATCACCAGGATGAAGGACAGTGCCGTGTCGGACAGCTCGAACAGCGGCGACATGCGCGAGACCATGAAGATACCGGCCGTCACCATCGTCGCGGCGTGGATCAGTGCCGAAATCGGGGTAGGACCTTCCATCGAGTCAGGCAGCCACACGTGCAGCGGGAACTGCGCCGATTTGCCCATCGCGCCGATGAACAGGCAGATGCAGGCAACGGTCAGCAGGGCCCAGTCGGTACCCGGCAAGCTCAGCAGTGCCAGTTCGTCTTTCTTGGCGAACACTTCCTGGTAGTTCATGGTGCCGGCGTAGGCCAGCAGCAGGCCGATGCCCAGGATGAAGCCGAAGTCGCCCACGCGGTTGACGAGGAAAGCCTTCATGTTGGCCACGATGGCCGTCGGACGCTGGTACCAGAAACCGATCAGCAGGTAAGAGACCAGGCCCACTGCTTCCCAACCGAAGAACAGTTGCAGGAAGTTGTTGGCCATGACCAGCATCAACATCGAGAACGTGAACAGCGAGATGTAGGCGAAGAAGCGGTTGTAGCCTTCGTCATCCTTCATGTAGCCGATCGTGTAAATGTGCACCATCAGGGAGACGAAGGTGACCACGCACATCATCATCGCCGACAGCGAATCGATCTGGAAGCCCACTTCCATCTTCAGGGTGCCGATCGTCATCCAGTTATAGATCGTGCCATTGAATGTCGCGCCATCCATCACTGCCAGCAATGTCTGCACGGACAGGATGAACGCAATCAGTACGCCCAGGATCGTCGCGGTATGCGACGTCTTGCGTCCGACCAAATTACCCAGGAACTGGGTGCCAAGCAAGCCTGCAATCGCGGCACCGGCCAGCGGCGCCAGCGGTACGGCAAGAAGGAGGTTAGGGTTGAGGAGTTGCCCCGCCATGATGAACCTTAATCGTTATTATTCGAGAGATCGAGTCTGAAAAACATCAGCCTTTGAGGCTGTCCAGGTCTTCGACGTTGATGGTATCCAGATTACGGAACATCACCACCAGAATAGCCAGACCGATAGCCGACTCAGCGGCGGCAACCGTCAGGATGAAGAAAACGAAGATCTGACCGGCCGCGTCGCCCATGAAATGGGAGAACGCGATGAAATTCATATTCACCGCCAGCAGCATCAATTCGATTGCCATCAGCAATACGATGATGTTCTTGCGGTTCAGGAAAATACCGACGATCGAGATTGCGAACAGGATCGCGCCCAGGACCAGAAAATGTGTGAGCGATAATGTCATGGTGCCTCCTTAACTTCCGGCTCAGCCGCAGGACGCTCGACAACCGCGTCCATCTTGATGATCTTCAGGCGGTCGTTGCGCTTGACGCGTACCGCATCGCCTGGAGCAAAATGCTTGGTGTCCTTGCGTTTGCGCAAAGTCAGTGCGACCGCGGCAACGATGGCCACCAGCAGCACGACGGCGGCGATTTCGAAGGCGAACACATATTTCGTGTAGATCAGCAGGCCCAGTTCCTTGGTGCCGCCCAGGTTGACGTTCACCGGAGCGATGCTAGGCGCAAAGTTGCGGAAACCGTGCCACAGGACAGCGGCCATTTCCAGCACGATGATCACGCCCACCGTCACCGACAAAGGCAGATAGCCCCAGAAACCTTCGCGCATGCGGTCGATATTGATATCGAGCATCATGACCACGAAGAGGAACAGCACCATCACGGCGCCGACATACACCAATACCAGCACGATGGCCAGGAATTCAGCTTGCAGCAGCATCCAGATGCCCGCTGCGGAAAAGAAGGACAGTACCAGGAACAGTACTGCGTGGACCGGATTACGGGCCGTGATGACGCGCGTCGCTGCCAGAATCAAGATCAGCGCGAAGGCGTAAAACAAAATTGTTTTAAAGTCCA
The DNA here is from genome assembly GCF_030397625.1 of Janthinobacterium sp. SUN026. Lineage (NCBI taxonomy): Bacteria > Pseudomonadati > Pseudomonadota > Betaproteobacteria > Burkholderiales > Oxalobacteraceae > Janthinobacterium > Janthinobacterium sp. SUN026. Next base: position 1,385,236 of record NZ_JAPQNU010000001.1, on the reverse strand, counting down.
TAAAAAACCCAATAGACGTACAGATGAACGAGGGGCGCGCCGCAGCTGGTCAGCTGCGGCGCATCCATCAGCGATAAGGTGCGTCGGCGGCGCGCGCAGCGGCGATGTCATTTTCATAACGATCACCTACGGCCAGCAACATCTCTTTCGTGTAATACAAATCCCCGCGTTTCTCGCCGTGGTATTCCAGGATTTGCGTCTCGACGATCGAATCGACCGGGCAGGACTCTTCGCAGAAACCGCAGAAGATGCACTTGGTCAAGTCAATATCGTAACGCGTGGTGCGGCGCGAGCCGTCGTCACGCTGTTCCGATTCGATCGTGATGGCCATCGCCGGGCAAACCGCTTCGCACAGTTTGCAGGCGATGCAACGTTCCTCGCCGTTCGGGTAGCGGCGCAGCGCGTGCAAGCCACGGAAACGCGGCGAGATCGGTGTCTTCTCTTCCGGGAATTGCACCGTGATCTTGCGCGAAAACATGTACTTGCCTGTCAACGCCATGCCCTTGATCAGCTCGCCTAACAAGAGGCTGCTGAAGAAATCTTTTACCTTATCCATTCGTATGCACTCTCTTACTTCCAAATATTCCAGGATGTCTGCATCCAGGCAGCGACGAAGACCAGGTAGACCAGCGTCAACGGGATAAACACTTTCCAGCCGAGGCGCATGATCTGGTCATAACGGTAGCGTGGGAAAGTACCGCGTACCCAGATGAACACCGACACGATGAAGAAGGTCTTGGCGAACAACCAGAAGAAGCCGCCGAAACCACCCCAGAACTCAAGGAAAGCAAATGGTGCGGACCAGCCACCGAGGAACATGATCGAAGCCAGGGCGCCGATCAGGATCATGTTGGCGTATTCGGCCAGCATGAACATGGCGTAGGCCATGCCCGAGTACTCGACCATGTGGCCGGCCACAATTTCCGATTCGCCTTCGACGACGTCGAACGGGTGACGGTTGGCTTCAGCCAGGCCCGACACCAGGTAGATGACGAACATCGGCAGCAGCGGCAGCCAGTTCCACGACAGGAAGTTCACGCCCTTGTCGGCGAAGAAGCCGATTTGCTGGCCGCCGACGATGTCGATGAAGTTCAGGCTGCCCGAGACCATCAGCACGATGACCATCACGAAGCCCATCGGGATTTCATACGAAATCATCTGTGCCGAAGCGCGCATGGCGCCCATGAACGAGTACTTCGAGTTCGAGGCCCAGCCGGCGATGATGATGCCGTAGACTTCCATCGAGGTAATCGCCAGCAGCATCAGCAAGCCTGCGTTGACGTTGGCCAGTACGGCTTGCGGGCCGAACGGCACGACCGACCAGGCAGCCAGGGCCGGCATGATGGTCATGATCGGGCCGATCACGAACAGGCCCTTGGCGGCCTTGGACGGGATGATGATCTCTTTGAACAAGAGTTTCAGCGCATCGGCGATCGGTTGCAGCAAGCCCAAAGGACCCACGCGGTTCGGGCCGACGCGGATCTGGATCCAGCCGATCAGCTTGCGTTCCCACAAGGTCAGGTAGGCAACCAGGCCCATCAGCGGCAGCAGCACGCACAGGATCTTGATCAGGGTCCAGAAGAACGGCCAGGAGCCGCCCAGCAAATCCTGGCCGCTGCTATTGATGACGTTTACAAATTCAGGCAGAGCCATCAGATTTTCCCCTCTGCTGTTTCAACTGTGATGTCACCGAACATGCCGCCCAGGCTAGCCGTCGAGGCATGCGCCGCCGACACTTTCACCACATTGGCTGGCAGGCCGGCATGGATTGCCGCCACCAGGATGGCGCTGCCGGAGCCTTGCGCCACTTTGACCTTGTCGCCCGCCTTGATGCCCAGCTTGTCAGCCAGCGCCAGGGACAGGTGCGCTTGCGGCGCGGCGCCATCGACCGTGCGCAGCAGCGGTTCGGAGCGGCGTACCAGCGCGTCGGCGAAGTAGATCGGCACGTCGGCGATGCGTTGCAGCTTTGGTGAAGCCGGTGCATACGAGGCCGCTTCTGGGGCGTTCTTGGCGATGTTGTTCAGCTGTGCCGACAAATCGGTCACGCCGGCACCAAACGCTTCGTCGCGGATCGCTTCGGACGTGTCGTAGTCGAAACCGGCCAGGCCCAGGATGTTGCCCAGGACGCGCAGCACTTTCCAGGCTGGACGGGTATCGGCCAGCGGTTTCACGGTGCCGTTGAAGCTTTGCGCGCGGCCTTCACAATTGACGAAGGTGCCCGAGGTTTCAGCGAACGGGGCGATCGGCAGCAAGACGTCGGCGTAATCCATGCCGTGCTTGAATGCGGACATGGCCACGACCATGTCGGCGCCATCCAGGGCGGCGCGGGCCGCTTGTGGATTGGCGGCATCGAGTTCCGGCTCGGCGTGCAGCAGCACGTAGGCTTTCTTCGGTACGGCAAACGCTGCTTGCACATTGGCGCGCGGCTTGGCGACCAGGTGCGCGCCAACCGTGTTGGCCGCTTCCGTCAGGTAACCGAGCTTGGCGCCCGTCTGTTCGGCGATCCATTGCGCGGCAGCATGCAGTTGCGACGCTTGCGGGTGTTGCGTTGCCGCATTACCCAGCAGCACGGCGCCGTTGTCGCCGGCCATCAGGCTGGCGGCAATCGCGACGGCCACGTCCGAAGCGCTCACCGCTTCGAAACCGGCTGGCGCGGCGATTTCTTTCGTTTTAGCAACAGCAACGACCACTTCCGACAAGGCCGCCAGCCAATCGCTTGGCGCGACGATCATCTTGTTGGCGATGGTGATCAATTGATCATCGTCGGACGCGTGCAGGATCGACAGCTTGGCGCCGCCCTTGACGGACGCGCGCAAACGCGTGGCCAGCAGCGGGTGATCCTTGCGCAGGAACGAGCCGATGACGAAGGCGCGCTTGATCTGGCCAAATTCGTTGATCGGCATGCCCAGCCAAGGTTTGACGGACGCGTCGAGCGCGAAGTCGGTCTGGCGCAGGCGGAAGTCGACGTGCTCGGAACCGAGACCGTGGGCCACTTTTTGCAGCAGGACCAGCTCTTCGACCGTCGAATGCGGCGTGGCCAGCGCGGCGATGGCGTCGGCGCCATGCTCGTGCTTGATATTTTTCAAACCGTGCGCCACGTATTCCAGCGCCGTTTGCCAATCGACTTCTTTCCACTCGTTGCCTTGTTTCAGCATCGGGGACGTCAGGCGTTCGGCGCTGTCCAGCGCTTCGTACGAGAAACGGTCCTTGTCCGAGATCCAGCACTCGTTGACGGCTTCGTTTTCCAGCGGCAATACGCGCTTGACCTTGCCAGCTTTCACTTGCACGATCAGGTTCGCGCCCAGGCCGTCATGCGGGCTGACCGATTTGCGGCGCGACAGTTCCCACGTACGGGCGCTGTAGCGGAACGGCTTCGAGGTCAGTGCGCCGACCGGGCACAGGTCGATCATGTTGCCCGACAGTTCGGAGTCGACCGTCTGGCCCACGAAGGACACGATTTCCGAGTGTTCGCCGCGGCCGATCATGCCCAGTTCCATCACGCCGGCCACTTCCTGGCCAAAGCGTACACAACGGGTGCACTGGATGCAGCGCGACATTTCCTGCATGGACACCAGCGGACCGGCTTCCTTCGGCTGCACGACGCGCTTGTCTTCCTTGTAGCGCGATTCGCTCTTGCCGTAGCCCACTGCCAAGTCTTGCAACTGGCATTCGCCGCCCTGATCGCAGATAGGGCAATCGAGCGGGTGGTTAATCAGCAAGAATTCCATGACCGACTTTTGCGCCTGCACAGCTTTATCGCTGGCGGAGCGCACGATCATGCCGGCACTGACCGGGGTCGCACAAGCGGGCAAAGGCTTGGGCGCCTTTTCCACTTCGACCAGGCACATGCGGCAGTTCGCTGCGATCGACAATTTCTTGTGATAGCAGAAGTGCGGAATGTAGGTTCCCAATTTGTTGGCGGCGTCCATCACCATGCTACCAGCAGGGACTTCGACTTTTTTGCCGTCTATTTCGATTTCAACCATGGTGATCGTTACCTGACGCAGCTTAGATATATGCGGGCACTAAGCAATGCTTGTGCTCGATATGATATTCAAATTCTTCACGGAAATTCTTAATGAAGGCCCGTACCGGCATGGCAGCCGCATCGCCCAGCGCGCAAATGGTGCGGCCCTGGATGTTGTCGGCGATCGAGTTGAGCATGTCCAGGTCGTCTGGACGACCCTGCCCCTGCTCGATGCGGTGCACCATGCGGTACATCCAGCCTGTGCCTTCACGGCAAGGCGTACACTGGCCGCACGATTCTTCAAAGTAGAAGTAGGACAGGCGTTCCAGCGCCTTTACCATGCAGCGTGTTTCGTCCATCACGATGACGGCGCCCGAACCCAACATCGAACCGGCTTTCGCGATCGAGTCATAGTCCAGGTCGGTCTGCATCATGATGTCGCCGCGGATCACCGGAGCGGACGAACCGCCAGGGATCACGGCCTTGATCTTTTTGCCACCGCGCATGCCGCCTGCCAGTTCCAGCAGGGTCGCAAACGGGGTGCCGAGCGGCACTTCGTAGTTGCCCGGTTTTTCCACGTCGCCCGAGATCGAGAAGATCTTCGAACCGCCGTTGTTCGGCTTGCCCATGGCCAGATATTTCTCTGGACCAATGTTCAGCACGAAAGGCACGGCCGCGAAGGTTTCCGTGTTGTTGATCGTCGTCGGCTTGCCGTACAGGCCAAACGAGGCTGGGAAAGGCGGCTTGAAGCGCGGCTGGCCTTTCTTGCCTTCCAGCGACTCCAGCAGTGCCGTTTCTTCGCCGCAGATGTAGGCGCCATAACCATGGTGCGCATGCAACTGGAACGAGAACTCGCTGCCCATGATCTTGTCGCCCAGGAAACCGGCGGCGCGCGCCTCTTCCAGCGCTTCTTCGAAACGCAGGTATTCCTGGAAGATTTCACCGTGGATATAGTTATAACCGACGGTGATGCCCATCGCATAAGCGCCAATGGCCATGCCTTCGATCAGCGCATGGGGATTGTAACGAATGATGTCGCGGTCCTTGAAAGTGCCCGGTTCGCCTTCATCTGTATTGCAGACGAGGTATTTTTGACCCGGGAACTGGCGCGGCATGAAGCTCCACTTCAAGCCGGTAGGGAAACCCGCGCCGCCACGGCCGCGCAAGGACGAAGCCTTGAGGTCGGCGATGATCTGTTCCGGCGTGATTTTCTCTTCCAGGATACGCCGCAGGGCGCTATAGCCGCCGCGGTTCACATAATCTTGCAAATGCCAGTTCTTGCCATCCAGATCCTTCAGGATCAATGGATCGATATGGCGGTTGTGGAGTGACGTCATTTCTTGAGTTCCTCCAGCATGGCGTCGATCTTCTCGTTCGACATCCAGCTGCACATGGTTTTATTACTGACCAGCAAGACAGGCGCGTCGCCGCAAGCACCCATGCACTCGCCTTCAACCAGGGTGAACTGGCCGTCTGCGGTGGTTTCGCGGAAATCGATGCCCAGTTTCTGCTTCAGGTAGTCTGCAGCGCGCACGCCGCCCGACAGGGCGCATGGCAGGTTGGTGCACACGGTGATCTTGTGCTTGCCCACGGGTTTCACGTTATACATATTGTAGAACGTGGCCACTTCCTGCACGGCAATCGCCGGCATGCCGATGTAATCGGCCAGTTCCTTCATGGTTTCCGGCGCCAGCCAGCCCAGTTCATCCTGGGCATGGGCCAGCGCGGCCATGACGGCCGACTGACGCTGGTCGGCCGGGTACTTGGCCAGCTCGCGGTCAATTTTCTTATAGCATTGCTCTGATAACAACATACTTTTTGCCTCTTAGCGGTCAATACTGCCGAACACGATATCTTGCGTCCCGATGATGGTCACGGCGTCGGCAAGCATGTGCCCACGCGCCATCTCGTCGAGCGACTGCAAGTGGGCGTAGTCTGGCGCGCGCAGTTTCATGCGGTACGGCTTGTTGGCGCCATCGGACACCAGGTACACGCCGAACTCGCCCTTCGGATGTTCCACGGCGCTGTAGGCCTCGCCTGGCGGCACGTGGAAACCTTCCGTGAACAGCTTGAAGTGGTGAATCAGCGATTCCATGTTGGTCTTCATGTCGACGCGGCCCGGAGGCGCCACCTTGCGGTTGCTGGTCATGACAGGACCTTCATTGTTGCGCAGCCACTCCACGCATTGCTTGATGATGCGGTTCGACTGGCGCAGCTCTTCCACGCGGACCAGGTAGCGGTCGTAGCAATCGCCGTTGGTGCCGATAGGAATGTCGAAATCCATCAAGTCGTACACTTCGTACGGCTGTTTCTTGCGCAAGTCCCACTGCACGCCCGAGCCGCGCAGCATGGCGCCCGTGAAGCCCATGGCCAGCGCATCTTCCGGCGAGACCACGCCGATGCCGACGGTACGCTGTTTCCAGATACGGTTGTCGGTCAGCAAGGTTTCGTACTCGTCCACGGAGTTCGGGAAACGGCGCGCGAAGTCTTCGATGAAGTCCAGCAGGGAACCCTGGCGGTTTTCGTTCAGCTTGCCGATGGCCTTGGCGTTGCGGATGATCGACGCCTTGTGCTGCGGCATCGCATCCGGCAAATCGCGGTATACGCCGCCCGGACGGTAGTAGGCCGCGTGCATGCGCGCGCCCGATACCGCCTCGTAGGCGTCGAACAAGTCTTCGCGGTCGCGGAAGCAATACAGGAACGGGCCCATGGCGCCGACGTCCAGCGCGTGGGTGCCGAGCCACATCAGGTGATTCAGGATACGCGTCATCTCGTCGAACATGACGCGGATGTATTGCGCGCGCAGCGGCACTTCCAGGCCCAGCATCTTTTCGATGGCCATCACGTACGCATGTTCATTGCACATCATCGACACATAGTCGAGACGGTCCATGTACGGCACGGATTGCAGGTAGGTCTTCTGTTCGGCCAGCTTTTCGGTGGCGCGGTGCAGCAGGCCGATATGCGGGTCGGCGCGCTGGATGACTTCGCCATCCATCTCCAGCACCAGGCGCAGCACACCGTGCGCGGCCGGATGCTGCGGCCCAAAGTTCAGGGTGTAGTTCTTAATCTCAGCCATTATTTCATCCCGTAATGTTCTTCGCGGATCACGCGCGGCACGTTTTCCCGCGGCTCGATCGTCACGGGCTGGTAAATCACGCGCTTTTGTTCCGGATCGTAGCGCATCTCGACATAGCCGGAGACGGGGAAATCCTTGCGGAACGGATGGCCGATGAAACCGTAGTCGGTCAGCAGGCGGCGCAAGTCGTTGTGGCCTTCGAAGAGGATGCCCAGCAGGTCGAATGCTTCGCGCTCGTACCAGTTGACGGCGCGCCAGATGCCGACCACGGAGGGCAGCAGCGGCATGTCGTCGTCCGGCGCGAACACGCGCACGCGCACGCGCCAGTTGTGCTTGACCGACAGCAAGTGCGAGACGGCCGCGAAACGCAGGCCATCCCAGCTACCGTCGCCATAGGTCGAGTAGTCGACGCCGCACAGGTCGAGCAGCTGCTCGAAATGCAGGGCCGGATCGTCGCGCAGGGTCTGCATCACGGCCAGGTAATCCTCGGCCTTGACGACCAGGGTGACTTCGCCCAGTGCAACCGTCGTGCTAACGCGATCGCCCAGGGCAGTGCCGAGGGCGTTTTGCAATACTTCTAAATGTGTTGTCATAATCTGAAGCGGCCCCGTTAGCGTGCGATCGTGCTGGTACGCTTGATCTTGTTCTGCAACTGCATGATGCCGTACAGCAAGGCTTCAGCGGTCGGAGGACAGCCAGGCACATACACGTCGACGGGCACGATGCGGTCGCAACCGCGCACCACGGAATAGGAGTAATGGTAGTACCCGCCGCCATTGGCGCAGGAACCCATCGAGATGACCCAGCGTGGCTCTGCCATCTGGTCGTAGACCTTGCGCAGGGCCGGCGCCATCTTGTTGCACAGGGTGCCGGCAACGATCATGACGTCGGACTGACGCGGCGACGGACGAAACACGACGCCGAAACGGTCCATATCGTAGCGGGCTGCGCCCACATGCATCATTTCGACCGCACAGCAGGCCAGACCGAACGTCATCGGGAACATAGACCCGGTGCGCGCCCAGTTGATCAGCTTGTCGGCCGAGGTGGTGATGAAACCTTCGCTTAATACGCCTTCAATAGCCATGGCTTATTCCCAGTCAAGGGCACCTTTCTTCCAAATGTACCAAAATCCGACCACGAATTCAGCGATGAACACCATCATCGTGACGAAACCGGCCCAGCCCAGGTCGCGCATTGCAACGCCCCATGGGAAAAAGAATGCCGTTTCCAGATCGAACAAAATAAACAGGATTGCGACCAGATAGTAGCGCACATCAAATTTCATGCGCGCGTCTTCGAATGCTTCAAAGCCACATTCGTACGGGGAGAGTTTTGCTGCGTCGGGCTTGTTAGGGCCTAACAGGCGCCCCAGGAGCTGGGGAGCGATACCGACACCAAGGCCGATAATAATGAACAGCAGGACGGGGAAGTAATTTTCGAGGTTCACGATTGATGAGCTTATATTGAACGATCGGTTAAATGAGGACGCTGCGATCATTTGCAGCGTATCTAACGCACGACCCCAATCAAAGCTAAGACCAGGATCGAACGACACATCCTCGTAAAAAAAGCCAGCAACTTTGTACGAGCCATGGCTCGTGCGCCGTTGCTGGCTTCTGATTTCTGGTGCCGACGACGAGACTCGAACTCGTACAGCTTTCGCCACTACCCCCTCAAGATAGCGTGTCTACCAATTTCACCACGTCGGCGGTAAGGCCCGTATTCTACTCTGCTTTGCCGCTAAAGTTAATGCACAAATGCATCAAAACACAGATAAAAACGATAAATTTTTACATCTTCCAGCGCGCCACGATTTTTTCCTGCCGCACTGCTAAAACATTGAGCAATAATCTGCCCGTAATGAGAATTACTCTCGATGAGGTATCGAGCTGATACAGAATTACTTCGGAATCGCGCCGGCCGGGGTGCTGGCAACCGGAGCCGCCGCTGCCGGAGCGCTGGCAGCCGGAGCTGCTGCTGGCACCGTCGTCGGGATCGCGCCCGCGCCGGTGACCGGCACTGGCTTGACGACCTTATCCATTACGCCGCCGCCGACCGTGGTGGCGCGTTGATTCGCCATCAGCGACAGGGCCAGGGTGGCGCCGAAGAAGATCGCGGCGGCAACGCCCGTCGATTTCGACATGAAGTTCGACGAACCCGTCGCACCAAACAGGCTGCCCGAGGCGCCCGAACCGAAGGCGGCACCCATGTCGGCACCCTTACCGTGCTGCAACAACACCAGCGCGATAATCGACAATGCCGAAATAACCTGTACTACCACTACCAGATTGAACATCATGTTCATTGCAATTCCATTCTTAGTTTAAAGTAATTCAATCAGCGGCGTGAATAATCGCCAGGAAATCCGCCGCCTTCAATGCTGCTCCACCGATCAGACCGCCATCGATATCCGGCATCGCCATCAATTCTTTCGCGTTCTCCGGCTTCATGCTGCCGCCGTACAGGATTTGCACGCCGGCGGCCGCTACCGCATTCTTTGCCACCAGCTGGGCGCGCAATACCTGATGCACGTCCTGCGCCATTTGCGGCGTGGCGGTCTTGCCCGTGCCGATGGCCCAGACTGGCTCATAGGCCAGCACCAGTTTCGCCACGTCGTCGGCGGAAATCGCCGCCAGCACGGCGCCCAGTTGCTGCGCCACCACGGCATTGGTCTGGCCCGCTTCGCGCTGCGCCAGGGTTTCGCCGATGCAGACGATGGGCGTGATGCCCGCCGCCAGCGCCGCAACCGTCTTGGCCGCCACCTGCGCATCGCTCTCGCCATGGTAGGCGCGGCGCTCGGAATGCCCGATCACCACATAGCCGCAGCCGAAATCCTGCAGCATGGCGGTCGAGATTTCTCCCGTGTAGGCGCCGCTGGCGTGCGCGGACACATCCTGCGCGCCCCAGCCCAGAGCCGTGCCTGCCAATTGCGCCTGGCACTGCGCCAGATACGGCGCAGGCACACAGACGGCGCTGGCGGCGCCAGAGGCAGCCAGGCCAGCAACTATTTCAGACAATAACACCGCGTTCGAGGTGCGACTGCCGTTCATTTTCCAATTTCCGACGACGAGTTTGCGACGCATAGTAGCCTAAATTCTAATAACCCGTCATTCTAACTCCGGCACCGATGCCGGTCAAACAGGCAGTGCCCCGTTTCAGGCAACTTGCAACATGATCTTGCCCACGTGCGTGCTCGCCTCCATCAAGGCATGCGCCTCGTTGGCTTTTTCCAACGGGAAAGTTTGATAGATCACGGGCTTGATCTTGCCCGCCTCGATCAGCGGCCAGACCGTCGCGCGCAAATGGCTGGCGATGGCCGCCTTGAAGGCGACGGAACGGGGGCGCAGGGTGGAACCCGTCACCGTCAGGCGGCGGCGCAGCAAGCTACCCAGGTCCAGTTCCGCCTTGGTGCCGCCCTGCACGGCGATCAGGCCGATGCGGCCATCGTCGGCCAGGCAATCGATTTCGCGCGGCAAGTAGTCGCCGCCCACCATGTCGAGGATGACGTCGACGCCTTTGCCACCAGTCAATTCCTTGACGACGGCGACAAAATCTTCCGTGCGGTAATTGATGCCCCGTTCGGCGCCCAGCGCCTCGCAGGCGCGCGCCTTCTCGTCGCTGCCCGCCGTGGCGAACACGCGATGCCCCAGGGCGGCCGCCAGCTGGATGGCCGTCACGCCGATGCCGGACGTGCCGCCCTGCACCAGTAACGTTTCACCATCGGCCAGCGCGCAGCGGTCGAAGACATTGCTCCAGACGGTAAAGAAATTTTCCGGCAGGGACGCGCCTTCCAGCGCCGTCAAGCCTTGCGGCAAGGGCAGGCACTGGCCACTTGGGGCGGCGCAGTATTCGGCATAGCCGCCGCCCTGCACCAGCGCGCAGACCAGGTCGCCCTTCCTGAATCCGGTGTTAGTGAAGTCGCCATCGACGATTTCGCCCGCCACTTCCAGGCCCGGCAAGTCGGACGCGCCGGCGGGCGGCGCGTACTTGCCCAGGCGCTGCAGCACGTCAGGGCGGTTGATGCCGGCCGCGTGCACCTTGATCAGCAGTTCGCCCGCCTTATATTGCGGCATGGGACGTTCCGCGATCTGCAAAACGTCGGCGGGACCTGGCTGGCTGATGGCAACTGCACGCATGGCGGGACTCTCTCAAGGGAAAACGGCGATTGTACGCCAAGCCGCCCTCCCCTGCAGACCACCGCCCCGTCTTAACCGGCGCCCGTTTTCGACTGGCGCGGCAAGGGCGTGCCCGGCTTCCATTTCGCCGACAGGGCTTGCCCCTCTTCGACTTGCTCATGCGTCATCTTGCGCACCACGGCGGAGCGCTGGTCGGCCGCATTCGCGTTGCCGTTCGCGGCCGCCAGATTCCACAGCATGTAGGCGATGACGTTGTCTTGCTGCACGCCGCCCATGTGGTAGCGGTACATCAGGCCCAGCACCTGCTGCGCCTCGGCATGATTCTGCTCGGCCGCCTTGCGGAACCAGCCCACGGCCTGTTTATGATCCTGCAGCACGGCGTTGCCCGTGTAATACATGGCGCCCACCACATACTGGGCGTCGGCCTTGCCCTGCTCGGCCGCCTTGCGGTGCCAGAACATGGCTTGCTTGTAATCCTGCGGCAAGCCCCGCCCCATGTAATACATCAAGCCCAGCAAGTGCTGGGCATCGGCGCTGCCGGTCTTGGCAAGGGGCAATATTTCCTTGTAGGCCAAGGCGTAATTCTTGTTGTTGTAGGCACTGGCGCCTTCGGCGAAGCCAGCCCGCGCGGGTAGCTGTATCGTCAACAGCATGAGTAATGTAATGATCAGTTTTTTCATCGGAATGGGATGTGGTCTGACTACTTATTCTTGTCCTGCCAATACGGCCTGCGGCAGGATGCTTTTACTTCCAGCTAACTTTGCCCAGGCCCTCGACGCTGACATCGCGGTTGACCGGCTTGCCGTACACCACCACCGAACCGAGCCCGCTCAAGTTCAGCTTGGCATTCGTATGGGCATTCACCGTGGCGTTGCCGAGGCCGCTCAATTCCAGGTTCACGGCGTCCGCTTCGAATTGCTGCGCATTCAGGCTGCCCAGGCCGCCCAGGCTGGCTTTCAAGAGTCGTCCGCGTCCGCCCAGCACGACCGAGCCCGCACCCTGCAAGTCCAGCTCGGCCCGCTCATTGTTACCGATCCATATCTGCATGCTGCCCACGCCGCCCAGGCTGGCATTGAGCTTGCGGTAGTCGCCCACCAGCTTGATGCTGCCCGCCCCTTCCAGCGACAGGGTCAGTTCCTCACCCTTGAAACCCGTGATGTCCGTGCTGCCGAAGCCTTCCGAGCTCAGCTCGCGCAAATTCGGCAAGACCAGGTCGGCGCGGATCGACGAAGGGCCGATCTTGAAGCCGCGCACTTCCGTTTCGATGTGCAGGGTGTCGCCGCTTTGCGCCGTGCTGACGTCGGCGATGTAGCGCTTGTCGGCCGTGATGCTCAGCGAAGGCACGTTGCCCTGGCGAATGCGCACTTCCATCACGCCATCGAGCTTGACGCGCACCACGCGGGCGTCGATGTTGCGCATTTCCAGCAAGCGGGTCTCGGCGGCCGCGCCGCGCACCAGGCCCAGAGTCGCCAGGAACAGCAGCGCCAATTGCAGTGTCTTTTTCATGTAGTGCATCCTCGGTATCTTGTTTTTATGTGTCGCGGCGCCCTCGTGGGACTCGCGCGCATTGCCGCTGGCTGCCACTGTAGCAGCAGCAAAAATTGCTGACAATCAATTATGCAAAACGGGCTTTTTCCAAGGCGGTCAAGCGCTTGGCCTTGACCACCACCACTTGCATGGCCGCCTTGTTCGCTGGCGCGGCCAGGGTGACCGTGGAACTGGCCACTTGCAGGGCCGGAGCGGCCGGGGCGATGGCGTAGCAGCTGGCGCCGAGCAGGATGGCGGCGGCAACGGCGATGACTTCCATGTTTTTAGCGACGTTCATTTGAATCTCCTCGGGTGTCTGGCAGTGGGCTTGCGGTATGGTGTCACTATAGCCATACCGCCCCCGGCAGACACGCCGATTGCGACGAACTGCGCTTTTGGCAGGCTGGCCTGACAAAAACGCGGATGAACGTGCCAAATAAGCGTCGCGATTGCTGTACGCTTAAAACTCTTCCCACTCGTCGGCGCCGGACTTGGCCGCCTTGACGGGCTTGGCCGGCGACAGCACGCGGGCTGGCGCGCGCGGCGCGGGAGCACGAACGGCCGGCTTCGCCTTGAGGCGGGTCACGGGCGCAGGGGCCGCGGCAGGACCCGCATCGCCGAGGCGGAACATGCCGACGGCTTGCGCCAGGTCCACGGCCTGCTCCTGCAGGCTTTCCGCGGCAGCGGCGGCTTGCTCGACGAGGGCCGCGTTTTGCTGCGTCATGGTATCCATGTGCGTGACGGCCGTATTGATTTCGCCGATGCCGGCGCTCTGTTCGCGGCTGGCCACCGTGATTTCGCTCATGATGGTCGTCAATTGCTGCACCGACGCCACCACCTGGTCCATGGTCTGGCCCGCCTCATCGACGAGGCGGCCGCCCGCATCGACTTTTTCCACCGAATCGCCGATCAATTCCTTGATTTCCTTCGCCGCGCCGGCAGACCGCTGCGCCAGGTTGCGCACTTCGGACGCCACCACGGCAAAGCCCCTGCCCTGCTCGCCAGCGCGCGCCGCCTCGACGGCCGCGTTCAGGGCCAGGATATTCGTCTGGAAGGCGATGCCGTCGATCACGCCGATGATGTCGACGATCTTGCGCGAGCTTTCCTGGATGCCGGCCATGGTGCCGACTACTTGCTGCACCACGCGGCCGCCCTTGGCCGCCACTTCCGAGGCGGACACGGCCAGCTCATTGGCCGCATGCGCGTTTTCCGCATTCTGCTTGACGGTCGACGTCAGCTCATCCATCGAACTGGCCGTTTCTTCCAGCGCGCCCGCCTGCGCTTCCGTGCGCGAGGACAGGTCGGCATTACCTGCGGCGATATCGGCCGATTCGCTGCGCACCAGGGTGCTGATGCTGCGGATCTGCACCAGCACGGTGGCGATCTTTTCGACGAACAAGTTGAACGCCTTGGCGATCTGCGCCAGCTCGTCCGTGCCTTCCGCGTCGAGGCGGCTGGTCAGGTCGCCGTCGCCCGTGGCGATCGCTTCCATCGCATCGCGCACCAGGCCCAGGCGGCGCAAGGCGCGCGCCACCAGCACGCTCAACACCGTGGCGGCCAGGGCCAGTACCAGCAAGGCCGTCAGGGCCGAGGCACGCAGCATGGAGCTCAAGGCTTGCGTCGCTTCTGCGCGGTCGAGCACGGTCGCCAGCAGCCAGTCGCTGCCCGGCACCTTACTCACATGCAAGATGCCATTGCGTTCGCCCAGGCGAATGGCGGCGCCGTCACCGCTCTTTTCAATATCGGCCAGCGCCTGCGCACTGAGGCCCGGATCCAGCTCGGCCAGCGGCTTCAGGGTCAGCTTGCCGTCCGGGTGGGCGATGATCTTGCCGCCGCCATCGACGAGGAAGGCATAGCTGGACGCCGTCGGCTTGATCGAGGCGACGTTTTGCACCACCGCATCCATCATCACGTCGGCCGCCATCACGCCCGTCACGCTGCCCTTGCCGCCCAGCGGCTCGGCAAACGTCACCACCAGCTTGCCCGTGCTGGCCCCGATGTAGGGCGCCGTGATGATGGGGCCGCCCACTTCGGACGCCAGCTTGTACCAGGGCCGCGCCGTGGGATCGTAGTCGGCGGCGCGCTTGCGCTCCTGCGAAAAGACGGCGTGCTTGTCGGCAAAGCCGATATACGCCATGTCAAAGGTACCGGCCTGCTCGGCCGCCTTCAGGGCCGGCAGCGGATCGGCCGCCGTGGCGCCCTGCTTAAGCGAGCCCACGACGGCCTGCTTGGAACGCAGCCATTCGGCGATGGCCGCGGCATGGCTGTGCGACAACTGCAGCATCTGCGTGTCGAGCGCGGCCAGGGTGCTGGAGCGGGTAGTGAAGAAGTTGGCGATGGCGACGGCCAGCATGGCCAGCACGACGATGGAAACGGCGATGGCGATCAGCCGCGCCTTAAGGGAGGACAACATGGTGCATCCAATAAAAAAGAGAAAATCGGGAGGGATGCGCCATGGTCAGGGAATAAGATTTTGTCGTCAAGCAATACTGACAGTCAATTACCCATAAACAACAATTGATACCATATATTAATCAGATCTCGCCGCGCAGCTTGCGCAGGGCCGGCGATTCGCCACCCGTCGCCTCGATGCGGAAACGGGCGAATGCCTGCTCCAGCTCGGGGTAACGGCGCAAGCCGCCTTCCGTGAAATAACGCCCGCCGGGGATGTCGCCCCACGGCAGGGGCGCCGTCAAGGCGCCGCTGCCCGCCAGGGCCAGCAGCGGCTCCAGCGCGCTGCGCAGGTCGGCCACTTCCCCATCGGCGGGCGCCAGGCGCGCCAGCAACTGTTCCAGTTCGGCGGCATGGGCTTGCAGGCGCGGTTGATCCATCATCTCTCCTCAATTCTTGATCGTGCCGATCAGCACGGGGGCCGACCACAGGCTGCGGTTCGGCAGCAAATACTGCTGCGCCCCGCCACGGCGCCGCACCAGCCCGCCCAGCTCTTCCGTCGGCGCCACCTGGCTGACGAACACGCTGACGGTACCCTTGGGCATGACCTGATACACATCATACAGCGGCGCCTCGCTCTTCAAGGGCAAGCCGAAACAGTCGGCCAGGCTGGCGCACTGGCCCGAAGCCAGCTGCAATTGCGCGCTGGTGGTGAAATACGGCGAGTACGGCGACACATTCTGGCCATGCGGCACGATCTTCACCAGCGCGGCCGACATGGCTTGCACATCGGGCAAGGTGCTGCCAGAGGCGAGCTGCTCGACCGCGCGCGCGTAAATCGTCTCGGCCGGGGCGGCAGGATCGGCGGCGCGCAGTTCGCGCAGGAATTGCTGGCCCGGCGCGCTGTCCAGGTAGGGATCGATGGCTTCGCGCTGCAAGCCCGCCGTCCTGAAGGTGCTGAGGTCATTGATTTCGCGCGCATGCACGGCGCGCAAGGCGTCGAGGTCTTGCACCGGCATGGCCGCGGATGCGGCGGCGATAGGGATGGGCAACGGCACCGGCGTCGGTGCGCTGTCCAGCTGCGCCCGGACACCGGGCGCGAAGGCAAGCAGAAAGGCGGCGGCCAGCCCGCAGAATGTGCGCATGCTGCATCTCCTTGGAAGACTCGTTCAGGGGAAGATCCCATGCCGAATCTACAGAGAGCAGCGGCGGCCGATACGCGCTGGATCAAGGCCGGTGCAGACAGGCGGGCAACGCGGCACACGCCTTCGATACAGCGCAAACGCGACGCATAAAAAAACCGCCAGGGCTTGCGCGCCGGCGGTTTTTGAGCATGCGGCCGAAGCCGCACTCAGGCGAACCTGAAGGACATTAAGCGGCTGGCGCTTCGTTGCCTTCGGCAGCTTTCATCGACAGTTTCAAACGGCCGCGGTCGTCCGTTTCCAGCACTTTGACGCGCACCAGCTGGCCTTCTTTCAGGTAGTCGGCCACGGCGTTGACACGCTCGTTGGCGATCTGCGAGATGTGCAGCAAGCCGTCCTTGCCTGGCATGACTTGCACGATGGCGCCGAAGTCCAGCAGTTTCAGCACGGTGCCTTCGTAGGTCTTGCCCACTTCGACGGAAGCGGTCAGTTCTTCGATGCGGCGCTTGGCTTCCTGGCCGGCTTGCGCGTCGACGGAGGCGATGGTGACCACGCCTTCGTCGCTGATGTCGATCTGGGTGCCCGTCTCTTCGGTCAGCGCGCGGATCACGGCGCCGCCCTTGCCGATCACGTCACGGATTTTTTCCGGGTTGATCTTGATCGTGATCAAACGCGGTGCGAAATCGGACAGTTCGGTTTTGACGTGCGGCATGGCTTTTTGCATTTCGCCCAGAATGTGCTCGCGGCCTTCCTTGGCTTGCGCCAGTGCCACTTGCATGATTTCCTTGGTGATGCCCATGATCTTGATGTCCATCTGCAGCGCCGTGATACCGTTGCGGGTACCGGCTACCTTGAAGTCCATGTCGCCCAGGTGATCTTCGTCGCCCAGGATGTCGGACAGCACGGCAAACTTGCCGCCTTCCTTGATCAGGCCCATGGCGATACCGGCCACGTGTTCTTTCATCGGCACGCCGGCGTCCATCAGTGCCAGGCAGCCGCCGCACACCGATGCCATCGACGAGGAACCGTTCGATTCCGTGATTTCCGATACCAGGCGCACCGAGTAGCTGAACTCTTCAGCTGCTGGCAGGGCGGCGATCAGCGCGCGCTTGGCCAGGCGGCCGTGGCCGATTTCGCGGCGTTTTGGCGTACCGACACGGCCCGTTTCGCCGGTGGCGAACGGAGGCATGTTGTAATGCAGCATGAACGAATCCGTGAACTCGCCCATCAGCGCATCGATCTTCTGGCTGTCGCGGGCGGTGCCCAGGGTGGCCACGACCAGCGCTTGCGTTTCGCCGCGCGTGAACAGGGCCGAACCGTGGGTGCGTGGCAGCACGCTGGTGCGGATCGAGATCGGACGCACGGTGCGCGTGTCGCGGCCGTCGATGCGTGGCTCGCCGTCCAGGATTTGCGTACGCACGATTTTCGCTTCGATGTCGAACAGGATGTTGTTGACTTCAGCGCTGTCGATAGATGCGCCGCCGGCGGCAGCCGCTTCGGCCGACAGGTCGGCGATCACTTCCGACGTCGCCGCTTTCAGCTTGGCCGTACGCTCTTGCTTGTCCTTGGTTTGATACGCGTCATTGATCTTGGCGTTGGCGAAATGCGCGACGCGGGCGATCAGTGCTTCGTTTTTCGGTGCAGGCGCCCATTCCACTTCCGGCTTGCCGCCATCACGCACCAGGTCGTGAATCGCGTCGATGACGACTTTCATCTGGTCGTGGCCGAAGACCACCGCGCCCAGCATGATTTCTTCGGACAGCTGTTTCGCTTCCGATTCGACCATCAGCACGGCCGTTTCGGTACCGGCGACAACCAGGTCCATTTCCGACGTTTTCAGCTGCTGGACGGTCGGGTTCAGGATGTACTGGCCATTGGCGTAACCGACGCGCGCGGCGCCGATAGGACCGTTGAAAGGCACGCCCGATACGCACAGGGCAGCCGAAGCGCCGATCATGGCGGCGATGTCCGGATCGATTTCAGGGTTGACCGACAGCACGTGAATGATGACTTGCACTTCATTCAGGTAACCTTCCGGGAACAGCGGACGGATAGGACGGTCGATCAAACGGGATGTCAGTGTTTCTTTTTCGGAAGGACGGCCTTCGCGCTTGAAAAAACCGCCCGGGATTTTACCGGCAGCATAGGTTTTCTCGACATAATCAACCGTCAAAGGGAAGAAATCCTGGCCTGGCTTGGCATCTTTGCGTGCCACCACCGTTGCCAGAACGACGGTATCTTCGATCGACACCAGCACTGCGCCGGATGCCTGACGTGCGATTTCGCCGGTTTCCAGGGTCACTTGGTGTTGACCGTACTGGAAGGTTTTCGTAACTTTGTTAAACATGGGGTATCCCTTTTCTAATTGCCGACAGATTTTCAGGGGCTGTCGTTCACCTCACCACAGGCGGCGTAAAAATGCTGCCTTTACTTGTTGCCACCTTTGCTACTTTACTTTTAAAACATGATATCGGTAGAGAATACTGTACTTCTCGACATAAATCCGGAATTCAAATGACAAAATGCCCGCGTCAGCGAACTGGCGCAGGCATTTCTGTATAAACCTTGTACGGCAAAAATTACTTGCGCAGACCAAGTTTAGCGATCAGGTCGCGATAACGGGTAGCGTCTTTAGCCTTCAGGTAGGACAACAGGCTCTTACGACGGTTGACCATCATGATCAGGCCGCGGCGGGAGTGGTGATCTTTCGAGTGGGCTTTGAAGTGGCCGTTCAGTTCGTTGATGCGAGCTGTCAGCAGTGCAACTTGCACTTCAGGGGAGCCGGTGTCGTTTTGACCACGTGCGTTGTCCGCGATGATAGCGGCTTTGTTGATGTTTTCTACTGTCATGATAAACCTTTCACATGCGGTGCACAGAGTCTGAACCCTATCCACCGTGAACTACGATGATTGAAATACTGGCCTATGCTGCCAACCAGACGCGCAAGTATATCGGAAAAATGCCCGCCTGTATCCTGCCGTGCGCGCTTTTCTCGGTGCATGATAGGGTTTTCCTGCATTTCAGGAGGTCAAACATGAAAAATCTGCTCAAATTAGCAACACCCATGCTGTTCGCCGTCCTGGCCGGCTGCGCCAGCTGGAACGTCCCGCCGCCGCAGCCGGGCGAGCCGCGCGCCGCCGTGGAAGCGCGCCTGGGCCGGCCAAGCAACATCTACCAGCTGCCCACGGGCGCGGAACTGGAATACGCGACGGGCCCCTATGGCCAGTACACGTACATGGCCCGCTTCGGCCCAGACGACAAGCTCATTTCCTACGAGCAAGTGCTCGACACGCCGGGCTTTGCCCGCATCAAGGTGGGCGTATCGACCCAGCAAGACGTGCTGCACACCCTGGGCCGCCCGACGGAAATCTCGTATCTGTCGCTGCCGAAACTGCACGTCTGGTCTTACCGCTACAAGGAATCGGGCGTGTGGGATTCCATGATGCACGTGCACTTCGACCACGACGGCATCGTGCGCATGATGATGAACGGACCCGATCCGGCCAAGGAGGAGCGGCGGTTTTTCCGCTGATTCATTACCTGTGCAACAACGCCTGATAAAACCGTAGCGAGCGGAAGAGAGAGGTGGCTAAGAAGCGCAACCGTACTCTGGTACGGTGAGCATCAAATTCTGGGGTCAGACCCGGCGGGTCTGACCCCGACTTACGGCTGCGGGTCGATACGCTCATCCTTGGCATGCAGTTTATTCAGCGCCGACAGATACGCCTTGGCCGACGCGACGATGATGTCCGGATCGGCGCCCACGCCGTTGACGATGCGCCCGTCGCGCGACAGGCGCATGGTGACTTCGCCCTGCGACTGCGTGCCCGTGCTGATGGCATTGACGGAGAACAAGACCAGCTCCGCGCCACTGGCGGCCGCGCTTTCGATGGCGTTGACGGTGGCGTCGACGGGGCCGTCGCCCCGCCCTTCGCAGCTCAGTTGCTTGCCGCCGACGAGGAATTCCACGCGCGCATGGGGCACGGCGCCCGTCGTCGACTGCTGCGTCAGTGAAATGAAACGGTAGTGCTCACTCTCCTGCGCCTGCTGTTCCTCGCTGACGAGGGCCATGATGTCTTCGTCGAAAATCTCGGATTTCCGGTCCGCCAACTCCTTGAAACGGATGAAGGCGGCATTGATGTCCGCTTCCGATTCCAGCGCGATGCCCAGCTCATGCAGCCGCTGCTTGAAGGCGTTGCGGCCCGACAGTTTTCCCAGCACGATCTTGTTGGCCGTCCAGCCCACGTCTTCGGCGCGCATGATTTCATACGTCTCGCGCGCCTTCAAGATGCCGTCCTGGTGGATGCCGGACGCGTGCGCGAAGGCGTTCGCGCCGACGACGGCCTTGTTCGGCTGCACGGCAAAGCCCGTGATTTGCGACACCATCTTGGATGCCGCCACGATTTGCGTCGTGTCGATACCCACCGTCAAGTTGTAATAGGCGGCGCGCGTGCGCAGCGCCATCACCACCTCTTCCAGCGCCGTGTTGCCGGCCCGCTCGCCCAGGCCATTGATCGTGCATTCGATCTGCCGCGCACCGCCTATCATGACGCCGGCCAGCGAATTGGCCACAGCCAGGCCTAGGTCGTTATGACAATGGACAGACCAGATGGCTTTATCGGCGTTCGGGATGCGTTCGCGCAAGCGGCGGATGGTGGCGCCGAAGATCTCCGGCACGGCGTAACCCACCGTATCGGGGAAATTGATGGTGGTGGCGCCCTCGGCGATCACGGCTTCCAGCACGCGGCACAGGAAATCCTCGTCGGAGCGGCTGCCGTCTTCGGGGCTGAATTCGATGTCGTCCGTGAACTGGCGCGCGTAGCGCACGGCGTTTTGCGCTTGCGTAAGCACTTGCTCTGGCGTCATGCGCAGCTTCATCTGCATGTGCAGGGGCGACGTGGCAATGAAAGTGTGGATGCGCTTGCGCTCGGCCGGCGCCAGCGCTTCGGCGGCGCGGGCGATGTCGCGGTCGTTGGCGCGCGACAGCGAGCAGATGGTGGACTCGCGCACGGCGCCGGCTATCGCCCGTATCGACTCGAAGTCGCCTTGCGAGGCGGCGGCGAAGCCCGCTTCGATCACGTCGACCTTCAGGCGCTCGAGTTGCTTGGCGATGCGCAGCTTTTCCTCGCGCGTCATGGAGGCGCCCGGCGATTGCTCGCCGTCGCGCAAGGTGGTGTCAAAAATGATGAGTCGGTTGCTGGTGCTCATGGCTGCTCCTGGCTGGCTGAAGACTGGCGACGCTACCGACTCAGCGCATCAATGCTCGGGGTCGGTCTGGATAATGCTGACGGGCTTGCCCTTCGCCATGCGCCAGAAGAACACGGCGTAGCCGGACAGGCCATAGGCGACGAAAATCGGGAACAGCACTTTCGGCGGGTCGATGGAGATGAGCGCAAAGAACAATGCCAGCAGGAATACCACGATGAACGGCACGGACTTGCGGAAATTCACATCCTTGAAGCTGTAGAACGGCACGTTGGTGACCATGGTCAGGCCGGAAAACAGGGCGATCGCCCACGACACCCAGGCCAGCTGGTTGCCGGCAAATTCCAGGTCGTTCATCAACAGGATGAAGCCGGCCACCATGGCGGCCGCCGCCGGGCTGGGCAAGCCCTGGAAGAAGCGCTTGTCGACCACGGCGATATTCGTGTTGAAACGGGCCAGGCGCAAGGCCGCGCCGGCGCAATACACGAAGGCGGCCAGCCAGCCCAGCTTGCCCATGCCGCGCAGCGACCATTCGTAGATCACCAGCGCCGGGGCGGCGCCGAACGACACCATGTCGGACAGGCTGTCGTACTGGGCGCCGAATTCGCTCTGCGTATTCGTCAGGCGCGCGATGCGGCCGTCGAGGCCGTCGAGGATCATGGCGATGAAGATGGCCCAGGCCGCGTGTTCGAATTTCTGGTTCATGGCCATGACGATGGCGTAGAAACCGCAAAACAGGGCTGCCGTCGTGAAGGCGTTCGGCAACAGATAGATGCCGCGGCGGCGCAAGGTTTTCTTGCCAGTGCCATCGGTCACCGGCTGGCGCACGAATTTGCTGAAGCGGGACGCTTTGGATGCTGCGGGGGTGCCGTTCTTGCCTCTACGACGGGGGAAGTTTGCCATGTTGTTCCATATCTTGTGTACTGCGGGGGAATCGGTGCCAGATGGCGGGCGCATGACTGTCTCGCCATGCGCCCGCCGATATTGCCATTATAGAGGAGCTACCGCCAAAGAAAAGCGTAGCGGCGTCAAGCTGACAATATTGATCCCGAAGCTAGCCTTATTTGAACTTGACCTTCGCCACCAGGCCCATGTTGAGGGTCGTTTCGCCTGGCTCGAAGCTCGGCTCGGCCACCTGATTGCCGCCATAGCCCATGGCGTCGGCACTCATGTTGCGCGCGCCGGCCACGCTGACGCGCTGCGCGTAATTGCCAGAGCCTTCGAAATCGATGGTGTCGATCACGGCGTCATTGACGTTGCGGCCCATGGCGCCGGCGATGGCGGCCACGCGTTCGTTCAGGTTCCTGTAGGCAGCGGCGATGCGCTGGTCGTCGAGCTTGCGGATGGTGGCGGGCGCCAGGCCGAAGTTCAGGCGGTTCAGGGTCAGCACGCCTTGCGCCGCGGAAACGGTTTTCGGCAAGGTGGCCAGGTTGGTCGTCGTGACCTGCAGGTATTGGCCCACTCTCCAGCCCGTCGGCACGCGCGGCTTGGCGGCGACGCCTGGCGGCAGCGGCGCCGTTTCCGGGTACACGGCATACGTGTAGTAGCCCTGGGTCTTCAGCACGGCTTGCGGATCGGCTTTCTTGACGATGGCGGCGCCCTGGTTCATCTTCTGGTTCACGCGCGAGGCGGCGGCGGCCTTGTCCTTGTCCTGCTCTTCGATGGCCAGGGTGACGGTCACCTGGTCATTCGCATGCACGACTTCGCCATTCGCGGGCACCACCACGAGGGTGCCGGAAGTGGGCAAGGCCTGGGCTTGTGCGCCCAGGGCAACGGTAGCGGCGGCGGTAACGACAGCGGCGGCCAGCATGGTTTTCATGACGGTCATGGTGTTCTCCTGAAAAATAATGGGGCAAAAACGACCATGGGGCCAACAGCCCCATGATTTTTAAAACAGTCTAACGCGGAATTATTTCCACGCTAATGCACTTACTTGAACTTGACCTTGCCGACGACACGCATGTCGAGCGTCGTTTCGCCCGGCTCGAAGCTCGGTTCGGCGACGGTGCTGTCTTCAGCCATCTTGGCGCTGCGCATCATCATCGGTGCGGCGGCAGCACGGTTTTCGGTGACATAGTTGCCCGAACCTTCGAAGTCCACCGTATCGAGCACGG
This sequence comes from Janthinobacterium sp. SUN026, assembly GCF_030397625.1. NCBI lineage: Bacteria > Pseudomonadati > Pseudomonadota > Betaproteobacteria > Burkholderiales > Oxalobacteraceae > Janthinobacterium > Janthinobacterium sp. SUN026. The sequence continues at coordinate 1,361,672 of NZ_JAPQNU010000001.1, read as the reverse complement.
CGTCGGCAACGTTGCGGCCCATGGCCTTGGCGATGGCGGCGACGCGCTCGTTCAGGTTTTTATACGTGGCGGCGATGCGCTGGTCGTCCAGCAGGCGGATGGTTTCCGGCTTCAGGCCGAAATTCAAGCCATTCAGGGTCAGCACGCCTTGCGCCGCCGACACGGTTTTTGGCAGGGTCGCCAGATTCGCCGTCGTCACTTCCAGGTACTGGCCCACGCGCCAGGCCGTCGGCAAACGTGGCTTGGCCACGGCGCCGGCTGGCAATGGGCGCTCTTCCGGATACACGGGATAGGTGTAATAGCCGTACGATTTCAGCGCGGCAGAAGGATCGGCCTGCTTGACGATGGCGATGCCCTTGTTCATCTTCTGGTTGACTCGCGACGCGGCGGCTGCCTTGTCCTTGTCCTGTTCTTCGACGGCCAGGGTAGCGACCACCTGGTCATTGACATGCTTGACTTCGCCAAACGCGGGTACGACCACCAGGGTGCCGTTGGTCGGCAGGGATTGGGCTTGTGCGCTCAGGGCAACGGTGGCAGCGGCGGCAACAAGGACGGATTTCATCACGGTCATGGGGTACTCCTAGGTAGTTAATATGGCTGACAGCCCGCGAAAGGGGTGGCTGTTGCCACGCCTTTCGCTTGAGAAACTTGTCAAACTGTGTAGATTCTAACGCCTCATTCATTCCTGTGGCGCAAATTAACAAATCGTCACAAAATGTGCTTGCCAGTCACATCTGCTCACATTTCAACACACTGTCATTCAAAATAACAATGTTATCAGTGACCTGCCACCGGGCCGCCGCTGCGCCGGCCCGGCTTGAAACTGTAACGCCGCGCGCGCCAGGCGATGGTCAGCGCCACCAGCAGCAAGCCCAGCATGGCCCAGGGGAACGAGGCCGCGCCATAGCCGTCCAGCAGCACGCCGCCCGCCAGGCCGCCGCCCGCGATGGCCACGTTCCAGATGGTCGCCACCATCGCCTGCGCCACATCCATGCCGTCGCCGGCCGCGTCGGCCGACGCCGTCTGCAGCAAAGTGCCGGCGCCGCCAAAGGTGACGCCCCAGATGGCCATGCTGACATAGATGACGGCCGGCGAGTCCATCGCCAGGCCCAGCGCCACCACCACGCAGGCCAACGCGGCGAGGCAGCCCAGCACGAGCGGGCGCAGCCAGCGGTCGATCAGCTGGCTGACCAGCCAGATGCCGGCCAGCGAGCCCACGCCATACACGAGCAGCACCAGGTCGATGCGGGGACGCAAGCCGGACGGCGCCAGGAACGGCGCGATATAGGTATACAGAATGTTATGAGCCAGCATCCAGGCGACGATCACCGCCAGGATCGGCCGCACGCCCGGCGTCATGAACACCTGGCGGATCGACAGCCGTTCGCCATTCTTTTGGCCCGGATAATCGGGCACGGCCACCAGTATCCAGGCGACCAGGACCACGGCCAGGCCGGACATGATGCCGAAGATGCTGCGCCAGCCCAGCACGCCGCCCATCAGGGTGCCCAGCGGCACGCCCAGCGACAGGGCCAGCGGCGTGCCGATCATGGCGATGGCCATCGCCCTGCCCTGCTGCTCCACGCTGACCATGCGGCGCGCATAGCCGGCCATCAAGCCCCAGGCCAGCCCGGCGGCCATGCCGGCCAGGAAGCGCGAAGCCAGCGCCACCATGTAATTGGGCGCCAGCGCCGTCATGGTATTGAAGACCAGGAAGCCGCCGACGGCCAGCAACAGCACCTTGCGGCGACGCCAGCCGCTGGTCATGGCGGTCAGGGGGATGGCGGTCAGGATGGAGCCGATCGCAAACACCGTGACGAGCTGACCCGTCATGACTTCGGAAATGCCGAGGCCCTGCGAAATCTGCGGCAACAGGCCGGCGGGCAAGGTTTCGGCCAGGATGGCGATAAAGCTGGTCATCGCCAGCGCCAGCAAGGCGGCCAGCGGAAAGCGTCGGGAAATGGCAGTGCCGGCAGGGCCTGAAACAGGCACGGCGGCGGTCATACGGTCAGTCATGTGGATACCTCGGGTTGCGCAGGCAGCGCTTCAACGAGCCTGGCGTGCTATCAAATAGCGGTAATGCGCGTTGCGGTCGGCAGATACCGAAACAGATGCAGCGATATGAAACTGCAAAGGAAGGGCGGAATTGTAGCGCAAACGCCGCGACGGCGTGCGCAGGGAAATAGCCGTGCTCAGGCTGGCGTCATGCAGGCATCATTGGCCGCCTTGCGTGGCGAAAACCAGGCATTCGATTTCGGACTGTACAGGAAGGCGCAGATGACGGCGAACATGAGCGCGCCAGGCAGGACGTCCATCTTGACCGGCAAGGTCGCCAGGCAGAGCGCAATGTCGATCACGCCCCACACCAGATACACCGTGCGCGCGCCACGCTGCCGTTGCAGCATGGCCAGCGCTGCCACCAGGGTGATGCCCTGGCTGAAGAGCAAAATCGCGTATTGCACTTCGGCGGGAATCACGCCGTCCCCCATTGCGGCCAGCATGGCGGGGTCGTGGCGGCCGAGGAAAGCCGACACCAGCGCCAACAGCGAGCCGATGACCAGAAACCAGCAGCTGACGGCAACCGCGACGGGTCGCTTGACCACATGAAGATTCCCGACAAAAACTTTAGAAAAAACAAGCATGAGGCTGACGGTATTGTTGAATGGGCCTGATTGTAACGGATGTTGCCTGCCAGGCGCCGGCGCACATAAAAAAGCCGGCTTGCGCCGGCTTTTTTATGGTGAATCAGCAAAAAATGCTTAGTTTTTCGACTGGTCGACCATCTTGTTTTTCGCGATCCAAGGCATCATGGCGCGCAGTTTCGCACCCACTTCTTCGATCTGGTGTTCGGACGTCAGACGACGGCGCGAGATCAGGGTCGGTGCGCCTGCCTTGTTTTCCAAGATGAAGCTCTTCGCGTATTCGCCCGTTTGAATGTCTTTCAGGCATTGACGCATCGCATCCTTGGTGGCCGACGTCACGACTTTAGGACCGGTCACGTATTCGCCGTATTCGGCGTTGTTCGAGATCGAGTAATTCATGTTGGCGATGCCACCTTCATAGATCAGGTCGACGATCAGTTTCAGTTCGTGCAAGCACTCGAAATACGCCATTTCAGGCGCGTAACCGGCTTCCGTCAGGGTTTCGAAGCCAGCCTTGATCAGTTCCACGGCGCCGCCGCACAGCACGGCTTGCTCACCGAACAGATCCGTTTCGGTTTCTTCACGGAAATTCGTTTCGATGATGCCGGCACGGCCGCCGCCGTTGGCCGACGCGTACGACAGGGCGATATCGCGGGCGATGCCCGATTTGTCCTGGTACACGGCGATCAGGTGGGGCACGCCGCCGCCCTGGGTGTAGGTGGCGCGCACGGTGTGGCCCGGGGCCTTCGGCGCGACCATGATCACGTCCAGGTCGGCGCGTGGCACGACTTGGCCGTAATGCACGTTGAAGCCGTGGGCGAAGGCCAGCACGGCGCCTTGTTTGGCGAACGGGGCGATGTTTTCGTTGTAGACCTGGGCGATGTTTTCATCCGGCAACAGGATCATGATGACGTCGGCCGCTTTCACGGCGTCGTTGACTTCCGCTACTTTCAAGCCCGCTTGCTCGACCTTGGTCCACGACGCGCCGCCCTTGCGCAGGCCGACGGTGACGTTGACGCCCGAATCGTTCAGGTTTTGCGCGTGCGCGTGGCCTTGCGAACCGTAGCCGATGATGGCAACGTTTTTGCCTTTGATCAAGGAGAGGTCAGCGTCTTTGTCGTAAAAAACTTTCATGGTATTTCCTATAATTTGATGATGCGTTGTTGTTTTAAATGCGGCGCCAGGGCCGCGTAGAGCTGCTTGTATTTTTATACTTTGAGGATGCGTTCGCCGCGGCCGATGCCGGAACCACCCGTGCGGACGGTTTCCAGGATGGCGGCGCGGTCGATCGAATCGATGAACGCGTCGAGCTTGACCTTGTTGCCGGTCAGTTCGATCGTGTACGTCTTTTCGGTGACATCGATGATGCGGCCACGGAAGATATCGGCGGTGCGCTTCATTTCCTCGCGCTCCTTGCCCACGGCACGAACCTTGATCAGCATCAACTCGCGTTCGATATGCTGGCCTTCGGTCAGGTCCACCACCTTCACCACTTCGATGAGGCGGTTCAAGTGCTTGGTGATCTGCTCGATGATGTCGTCCGAGCCGCTGGTGACGATGGTCATGCGCGACAGGGTCGAGTCTTCCGTCGGCGCCACGGTCAACGTTTCGATGTTGTAACCGCGTGCCGAGAACAGGCCCACCACGCGCGACAGGGCGCCCGCTTCGTTTTCCAGCAAGACAGAAATAATATGGCGCATGATTAGAGGTCCTCCGAGCCGAGCATCATTTCGGACAGGCCTTTGCCGGCTTTCACCATGGGCCACACGTTTTCGGACTGGTCAGTAATGAAGTTCATGAATACCAGCCTGTCTTTCATGCCGAACGCCTCTTTCAGGGCGCCGTCAACGTCGCCCGGTTTTTCAATTTTCATGCCCACGTGGCCATATGCCTCGGCCAGCTTCTCGAAGTCGGGCAGCGAATCCATGTACGACTCGGAATAGCGCGAACCGTAATCGATTTCCTGCCACTGGCGCACCATGCCGAGGAAACGGTTGTTGAGCATGATGATCTTTGGCGTCAAGTGATATTGCTTGCACGTCGCCAATTCCTGGATGCACATCTGGATCGAACCTTCACCCGTGATGCAGGCAACGGTGGCGTCCGGGTTGGCCATCTGCACGCCCATGGCGTACGGCAAGCCGACACCCATGGTGCCCAGGCCGCCGGAATTGATCCAGCGGCGCGGCTTGTCGAAACCATAGTATTGCGCAGCCCACATCTGGTGCTGGCCCACGTCGGACGTGATGAAGGCATCGCCCTTGGTGATCTGGAACACCTTTTCCACCACCGATTGCGGCTTGATGACGAGATCCGAAGTCGGGTACTTCAGGCATTCGCGGCCGCGCCATTCGGCGATCTGCTTCCACCAGTTGCTCAAGGCATTGACGTTCGGCTTGGCTTCGGCCGCATCGAGTTGCGCGAGGAACTCGATCAGCACGTCCTTGACGTTGCCGACGATGGGGATATCGACCTTGACGCGCTTGGAAATCGACGAGGGATCGATGTCCACGTGGATGATCTTGCGCGGATGCGAGGCGAAATGTTTCGGGTTGCCGATCACGCGGTCGTCGAAACGGGCGCCGATGGCGATCAGGACGTCGCAATTCTGCATCGCCATGTTCGCTTCATAGGTGCCGTGCATGCCGGGCATGCCGACATACTGCTCGCTCGAGGCGCGGTAGCCGCCCAGGCCCATCAAGGTGTTGGTGCAAGGGAAACCCAGACGGTCGACCAGCTTGTTCAGCTCGGCCGAGGCGTTCGCCAGGATCACGCCGCCGCCCGTGTAGATCATCGGGCGTTCGGCTTGCAGCAACAGCTGCACGGCCTTGCGGATCTGGCCCGAGTGGCCCTTGTCGACGGGACGGTAGGAACGCATCTCGACTTCCTTCGGATAGTCGAAATGGCATTTGTGCATGCTGATATCCTTGGGGATATCGACCAGCACGGGTCCCGGACGGCCGGTACGGGCGATGAAGAAGGCTTTCTTGATCGTCGCTGCCAGGTCCTTGACGTCCTTGACGAGGAAGTTGTGCTTGACGACGGGGCGCGTGATGCCGACCGTGTCGCATTCCTGGAACGCATCCTGCCCGATGGCGTGGCTCGGCACCTGGCCGGAGATCACCACCATGGGAATCGAGTCCATGTACGCGGTGGACAAGCCCGTGACGGCATTCGTGACGCCCGGACCGGACGTGACGATGGCGACACCGACCTTGTTCGAGCTGCGCGAATAGGCATCGGCGGCGTGGATCGCGGCCTGCTCGTGGCGTACCAGGATATGCTGGAATTTGTTTTGCTGGAAGATGGCGTCGTAGATGTAGAGTACGGCTCCGCCCGGGTATCCAAAGACGTGCTCGACGCCCTCTTCAGCCAGACAGCGCACGACAATTTCTGCGCCCGTAATTGGTCCTGCTGCTGCTTCGGTATTCATGAAACATTCCTTTCAAGGTCCATTGGAGATTGATCGGATGTTCTTTCCTGACGAAGTTCGCTGTGCGCGACAGTGCTCCTGCTTCCCTTTTCATGCGGTCACGCAATTTCTTTGGGCACCCATAGATACCTTACAAAACAACGCTTAACGCAACTCGTTTGGCCGGAGTTTCTGTGGCGCCTGTACGAACCGCTCGCGCTTGTGGCGCGGGTTAGAACAAACTGCCTACAAATGAAAGCGCGTCTTGCCGCGGATGGCCTTGTGTGCCGGTCGCGACCTGACCATAGGGCTTTGGGGTGTTCAAAGCGTCCTATACGGTATCGCGTCGCACCATTATGGTCAAGGAAAATGTCAGCCGAAAGGCCATTTTGCGCGCACGGAGTGCAAAAACTCTGCGGAAACGCACATTTTTTGCTAGCATGCACGGGGTTGCAAAAAGCATACCCGCCCCCATTTCGCCCACCGCACCCGCAGCCGCTAAGATCCCCCATACCGCATGGCAACAGACAAAGAATTATCCGACTTTCTAGAAAATGTCGAGCGGCGCGCCTTCAAGCAAGCCGCCTACGCGGTCCGCAAGGAAGAATCGGCACTCGACATCGTGCAGGACGCCATGATCAAGCTGGCCGAGAAATACGGCGACAAGCCGGCCGCCGAGCTGCCGATGCTATTCCAGCGCATCCTGCAAAACACCATCCTCGATTACTTCCGCCGCGAAAAAGTACGCAACACCTGGGTCAGCCTGTTTTCCGGCATGAAGCCCTCGGGCGACGAGCATGAAGATTTTGATATACTTGACACTTATGAATCGGAACAGGGCTCCAGCGCCGCCGAATCGTCGGCCGACCAGGTCGAACGCGCGCAAATCCTTGATTTGATTGATGCAGAGGTACAAAAACTGCCGTCACGTCAACGCGAAGCCTTCCTCATGCGTTATTGGCAGGACATGGATGTGGCTGAAACAGCGGAAGCGATGGGTTGCTCCGAAGGTAGCGTGAAAACACATTGCTCTAGAGCTACCCACACGCTCGCCGAATCGCTGAAAGCCAAGGGAATTAAATTATGAACACCGACGATCTCAATTTCGCTTACAAAGTGCGCCATGCACTGAACGAAAAACTCGACGACCTGCCCGCATCGGCCACCGATCGCCTGGCAGCGGCACGCAAGCTGGCCCTGTCGCGCAAGAAGGCGGACGCGCCCGCCGCCGTCGCCGTGCGCCAGAATGTGTTCGCCGGCGTGGCCAGCAGCCTGTTTGTCGAGCCGCTGTCGTGGCTGGGCCGCATGAGCGTGATCATCCCCCTGCTGCTGCTGGTCGGCGGCATGGTGGGCATCTATCAGTTTGAGCAAGAACAACATATTGCCGAACTGGCAGAAATCGACGCCGCCGTGCTGTCGGACGAATTGCCGCTTTCCGCCTACATGGACCATGGCTTCAACGCCTACCTGACGAAACGCGAGCAATAATGACACGCTCAAGCGTACGCAAAGGCTGGCTGGCCGGCGGCATCGGCCTGGGTGCCTGCGCCCTGGCCGGCGCCGCCTGGGTTGGCGCGCAGCAACATGCCGCGCCCGCCGCTCCTCCCGTGGCAGCCGCACCCGTGGTGGCGCCCGCGCCGGCCTCGACAGCCAAGCCCGGTTCGCCCCGCACGGCCGGCAAGGGCGGTACGCCGCCGAAGACGGGTGAGAATCCCTCGTGGAACAAGTTGTCGCGCGCGCAGCAGGAAGCACTGCAGCCGCTGGCGAGCGAATGGAACAAGCTGGAAGCCTTGCGCAAGCAGAAATGGCTCGATATTGCCAGCCGTTTCGCCTCCATGACGCCGGACGAGCAAACCCGCGTGCATGAACGCATGCGCGAATGGATCAAGCTGACGCCGGAACAGCGCCGTCTCGTGCGCGAAAACTATACGCGCACGAAGAAGATTGATCCTGGTCAAAAAACCGCGCAATGGGAGCAGTACCAGCAATTGCCGGAAGATCAAAAGAAAAAGCTGGCGACGGAACTCGTGCCGAAAAAGCCGCTGGAAAAAGTGCCCGCGATCAATTCGAATACGAGCAAGCCGGCCCCGATCCTGCTGCCCGCCACGCCGGCAGCGCCTGCGGCCGCCGCGCCCGTCCTGCCGCCCGCGCCCGCAGCGACGGCCGTGCCGAGCGATCCCGCCGTGGCCCCCGCCACCGTGCCCGTCACGCCATCTGTTACGCCATCTATTACGCCTGCCCCACTGCCAACCAATGCCAAATAGCACGCCTGCCGCCAGCCTCACTTCCCATCCCACGATCAAGCGCCGCCTGATTTCCATGGTGTACGAGTCGCTGCTGGCCCTGGCCGTGCTGTTCCTGCCCTTCCTGCTGTTCGAGCTGGCCGTGCAAGGCGCGCATACGCCGTTGACGGAACACATGCGCCAGTGCCTGGCCTTCCTCGTCATGGGTGCGTATTTCATCCATCAATGGAGCCGCGAAGGGCAAACCCTGGCCATGAAGACGTGGCGCCTGAAAGTCGTGCTGCCGGGCCACGCCCACGTGCCGTTGCGCGTGGCCGCGTACCGCTATGTGCTGTCGTGGATGTGGCTGCTGCCTGCCCTGCTGGTGTCGTATCTGCTGGACTTGCAGCACTGGACGGCCCTGGGCGCCATCGGTGTCGGCATCCTGGCGTGGTCCAGCACGGCCCTGTTCACGGGCAATGGACAATTTCTGCACGACAAGCTGGCGGGCACGCACATCGTGCAATTGCCGGCTCCCGCGAAGAAGCCGAAGAAAGTCGCCGCCTGAGTTTTTACGCGGCTTGACCTGGGTCATTGAAGCGCCACGGGGGCTCTGCGATCATGGCATGCCATGAATACTACTGCCCCCCTCCCCCACACACGCTTCGCTCCCTACCGCGAGGAAGTCTGCAGCGAAGACGAAGTCAAGCATCTCGTCCACACCTTTTATGCGGCCGCGCGCGACGATGCCATGCTGGGCCCCATCTTTGCCGCCGAGGTCAAGGATTGGGATGCCCACCTGGCCACACTGGTCGATTTCTGGTCAGGCTTGCTGCGCGGCACCATGCGCTACCACGGCAAGCCGCTGGCCCAGCATGCGCAAATGGAACACCTCACGCCCTGCATGTTCCGCCGCTGGCTGACCCTGTTCTTCGCCACGACGGAGAGCATGGGCAATGCGGCCTTGCAAGAGAAGGCCGACACCATCGCCTTGAATATTGCCGAACGGCTATGGAAAAGCTTTGCAGAAAGCCATTCCATCGTGGCGCCGCAGCTTTAGAAGCGTTCGTAACCCTGCAGGTAGCGCCACTGACCTGACGGCATGGCGCCCATCGGGATGCGACCGATGCGCAAGCGCTTCATGGCGACGACGTCCAGCCCCACCATCTTGCACATGTGGGCGATCTGGCCCGGCTGCACGTTTTTCAGGGCGAAACGCAAACGCGTTTCATTTTGCCAGCTGACCTTGATCGGCGGCAAAGGCTTGCCATTGAAGGGCAAGCCGTGATTGAGCAGCGCCAGGCCGTTTTCCATGATGCTGCCGGCCACTTCCACGATGAATTCCTGCTCCACCGTTTTCGCTTCGTCGACCAGCTTGCGGGCGACGCGGAAATCCTGCGTGAATACCAGCAAGCCGGACGCCATGGTGTCGAGCGGATTGGTGATGGTCAGGCCGATCAGGTGGCGCTTGAGGAAGCGCGTGACGGAACTGGGCGCCACGTTTTCCGGCGTGAAGATCTCTTCGGGACGCAAACAGCTCAAGGCTGGCTTGCCTTCCGCGCCGATGCCGCCGTTGATGCCGGCCGGCTTGTGCAGCAGAATCGTTACGGGCGGCATTTCTTCCAGCGTCGCGTTCGGCAACAGCACCACCGTTTGATTGTCGGCCACGCGCGCGCCCGACTCTTCCACCAGCACGCCGTCGACCGTCACCCAGCCGCCCTCGATATACAGCTCGGCCTCGCGGCGCGAACAGGGCACGTCTTCAGACAGGCGCTTGGCCAGGCGGACGGTGGGCATTTCAATAGGTGTGGTCATGGAGGAGGCGCAAAAAGCAAGAGGAGGAGAAAGCCGGTATTGTAACCGACCCGCTCCTCCCCTCGTTTGCCCTTGCGGATACTTTGCCCTGCGGATACTTTACGCGCCCGCCTTGGCCAGCTCTTCGGCAAAGAAGCGGTGCCCCATCTCTTCCAGGCCCAGGGTTTGCAACACTTCCTGCAAGCGTTCCGTCGGACGCTGGCGCGGCAAGTTCTTGTAGCTGGCGATGATCAGTTCATTCTTCATCGAATGCTCCCAGCCCACCAGTTCCGTCACGCTGACCTGGTAGCCATGCGCTTCCAGCTGCAGGCAACGCAGCACGTTGGTGATCTGGCTGCCGAATTCGCGCGTATGCAGCGGGTGGCGCCACAATTCCGTCAAGACATTCTTGCCCAGGCTCTTGCCCTTGTTCTTCTTCAATACGGAGGCGACTTCAGCCTGGCAACATGGCACCAGCACCATGAATTTCGCCTTTTTCTTCAAGGCGAAATGGATGGCGTCGTCGGTGGCAGTATTGCACGCGTGCAAGGCCGTGACGATGTCGATCTGCTGCGGCAGCAAGGTCGATTCCGTCGATTCGGCCACGGACAGCGGCAAAAACGACATGCCGGGGAACTTGAATTTCTTCGCCAGCTCCTGCGAACGCTGCACCAGTTCTTCGCGCGTCTCGATGCCGTAGATGTGCGAACCGTCGTTGCCGTTCTTGAAGAACAGGTCGTACAAGATGAAGCCCAGGTAGGACTTGCCGGCACCGTGATCGACCAGCGACACGCCAGGGTGGTCGAGCTGCACTTCGCGCAGCAGCGGCTCGATGAATTGCGTCAGGTGATACACCTGTTTCAACTTGCGGCGGCTGTCCTGGTTCATCTTGCCGTCGCGCGTCAGGATGTGCAATTCCTGCAGCAAGGCGACCGACTGGCCATCCTTGATCTCGGGCATGTTGCTGGCGGCGGTGATGACGTCTTTCGGCGCGGCGACTGCGGTGGCGGCGGCTGCCGCGCCCTTAGCGCGCTTCATCGATCCACGCCATCTGTATCGCTTCGAGCACTTTTTCGCCGCCGCGCGTGTGGTCATCGTCGAAGCCGTCCAGTTCCACCACCCAGTTGTGCAGGTCAGTGAAACGCACGGTCAGGGGATCGATGTCCGGATGCGCATCGTACAGCGCCTCGGCGATCGCGTGAATGTCGGACCATTTCATGTTAGTGGCTGCCTTCGCTGACCTGGTTGATCGTGTATTTCGGGATTTCGACGACGAGGTCGGCCTCGGCCACGATGGACTGGCACGACAGGCGCGACACGGCTTCCAGGCCCCAGGCCTTGTCCAGCATGTCTTCTTCCAGTTCCGTCGCTTCGTTCAGCGATTCGATGCCTTCACGCACCAGCACGTGGCAGGTGGTGCAGGCGCACGACTTTTCGCAGGCGTGCTCGATGTCGATGTCGTTTTCCAGCAGGATGTCGCAGATGGACTTGCCGGCAGGGGCTTCGATGACGGCGCCGTCCGGGCAAAGCTTGGCGTGCGGCAGGATAACGATTTGTGGCATGGTGTCTTCTTTCAGTCTGTCATTCGGAGCGCGGCCGTAGCGAGTGCCTGCGGCGCGCTGTTCAATTGGTTTTATACGACCTGGTCCAGGGATTTACCCGTCAAGGCCGTGCGCACGCTGCGGTCCATGCGGCGCGAGGCGAAATCCTCGGTGCCGTCGGCCAGCGCCTCGATCGCCAGCTTCAGGGCCTGGTGATCGATGGCGCCGCTTTGCGATTGCGCAATGGCGTCACGCACCTTGTTCATCAGGCCGTCGACGGCTGCGCGTTCGTCTGCATCGAGCAAGCCGCCGTCTTCATCGAGCGCCGACTGCGTGGCCAGCAGGATGCGTTCCGCTTCCACCTGCTCTTCGCGCAGCGCGCGCGCCACCATGTCGACGTCGGCCGAGGTGTACGAATCCTGCAGCATGCGGGCGATGTCGTCGTCGCCCAGGCCGTAGGCCGGCTTGACGCTGATCGACGCTTCCACGCCCGAGCGCAGCTCGCGCGCCGACACGGACAGCAAGCCGTCCGCATCGACCTGATACGTGATGCGGATGCGCGCGGCGCCCGCCACCATCGGCGGAATGCCGCGCAGCTCGAAGCGCGCCAGGGAACGGCAATCGCTGACCAGTTCACGCTCGCCCTGCAGCACGTGCACGGCCAGGGCCGTCTGGCCATCCTTGAATGTCGTGAATTCCTGGGCGCGCGCGCACGGTATCGTCGAATTGCGGGGGATGATCTTTTCCACCAGGCCGCCCATCGTTTCGATACCCAGCGACAGCGGGATCACGTCCAGCAGCAGCCAGTCGTCTCCGGCGGCGCGGTTGCCTGCCAGCAAGTTCGCCTGGATGGCCGCGCCCAGCGCCACCACTTTGTCGGGGTCGATGTTCGCGTGCGGCGTCGTGTGGAAGAATTCGCTCACGGCGCGCTGCACGTGCGGCATGCGCGTGGCGCCGCCCACCATCACCACGCCGTCGACGTCGTCCGCATCCACGTTCGCGTCGCGCAAGGCTTTCTTGATGGCGTTCATGGTTTTCACGACCAGGTGCTGCGTCATGGCGGCAAAGTCGGCTGCCGTGATGCGCAGATGGATTTCTTCGCCCGAGTTCAGCTTGGCGTCGATCGTCGTTTCCGACTTAGTCGACAGCAATTCCTTGATCTCGCGCGCCTTCACCATCAGGATGGCCGTGTCTTCGTCCGACAGCGGCGCCAGCTTGGCGTGCTCGCTGATCCAGCAGAACAGGCGGCGGTCGAAATCGTCGCCGCCCAGGGCCGAGTCGCCGCCCGTGGACAGCACTTCGAACACGCCCTTGCTCAATTTCAAGATCGAGATGTCGAAGGTGCCGCCGCCCAGGTCATACACGGCGTACACGCCTTCGGACGCGTTATCGAGGCCATACGCGATGGCGGCGGCCGTCGGCTCGCTCAGCAGGCGCAAGACATTGATGCCGGCCAATTGCGCCGCATCTTTCGTGGCTTGCCGCTGTGCATCGTCGAAATACGCTGGTACAGTAATCACGGCGCCCACCAGGTCGTCGCCGAGCGAATCTTCCGCGCGCTGGCGCAGGGTGGCGAGGATCTGTGCCGACACTTCGACGGGGCTTTTCACGCCGGCCACGGTTTTCAGCTGCACCATGCCAGGCGTGTCCTGGAAATCGTAGGGCAGGTTTTCCGCATAGGCGATGTCGGCCAGGCCGCGGCCCATGAAGCGTTTCACGGAAACGATGGTGTTCTTCGGGTCGGTGGTTTGCGCAGCCAGGGCCTTGTAGCCGATGTTCGCGTGGCCGTTCGGCAGGTAGCGCACGACGGAGGGCAGCAGGGAGCGCCCGTCTTCGTCGTTGAGCACCTCGGGAATGCTGTTGCGGACGGTGGCGACCAGGGAATTGGTGGTGCCAAGGTCGATGCCGACGGCCAGGCGGTGCTGGTGCGGCGCGGTCGACATGCCTGGTTCGGAAATTTGCAGAAGTGCCATTGTATTCGTGCCTCGATTAATTTTTTGCGTGATGCAGTTGATGCCTGACGCGCATTATAAGTCGCGGGCCAGACTGGCGCTTGGCACGCCGGTCAAGCGATCGCCTGGTCAAGCCTCGATGGCCTCATAGGCAAAACGGACTTCCTCGCCGAATTTGTCGAGGAACATCAGGGCGCGCACGCTTTGCGCGGCATTCGCGTAGTCGGCCGCGTCCAGCTGGGCCGCCACCTGGGCCAGCAAGGCCTTGCGTTCGCCGCGCAGCTGGCGGTCCAGGGCGTCGAGCGCGTCGGCATCCTTGCCGGCACGGGCGTCGCCCAGTTCTTCGCGCCATTCCATCTGCTGCATCAGGAAACTGACGGGCATGGCCGTGTTCGACTCCGTCTGCAGGTCGACGCCATTGAGTTCGCACAGGTATTGCGCGCGTTTTTGCGGGCTTTTCAGGGTTTGATAGGCTTCATTGGCGCGCGTGGCCCATTGCATCGCCACGCGCTTTTCAGCGCTGCTGGCATTGATGAAGCGGTCCGGATGGACCTTGCCCTGCACGTCGCGGTAGGCCGCGTCGAGCGCGCTCATGTCGAGCGAGAACTGCGCCGGCAACTGGAATAATTCGAAGTGGTTTTGCATAATGGTCAGTGGTCGCTGTACCGCAATCGATGGGTACAGCGCACCGACCGGGGTCTTGCCAGCTGTTTAAATCCTGAAGGACTCGCCGCAGCCGCAGGCGTCTTTTTCGTTCGGATTGTGGAACTTGAAGCCTTCGTTCAAGCCTTCGCGCGCGAAATCGAGTTCCGTGCCGTCGATGTAAGGCAAGCTTTTCGGGTCGACGAAGACTTTCACGCCGTGCGATTCGAAGACGCTGTCTTCGGCCGCCACTTCATCGACATATTCGAGCTTGTAGGCCAGGCCCGAGCAGCCCGTGGTGCGCACGCCAAAGCGCAAGCCCATGCCCTTGCCCCGCCGTTCGATATAACGGTTGATGTGTTTCGCCGCTTTTTCGGTCAGTGTGATCATGTATTTCTCCGCTCCTGTTCCCACATGGGAACAGGTATCAAAATCCAACAAATTCTAGAGTGCCTGAAAAACGTTCAGGGCAAGGCGCATTGCCGCAGGCAGTACGACTAGTACGACAAGGCAATGCAACGCAGCCATGGGCGTTTTCTCAGGTGCTCTACGCGGCCGGATGGCGGGTCTGATAGTCCAGCACTGCCGCCTTGATGGCGTCTTCCGCCAGGATGGAGCAGTGGATCTTCACTGGCGGCAGGGCCAGCTCTTCGGCGATCTGCGTATTCTTGATGGCCAGCGCCTGGTCCAGGGTCTTGCCTTTCACCCATTCGGTCACCAGCGAGCTCGAGGCGATGGCCGAACCGCAGCCGTAGGTCTTGAATTTCGCATCTTCGATCAGGCCGTCGGCGCCGACCTTGATCTGCAGTTTCATCACGTCGCCGCAGGCAGGCGCGCCTACCATGCCGGTGCCGATGGTTTCATCACCCTTGTCGAAAGCGCCCACGTTGCGCGGGTTTTCGTAGTGATCGAGTACTTTGTCCGAGTAAGCCATTTTGATGCTCCTTAAATATTCTTGCCGGCCCTGTCCAACAGGGCCAGGGTATTGGTTAGTGGGCAGCCCATTGGATCGAATTGATATCGATGCCATCTTTAAACATGTCCCACAGCGGCGACAGGTCGCGCAGCTTGTGTACTTTCGATTTCAGCAGGTTCACGGCGAAGTCGATGTCTTCCTCGGTCGAGAAGCGGCCGATGGTGAAGCGGATCGAGCTGTGCGCCAGTTCGTCGCTGCGGCCCAGGGCGCGCAGCACGTACGATGGCTCCAGGCTGGCCGAGGTGCAGGCCGAACCGGACGACACGGCGATATCCTTGATCGCCATGATCAGCGACTCGCCTTCGACGTAGTTGAAGCTGACGTTCAGGTTGTGCGGCACGCGGTGCTCCATGTCGCCGTTGATGTAGACTTCTTCGATCTCCTGCAAGCCCTTGGCCAGGCGGTCGCGCAAGGCCTGGATGCGGCCGATTTCGCTGTCCATCTCTTCCTTGGCGATGCGGAACGCTTCGCCCATGCCGACGATCTGGTGCGTCGGCAGGGTGCCCGAACGCAGGCCGCGCTCATGGCCGCCACCGTGCATCTGCGCTTCCAGGCGCACGCGCGGCTTGCGGCATACGTACAGGGCGCCCACGCCTTTCGGGCCGTAGGTTTTGTGCGCCGTGAAGGTCATCAGGTCGACCTTGGTCTTTTGCAGGTCGATGACGACCTTGCCCGTCGCTTGCGCGGCGTCGCAATGGAAGATGATGCCTTTCGAGCGGCAGAATACGCCGATCTCGTCGATCGGCTGGATCACGCCGATTTCGTTGTTCACCAGCATCACCGACACGAGGATGGTGTCCGGGCGCACGGCCGCGGCCAGCTGCTCGACGGTGATCAGGCCGTTGTCCTGCGGTTCCAGGTAGGTCGCTTCAAAGCCGATGCGTTCCAGTTCGCGCACCGTGTCCAGCACCGATTTGTGCTCGGTCTTGACGGTGATGATGTGCTTGCCCTTGGTCTTGTAGAACTGCGCCGCGCCCTTGATGGCCAGGTTGTTGCTTTCCGTTGCGCCGGACGTCCAGATGATTTCGCGCGGATCCGCGTTCACCAGGGCCGCCACGTGGCCGCGTGCCTCTTCCACGGCTTTTTCCGCCGTCCAGCCGTACATGTGGCTGCGCGATGCCGGATTGCCGAACTGCTCGCGCAGGTAGGGAATCATCTTGTCGGCGACGCGTGGATCGATCGGCGTCGTGGCCGAGTAATCCATGTAGATCGGGAAATGCGGTGCGGTTTCAAAGTGCACTTGGCCTACGTTTTTTTCTGGGGCGTTCATCAATAACTCCTGCAATCAGCAACTGGTATTTTTGTCATTATCAACCGAGGGCGGCGTGGTTACGGTGCATCACCATCACGCTTTGCTCGGCATTCTTTTGTCTCTGCTGGTCGACCAGGTCCTGCAAGGACACAGAATCCAGATAATCGACCATTTTTTCGTTGAGTGTGGACCACAATTCATGCGTCATGCAGCGCGCGCCCGTGGCCGCGTCGGCGCCGTGGCAATGTTCCTTGCCGCCGCACTGCGTGGCGTCCAGCGGTTCGTCGACGGCGATGATGATGTCGGCCACCGTCACCTTGTCGGCGCGGCGCGCCAGGCTGTAACCGCCGCCTGGGCCGCGGATCGATTCGACGATCTCATGCCGGCGCAGCTTGCCGAACAGCTGCTCCAGGTAGGACAGGGAAATCGACTGGCGCTGGCTGATACCGGACAAGGTGACCGGTCCCTTGCCCTGGCGCAGGGCAAGATCGATCATCGCTGTCACGGCAAAACGGCCTTTTGTAGTCAGACGCATACATCCTCTGGTCAACTGGTTTAAAATATTGCGGCTTTTCAACTCCTCAAACCCCGAGTAGTTGAATGATTTAGTCAAGTATAACAAATTCGGCGGGGTTTGTCAGAGCGCCCCTCGATGACCACAGGGCTGGAAGGGGCATGGCCGGCCGCGCCAGGCGCGGCGGCATCAGGAAAACAACAGTCGGGAAATCGCAGGGCGTTCTCAGCCCCGCAAAGCGGTCCGCACTTTCATCAGTTCAAACCCCAGCAGGTTCAAGCCGTCCCAGCGGGCGGGGTCCAGGATGCGCGGATTGTCCGACGCCAGGCCCACGCCCCATATCCGGTCGACGGGACTGGCTTCGACGATGACGCGCTCGCCCGTGCCCAGCAAAAACTTGCGCAGCGCAGCCTTTTGCGAGAACTTGGCAAAGTTGCCATCGAAAACGATGCCGGCGCGCGCCGCTTCCCACACCCTGGCGTCGAAGTTCGCCACTTCACGTCCCAGCTTCTTCACTTCCGACGGCCGCTCGGCCGCCACGATGCGCGCCTGCACCGCCGTGTCGCCAAACAGGGCCGCCTTTTGCGCCATCATGTAATGCTCGGCCGTCGCATACGTCACGCCGGCCAGGCTGAACGGCGACGGAAACCACTGGCTGAAGCAGCTTTTGTCGGGCACCTGCGGCTGCGCCGGCGTGTGCCCCCAGAAATACAGATAGTCGGGCACGCCGCCCGCCGCGATCCACGCCTTCAATTCTTCCACGTTACTGATTTGCATATTCCCCGCACTTCCGCCAGACAGGCGATGATTCAAGCTCAAGCACGCAATAGTTGCATCGGGCCAAACAAGGCCTGCATGTCACGATTGCCGATAAAGGACAGATTATACGGATGTTCCGCCGTCACCTGCGGCAAGGATGTCGCCACCGGCAGACGTTTGATCAGCTCGGCGATCTTGCCCCACAGCACCAGTTGCGGATGCACCGCCCCGCCCGGCTGCGCCAGCGCTTCCAGCACCACCTGCAGGAAAGGCAGCCAGCCACGCGCATCCTGCACGGGCGGCACGTGGGAACGGAACACCAGCGCCGCGTTCAGCAGCAAAAAGCCCTGCTCCGTCATCTTGCGCTGCAAGTCGGGCAGGGTCTGGATCACGCCGCTGTCGGCTTGCAGCGCGGCCGCTGCCACGGGCGCCATGGCCGCGCCGGACGTATCGCCGCCCTGCAGCTGGCCACCGGCCACCAGCAGCATCTTCATGAAGTTGCGCAAGGACGTGGCGCGGTTGACGGGTTTCGACAGGCCCGTGGCCGACCACAGGCTGCCGACGGCGCCATCCATGAAACACACGCCCGTGGCGCTGTCGGCGCGCGGATACGGCCCCTCGCCCACCAGCACGTAGCGCACCTGCGCCAGCGGCAGGGCGAAGGCGGCGAACAGCCGGCCCTGCGTGGGCAGGTAATCGTCGGCGGCCAGCGCCGGCAGGTAGGCGGGATCGGCCGCCATCACGGCCTGCAAGCCGCGCAGCAGGATGGGACGCCAGGAAGCATGCGCCAGGGACAGGGCATCGCTGATGCTGGCAGGAACGGTTGTTGCGGTCATGGGCACGTGAAGTATTTGGGCAAACGCAAATTGTAGCGCACCGGCAAGATGGCATTGACTGATCAAAATCAAGCACGCATAAAAAAACCCCGCCTGTTGCCAGACGGGGCTTCCCGCACCGCGCCGTGTGTTGCTATTCGGCGTCAGGCTGCTGCGACGGGTGCGCCGCAATAAAGGCTGGCAAGCCGGCGCAATGCGCATGGATGCGCACCACGCGCGGATACGGCGCCAGGTCGATGGCAAAGCGCAGCGCATTGAACACCTGCGGCACCAGGCAGCAATCGGCCATCGTTGGGCTGTCGCCATGACAGAACAGCCCCGTGCCGGCAGGATCGCCCTGCGCCAGCAGCGCTTCCACGGCCGCCAGCCCTTCGGCCATCCAGTGGCGGTACCACTCCTGCTTGACCTCGTCCGACAGCCCAAGCGTCCCTTTCAGGTATTTCAGGACGCGCAGGTTCGTCAACGGATGGGCGTCGCAAGCGATGGCCAGCGCCAGCGCGCGCACGCGCGCCCGTTCCAGCGGGTCCGCCGGCAGCAAGGGCACGCCAGGGCGCGTCTCTTCCAGATACTCGAGCATGGCCAGCGACTGCGTCAGGATGGCGCCGTCGTCGTCGAGGGCCGGCACCAGCGCCGACGGGTTGACGGCGCGGTAGGCCGGCAGCAGCTGCTGGCCGCCATCCTGCAGCAGATGCACGGGGATGCTGTCGTAAGCGATGCCCTTGAGATTCAAGGCGATGCGCACGCGGTAGGCGGCCGAACTGCGAAAGTAGGTGTACAGCTTCACGGGCGGCCTCCTCAGGCGCGCGTGGCGCCAGCGTACAGGGCCACGGTCTGCTCGATGCTGCCGAAGATGCTGGCGCCGGCCGCGTCGCGCATCTCGATGCGCACCGTGTCGCCGAACTTCAGGTACGCCGTCTTTGGCGCGCCGTGTTCGATGGTTTCATACATGCGCACTTCGGCCAGGCAGCAGTAACCGACGCCGCCGTTCTCGATGCTGGAGCCAAACAGGTTGCCCTGCTTGTTCGACACGGTGCCCGAGCCAACGATAGTGCCGGCGCCCAGTTCGCGCGTCTTCGCCGCATGGGCGACCAGTTGCGCAAAATTGAAGGTCATGTCTTCGCCCGCATTCGGCTTGCCGAACGGCTTGTCGTTCAGGTCCACCAGCAGCGGCAAATGCAGCTTGCTGTCCGCCCAGGCCGCGCCCAGTTCATCGGGCGTGACGGCGACGGGCGAAAACGCGCTGGCCGCCTTCGACTGGAAGAAACCGAAACCCTTGGCCAGTTCGCCCGGAATCAGGTTGCGCAGCGAGACATCGTTGACCAGCATGACCAGGCGAATCGCCTTCGCCGCGTCATCCGCGCCGGCGCCCATGGCCACGTCGCCCATGATCACCGCCACTTCCGCTTCCAGGTCGATGCCCCACTCTTCGGACAGGGCGAAGATGGGGTCGCGCGGGCCGATGAAGCTGTCCGAGCCGCCCTGGTACATCAGCGGGTCCGTGTAGAACGAGGCCGGCACTTCCGCGTTGCGCGCCTTGCGCACCAGTTCCACGTGGTTGATGTAGGCGGAACCGTCGGCCCACTGGTAGGCGCGCGGCAGCGGCGAGTGGCACTGATTTGCATCAAACGGCTGCGCGTCCGGCGCCTGGCCCGCGTTCAGATTGGCGTACGCCTGTTCCAGCTTGGGCGCGACGGCGTCCCAGTTGTCGAGCGCCGCCTGCAGGGTGGGGGCGATGGCGGCCACGCGCTGGTACTGGCGCAGGTCGCGGCTGACGAGGATCAAGGCGCCGTCGCGGCTGCCGTTTTTCAGGGTTGCGAGTTTCATGGTATTCCTGGTTCGGTGTATTGGTCAGAGAGTGTCGGTCTGCAGCAGTCAATCTGCTGCGTTCAGGCGTCGGCCGGCGCATGCATCCAGGCGGCGTGCTTCGGTGCGCGGCGCGTCTGCGACCATTCTTCCAGCATTTCCCATTTGACGGCGTCCAGTTTGGCCATCATTTCCGGCGTGCCCACGTTGGCCGCCAGCTCCAGGCGGTGGCCGTTGGGGTCGAAGAAATAGATCGACTGGAAGATGGCGTGGTTGACGGGGCCCAGCACCTCAATGCCGCCGGCCACCAGGCGCTCCTTGGCGGCCAGCAGTTCTTCCATGCTGCCCACTTCCAGCGCCAGGTGCTGCACCCAGGCCGGGGTATTGCGGTCGCGGTCCATCGGCGGCTGCGTGGGCAGCTCGAAGAAGGCCAGCACATTGCCCTGGCCCGCGTCGAGGAACACGTGCATGTACGGGTCCGGCGCCTTGGTCGACGGCACCAGGTCTTCCGCGATGGCGAGGACGAAATTCATGTTCAAATGCTTGACGTACCACTCGACGGTTTTCTTCGCGTCGATGCAGCGGTAGGCGACGTGGTGGATCTGCTTGATTTTCATGCGGTCTGTCTCCGATGGATGGCGCCCTGGGCGCGATGTTTTTCAGCTTTTCACCATTAGAATCCAGTTACAGCTATCATACAAACAATTTTTAACCATCGATTTATCGGATTATCTTATGAGTCCCAGCCTGCGACAGATGCGCGCCTTCGTGGCGCTGGCCAAGACGGGCAGTTTTACCCTGGCCGCCGAATACCTGCACGTGACGCAGTCCGCCTTGAGCGGCTTGATCAAGGAACTGGAAAGCGTGCTGGGCGTGCGCGTGGTCGAGCGCAGCACGCGCAAGACGCAGCTGTCGGAAATCGGCCGCGAGCTGTATCCGCTGTTCGAGAAGATGATCGAGGACCTCGACGGCGCCATGGCCGGCATCGCCCAGCGCAAGGCCCTGAAAACGGGCATGGTGCGCATCGCCGCGCCGCAGATGATGGCGTGCACCCTGCTGCCGGAAGTGATCGCCGCCTACCGCCAGGCGCACCCGGACGTGCAGCTGCGCCTGGTCGACTGCCCCGTGGAGAATGTCTCGGCGCGCGTGTTCAGCGGCGAAGTCGATTTCGGCATCGGCCCCGAGCGCGATCCGACGGCGGAAATCGCCGCGCAGGTGCTGTTCGAAATGCCCTTCGTGCTGGTCTACCCCGAGCAGCATCCGCTGCGGCAGAAAGAACGCGTCACCTGGGCCGACGTGGGCGACTACCCATTCATTTCGCTGCAGGGCCAGTTCACGGAACGCCTGCTGCGCGACATGCACGGCGCGTTTCGCGAGCTGTCGCTCAATCCCTACAATGAAGTGACCTTCATGACGACGGCGCTGGCCATGGTCAGCGCCAACCTGGGCATCACGGTGTGCCTGCCGTACGCGGAGCCGATGGTCAAACTATACAATTTGCACATGCGCGCCCTGCACGAACCGGAACTGACGCGGCGCTTTTTCGTCTACACGAAGACGGGCCGTTCGCTGTCGCCGGCGGCCGAAAGCTTCATGGCCTTCCTGTTCCGCTTTGTCGAGACGCACGAGTGGAACGTGGGAGCGGGCGGCCCGGCTGGCGCCGTTTTATAATCGCGCATCGCCCCCTCACCGCCCGCACCATGACCCAGCCCGACCTGTCCGCCATCGACGCCGCCACCATCGCCATCAACCAGCGCATGACCACATTCGACGGCCATGCGCAGGTCTGGCTGTTCGGCTATGGCTCGCTGATCTACAAGGCCGATTTTCCCTACCTCGAACGGCGGCCCGCCAGCATCGCCGGCTGGACGCGGCGCTTCTGGCAAGGTTCGCACGACCACCGGGGCACGCCGATGGCGCCGGGCCGCGTCGCCACCATCGTGCCGCAGGCGGGCGCCGTGTGCGACGGCATGGCCTACCTGATCACGCCCGAAGTCTTCGCCCACCTCGACCACCGCGAAAAGAACGGCTACCTGCGCCTGGCCACCGAGATCACCTTCGACGACGGCAGCAAGGCCGAAGGCCTGGTGTACATCGCCAACGAGGAAAACGCCGCCTTCCTCGGCGCCGCGCCGGAACTGGACATCGCGCGCCAGATCGCCCGATCAAGCGGCCCCAGCGGCCCGAACAGCGACTACCTGCTGCACCTGGCCAGCGCCCTGCGCGAGCTGGGCAAGAGCGATCCGCACGTCTTTGCCATCGAGCAACATCTGGCGCAATTGAAGGATGCGCCGCCTGCCGCGCAGTGAGCTGCAGCGGGCCGCCGGCTTGCATGATGCAAGCGATGAAAATCTTTTTATTGTGACAATTGGCGACTATCGCCGTTTCATTAACGCCCATAATCGGAACGCGCGATTCCTTTATGCCCGAGTAGGGCAATGGCACGCGTCAGGAGGCAGCGGGGCAAAACAAAAATGATGGCCCTGCACGATCGGAGCGAATTCATCGGAGCGAGACGACCATGTCCGACAGGTCTATGCTGCAACAGCATGGCAGGCAGCCGCATTACGTTCTGCCCGGGACGGGCACCATTGCTCCTGTGCAAGCCCCCCTGCACCGCGCCAGCCTCGGGGGTGGGCTGAACGTCATTGGCAGCTCCCCCATCTTCCAGCGCCTGCTGCGCATGGTCGACGCCGTGGCGCCGACCCGCTGCACGGTGCTCATCAGCGGTCCCACCGGTTCCGGCAAGGAAATCATCGCCCAGCTCGTGCACCGGCAAAGCGGCGATCCCAGCGCGCCCTTTGTCGATCTCAACTGCGGCGCCCTGCCGGAACACCTGATCGACGCCGAACTCTTCGGCCATACCAAGGGGGCGTTTACGGGAGCGCTGAGCAGCCGCGCCGGTTTTTTCGCCCAGGCGGGACAAGGCACGCTGTTTCTCGATGAAATCGGCGAATTGCCGCTGGCGGTACAGAGCAAGCTGCTGCGCGTGCTCGAATCGCGCTGTTTCCGGCCGCTGGGCGGCGGCGATACGCAGCCGTTCAACGGCCGCATCGTGGCCGCCACCCATTGCGACCTGGCCGCGATGGTGCAGGCGGGCCGTTTCCGCGAAGACTTGTATTACCGGCTGGCCGTATTGAAACTCGACGTGCCGGGCCTGGACCAGCGCCGCGGCGACGTCGCCGCCCTCGCCGCGCACTTTGCCGGGCAGCAAAAGCGCCCCATCCGCTTTACCGCCACCGCCATGGAACGCCTGGGCCGGCATGCCTGGCCCGGACATATCCGCGAACTGCGCAACCTGGTGGAACGGCTGTCGATACTGGCCGAATCGGCGCTGATCGATGCCCACAGCCTGGAAGCCTTCCTGTCGGCGGGCAAGCCGCAGGACGCCGATCACACGCTGCTGGCGGAAGCCCTCATGCGGCTGGACGGAGACGACAAGCTGGCGGCCGCCGAACAATTGCTGATCGACTATGCGATGCGCCTTGCCGATGGCAACAAGACGACCGCGGCCCGCCACCTGGGCATCAACCGCAAGGTCATCGAACGCCGCGTGCATGGCGACGAGGAGCGCAGCAATTTCGCCCGCGTCTGCCTGCTGGAGGGACGCGCGCTGATCGAGGCGGCCCGCTTCAAGGAAGCCATCGAAGTGTTGCGCCGCGGCCTCACCTTGCTGGCCGCCGATGCGCATCCCTGCACCGCGCGCCGCCTGAGCTGCGACCTGCACCGCTGGCTGGCGATTTCGCACCGCGGCATCAGCGGCTGGCAAAGCGCCGAAGCGCTCGCCTGCTACCAGCAGGCATTGCAGGAAGCGGCGGCGCTGGGCGACGAGGTGGAAATCACCGCCCTGCGGTTCGGCATCTGGAGCTCGCAACTGATGGCGCTGGACCTGGTGGCGGCGCGGGCAACGGCGCAAGACATGCTGCAGCGGGCGCAAGCGATAGGCGACACGGATTTGCTGTCGCAGGCCCACCTGGCCCTGGCCAACACGCTGTTCTGGCTCGGCGACTACCGCGAGACGCTGGCCTGCCTGGCGCGCGGACACCTGCTGTGCGGCGCGGCAGCGGCCGACACGGGGGGACAGGGCCTGGACATCGCCGCGCTGTCGAGCACTTTCGAAGGCCTGTCCTGCTTCCAGAGCGGCGCCTTCCGGCGCGCGCGCGCGGTGATGGAACACCTGGCGTTGCGCGGCGGCGCCGACAACCCGCACCCCTTCCACCGCGCCATCGCGCTGCAAGGCGCCGCATGGCTGGCCTGCATGTTCGAGGACTGGGTCCGGCTGGCAAGCCTGGCGGCGGACCTGCAAACCGTCGCCAGCGAATACGGCTATCAATTCTACCTGGGGGTGGGGCAGATATTCCATGCCTGCGCATTGGCAACAGGCAACATCCATGCGCAGACCGAACAGCGCATCGCCGACGGCTACCAGCAATACATGCTGTGCGAAGGCGGCATGCTCTTCCATTCATTCCAGGCCTGGAAGCGGGGCGAACTGCTGCTGTCGGCAGGCCAGCCATCGCAAGCCCGGCAATTGCTGCACGGCGCCATCGAACTGGCGCTGGAACATGGCGAACGGGCCTACCTGGTCGAATTGCTCGACATGCATGCCCGGACGTGGATCGCGGTGGGCGACCTGGACAACGCGGAACGCGAACTGGGCAGTGCGCTGTCGACCGCCAAGGCGCTGGGCGCCGCGGCCGGCAGCCTGCTGGTGGCGACCCGCCTGGCGCAACTGCTGCTGCAGCGCGGCCGCCGGCACGAAGCACTCGATCACCTCACGCGCGCCTTGCGCGGCGTGGAACGCGACACGGCTTTTCCCCGGTTTGCCCAGGCGCTGCAGTTGCAGGCCGTCCTGGCGCAAACCATTTCCATGCCATGCCAACCTGAGGACCCGCAACATGACCTATGTGCTGAACCACGATGACCTTGAATCGCTGTTGCTGGGCGCCTGCTTCTTCGGCAGCGGTGGCGGCGGCACGCTCGCTTCCGCGCGCAGCCTGCTGGCCCAGTTCCACGCCGGCGATTATTATCCGGACGCCCAGGTGCGCGTGGTCGGCGTCGACGAAGCCACCGCTGGCGAAACGGTCATGGTGGCTTACCTGGGTTCGCCCGTGGCGATCAATGGCGCCCATTTTCCGCAGGGCCCCGTCGACGCCGTGCTCGCCGTCAGGGAGCGCCTGGCGCTGGAAAATCGCACCTTGGCCTACCTGGCGCCGCCCGAGAGCGGCGCGCTGGGGTTTCTCGTCGCCTGCCTGGTCGCCGCCCGCCTGGGCCTGGCCGTGATCGACGCCGACGGGGCCGGCCGCGCCGTTCCCTCGCTGCCCCAGCTGACGTATGCGGCCGCGCACATCAATCCGCGCCCCGCCTTCCTCGTCAGCCAGGCGGGGCTGCGCGTGGAACTCGACGTCCAGCCGAGCCAGGGCGTGAACGGCGCCCATGCCCACCAGCAAGACGTAGCAACGATCATCGACCAGATGATGCGCCCCATCGTTTCGCAGGCCGATTTCAAGCAGTTCGGCGGCCTGGCCATGTGGATCATGGCGCCGGCGGAGCTGGCCCGGGCGCTGCCCGTACGCGGCACCCTGGGACGCGCACTGCGCCTGGGCCGCGAACTGCAGGCAGGCCGCTTGCGCAGCGCGGAGGAAGTGGTCGATTATCTTGCGCGGCAATGCGACATGCGCGCCTGGCCATTGTTTCCACAGGGAACGTT
Organism: Janthinobacterium sp. SUN026; assembly: GCF_030397625.1. Taxonomy (NCBI): domain Bacteria; kingdom Pseudomonadati; phylum Pseudomonadota; class Betaproteobacteria; order Burkholderiales; family Oxalobacteraceae; genus Janthinobacterium; species Janthinobacterium sp. SUN026. Next base: position 1,335,617 of record NZ_JAPQNU010000001.1, on the reverse strand, counting down.
CGTCGCCGCCGAAGTCGACTCGCGCAATGGCTTCGACCTGGGCAAGATCACCATCCGCGCGGGTGAGCGGCTTTGCACGGTCCTGTACCAGAACGAATCGCTGCTGGCCTGGGACAGCAGCCGCAGCACGCCCCTCTGCATGGCGCCCGACACCATCAGTTACTTTGTCGAGGGCGATGGCCAGGCCGTGTATTCGAATGGCGACTTGCTGCTGCCGGACGGCACGCTCAACCCGGCCTTGATGCAGCGCAAGGTGACGCTGCTGGGCTTGCAAGCCCATCCGGCATTGCGGGAACGGAATGGACTGATACTCGACAGCTTCATGCAACTGATCAACGCCATCGGCTACCTGGGACCCTACGTGCCGCTCACTGGCAACGCCGGCGCAGCGGCAGGGAGCGCCGCATGAAGCCGCTGCGCATCTGCATCGTGGCGCCGGTGGCCACGTCCATCTACAACCAGCGCCTGCTCGACGCCATCGAGCCCGTGATGCCGCCCGATGTCGAAGTGTCCGTGCGCAATATTTCTACTGGGAACGACTGCATCGAATACCGCGTCGACTGGCTGCAAAACGGCTATCCGGTGGTGCAGCTGGCCAGGGAAATCGAACGCGAAGGCTATGACGGCATCTGGCTCAGCGACTTCGACATGTGCGGCGTGGAGGCAGCGCGCGAAGTGATCGACATCCCCATCCTGGGCGGCTTCCCGCCCGCCGCCTTTACCGCGCTGGCCCTCAGCCAGCGCCTGTCGATCATGACGATACTGCCCAGCACGCTCGCCATGCAGCAGGGTCACATGCAGGCCTACGGCTTGCAGGACAGCTTCGCCTCCATCCGCTCCATCGACTGTCCCGTCGCCGACCTCGGCCAGCTGGACAAGGTGGTCGAAAAAACCTTCAAGGCCGCCATGCTGGCCATACAGGAAGACGGCGCCCAGTCCATCCTGCTGGGCTGTACAGGCTTTGTCGGCGTCGCCGCGCGCGTCAGCGCGCTGCTGGAAGACGCGCTGCACACCTATGTGCCGGTCATCGATCCGAACCAGGCAGGCTTCAGCTTCCTGGTGTCCCTCGTGCGCATGCGCCTGCGGCCCAGCCGCGCCTGCTACAGCAAGGATAGCTGAACCGCCGCACGCGCCCGGGACACGCCATGCCGTGTCCCGGGCGCCCCCTCCCCGTCCTTGCCGCCTGCCGTTTTCGTCCATCCCGCTCAACAAGGGTGGACGATATCCGCCAACATTATTGCAGCACGACAATGCAAATCCGCCCCATCCTTTAAAAATCAAGCACTTGGCCTTCTGGCACGCCCCTTGCTAAAGATCATGCTATCGGCGCTGGAGCAGCAGGCGCCGCAGCAGGCGGGCGGAGCACCTCAAGCGGTGCGCCGCCCGCCCTCCAGGACCCAGCAAGGAGCACCGCGTGCCGACGACCATGGAAGTATCCACCACCCACGACAGCCTGGCCAATCATGGCTTGCTGCACGGCCTGGCTGCCTTGCAAGATGGCAACACCGGCTGTGCCGACATCTGCATCGCCGTGCTCGACGGTCCCGTCGATACCAGCCACCCTTGCTTTGCCGGCGCCAGGCTGCAACTGCTCGACACGCTCGCCACGGGTGCCAGCGGCAGCGGCCGGGCATCGCAACACGGCACCCATGTCGCCAGCATCATCTTTGGCCAGCCGGGCAGTCCCGTCACGGGCCTGGCCCCCCATTGTCGGGGCTTGATCCTGCCCATCTTTGCCGACCGCGCCGACGGCGCACTGACGCAATGCACGCAGCTCGACCTGGCCCGCGCCATCACCCAGGCCGTCGAGCACGGCGCGCACATCATCAATGTCAGCGGCGGCGAACTGTCCGACAGCGGCACCGCCGATGGCCTGCTGCAAAAAGCCATACAGCTGTGCCATGAACGCAACGTCCTGCTGATCGCCGCGGCGGGCAATGACGGCTGCGATTGCCTGCACATCCCCGCCTCCATCAAATACACGCTGGTCGTCGGCGCACTGGACCGGCAAGGCGCGCCCATGCCCAACAGCAACTGGGGCGAAGCCTATCGCGCGCGCGGCATCATGGCGCCCGGCACCGACATCCTCGGCGCCGCGCCCGCAGGGCGCGTGCGGCTCAGCAGCGGCACCAGCTTTGCCACCCCGATCGTCTCGGCCATCGCAGCCTTGCTGCTATGCCGGCAACACCAACATGGGGATCGTCCTGACCCTCGTGGAGTTTGCAGCGCATTGCTGCAAAGCGCAACGCGTTGCAACACCAATGGCGAGCTGGACTGTCGCCGCCTCCTGACTGGGACATTGAATGTGCCGGGCGCCACTCAACTATTATTAAAAGGGAAAATTGAAATGTCAGACGATACTGTGATTGAAGCGAGCCCAGCCAATGCCGACACTTCCGCGCAGGCGCATCCGCTCAGCATTCCCATGCTGGAAACCCCCTCCCTGGCCAACCTTGCGGGCCCTTCCGGCGCGACGCGGCAAGGCATCGCCGCTTCCGGCATCGATGCCTCCGATTGCGGCTGCGGCGGCAGCGCCAAGGGCCCGACCCTGGTGTATGCGCTGGGCAACCTGGGCATCGACTTCGGCAGCGAAGCGCGCCGCGATTCCTTCGTCCAGGCCATGCCGCCAGGCAGGGACAATCCGAGCGATCCGCAGCAATTGATCGAATTTCTGCGCGCAAAGCCATATTTCCGCCAATCGCTGACCTGGACCGTCAACCTGGACGCCACGCCGATTTACGCGGTCGTCCCCGTCGGTCCGTATGCCGACATGACCTATGAACTGCTGTTCGAGGCCTATGTCGGCACCATCGATGGCCTCGTCGTAATGAATTCGTTTCCAGGCGTAATCTCGGGCGCCGCCAGGCTGATGTCCGGCCAGGTCGTTCCCGTGATCCAGCCGGCCATCCGGGGCATGTTCAGCTGGAATGTGCCGCAGCTGATCGACAGCCTGATGGCGGTGCAGGACAGCCTGGACATCAACAGCAGCAACACGGGCGCGCGCCTGGAAAACTTCCTGAACCGCATCTATTACGACTTCCGCAACCTGGGCGTCACGGGCATGGACCGCGCGCTCAACTTCTCGGCCACGAATGCCATGCAAGCGGCGGAAATGCTGGCCAAGACCACGGGCATGCAGCTCGATACCATCGTCGTGCAACAGAGTCCCGTGTGCCGCCCGGGCTCCGAGTGCTACGACATCATCATGACCTTCTTCAACCCGGAAAACCTGCAGGTAGCCAACACGGTCGCCCGTTTCGCCGTCGACGTCAGCGATGTGATACCGGTCAGCGTCGGCGCAGTGCGCTACTGGTCGCAACGCTGACGTCAACAGCATTTGAATTGTCGGGGCTCGTGGGCGCAGCAATGCGTGCACGCGCTTCAGCATACGGTCGTTGGCGGGAAACGATCAGCACCGTACTTCGGTACGCACACCCATTGCCGTTGCCCGCGGCGGCGCCACCACAAGGAGTTTTAAAATGAACAATCTGCCATTGCAAGCCAAAGCCGTACAACGCAGCCCCAGCATCTCCGCCATCAGCCAGGGTGTCGCCCCTTCCGGCATTACCTGCACCCTGTGCAAAGCGGCTTGCGGCGCCTTGAGCGGCACCGCACAGCAACTCTGCCTGATGGCTTGCAACGCCACCGTTTGCTGATCAAGCCAGCAAGATCGAGCCGTTCCGGCTAAGCCCGGCATGCCTGCGGGCGATGAGTTTCTCGTCGCCCGCTCCCCCTGCCGGCATCCCCCACGACGGACGCAGGACGGCGATGCGACTCGCCACCAAGCCCGCCTGTTTCGCGCAGTACGCATGCCCTTGCGCGTGCCCTTGTCAACGCACAAGCGCGCGCCCCGCACTGCTTGCGCTAAAACAAATCCAGCTGCCCCGCATTACCTTTTTTTACTTTTGCGCCCAGCGGCGGCACCACCAGCGGCCGGCGGAACTGCGTGCAATCGAGCTGCTTGAAGCGGCCGCCCTTGCCGTGCAAGCCCAGCCGGTGCACGGCCTTTTCAAAGCGCTGGCGGATGAGGTCAGCCCACACGCCTTCGCCCCGCATGCGCGCGCCGAACGCGCTGTCGTAATCCTTGCCGCCACGCATTTCGCGCACCCGGTTCATCACGCGCTGGGCACGTTCCGGGAAGTGCGCTTCCAGCCATTGCTGGAACAGCGGGCTCACTTCCCACGGCAGGCGCAGCACCACGTAATGGGCGTGGATGGCGCCCGCGTCGCGCACGGCTTCGAGCAACTGCTCGATTTCCGGTTCCGTCACGAACGGGATGATGGGCGCGATGCTCACGCCCACGGGGATGCCCGCCTCCGTCAGGGTGCGGATGGTGCGCAGCCGCCGCGCCGGAGCGGCCGCGCGCGGTTCCAGGGTGCGCGCGATGGCCGGGTCGAGCGTGGTGACAGTGACGGCCACGGCGGCCAGGCGCCTGGCCGCCATCGGCGCCAGAATGTCGATATCGCGCTCGATCAGCGACGATTTCGTGATCAGCGCCACGGGGTGGTCGCACTCGTGCAGCACTTCCAGCACGCGCCGCGTCAGTTGCCGTTCGCGCTCGCACGGCTGATACGCATCCGTGTTCACGCCCAGGGCGATCGGTTCGGGCACATACGAGGGCTTGGCCAGTTCGCGGCGCAAGAGTTCGGGAGCGTTCACCTTGGCGTAGATGCGGCTTTCGAAGTCCAGCCCCGGCGACAGGCCCAGATAGCTGTGCGTGGGGCGGGCAAAGCAATAAATGCAGCCGTGTTCGCAACCCCGGTACGGATTCAAGGAAACATTGAACGGCAAGTCGGGCGAAGCGTTGCGGGTGAGAATGGTGCGCGCCTGCTCGTCGCTGACCTGTGTCTTCCAGGTGGGAGGCGCCGCCTCCCCGGCCGCCTCATCCAGGCCGCCCACGCTCCAGCCATCATCGAAAGCGCCGCGCGCGTGTGTCTCGTAGCGCCCTTGCAGGTTCGACACGGCGCCGCGGCCCTTGTGGGCTTTCAGCGATTGCGGCGGCAACATGGCTTGCCCGGCGAAGCTGTCATCGTGCTCTGGAATGATTGCTTTCATGAACGGCCCCATCAACTGTATATACGTACAGTATACTATGCCGCTGTGCGGGCAAGATCAAGGGCTGGCGTGATGCCGTTTCAAGCTTTTTCACCGTGCGGCATGACATAGCTCAACTGCTGTGCGACAAAGCCGTCAAATGCCGCGATCAGGGGAACGAAGCGGGCCGCGTCCTGCTCCAACTGCATCAGGGCATAGCACGTCGCTTCCAGGGTCGATAACTGGTCTGGCGCGTGCGCCTTGCGGATCAGGTAATGGGATGCGGGCGTATCGCGCAGGGGCAGGCGCGGCAGCTGTTGCAACGGGGGATTCAGATACAGCATCTTGCGGCTCTTGCGCCACGTGGCGTCCAGCACCACCAGCCGCACGCGGGCAAGATCGAGCAAGCTGGCTGGGTCGAGCGCCGGTGGCGGGGCGATGCCCAGCGAACGGTCGCCGGGCGTATCCGGGTACAGCAGCACGTTGTGCTTGTCGGCCAGCAATTCGGCGAGCGTATCGGGGGCAAATTGCTCGCCCGTCAGCATGCGGCTGTTCGGCAGGCTCAAGTGCAGCAGGCGGGCACTGCCCTTGGCATTGTGCACTTCCAGCGGATGCTGCAGGATCAGCACTTCCACCGCGTGGGAAACGGGGGCGATCCAGCGGCAGATGCAGCTGGAGACGGCGCGCAGGCAGGCTGGGCAGCGCGCGCGTTTGGCAGGTTCAGCCAGGGAAGACGATGCAGCTGCAGGGCTGGCGGGATGGCTGGCGGGATGATTTGAGCTAGGGCTGGAGGTACGGCGGGTGGTCATGGCGGAGCGCGTTCGCGGCTGTCTTCAAGCCGCGATTGTAGCGCCCGCGCCATGCCAAGGGGAATCTGCGCTTAAGAATCCGTGCTTAAAACTCTTCCCATTCGTCGGCGCCCGAGGCCACCGGCGTCTTCGGCGTGCGTGCGCGCACCGCGTCCGCTTGCGCCGCCTTGTCCGGCGAGGTCGCGGCCACGGCGGGTGCTGGCGCGCGGGATGCCGGCGCGCGTCGCATGGCAGGCTGCGTGGCGGGCCGCATGGCGGCTCGCGTGGCAGCCGCTACTGGCGCAGGCGCCGTCACGGACGGGCTGCTACGGGCGGCAGCATATTGCTGCGTGGCATCGAGCTTGAACACGCCCACGACCTCGGCCAGCCTGGCCGCCTGTTCCTGCATGGATTCGGCCGCCGCGGCCGCTTCTTCCACCAGGGCCGCGTTTTGCTGCGTCACCTGGTCCATCTGGCCGATGGCCTGGTTGACTTGTTCGATGCCGGCGCGCTGTTCATCGCTCGCGTCGGTGATCTGGTTCATGATCTGCGTCACGTGGCTGATGCTTTGCACGATCTCGTCCATGGTGCGGCCCGCCTTGTCCACCAGTTGCGAACCGGCCTCGACCTTTTGCACGGAATCGTCGATCAAGCCCTTGATTTCCTTGGCCGCCGCGCTGGAACGCTGCGCCAGGTTGCGCACTTCGGAAGCCACGACGGCAAAGCCACGGCCCTGTTCACCGGCCCTGGCCGCTTCCACGGCCGCGTTCAGGGCCAGGATATTCGTCTGGAAGGCGATGGCGTCGATGACGCTGATGATGTCGACAATCTTGCGCGAGGAATCGTTGATCGAGCCCATGGTGCTGACCACTTCCGACACCACCACGCCGCCCTTGCTGGCGATCTGCGAAGCGTCAATGGCCAGCTGGTTGGCGCTGCGCGCATTGTCCGCGTTGAGTTTCACGGTGGAGGTCAGCTCTTCCATGGACGACGCCGTCTCTTCCAGCGAGCTGGCCTGCTCTTCCGTGCGAGACGACAAGTCCAGGTTGCCGGCGGCAATTTCGCTCGACGCCGTGCTGATCGATTCGGTACCGGCGCGCACCTGGCCCACGATACTCACCAGTTTATCGTTCATGTTTTTCAGCGCATGCATCAATTGCCCCGTCTCGTCGCGGCTTTCCACGACGATATGGCTGGTCAGGTCGCCAGCGGAAACGGCTTCCGCCACCTCGACGGCACGCGTGATGGGACGCGTGATCGAGCGCGTGATCCAGTAGGCGCAGGCGATGCCCAGCAAGATGGCCACCACGCCCAGCGAGATCAGCAGCATGCGGCCATTTTCGTAGCGCGAACGGATTTGCGCGGCCGTTTCATCGAGCAATTTGGCTTCCAGCAATTCCAGCTTCTTCAGCGACGCCAGGTAGATGTCGCGCTTGACGGCCATGTCGCCTTCGTACAGGCGCTTGCCCAGTTCCAGGTCGCCCGCATTCTTGGCCTTGAACACATTCTTGCGCACTTCCGTGTAGGCCTTGCGCGTGCTCAATACTTCCTGGTACAGCGCCTGCTCGTCCGTGTTCAGCTCGCTCTTGCCGATATCGTTCTGGATTTCCGTGGCGCGTGCAGACGAGACCGCCATTTCCTGTTCAAACTGCTTCTGGTGTTCGGGATCGCTGACTTTCCAGGCGGCCGCCGTGCGCGCCGCGTTGACCTCGATGACCTTGGTCCACTCGGCGATCAGGCGCTCATTGCGCACCTTGACGTTGACGAGCGCATCGGTTTCCTTGCTGGCGCTTTGCATCTGCACGATGCCCACCACGGTCAGGCTGGTCAACAGGAACAGGACGGCGGCAAAACCGCCACCGAGACGTACGCCGATTTTGAGGTTTTTCATTGCGTGATTCCTATCTGAAGAAAACGATGCACAGACGCCACGAAACCGACCTACTGCTACGTACCAATATAGCAGGCATCTGCCGTGCGGCAATCACGAGCGGTGGCGCAACGCGAACGTCGCCACCGGAATGGCAGCGCGCCGCAGCGCACTACTTTGGAGCAGATTGTGAGTGAATCAGAGTGGTATTGCAAGAAATAACATGCAGAAAAGCAACAACCAGAAGGCGCTTTTCCGCCACGAACGGGCGGCAGGCAAGCAAGGTCAGTTTTGCTTCACATAGATCAATTTTGACGTATCAAAACCCAGGCCGCCGGCTTTCTCGATCAGGCGCTGCTGCAAGGCAGGGTCCATGGTGGGCGTGCGCGACAACAGCCAGAAGTACGACTTGTCCGGGCCGCTGATCATGGAATAGCTGTAATTTTGCTGGTCGAGGTCGAAGACGATGTAGGAACCATAGAAGGGGCCGAAAAACGACACTTTCAGGTAGCCCACGTCTTTCTTGTCCACGAAATACGCCTTGCCTTCCGCTTCCTTCCATTTCGCATCCACATCCTTGTAGCCGCGGTTGAGCACTTTCAGGCCGCCATCTTGGCGCAGGCTGTAATCGGCCGTCACATGACTCAGGCCCCGCTCGAACGAATGGTCGAGGCGCGCGATCTCATACCATTTGCCCAGATAGCGGGTCGTGTCGAAGTGACTGACAGGCACAATATTGTCGGGGCGGCCCACGCAGCCGGCCAGCACGAGCACACTCAGAAACAGCAATTTTTTCATGGTCTTCTCCATCGGGTGAATCAGGGTGGCAGCGTCAGGGTTGCAATGCGCGCTCGACGATGCGGCGGATCGCGCCGCTATTTTGCATGCGCACGATGGCCGCGTTGAATTGTTCGATAAAGTCATCGCGATACGGGTAGGCGGCAGGCTGGCGCGCCGTAAAACCCAGGTGGCCTTGCTGGCTGGCCAGCTGCGCCGTTTCCTCGATTGCCTGCATCGGCGTGCCCGGCGGCCCCTCGCGCCGGATGCGCTGCAATTCCCACTGCGCCGACAGGCGGTCGCTGACATAGCAATCGATGCGTCCGCGCATCAGCTTGAGCAAATTCGTGCGCGTGCCCTTGGCGGGGTCGAGCACGATTTTTTCAGCGCGCAGGGACGCCATCAACCCCGCGTCGCCCGGCAGGAAACCGGCGTTCACGCCGATGTGCAGGCCGCCGTAATCGGCGGGCCATTGCCGCAGCTTGCGCCTGGCCAGCACGTCCTGGTTGCACAGCACGACCAGCTGCTCCATCAGCAGCGGCACGGAGTAGCGCACATACGGCCGCTCGCTGCGCCAGGAATACGGCGGATACAGGGCAAACGCCTCGCCCGTCTGCAGCATCAGCAAGCCCCGTTTCCAGGGCACGGGACGCAGCTGCACCGCATACTGCGGCATCGATTGCGCCGCTTCGCGCACGATCTCCGTATAAATGCCTTTCAGCTGGCCGTTTTCAACGTAGGAGTACGGCGGATAGTCGTCGTCGCCGTAAATCACCAGCGGCACCGCAGTGCCGGCCCGCGCGCCGGCGGCGATGAACAGGCATAGCGCGGCAGGCAAAATGAGCATTCTGGACATGCCCGAAGAGTAGCATGGAAGGGGTCGACGCCATCATCCATTCGCACTGTTCGTGCCCAGCATGTCGTCGAGCTGCGCCAGGGTATTCGCATCCTTCACGACGGCGCGCAGCCACAGGTGCAGCGGCAGCTCGCCCCAGCTGGCGGCCTTCTCGGCCAGGTAGGCGACGGGACTGTGCGGCTCCGTGCGGCGGAAGAAATCGGCCACCTGGCGCAGCTGGGCCAGCGCCTGCTGGCGCTGCACGATGGCGCCGCAGCCCTCGCCGGCGGCCTGGCCGGCGGCGGGTGGCGCGCCGATAAAATCCGCGCCAGGCGACAGCGGCGCGATGAAATGAATGGCGTTTTCCAGCGCTTCGCGCGCAGCGCGGAAACTCGGACCGTCGGCGCCGAAACGCGCATCGACGCTGCGCTCGAACGCCAGCAGCGACTGCATGCAGTACTGCGCATCGGCCAGCAAGCCGTCGGAAAAGGCGCGCGTGTTCCTTTGCCGCGCCGCCTCCATCTGCGCCAGCGTTGCCGCTTCGTCGTGGCGCGCGTCGCCCCAGCCCTGCTCCGCCGCGCCCTGCGCTACGCCGGCGGCCGCGCGCTGGCGCGCCGCATCGAAATCCTGCAGCGAATACAGGCCGTCGGCGCCTTCGGTCAGCGGGATCTCGCGCAGCAGCTGCGGTGTGCGCGACAGCAGCCAGAAGACATTGCCGATGCGCTGTTCCTGGTCGCCCTCTTCCGCCGGCGGGTACAGGCCATCCCAGTAACGTTCGCACAGGCCGGCCAGCAGCGCGTAGCCATCGCCCAGGCCACGGAAATGGCGCGTCTTCGCGTGCGCCTCGGCCAGCCACACGGCCATGCGCAAATCCTTGCTGCGCGCCGCGATCAGCTGTTCGCAGCGCGTCGCCACGAAGGGCCAGTCGGCTTCCTTCAGCGCCGTCACCCACTCGCCCTGGTCCAGGCTCGGGTCGTCGTGCTGGCGCGCGCGCGCGATGGCGTCGAGCTCCTGGCTGAAGGTGAGGTCGTCGCCGCAGGGGCTGACGGCGCTGACGGGGTGCAGCAACTGCTCCAGATTGAACATGGCGCTCTCCGGAAGGTGGATTATCGGATCGTGTACTTGAACTGCCCCTGCTTGTTCGCGCTGACGCGTATCGACGCGACCGGCTCGCCCGCGGCCATGCGCGCCAGCACCGCTTCGGCGATCGCCGGCAGCAGGCTGCCGTTGAGGATCTGGTCGACGTTGCGCGCGCCCGAATCGACCTCGGTGCAGCGCGCCAGCACGACATCGACCAGGCCCGCGTCATGGCTGAACTGCGCCTGGTGGTTGCGCGCGATGCGCGCGCCGATGCGCGCCAGCTTCAGGGCGATGATCTCGGCCAGCACCGCGTCGTTCAGGGGATAGAAGGGCAGCACCTTCAGGCGTCCCAGCAAGGCCGGCTTGAAGTGCGCCACCAGTTGTGGTCGCACCAGTTCTTCCAGCGCGGCCGGCGTGGGCAAGTCCTGCGCCGCCCGGTTCAGGCAGGCGGCCATCATCGCGCCCGACCCCAGGTTCGAGGTGGCGATGATGATGGTGTTGCGAAAATCGACTTCGCGCCCTTCCGCATCGTCGAGCACGCCCTTGTCGAACACCTGGAAGAACAGTTCCAGCACGTCGGGATGGGCCTTTTCCGCTTCATCGAGCAGCACCACGCTGTAGGGCTGGCGCCGCACGGCTTCCGTCAGCACGCCGCCTTCGCCATAGCCGACATAGCCGGGCGGCGAGCCTTTCAGGCCGGCCACGCTGTGCGCTTCCTGGTATTCGCTCATGTTGATGCTGATGAGCTTGCGCTCGCCGCCATACAGCAAGTCGGCCAGCGCCAGCGCCGTTTCCGTCTTGCCCGTGCCGGACGGCCCCGTGAACAGGAACACGGCTTGCGGCTTGTCCGGGTCGTCCAGGCTGGCGCGCGCCGTGCGCACGCGCTGCGCCACGGCCTCGATGACATGGTCCTGTCCCAGCACCCGTTCGCGCAGCGCGCCGTCCAGGGTCAGCACCGTGCGGATTTCGTCCTTGAGCATTTTCCCCAGCGGGATGCCGGTCCAGGCGGCGACGATGCCAGCCACCACCTGCGCATCGACTTCCAGCGGCGACAGCGGCGCGTCGCCCTGCAGGGCCGCCAGCTCGTCCTTCAGCGCCAGCAGGCGCGCCGCGCCGATCTCGCCCGGCCGCTCGCCGCGCAGCTGCGCGCGCAGCTCGCCGATCTGCGCCACCAGCGCCTTTTCGCGCTCCCAGCGCTGCGCCAGCGCCGCAACCGCCGCCTGCCCTTCGTCATGCTCGCGCCGCAGCTGCGCCAGGCGCGCGGCGCCGGCTTTATCGGGCACTTCGCCATCGGCCGCCTCGCGGGCCAGGGCGGCGATTTCCGCGCCGATGCGTTCCTGGCGCCGGTGCGCGTTTTCCAGCTGCGCCGGCGTGGCGCGCTGGCCCAGCGCCACCTTGGCGCACGCCGTATCGAGCACGCCGATGGCCTTGTCGGGCAACTGGCGCCCGCTGATGTAGCGGTGCGACAGGCGCACCGCTTCGACGATGGCCGCGTCGCGCACGCGGATGCCGAAATGGCGCTCCATCAGCGGCGCCATGGCGCGCAACATGGCGCAGGCGATGTCTTCGCTGGGTTCTTCCACCTTCACCACCTGGAAGCGCCGCGCCAGCGCCGCATCCTTTTCAAAATACTTCTTGTACTCGCTCCAGGTGGTGGCGGCGATGGTGCGCAGGGCGCCGCGCGCCAGCGCCGGCTTGAGCAGGTTGGCCGCATCGTTCTGCCCCGCCTGGCCGCCGGCGCCGATCATCGTATGCGCCTCGTCGATGAAGAGGATGACGGGGTGCGGGCTTTTCGTCACCTCGTCGATGACATTTTTTAAACGGCTTTCGAATTCTCCCTTCACGCTGGCGCCGGCCTGCAGCAAGCCCATGTCGAGCGCGTGGATATGCGCGCCCTGCAGCACCTCGGGCACGTCGCCGGCGGCGATGCGCAAGGCCAGACCTTCCACCACGGCCGTCTTGCCCACGCCCGCCTCGCCCGTCAAAATAGGATTGTTCTGGCGCCGGCGCAGCAGGATATCGACGGCCTGGCGTATCTCCGCCTCGCGGCCGATCACGGGATCGAGCTTGCCGTCGCGCGCCAGCTGCGTCAGGTCGGTGGTGAACTGGTCCAGCGCCGGGGTTTTGCTGGCCAGGCTAGCAACAGGATCGTCTCCGGTGTCGGAAAGCCGCGGCACGCCAGCGCTTTCCTCCTCGCCTGAGCCGGCCGTCAGCTTGTCCGGATGGTGCTTCAATTGCTCCACGCTGAAGCGGGCGAACAGCTTCGAGCCGCGGTACGCGAGCTGCGACAGTTCCGGCTCCGTCAGCAGCGCCAACAGCAGATGGCGGCTGCGGATGGGACCCGGCTGCGCCGCGTCCAGCGAGGCGATCAGCCAGGCGTGTTCGAACAGCAGCGGCAAGTGGGGCGAGAACACGGGCGTGCGCGCGCTGCCCGTGCGGAAGCCGCCGATCTCGCGGCGCAGGTCCGCCTCCAGCGCCGTCAGGCTGATCTCGCTGCGCCGCGCGATGGTGACGAAATCGCTGCGCTCCTGCTCCAGCAGCGCCAGGAACAGGTGTTCGATATCGACTTCATACTGGCCCAGTCCCACGCAGATGGCGGCGGCGCGGGTGGCGGCCGTGCGCGCCGTATCATTCAGCTTGGCGATCAGGGTTTTCAAGTTATTGCTCATGCGGCGGCTCCCTTGCGGTTGATCGAATAGCGCAGCGACGACGGCTGCAGCACGGCGTCGAAATTGACCGTCTCGCCACCGGACCTCACGGCCAGGGTGCCGCTGATGACGAAGCCGACCCGGTTGATGGCGCCCGCTTCCCGTTCCAGGCGGGCGCGCACGTTGCGCAGGCGCGGCTCGTGGCGTTCGATGGCGGCCTTCAGCGCGGCGCAGATGCGGGCGCGGTCATCGCTGCTGGACAAACACATGCCGGCGAAATCGATCAAGCCATAGTTGACGATGGAGGCCGCGCATTCCGGATAGGCGTCGAGCGCGCCGGGCGGCAGGGCCACGCGCGTATTGAGCAGCTCTTCCAGGTCGCGCCCCACCGCATCCTTCAATTGTTCCAGCGACAGGCGCGGCGCCACGCCGGCCGCCGCCGCACCGCCATCGCCCATCAGGCGGTCGAACAGGCCAGGTACATAACAGTCCATGCGCTCTCCTGAAAAGTCGGCGCGGCGCGGGCGCAGGTGGCCGCCGCGCGCCGCGCGAGGATGGATCAAGCCACGCGGTTCGCGGCCAGGTCCCAGCCGCCCGAGGTATTGCCGCCGGCGCCACCCGTCACTTTTTGCTGCGTGTATTTCCACTTCACTTTCGAGAACTTGAAGCCGACGTGTTCACCGAGGATGTCGCCCTCTTCCACGTTCGGCGTGACGGCGCCGATCAGCACATTCTCGATTTCGATTTCAAAGTACTTGACGCGCTCGCCCTGGCCGTCGGCGCGCATGAATTCGAAGCGCGCCTTGGGAATGGTCTTGCCGGCCGAGCAGGTCTGCAGCAGCACCGGCGAGGCCAGGTCGGCCAGCTTGGAAATGACGATGTCCTTGTGCTCGCAGCGTTCGGCCGTGTGGCCGCCGCCCGTCGACGCGGTGGCGGACTTCGGCTGCTCGACGCTCCAGCTGACCGATTTGCACTCGATCCAGTCCTTGTGCTTGTCATCGGTGGACTCGCCCTTGATGCCGTCTATCTGCAGATATACATCGATTGCCATGGTGTGCTCCTGTGGTTGAAAGAGGGGTGGATCAGGAATTGGTCGACTTCGGCAACTCCGCGACCAGTCGGAGCGAAACGGATAATTCATCGAGCTGGAAGTGCGGCCGCAGGAACGACACGGCGCGGTACACGCCGGGCCGGCCCGGCACTTCATGCACCTGCACGGACGCTTCGCGCAGGGGGAACTGCGCCTTCTGTTCCTGGCTGGCGTTATCGTCGAGCAGTACGTACTGCATCAGCCAGCGGTTCAAAAAATCCTCCACGTTGGAGGCGGCGGCAAAGCTGCCGATCTTGTCGCGCATCATGGCCTTCATGTAATGGGCGATGCGCGAGACGGCGAAGATGTACTGCAGCTGCGACGACAGCACCGCGTTCGCGTTGGCCGCGTCGCTGTTGTACTTGCGGCTTTTCTGCGCCGATTGCGCGCCGAAGAACGCCGCGTACGCCGTGTTCTTGCAGTGCACCAGCGAGATGAAACCCAGGTCGCTCAATTCCTTTTCGCGGCGGTCGGTGATCGCCACTTCGGCCGGGCATTTCAGGGCCACGTCGCCCTCGTCCGTCTTGAAGGTGTGGGTCGGCAGGTCGTCCACCAGGCCGCCGCCCTCCACGCCGCGGATGGCGGCGCACCAGCCGTAGTCGGCAAAGGCGCGCGTCAGCTTGCAGCCGAACGCATACGCGGCGTTACACCACAGGTATTTGTGATGGTCGCTGCCGTCGACTTCCTCGACAAAATTGAAACCTTCCACCGTGGTGCCGTCGACAGGATTGAACGGCAACCGGCCCAGGAAGCGGGGCAAGGTCAGGCCCACATAGCGCGCATCCTCGGATTCGCGGAACGCTTTCCATTTCGCGTACTCGATGGTGTCGAACACCTTGGCCAGGTCGCGCGGCTTGCCCAGGTCGCCGTAGCTTTCCAGGCCAAACAGTTCCGGCGCGGCCGAGGCGATGAATGGCGCATGCGCGGCGGCGGCGATGTGCGACATCTGTTCGACGAAATACATGTCTTCCGGCTGGCGCGAGATGGCGAAGTCGCCCAGCAGCGCGGCGAACGGCGCGCCGCCGAAGGTGCCGAATTCCTCTTCGTAGACCTTCTTGAACATGCTGCTCTGGTCGAACTCCAGCGCGGCCTGGAAATCCTTCACCAGTTCGCGCTTGGTGGCGTTGAACATGCGGATCTGCAGGCGCGTGCCCGTATCGGAATTGCCGACCAGGTAGCGCAGCCCCGTCCAGCTTTGTTCGAGCTGCTGGAACGGCGCCGCGTGCATGATTTCGCTGAGCTGGGCGGAAATCAGGCGGTCGATTTCCGCCACGCGCGCGTCCAGCGTGGCCGACAGGCTGCTGGACATCAGCACCGTGCCGTCGAGCACCTGCGCCACCAGTTCCGAGATCAGGTCGCGCGCGCGCGCATGTTCGGCGCCGGACTTGGCGACGCGGCTTTGCTCGACGATCTGGTCCAGCAAGTCGGTGGCGGCCGGCGCATCGGGAGCGGATACAGCGAGGGATTCTGGGGCTTCTGCCTGGGCGCTCATCTCAATCCTCCTGCGCTGGGAACTGCGGTTTCAGGGCGGCCAGGCTGTCCGTGTTGTTCAGCACTTCCGTCAGCAAGTCTTCCAGCTTGTCGTTGCCGGCCAGCTTGTTGCGCAAGTCGGCCAGCTTGGTGCGCGCCTCGAGCAGCTTGCGCAATGGGTCGACCTGGCGCACCACCGATTCCGGGCGGAAGTCGTCCATCGAGCGGAAGTGCAGGTCGACGGCGAACGTGCCGCCCGCCTCGCCGAGGCGGTTCGGCACGGCGAAACGGGCCACCGGTTCCACGCCGGCCAGCACTTCGTCGAAGTTGTCGCGGTCGAGGGCGACGAACTTGCGGTCCTTCAGGCGTTTTTTTTCGCTGTCCGGATTGCCGCCAAAGTCGCCCAGCACGCCGACCACGAAGGGCAGCTCCTTGTTTTCAATCGCGTCGCCGATTTCGACGTCGTAGGTCATTTGCACGCGCGGCGCGCGTATCTGCTTCAGGCGTTTTTGCACGCTGTCGGACTTGGGCATGTCGCTTCCTTTGCAAGTGGATGGTGGGGATGCCGGCTTATTTCAGGCCGCTGAACGGGTCGGCCGCGCTGCCTTGCGCCGCGCCCTTCGCCGCCGGCGTGCCGGAACCGGCGGCGCGCTTGCCGGCCGCCGGCGGGCGCTTGGCCGGCGGCACCAGCACGTCTTCGCCGATGCTCGCGCGCAGCAGCTTGGCCAGGTCCTGCGCTTCCGAGCGCAGCGAGCCATTCAGATTGTTTTGCCGCGACAGGTCGGCCAGCGCCTTGCCGGACAGGCGCAAGCCGCTGACGGCGACGATGCTGTTGGCGACCTTGTCGTCCGGGTCGCGCTCCAGCGCTTCGAGCGCATGGCCGATGGCGTCGCCGTACTGGCCGCGGTCGAACTTCATCTGCGCCATTTGCAGCCACGGCGCCTTGTCGGCCGGGTAGCTGCTGCCGCCGCCCTTGAGCAGGATCATGGCCCGTTCGTACTGGCCGGCGCGCGCCGCCGCATCGGCGTCGCTCATCACTTGCGCCAGGGTCGGCGCGGCAGGTTTCTTGGGCGCCGGCTGGTCCGGCGAGGCGCAGGCGGCCAGCAGCAAGGCGCTGGCGAGGCAGGCAATACGGGGCAACACGGTGGCTGGCTTCATCGGGGCATTCCTTCACGTGGAGGACGCTACCGCTGGGAAAGATGGGCGGCGCCTTGGTGGAGGCCATTATTGATCGCCAATTTTTTTGCCAGATTGAGATTAATCAGCAAAGAAGAAGTTCCACATCACAGCCGCGAACAGCGACATGAAACCTGATCTGGCGCAGTAATTGTCTTGATCGCTGACCGATTTTGCGCCAGCGCAAGCGGGCCGCCCCTGCATGCGTTTAAATGACTGCAGCACTTTCATTTCCACGCACCATTTTTTGCAAAGAGCAGCCATGCCATTTGACGCCCCGCTCCGCCGCCTGGCCCGCACCGCCGCGTTACCGCTGCTGTTGCTGCAGACGCTGCCGCTGGCCGGCTGCGCGGGCGGCGCCATCGGCACCCTGGCCAACGCGGCGCTGCAGATGGCCGGCGCGGCCAAGCCGCCGCCCGAACTGCCCGACGCGCAAAAGCCGCCGCGCAATGTCAGCATCCGCCTGCATGCGGCGCAGCGCCTCAACACGGATGCCGACGGCCGGCCGCTGGCGCTGGTGGCACGCATCTACAAGCTGCGCCAGAGCGCCGCCTTCGAGCAGGCGCCGTACGACAGCTTCCTCGACACGCAGCGCGAAAAGACGGCGCTGGGCGCCGACCTGATGGAAGTGAAGGAAGTGCTGCTGGTGCCGGGCCAGCGCTACGAGGTGCAGGAAAAAGTCAGCAAGGAAGCGTATTTCATCGGCGTCGTGGCCCTGTTCCGCGCGCCTGCGGCACAGCGCTGGCGCGCCACCTTTGCCGCCGCCGACGCGGAACGCGGCGGCATCACCGTCGGCCTGCACGCCTGCGCGCTCAGCGTGGCCGGCATGGACGGCGGCATAGCGCCGCTGTCCACCCTGCGCTGCCGCTAACGCAGTAACGGCGGCAGCGGCACGCCACACATTCAAGGAGAAACGCAATGGGCATGGCAGCGAAAATCTTGTGGGGAGAGGGCCTGTTCCTGCGGCCGCAGCATTTCCAGCGCCAGGATCAATATCACGAAGCGCGCCTGCATCACACGGCCAGCGCGCTGCATCCCTACCTATGGGGCGTGGCGCACATGGAGTGGGACCTGGCGGCGCTGAAGACGGGCACCTTGCGCCTGCAAGCCCTGTCGGCGATCTTCCGCGACGGCGAAGTGTTCGAGGCGCTGGGCGACGGCGCAACGGGCAGCGATACCCTGCCGCCGCCGGTGGACCTGGAAGCGCTGCCGCCGGCGGTGCAGGAAGTGACGTATTACGCGGCGCTGCCCATCCTCAACGGCGAAGGCATGAATTACACGGCGCAGGCGTCAACGGCGGGCACGCCGGCGGCCACGCGCTTTGCGCACGCGCTGCGCGCCACGCCCGACCTGTTCACGGAGTCCGCCGTGGCCGACGTGGCCTACCTGAAGAAGAGCGTGCGCCTGATTCCCGACAGCGAAGCGCGCGGCTCCTACGACTGCCTGCCGCTGATCGCCCTGCGGCGCACGGTGTCGGGCGGCTTCGAGCCCGTGCCCTCGTTCATGGCGCCCAGCCTGGCGATCGCCGGCGCGCCGCGCCTGCGGGGCGTGCTGGAACACCTGCTCGACGCCTTGCAGGCGAAAGTGAGCGCGCTGCACGGCCACCACCGGGAACCGAGCCGCAACGTGATCGAGTTCCGCTCCGGCGACGTGTCCTCGTTCTGGCTGCTGCACACGGCCAGCACGGCCGCCGCCGCGCTGATGCACTATGTGCGCCATCCGGCCCTGCATCCGGAGCGCCTGTACGAGGCGCTGCTGGGCCTGGCGGGCGGCCTGCTCAGCTACTCCAAGCATTACACGCTGGCCAGCCTCCCCGCCTACGACCACGCGCAGCCGGGCGCCTGCTTCGACGCCATCGACGGCATCATCCGCGAACTGCTCGACACCGTCATCTCGTCGAAGTATTTTTCCATCGCCCTGCTGGAAGAGCAGCCGTCGTACTACCTGGGCAAGCTCGATTCTGGCAAGATCGACCAGCACACCACCTTGTACCTGGCGATCCGCGCCGCCATGCCGGCCATCGAACTGGTGGACGTGGTGCCGCTTCGCGTGAAGGTGGGCGCGCCCGACGACGTGGAGAAATGCGTACTCACGGCCATGCCCGGCCTGAAACTGTCGCATGCGCCGCAAGTGCCGGCCGCCATTCCCGTGCGGCCCGACACCTATTATTTTGCGATTGAAAACCGCGGCGCGCTGTACGAGCAGATGCTCAAGGCGCAGTCGATTTCCGTGTACGTGCCGGCCGGCATACGCGACCTGCAGCTGGAACTGATCGCGGTGACGGCATGAGCCAGCTCATCGAACGGCGCGCGGCGCCTTCCCTGCTGGGACCACGCGGCCCCGCCCCTGTCGGCGCCCGGCATGCCGGCAGCGCCCTGCTGGACCTGATGCATGAAGGCTTTTACATGCTGTTCATGCTGAAGCACGGTTCGGCGCCCGGCGACGAGCAAGGCTTCATGGACCGCATCACGGCCTTCCTCGACGACTTCGAACGCGAGGCGAAAAAGATCCGCGCCGACGGCGACGATATCGAGGCGGCCAAATATGCATTCTGCGCGGCCGTCGATGAAATCATCCTGGCCTCGCCCTTCGCGCTGCGCAAGCAGTGGGAGCGGCGCCCGCTGCAGCTGCTGATCTTCGGCGACCAGCTGGCCGGCGAACATTTTTTCGACCGCCTCGACGCCCTGCGCGGCAAGGGCGCCATGCGCGTGCAGGCGCTGCAGGTATTCCATATGTGCCTGTTGCTGGGATTCCAGGGCAAGTATGCGATCGACGGCGGCGAAAAACTCAGCTACCTGACGGCGCGCCTGGGCGACGAAATCGCCCACATCAAGGGCAAGAGCCGCGGCTTCGCGCCGCGCGCGGAACGCCCCGACCAGGTGGTCAACAAACGCGGCAGCGACGTGCCGCTATGGGCGCTGTCGAGCTTTTTCGCCCTGCTGGCCATCTGCGCCTACCTGGGCCTGAAAACGCATCTGACGCGCGGTACGCAAACGACCCTGGCCGCGTATGCGGACCTGGTCAAGCTGGCGCCGCGCCCCGCGCACCTCACGATCACACTGCCCTGATCATTGCGCAATACGGAACTCGATGCGCCGGTTTCTCGCCCGGCCATCGGCCGTGGCGTTGCTGGCCACGGGGCGGTCCGGCCCCTGGCCCGACACCAGCACCGTATCGGCGACGACGCCCTTGCCGGCCAGGTAGGCGCGCACGGCTTCGGCGCGCGCCTGGCTCAGGGCCACATTGCTGGCGCGCAGGCCCGTGTCGTCCGTGTGGCCGATCACCTCCACCTTGCGGCCCCGCAGCCTGAGCATGGCGGCCGCCATCTCGTCGAGGATGGCCAGGCCGGCCGGCGTGATGGACGCCTTGCCGCTGTCGAATTCGATGATGCGCTTGTCGAGCGCCGCATCGAGCAAGCCCTGCTCGGCCTCGGCTGCCTTGACCCGCAAGCCATTGTTGACGATGTAGGTGGGATTGAGGCTGGTGGCGATGTCGCTGGCGATCTGCTGGCGCTGCGCCTCGTTCGCCACTTCGCCGCGCACGCTGACGTTGTTGCCGTCGATGCTGATCTGTCCCCGTGAAATGAGCTTCAGGTTCGGCGCGATCAGCTTTTGCACGTAGCCGTTCCAGTTGGCCGGCACGGCCACGTTGCCGATGGCGATCTGGTCGACCACGCGCTCGGCGCCATACAGTTCGCGCAGGCGGGCCAGCACGGCCGCCTTGCCCGCCTCGTCGGCCAGGGTGCCCGTGACGAGGATCTGCCCCGGCATCGGCGTCTGGGGCGCCTGCGCCTGCGCCTGGGCGTGGCAAGAGGTGGCGGCAAGCAGCAGCGGCAGCAGGAAAATGACGGGAGATTTCATCGCAATCCTTCAGGCAAAGGTATCGGCAAACATGGCGCAGGCCGAGCGCAGCGACAGCTGCTCCTGCTGCAGGCAGGCGGAAAACCGGCGCAGCGCCGCATCGTGTCCCAGCTGCTCCTCGACCCAGTCGAGCTGGTCGAAGACGATCAGCCGTTCGCAGCCGGCCTGCGGATCGATCAGCGCGCGCAAGCCGTGCGGGTCGGCGCCGCAAAAGCCGATCACCAGCACGGGCGACTCGTCGAGGTGGGAAAAGAACAGCGCCAGTTCGAAGTCGGCCTGGCGCAGGAAGGGCGCGATCAGATGCAGCCAGAAGCTGGCCACCAGTTCGCGCAGCTGCGCGTCCTGCGGCAACGGCAGCACCAGGCTTTTCTCCAGGCGCGGCAAGCCGCTCTGGCGCACGGGCCGCAGCAGCAGGCCCAGGCCCAGCAGCAATTCGCGCACCGTCACGGGAAACGCGGGCGAAGCCAGCATCGATTGCAGGCCATGCAGCGTCTGCGTCTGCAAAAAGGCGGCCAGGCGCGCCGCGTGGCGTGGCGCGGCCGGTTCGATGTCGACCACGTTGCCGGCCAGCACCAGCAGGGCCGGCAACGGTTCGGCGCTGGCCACGATGCCTTGCGACAACTGCTCCACCCGCTGCCACAGGGGCGCCAGAACCAGCGGGCTGCAGGCGACAAAGGCTTCCGCGTCATCGACTTCCAGCGCGCCCATGGCCATGAAGGGAAAGCGCCGCAGCGACTGGTCGCTGCTCGCTTCCAGGCGCCCGGCGATGGCGCGCCGGCTGCGCGTGCCGACGAAGGCAAAGCGCAGCGGCGGCAAGGCGTCGTAATTGAGCTTCCAGCGCGGCTCCACCGTCAGTGCAGTCATCACCTGCGCCAGCCAGTCGTCGAGCAGCTGCACCAGCGCGTGATTATCGCAAGCCTTGATGAAATCGCCGCGCGCGGGGATCTTGCCAAAATAGCCGAGACGCACCTGCTGTTGCCCGCGCATCATGGCGCCACTCCCGCTGCCACTGCAGCAACTGCAACCGCGGCAACGGCGGCCATGGCCGGCGCGGGCGCGGCAGGAACAGCGGGCGCGCCGACGATGGTCTCCGGCAGCTGCATGCCGCGAAAGCCCTGCTCCTGCACCGCCGCAGTCCCGCCCGCGCCGGCGCCCGCCGTCTCGGCGCTGCTGGTGATCTTCAGGTCGACCGCCACGGCCACCTCGCCGCGCGCCCAGCGCAGTTCGAACACGCCGCCATCCTTGCGCTTCTTGGTTGCCGCATCGATCATGCGCTTCAAGCCGAACTGGCCCGGCTCGTTGAACAATTCCACCGTGCGCCCGTCGAAGGTGACGGCCGTGATACGCGCCCCCTGCCCTCCCGCCGCGCCCTGCGGGCCCGGATGCACCATGTTCGTCCACTGCGCCGGGGTGTTGCGGTAGCGTAGCTGCTGGCCGTCGATCTCCACCGTGTATTCCAGCGTGCCCGGCGCGGGCGACGGCTGGATCTGGAAGACGGTTTGCGCCGCCGTCGACGTGGCCGCCACGCCGCCGGCGCCCAGCGGCGCGATCCAGCCGGGAAAGCGCGCCACCACCTGCGGCGACAGGCTGATGCCCATGTCGGCCCAGGTGCGCGGCGCCAGCACGTCGCCGCGCCGCACCACCAGCGGTCCCATGGAGGTCGTGACGAATTTCGCCACCAGGCCTTCGGGGCCGAAGAACTGGCCGATCTCCAGGTTGCTCGCCTCGATGCGCGCCGTGGGCGCAAACGGATATTTGTTCGCCAGCGACCTCTGGAACGGTTCATACACTTGCGCCGCCCAGGTCTTGTTGATATCGAGTTCGGCCGGCGCGACGATGACGGCAAAGGTCTGCATCAGCGGGCGCACGAGAATGGGACGGATCGCCTGCTTTTGCGCGTCGCTCATCCCCGTGAGCAGCTGCTCGTCGACCAGTTTCAGGGCGTCGGCCAGTTCGGAACCGCTGCCTTCCAGGGTCTGCTGCATGAACTGGCGCGCGCCCGGCCCGGGATCGCCCTGGTTCTTCAACTGGTTCAAGCGGCTGCGCAGTTTCGACAGCGCTTCCAGGTAGGCGCGCATCAGGGACGCATTGTTGTCCCTGGCCGCCACCAGCTTGCCCACGCCGGCAAATTCGCGGCCCACGGGTCCCATGGGCTTGTCCAGGCGGGCCGGGTCGAGCTGCGCATTGAGACCGGGACTGGACGTCAGTTGCGACGGCGCGCGGCGCAGCACGGTTTCCTTGAACCAGGCAACGAGGCCCCGCTCGGCCTTGCGCAACTGGGCGTTTTGCAGCGCCGGGTTGTCCCACGAGGTTTCCTCGTAAATCGTCGTCAGCAGCTTGGCGACCGGCGACGACTGCGGGTCGCCCAGGCGGTTCATCGCCTGCACGGCGCCGTCAAAGCCTTTCAGGTCGGCGACGGCGACGCCCTGCACGAATTTTTGCCACTCGCGCGCGTAATCGGCCTTGTACATGGCCACCAGGTTTTTCTCGATCTGCTCCGGACTGCCTTCCAGGGTCAGGTCGTCGGTGGTGGCGCTTTTCAGCACCCAGTCGGCGCTTTGCAGCTCGCGGTTGGCGGCGTCGCGAAACGCGCCTTCGACGAACTTTTCCCACGCCTGGCGCGTAAAGGCGCCGGAGACGGCGTGACTGCCCGCCAGCAGCGACTGATCCTGTTCGCCGACGATGCGCGCCACCGTCATGCCGGGAAAGCGCGTCGAGGCGCGCGCCTTGACGTCCGCATACACGCGCTCGCGCGCCGGCATGCCGCGCACCACGCGGCGCAGGTTTTCGCGCGCCTGGTCGACCAGCGCCAGCTTTTGCTCGATGCGCGGCCAGGACGGGTCGCCGATCTGCGCCAGGTAAAACGTCAGCAGCCGCTCGGCGCTGCGTATCATCTGTTCGCGCGGCATGGCGCCACGATTCCCCTCCAGCCAGCCGCGCCAGAAGCGCGTCAGCTGGTCGTTCAGGTGGCTGCTTTCCGCATGCGATTTATCGGCCAGCATCAAATAGGTTTTCAGCGCGTTGTAGGCATCTTCCACGTTCGTCGCGCTGGCCGCCTGGTACTGCACGCCGCGCGGCGCGGCGGAAGGCGCTGCGGAAGCGGCGGCCGGCGTCTGCGGCGTGCGCGCCGTGGGCTGCAACTGGTCGGCGCTGGCGTTCATCTCGAACAGCAGCGCTTCCAGCGCGCCCGCCACGGGGGTGAGCATGACCTCGCGCGCGCCGGAAAAATATTCCTCGCGCAGCTTGCGTTCGAGCAAGTCGCCCTGGTACAGGCCCAGGCGCAAGGACCAGGGCCGTTGCGTGCGGTACGCTTCCAGCTGCTCGATGCGGTCCTGCAAGATCTCCAGCGCTTCCAGGCGCGACTGCAAGTCCAGGCGCCGCTCCTGCAGCTTCACCACTTTGTTCAGATCGGCCTCGACGTTGGCCACCAGTTGCCGGTTGCCCAGGTAGGACCAGCTCCAGCCGCCCAGGCAGGCGCCCAGCGACACGGTGGCGGCAAAGAACACGGCATATTTGAAGCGCAGCCTGGCGCGGTTGGCATAGTTGGCCACCAGGTGCTTGTCGGCAAAAATGACCTTGCGGAACAGCTCCAGCAGGAAATAGCCATGCTGGCGCGCGCCCGATGGCACCGTGGCCGGGGCCGGCGCGAAAGCCAGGTCGAAGCGGCGCGCCACCTGCTGCGAGGAAGCACTGACGGGCTCGCCCTCCTGCAGCGCGCTGGTAAAGTAAAAGCCGCGGAACACGGGCTGGAACTGGAACGGGTTTTCCTCGAACAGGGTGGCGATGAAGGCGCGCAGGGCCGGCTTGATGGCGGCGAATTCGAGCGGAAAGGTGAAGACGCCGGGCGCCATCGTCTTACGTTGCCGGTGCGCCATATTGGCCAGGCTCAGCTCCGTCAAGCCATCGTGCAATTCATCGAAACCCTGGTCGAAGAACGCCAGCAGGTCGGCCGTCGGCAACTTGCGCTGGTAGGGCATGGTGGCGCCCCAGACGCGTTCGCGCTCGCTGCGTTCGGCATCCGCGAAAAACTCCGTGAAGCCGGCGATCAAGTCCGCCTTGGTAAACACGATGTACAGGGGCGCGAACACTTCCAGGCGTTCGATGACGTCCTGCACGCGCTTGCGCAGGCTGCGCGCCAGTTGCATGCCGACATCGGGGTCGCCGCGCAGTTCGGCGATGCTGACGGCGATGAGGATGCCGTTGATGGGCGCCTTGCGCCGGTATTTTTTCAGCAGGTCGAGAAAGCCGAACCACTCGCCGCGGTGCTCGTCGACGACGGAATAGCGTCCCGCCGTGTCGAGCACGATGCCGTCCGTGGTGAAAAACCAGTCGCAGTTGCGCGTGCCGCCCACGCCTTGCACGATCTTGCCGTCGGCGAAGGGAAACTGCAGTCCCGAATGCAGGATGGCGCTGCTCTTGCCGGCGGCCGGATTGCCGATGATCATGTACCACGGCAATTCATACAGGGCGGCGGCGCCCGACTTGATGCCCAGCTTGGACGTCTTGATGGTCTCGATGGCGGCCAGCATGCCCGTGCGCACGGCGCCCAGTTCGCCCTGCTGCGTGCTGCTGGCCGTCGACGCCGAGGCCGCTTGCGCGGCGGCGATCTCGGCCTCGTTGAGGATGGCCTGGCCCAGCGCCTGCGCATCGCGCCGCGCGCGGCGCCGGCGCCACAGCCACAGGCCCAGCCAGGTGACAAAGGCCAGCAACAGCAAGGCCAGCGCCCAGATCAGCGCCACTTCCAGCACTTCGGCGCCCAGGTACAGGAACACGGCCAGCGCCACGAAGCCAAGGATGGTCAGATTGCGGCTGTCGGTGAGGAAATGCCAGATTCGTCGCAGCATGATGAGCCCAGGGTGAGGTCGCAAAGCAGGAGGAACGCCGCCGCGCAGCGAGGCGGAGTCGGCCCATGCTGACAGCAATGCGGCGCGCCTTTGTTGACATATGACAAGTACCAGGCGCCAGCGCCCGGCAGGTGCCGCTGTGCCCTTGACGCTGCGCAAGCAAGCTTGCAGCTGTGAAAATCCGACCGCCGCCCGGCGCTAGAATGGCTGGCGCGGCTTACTTGCCCAGCACGCGCGGTTGCGGCAATTCCGTGTGGCCGAAGTCCATCATGGTCCAGCGCCCGCCCCAGCGCAGACCCACCGATTCGGCCGTCACGCCATATAGACGGTAGCCGCGCATGGCCCAGGCATTTTTTTCAGAAATGATGAGCTTTCCTTCATGCATGAATGCGCAATCGGCCGCCAGGCCATACTGGTGATAGCTTTGAAACGCCCTCGCGTTCGTCACGTTCGGGCCGGCCGCCGCCAGTTGGTCCTGGCGCGCGGGACTGCGATAGCCTTCCAGCAAGACCATGTCGTAGCCATGCACGTCCTTCATGATCTTGAAGACCAGCAGCAAACGCTGCGCGAAATCGTGGTCGAGCAATTGCCAGTTGCGGCTGGCGCCGCCCAGCAGCGGGCGCAGCTGCGTCACTTCCGCCGTAAAAAACAGCAGCGGCGGCAAGGCCGGCGGCGGCACCAGCTGCTCGCCTTTCAGCAAGTCGCTGACCTGGTCATTGATGACGTGTTGCTGGTCGGCATAGCCGCGCAGCGCGATGCGGTCGCTGGACAGCCAGGCCAGCAGCGGCGGCACGATGACCAGCACGCTGCCCGCCAGGCTCAGCCAGCGGTGCCGCCACAGCAGTTGCCAGGCGCGCGCCATGCCCGAGCCCGTGTAGCGTTGCACGCGCTGCCACTGCGCGCCGCTGCCGCCCTTCCAGTGCTGCGCGCGCCGCTGCATGCGCCAGCCCAGGTTGACGAGCGTGTGCAGCACGATGGCCCGGCCGCCGGGAAACAGCAGCAGCCAGCAGGCAAAACAGGCGAGCAAGAAATACATCAGGACCAGGGCGACGAACATGGGGCGCTCCGTGACGGGGAATCGGCGGGGCCGGGCAGCGTGCTCGGCGGTATCGCTAGATCGTAGGCGTCCGCGGCCCGCATGAGCGCGGTTTACATCAAGGTCAGTCGAATTTGATCCACTGCGGAGGTGATATTTTGTCTTTACTGAAAACCGGGGATGGCCAGGCGCGCGGTCCCGACCTGCTGAGCAAGGCCGGCGCGGCTGGCGCGCGCATCGAAGGCAAGGGCATCCTGTCGCAGCTCGAACACGGCGTCGCCGCGCCCGCAGCCATGCCGGCCCTGCGCTGGCGTCCCGGCTGGCGGCATGGGGCCGTTGGCGCGCTGTGTCTGGCGGTGCTGATCACGGCCGTGTTCGCCTACGATACGGAGGTCTTGCCGCGCCCCCGGCCCCGGCCGGCAGCGCCAGCCACGGCCATGGCGCCGCCCGCAGTGCCGGCGCCAACGGTGCCGCCACAGGCGGCGCAGGCGGCGCAGGCGGCCACCATCGTCAATACGGCGGCACCGCCCTTGCCCGAGGCGGCGGCCACGAGCGCGCCGCGCAAGACGCCGCCGCCCGTGCGCCAGGCGGCCGCACGGCCGCAGGGGACGCGGCCGGCTGCCGCGCCCGGCGACAGCGACGTCGCCTTGCTGACGGCGATGGTGGCCCATGCGCACCGGCAAGAAGGCACGGCGGCGCCCGTGCGCGACGTGGTGCTGCGCAGGCAGAAACAGGAACAAGAGCAGGAGCAGGAAACGGCGGAACTGTTACGGCGCTGCAAGCAGCTGGGCTTGATCGAAGGCATGCTGTGCCGCTCGCGCATCTGTTCGGGCCGCTGGGACAGCGATCCCGCCTGCCATTGAGGAACTCATGTGTGTCTCGGATGCGTGGCCGCGTCCATACGGCCTTGCAAAAAGCCTTCCATCAGCGCCAGCAATGCCTGCGGCTGCTCCTGGTGCGGCGTATGGCCGCACTGCTCGACCATGGCGGGCACGGCGTTGAGCGCCTGCGCCACGATCGTGTCGACCTGGGCCGCGCTGCCGTACTGGTCCTCGCTGCCCTGCACCACCAGCGCCGGGCATTCGACGGAAGGCAGCAGGTACTCGATGTTCCAGAACTGGAAACCATAGCTGAGCCAAGTATCCGACCAGGCCTTGAAGATGGTCTCCGTCTTGTCGCCATGGTATTTCGCCAGCGCGCGCAGCTTGCCCGCGCCAAACGCCGCGTCCGCCACGCGGATGCCCTCGAGCGTGATGCCCTCGACAAACACGTGCGCCGCTTCGGTGATGATGCCGCGCAAGCGGGGTGGTTGCTGCGCAGCATAGATCAGGGCGATGCTGCCGCCATCGGAATGGCCGACGAGAAAATGATCCTGTCCCGGCAGCAGTGCCGCCAGCACTTGCGGCAGCTCGCACAGCGCATAGTCGTGCAAATAATGGAGCTGCCGGCGCGCCGCCAGCGGCGACGACTGCCCATAGCCGTGGCGGTCGTACAGCAAGCCGCGGCACCCCGTCGCCTGGCATAGCTGCGCAGGGAAGTCTTTCCACATCGCACAGCAACCGAGTCCCTCGTGCAGGAACACCAGGCAGGGCTTGGCGGGGTCGCCTTCGATCAATTCGTAATAGATATCGGTTTCGGCACTCAGGTTCAGTATCGGCATGGGCTAGGCTCGCAACGGGTTCCGCATCGGCAGGTCGGCTGGACCTATTGTGCCATTGTCCTGCGTGGCATGCGTGGCGCCCCGCAAAAATAGCCTGCGGGAAAAGATCTTGCCGTTTGCCTGCAAGGTGTTTGCGCCAGCACAAGCGAGCGCCGTTTTTCCGGTGGCGCCGCCCCCTTTTTGCCCGCGCGTTTGCCTAGAATAGCTTACTCCCACAGCATGGAGCAGGCGGTTACCTTATCAGCCAGGACGTGACACTGGCCGTCACGGCAACAGATAGGGCGTCTTGCCGCACGACGACAGGCGCGGCGTCCAAACTATCGATCAGGAGTACATCATGGAAATGAAAGTAGAACATCGCACCGGCAGCAACCTGGCACTGGAAGAAACCGAGCTGCCGATGGAACAGGAAGGCCAAAGCGCCAAAGGCGCGGCCGCGCAGGACTTGAACCTGAGCCCCGCCGCCTTCACCACCTACTACACGTGGACGGCCAACGGCGTGCATCCTTCGGTCAACTTCGCCAATGCCAACGTGAAAGCCAATTCGCGCGTCTTCCTCAACATCAGCGAATACGGCGCCACTGCCCAGGACCGTTTCATTGGCGCCGCCCGCATGGCCGTGTACAACATTGCGCCATACAACGGCGGCTTCCGGGCCTGGGTGGAAATCTCGTGGGGCAGCCCGCTCAAGGTGCGTTTCGACGTGTTTGTCGATCCCTGATCCGGGAAACACTGCGCGCCCCCTGCCACCAGCGGGCCGGCGTCGCGCACGCCGCTAACACGGCATGGCCAGCGTGAACGGAAAACCGTGCGCGCATGACAAAAGGGCCACGTGTTGCCACGTGGCCCTTTGCTGCTGCTTGTTCTGGCTCCCCGACCTGGACTCGAACCAGGGACCTGCGGATTAACAGTCCGTCGCTCTACCAACTGAGCTATCAGGGAAAGGAGGCCGAATTATATACGTCAAAATTTCCCATGTCCAGTCGTTACGACATGGTTGCTGCATGAGCAGCAAAACAGGCCGCCGGCAGGCCAGCCTCGCCGGATGGCTGCGCCCGTCTGCGCGGTGCCACGCAAGATAGTAGAATAGCCAGGCCTTGCCGATATGGAAGGCGCACAACGGCATGCTGGCAACGGGGCGTCAACCACGCCGCCGCGCGGACATGCGCTTGCAAGCTCACCTTGCCCCTGGCTGACTGCTCTCACCCGACATGACAGAATCAAGCGCAACCCTGGTGGACAAACCCGGCAGCGGCGACAGCTCGGCGGAAATTGCCGAGCATATGGCGGCCGCCATCGTGGCGCGCCAATTGCCGCCCGGCACCCGGCTGCGCGAAGAAGCGCTGTGCCGGCTGTATGGCGTCAGCCGCACCAAGATCCGCGCCGCCCTGCTCATTCTTTCAAAAGATAAATTGATCCGCATGGTGCCCGACAAGGGCGCCTTCGTCAGCCAGCCGACCGAGGCGGAGGCGCGCGACATCTTTGCCGCGCGGCGCGTCATCGAAGCGGCCCTGGCGCGCGAATTCGTCGCGCGGGCCAAGCCTGCCGACTACCGGATGCTGGAACGCCACCTGAAGGCGGAACGCCTGGCGCTGGCGCAAGCGACGCCGCTGCGTTCGCAACTGCTGGGCGACTTCCACGTCTTGCTGGCCGATATCGCCGGCAACGCCGTCCTGCGCGACATCGTGCGCGAACTGGTGGGCCGCAGCTCGCTCATCACCATGCTGTACCAGTCCGGCCACGCCGCCGCCTGCTCGTACGACGAACACGGCCGCTTTCTCGAGGCGGCGCGCAACGGCGACGCGGACCTGGCGGCGCGCCTGATGGTCGAGCACCTGTCGCACGTGGAAGCGGCCTTGCGCTTCGACGGCAGCGCCAGCGACGACAGGAAAGACCTGGTGGCCGCGCTGCTGATGTAGGCCCCGTCATCAAAAAAGGCCGCCCCTGCGGATGCACGGGCGGCCTTTTTGCGATTGCCGCTTTTTCGATAGCAGTACCGGACGCGCGGCTCCGGCCCTGCCCTCCCCGCTATTCGCCCAGGTAGATAAACTTGAACAGGAAGATGGCGGCGATGATGTAAGCCACCACGGACACTTGCTTGCCCTTGCCCGTCAACAGTTTCAATACCGCATAGGTGATGAAGCCGAACGCAACGCCGCTGGCCACGGAATACGTAAATGGCATCATCAAGGCCGTGATGGCGGCAGGAATGCTTTCCGTGCTGTCATCCCAGTCGATGAAAGTCAGTTCGCGCAGCATCAGGCACGCCACGTACAGCAGCGCCGGCGCCGTCGCATACGGCGGCACCGTGTGCGCCAGCGGGGCGAAGAACAGGCTGCCCAGGAACAACAATGCAACGGCCACGGCCGTCAAGCCCGTGCGGCCGCCCGCTTGCACGCCGGCAGCACTTTCCACGAAGGCCGTGGTGCTCGACGTACCCAGGCAGGCGCCTGCCGCGATCGCCGTGCTGTCGGCCAGCAAGGCCTTGTTCATGCGTTCCATCTTGCCGTCTTTTAACAAGCCAGCACGGTTGGCCACGCCCATCAGGGTGCCCGTCGCATCGAATAATTCCACCAGGAAAAATACCAGCACCACGTTGACGATGCCGATCGACAACGCGCCCATGATGTCGAGCTTGAACAAGGTCGGCTCGATGGCGGGCGGCGTCGAAACGATGCCGTTGAACTGGTTGCCGCCAAAGAAGAAGCTGGCGACGGTGATGGTGAGGATGCCGATCAGGATGGCGCCCGGCACTTTCAGGCGGTCCAGCGCAACGATGATGAAGAAGCCGAGGATGGCCAGGATGGGCGCCGCCTGGTGCAAGTCGCCCAGCGCGATGATGGTGGCCGGGTTCGACACCACCACGCCGGCGCTTTTCAGGGAAATGATTGCCAGGAACAGGCCGATACCGACGGTGATGGCCGTGCGCAGTGCGGGCGGAATGCTGTTGATGATCATCTCGCGCACCTTGAACAGGCTGACCAGGATGAACAGGCAGCCGGAAATGAAGACGGCGCCCAGCGCCACTTCCCAGCTCATGCCCATGCCCTTGACCACCGTGTACGAGAAATACGCATTCAAGCCCATGCCCGGCGCCAGCGCGATCGGGTAGTTCGCGTACAGGCCCATGATCAGGGTGCCGATGGCGGCCGCCAGGCAGGTGGCAACAAAAACGGAGTCTTTCGGCATGCCCGCGTCGCCGAGGATGGACGGGTTGACGAAGATGATGTAGGCCATCGTCAGGAACGTGGTCAGGCCGGCCAGCAGCTCCGTGCGCACATTGGTTCCGTTGTCCTTCAGTTTGAAATAGCGTTCCAGGAACTGCATGATTAACCCCTTGTTTTGGTAAAACCGGGCGCCTGCGTGTGGCCAGTGCGCCTCTTTTTATGACGAAATGACTACTTTCCCGCTGCGCCGGCCGGCTTGAAGGCCCACCAGCGGCTGCCCGCGAAATTCCAGACCAGCCCGATTCCCGTCGCCAGCACCTGCGCCAGCCAGTAATACCAGTCCAGCTGGTGTACCAGCAGCCACATCAGGCCCGTATTGATGCACCAGCCGATGCCCAGCAGGGTGAAATACTTGCTGGCCGCCTCGCCATGGCCCTTGTCGCTCTTGAACGTGAAAAAGTAATTGAGGAGGTAGTTGACGACGGAACCGAGGATGTAGCCGATGCCGGACGCGGCGGCGGCACTGATGCCGGCCCATTCCACGCCACCCCACAGCACGCTGTATTGCACGGCCGTGCCGGAAGCGCCGACGGCGGCGAAACGCAAAAATTGGTGATGCAGGGAATGGGACATTGTCAATTTTCAAATAAGACGAAAACAATTGCCGGGATCGGGCCAGAATAAAAAATGGCTACGATTGCTCGTAACCATTTTTCAGCCTGCATTTTACTGCAAGTTGCGCCCAACGTTCATATTCGCCGCCGTTTCGACACTTATAACGCCTAACAAAACCGTAGCGAGCGGAAGGAAGTTGTGGTTGAGAAGCGCAACTGTACGAAGTACGGGGCCGCCGAGGCAGTGAGCATCGCAGACCGCAAATTACGACGCGCAGTAGGTTTTGATAGGCGTACTTATTCCTTGCGCTGGCGGCGCCTGCGCAGCCACACAAACAGCGTGATCAACAACAAGATTCCCACGATACCGCCCGGCAGCATGAACGGTTGTGCCCGCGCCAGCACGGGTTTCTCGCCGCCGCTGCGCGCCTGCGCCACATACGCGGGCGTAACGGACACATCCGGGTTGCCATACTGCTTCAGCACGTAATTGGCGATAGCGGCGATCTGCTCGTCCGTCAAGGGTTGCACATACGAACGCTGGTCGAAACGGGGCATGAACGCTTCGTGCTCTTCCCCTTCGATCTTGCGCTCGACGCCAAACAAGATGGCCGAGACCAGGTTGGCCGGCGTGCTGCCGCCCGTCGCCGTGTTGTTGAACAGGGCGGGATAGGCCTGGCCCGTGCTGCCGGCGCCGCTGGCCGAATGGCAGCTGGCGCAATAGCCGGAAAACAGGATCGCGCCGCTGTTGAGCGAATGGCGCTCCGTGGAACTGGCCATGCCGCGCAGCAGCGGCTCTTCGCTGGCGGCGCTGCCATGGCTGAAGGCAGCTTGCGTCTGCCCCGGCGCGCGCACGGGCGGCACCGTGCGCAGCCAGGCCACGATGGCGGCCACGTCGTCGTCGCGCAAAAACTGCAGGCTGTTCTGGATGGCTTCGGCCATGCCGCCCGCCGCCTG
Organism: Janthinobacterium sp. SUN026; assembly: GCF_030397625.1. Classification (NCBI taxonomy): domain Bacteria; kingdom Pseudomonadati; phylum Pseudomonadota; class Betaproteobacteria; order Burkholderiales; family Oxalobacteraceae; genus Janthinobacterium; species Janthinobacterium sp. SUN026. The sequence goes on along the minus strand of NZ_JAPQNU010000001.1, from coordinate 1,302,711 downwards.
CCCCTTGCCTTCCACGTGGCCCGTCTTCAGGTAAGCCGTGAGTTCCGCATCCGTCCACGCGCCGATGCCGCTGACCTTGTCGGACGTGATGTTCGGCGCATGCCAGGAACCGAGCGACGCGCCCGCCAGGGTCTGGCTGCCGATTTCCGCCATCAGCGCGTTGCGCGGCGTATGGCAGGCGCTGCAGTGCGCCAGGCCTTCGGCCAGGTAGGCGCCGCGGTTGATCTGCGCGCTCTTCGTGGGGTCCGGCACGAAGCGTTTATTGTCCAGGAACAAAGTATTCCAGCCCAGCATCGACAAGCGCACATTGAACGGGAATGGCAAGGCCGTCTGGCGCTCCGGCGCGTCGACGGGTTGAACGGCCTGCATGAAGTAGTAATACAGGTCGCCCACGTCCGCATCCGTCAGCTGCGCATAGCTGGTGTAGGGCATGGCGGGATACAGATGGCTGCCATCGGCGCGCACGCCTTCACGCAGCGCGCGCGCAAAGTCGGCTTCCGTGTAGTGGCCGATGCCGCCTTGTTTCGAAGGCGTGATATTCGTCGCGTAAATCGTGCCCAGGGGCGAATCGATGGCGTAGCCGCCCGCGTACGGCTTGCCGCCCGCTGCCGTATGGCAAGCCATGCAGTCGGCGGCGATGGCCAGGTAGCGGCCCCGCTCGAGGCGCGCATCGGGCTTGGCCGCCGCCGGCGCGGCGGGACGGTCCGGCGTCAGGGTGACGGGCGGCGCCGAGGCAGGCACGGCAGCGATGGCGCCGCCGGCCAGCAAGGCCAGGCCAAGAGCGAAGGACAGGCGGCGCATCATGCTGCCTCCCTTGCCAGGGTGCGGGCGATGTCGTCGGCCGCGCGCAAACCGAGCGCGGCCATGCTGAGGGTGGTGTTGACGACGCTGGCCGACGGCATGGCGCCGCCGCCGGGCAGCCACAGGTTGGCGTGATCGTGGGCGCGGCAATTGCCGTCGACCACGGAATCGGCGCGATTGGAACCCATGATGACGCCGCCCATGATGTGGTTATTCGCGTTCAGGCTGTCGGTAATATGGAATTCCACGGCGCCGAACAGCTTGCCGATGTGCTCCAGCTGCGCATGCGCGGCCTTCGCGCCATCGCGCACGTAGTCGCCCACGTCATAGTAGATGTCCGGGCAGGCCAGGCCCAGCGGGTCCTTGCGCGTCTTGCTCAATGTCAAACGGTTGTGCGCTTCCGGCAACGGCTCCAGGCTGATCGACAGGTCCACGCCGAACGCGGCGCGGCGGCGGATTTCATCGTCGAGGTCCTTGCCCACCAGGCCCAGCTTCAAGGATTGCTGGGTAGCAGGTCCAACGCGGGTGATATTGTTCAAGATCATCTTGTTGGCCGAATACTGCGCGCGGAAGGCGCCGTCGCGCGGACCCACCAGGCAGCTGCTCTGCGCCGGGCCGCGGCCCGTCCAGATCGGTTCATTGGCGAGGAAGGTACAGTGGAAACCCGAGTGGTCCATCATGTTGCGGCCCACCTGGTCGGAACTGTTGGCGATGCCGTTCGGATTGTTCTGGTTGGCCGCCAGCAACAGCAAGCGGGGCGTTTCAATGCCATTGCAGGCAATCACGAAGGCCTTGCCGGTCGCCATGTGCGACTGTTTTTTCGCGTCATACCAGTGCACGGCCGTCACGCGGTTGTTGTGGTCCGTGTCGATGCGGTAGACGACGGCCTCGGCCAGTACGCCCGCGCCCTTCAGCTCGGCCCGCTCCACGTGGTGGATGCCGTTGTACATGGCGCCGATGGGGCAGATCGGCTGGCAATTGTTATTGCCGCAGCAAGTCGGGCGTCCCTGCCACGGGCGCGTCGAGCGGCCTTGCGGAATCGGCACGGAACGGTAGCCGTGCGGGTTGACCACTTCGGCAAAGCGCTTGTCGCCATAGCCCCAGGGCACCATGTCCATCGGATACGGCGCGCTGCGCTCGCTGGGCGACTGCAGCGCGGGATCGTTGGGGCCGGCCACGCCCATTTCCTGCTCGGCGCGGCAATAGTACGGTTCCAGCTCATCATAGGAGATGGCCCAGTCGCGCCCTACCCCGTAATCGCTTTTCATGCGCATGTCGGACGGCAAATGGCGCCAGCACGATGCGGCCCAGTGCCAGGTCGTGCCGCCCACCGTGCGCAGATAACCCTGCTGGAAACTGCTGCCGCTGGGGCCGGACAATTCCACATAGTTGTTTTTTGGAAAATACAACGGCGCGGGCGCGTTGTCCGCCTGCGGATACAGGCCCTGGAAGTCGGAACCGACGCGGTTCTCAAACGGCATGTTGCGCCAGTTTTCCACGGCTTGGCCCCGCTCGATGCGCAAGCCCGCTTCCAGCATGATCACGGAGTGACCCTGTGCGGCCAGCTGGTCGGCCATCATGGCGCCGACGACGCCGGTCCCGACGATGACGACATCGGCGACGACGTCGCCATTACTCTTGAATTGGGGTGATTTCATTTTGCTTGCTTGCCTTTGGTTTCGGGAGTGCCGGTGGTGGCCGGGGCCGGTACGGGTTTTGGCGCCACGGGCGCGGACACGCCCACGGCGGGCGGCGCCTTCAGCCACCACAGGGGGCCGTAATTGCAGTAAGTCGGCACGACCTGGCCATCGGCCACCGTGCGGTACATCAACGCTTCCGCATACGCGACGACGATGGATTTCGTGCCCTGCGCCGCATTTCCGGCGACGGTGCCTGTGTACCAGGCGGCAACGATGGCCAGCGCCAGCTCACGCAGACCCGCATCGGCGGCGCTGGCGGCCGCCAGCAGGGCCTTGGCTTCCTGGCCCGTGACGAGCAGCGCACCCAGCCGTGGCAACTGGTCGGCAAAGCCGGGCACGTTGGTGCGCATGGCTTGCTCGATGCGCGCCGCCGTCGCGGCGGACAGGTCGCGGTGACCCGTGATCGTTTGCGACAAGGTGTAGAACAGCATGGTGGCGGGCGCCAGGCCGGTGGCCGGAGCGCTGGCCGGCGCCGACATGGCGGCGGACAGGGGATTGCTCCAGAAACCGGCCTGCGCCAGCAGGGCAGCCAGGCCGATCAGGGCGTGGCGGCGGCTGACGCGAGGAAGGGATGAAACGGATGTTGCAGATGGTTCAGTGCCTGGATGGTTCATGAGACTCCCGCAAGACTTGTTATTTTATTGACTTCGATGATTGCGCTACATTGCATTTGCGCATATATGGAACCGGTTCCATATTATCCTACAGAAGTAAATAGTCTGCCAATGTAGTACTACTACTGAGACACTGCCCTGGGCAATTCCGGTATGGATTCAGGCATTCTGCGCAGGCAAAACGCCAGTCCCGGCTGGTTGCCCAGGCGGTAATGGAAGTCGAGCACGCTGCCGCCGGCCAGGCTGGGCTTGCCGGGCAAGGCCAGGGGCAGGTTCAGGCTGCACTCATGGTCGCCCAGGACGATGTCGCCATGCACGCGGATGCGCGTCAGCAATCGCGGCGCCTGTTCCAGCACGTCGGGCAGGCGGATGGTGGCGGCCGGCAGGCTGTCGCCCCCTTCATCCTGCCAGGCGCGCAAGGCGTCCGCATCGAGGGTAAACACGCGGCCCCAGTCGGTGCACGGCGCATCCGGCGCGCGCCGGTCCAGGCCCAGGTGCACGGTGACGGCCGCCGGCAGCAGCGTCGCCGCAGGCGCTTGCGCGTGCAGATTGCGCAGGATGGCCACCTGCGGCTCCTTGCCCAGCGCCGTATTCATGGTTTCGCTGACGATCACGTCCGGCATGGCGCCGGCAGGAATGCGGCAGGCGGCCGCGTCGGCGCAAAGGTATTCGGCGACGTGGCTGTCCAGGCCCAGGACTGCGATCAGGTCGCGCGCATACGCCAGGGTCTCGGCATGCACGTCGAGGATGGAAAACTGCACCAACTGCGCATCCAGCACGGCCATCACCGGCAAGGCCAGCAGGGCGAACGGGCCGCAACCCGCGTACAGCACCCGCACGGGCCGCCCGCCGCTCACGTCCAGGCGCTCGCGCACGGCCAGCGCCAGGCCCTGGATGAAGGCGGCGCTGCGGTACGGCTCGCGCGCGCACAGTCCCGCCTGCACGGGCGAGATGGCCCAGCCGCTGGGCAGAAAACTTTCGCCATCGCGCAAGCCGTCCTGCCGGTCCATGGACAGGCGCGAATGGCGCTCGACGAGCTGGCGCAGCTGCACCGTTTCGCCGACCAGGCTGGCCAGGGAGCGCTGCGGATCGCACAGCGCGGCCGCAATGGCGGCCAGTTCCGCGCGCGCCGGATTCACGCGCGACTCCACGGGCAAGGCGGGATAAAGACAGAATGCATGGCGGCCTCCTTGAAATGATTGCAAGTACGCGGAAAAATTGGCAGCATAGCAAATAAATACATGCCTGCTCATTTGCCGCCATCGCAACCACCTACCGGAGCACCGATGCACGCCTTGCCGCTTTCCGCCCTCGCCAGCCTGCCCGCCCCCTACCAGTTGCGCGTCCAGCGCGACGACGACGAAGGCTTTGCCGCCGCGCTGTACGGCTCCACGCGCGACGACTTGCGCCAGATGCCGGCCGCGCCCGCCGTCATCGAACAGCTGATCGCCATGCAGCAGCGCATGCAAAGCCACGGCTATCGCCAAGCGTATCCGCACGCCGTGTACCTGGTGCTGCAGCACGGCGACACGCCCATCGGCCGCCTGATCCTGGAGCGCCGGAATCAGGTGCTGCACCTGGTCGACATCGCCATCCTGCCCGCCGCGCAAAGCCAGGGCGCCGGCAGCGCCGTGCTGCGCGGCCTGCAGGCGCAAGCCGCTGCGCAGCAATGGCAGATCCACCTTGCCGTCAACAAGAGCAACGCCGCCGCGCGCGCACTGTACCAGCGGCTGGGCTTTCGCCTGCGCGGGGAAAACGAGGTGCAGGAGCAACTGGAATGGAGCGCGCCATAGTGCCGGCGCAACATACCCCCAGCACCTGGCTGCAACTGCCACTGCGCTTCGACGTGGCGCGCATGCAGGGTGACAGCGACCAGTTCGCCGCCAGCGAGTGGATCAGCCATTTCAACACGGGCGCCTATGACACGGGTTGGAGCTGCATACCGCTGCGCTCGCCCGGCGGAGCAGCCGGCGATATCATGCCCGTCAACGGCCCCGCCTATGCCGCCACGCCGCAACTGGCGCGCTGCCCCTGCCTGCGCGAGGTGCTTGCCAGCTTCGCATGCGAGCTTCACGCCGCGCGCCTGATGGCGCTGGCGCCGGGCACCCTCATCCGCGAGCACCGCGACGCCGGCATGTCGCTGGCCGATGGCCTGGTCCGCATCCATATCCCCATCCACACCTCGCCGCAGGTGCTGTTTACCATCGATGGCGAGACCGTCCATTTCACGGCCGGGCACGCCTGGTACATGGATGCCAGCTGCCTGCACGCGGTGCACAACCGGGGCACGACGCCGCGCATCCACCTCGTGCTCGACTGCATCAGCAATGCCTGGCTCGAAGCGCTGTTCGCCTCGGCCGGCTTCGTGCCGAAAGCGCCCCACAGGTATGGCGACCCCAGCATCAACGATGGCAATGTGCGGGCCGTCATCGCCCAGTTGCGGCTATCGCCCTCGCCCGCCAGCCTGGCGCTGGCCGGCGCGCTGGCTGCCCTGGCCGACGGGAACGCGCCGTGAGCGCCGCGCCGGGCCTGGCCCAGCAGGAACGCTTGCTGGCCAGGGGCGAGACAGTGCCGTGGCACGAGGGCATGGACCTGCGCGGCTGGTATCCGCTGTACGTGGAGCGGGGCGAAACATGGACGGACGCCGCCATGTGCTGGCGCGAGCTGGGAAAAACACCCTTCAGCGACGCCTTCTTTGTCAATACCCTGGCGCGCCAGCCGCACGGGGAGCGCCGCGTCTGCCGCACGCCGCTGGCGGCGCTGGCGACGCTCGGCGATTGCCTGGCACCCGACGCCTTCATCTTCCACGTCTCGCGCTGCGGCTCGACCCTGCTGAGCCAGCTGTTGGCGTCCTTGCCGCAATGCATCGTCATGTCCGAGCCGCCCGTCATCGACTCGCTGCTGCGCCTGCATCACGACGGCGCCGACCCGGCCGCCGGCATCGCCCTGCTGCGCCAGGCCATCCTGGCCCTGGGCCAGCGCCGCACCTTTGCTGAGACGCACTTCTTCATCAAGTTCGACTGCTGGCACATCCACAGCCTGGACTTGCTGCGGCAAGCGTTTCCCGGCACGCCCTGCCTGTTCGTCTACCGCGAACCGCTGGCCGTGCTGGCCTCGCACCAGCGCCAGCGCGGCCCGCAGATGGTGCCCGGCATGCTGCACCCGGCACAGCTGCCGCTGCCCGCACACCAGCTGGCGCCGAGCGATCTCGATGGCTATACGGGCCTCGTGCTGGCCAGCCTGTTCGACGCCGCCCGGTCCCATGCAGCCGCAGGCCAGCTGCAGTTAATTAACTATAAGCAATTGCCAGACATCCTTTTCAGCGATGTATTGCCCCGCTTCGGCATCGCCCCTACAGCGGCGCAGTTGCAAGCGATGCGCGCGCAAGGCGGCGTGCATGCGAAGTACGGCACGGCTTACCACGGCGATCCGCCCGCGCCCGCGGCAAGCGGCCTGGCCGCCATCGCCGCGCAATTGCAAGCCGCGTATCTGGCGCTGGAAGCGTTGCGGCTGCATGCCGGGCAAGGTCAATGATTTTCATAAACCCAACTTTTTGACAAGGAGGCATGTCGACGTACCCACTGGAAACCATGCGATAAATTAGCTGTTCAACTGCGGCGCAGAATGCGCCGGTGCAAGCAACCTAAAACCGACCCTGACACCATGATAAAAAAAATGACATTGGCAGTGCTCTTGACCGCCCTGATTCCCTTCTACGCATGCAAGGCGCAAACCACGGCGGCAGCGACACCCGCTTCCGCGGAAGTCACCACCACCCTGACACCCGATATTGGCGGCATCAAGCAAGTGGTGGAAATCAAGACGGACGACGCGAACAAGCCCGTGCTGCTGTTTTTATCCGGCGGCCCGGGAAGCTCCATGATCAAGGGGGCGGATGCCTTTACGAATCTCCTGAAAAGCAGATTTACGATTGTGCAATGGGACCAGCGGGATGCCGGAAAAACCTTGAAACTGAATCCCTCCCCCACGCAGCCGTCCGTCGGGCACATGGAGCAGGACACGTATCAAGTCATCCAATTTCTGCGCAAGGAGTTAAAGCAGGACAAAATATACTTGCTGGGCAGTTCCTGGGGCAACGTCCTGGGCTTTGATATCGTCAAGCGTCACCCGGAACTGCTGCATGCCTATTTCGCGTCGAATCCTGTCGTGAGCCAGCTGGAAAGCGAGAAAGAATTGCTGCAAGCCTTGAAAGTGCATTTCAAGGACAATGCCGTCGCCAGCCAGGAACTGAACAGCATCAGTTTTCCGTTTGCAAGTGACGAAAGCATGTTCTATTTAAGAAAATGGCTTTTCTACAAGGATGGCAAGGCATTTGCGACGAGCGAAGGTTTCAAGACGGGCTTTCTGCAGTGGTCAAAGACCTGGTCGCCCGTCTGGAACGAGGTCATGAACATTGATTTGCCCAAGACCTTGAAGAGCGTTGACTGCCCCGTGTATTTCTTCGTCGGCAAAAACGATATCCAGACCTCGACCAGGATCACGCAAGCGTATTTCGACACCTTGAAGGCGCCAAGGAAGGGCTTGTTCTTCTTCGAGCATTCCGGCCATCAGATACACCAGGATGAACCGGTGCAATTTCAAGAAGCCATCATCAAGACCTTGGATGCGACTGCCAAGCCCTGATGCAACGCCCCATGACATGACGCCCTTTTCGGGGGCCGACAGGCTGGCCGGCACACTGCCGGCCTAGTCGCCGGCAATGCTCGCCGCAGCCTTGCTAATCAGCGACGCCACCGCCTGGGCTTGCGAAATGTAAATGGCATGGCTGCCGGCAACTTCGACCACCGTCGAGCCCGCCCGTTCCGACATCTGGCGCTGCATCGCCGGCGCAATCATCTGGTCCCCGGTCGCGACCAGGTACCAGCTGGGCTTGCTCCTCCACGCTGGCGCGCTGACCACGCCCGTCAAGGCAGCCATGCCCCAGGGCACTTGCGATGCCGCCATGAAGTTGGCCTTGTGCCTGGGCACATCGGCGGCGAAGGCGGCCGCAAACTTTTTCTGGTCGAGCAACAGGAAGCCATCGTGCGGCGGCAAGATCGGCGGCACCGGCGCGCCAGGCGGGGCATTCTTCAGCAAGGAATCGACAGACTCCCCTTGATCCGGCACAAACGCCGCGATGTAGACCAATGCCTTGACCCTGGGATCGTTCCCCGCTTGCGTGACCACGGCGCCCCCGTACGAATGACCGACGAGGACCACGGGACCCGGTACTGCGGCGATGACCCGGCCCGTCGCGGCCACGTCGTCCGCCAGCGATAGCGTTGGGTTTTGCACAACGGCAACGTGACAGCCTTCGTCACGCAGTGCCCGGTAAACGCCTTCCCAGCCGGACCCGTCAACAAAACCACCATGCACGAGCACGATCGTCGCCGGTCCGGCACGTGCGATGTCATCCATGTCAGCCCCTCCCGGAAATTGCAAGCGATGACAGAGCCGCCAACGCCTTGTCTCTTCCAGCATAGCGCCAGATGCCTAGTGGTCCATGCGGTGGATCAAGAGCAGGCGACACGGGCGTCTGCGCCGGCCCTGAAATGCAAAAAGCCCAACCGGTGAAGGCTGGGCTTTCTGCTACTGCGTGTTCTGGCTCCCCGACCTGGACTCGAACCAGGGACCTGCGGATTAACAGTCCGTCGCTCTACCAACTGAGCTATCAGGGAAAAGAGGCCGCATTCTATAGGGGAAATTTTACGATGTCCAGATTTCCCCCAGAAAAATGTATATTTTCCCGGCTTCACCTTGCCCGTCGGTCAGCCGGGATGCTCTTGCGGGTAGTAGTCAAAGACCAGCACCCGGCCCAGCCATGGCTTGAGCTGCTCGACAAAGGCCAGGTGGGCCGCATGGGTCAGGTACCCATCGCGGGCGGCGGCATCATCGAAGGTCAGGGTAAAGCAATCGGTAAAGCCGTCGTCGAGGCCTTCCGGGCTGACGTTCGGCCCCCATTCGAATTGCCGCACGCCGGGAATGCGGTGTTTCAGATGGGAAAACTCGTAGACGAGCTCGGCATGCTTGGCAGACGTGATGCCATCGAGGAAGTCGCACAGGACGATGTGGCGCAAGGCGGAGGTACAAGTCATGGGAAGGTGCTCCTGAAGTGATACATTCAGGATAGCGCAAAACGCGATCACGCACAGGCAAGCCCCGCTGGCGGCGGCGGAAAACAAAAAAGGCCATGTTTTTCAACATGGCCTTCCGAATTCTGGCTCCCCGACCTGGACTCGAACCAGGGACCTGCGGATTAACAGTCCGTCGCTCTACCAACTGAGCTATCAGGGAAAAGAGGCCGTATTATATAGGCCAAACTTGGCGCTGTCCAGATTTCCATAGGGAAAATCTTATCTTGCCCCAAGCTGCGCGCAGGCGGCGCAAAAACAAAAAAGGCCACGTTTTTCAACGTGGCCTTCCGAATTCTGGCTCCCCGACCTGGACTCGAACCAGGGACCTGCGGATTAACAGTCCGTCGCTCTACCAACTGAGCTATCAGGGAAAAGAGGCAATATTATATGTCGCTTGTTCCATATTTGCAAGACTGATACTGTATCTTCACAAACACGGCCATCGCCGACTTTCTACCGCCATCAGCGCCGCACTTGCATGCAGCGCCGAAGAAGCAAGATCTTAAAGCACTTTGGCGATCGCGTCAATAACGATGTCGATATTGCGCGAATTCAATGCTGCCACGCAGATACGGCCCGTGTCGACGGCGTAGATCGACTGCTCGCGCAGCGACGCCACCTGCTCCTTGGTCAAGCCCGAGTACGAGAACATGCCGATTTGCTGGCGCACGAATTCGAAGTCGTGGCCTGGCGCCTTGGCTTTCAGTTTTTCCACGAAGGCATTGCGCATTTCGCGGATGCGCACGCGCATGCCGGCCAGTTCCTCTTCCCACAGCTGGCGCAGTTCCGGCGTGGCCAGGACGGTGGCGACCACCTTGCCGCCGTGTACCGGCGGGTTCGAGTAGTTGGTGCGCACGACGCGCTTCAGTTGCGACAGCAGGCGTGCCGCTTCGTCGGCGCTGGCGGCGACGACGCTCAGGGCGCCCACGCGCTCGCCGTACAGCGAGAACGATTTCGAGAACGAGTTCGATACCAGCAGCGGGCCGCCCGCGTCGGCGAAGCGGCGCACCACGGCGCCGTCTTCGGCGATGCCGTTGGCGAAGCCTTGATAGGCCATGTCCAGGAACGGCACCAGGCCGCGCGACGTCACCACGCTGATGATCTGATCCCACTGGGCCACGCTCAGGTCGGCGCCGGTCGGGTTGTGGCAGCAGGCGTGCAGCACGACGATGGAGCCGGCTGGCATGGCGTTCAGGCTGGCCAGCATGCCGTCGAAGTTCACGCCATGGGTGGCGGCATCGTAATACGTGTAGTTATTCACGACAAAACCGGCGTTCTCGAACAGCGCGCGGTGGTTTTCCCAGCTTGGGTCGCTGATGTAGACCTGGGCACCCGGCGCGAAACGCTGCAGGAAGTCGGCACCGATCTTCAACGCGCCCGTGCCGCCGATGGCTTGCACGGTCACGGCGCGGCGCTCTTGAATTACGGCGCTATCGGCGCCAAATACGAGTTCTTGCACAGCCTTGTCGTAGGCGGCGAGGCCTTCGATCGGCAGGTAGGTGCGTGGGGCGGCCTGTTCGATCAGGATGGCTTCCGCCTTGCGTACGCAAGCTAACAGAGGCACTTTGCCGTTGTCGTCATAATAGACGCCGACGCCCAGATTGATTTTGGCGGGATTCTGGTCCGCGTTAAATGCTTCGGTGATGCCCAGGATCGGGTCGCGTGGGGCCATCTCGATGGCGCTAAACAGACTGGCAGAAACAGTTGGGTTCGTCATGATAAGATTGGATTCGATTGGAAGCAGGTTCACAGCGGAGTTGTAGACAGCGCCCCAAAATACAACGCCAGGGCCGCCAGCAGAGCACTATTCTAACAAAGGTCTGATTCACATGCCCGAATTATCTACCGCCAGCGAGGCGGAAAGCGCAATTATCTCTTTCCCGGACTCCCCCTTCAAGCTGCACCAGCCATTCCCTCCGGCCGGTGACCAGCCCACGGCGATCGCCCAGTTATCCGAGGGGATTGCCGACGGACTGGCCTTCCAGACGCTGCTGGGCGTGACCGGTTCCGGCAAGACCTATACCATGGCCAACGTCATCGCGCGCATGGGCCGGCCCGCCATCGTCTTCGCGCCGAACAAGACGCTGGCGGCGCAGCTGTACAGCGAGTTCCGCGACTTTTTCCCGCAGAACGCGGTCGAATACTTCGTCAGCTACTACGATTACTACCAGCCCGAAGCCTACGTGCCGCAGCGCGACCTGTTCATCGAAAAGGATTCGTCGATCAACGAACATATCGAGCAGATGCGGCTGTCGTGCACCAAGTCGCTGATGGAGCGGCGCGACGTCATCATCGTCGCCACCGTCTCGGCCATCTACGGTATCGGTAACCCGAACGAATACCACCAGATGATTTTGACCTTGCGCGTCAAGGACAGGGTCGCGCAGCGCGACGTCATCGCGCGCCTGATCCAGATGCAGTACACGCGCAACGAAGTCGATTTCGGCCGCGGCACCTTCCGCGTGCGCGGCGACACCATCGACATCTTCCCCGCCGAGCATGCGGAACTGGCCGTGCGCCTGGAAATGTTCGACGACGAGATCGAATCGATCCAGCTGTTCGACCCGCTGACGGGCAGAGTGCGGCAAAAGATCCCCCGCTTCACCGTGTACCCGGGCTCGCACTATGTGACGCCCCGCTCCACCGTGCTGCGCGCCGTGGAAACCATCAAGGACGAGCTGCGCGAGCGCCTCGAATTTTTCCGCAAGGAAAATAAACTGATCGAGGAGCAGCGGCTGGAACAGCGCACGCGCTTCGACTTGGAAATGATGGCGGAAATCGGTTTTACGAAGGGTATCGAGAACTATTCGCGCCACCTGTCCGGCGCGCTGCCGGGCGAGCCGCCGCCGACCCTGGTCGACTACCTGCCGCCCGACGCCCTGATGTTCCTCGACGAGTCGCACGTGCTGACGGGCCAGCTGAGCGCCATGTACAACGGCGACCGCTCGCGCAAGACGAACCTGGTCGACTACGGCTTCCGCCTGCCGTCGGCGCTGGACAACCGGCCCTTGAAATTCGAGGAATTCGAACAGAAGATGCGCCAGACCGTGTTTGTCTCGGCCACCCCGGCCGAATACGAAAAGAACCATTCCGACCAGGTGGTCGAGCAGGTGGTACGCCCCACGGGCCTGGTCGACCCGCAAATCATCGTGCGTCCCGCCAGCAGCCAGGTGGACGACCTGATGTCGGAAATCGTCGAGCGCATCAAGAAGGATGAGCGCGTGCTGGTGACGACTTTGACCAAGCGCATGTCGGAGCAGTTGACGGAGTACCTGGGCGACCATGGCATCAAGGTACGCTACCTGCACAGCGACATCGAGACGGTGGAACGCGTGGAAATCCTGCGCGACCTGCGCCTGGGCACCTTCGACGTGCTGGTGGGGATCAATCTGCTGCGCGAGGGCCTGGACTTGCCGGAAGTGTCGCTGGTCGCCATCCTCGACGCGGACAAGGAAGGCTTCTTGCGTTCCGAGCGCAGCCTGATCCAGACCATCGGCCGCGCCGCGCGCAATCTGAACGGCACGGCGATCCTGTACGGCGACCGCATCACGGACTCCATGCGCCGCGCCATCGACGAGACGGAGCGCCGCCGCGCCAAGCAGATCGCCTTCAATACGGCCAACAACATCATCCCGATCGGCGTGAAGAAATCGATCCGCGAAATGATCGACGGCGTCTACAGTCCGCAGGAAGCGCGCGAAACCCTGCAGGTGGCGCAGGAAGCGGCGAAGTTCGAAGCCATGAGCGAAAAACAGGTCAGCAAGGAAATCAAGCGCCTGGAAAAACTGATGGTCGACCACGCCAAGAACCTGGAGTTCGAAAAGGCGGCGCAGGTGCGCGACCAGCTGCACATCCTCAAGCAGCAACTGTTCGGCGCACCGGGCACCGACAACGTGGCGTCGATCCTGGGCAAGTAAATGTCACGCCATGCGTGGGCGCAGGCCTGCGCGATCCGGCCGGCGCCGCTGGCCGGTCGCGGATGCCATTGCGTCATGCCACAATAGCGCCCCGCCTCGCCCCTTCAGGGATAACTGGGCCGGCGCATGTGGAACAGGCTGTCCGGTCCGATCTCGAAATAATCGGCCGGACCGCCGCCGCGCAATATCGGCGCGGCGGCGGCCGTGTCGTACACGCCATCGGTCAACAGGTGGCGCGCGATATGCACGCCCACCACTTCCCCCAGCACCAGCCAGCTGCCGACACCGTCACCCTTGACGCCCTGCAGTTCGATGATCTGCGTGCGCCGGCATTCGAAGGAGACGGGGCTTTCTGCCACGCGCGGCACGTTGACGAGGCGCGCGGCGGCCGGCGTCAGGCCGGCCAGCACGAATTCGTCGACTTCGGACGGCGCCGGCGCGCAGCTGGCATTCATCGCCTCGGCCAGCGGACGCGTCGCCAGATTCCACACGAATTCGCCCGTTTGTTCGATATTGCGCAAGGTATCCTTGCGGCCGATGCTGGAAAATCCGATCAGCGGCGGATGGTAATTGAAGGCGTTGAAAAAGCTGTACGGCGCCAGATTGAGCACGCCCTCGCCGCTGCGCGAGGCGATCCAGCCGATGGGCCGCGGCCCCACGATGGCGTTGAACGGGTCATGCGGCAAGCCATGGCCCTGTGCGGGTTCATAAAAGTGAATGGGGTCAAGCACGCGCGCTCCTGCAGTCAAAGGAAGTCAAGACGCCCGGGATGGAACGCCTGGAACGACAGCTTACTGGAATTGCCGCCACCGCGTTGCCAGCCCGCGGCGCCAGGTGCGTTCGCGCACGCAGCATGACAATTGTATGGCGCGCCGCAGCACGCCTCGCTTATGATGGGGCAACTCAACCCCGATCATTGCGCCGCCGCCCATGCCTACCCTCACGCTGCACCAGAAAGTGTTCTTGCTCCTCCTGAGCGTCGTCACCATCGGCTTCGGCTGGATACTGGCGCCCTATGCGGGCGCCATCTTCTGGGGCGTCGTCCTGGCGATCCTGTTCGCGCCCGTGTACCGCTGGCTGCTGCGAAAAACCCGGGGCCGCGCCGGCGTGGCGTCGCTGCTCACCTTGCTGTTGATCATCGTCATCGTGATCCTGCCGCTGTCGCTCATTTCCGTGTCGCTGGTGAACCAGGCGGCCAGCGTCGTGGAAATGGTACGTTCGGGTGAAATCACGGTCGCCATGTTCTTCGATAAGATCATGGCGGTGCTGCCGCAATGGCTGATCAACTTGCTCGACCGCTTCAACCTGACCAGCCTGGCCAGCCTGCAGGACAAGCTGGCCGAGGGCGCCACGCAGGTGAGCCAGGTGGTGGCGGTGAAAGCCATCAATGTGGGCCTGTACACCTTCGAATTCCTCACCAGCCTGTGCATCATGCTGTACCTGCTGTTTTTCCTGATGCGCGATGGCTCGGCCCTGTCGGCCCGCATCAAGGGCGCCGTGCCGCTGAGCCGCAAATACAAGCAACGCCTGTTCACCAATTTCACCACGGTGATCCGCGCCACGGTGAAGGGCAACATCCTCGTGGCGATTGCCCAGGGCGCCCTCGGCGGCCTGGCATTCTGGTTCCTCGACGTGCCCGCGCCCCTGCTGTGGGCCGTGCTGATGGCCTTCCTGTCGCTGCTGCCGGCCGTCGGCGCCGCCCTCGTCTGGGCGCCCGTTGCCGTCTACTTCCTGGCCACGGGCGCCATCTGGCAAGGCGCAGGCCTGGCCGCCTTCGGCGTCTTCGTCATCGGCCTGGTCGACAACGTGCTGCGCCCCGTTTTGGTGGGCAAGGACACCAAGATGCCCGACTACGTGGTGCTGCTGTCGACCGTGGGCGGCATGGCCCTGTTCGGCCTGAACGGCTTTGTCATCGGCCCCGTGGTGGCGGCCCTGTTCATCGCCTCGTGGGATCTGTTCGTCTCGGCCAGCGAATTCCAGGCCGAGGATTGAAGCGTGGCAATCGGGAGCGTCAGCACCCCATCCGGCAAAAATAATGGCGACGGAAGCCGGCTTGCCGGCGGCGCCACTTGCGCTTCCTGAAACAGGCCGGAACAGCCTGGCGGCAGAGTGCCCGCCAGCGCTGACCAGGCTCGGCAACTATCCACATGAGACCGCATTTCCCATCATTTACCATGATGCAACAGTGTGTATTTAGCAACACATGCAAAAATATAGTTTTTGACGCAGCAGGTGCCGCGGCGTAGTGTCGGTCGTCCCGACAACCACGTAATGAGGAGCCTCCCATGGCAAATCCACTGTGCTTAATGATGCCGGCGCTGCCCGGCACCAATCCGACCGCCATCGCCGCAACATTGCTGGAATACCAACCGAAGATCAATGCCGCCCTTACCACTATCGGTACCGTGCACTTTGCCCGCTTTACCCTGCTTGACCGCTCCCAGCCCAATCTGCTGCCCAACATTCAATCGGCGGGCACTTCCGATAGCCTGGTCATCGGCGTGATCACCGAGTATGACGGCAACTTCAACGACTACATCGAAGATTTCGTGGGCGAACTGGGCGAGGTATTCGACGCGCTGCTGCAATTTGTCGTGGGCGGCAAGGCGCTGATTCCTGTGGCTAACCATGTGGCTGCATTTGAAGCCTTCATCACGGCCAACGACGCCGCGCAGCACGTGCCCAATAACGGCCTGTACAGCGCCTATCCGCAGACCGTCCAGAAAATCATCGCCGCATTCCGAACCTGAGCCGAAAGCCACGCCGGGGCTGCGCAAGCGGCCCCACCACCCTGCCAGCCACCACCCCAGCCCCCGGAGACAGCATGGCCGATTCCACCATCGATTACGACGACGTGCAAGGCACGATCCTGCGCGGCTACCGCGTCAACCTGGCGCGCCATTTCATCTTCAGCATCACGGATGCGGCGCAGGCACGGCGCACCATCGCGGCCCTGCTCGACGGCAGCGACGGCTTGCCGTCCATTACCACCGCGCGGCACATCCACCCCAAGCCGCCCTGCTTCCTGAATCTCAGCTTTACCGCGCCCGGCCTGTCGGCGCTGGGCGTTGCCGCGACCGACCTCGCCACCTTTGACCAGGCATTTCAACGGGGCGCGGCCGATCCGGCCAGCGTCAATGCCGTGGGTGACGTGGGCGACAGCGCCCCCGAGCACTGGCTCGGCAACCTGGGGCCGGCTACCCAGCATGGCCAGGTGCATGCGCTGCTGAGCCTGTGGGTCAGCGAATCGACGGAAGTGCTGCAGGCGACCTCGGCCACACTACGCCGCGCCTTTGCCGCCGGCTGGCGCGAACTGTATGCGCACGACGGCGTGGCCCTGCCAGACAACCGCGTGCATTTCGGCTACCGCGACAGCATCGCCCAGCCGGACGTCGATGGCGCCCCGCAGCGCAAGCGCGAACACGACCCTGATCCGCTCAACAGCGTCAAGACGGGGGAATTCCTGCTCGGCTATCCGAATGAAAACGGCGGCACCTACCAGGTGCAGCCGCCGCAACTGTCCACCAATGGCAGTTATGCCGCCTTCCGCATCCTGGAGCAGGACGTGCCGCTGTTCGACAGCATCCTGAGCCAGGGCGCGGCCAGTTCCGGGCTCACGACCGAAATGGTGGCCGCCAAGATGTGCGGGCGCTGGCGCAACGGCAATCCGCTCGTGCTCAGGCCGGACGAGGCCGGCCCCGTGCTGCCGGACGCCAGCCTGAACCGCTTTCACTATGTCGATGCGCAGCCGGACCTCGATGACACGCTGGGCCTGAAATGCCCGATCGGCGCGCATATCCGGCGCAACAATCCGCGCGACGAAGCCGTCGTGGGCGCTCCCTCCCGCCACCACCGCATCGTGCGGCGCGCCATGCCCTACGGCAGCGAATATGATCCGGCAGCGCCCATCGCAACGCAGCGCGGCCTGGTCGGCTATTTCATCAATGCCAGCCTGCGCAATCAGTTCGAATTCCTGATGAAGCAATGGAACAATGACGATGCCTTCGTCAAATCGGCCGTCGGCCCGGCCGGTCCCGAGGCGGGCGATGCCACGTTCAACATCAGCGGCCAGGACGTGTTCCTGGGCATCAACGACCCGGCCGTCAGTTCCTTCACCTTGCCCGGCGTGGGCGCCAAGGGAAGCGGCAATACCGAACTGCAGCATTTCTCGCGCAGCGTCATCACGCGTGGCGGCGTGTATTGCTTCTTCCCCAGCATCACGGGATTGCGCTACCTGGCGAACCTCGGCTAGGCGAGGCGGGCGCGCCACGGCAGCAAGCGGGAACGGCGCGTACCGCTTGCATTGATCCTGTCATTGCACTATCGTTGGCACACGCGCGTGTTGCCAACCTTTCACAATGACAGGAGTTCCCACCGTGTCGCTGATCCTCTACGGCCATCCCTTTTCCTCGTACACGCAGAAGGTACTCATCGCGCTGTACGAGAACGCCATCCCGTTCGCCTTCCGCTGCCTGGCGCCGGACCTGCCCCAGCACCTTCAAGAGTGGCTCGAGCGCTGGCCACTGCGCAAGTTTCCGCTGCTGGTGGACGGCGAGCGCAACGTCGCCGAGACCAGCATCATCATCGAATACCTGCAATTGGCCCATCCCGGTCCGCTGCGCCTGCTGCCGGACGACCCGATGCAGGCGCTGGACGTGCGTTTTCTCGACCGCTACTTCGACCTGCACGTCATGACACCCGTGCAGCATGCCGTCGGCGCCGCCCTGACTGGCGACCCGGCAAAGACCCGCGAAGGCCGCGCGTTTGCCGGCGAAAAGCTGGACCTTGCCTACGCCTGGCTGGAACAGCACCTGGCCGGCAGGACGTGGGCCGCCGGCGACCGCTTCAGCCTGGCCGACTGCGCCGCTGCCCCCGCGCTGTTCTATGCGGACTGGACGCAGCCGATTCCCGCAACGCTGCCCCTGCTGCGCGCCTACCGCGCGCGCCTGCTGGCCCGTCCTTCGTTCGCCCGCGCGGTGGAGGAGGCACGTCCGTACCGCCACCTCTTCCCCCTGGGCGCGCCGCAGCGCGATTGACCCCGTTCAGGCAAACACGGGACGAAAAAAACTGCGCTCATAGCTGACGATGCAGCGCGTCTCTTCCGCATAGCGGAAGGCGGCCTGGCATTCGGCGTCCTGCATCGAGTCGCTGCGGTATTGCTCGTACAGGGCCAGGCTGGGGAACGAAAACATGGCCAGCGCCACGTTGCTGGCGCCTTCGGATGGCAAAAAATAGCCGTGGTGCTGGCCGCCGAAGCGTTCGACGAGCGGTATCCACAGTTTGCCGTAGGCTTCGAACTCCCGCAATTTATATGGGTCGATGATGTAACGCAAATAACAGGTAATCATGCGGTTTCCTTGTGAAGATTCAGATCCGTCAGCATGCCGGACTCCCAGGAGCCGATGGCGGCCAGTGGCGTGCCAGGCAAGAAGTCCAGCGCGCAGGGATAGGCAATGGCGTGTTCGGCAAGCACGCCGAGACCCGGCCAGGCGTAGAACAGCAGCTTGCCCTTGCCGATGCGGCCCAGCGCGCCGCCGTCGGGCAGCCAGCGCAAGGCGTCGCCCGTGCCGCCGCCCGCCTCCACGGCCACCGTGGCCAGCCGGCGGCCATCGTCCAGCGCATGCACGGACAGACACTCTTGGCCGTCAGCGTAATGCAGCACTGCCAGGAGCGTGCCATCGGGCGACGGCGCGCACGACGCCAGCTTCGGCAGCGACAGCACCACGCGGCCGGCGCCGGTCTGCAGCGGCCAGTCCCACACGCTGCAATAGTCGGGCGGCTGCACTTGCCCCTCTTCCACCGATTTGACGCCATGCAGGAGCAGCAAACGCCGTCCGCCATCGATAGCCCACATGCCGCGCAGCATCTCGCCCGGGTGCGCCTGCGTGAAGAGCACCTCGCCCGTTTGCGCGTCGCGCACCCGCAGGCGGCCATCCCAGCCGCCGTCGGCAAGATACTGCCCGCAAGGCGACCACGCGGGACCGCAGCCTTCGCCCTCCTTCTTGTTCTGTAAGTTCAGCAGCAACTGGCCAGCGAGGGCATCCACCACAACCATCTGGCCCGTCGTACTCTTGATGGCCAGCCGGCTGCCGTCGGGCGAAAAGGCCATGTCCGACATATGCGCGATGAATTTGCCGCGCCACAGCTTCTGGCGCGCCGCCACGTCCCACAGGACCAGGTCGCGTCCCAGCACGGCCAGGCGCGTGCCATCGGGCGAAAAGCGCACGCCGTAGCTGCAGCCCAGCTTCAGGGGCTTCGGCCTTGCCGTCATGGGCGCACCAGCCGGTACACGACGCTATCGAGGTCGTAGTGGCGCTCCATGCCCACGTACTGCATGCCCAGGCGCGTCATGACCTTGATCGAGGCGGCATTGTCCGGGTGGGCCACGGCCACCACTTCGGGCGCGCCGACGACGTCGAAGGCATGCGCGACGATGGCATTGGCCGCCTCGCTGGCGTAGCCCTTGCCCCAGCCGGCCCGCGCCAGGCGCCAGCCGATTTCGTGCGGCTGCGCCTTGTCGCCGCCGATATGCTGCAGGCAGGCCAGCCCTACCAGCACCTCATCTTCGGTGCGGATCAAGGCCCACCACGAATAGCCCCACTCGACCCAGCGCCCCATGATGCGGGCAACGGCGGCACGTGTATGTTCCTCCGTCTCCGGCTGGCCCGCATTGAGGTAGGTCATCACTTCGGTATCCGAGTTCATGGCGTGCATGGCGTCGTAATGCTTCTCGGTGACGGGTTCGAGGCGCAGGCGCGCCGTGTGCAAGATGGTCATGGCATTTCCTTGGACGAAAAAAAAGACGATACACGATCGTCTTTTTTTAGCAAGAGTGCACGCAAAATTACTTGCCTGCTTCGCCCTTCTTGATCCACGCCGCCAACTGGTGCGGGCGCAGGCCGTCGTAGTCTTCGAACGGCTGGTGGATCCATGGATTGTGCGGCAGTTCGTCCAGGAAGTAGTCGGGACGCACGACGGAGCAGCCTTTCAGCCAGATCACGGCCGATTTGACTTCGGTCACGTCAGGGAAGTTTTCCTTCAGGTGACGCGTGACTTTGTCCAGGGTGACGCCGGAATCGGCCAGGTCATCGACCAGCAGGATGCGGCCAGCCAGCGGGCCCTTGGTCATCGTCATGTACTTGGCGATATCGAGGTCGCCGCGCACCGTGCCAGCGTCTTCGCGGTAGGAGCTGGTCGACAGGATGGCCAGCGGCAAATCAAAAATGCGCGAGAACACGTCGCCGGGACGCACGCCGCCGCGCGCCAGGCACAGTACCTGGTCAAATTTCCAGCCCGATTCGTAGACCTTGAGCGCCAGGCGCTCGATCAGACGGTGGTATTCTTCCCAGTTGACCCAGAGATGTTGATCGTTCGATTGTGGGGTAGTCATGATAGTGGAATCTTATTATTAGCGTGATTAAAAAAATCCGCCTTGCGGCGGATTGTGTCCAGCAGCTTACTCGAATGGGTGGCGCAGCACGATCGTTTCTTCACGATCCGGACCGGTCGAAACCATGTCCACCGGCACGCCGACCAGTTCTTCGATGCGCTTGATGTAAGCGCGGGCCGTTGCCGGCAGGGCCGCCAGCGATTTCGCGCCGACCGTGCTTTCCGTCCAGCCTGGCATCTCTTCGTACACCGGTACGCAACGGGCGGCTTCTTCGGCGCCCGATGGGAAGATGTCCGTGGCCACGCCGTCGATGGTGTAGCCGGTGCACAGTTTCAAGGTTTCGATACCGTCCAGCACGTCCAGCTTGGTCAGGCACATGCCCGTCACGCCGTTGATCTGCACGGAGCGGCGCAGCAAGGCGGCGTCGAACCAGCCGCAGCGACGGGCGCGGCCCGTCACGGTGCCGAATTCATGGCCCACTTGCGCCAGGTGATGGCCGACGCCAGCATCCGTTGGCAGTTCCGAAGGGAACGGGCCGGAACCGACACGCGTCGTGTACGCCTTGGTGATGCCCATGATGTAGTGCAGCATGCCAGGACCGACGCCCGAACCGGCGGCGGCATTGCCGGCCACGCAGTTCGACGAGGTGACGAACGGATAGGTGCCGTGGTCGACGTCGAGCAGGGAACCCTGCGCGCCTTCGAACAGCAGGTTCGCGCCAGCCTTGTGCGCCTTGTACAGCGCGCTCGACACGTCGGTGACCATCGGACGCAGACGCGGCACATAGGCCAGCGCGTCGTCGAGGGTCTTCTGGTAATCGATGCGCGGAGCCTTCAGGTAGTGCTCCAGCACGAAGTTGTGGTAATCGAGGTTTTCCGCCAGTTTTTCGGCGAAACGGGTTTCGTTCAGCAAGTCGGCGACGCGGATGGCGCGGCGCGCCACTTTGTCTTCGTAGGCCGGGCCGATGCCCTTGCCCGTGGTGCCGATCTTGGCCGCGCCGCGCGCAGCTTCGCGGGCCAGGTCGAGTGCCGAGTGGTAAGGCAGGATCACCGGTGCGGCGTCCGACACTTTCAGGCGCGAGGCGACTTCGACGCCGACGGCTTCCAGCTTGTCGATTTCGCGCAGCACGTCCGGCACGGAAACGACCACGCCGTTACCGATGTAGCAGGCGACGCCTGGGCGCATGATGCCCGACGGGATCAGCTGCAGCGCGGTTTTCACGCCGCCGATGACCAGCGTGTGGCCTGCATTGTGGCCGCCCTGGAAGCGCACCACACCCTGGGCGTGATCGGTCAACCAATCGACGATCTTGCCTTTACCTTCATCGCCCCATTGGGTGCCGATGACAACAACGTTCTTTGCCATAATTTTCTTTGACATCACTCAACCTAAGTTTTTAAGAATCCAGCTACTACCATTATCGGCAAGTACCAGCACGCGATCGCACTCGAACTCGTCTTGTTCATTACTGTGACCCGGCATACTCTGGATCACGACCTCGCCCGCCTTGCGCAACTCGGCGATTTTTTCCTTCAATTCTGGCGCGCTGCCCCACGGCGCGCGGATCGAATGCTTCCGTTCCGCGGTCGGCAACAGGCGCGCCAGTTCGCGCAAATCGAGCGAGAAGCCGGTCGCGGGACGAGCCCGGCCGAACGCTTCGCCGACGTGGTCATAACGGCCGCCGCGCGCAACCGCGTTCGGCAAGCCAGGTACATACAGCGCAAACATCGCGCCACTTTCATATTGGTAGCCGCGCAGGTCGGCCAGGTCGATCGCCACTTCGGCGCGGCCCAGGGCAGAACCGGCCAGCGCGGCCAGTTCGGCCAGCGCCTTGAGCACGCCCGGCAGCGGCGGCAACACTTCGCGCGCACGCGCCAGCACGTCGATATCGCCATACAGGTTCGGCAGGGCCAGCAGCGCATCGCGCGTCACGGCGTCGTAGCCGGCCGTCAGGGCGCGCAAGCCCGGCGCATCTTTCGCGCGCAGCAGGGTGTACAGCGCAGCCTCGTCGCGCACGGCAGCGGCGTCTTGCGCAATGATAGCGCGCAACAGGCCGACGTGCGACAAATCCAGGCGGACCGCGTCGAAACCGGCCAGTGCCAGCGAAGCGAGCGCCAGTTCCTGGATCTCGGCATCCGCTTCCAGGCCGGCGTGGCCATAGATCTCGGCGCCGATCTGCAGCGGTTCGCGGGTGGCGTGCAGGCCCGACGGACGGGTATGCAGCACGCTGCCGGCGTAGCACAGGCGGGTGACGGTGGCACGGTTGAGCAGGTGGGCATCGATGCGCGCCACCTGCGTCGTCATGTCGGCGCGCAGGCCGAGCATGCGGCCCGACAGCTGGTCGACCAGTTTGAACGTGCGCAGGTCGGTATCCTTGCCAGCGCCAGTCATCAGCGATTCCAGATACTCGAGCAGCGGCGGCATGACCAGTTCATATCCGTACAGACGGAAATTATCCAGCATGAGGCGGCGCAGCTCTTCGATCTTGCGCGCTTCCGACGGCAGAACATCGGCAATATTTTCGGGCAAAAGCCAATTCGGCATGAGGGAGCGAGATACGGAAGAAAGTTGAAAAAATGCATCATGCGAGGCAGCGGCGGGCGCGCCAGGCAAGAGGCCGAACCTGATATTTTACGCGAAAACACGGGCCTTTAGGGATAAGTTGTCCGAAACGCTGCCGCACAGCCCTAAAAACACCGCATTTTACGCCTTCCCGCAACAGCGTGCCGGGCACAAAAAAACGGGGCCGGCATTCACGCCGGCCCCGCTGCTGCCGCACCCGACCTTGCGGCCGGGAGCAGTCTGGATGCTGCCTTACTTCTTGGCCGGACCGGCTGCGCCGCCACCCTTGAAGTACTTGAAGAATTCCGAACTCGGATCGACCACCATCACGTCGCCCTTGTCCTTGAACGTGGCGCGGTAGGCTTCCAGGCTACGGTAGAACTTGTAGAACTCCGGATTCTTGCCAAACGCTTCCGCATAGATCTGCGACGCCTTGGCATCGCCCTCGCCGCGGATCTTCTCGGCTTCGCGATACGCTTCGGCCAGGATCACCGTGCGCTGCTTGTCGGCGTCGGCGCGGATTTTCTCGGAGTCGGCCGAACCGGTCGAACGCAGCTCATTGGCCACGCGCACGCGCTCGGACTTCATGCGCTCGTACACGGAGTTGTTGATCTGCTCGACGTAGTCGACGCGTTTCAGGCGCACGTCGACGATTTCCACGCCGATGGCCTTCGCTTCCGCCGAAACCTTCGCCAGGATCGCTTCCATCACCTTGCCGCGCTGGCCCGAGATCACTTCGCGCACGGTGCGCTTGGTGATTTCATCGTTCAGCGCCGCCTTGACGATTTGCGACATGCGGTTGCGGGCCGGCTTTTCATCGCCGCCAAAGCTGCGGAAATACAGCCGTGGATCGGCGATGCGCCATTTTACATACGCGTCGACGAGGATGTTCTTCTTCTCGGCCGTGATGAAGCGTTCCGGCTCCGGCGTATCCAGGGTCAGGATACGCTTGTCCAGGTACAGCACGTTCTGGAACGGCGGCGGCAGCTTGAAATACAGGCCCGGCGTGCTGATGACTTCCTTGACTTCGCCGAGGGCGAAGACGACCGCATACTTACGCTGGTCGACCACGAACACGGTCGAGGACAAGAGCATGATCGCGATAAAGCCCGCGATCAGGGCGGCTACGATACGGTTCATTAGCGGCTCTCCCGTTCACGCGAAGAGCGGCTGTCGCGGCGCGTATTGACTTCTACTGTCGGCATGGCTTCCTGTGGCAAAACGGTGTTGGCTGCGGGTGTCGCGGCAGCACGGGCGGCGGCAGCGGCAGCGTCGGTGGCAGCCGTCTGGGCGATCAACTTGTCGAGCGGCAGGTACAGCAGATTGCTGCCCGTCTTCGCGTCGACCATGACCTTGCTGGCACTGCTGAACACTTGCTGCATCGTCTCGAGGTACATGCGGTCGCGCGTGACGACCGGCGCCTTCTGGTACTCGACCAGCACCTGCTTGAAGCGCGAAGCATTACCGGCGGCGTTCTCGGTCACCATCGCGCTGTACGCGGCGGCTTCCTCCATCAGGCGGAATGCGGCGCCGCGCGCTTTTGGAATGACGTCGTTGGCGTAAGCCTGGCCTTCATTCTTCTGGCGTTCGCGGTCCTGGCCTGCCTTGACGGCATCGTCGAAGGCGGCTTGCACCTGCTCCGGCGGCTGCACGGCCTGCATCGTCACGTTGGTGATGACGGCGCCGACCTTGTAGCGGTCGAGGATCTGCTGCATCAACTGCTGCGTATCGTACGCCACTTTTTCGCGGCCTTCATACAGCACGAAGTCCATCTTGCTGCGGCCGACCACTTCGCGGATCGCCGTTTCGGCGACCTGGCGCAAGGTGTCTTCCTGGTCGCGCGTGTTGAACAGCCACGCGACGGGGTCTTTCAAGGTGTATTGCACCGCGAACTGGATGTCGATGATGTTTTCATCGTCCGTCAGCATCAGCGATTCGCTGGCCTGCTTGTTGCGCAGCGACTGGCGATAACCCACTTCCACCGTGCGCACCTGCGACACGTTGACGGTTTCATCGGTCTGGAACGGGTACGGCCAGCGCCAGTTGAAACCGGCCGGCGTGGTGTGGCTGTACTTGCCGAACGTGAGCACGACACCGTTCTGGCCCTCTTGCACGATGAAGGCGCCGCTGGCGAGCCAGATGAAGACGGCGATCACGCCGACCACGCCGGCGGTGATGCCGGCACCCTTCATGTCGGGACGCGGACCACCGCCGCCACCGTTGTTATTGCCGCCGTTGTCGGGACGGTTCTTCTGTCCGAAAAAGGCGTTCAGGCGCTGATTGAAATCGCGCCACAACTGATCGAGGTCCGGCGGACCTTCGCCGGGCTTTTTGCCTTCTTGGGCTTTCTTGCCGTCGTCCTTGCGATTGCCCCAGCGGGGATCGTTCAGGGACAACTTCAAGCCTGTTTTTTTGAGTAGGGAGACAAGCATAACTATCGTGTTCCGACTTGGGAGTGGGTGGAAATCCTATCGTCCTCGCCAGGCTCTTCGTCCTGGTCCGGGGCGGCGCCATCGTGCTGGTCGTACTGACCGTCAAACTGATCTTCCTGCAGTGCTTCATCGTTCTGATACAGGTGGGCCGAACCGGGCGCCTTCCTGGCCATCTCGACAATCGCATCGCGCAGCAGGTCGAGCCCGCTGCCCTTCTGCGCACTGACGAACACGCGACTGATCGTAGCATATTCATCGCGCTCCACCGAAGGCTCGAGCCCGGCCGCATCGATCTTGTTCCACACGAGGATTTGCGGAATGTGATCGGCGCCGATCTCTTTCAAGACCAGGTTGACCTGCTCGATCTGCTCCATGCGCACCGGCGACGCGGCGTCGACGACGTGCAGCAGCAAATCGGCATGGATGGTTTCTTCGAGCGTGGCGCGGAAGGCCGCCACCAGCTGATGCGGCAATTCGCGCACGAAGCCGACCGTGTCGGAGATCACCACATTGCCCACTTCCTGGCCCAGGTAAACCCGGCGCGAGGTGGTGTCGAGGGTGGCGAACAACTGGTCGGCGACGTACACGCCGGCCTTGGTCACGGCATTGAACAGCGTCGACTTGCCGGCATTGGTATAGCCGACCAGGGACACGGAAAATGTGTGATTGCGGCCGCGCGCGCGGCGCTGCGTTTCGCGCTGCTTGTGCAGCTTTTCCAGGCGCGCGCGCAAGGCCTTGACGCGGTCGCCGATCAGCCGGCGGTCAGTCTCGAGCTGCGTCTCGCCGGGACCGCGCAAGCCGATACCGCCCTTTTGCCGCTCAAGGTGGGTCCAGCCGCGGATCAGGCGCGTGGCCAGATGCTGCAACTGGGCCAGTTCGACTTGCAGCTTGCCCTCGTGGCTCTTGGCGCGCTGCGCGAAGATGTCGAGGATCAGGCTGGTACGGTCGAGCACGCGCACATTCAGGCGCTTTTCCAGATTGCGCTGCTGTGCTGGCGAGAGGGCGTGGTTGAAGATGACGATTTCCAGGCCATCATTGACGACGACGTCGCCAATTTCATCGGCCTTGCCGCTGCCGACGAAATACGCGGAATCCGGACTGGAACGCTTGGCCGTGATGGTGGAAATCGGGTCGGCGCCAGCCGAACGCGACAACAGCATGAGTTCCTCCATGCTGGCGGCGAAGTCGCTGTGACCGAAGTCAACCCCGACTAGTGCCGCACGCATGATGGCAACTGATGAGTTGTGGCGGACGCCGACGCCGATGCAAACGCATCAGCGCCGCTGGCGCGGACGGGGGCGATGGAGGGTGAAAGGCGCTGGGCCGTCAAGCTCAACGCTTTACTCCGCTTCAGATTCAATATTGAGATTGACGGCACGGGCCGGCACCACTGTCGAGATGGCATGCTTGTACACCATCTGTGTCACCGTATTGCGCAGCAATACGACATATTGATCGAACGATTCGATATGGCCCTGCAATTTAATGCCATTGACCAGGTAGATCGAGACAGGAACATGCTCTTTGCGTAATGCATTGAGGAATGGGTCTTGTAACAGTTGCCCTTTGTTGCTCATAACAGCTCCGTTGTTTATGTTGTTGTGTAAGAATTGGAGGCGACTCGCTTGATTTCAAGTGCTCTCACACCTTTCAAAGAAAGAAAGATGCGTCATAGCTACTGTAACCTGTTTTCGCGATCGCTGTCGCGCATGGCGCATTAACACTTTATTATTTCCGTGCAAAAGCCATTGAATTGGCTGTCGGCGCCGCATTATCTCTGCGGCGCCTTAATATGCACTTAATTTTACTTGCTTGGCGTGCGTGCGAACGGGTTTTTACCCGTACGCAATTCGATACGCAGCGGCGTGCCGACCAGCGCAAACGTATCGCGGAAATGTTTTTCCAGATAGCGTTTGTATGGGTCGCCAACGGCGTCGAGCGCATTGCCGTGAATGACGATCACAGGCGGGTTCATGCCGCCCTGGTGGGCATAACGCAGCTTCGGACGAATCGAGCCCTTGCGGCGCGGTTCCTGCTTCTCCACGGCCTCGATCAGGGCGCGCGTCAGCTTCGGCGTCGACAGGTCGCACATGGCGGCTGCATACGCGGCATTGAGCGATTTCATCAGCGGACCGATGTTGGTGCCCTTCAGCGCGGAAATGAAATGCATCTGCGCGAACGACAGGAAATCGAGCTTGCGGTCGATATCGATCTTGATTTCGTCACGCTGGTGCGATTGCAAGCCATCCCATTTATTCACGGCCACGACCAGCGCGCGGCCCGATTCCAGGATAAAGCCGGCGATATGCGCATCCTGTTCGGAAATATCTTGCTGTGCGTCAAGCATCAGCACGACCACGTTGGCTTCGGAAATCGACTGCAGGGTTTTCACCACCGAGAATTTCTCGATCGCTTCAAACACCTTGCCGCGGCGGCGGATACCGGCCGTGTCGATCAAGGTGTATTGCTGGCCGTCGCGCTCGAACGGAATTTCGATCGAATCGCGCGTCGTGCCCGGCATGTCGAAGGCGATCACGCGCTCTTCACCGAGCAGGGTGTTGATCAAGGTCGACTTGCCCACGTTCGGACGGCCGACGAGGGCGATCTTGATGCCGCGGTCGGTCTTTTCCAGCTCTTCAGGCTCATCCGGACGCTGCGCGAACGCCAGGTCCAGCATCACTTCGACGAGGTCGTTGACGCCGTCGCCATGCGCCGACGAGATCGCATACGGATCGCCCATGCCCAATTCATAGAATTCGGACACGACGGCCGTGTAGCGCATGCCTTCGCTTTTGTTGACCACCAGCAAGACCGGGCGGCCGCTCTTGCGCAGGAAGTCGACGATGGTCTTGTCATGCGGGGTCAGGCCTTGACGGCCGTCCACGATGAATACCACCACGTCGGCCTCGGCCACGGCCTGCTTGGTCTGCAGTGCCATCTGGTGCATGATGCCTTCCTTGGCGACGGGTTCGAAACCACCCGTATCGATGACCAGGAAGGGACGTTCGCCGACACGGCCTTCGCCATAGTGACGATCGCGCGTCAACCCAGGCAAATCCGCCACCAGCGCATCGCGCGAGCGGGTCAGACGATTGAATAAAGTCGATTTCCCAACATTGGGTCGACCTACTAGTGCAATTACCGGCTTCATTGTATTACTCGACCGCGAGAGCGGTCACTGTCCCTGATTGGGTTTGAAAAATCAAATTCGAACCGGCAACAACGGGAGCCGAAACAATCGGGCTACCGTCGGTGCTGACACGACCTATTAATGCGCCATCTTCCCGTGACAGGAAGTGGATATAACCTTGATAGTCGCCGACGGCGACGCTGCGGCCGTAGGAGGCCGGCGTCGACAGGCGGCGGCGCGCCAGCGCCTCATTCTTCCAGGCGCTCTGGCCGCCTTCGCGGCTGAACGCCACCACGGCGCCCTGGTCATCGGCAACAAATACGAAACGCTGGTCGACGGCCACGCCCACATCGGACGAGATCGGCTTGGTCCAGCGCGGCACGCCCGTGGCGGCATCGAAGCAGCCTGCCTTGCCCTGGTACGTGACGACGCACACTTCGCCTTCGAACGCCACCGGCGTGCCGGCGATGTCGGAGACGCGCTCCAGTTCGGTAGCGCCGCGCGGTTCGCTGACGACGATCTCCCAGCGTACCACACCGGTGGCCGCCGTCAGTGCCAGCAGCTTGCCGCCCGGCTGGGCCACGTAGATGTTCGCGCCGCCCAGCACCATGCCCGGCGCATTGCGCAAGGTCAAGGCCGGCGTGGCGCGCTGTACCGTCCACTTGCGCTCGCCCGTCTTGGCGTCGAAGCCGACGATGCGGTTGTCCACGCTGCGCACCACGACCACGCCCTGCCCCACGACGGGCGCCGTCAATACTTCGCTGGACGCCTGCGCCTTCCACAGTTGCTTGCCATCGGCGTCGAACGCCAGTACGGCGCCCTTGGCGGCGCCCACGGCCACCAGCGCGCCATCGCTGCCGGCGCTGGAGGTGATGTCGCTGCCGGCCTTGATGCGCCACGTTTCACGGCCGCTGGCCGCATCCAGGCGCGCCAGCGCGCCATCGGCATTGACCACGTACAGGCTGTTGCCGGCCAGCGCAGGCGTAAATGCGTACACGCCGGCCTTGCCGATCGAATACTTCCAGGCGTCGCGCACGGCGATGCTCGATTTTAACTCGACCAGCTTGGCCGGTTCGACTTTCGGATCTTTCGAGGCGAACGGGTTCCAGGACGAGCAACCGGCCATCAGGGCCAACAGACTTGCAGCTACCAGCTTTTCAGTGACACGCATAAGTGTTATCCAACCTTTTTCTTGTACTTGTAAGGGCAAGGCCGGCGACGTATAACGCCGCGCGGCCACGCCATCAGTGTTCCTGTCAGGCGGCAGCCTTGTCAGCCTTGGCCTTGTCTTCCGGTACCGTACCGCCGATCGCTTCCAGTTTGACCTGGATCAATTGACGGCCTGGATTGTTCTTATCCGTCGCAGCCAGCGCGGCCAGGTAAGCCGTGCGCGCCTCGGCCAGCTTGTTTTGCGCCACCAGGACGTCGCCCTTGCGGTCGGCCACGGCGCCGGCAAATTGCGCCACGGAAGCCGTCGCCAGCACTTTCAGCGCTTCATCGTAGGCTTTTTCATCCAGCAAGACGCCGGCCAGGCGCAGCTTGGCGATGGCCTTGTACTCTTCCGTGCCATGCTCGGCCACCCATTGCAGCTGGGTCTTGGCCGTTTTCAGGTCATTCGCGTCGAACGCCACCTTCGCAGCGGACAGGGCGCTCATCTGTGCATACGCCGTGCCGCTGAAACGCGATTGCATGTCGCCGGCCGCGCGCATCACCTTGGCCGTGTCCTTGGCGGCGATGGCGTTTTGCAGTTCGTCGTACAGCTGGCCCGCTTGCGCAGCCTGCGTGCGCTGGTAGTACTGCCAGCCAGCCCAGCCGCTGTAGCCTGCCAGCGCCACGATCAGGACCCAGGAGGTCAGATTGCCATTGCGCTGCCACCAGGCCTTGAGGGTTGCCAGTTGTTCTTGTTCTTCGTGATCGTATGCCATGGGTCGTCAGTTTTAATGAGTAGTTGATCGAGGGTAGAACGGTATTGCGTCAAATCAATGGTGATGATGCACGTGGCCGCCAGGACCGTGGTCATGGCCGCAATCGTGGTCGCCGATGATCTGGTCCACCACGTAGTCGACGACATCGTCGAACGGCACCGTGTTCTGTTGCGCACCGGCATCGGCTTCGCGCATGGCTTTCACCGTCGCGACGTTATTGGCGATTTCATCGTCGCCCATGATCACGGCAAACGCCGCGCCGCTGGCATCGGCTTTTTTCATTTGCGTCTTGAAGCTGCCGCCGCCGTTGCTCGCTGCGCAATGTAGCACAACGTCCAGGCCCGCATCGCGAATCCGCTCGGCCAGCACGAAGGCTTGCAAGCCTGCCTGCTCGCCCTGGTGCACCAGGTAGACGTCGCACTGGGCCGGGGCTTCCGGCTCGGCTGCATCCTTCATCAGCAGCACCAGGCGTTCCACACCCATGCCGAAACCGACGGCTGGCGTCGATTTGCCGCCGAACATTTCCACCATGCCATCATAGCGGCCACCGGCGCAAACCGTGCCTTGCGCGCCCAGCTTGTCGCTGACCCACTCGAACACGGTGCGGTTGTAGTAGTCGAGGCCGCGCACCAGGCGTGGATTGATGGTGAACGGAATGTTGTTGTGGTTCAAGATCTTCTGCACGCCGTGGAAGTGGGCCAGCGATTCTTCGCCCAGGTAGTCCAGCAGCTTCGGCGCGCCATTGACCAGGTCCTGCATGGCAGGGTTCTTGGTGTCGAGGATGCGCAGCGGATTGCTGTGCAGGCGGCGCTTGGCTTCTTCGTCGAGCAGCTCGCTGTGGCTTTCCAGGTAGGCGATCAGGTCGGCGCGGTGGCGCAGGCGCTCGGCCGCGTCGCCGATCGAGTTCAGTTCCAGGCGGATGCCTTCCAGGCCCAGGTCATCCCACAGGCGGCGCGACAGCATGATGATTTCCGCGTCGATATCCGGGCCCGTAAAACCGATGGCTTCCACGCCGAACTGGTGGAACTGGCGGTAGCGGCCTTTTTGCGGGCGCTCGTGGCGGAACATCTGGCCCTTGTACCACAGGCGTTTCGGGCCTTCGTAGACCAGGTTGTGCTCCACCACGGCGCGCACCACGCCGGCCGTGCCTTCAGGGCGCAGGGTCAGGTTGTCGCCGTTCATCGAATCGGTGAACGAATACATTTCCTTTTCAACAATATCGGTCACGGCGCCGATGGCGCGCGCGAACAATTTCGTTTCTTCCACGATCGGCGTGCGGATTTGCTGGAAACCATAGCTTTGCAGCACGGATTGCGCCGTGTTTTCAAACAATTCCCACAGCGGGGCGTCGGCGGGCAGTACGTCATTCATGCCCTTCACCGCGGTAATTTTATCGAATTTCTTATTTTCGGACATAGTGTTCTTCTTTACTTTTTTATTGGATCAGGCTCAGACGGCAACCGTGTTTCCATAGTGACTCTTTACATAATTCAAGACGATGTCCTGGAATTCCTCGACGATGCGTTCGCCGCGCAGGGTGACGACTTTTTCGCCGTCGACAAACACGGGCGCAGCCGGCGACTCGCCCGTGCCGGGCAGGCTGATGCCGATGTTTGCATGCTTCGATTCGCCGGGCCCGTTGACGATGCAGCCCATGACGGCCACGTTCATCGCTTCCACGCCCGGATACGACTTTTTCCACTCCGGCATCTGCTCGCGCAGATACGTCTGGATGTTGTCGGCCAGCTCCTGGAAGGTGGTCGACGTCGTGCGGCCGCAACCGGGGCAAGCGATCACCATGGGCGCGAACTTGCGCAAGCCCATGGTTTGCAAAATTTCCTGGCCGACGATGACTTCACGCGTGCGGTCGCCGCCCGGTTCCGGGGTGAGCGAAATGCGGATGGTGTCGCCGATGCCCTCTTGCAACAGCACGGCCAGGGCCGCCGTCGAGGCGACGATGCCCTTGCTGCCCATGCCCGCTTCCGTCAAGCCCAGGTGCAGCGGATAGTCGCAGCGCTGCGCCAGTTCGCGGTACACGGCGATCAGGTCCTGCACGCCAGACACTTTACAGGACAGGATGATCTTGTCGCGCGCCAGGCCCAGCTCTTCGGCGCGCACGGCGTTTTCAATGGCCGACGTCACCAGCGCTTCATACATGACGGCTTGCGCCGGCCACGGTTCGGCACGGCCCGCGTTTTCATCCATGATGCGCGCCAGCAAGACCTGGTCCAGGCTGCCCCAGTTCACGCCGATGCGCACCGGCTTGTCATAACGGCAAGCCGCTTCGATCATTTGCGCGAATTGCGTGTCGCGCTTGGCGCCCTTGCCCACGTTGCCCGGATTGATGCGGTACTTCGACAGCGCGCGCGCGCAATCGGGGTAATCGTTGAGCAGGGTATGGCCGTTATAGTGAAAATCGCCCACCAGCGGCACGTCGATATCCATCTTGTCGAGCTGCTCGCGGATGTAGGGCACGGCCGCGGCCGCTTCCGGACGGTCCACCGTCAGGCGCACCAGTTCCGAACCGGCACGCGCCAGTTCCTTGATCTGGATCGCCGTGCCGATGGCGTCGGCCGTATCCGTGTTCGTCATCGACTGCACCACCACGGGGGCGTCGCCGCCCACCCAGATCTGGCGCTGGCCGTGCGCGATCAGCACCTTGCGGCTGTCGCGCCGGCCGGATGGACCGGAGCCGATCGCTGTTTTCGAGGTAGCCATAATATTATCTTCTGAGTTTGCTTGAACGATTACTGCAATTATTTGATGCTGACACGGGAAATCGTGCCGCCGGCAACGGTCGGCAAGTCCAGCTTGGCGCCGCGCAAAGTTGCCTGCACGACACCAGGCTTGCCCACCACCAAGGTGGCCGGACCGGTGATATCGAACGTTTCCGTACTGCCCGCCTTGACCATGCGCGAAATCAGCGGCGAGGTGCCGGGACGGCGAATTTCCACCCAGGAATCTTGCTCCACCTTCAGCACCAGCGCATTCGCGCCCACGGCGGCGGCAACGGCAGCCGCCGGCGGCGTGACGGCGGCCGTGGCCGCTGGCGTCACGGCTGGCGTCGTTGCCGGCGCAGCTGCTGGCGGCACGGCGGCGGCCGGCGCCGAAGCGATGGCGGAGGCCGGAGCGCCCGTCTGCGTATCGTTGCCTGGCGGCGGCGGCACGGAAATCAGGGGCACGGACGGCGACTGCACGGGCGTCAAATCCTGGCCCGGCTTGATCAAGGTCGTTTCCACGGGGCCCACTTCCGCATGCGCCGTTTCTTTCTCGACATGCGCGGACAGCAGGCTGGCCGGCACATAACCGAGCTTATAGGCGCCAAAGGCGGCCGCCACGACAACAGCCACGGCGCCGGCGATCCAGAGGGGAGTCTGGTTCGACGAACGCTGCGTCATCGACGGGAAGCGCGATTCGGAAAACGTGGCGGAAATCTCGCGCCGCACGGGCGCGGCCGGATCTTGCGCCGGCGCCGGATGGACCTCGATCATGGCCACCAGCGGCGCCGCGTCGAGGCGCACCACCTTGGCGTAGGCGCGCACGAAACCGCGCACTACGGCCACGTTCGGCAAAGCCGCCATGTCGCCCTCTTCCAACGCGATCACCTGGCGCGGCGCCAACTTGAGCTGGTCGGCCACCTGTTCCACCGGCCAGCCCAGCGCTTCGCGCTGCGCCTTCAACTGTGCGCCTGCCAACGCAAGATTGCCCTGGGGCTGCTGCTGAGGCGTTTCTGCCCACTCTGAATTCATTGGTATCCCTGTCTCACTCATCAAACGCCCCATTTTGATAAGCAGCATATTCGGGGGAGCCGGAATGGTGGTTGCGCAAATGCGCCCCCAGGCCAGCTTCCGCACCCGCATCCCCGAGCTTATGCTGCACCTTGATCCCGAGCCACAGCACATCGGCCGTCTGGCTCTCCATTGTTGCTATCCTGCCGAGCCGCTGCAAATAATAAGCCGCTTGCCGGTAGTCTTGCTGTTGGTAATACACGCGCACCAGGCCGGCGTTCGTCACTGCCACGTCCGGTGCGATGCGCACGGCGCGCATCAAATATGCGCCCGCACGCGGGTAATCGTTCAGGGCCAGGCTGCAAGCGCCCCCATTGTTGAGCGCTTTTTCCGGCGACACATACGCCGCATCGGCCAAGGCCGCATCGAAATACGCCAGCGATTGCGCGGCGCGTCCCGTCTGGCACAAAAACAGGCCGTAATTATTGCTCAACTCAGGATTGTGGGGCGCAAGGCGCAAAGCGTAAAGGAAATCTTTCTCAGCAGGCACAGTTTGCCGCTGGGCCGCGAGGATCAGGGCACGCACGCCATAGGCTTGCGCATCGTCCGGCGCCAGTTGCACGGCTTGTTCCGCTTCCGCCAGGGCCACGTCGAGCTGGCCTTGCGCATAATACGCGCTGGCCAGCTGCAAGCGCAGCGCGGCGCGCTCCTGCGTACTCGCCAGCGCCTCCTGGCGCAAGGCGGCGCCCGCATCGACGGGAGCGGAAGCACAGCCGACCAGCAGCACGGCCAGGCAAACAGCGGCCACAGCGAGCGAGCGTTGGTAAGCCATGCCTTCCCTCATCAGGAGCGGATTTCCACGATCTTGCCGAAATTGGCGCCAAATTTTTGTTGATACTCAGTCATCTTTTCCATGCGCTCCTGCACCCGCGTGCGGTCCTTGACTTCGCCGGCCAGCTGGCCGCAGGCCGCATCGATATCGTCGCCGCGCGTCTTGCGCACGGTGGTGATGATGCCGCCATCCATCAGCACCTGGGCAAAGGACTTGATGCGCGGGTTTTTCGAGCGGAACAGGCCCGACTCGGGGAAAGGATTGAACGGGATCAGGTTGAACTTGCAGTTCACGCCGAACTCGCGGTCTTGCACCAGCGCCAGCAGTTCGCGCGCGTGCTCGTCGCTGTCGTTGACGCCGTCCAGCATGCAGTATTCGAAGGTGATGAAATCGCGCGGGGCGAATTCCAGGTAGCGCTTGCAGGCCGCCATCAATTCCTTCAGCGGGTATTTCTTGTTCAGTGGAATCAAACCGTCGCGCAAGGCATCGTTCGAGGCGTGCAGCGAAACGGCCAGGGCCACCGGCACTTCCTGCGACAGTTTGTCCATCATCGGTACCACACCCGACGTCGACAGGGTCACGCGGCGGCGCGACAGGCCGTAGGCGTTGTCGTCGAGCATCAATTTCAGGGCCGTGACGGTCGGCTCAAAGTTCAGCAGGGGCTCGCCCATGCCCATCATCACCACGTTGGTGATCTGGCGCTCGCCTTTCGGGCCCGGCTCGATGCCCTTGGTGCGGCGCAATTCGAATTCCGCCATCCACAGCTGGCCGATGATCTCGCCCACGGACAGGTTGCGGTTGAAGCCTTGCTTGCCCGTCGAGCAGAAACGGCAATTCACGGCGCAGCCGGCCTGGGTCGAGATGCACAGGGTGCCGCGGTTTTCTTCCGGAATGAACACGGTTTCCACGGCATTGCCATTGCCCACGTCGACCAGCCACTTGCGCGTACCGTCCGTCGACGTGTGGTCGCTGATGATGGCCGGGGCGCGCACTTCGGCGCGCGTGGCCAGCTTGTCGCGCAGCGACTTGGCCAGGTCCGTCATGGCGTCGAAATCGGAAGCGCCGAACTGGTGTATCCAACGTTGCAATTGTTTCGCACGAAACGGTTTCTCTCCCAACTCGGCGCAGTAGGCGATGAGTTGCGCGGGATCAAGGTCCAGCAAGTTGGTGAGGGTCGTCGTATTCATGATCATGTCTATTCTAAAAATCCGTCCCCGCGCGCATCCGGAGCGAAAACTCCACAGCGCAGCGGGAACAGGGGGTGATAAGTTATTTCACAGATAACGCCAGGAAATAACGTTATCTAAGGCAATTAAGCCTTCAGTTCTGGGAAGAAGTAAGCGATTTCCACTTTAGCAGCTTCGACAGCGTCGGAACCGTGTACGGCGTTAGCGTCGATCGAATCGGCGAAATCGGCGCGGATCGTGCCTTTTTCTGCTTTCTTCGGATCGGTCGCGCCCATCAGGTCACGGTGGGCCAGAACGGCGTTTTCGCCTTCCAGGGCTTGGATCATGACTGGACCGGAAACCATGAAGTCGACCAGATCCTTGAAGAAGCCGCGTTCTTTGTGCGCTGCGTAGAAGCCTTCAGCTTGTTCGCGCGACAGTTGGGTCATGCGTGCTGCAACGATTTTCAGGCCAGCGTTTTCAAAACGGGAGTAGATTTGACCGATTACGTTTTTTGCAACTGCGTCTGGTTTGATGATCGACAGGGTGCGTTCGATTGCCATGTGTGAAAACTCCAATAAAAAGTAAGGTTTAAAACGGTAAATTGATAACTCAATCAACCTTTGATTTTACCATACTCCACCCCATATCACCCAGACAGGCAGGGGGCATCTTGCCGCCCTGCCCCCGTTTAATGAAATCTTAAGCTGCTTTTTTGGCAAATTCCGGCCCTCATGCTATCCTTGGGCAAAGCAGTAATTTGAATTGACAACACGGAGGCACTATGAATCAGAACATGCAACGCACCTTTGACCTGTCGGGGGGCATGCAGCAAGTCCGCCATCAGGTCTTGCGCAACACTTACTGGCTGCTGGCGCTGTCCATGATCCCGACCGTGCTGGGCGCCTTCATCGGCGTGCAGATGCATTTGCCGATGCTGACCGGCGGCATGGGTTTCATCATCTTCATGGCCGTCGCTTTCGGCTTCATGTACGCGATTGAAAAGACCAAGAACTCGGGCCTGGGCGTCGCCGTCCTGCTGGGCTTTACCTTCTTCATGGGCCTGATGCTCACGCCTATCCTGACGCGTACCCTGGGCTATTCGAACGGCGGCATGCTGATCATGACGGCATTCGGCGGCACGGCCACCATCCTGGCCGTGATGGCGACCATCGCCACGGTCTCGAAGCGCGACTTCTCCGCCATGGGCAAATGGCTGTTCGCCGGCGTGATCGTGCTGATCCTGGCATCGGTGGCGAACATCTTCCTGGGCCTGTCGGCACTGTCGATCGTGATCTCCATGGTCGCCATCGCCATCTTCTCGGCTTACATCCTGTATGACGTGCAGCAAATCATCAACGGCGGCGAGACCAACTACATCTCGGCCACCCTGCGCATCTACCTGGACGTGTACAACATCTTCACCAGCCTGCTCTCCTTGCTGGGCTTCGCTGGCGGCAGCCGCGACTAAGCGCTGCGCTTATGCGCATGAAAATAAAAGCCGACCCACGGGTCGGCTTTTTTACGTCTGCAGCTTCACTTCACCTTTTCCGCCACCTCCAGCAGGCAGGCGCGGGCGCGGTCCAGGGTCGGGTTGTCGCGCTGGGCCGCATACACGGCGTAGGCGGAATGCGAGAATTCGGGCGCGTCGCGCACGCGGAACAGGAGGCCCGCATCGAGATAGGGCTGCGCGCTGCCGATACGGAAGTAACTGGCGCCACCCACGTCCAGCAGGTAGACGAGCGCCAGCGGCCCCAACGAGATCGAGATGGGAGGGCTGCTCAGCTCCGGATACGCGGCCTGGTGATTGGCGGCGAAGCTGGGGCCCCAGTCCACGTACACATACGTATCGGCCTGCATCTGGCCGTCATCGCGCGTGGTCACCATCACCAGCTTTTCCTCGGCCAGCAATTCGCTGGCCAGGCCCGGACGCTGGGGCGGGTTGTACAGCACGGCCAGGTCGAGCGAGCCATCGTGCACGGCGTCGAGCAGGCGCGCGGGACTGTCGACTTCCGCGCGCAAGGCGATCTCGGGACAGTCGCGGCTCATGCGTATCAGCCAGTCGCCGAGCAGCGGCTGCCACAAGCTCAACTCGCAGCCGATGCTGACGGCGTCGTCGCGCCCCGGCGGCAAGGCCACCTGGTGGCGCGCCCGCTCCCACACCTGCACCATGGTGGCCGCGTGGCGCATGAAGCGCTCGCCGGCCGGCGTCAGGCGCGCGCCCGCCTTGTTGCGCACGAACAATTGGCGCCCCAGCTGCTGCTCCAGGGTACGGATGCGGGCGCTGACGGCCGTCTGCGTCACGTGCATGCGTTCGGCGGCCATGATGAAGCTGCCGCAGGAAGCCACTTCCAGGAAGGTACGCGCTTGATTGATATCCATCAATCCATCATATCAGTTGCCGCACATCTCAACTGACACGCTCATAGCCGCCCAATACGCCCTGTTTCGACAAGACCCATTGCCACAGCTGCAAATCGCGCGCGCGGAAGGCGCCCGCGCAGGACAGCAGATAGTATGACCACATGCGGTGGAAGCGTTCGCCCAGCTGGGCGGCAAAGCGGGGCCACGCCTGCTCGAAATTCGCATGCCAGGCCATCAGGGTCTTGTCGTAGTCGGCGCCGAAGTTGTGCAAGTCTTCGGCCACAAATAAATCGTCCATGGCGTCGCCGATCTGGCCCAGCGACGGCAAGTCACCGTTCGGGAAGATGTATTTGTCGATCCACGGGTCGCACGTGGAATGGCGCTTGTTCTTGCCGATCGTGTGCAGCAGGAACAGGCCATCGTCTTCCAGGCAGCGGTGCGCCACTTCCATGAAGGTGCGGTGGTTCTTGTGGCCCACGTGTTCGAACATGCCGATGCTGACGATGCGGTCGAATTTTTCATCGGTGTCGCGGTAATCCTGCAGGCGGAAGTCCAGGCGCTCGCCGCCCGGCATGCTGCGCGCATACGCGGCCTGCTCCTTCGAGATCGTCACGCCCACGCACTGCACCTGGTATTTCTCCGCCGCATAGCGCATGAAACTGCCCCAGCCGCAGCCGATGTCGAGCACGCGCATGCCCGGTTCCAGCCCGAGCTTGCGGCAGATCAAATCGAGCTTCGCTTCCTGCGCCTCGGCCAGGTTGCCGGCATCCTTCCAGTAGCCGCACGTATAAGTCATGCGCGGATCGAGCATGGCCGCATAGAAGGCATTGCCCAGGTCATAGTGTTCCTTGCCCACCATCCAGGCGCGGCGCTCCGTCTGCAAGTTGAACAGGCGCGCGTACAGGGCGTGAAAGGCCAGGCGCATGGGGCGCACATCGTCGGCCACCCTGGCGCGCAGCAAATGGCAAAAGAATTCATCGAGCTGCTGCGCATCCCAGTCGCCATCCATGTACGCTTCGCCCAGGCCCAGGTTGCCGCTGGCGAAGGCGCGCTCCGGCACGCCCGGTTTGCGCAGCTGCATGTCCCAGGCGGCGCGGCCATTCAAATGGATGTCGGCCTTCGCCAGCAATTCGGCCGCTTCGCGCGTCAGCCGCGTGTCCACGGTGATTTTCGGTGTTTGCTGCAACTGCATTGCTGCTTGTGTCGTGTGCTGCGTGTTCATGCCCTGCCGCCTCCAGATGGTTGTCGGTGCTGGCGCGCGCCGGCAAATCCCATCAGCGGCCCGGCTCCGCGCCAGCCATAAAATTATCCGCCCGCCATCGCCATCTGGATAATGAAACATCATGGTCATTCATATCAAAATAATTGCTGCAAAATGATTTGAATCAATTATTTTGTGGAAATATTTTATACAAGTATGGCCCCGTAACATGCAAAAAGCCGCCCGTAAGGCGGCTGTTCGCGGCAGGTTCGCGCCATGCGGCGCCACGATCAAAAGTCGTGATTCGATGGATACTTGCTGTAAAAATCGTTATCCCATTTGAAATTGGTAAACGCCACCGTCATCGATACGTCGAGCGCTTCGACGAAATGCCAGCAGCCGACGGGCAGGAACAGGATCTCGCCCGGCGCCAGCACGCATTCGCGCACTTGCACGTCGGCCATCAGCGGGTAGCGCCGCAGGTCGATGTCGCGCCCGTCGACGGGCGTAAAGCAGTGGCGCTGGTTGTACACGCGCGCCACCTCGCAGGCGGCCATGATGCGCAGGCGCTTGCGCCCCTTGACCTGGGCCATGAAGTTGTTCGTCAGGTCGTGGTGGAATGGCGTCACCGTGCCGGCCGGGCCGAACCACAGGAAACCCGTAGGCCCGCCACCCTGTTCCAGGTATTCGGGCAGCTGGCCGATATCGTCCCACAGCTCGCGCAAGGCTTGCCGGTTCTGCGAATTGTTATTCGCCGTCATGTAGAAATCGTTGGTCGAGCCGCTGGCCTCGACCAGGCTGGCGTACTCGCCGAACGCCATCTTGCGCTTGTGCGCCACGCTGTTCATTTCATACTGGGCATCCGCTTCGCGGCCGAACTGCACTTCCACCTCGCGCTGCGCGTAATGCTCGCGGAAATATGCCGGACTCCATTTGCGCAGGGCGGGCCAGTCGTCCATCATGCCCGTGATGATGACGGGCTGGTTGGTGGAATAGTATTCGTCCAGGAATTCCTGCGCGGACAGCCTGTCGCGGCGGGGAATCTCGGGGGTGCGCAGGTGGTTCAGCTTGCGCTGGATGTCGATCACCCAGTCGCGCTTGGCCAGGCGGTTCGACAGGCGCACGGCGCCGGCCAGGTAGGGACTCTGCAGCGCCAGCTCGATTTCGCGGCGCGCCAGGGGCTCCGCGATGCCGGCCTGCTGCAGCACCGGCATCAGCGCCGACGGATGGCTGCCCAGCATGAGGTTTTCCGCGATCCAGCTGCGCCACTCGCGGCTCAGCTCCTGCTCCTGC
Organism: Janthinobacterium sp. SUN026; assembly: GCF_030397625.1. NCBI lineage: Bacteria > Pseudomonadati > Pseudomonadota > Betaproteobacteria > Burkholderiales > Oxalobacteraceae > Janthinobacterium > Janthinobacterium sp. SUN026. The sequence goes on along the minus strand of NZ_JAPQNU010000001.1, from coordinate 1,261,522 downwards.
TGCTCCTGTTGCTGCTTCTGCTTGACTCCGAATGTCGATACCGCCGCCATCGCCCGCCTCCCGTGTTTTTATATGAATACACGGCCGGACAGCATGGCTATCCGGCCGCGTCTTACGCTACATCAACATTACCGCACTTTCCACACCTCGGTTGCCAGCACGCCATTCGCGTCGCCATCGAGTTCCCACGAGAACGCGCCGCGCAAGCCCTGGTCCTTGACGTATTTCACCTTGGTGCCGATGACGGTCGGATCGTCATAGCTCCACCACTGGCCGCCCGCACCCGTGTACAGGTACAGCTGCTTGGTCACGGGATGGTAGTAGCGCGTGCCGGCCTTGGCGACGAGGATTTTATAGTCCTCGATGCCCGACTCGTAGGTGCCCGGCGCCGTGCCCGTGGCCGCCTGGTACAGGCCATCGCCATTCGGCCCCGGCGCCACGCCCGTCCAGCCGCGGCCATAGAACGGTATGCCCAGCAGCAGCTTGTCGCGCGGCACGCCGGCGGCAATCATGTACTGCACCGCCTTGTCGCCCACGTATTCGCGCGCCATGCCCGTCGATGGATCGGCAGGGTCGGCAAACAGCTGGGCGTTGAAGTTGGTGCTGTTTTCCCATCCGCCGTGGAAGTCGTAGGTCATCAGGTTGATCCAATCCATGTACTGCGAGTACAGGGCCGGTTCCGTGTTGTCGATCTTGTCCTTGCCGGCACCGACCGCGGCCGTCAACAGGTAGCGCTTGCCGTTGGCTGCGCCGAGCGCATCGAGCTGGGCACGGAATTCCGCCATCAGCAAGGTGAAATTGCGCTTGTCGTTGGGGCTGACCGTGTTGTACGGCTGGCCGCCGCCGACCGGATATTCCCAGTCGATGTCGATGCCGTCAAAGATATTCGCCGCCGCGCCCACGCCGCCGCGACCGCCCTGCACCGGCAGGTTGCCCTTGATGTAGATGTCGATGCACGAGCGCACCATCTGCTTGCGCAGCGCATCCGTGGCGGAACCGACGGAGAAGTTCTTCGACCAACTCCAGCCGCCCAGCGAGATGAACAGTTTCAAGTTCGGGTGCGCCGCTTTTAGCTTTTTCAACTGCAGGAAGTTGCCCGACAACGGTGCGTCCCAAGGAATCGCCTGGCCATCGACGGTGCGTTTCGGCGTGCGGATGTAGTCGGCCTCGGCATCGCCGCCCGTACCCGCATCCGGCGAATTCGGATTCGTCGCACCCGGCTCCGTCTTGGTGATCATGGCGCATTCATAGCCGCCGTTTTTCGGATAGATATTGCCGAAAGCGTAGTTGATGAAGGTCAACTTGTCGGCCACGCCGCTGGTATGCACGTTCGCCACTTCATAGTCGCGGCCATACACGCCCCATTGGGCGAAATAGGAACCGACTTCGCGGCCCGTTGGCGTCGGAGTTGGCGTCGGCGTCGGCGTCGGCGTCGGTGTCGGTGTTGGAGTAGGCGTCGGTGTCGGTGTCGGCGTCGGCGTCGGTGTCGGCGTCGGTGTCGGTGTCGGCGTGGTGCTGCAGATCTCCAGGCTGGTCCATGGCTTGCCCGTGCCGGCGGCGCCGCTGCTGGTCGACGGATTATCGCCCTGCGTCCAGTAATTGGCGCGGTAATTCGTGCCCGCATAGCTGACGGTGGCGCCCGCGCTGTAGGCCGTGCCGGCCACCCACGCCAGCGCGCACGTGCCGCCGGTCGGCGTTGGCGTCGGGGTGGGCGTCGGATTCGGGGTAGGCGCCGGTGTCGGCGTGGGTGTGGGCGTCGGGGTCGGCGTTGGTGTCGGCGTAGGCGTTGGCGTGGTGCCGCCATCGCACGTGCCGCCTGCGCTCCACAGGCTCGGCGTGGCGACGGGGTTCCAACCCGAGCCCACGTGATCGGTCTGCGTCACCAGGGCCGTGTAGTTGGCGCCCAGGTAGGTGACCACCGTGCCCGCGTTATACGTGCCGCCCTCTTGCCACGGCACGCACGCGACCACCGTGCTGGCCGCCAGCAATTGCGAACCGGCCGGCGCGCCGGCGTCACCACCGCCGCCGCAGGCCGCCAGCACGCCACCGCTGGCCAGACACACCATCATGTTCCTGATCGTTTTCTTGAGTATTAAATTTTCCACGTTGTCTCCTGTTCAGGTTTGCGGAAATACCACTCTGCTTCAATGAAAAAGCTACCCTGTGATTTTGTTTTTTGCAGTTGCAAGAACAGCATGCTGCTGAAAAAATAGGCGGTCAAGTGGTTTTGAAGTGGCCTCAAAGTGGGCAATACCACTTTACGCAGAAAGCATCACGGCGGAGACGGACGGCGCGTTGTCCTACTGGACAAGCAAAAAAACGGCAGGGGAAAGATGAAAAAAGACGCTGGATCGGGAAAAGACAGACCAGTTTTATAACACGCTGTAAGTGGTATTGCCGTGGAGTCAGGAGAAAAGGCAGAATTTGTGTAAGCGCCGTGAATAGCCTCGGCGTGCCTGAAAAACGTTCAGAGCAAGGCGCCTTGCCGAAGACAGTACGAATAGTACGGCTAGGCAAGGCAACGCAGCTATGGACGTTTTTCTACGTTCAGGGCAAGACGCCTTGCCAAAGACAGTACGCAAGTACGGCTAGGCAAGGCAACGCAGCTATGGACGTTTTATCAGGTGTGCCCTCAGATCAAATCAAACACCGCCATCGATTCCACGTGAGAAGTATGCGGGAACATGTTCACCACGCCCGCCTTGCTCAGCACATAGCCGGCTTCCAGCGCCAGGATGCCGGCATCGCGCGCCAGGGTGGACGGGCTGCACGACACATACACGATGCGTTTCGGCAGCAGGTCCGGACGCACTTGCGACAGGCCGACCAGCGCCTGGCACAGGGCCATGGCGCCATCGCGCGGCGGGTCGATGAGGATGCGGTCGAACTTGCCCAGCGCGATCAGGTCGTCCGTCGTCACTTCGAACAGGTTGCGCGTGGAGAACGAGGTTTTTTCCGCAAGGCCATTGGCCAGCGCGTTTTCCAGCGCCCGCTCCGTCAGGGTGGTGCTGCCTTCGATGCCCACCACTTCGCTGCCTTGCGTGGCCAGCGGCAAGGTGAAATTGCCCAGGCCGCAGAACAGGTCGGCCACGCGGTCCGTCGGCTGCACTTCCAGCAAACGCAGGGCTTTCGATACCAGCACGCGGTTGATGTGGTGGTTCACCTGGGTAAAATCGACGGGCTTGAACGGCATCTTGACGCCGAATTCCGGCAGCAGGTAGTGCAATTGCTTGTCCAGCGGATAGAACGGCACGGCCGTTTCCGGGCCTTTCACCTGCAGCCACCATTGCACGCCGTATTCGTCGGCAAAGGCCTTCAATTTCGTTTCGTCATCCGCCGTCAATGGCGCCATGATGCGCAAGACCATGGCGGTGACGTCTTCGCCCACGGCCAGCTCGATCTGCGGCATCTGGTCGAAGATGGACAGCGAAGCAATCAATCCGCGCAGCGGCAGCAGCATGGCGGAGATGTGCGGCGGCAAGATTTCACAGCTATCCATGTCGGCCACGAACGCCGATTTCTTTTCATGGAAGCCCACCAGCACGGCGTCTTTCTTCTTGACGTGGCGCACGGACAGGCGCGCGCGGTAGCGGTAACCCCACGTCGGGCCATACATCGGGCGCATGATGCTTTGCGGACGCACCTTGCCGATATGCCACAAGTTGTCTTCCAGCACGCGCTGCTTGATCGCCACCTGCGCCGACGGCTCCAGGTGCTGCATCGAGCAGCCGCCGCAATTGTCGAAATGCTTGCACTTGGGCGTCACGCGCATGGACGATTCGCGGTGCAGCGCCGTCATGCGGGCCATTTCCCAGTTCTTCTTTTTCTTGAACGTCACAAAGCTGACGCGCTCGCCCGGCAACGCGCCTTCGACAAACACGACCTTGCCCGGCGAGCCGTCTTCGTTCTCAATATGGCCAACGCCACGGGCGTCCATGTCGAGCGATTTGATTTCGATGATATTTTCTTGCATAGCGATCAATAGGTAAGAGTGGGCCAGGACGCAGGGCCGCGCTGGAACTTGAAAGAATGGGGGAAAGGTCAGGCGCCGCGAGCGGGGCGTATGATAGCAGATCGCGACAGGCAAAAGCCGCTCAAGCCCGCACCGGGCAGCAAGCCTGAGAAAATGCGCAGGGCAAGGCGCGTGGCCGAAGACAGTACGCCAGTACGGCGAGGCCATGCAACGCCGCCATGGGCGTTTTATCAGACTTGCTACAGCAGGGAGTCGCGCACGACGCCGCGTGCCGCCATGGCCCGTTTGAGCTTGATCAAGGCTTCTTGCTGGATCTGGCGCACCCGCTCGCGCGTCACGCCCATTTCCTCGGCCAGGGTTTCCAGGGTAGCAGGGTCATCGTTGTCGAGGCCGAAACGGCGCATGATGACGACGCGCTGCTTGTCGGGCAGCTTGGTCAGCCAGTCGCGCACCAGCACCGTCATTTCATGGTGTTCCGCGCGCGCGTCGGGGCTGTCTTCGCTGGCGCCGGGCAACATGTCCATCAGCGACGATTGCGGGTCGTTGTCGAGCGGCGCGTCGAGCGAAGTGGCGTGCTCGGACAGGGCCAGGATATCCTGCACCTCTTCCACGGGACGGCCCACCAGATGGGCGATATCTTCCGCGGTGGCATCCTTGCCGTCGTGGTGCTGGGCTTCCAGGTGGTACTTGCCGCGCAGAATTTGATTCAGTTCGCGCACCATGTGCACGGGCAGGCGCACCGTGCGCGCCTGGTTCATGATGGCGCGCTCGATGCTCTGGCGTATCCACCAGGTGGCGTAGGTAGAGAAACGGAAACCGCGCTCTGGCTCGAACTTGTCGATGGCCCGCATCAGGCCGATGTTGCCTTCCTCTATCATGTCGAGCAAGACCACGCCGCGGTTGATGTAGTGTTTGGCGATCGACACGACCAGGCGCAGGTTGTGCTCGATCATGGTTTGCCGGGCTTCGAAATTGCCCTGCTTGGCGAGGGTGGCGTAATGCACCTCTTGCGCCGCCGTCAGCAGGGGCCGCGTGCCGATCTGGTTCAGATAGTGCTGGGTGGTATCGGTCGACAGCTCGGCCGCCAGCACTTTTTTCAATTCATCGACACTTTCGACCAGCACGCTGACGCTGGCCACCTCGCCGCCTTCGCCCGCGTCGACGGCGTCGATGCCGTCAAGTTCGCCGGCATCGTCCGTCACGACTTCGTCTGCCCCGTCTTCCGGCAGTTCCGGGTCATCGTCCAGCTGGTCGTGCGGCGCGTGTGTCATTGCTTTACCTAACGGTTAGGCAGGAATTTCGAAGGGTCGACAGGCTTGCCCTGCTGGCGGATTTCAAAGTGCAGCTTCACGCGGTCGGCATCGGAATCGCCCATTTCGGCGATGGCCTGGCCTTTGTTGACGTTCTGCCCTTCCTTCACCAGGATGCTGCGGTTATGCGCATACGCCGACAATAAACTATTACTGTGCTTCACGATGACAAGATTACCATAACCACGGATTCCGCTCCCGGCATACATGACTTTTCCCGCGCCGGCGGCCACCACTTGCTGGCCCGCCTTGCCGGCGATATCGACGCCCTTGTTCTTGCCTTCGTCGAAAGTACCGATGACCTTGCCTTCGGAAGGCCACATCCAGCTGATCTTGTCGTCGCCAGGCGCCGATGCCGCAGGGGCTGCCGCGGCGGCGGCCGGTGCGGCGGCGACGGTTGCCGCCGGGGCTGGCGCAGGCTTGGCGTCGCCCGTGCCGCCATCGGCACGCAATTCGGCCAGGGTGGCGTCGGAATACGCACGCTTCTCGCCGCGCGGGCCCGTTTTCTTCGGTACGACAGGCGCGGCCGGCTTGACTTCCGTCGCTGGCGGCATGACGATGGCCGACGTTTGCGCGCCGCCCGTGTCGCCATTCGGCGGCAACACGCGCAGCACCTGGTCGACCTTGATGTCGTTCGGGTTGCTCAAGTCATTCCAGGCCACCAGGTCGCGGTAATTCTGCCCGTGCTCGAGGGCGATGCGCAGCAGGGTGTCGCCACGCTTGACCGTGTAATAGGCCGGGTCGCGGTCGCGCGGATCGCTGGCGGCGGCGCTGCTGCTCGAGGGGTGGCGCTCGACGACGGGCGCCTGGACGCCCGTCGTGCCGCAACCGCTCAACAGCGCGGCCAAGGTGATGCCACATAGAAGTATGTTACTTTTCTTAATCATTCGCATGTATTTATATGTCCTGCTTGCTAGCTGATCCGGGGATCATATGGTGCCCGGGCGCAAAGGTACGAAATGGCAATCTTCCAGGGTTTGGCTAGTCCATTCCATTTTCCCCACCCGGGTAATGAGTTGTAAGTGTTGCAATTTAGCCCCCACCGGCGCAACCAGACGCCCGCCGGGCGCCAGCTGTTCCAGCAGGGCTTGCGGGACTTCCAGGCCGGCTGCGGCAAGGATGATCCCGTCGAAGGGCGCCGCCTGCGGCAGGCCAAGCATACCATCTCCGTACTGCAAGCGCAGATTCGACACGCGCAGCGGGCGCAAATTCGCCTTCGCCAGCTCGTGCAGGGGCCGGATGCGCTCGATCGAATACACCTCTTTCGCCACCAGCGACAGCACCGCCGCCTGGTAACCGCAGCCCGTGCCGATTTCCAGCACGCGCTGCAACGCCCCGCCCTGGCGCATCACTTCGATCATGCGCGCCACGATGTACGGCTGCGAAATGGTCTGGTGGTGGCCGATGGGCAGCGAAGCGTCGATATACGCCTGCGACGCCAGCGCCTCGTCCATGAACATGTGGCGCGGCACGGCTTGCATGGCGTCCAGCACCACCTGGTCCTTGACGCCCTGTTTCGCGATGCGCGCCACCATGGCACGGCGCACGGCCTCCGAAACGAGCGGATTTTGCCGCGGCGGCGACACCGCCACCGGCTGCGCCCGCTCATTGGCGATGGCCTGGGCCCGCGACGGGGCGATAGGCACAGCGCCATGGTGCGGCGCCCCGCCGCGCGCCGCGCTCTGCGCCGCATTCTGCGTGGCCGTCTGCGGCGTGGCGATCCTGGACTGGGCCAGCGACTGCCCCCCGCCCTGCCTGGCGGGCTTGCCGGCCAGCGAATCGAGGGACAGGGGGAAGGTGCGCGGCTTATCGGTCATGGTTGTCGGTCATCGTGAGCGGTCATGCCAGGCCTTTTGCCAGTGCATCGAGTTGGGTGGTATGGGTCAGGTCGATCTGCAACGGCGTGATCGATACTTGCCCATGTTCAACAGCATGGAAGTCCGTGCCCGGCCCCCCTTCCTTGGCGGCGCCGGCGGGGCCGATCCAGAAGATTTCACGGCCGCGGGGGTCGAGCGCGCGGATCACGGGTTCGGCCGAATGGCGCTTGCCCAGGCGCGTGGCCACCACGCCTTGCATTTGCTCGTAAGGAATCGCCGGGATATTCACGTTCAGCAGATACGGTTTCTGCAAGGCGTCAAACTGGCGCTCGACGATTTCCCTCGCCACGCGGGCGGCCGCGTCCAGGTTGGCCCAGCCGAACTGCGACTGGGAAAAGGCGATGGCGGGAATGCCGAACAGATAACCTTCCGTGGCGGCGGCCACGGTACCCGAATACAGGGTGTCGTCGCCCATGTTGGGGCCGTTGTTGATGCCCGAGACCACCAGGTCGGGGCGCTCGATCAGCATGCCCGTCAGCGCCACGTGCACGCAGTCGGTGGGCGTGCCGTTGACAAAATAAAAGCCGTTGGCGGCCTTGTGCACGGACAGGGGCCGGTCCAGGGACAGCGAATTGGACGCGCCCGAACGGTTGCTGTCGGGCGCCACCACGACGATGTCGGCAATAGGGGCGAGCGCGTCGGCCAGGGCCGCCAGGCCAGGCGCCAGGTAGCCGTCGTCGTTACTGATAAGAATTCTCATAACGAGATTTTACCTGAAGCAATGCCAACACTGCGCGTACCGCACGCCGATAGACTGCATTATTTGTGCCGCCGCGCGGACATGGCGCGCAGCATCAGCGCTGCTCGATGCGCGCCTCGGACAGCGCCCCTTCCAGCGCCTGCACTTCATCCTCCTGCAAGGCCAGCAAGGCATTCAAATCACCTTGCAATTTGTACATTCTTTTCAGCTGCGCCATGCCGCGCCGGCGCAGCTTGCTCGGCACGCCCGGACGCAGCAGGCAAGACTTCAGATGTTCGGCCAGCTCACCCGCCTGCGCATACTGTTCGCGCTCGATCATGCCTTGCAGCATAGAGATCATGCTGGCCAGGGTCTCCGGCTCGGCCCCTTCGTGCCCGTTGGCGCGGCCGGCCAGGATGGTTTCCTGCAAATGCCGCGCGCCGTCCAGCACGCTGTCCGCATGTCCCGTGACGGGTGCGTTCAAGAGCCGGTCACTGCCGCTGAGCACGGCGTCTTCCAGCAGGCGCGCCGCCGCGCTGTCGCCCTGCTGCTGCAAGGTGCCCGCCAGTTGCGTCTTGCTGTGCAAGGTATCGAGGTGGTCTTCGCCCAGCAGGCGCGCATGCACTTCCAGCACCTGCTCCTGCACGCTGCGCGCCGCATCGAGTTCACCGCGCCGCAGCAGCGCCTCGGCCAGCTTGCGCTGGCTCATCAGGGTTTCCGGATGATCGAGCCCGTGCGTGCGCTCGCGCGCCGCCACCTGGTCTTCGTGCAACTGGCGCGCGCCGGCCCAGTCGCCCTGCCCGGCGACGATGTCGGCCAGCAAATCGCGCGTGGACAGGGTGGCCGCATGGTCGCTGCCCAGGCGCCGCTCCTGCGCCTGCAGCACGGCAGCGAACAGGCGCCGCGCCCCTTCCAGGTCGCCTTCGCGCCCCAGCGCCTGCGCCAAGGCCAGCTTGCTGCGCAAGGTATCGCCATGCTCGGCGCCGAACAGGCGTTCGCGCGCAGCCACCACCGTGGCCAGCACTTGCTGCGCCTGCGCCAGCCGGCCCATGCGCAGCAAGGTGGCGGCGCGGCCATCCATCGCTTCCAGGGTCAGCGGATGCTCGCCGCCCAACTGGCGCGCGTAGCTTGCCAGCACCGTGTCCTGCAGCAGCAGCGCCGCCGCCAGTTCGCCCTGCAGCAACAGGGTTTTCGCCAGGCAAGCCCGGGCGGCCAGGGTGTCGGGATGTTCGCTGCCCAGCACGCGTTCGCGCACGTCGAGCACGTCCTCTTCCAGGAAGCGGGCTTCCTCGAGCTTGCCCAACTGACGCAACAGGCGCGCCATGCCGCTCTTGCACGCCAGGCTGTCGGGATGCTCCTCGCCCAGCAGGCGCACGCGGATCTCGACGCTCTGGCGGAAGGCATCGAGCGCCTGTCCGCTGCGGCCATCCTTGCGGTACAACTCGCCCAGGCGCGCCAGGTCGCGCGCCAGCGGCAGGGCCACGGCGCGGCCCGGTTCGGCCTGCAAGGCCTGACGCGCTTCGCTGATGGCGCCCAGCAAGGCGATTTCACGGCTCGATTGCCAGGGGAAGTAGCCGCCCGTCAGCCAGTGCAAAAAGGCTTCGAAGGTGCGCGTGAGGGAAAAGCGGTCGCCGCCCTGATCGATGCGCACGGCCAATTGCTCGCCATAGGCAAATGTTTTCGTCTGCTGCAGCTGGACTTCGTCGAAATAACTGTCGAGGGCGATCTGCGGCAAGCCATACGAGCTGCGCAACAGGCGCTCGAACATGGGCTGGAAGCCGGCGATGCCCTTGTGCGCGTCGCCGCGGCGCCACTCGGCGCGCTGCGCGCCGTCGCCCATTTCTATGCGCGAGGGCAAGGGGTACACGAGCAGCGGGCGCTGTTCGTCTTCATGGCTGCGGCGGTACTCGATGGCTCGCGTGACGAGCGCGTCGACGCCCTCCAGGCTTTGCCGGTTCGGCGTGAAGACCACCACCAGCTTTTTCGGCAGCAAGGTGGTGCAGATGCCGGCGCTGTCCGTGCGGCCCGTGCGCGAATCGACCAGCACGTAACGGAAATGCTGGGCCAGGGTATCGGCGAAGCAGCGGAACAGGGCCGGGCAACTGTCGAACAGCTGATCCCAGCGCATCTGCGCCAGGCGCTCGCTGTAGCTGGCGTCGAAGCGCCCCGCGCGCATCAGGTACAGCGGACTGCCCTGGTCGACGCGCACCACGTACTGCTGCCAGTCGATGGCGTCGAGCACGCGCTGGGCCAGCGCCGCATCCTCGCGCCCCCCATCTTCCCGCCCCCTGGCCTGCGCGCCGGCGCGCGCGCCCGCCGTTTCCAGGCTGATGCGCTCGAGCTGCTGGCGGCACGCCTCGAAGAACTCGAGCACGCCCGGTCGCTCCTCGTGCTGTTCGAAATAATGGTGCAGGCCCGGCGCTTCCATGTCCCAGTCCAGCATCAGCACGGGCACGCTGGCGTTTTCGCGGCGCGCCAGCAGCACGGCGATGTTCGACAGGGCCATGGTGCGGCCGGTACCGCCCTTGTAGGAGTAGAAGGTGACGACTTCGCCAGGGGCGCTCAAAGGCGGCAGGGAGAGGCGTTGGCATTCCATGACAGGACCTTTTACGTGATTAACGTGGAAAGTGGGGAGGCGGAATGGCGCGCCATTCCGGCGGAATAGCGGGCAACACAAAACGGCTGCAATCGTGGCCGGGCGGTGTTGACCGCTTGAGCAAGTGGTAATGCGTGGCGATGCGCTGCACGATGCGTTCGATGTCGGGCAGGTATTGCGGATTCGATTTCAGGTCGCCGCTGGCCAGGGTATAGCCGGAAAAATCCACGTACAGCCCCGATTCCGTGATTTGCGGCGGCAAGCCGTCCGGATGGCGCGTCATGATGATGGGAATGATCAGGTGGCTGGGCAAGTCGTACCAGGCGCGCCGCTCCTGCTCGATCAGTTGCATGGCGGCAAATTCGCGCCGCGTGTAGCCGTGCGCTTCATATTTGGGCGTGTACAGCACGATCATGCACACGCTCTGGCACATGGCGCGCGCCACGCGCAAGTCGATATCGTCGCCGCCCCCCAGTTGCTCGCTGTCGATGAACAGGACTTCCTCGCGGTCCAGGTGCGGTTCCAGATAGCAAGCCAACGCCTCGATGAGGTCATTCTTGAACTTGTTCATGAACGCATATTGGCCGTGCGCGTAGCTCAAGAAACAGCCGTAGCGGATCTCCATGGCATCCCCCTGTTCCCCGTGCGGCCCTGCCATCGCCGCGCCTTGACCCTGCAAGGCATGAGCTCACTGTAGACCGCTCGGCAACAAGCCTGTTTGCGCTGGCGCAAAGATGTGTCTGGCGTCCTGGACATGTGGAAAAATGCCAGAAACTGGCGCGATCGCGCCGATTCCTGGCATGCGAGGCGCGCAAGCGGGCGCCGCGCGAAAGACGCCATGTGATTGATAACAAAGGGAAATATGCCGGCGCGCGGGTGGCGCCGGCAGGCAGGACTTAAGCGAGGACTTAAGCGCCCTTGGCGGGCAGGTTGCGGAAGAACTCCACCACTTCGGCGGTGTCGCGCGTGCGCTTGAACGGCGGCAGGCTTTGCCAGATACGCTTGCCGTACGGCTTGGAAATGAGGCGCGGGTCGCAGATCATCAGCACGCCCCGGTCGCCCTCGTCACGGATCAGGCGGCCCGCGCCCTGCTTCAGGTTGATGATGGCTTCCGGCAGCGAATGGTGCATGAAACCGTTCTTGCCCTGCTTTTCCATCACTTCGATGCGCGCCGCCAGCACGGGATCGTCGGGCGGCGCGAACGGCAGCTTGTCGATGATCACGAGCGACAGCGCGTCGCCGCGCACGTCGACGCCTTCCCAGAAACTCTGGCTGCCAATCAGCACGCCATTGCCGGCCGCGCGGAACTGGTCCAGCAATTCCGTGCGCCCCTTTTCTCCCTGCACGAACAGGGGGAAATTCAAACCGCGCTGCTTGAATTCGTCGGCCAGGCGCTCGGCCGCGCGCTTGACGGCGCGCAAGGTGGTGCACAGGAAGAAAGTGCGCCCGCCCGCCGCCTCGATGATGGGCAAAGCGCAGTCGATGACGGCGTCCGTGTAGCCCAGCGAGTTCGGTTGCGGCAGGTTTTGCGGCACGAACAGCAAGCCTTGCTGGCCATAATCGAACGGGCTCGGCCACGTGTGCGACGGTTCGCCCGTCAAGCCCATCTGTTCGGAAAAATGCTTGAAGTCGTTCTTCACGGCCAGGGTGGCGGACGTGAAAATCCAGCTGCGCGGCGTGCCTTCGCGCTGGTTGTTGAAGATGGGCGCGATCGACAATGGTGTTTTATGCAATTGCAAGGAGCTGGAAAACGCTTCCACCCAGAACACGGCTTCTTCGCCGGCCGCAACCTTGGCTTTCGGATCGAACTTCCAGCCGCTCAGCTGCTGCGCCAGTTCGACGCCGCGCACGCGGCACTGCTCCAGCGTTTCCGCCCGTTCCGCCTGGGTTTCCAGCACGGCCACCATGCCGTCGAGCTCATCCTTGAGGGTGTCGAGCGCGGGGAAAAAGTCGCTCGAGGGGGCGATCTGCGGCAAGGACAGGCGCACGATATCCTGCGGGAAGGTCAGGCGCAGGTCGCGTGCCGCCTTTTCCACCACCGTGACGGTCTTGGCCCAGTCGATGCCGCGCGCATGCGCGAGGCCTTCGGCCAGGACGTCGCGGCACAGCTCCAGGATTTGCGACGTCGACACTGTATTGCCAAAAAACAAAGTGGCCGTATCGGGCAACTGGTGCGCCTCATCGAAGATGATGGTGTTGGCCGAGGGCAGCAATTCCGCCACGCCAGTATCCTTCAGGGCCACGTCGGCAAAGAACAAGTGGTGGTTGACCACCACCACGTCGGCCTGCTGGGCTTCCTTGCGGGCCTTCATGACGAAGCAATCCTGATAATACTGGCACTCGGCGCCCATGCAGGTGTCGCGCGTGGACGTCACCAGGTTCCAGATCATGGCGTTTTCCGGCACCTTGGTCAGCTCGGCCTTGTCGCCCGAGCTGGTCATCTTGATGAAGCGCGAGATTTCGCGCAGGTGGCCCACGTCGTCGCGCGACGTCATGCGCCCGTTTTGCAGGGTGCGTTCCAGGTGATAGTGGCAGACGTAGTTCGAGCGCCCCTTCAGCAAGGCGACGGACACGGGCGCCTGCAGCGCGGCGCGCACGGTGGGGATATCGCGCAGGAATAGCTGATCCTGCAAGTTTTTGGTACCGGTGGACACAATGGTCTTGCCGCCCCACATCAGGGCCGGCACCAGGTAGGCGAAGGTCTTGCCGGTGCCCGTGCCCGCCTCGGCGATCAGGGTCGTCTGGCTGTCGATGGCGCTGGCGATGGCTTTCGCCATTTCCGTTTGCGATCGGCGCGGCTTGTAGCTGCCCACGGCCGGACCGAGCGGGCCGCCGGCGCCAAACAGGCGCTCGATGTCGGCATCATGCTTGCCAGGCGGCGCCTGGAGCTCGGCGGGCAGACTGGCTGGCAGATCGGCAGGCTGGCCATCTGGGCTTGCGGGCAATAAATTGTGATCGGTCAAAATATACTTAGGTGAAGGCTGGACTGGACGCTACTGGCGCCCCTCAGGCGGGAACGTCGGGCACCAACTGCATTTTCAGCAAGGTGATGTGATCCTTCAATTGCAATTTGCGTTTTTTCAGGCGGCGCAGTTGCAGCTCGTCATGGTGGCCATCGAGTATCAGCAACTCGATGACGGCATCGAGGTCGCGGTGTTCCACGTTGAGTTCAATCAGGCGCCGCTCTATTTGCTGTGCATCGCTCATGTGTTGCGTTCCAGGCAGTGTTGGTAACGGTGTTGGGAAACCGGCGCGCGCAGCGTACGCAGGCAGCCAGTGGGCGTAGTTTAACCTGCCGCGCGGCTTAGGGCACGCCCTTTCCGGCCTGCCCCCTGCGCGGCGGTGTTATTTGGCCGGCGGCACAGGTACAGCAACGGCCGGCGTGCTGGCAGCGGCGGCCGCCTTGGCAGCCTTGGCCTGCGCCTCGGCCTGACGCTCGGCCAGACGTTGCGCCACCCGTTTCTGGCGCGCCACGGCGTCAGCCTGCTTGCGGGCATAGGCTGCTTCGCGGGCGGCGCGGCGCGGGGCATCGGCAGCGTCGGCGGCAGCCTGTTTCGCCACCTTCGCCGCGTGCTCAGCCTCGCGCTCGGCCACGCTCTTGCCTTCCGGCTTGGGCGGCGCCGGCTCGGGCGCAACCACTTTCACGGGCTTGGGCAAGGCCGCGGCACGCTGTTCGGCGTCCAGGCGCGCACTTTCCTGCGTCCGGGCCAGGTCGATATCGCGCAGACGCACGGACTCGGCGCGCTTGAAGTAATTCGCTTCCGCTTCGACGGCGCGCAGGCGCACGAGGATCAGGCGGCGCTTTTCCTTGGCCTTGTCCAGGCAGTTATTCACGAAAAACTTGTCGTAGCACTCCAGTTCGCGCGCGGCAAACTCGTCTTCCGCCGCCGCGCGCTCGCTGGCGACCAGCTTCAGCTTGGCGTCCGCCTCGTCCACCGACAAGGTGGCAGGCACCTGCGGCGCGCCGACCTCATCCAACGCCGCGGCACCCTGGTGCGCGCAGGCGGACAACGCCAGGACCAGGCCCAGCGCCGCACCCAGCTTGTATAGTGTATTTGCCATCATGTTCCTTATCCCTGCCTCAAACGATCGCGTCGGCCGCGCCGCGCTGTTCTTTTTCCATGTATTCGCGCGATTGCATCTCGATGATACGCGAAACGGTGCGGTGAAACTCGTTGGCCAGCATGCCGTTCGTGTACAACTCATCAGGCGCCACTTCGGCCGACATGATCAGCTTGACCTTCTGGTCATAAAACACGTCGATCAGCCAGGTAAAGCGGCGCGCTTCGGACGACTGCGCCGCCGACATGGCCGGTATGCCGGACAATATCACCGTATGGAAGCGGCTGGCGATTTCCAGGTAATCATTTTGCGAGCGGGGACCGCCGCACAGGGTGGCGAAATCGAACCAGATAATGCCGCCGGCGCGGCGCAGGCAATGGATTTCGCGGCTCTCGATGCGGATGCGCGCGTCTTCGTCTGCCGTCTCGGCGATGCGCGTGTAAGCGTCGCGCAAAGCCTTGTCGGTCTCCGCGCCCAGCGGCGTGTAGTAGCTTTCCACCTGCTCCAGCGCGCGGCCGCGGTAATCGACGCCAGCGTCGACGTTCATCACGTCGAGCTTGTCCTTGAGCAGCGCGATGGTCGGCAGCATGCGGTCGCGGTGCAGGCCGTCCGGATACAGCAGGTCCGGGTCGTAATTCGAGGTCATGATGAAGGACACGCCGTTGGCGAACAGGGCCGACAGCAGGTTGTACAGGATCATCGCGTCGGCGATGTCGGAGACGTGGAATTCATCGAAACAGATCAAACGGTATTTCTTGGCGATGCGCTTGGCCACCTCGTCGAGCGGGTCGGCCACGCCTTTCAATTCATCGAGCTGCTGGTGCACGCCGCGCATGAATTCGTGGAAGTGCAGGCGCGTCTTGCGCACCAGGGGCACGACCGAGTAGAAACTGTCCATCAGGAACGATTTGCCGCGCCCCACCCCACCCCACATGTACACGCCTTTCGGCACGGCAGGACGGTTCAGCAGGCGCTTGAAGGTGCTCGAGCGCTGGCCCTTGTAGGCCACCCACTCGTCATAGCACAGCTGCAGGCGGTCGACCGCGCGCCGTTGGGCGGCATCGGCCTTGAAATCACGCTTCTGCAGCGCGTGCTGGTAAAACTCTTCTACGTTCATGGGATTCGCTTTAACGCACAGGGGCGCCGGCGGAAAAAATCCGCGAGCGCCCCCGTAGGACTAACTACAATTAAAAGTTCAACGTGCGCTTGTCAACCGCCAGTGCCGCTTCCTTGGTCGCTTCCGACAGGGATGGGTGAGCGTGGCAGATGCGCGCGATGTCTTCGGCCGAAGCCTTGAATTCCATCGCCACGACGGCTTCGGAAATCAATTCGGACGCCATCGGGCCGACGATGTGCACGCCGAGGATTTCATCGGTGGTCGCATCGGCCAGGAATTTCACCATGCCCGAAGTGTCGCCCAGCGCGCGCGCACGGCCGTTGGCCATGAACGGGAAGGTACCGGCCTTGTAGGCGATGCCTTCGGCCTTCAGGGTTTGCTCGGTCTTGCCGACCCACGCGATTTCCGGCGAGGTGTAGATCACCCAGGGAATCGTGTTGAAGTTGGTGTGACCGTGCTGGCCGGCGATACGCTCGGCCACGGCAACGCCTTCTTCTTCCGCCTTGTGCGCCAGCATCGGGCCGCGCACGACGTCGCCCACTGCCCACACGTTCGGCAGGTTGGTCTTGCAGTCGCCGTCGACGGCGATGAAGCCGCGTTCGTCCAGCTGCAGGCCGACCTTGTCGGCACCCAGGCCATTCGTGTTCGGCGTACGGCCGATCGAGATGATCAGTTTGTCGAACACGGCTTTTTGCGCTTCGCCCTTGGCGTCCACGAATTCCACGGTGACGTCTTTCTTGCCTGGCGTGATCGCACCGATCTTGCAACCGAGGTTGATCTTCAAACCTTGCTTGGTGAACAGCTTCGACGCTTCCTTGGCGATCTGCTCGTCGACAGCGCCCAGGAAGACCGGCAGGCCTTCCAGCACGGTGACGTCGGAACCCAGGCGGCGCCAGACGCTGCCCATTTCCAGGCCGATCACGCCGGCACCGATGACGCCCAGCTTGGCTGGTACGGCGTCGATGGCCAGTGCGCCCGTGTTCGACAAGATCAGTTTCTCGTCGAAGGGTGCGCCCGGCAGTTCGCGCGCGTTCGAACCCGTGGCGATGACCACGTGCTTGGCCGTCAGGGTTTCGTTGGCTTCGCCCGTCACGCTGATGTCATACGTGCCAGCGGCGGCGGCAGCGAAAGCGGCGCGGCCGTGGAAGAAGGCGATCTTGTTCTTCTTGAACAGGTACAGGATGCCGTCGTTGTTTTGCTTGACGACGGTGTCTTTGCGCTTGAGCATCTGGCCCAGGTTCAGCTTCAGGCCGGCGACGTCGATGCCGTGCTCGGCGAAGCTGTGGCCCGCGTGTTCGAAATGCTCGGACGATTGCAGCAGCGCTTTCGACGGGATGCAGCCGACGTTGGTGCAGGTACCGCCAGGCGCGGCGCCGCCCTTGGCGTTCGACCACTCGTCGACGCAAGCGACGGAAAAGCCCAGCTGCGCTGCGCGGATGGCGGCGATGTAGCCGCCAGGGCCCGCACCGATGACAACTACGTCAAATTGTTTAGTACTCATGTTTTGTTATTCCAATCTCTTCGTCTGGTACGAAAATCCACAATAGAAGGTAAATCACCACGCCGAAGCCGAAGGTCAATGTAAACAGGACGAAGACGAGGCGCCAGATCCACGCTTCCATGCCGGAAGCGCGACCCAGGCCGCCGCAGACGCCGCCGAGCCAGCGGTCGTTGCGCGACCGGCGCAGGCGGTTGAATTCCTGCACCAGGTCGTTCGCGGGGCCGGAAGCGGCGCCGGACGCGTTGTCCGGCTTGTCCAGGTTGATATTGCTCAGGAGCTTGGCTTTCGCTTGCGCGAATTCCGCGTCGCTCAGGGCACCTGCCAGGTGCAACTCGTGCAGACGCTTGATTTCTTCAGAGACGTTCATGGGAATCCTCTTTCATTGAGATCAGCCAGCTGCGTCTTCTGGCAAGGGGTATCAGCTACATTGCCCCGGCGGCTACGCCGGGGGACTACAGTGCTTACAGGTCCAGCAGCAGGCGTGCAGGATCTTCCAGCGCTTCTTTCATCGCCACCAGGCCCAGGACGGCTTCGCGGCCGTCGATGATGCGGTGGTCGTAGGACATGGCCAGGTAGTTCATCGGACGTACCACGATCTGGCCGTTTTCGACAACCGCGCGGTCCTTGGTCGCATGCACGCCCAGGATGGCCGATTGCGGCGGGTTGATGATCGGGGTCGACAGCATGGAGCCGAAGGTGCCGCCGTTCGAGATCGAGAACGTGCCGCCCGTCAGGTCGTCCAGGGTCAGCTTGCCTTCCTTGGCTTTCGCGCCGAATTCACCGATTTTTTTCTCGATGTCGGCGATCGACAGCTGGTCCGCGTTGCGGATGATAGGCACGACCAGGCCGCGTGGCGAACCGACAGCGATACCGATGTCGAAGTAGCCGTGGTAGACGATGTCGTTGCCGTCAACGGAAGCATTGATGATCGGGTATTTTTTCAGGGCGGCGACGGCGGCCTTGACGAAGAAGGACATGAAGCCCAGCTTGACGCCGTGCTCTTTCTCGAACTTGTCCTTGTACTTGTTGCGCAGGTCGATGACCGGCTGCATGTTCACTTCATTGAACGTGGTCAGGATGGCGTTCGTCGATTGCGATTGCAGCAGGCGCTCGGCGATACGTGCGCGCAGGCGGCTCATCGGCACGCGCTCTTCTGGGCGGTCGCCCAGGCTGGCGGCCGACGGCGTGGCAACTTGCTGCAGCGCTGGCTTGGCAGCGGCTGGCGCCAGCGGCGCAACAGCTGGCTTGGCGGAAGCGGCCAGGGCGTCGCCCTTGGTCACGCGGCCGTCTTTGCCCGAACCGGCGACGTCGCCAGCGGACAGGCCTTTTTCGGACAGGATCTTGGCGGCGGCAGGCATGGCGACATCGCCTTTGGTCGCAGCGGCTGGCGCGGACGCGGTAGCGGCGTCTTGCGCGGCGGCAGCCAGGGCTGGTGCAGGCACGGCCGACACTTCCATCGGGCTGACCTTGGCCGAGCCGTCGGTGTCGATGATGGCGATGACTTCGCCGGCGACAACGGTAGCGCCGTCAGCCTTGATAATTTGAACGATCACGCCAGCGGCTGGCGCCGGCAGTTCCAGCACCACTTTATCGGTTTCGATATCGATCATGTTTTCGTCGCGCGCAACTGCTTCGCCGACTTTCTTGTGCCATGCCAGCAGGGTCGCTTCTGCAACCGATTCCGACAACTGGGGAACTTTGACTTCGATTTGTGCCATGTAAAACTCCGTTTATTTTGTTATTGCGGCGCCGCCCCTGCGTAGCAAGGGCGGCGCTCCGTCACGATGTATGCGAACAGGCGCCATGCATACGCATGGCCCCCGTCATCCTGCCACTTACTTGGTCAGGATAAAACCCTTCAGCTTCGAGAATGCCGTTTCCAGCAGATCTTTTTGCTGGGCATAGTGCTTGTCATAGTAACCGACAGCAGGCGACGCCGAAGCAGGACGGCCGGCGTAAGCCAGACGTTGACCCGATTCCAGGCCTTCGAAGATGTTGTGCTGGATCTGGAACCAGGCGCCCTGGTTTTGCGGCTCGTCCTGCGCCCAGACGACTTCGACCAGGTTCGGGAACTTCTTCAGTTCAGCAGCGAACGACTTGTGCGGGAACGGATACAGCTGTTCCAGGCGCACGATGGCCGTGTCGGTCTGGCCGCGGGTCTTGCGTGCATTGACCAGGTCGTAGTAGACCTTGCCCGAGCAGGCGACCACGCGCTTGACTTTCTTGGCGTCGATTTTGTCGTCGACTTCGCCGATGACGGTCTGGAAACCGCCCTTGGCCAGGTCGGTCAGCGGCGAACCGGCATCCTTGTTGCGCAACAGCGACTTCGGCGTCAGGATGACCAGCGGCTTGCGGAACTGGCGCACCATCTGGCGGCGCAGCAAATGGAAGATCTGCGAAGCCGTCGTCGGCTGCACCACTTGCATGTTGTTGTCTGCGCACAGCTGCAGGAAACGCTCTGGACGCGCGGACGAGTGCTCAGGACCCTGGCCTTCGTAACCGTGCGGCAGCATCATGACCAGGCCAGAAGCGCGGCCCCACTTCACTTCGCCGGAGCTGATGAATTGGTCGATCACCACTTGCGCGCCGTTGGCGAAGTCGCCGAACTGGGCTTCCCAGATCGTCAGCGTGTTCGGTTCAGCGGTCGAGTAGCCGTATTCGAAGGCCAGTACGGCTTCTTCGGACAGCACCGAGTCGATGACGGTGAACGGCGCCTGGTTGTCCGACACGTTTTGCAGCGGAATGTAGGTACCCGCATCCCAACGCTCGCGGTTTTGGTCATGCAGGACGGCGTGGCGGTGCACGAACGTGCCGCGGCCGGCGTCCTGGCCCGTCAGGCGGATGGCGTAGCCGGACGATACCAGCGAAGCGTAGGCCAGGTGTTCGCCCATGCCCCAGTCCAGGTTCATTTCGCCACGGCCCATGGTGCCGCGGTCGCCCAGTACTTTTTCAACCAGCGAGTGGACCTTGAAGTCTTCCGGCACGGTGGTGATGCGGGTGGCCAGGCGTTTCAGTTCCGTCATCGGCACGGCGGTGTCGGCCGAATCGGTCCATTTCTTGTTCAGGAACGGCAGCCAGTCGACGGCGTACTTGTTCTTGAAGTTCGAGATGACCGGATCGACGGTGTGCTTGCCGGCGTCCATGGCGTCGCGGAAAGCGGCCACCATCTTGTCGCCGCCATCGGCAGGTATCACGCCTTGCGCTACCAGCTTGTCCGCGTACAGCTTGCGGGTGCCTGGATGCTGGCCGATCTTCTTGTACATCAGCGGTTGCGTCAGTGCCGGCGTATCCTGCTCGTTGTGGCCCAGCTTGCGGTAGCAGATGATGTCGAGGACGATGTCCTTCTTGAATTCCATGCGGTAGTCGAGCGCGATCTGCGTCGCCAGCACCACGGCTTCCGGATCATCGGCATTGATGTGCAGGACCGGTGCTTCGATCATCTTGACGACGTCCGAGCAGTACAGGGTCGAGCGGGCATCGCGCGGATCCGAGGTGGTGAAACCGATCTGGTTGTTGATCACGATATGCACCGTGCCGCCGGTATGGTAGCCACGGGTTTGCGCCAGATTCAGCGTTTCCATGACCACGCCCTGGCCGGCGAAAGCGGCATCGCCGTGCACCAGGATAGGCAGCACTTGCGCGCCTTGCGCATCGCCGCGGCGATCCATGCGGGCCTTGACGGAACCTTCGACCACAGGGTTGACGATTTCCAGGTGCGACGGGTTGAACGCCAGCGACAGATGGACCGGGCCGCCTGCGGTGGAGATGTCCGACGAGAAGCCTTGATGGTATTTCACGTCTCCGGCAGGCAGGTCGTCGCCATGCTTGCCTTCGAATTCTTCGAACAGTTCCTGCGGCGCCTTGCCCAGGGTGTTCACCAGTACGTTCAGGCGGCCGCGGTGGGCCATGCCGATAACGATTTCCTGCACGCCTTTTTCGCCGGCGCGCTGAATGGTTTCATCCATCGAGGCGATGAAGGTTTCGCCGCCTTCCAGGGAGAAGCGCTTCTGGCCCACGTAGCGGGTGTGCAGATAGCGTTCCAGGCCTTCAGCCGCGGTCAGGCGGTCGAGGATGTGGATTTTTTTCTCTGGGGTGAAATTCGGGGTGGAGCGGATCGCTTCCAGTTTCTCTTGCAGCCAGCGCTTTTCGGCCGGGTCGGAGATGTACATGAATTCGGCGCCGATCGAACGCGTGTAGGTATCGCGCAGATAGTTCAGCAGATCGCGCAGGGTGGCGGTCTCGGGGCCAAAATAGGTATTGCTGATGTTGAACACGGTGTCCATGTCCGCGTCGGTGAAACCGTAGAAGCTCGGCTCGAGCTCAGGGATCATCGGACGTTCCTGGCGTTGCAGCGGATCCAGGTTGGCCCAGTGCGAACCAAGGTAGCGGTAAGCGGCGATCAGCTGCGTGGCGGCGACGCGCTTGCGGCCCATTTCAGCATCGAAGGAAGCGGTCACGGTGCGGATCGGACCAGCTTTTGCGCGCTCGGCGAACGAGGCGACGACGGAGGCATGCGCCACGTCAGGCTTGTTGGTGCCATCGACGGCAGGCACGTGCTGCATTGCGTCGAAGTAGGAACGCCAGTTATCGGGTACCGAGCCTGGGTTGTTCAGATACGCCTCGTACAGGTCTTCCACGTACGGAGCATTCCCACCGAACAGGTAGGAGTTGGTCGTTAATTGCTGCATATATTGCTCACCTTTCTTCGCGCTTCGCGAGGAATTAGCGGGTTAATCTAACCTTCCGCGACACGGCCTGACCGGTTAGCGGATTGCACATCAAGTTGTGGGGAAGGGCTTTTTTATTGCACCAGCATTCTGCATACCGTCATTTAGAATAGCACGCGGTATTGTAACGCAACAACCGCTAGTTGAATTTTATTTGGCAAGCAAATGTAAGCTGTGTTGTTGATTTTCCCGGGCTTGCAAGCCTGTCACTGTTGCGCTTACAGCACATCGGCAGCCCTGCCGGCGTGCCGCTTGCGTCCAACTGGTCTGCCCGGCAACGGCGCCGCCGCGATGGCCGCCAGCCAATCGGGATCGCCGGCAAACCACTCCACCAGGAAGTCGAGCATGGTGCGCAGCAAGGGCGACATGTGCTGTCGCGAGGTGTAGATGCCGTAGATGCCCATGTCCTGCGGCTGATACGCGGGCAGGAGCTCCACCAGCTGCCCGCTGGCGATCAGCGGCGCGGCCGAATAGCGCGGCTGCATGGAGATGCCCGCCCCCGCCACCGTGGCCACCAGCAAGACCAGCGACTCATTCGCCGACAGGCGGCCGCTGACGGGAACAGTGAGCGCTTCCCCGTCGTGCGTGAACTGCCACAGGCTCTTGCCGAAATACGTGTACGTCAGGCAGTTGTGCAGGGCCAGGTCTTCCGCCCGGCGCGGCGTGCCGTGCGCCGCCAGGTACGATGGTGCGGCGCACACCACCGAAGCGCAGCTGGCCAGCTGGCGCGCGATCAGGTTCGGCTCGAGCGCGTTCGTGATGCGGATCGCCAGGTCGATGCGCTGCTCCACCAGGTTGACGGCGCGGTTCTCCATCTGCAGGTCGACGGCGGCGCGCGGGTAGCGCCGCAGGTAAGCGGTCACTGCGCCGGCCAGCGCCGTCTGCGCCAGCGATTGCGAGCAGGTGATGCGCAGCAAGCCGTGCGGCGTGTCGAGGCCCTCGGGCGAGGTGACGGCCATGGCGCCGGCCACTTCCAGCATCTGCCGGCAGCGCGCCAGGGTGGCCTCGCCCGCATCCGTCAGGCTCAAACGGCGCGTGGTGCGATGCAGCAAGCGCGCCCCCGCCCACTGCTCCATCTCGGCCAGGTAGCGCGTCACCATGGCGCGCGACATGTCGAGCGCGTCGCTGGCGGCCACCATGCTGCCACGCTCGGCGATGGCGACAAATACTTGTGCGGCGGTGATGCGGTCCATGCGGGTACTCCCTTGATTCATCCGATTCATGCAACTAAGTATTGCAATCTACCCTATTTCCCGTGTCTGGTCGAAAGGATAATATGCAAGAGAGTATCTAATATTGAAAGAATAATATGCTTGCACGCGCCGCCCTCCCCTTTCACCCCTCCCGCACGCTGGAGACCTTCCAACTGGATGTGCTGGGCCGCGCACCGTCCACCTCGCTGCTGCTGAGCGGCGTGGCGGACGCCATCCTCGTCAATACCCAGTTCCTGCGCGACGATGCGGCGCAGTTAGCGCACACCATCGCCGCCAGCGGCAAGCGCCTGACCACCATCTATATCAGCGCGGCCGAACCGCAAGCCTATTTCGGCCTGGGCGTGCTGCAGCAAGCTTTTCCGCAGGCCCATATCCTCGCCAGCGGCGCCACGGTCGAGGCGATACGCCGCCAGGCCGGCGCCAGGGTCGCCCACTGGGGCGGCATCCTCAAGCACAATGCGCCGCACCGCATCGTCCTGCCGCAACCCTATGAGGGCGACAGCCTGCAGCTGGAGGGCCGGCAGGTCGCCCTGCACCAGCTGGAAGCGGCCTTGAACTGAGGCTGGACCAGCGCTCCTATAAGGCGGCCAGGAAGCGTTCATACTCTTGCGCGCTGCGCGCCAGCCGCCCGGCATAACCCGTTTCCTTCGGCCCGTCTTCCGCACCATAGAAGGCAAAGAAGCGGCGGTTGTCGGCGCCGATATACGCCAGGGTGACATCGAACGGCGCCAGCAGCTGCGCCAGGGCGACCTTCCACTTGCCTTCCGGCGTGAAGTCTTCCTGGCGGATGCCTGCCGTGACGGCCAGCGCCACCTTGCGGCCCTTGAAGGCGTCGCCGCCCGTGCCGTAGGCCCAGCCATACGCCAGCACGTCATCGAGCCACCGCTTCAGCAAGGGCGGACAGTTAAACCAGTACACGGGGAACTGCAAGACCACATTGGCGTGCGCCTCCACCAGCGCCTGCTCCCGCGCCACATCGATATTTCCATCCGGATAAGCCCGGTGCACGTCGTGGAGGGTGTAGCGCTCGGGATGCTGCGCCAGCTCCTGCAGCCAGCGCTTGTTGGCGACCGATGTGTCGATCGAGGGATGGAAGACGATAACGAGGGTTTTCTTCATGCTGCTTTCCTGAGTATGGGATGGATGCACCGGACGCGCATGCACAGAAAAGCAGGCAAGCCGGTACCCTGCCCCAAGGCGCGCAGCACATGGCCGCGCGCCTGCAAGGGCAAAAACAGCATAACCATGGCGAGTACTTTCCACAAGTACGCACATTGATTACCCATACAGTATAAAAAGTAAGTTACTTTATTGCAGAAATCCCCTTTGCCAGGCATATCCGGATCAGGCAGGCTGGTGCCGTTCACCCCATTCGCACAAGGTATGCAGCACGGGGATCAGCGAAGCGCCCTTGCTTGAGAGGGAATATTCCACCTTGGGCGGCACTTGCGGATATTCCTTGCGGAGAATCAACGCATCGGCTTCGAGTTCCTTCAGGACCACGCTGAGGGTCTTGAAGGCGATGCCGCCGAGGTGTCGTTTGAGTTCGTTATGCCGCAGCACCGTGTTTTCCGCCAGCGCATACAGGATCAGCATCTTGTACTTGCCGCCGATCAGCGACAAGGTGTAGCCAAATGCCGTATCGCCCAAGGCTACGCCGCTGGGGGCGCATGTTTCGTCATTCATCGCGTTATGTTTTCTGTTGAAGCCAGGCCTGAGCATACCAGCCCGGCTTGCGGCCGGCGGTGCGGACAGGCATAAAAAAAGCGAGCCGCGAGGCTCGCTTTTGTGCGCCGGGCCGCAAGGCCCGGCAAGAACAATACGCGGTAACTTAAGCGCGCTTGTCCAGTGGCAATACTTCGCGCGTGGTCGAACCGACGAACAGCTGGCGCGGACGGCCGATTTTCTGTTCCGGGTCGGCGATCATTTCGTTCCACTGGGCGATCCAGCCGATCGTACGGGCCATGGCGAAGATACCGGTGAACAGCGATACCGGGATGCCCAGTGCGGATTGCACGATGCCCGAGTAGAAGTCGACGTTCGGGTACAGTTTGCGCGAAACGAAGTATTCGTCGTTCAGTGCAATCTTTTCCAGTTCCATCGCCAGCTTGAACAGTGGGTCGTCTTGCAGACCCAGTTCTTGCAGCACTTCGTAGCAGGTTTCACGCATCAGCTTGGCGCGTGGATCGAAGTTCTTGTACACGCGGTGGCCAAAGCCCATCAGCTTGACGCCGGAGTTCTTGTCCTTGACTTGCGCGATGAAGGCAGGGATGTTCTCGACGGTGCCGATTTCTTTCAGCATGTTCAGTGCCGCTTCGTTGGCGCCGCCGTGGGCAGGGCCCCACAGGCAGGCGATACCGGCAGCGATACAGGCGAACGGGTTGGCGCCCGACGAACCGGCCAGACGGACGGTCGAAGTCGATGCATTTTGCTCGTGGTCCGCGTGCAGGATCAGGATGCGGTCCAGAGCGCGCACCAGCACGTCGTTGACCTTGTACTCTTCGCACGGGTTGGCGAACATCATGTGCATGAAGTTGGCGCTGTACGACAGGTCGTTGCGTGGGTACACGAACGGCTGGCCGACCGAGTACTTGTAGGTCATGGCGACCAGGGTAGGCATCTTGGCGATCAGGCGGATGGCCGACACTTCGCGGTGACGCGGGTCGTTGATGTCCAGCGAGTCATGGTAGAACGATGCCAGCGCGCCGACGGTGCCCACCAGGACCGACATCGGATGCGCGTCGCGGCGGAAGCCACGGAAGAAGAATTGCATCTGTTCGTGCACCATCGTGTGCTTGGTGACGGTGTCGACGAACTTGGCTTTCTGCGCCGCGTTCGGCAGTTCGCCGTTCAGCAGCAGGTAGCACGATTCCATGAAGTCGGCGTTGACGGCCAACTGTTCGATCGGGTAACCACGGTACAGCAGCTCGCCCTTGTCGCCGTCGATGTAGGTGATTGACGAGTTGCAGGCGGCCGTCGACATAAAGCCTGGGTCGTAGGTGAACTTGCCGCTACCGGCGTACAGTTTGCGGATGTCGATGACGTCCGGGCCAACCGTGCCTTTGTAGATTGGAAATTCAAGCGATGGGCTGCCATCGGAGAACGACAGGGTAGCTTTTGTGTCAGAGATATTCATGGGCTCTTCCTTCTCGGGAGTGAGTCGAAATTAAAATCAAAAATTCTGGCTGCAATTCGCACCGCAATTCGGCAGTGCTACAGCGCGCCACTCGCACCGTTTGCAATATATCGCCCAGGCGTCTAGGCAATGCGCAGTCGTTGCAGCAGTGCGCGCACATGCGGCAGATCGACTTCGCCTTCCGGCTCTTTACGGGCCAGTACCAGATCCATTAACGCATTGTCCGATAAATCCAGCAAACGCGTCAGCGCGTCAACTTCTTCATCGGTCAATTCGGTTTCATACGCATCGAGAAAACGGGTCAGGATAATGTCGTTTTCCAGCAGGCCACGGCGTGAACGCCAGCGCAGGCGGGCGCGGTTGGCCGGGTCGGCCTGATGCGAGGACAAAATTGATTCTGTCATTTGGTTTACCACTTTACGTGTGCCTTGCGGCACGGTGCTGCTTTGCAGGCGCCGCCTGCAGGCAAGAGAGGATACCCTCTTCCCGCAAACGGCGCCCGGCGGACGCGATCAGGGTGATCAGATCGCGCGGCGGACCATCAATTCCTTGATCTTGCCGATCGCCTTGTTCGGGTTCAACCCTTTGGGGCAGACGTCGACGCAGTTCATGATCGAATGGCAGCGGAACAGGCGGTACGGGTCTTCCAGGTTGTCCAGACGCGCACCGGTGGCTTCGTCGCGCGAGTCGGCGATGAAGCGGTAGGCTTGCAGCAGACCGGCCGGGCCGACGAATTTGTCCGGATTCCACCAGAACGACGGGCACGACGTGGAGCAGCATGCGCACAGGATGCACTCGTACAGGCCATCGAGTTCTTCGCGCTGTTCCGGCGACTGCAGGCGCTCTTTTTCAGGCGGGATCGAATCGTTGATCAGGAAAGGCTTGATCGAATCGTACTGCTTGAAGAATTGCGTCATGTCGACGATCAGGTCGCGGATGACTGGCAGACCTGGCAACGGACGCAGCACGATAGGCTCCGACAGTTCGTTCAGATTGGTCGTGCATGCCAGGCCGTTCTTGCCGTTGATGTTCATCGCGTCCGAACCGCACACGCCTTCGCGGCACGAGCGGCGCAGGGCCAGCGAGTCATCGACGTCCGCCTTGATGCGCTGCAGTGCGTCGAGCAGCATCTTGTCGGTGTCTTTCAGTTCGACCGTCAGGTCTTGCATGTACGGCTTGGCATCCTGGTCAGGATCGTAGCGGTAGATTTTGAATTTGAGAGTGCGTGCCATGGTATAGCCTTAGAAAGTACGTGGTTTCGGTTTGAAGGTATCAACCGTCAGCGGCTTGGTCACGACTGGCTTGTATTCCAGTCGGTTGCCTTCCGAATACCACAGAGTGTGCTTCATCCAGTTGTCGTCGTCACGTTGCGGATGGTCGTCCTGGGCGTGGGCGCCGCGCGATTCCTTGCGGGCAGCTGCCGAAACGATGGTCGCTTTCGCCGTTTCGATCAGGTTGTCCAGCTCCAGCGCTTCCACGCGGGCCGTGTTGAAGACCATCGACTTATCCTTGAAGGAGACGTGCTTGCGGCGCTCGTCAAGCTTCATGATTTCTTCGACGCCCTTGTTCAGCATCTCGTCGGTACGGAACACGCCACAGTACTTCTGCATCGTTGCGCGGATGTCGTTCGCCACGCCCTGCACGGTTTCCGTGCCGGTCGAGTTTTCCAGGCGCGCCAGGCGGCCCATGGCGAAATCGGC
Source organism: Janthinobacterium sp. SUN026 (assembly GCF_030397625.1). Taxonomy (NCBI): domain Bacteria; kingdom Pseudomonadati; phylum Pseudomonadota; class Betaproteobacteria; order Burkholderiales; family Oxalobacteraceae; genus Janthinobacterium; species Janthinobacterium sp. SUN026. Next base: position 1,233,630 of record NZ_JAPQNU010000001.1, on the reverse strand, counting down.
TGCATCGGCTGGCAAAGGCTTGTTTTCCTTGGCTTTCAGGCCGCTGTTGACGATGTGGTTGCCGGCCGCGCGGCCGAAGACCACCAGGTCGAGCAGCGAGTTCGTGCCCAGGCGGTTGGCGCCGTGCACCGAGACGCAGGCGCATTCGCCGATCGCGTACAGGCCGTTGACAACCTTGGCCGAATTATCCGGACCGGTCGGGGTGACGACCTGGCCGTGGATGTTCGTCGGGATGCCGCCCATCTGGTAGTGAATCGTCGGCACGACAGGAATCGGTTCCTTGGTGGCGTCGACGTTGGCGAACTTGTGGCCGATTTCCAGGATCGACGGCAGGCGCTTGGCGATGGTGTCGGCGCCGATATGGCGCAAGTCCAGCATCACGTGGTCCTTGTTCGGACCGCAGCCGCGGCCTTCCTTGATTTCCTGGTCCATCGAACGCGAGACGAAGTCGCGCGGCGCCAGATCCTTCAGGGTCGGCGCATAGCGCTCCATGAAGCGTTCGCCTTCGCTATTGATCAGGATGCCGCCTTCGCCGCGCACGCCTTCGGTGATCAATACGCCCGCGCCGGCCACGCCGGTCGGGTGGAACTGCCAGAATTCCATGTCCTGCAGCGGCAGGCCGGCGCGTGCCGCCATGCCCATGCCGTCGCCCGTGTTAATGAAGGCGTTGGTCGACGCGGCGAAGATGCGGCCTGCGCCGCCCGTTGCCATGACCGTCGTTTTTGCTTCCAGGATCATGCATTCGCCGGTTTCCATTTCCAGCGCGACAACACCGATCACGTCGCCTTCGGCGTCACGGATCAGGTCGAGCGCCATCCATTCGACGAAGAAGTGCGTACGGGCGCGCACGTTGCGCTGGTACAGGGTGTGCAACAGGGCGTGACCGGTACGGTCGGCTGCCGCGCAAGCGCGCTGCACCGGCTTTTCGCCGAAGTGGGCCGTGTGGCCGCCGAATGGACGCTGATAGATGGTGCCGTCAGGGTTGCGGTCGAATGGCATGCCGAAGTGTTCCAGCTCGTACACGACTTTCGGTGCTTCGCGGCACATGAATTCGATGGCATCCTGGTCGCCCAGATAGTCGCCACCCTTGACGGTGTCGAACATGTGCCAAAACCAGTTGTCTTCGGCCATGTTGCCGAGCGACGCGCCGATACCGCCCTGCGCCGCAACGGTGTGCGAGCGGGTCGGGAAAACTTTCGACAGAACTGCGACGTTCAGACCGGCTTCAGCCAGTTGCAACGACGCGCGCATGCCGGAACCGCCGGCGCCAACGATTACCGCATCAAAGCGGCGGGTAGGGATTGCAGATTTATATGCTGCCACGATTACACACTCCAGAGTATCTGTACCGTCCAGCCGGCACAAGCGATCAACCACAGCATGGTGGCAATTTGCAGGGTCAGACGGAGGCCAGCGCTTTTCACGTAGTCCATCCAGATGTCGCGTACGCCGACCCATGCGTGGTAGAACAGGGCGACGAAGGTCACCAGGCTGAACAATTTAAACCACTGCTGTGCGAACAGACCAGCCCAGCCTTCATAGCTGAAGTTGCTGCCGGTCAGGAAAGAAATAAGCAGGATGGCAACATAGGCCACCATGACGATGGCGGTAACGCGTTGCGCCAGCCAGTCGCGCAAGCCGTAATGGGCACCGACGACGAGGCGTTTCGGTCCGATATTATTGTCTGCCATGTTTAAAATACTCCAAACAGTTTCAAAGCGACCAAAGCCGTCAGCACCAGGCTCACGACCAGCACGGAGGACGCGGTCTTGCGTGCCGAATCTTTTTCGATGGCAACGTGCACATCCATGAACAGGTGGCGGATGCCGGCGCAGAAGTGGTGCAGGAAGGCCCAGACCAGACCCAGGGTGATCAGCTTGACGAACCAGTGCGAGGCGATGCCCTGGAAGTAGGCATACGACATTTCGGAACGCAGGCTCAGTTCCAGCATGTACAGGATGCACGGCAGCAAGGCGAAAATGATGAAACCGCTGATGCGATGCAGGATCGAGACGATGGCGCCGACAGCCATGCGGTAGTTCGACAATTCGGTAACATGAATGTTACGGAATTGCGGCCGTTCTTTTTTTGGTACTTCTCTTACGGCTTCAGACATAACAAAAACCTCCCCTTTGAATTTCAACTAAATATTGAAGCCGCGATTTTCGCCGATTTTCGCAACCCATACCAATATCTATTGTTACATATAACCAAAATGGTTTTTTACTACAAAATACCGCGCTACTTTCCGTAGTTCACGTAATTTAATTACAGAATCGCCGGCAAAACACGGCCCGCCGGGGCGGGCCATGCTGTCGCTGCGCTTTCCGTTGTCTCCGTTGCCAGCCTTGCGGCAGGCATCTTGCAAGCGATGCACTTCAGCCTTGCTGCTTGTTCGGACGCCCACGGGCGCCCCGCCGCTTCAGCTGAGTTCATTCTGATAATGATGACGACTGGTCAGGTACAAGCCCCGGCGCAGTTCGACCGGCTTGTCGCCGTAGGTAAACGACACGCGCTCGGAACTGAGCAAGGGCGTGCCGAGGTCGATATTTAACAATTGCGCGGCGCCCGCGTCGGCGCACACGGCGCGGATCTGTTCGGACGCGCGGATCATGCGCGTGCCAAATTCCGTTTCGAACAGGCCGTACATGGGGCCCTTGTATTCCACCAGGCGCTCGGCCGTCAGGCCCTTGAAGATCAGGCCGGGCAGCCACAATTCCTCGACGATGGTCGGCACGCCGTCGAAATACTGCACGCGCTTGATGAAGATGACGGCGTCGCCGGACTTCAGGTCCATCAGGCGCGCCACGTCGGCCGGCGCGCGCACGCGCTTGACTTCGATAAACTTGCTTTCGGGATAATGCGGCACGCCTTCGTCCGGCACCAGGCGCAGGAAGCGGAAATGTGCGCGCGCCTCATGGTGGGTGGACACGAAGGTGCCCTTGCCCTGGCGGCGCATGACGAGATTCTCGGCGGCCAGTTCATCGATGGCCTTGCGCACCGTGCCCTGGCTGACCTTGAAACGGCCCGCCAGCTCGACTTCGCTGGGAATCAGTTCGCCCGGCTTCCATTCGCCCGATTGCAGGCTCTGCGTGATGAGCGCCTTGATCTGCTGGTACAGGGGACTGAAGGTGGGCGAGGCATTCGCGGCAGGCGCTGGCACGGCAGCGGTGGCATTGACGCTGGCAACAGGGGCGGAGGCGGTGCTGGCCGCTGCGGCAACAGGCGTGGCCGGGGTGCCCGCGGTCGGACTGACCGCCCCGCTTGCAGCAGTGGCATTGTTGGTCAGATTGGACGAGGCGGAATTCATAGTCCGACATTTCAACACAAATCACTGCCCGCGTCCAGTAAAACACACGCAGTTATCTGTCTTATATAAGACATAAGATATGATTGACAGATAGAGATCGGAGGCCTAAACTGCCCTCGATAAAACTTGTGAGCCAGCGTTTTATGTTGTCGGCCAGCCACTCTGGCCTCGTGCAGCACAAGCGTGACGGCAGCGTACACCAGCAATTCGGTGGCGCGGGCCGGTTTTGGTATCATTATAGTTTTTCCGGATAAGCGTAAGCCCAGCTTCAAGCCCGTTTTCTTTCCCATTTTTGGAGATTCATCATGGCTAAAACCCCAATGCGTGTTGCAGTGACCGGCGCCGCCGGCCAGATCGGCTACGCCCTGTTGTTCCGCATCGCCAATGGCGACATGCTCGGCAAAGACCAGCCTGTCATCTTGCAATTGCTTGAAATCCCGGACGAAAAAGCCCAGAAGGCGCTCAAGGGCGTGATGATGGAAATCGACGACTGCGCGTTCCCGCTGTTGACGGAAATGACCGCCCACTCCGATCCGCTGACCGCCTTCAAGGATGTCGACGTGGCCGTACTGGTTGGCGCGCGTCCACGCGGCCCAGGCATGGAACGCAAGGACCTGCTGGAAGCGAACGCCCAGATCTTCACCGTGCAAGGCAAGGCGCTCGACGCCGTCGCTTCGCGCAACGTCAAAGTGCTGGTGGTCGGCAACCCTGCCAACACCAATGCCTACATCGCCATGAAATCGGCGCCATCGCTGCCGGCAAAAAACTTCACCGCCATGCTGCGCCTGGACCACAACCGCGCGCTGTCGCAAGTCGCTGCCAAGACCGGCACCGCAGTGAAAGACATCGAAAAGCTGACCGTGTGGGGCAACCACTCGCCAACGATGTACGCCGACTACCGTTTCGCCACCGTGAACGGCAAGGCTGTCAAGGACCTGATCAACGACCAGGAATGGAACGCCAACACCTTCCTGCCAACCGTCGGCAAGCGCGGCGCGGCCATCATCGAAGCGCGCGGCCTGTCGTCGGCAGCGTCGGCAGCGAACGCCGCCATCGACCACATCCATGACTGGATGCTGGGCACCGCCGGCAAGTGGACCACCATGGGCGTTCCTTCGGATGGCTCGTATGGCATTCCTGAAGGCACCGTGTTCGGCTTCCCGGTCACCACCGACAACGGTGAGTACACCATCGTTCAAGGTCTGGAAATCGATGCATTCTCGCAAGAGCGCATCAACCTGACCCTGAAAGAACTGACCGAAGAGCGCGAAGGCGTGAAACACCTGCTGGCGTAAATCCAGTATTGGCGGCGCGGCCTGAGCGCCGCCCGCCAAGAAGGCCGCCCGCGACATTCGCGGCGCGGCTGTTTTCTCAAGTAGTTTTTACCTGCAGAAATGCCTTAAGCATGCACCCTTCCGAGGTTTTATTCCAAGGCAAACGCCAGCCGCTGTTGCTCGCCGCTTGCGACCACTACGCCGGCTCTGAAAAGCTGATGCGTAAATCGATTGCTTTGCAACAAGAGCTTGGCCCCCTGTTCGACATCACGTTCGACTGCGAAGACGGCGCCAGCGCCGGCAATGAAGAATCCCACGCCCACATGATCGCCGGCCTGCTGGCCAGCGACGAGAACCAGTTCAACCGCATCGGTGTGCGCGTGCACGACGTCGACAGCCCGTTTTTCGCGCGCGATGTGGAAATCATCTGCAGCGCCGCGTCCCGCCTGGCCTATATCGCCGTACCCAAGGTGGGCGGCGTGCAGGATGCCATGCTGGCCATCGACCTGATCAACCTGCACGCGCGCCGCGCCGGCCGCGACAACCTGCCCGTGCATATCCTGATCGAGACGCATGGCGCGCTGCGCGACGCCTACGCGATCGCCGCCCTGCCCCAGGTCGAATGCCTGTCCTTCGGCATCATGGATTTCGTTTCGGCCCACTACGGCGCCATTCCCGCCGCCGCCATGCGCACGCCGGGCCAGTTCACGCATCCGCTGGTGGTGCGCGCCAAGCTGGAAGTGGCCGCCGCCTGCCACGCGCACGGCAAGGTGCCGTCGCATAACGTGACGACGGACGTGCGCGATTCGGCCGTGGTGGCAAATGACGCCCAGCGCGCGACAGCCGAGTTCGGCTACACGCGCATGTGGAGCATCCACCCGGACCAGATCAAGCCCATCATCAAGGCCTTCACGCCGCGCCTGTCCGAAGTCAACGAAGCCAGCAATATCCTCAATGAAGCGCTGCGTGCCAACTGGGGACCGATTGCGCAAAATGGCCGCTTGCACGACCGCGCCAGCTACCGATATTATTGGACCGTTTTGCAACGCGCCAAACTGGCAGGCCTCGGCCTGCCCGAGGCGGCCGCTGCATTGCTCAACACCCCCTCTTCCAGCACCACTGAAAACTGACAGGAATTACACGATGTCCCTCTCCAAATTAGCCATTGCCTGCAGCGTCGCGCTGGGCGCCATGACCCTCACGCTGGCGCCGGCCAGCTTCGCCGCCACGGACACCAAGGAGCCGGCAAAAGCCAAGGCCGTCAAGGCCAAGCCGAAAGCCAAGGCCACCAAGGCCAAAGCTGCCGCCAAGGAAGCGCATCCGCTCGCCATGTCGGTGGTCGACAAGGAAGAGTCCGATGAGCCGGACACCGCCGGCTCCGCTTCCACCGATTTTAATTGTGAACTTGGTAATAAAATTACCATCTACACCAATGCGACTGACGACAAACACATCGCCCTGCGCTGGAAGAAGCGCCTGCACCGCCTGAGCCGCGTGGGCACCACCACCGGCGCCAACCGCTTCGAGAACCGTTTATATGGTCTCGTCTGGATCGGCATCCCGGCCAAAGGCATGCTGCTCGATTCCAAGCAGGGCCGCCAGCTGGCCAATGAATGCAAGGATGCGGAGCAAGCCAAGCCAGCGGCAGTGGTGGAAGCCGCACCATCGCTGGGCGTGCTGCCGGCGACCGGCGGCTGATGTGAGCAGCAAGGGCCTCTTCGGGGGCTCAGTCATGTTTTGTAATTTGAATAATCAATAAATAGACGATACCCAACAAGGAGAGGTCATGTCCCGCAACACTCTGAACACGCTCAAGGACTTTAATATTTCGGATAGCAAGAAGGGCAAGCTGTACTCCCTGCCTGCGCTGGAAAAAAGCCTGGGCATCAATGTCTCCCGCCTGCCAGTGTCGATTCGTATCGTGCTCGAATCGGTATTGCGCAACTGCGACGGCAAAAAAGTCACCGAAGAACACGTCAAGCAATTGGCGAGCTGGGGCCCGACCGCCGAGCGCACCGACGAGATCCCGTTCGTAGTGGCGCGCGTCGTGCTGCAAGACTTCACCGGCGTGCCCCTGCTGGCCGACCTGGCAGCGATGCGCAACGTGGCCGCCAAGATGGGCATCAACGCGAAGAAAATCGAACCGCTGGTGCCGGTCGACCTGGTGGTCGACCACTCGGTGACCATCGATCACTACCGCGAAAAGAAAGCGCTGGACCTGAACATGAAACTGGAATTCTCGCGTAACAACGAGCGTTACCAGTTCATGAAATGGGGCATGCAAGCCTTCGACACCTTCGGCGTCGTGCCACCAGGCTTCGGCATCGTCCACCAGGTCAATCTGGAATACCTGGCACGCGGCGTGCACCACGCAGGCAAGAAAGCCGGCGACGTGTACTACCCTGACACCCTGGTCGGCACCGACTCGCACACCACCATGATCAACGGCATCGGCGTGGTCGGCTGGGGCGTGGGCGGCATCGAGGCGGAAGCCGGCATGCTGGGCCAACCGGTCTACTTCCTGACGCCAGACGTCATCGGCGTGAACCTGTCGGGCGCGCTGCGCGAAGGCTGCACCGCCACCGACCTAGTACTGACCATCACCGAACTGCTGCGCAAAGAGAAAGTCGTTGGCAAGTTCGTCGAATTCTTCGGCGAAGGCACGGAATCGCTGACCCTGACCGACCGCGCGACGATCGCCAACATGGCCCCGGAATACGGCGCGACCATGGGCTTCTTCCCTGTCGACGAAGCCACCATCGATTACTTCAAGGGCACTGGCCGCAGCAAGGCTGAAATCGCCGCGTTCGAAGGCTACTTCAAGGCGCAAAACCTGTTCGGCGTGCCAAAAGCGGGCGACATCGACTACACCCGCGTGGTGGAACTGAACCTGGCGTCGGTCGCTCCGTCGCTGGCCGGCCCGAAACGCCCGCAAGACCGTATCGAAATCGGCAACGTCAAGGCGAACTTCGCCGAGCTGTTCGCCAAGCCAACGACGGAAAACGGCTTCAACAAGAACCCGGCCGACCTGGCTGCCGTGTACGAAACGACGAACGGCGTAAAAGTGTCGAACGGCGACGTGCTGATCGCCGCGATCACCTCGTGCACCAACACCTCGAACCCGAGCGTGATGCTGGCTGCCGGCCTGCTGGCCAAGAAAGCAGTGGAAGCCGGCCTGAAAGTCGCTCCGCACATCAAGACCTCGCTGGCCCCTGGCTCGCGCGTCGTGACCGAGTACCTGACGGCCGCCGGTCTGCTGCCATACCTGGAAAAACTGGGCTTCGGCGTGACCGCCTACGGCTGCACCACCTGTATCGGCAATGCGGGCGACCTGACGCCTGAGCTGAACGCAGCGATCGCCACGCACGACATCGTCGCGTCGGCCGTGCTGTCGGGCAACCGTAACTTCGAAGCGCGTATTCACCCGAACATCCGCTCGAACTTCCTCGCTTCGCCACCGCTGGTCGTCGCTTACGCCATCGCCGGCAACATGACGCGCGACCTGATGACGGAACCAGTCGGCAAGGGCAAGGGCGGCAAGGACATTTACCTGGGCGACATCTGGCCGACCTCGGCTGAAGTCTCGGCCATGATGAAGTTCGCCATGAACGCCAAAGTGTTCAAGGACAACTACGCGGACGTCAAGGGCGCGCCAGGCAAGCTGTGGGAGAAAGTCACCACCGTGTCCGGTCAAGTCTACAACTGGCCGAAATCGACCTACATCGCGGAACCACCGTTCTTCGACAACTTCTCGATGACGCCAGCGGCAGTGGCCACCGGCATCGAAGGCGCGCGCGCACTGGGCGTGTTCGGCGATTCCATCACCACCGACCACATCTCGCCAGCCGGCTCGATCCAGGAAAACGGTCCTGCAGGCAAGTGGCTGAAGGAAAACGGCGTCCTGAAAGCGGACTTCAACTCCTACGGCTCGCGTCGCGGCAACCATGAAATCATGATGCGCGGCACGTTCGCCAACGTGCGCATCAAGAACCGCATGATCCCTGCGAAAGCGGACGGTTCGGCAGTCGAAGGCGGCATCACGATCCACCAGCCTTCCGGCGAAGAAATGTCGATCTACGACGCAGCGATGAAATATGTTGCTGAAGGCACGCCAACCATGGTCTTCGGCGGCGAAGAGTACGGCACGGGCTCGTCGCGCGACTGGGCAGCCAAGGGCACCCAACTGCTGGGCGTGAAAGCCGTGATCACCCGTTCGTTCGAGCGTATTCACCGCTCGAACCTGGTGGGCATGGGCGTGCTGCCGCTGCAATTCATCGGCGACGACAGCGTGCAAACCCTGGGCATCACCGGCAAGGAAACCTTCGACCTGAAAGGCCTCGAAGGCGAAATCAAGCCACAGCAACTGGCTACCCTGGTGATCCACCGCGCCGACGGCTCCAGCCAGGAAGTCAAAGTCCTGCTGCGCATCGATACGCCGATCGAAGTCGACTACTACAAGCATGGCGGTATCCTGCCATTCGTGTTGCGTCAACTGCTGGCCGAGTAATCAGCCCAGCTGTGAGGTAAGATAAAAGCGCCGGTTCCGACCGGCGCTTTTTTTCGTCCCGGCACCCCGTTTTTCCTTGAAATTCAGACTATTGGCATGATCTAAGGACAGCTTACGTATTGCGTGCGGCTGAATCCTCTACAATACGGTTATAAGGGTTTATCATTGTTTGACTGATCCATTTTTTTCACTTTCCGAGACTCTTATCCCGCTATGCGTCGTCCTTCCAAAGATTCATCCCATAAACTGACTGCCGACAGCCAGCGCCTGGTCACCTTTGCCCAGGCGATCGTACAGGCAGCCAGCCGTCTCGAAGAGCGGTCCTGGGAACACAGCCTGGATACGCAGCTCCAGAAATTACTCAAAACCGGCCACCAGGACACCATCGACAACACCCTGGGCAGCCTGTTCAAGGAAGACTTGAACGCCTACGACGTGCTGATGGACTGCGTTGAAGCCGTCAGCGAATCGACCGTCGTCACGCATGAAGACGTGCGCTACGACGCCCTGCTGGTGGCCGTGCCCATCCTCGCGTGGACGCGCTTTTCCATCGCCTCCGGCCCCATGGCCGGCGACGCGCACGGTGTATTGTCCGCACATTTCGCCGCCCACCTGCTGGCCGATGGCACGAAGATGGCCATGGCGCCGACCCTGTATTCGATCGACCAGTTGCCGCGCAGCCACGTCGAAACCTATGCCAAGACGCAAAAGCTGGCACTGGCCGCCCTGAAAGGCACGGCAGTCAAGCCATCAGGCAAAGAGGCGGAAACGGCACCCTTCCTGGCCGATACGCGCTACCTGCTGGTGGCCGTGGTGGCCCCAAGCGGCGCCCCCCTGTTCCGCTGGCAGACGCCGGCCAGCCAGGCCGACTTCATCAAGGAGCGCAGCGCCGCCCTGGAACAATGGCGCGCGCAGGCGACGCCAACGATTGCCCGCCTGCTGCCGGGCTGCGGCCTGGAACTGCTGCTGCCGGAAGCGTACTACGTGGCCTGCCGCGAAGCGGACAAGCTGATACGCCCCGTCTCCGTGCGCGCCGCCGTGCACTACCTGACGCACACGCTGGCCATCGAGCCGTCGGAACTGCGCGCCGTCATCGCCGGTTTCGGCGAGGAAGCGGCCGATGGCCAGGTGGACGAGTACCGCATCGCCTTCACCCTGCGCCAGGCGCCGGACGTCATCTACGGCATCGTCTGGCCTTTGTACGGCCAGGAAGACGAGGATGGCACGCCGATCGAAGGCCTGATCCAGGTCGGCATCGCCGCGCTGGACAAGCAAAAGACGCCCGTCGATGAAATTATCGAACATCTGAACGCCGCCGGCGTGACGCAGATCAAACGCCACGCGGAACGTTTTGTCGGCGAATACTGCGACGATTGCGGCGCGCCCCTGTTTGCCGACCCGGTGGGCGAGCTGGCGCATGCGGAAATGCCGGAAGATACGCCGCAAGGTACCGAGCATTTCCATTGATCTGATGACACGCTCTTCAAACCTACTGCGCAGCCCGCTCTCGGGTCGGCGTTACTCGCGGTACTCTAGTACCGCTGCGTTACTCAACCCGATATCGGGCTTGCTCGCTACGGTTTGAAGAGGTGTAGATACGTTGATGACAAGTCGTTCAAAGACAAAAAAAGGCGGAACCCCAGTTCCGCCTTTTTCATTTCAACAAGCTTTTTGACGCCTCGTCACCACTGTGAAAACGGGTGGCGGATCAGGTTCGCGTTGTAGTAGCGCGCATCGCCCGACACTTCCGCGCCGACCCAGTCGGGTTTCTCGAACGGCTGGTCTTCCGAAGCCAGTTCGATCTCCGCCACCACCAGGCCCGCATTGGCGCCCAGGAACTCGTCGACTTCCCACACCATGCCCGCGTGTTCGATGCGGTGACGGACCTTTTCGATCAGCGGCTGTTCGCACAGGCCGTCGAGCAGTTCGGCCGCGTCGGCCAGCGGAATCGGATACTCCCACTCGCCGCGCGTCGCGCCCACGTTCGCCCCCTTGATGGTCAGCATCGCCTGCTCGCCTTCGATGCGCACGCGCACCACGCGCTCGCGCGCGGACGACAAATACCCCTGGCGCAGCAGGACCGACTGGCCCAGGCCGCGCCAGGCGTCGCCGGCAAGCAGAAATTTACGCTCGATCTCGATACCCATGAACAACGCCGTTCAATCCAGCGACAGCAGGATAGGCTGCAGCATGGCCGCGCCCAGGGCCGCGCTGCGCGCGCCGTTCCAGCCGACGGCCGGATCCGGCAAGTCGGCGTTTTCCTTGAACGGCATTTCCAGGGTCAGCGCCAGGCAGCCGAAGTGGTGGCCGACGTACTTCGATGCCAGGGTCAGCATGTCCGACTTGTACTTGCTGGCGGCATAGCCGAACTTGTCCTGGAAGTCGGGGCTGGCCTGCTTGTAGCGCTCGATGAAGGCTTTCTGGTGCGCCGCTTGCGCCGGCGTGAAGTTTTCCAACATTTCATTGCCGGCCACAAAGTTGTACGGCAGCGCTTCATCGCCGTGGATGTCGAAGAACATGTCGACGCCCGTTTCGTGTATCTTGTTTTTCACGCACAGCACTTCCGGGCTGGACTCCAGCGATGGCGTCATCCACTCACGGTTCAGGTTGGCGCCTGCCGCATTCGTGCGCAGGTTGCCGCGGATGGAGCCGTCCGGGTTCATGTTCGGCACGATGTGGAACACGGCGCGCTGCAAGAGCTTGCGCGCGATCGGGTTGGCGTCGTCCAGCAGCGAGTCGATCAAGCCTTCGACGAACCATTCGGCCATCGATTCGCCCGGATGCTGGCGCGCGATGACCCAGATTTTCTTTTCCGCCTGCGGATTGCCGATGGTCACCATGTTCATGTCGCGGCCGTCGACCGTGCTGCCCAGGTCGGACACACGCGCCAGCGGATGCTCGGCCACTTCGCCCAGCAGGCGCAGATGGCGTTCCCACGAATACGGCTCGAAATACGCGTAGTACACGCTGTCGAGTTCCGGCGTGTGCGAAATCGTCATGACCTGGCCGTCGAACGACGTTGGCACGCGGAACCAGTTTTCGCTGTCGTAGCTGGCCACGGCCTGGTAGTCTTCATAGCCGGCCGGATAGGTGGCCTGGCCCGCGTTCAGGAAGCGCATCGTGCACGCCTGGCCGCGCGCGCCCTGCAGGCGGAAGTGGAACCACTGGTGGATGTCGGCGTGGCTATCCTTGCGCAAGTTCAGGTCGATGGCGCCGGCACTGGTGGCGCTCACCACGTCGATGGCGCCCGAGTCGAAGTTCTGGCTGATTTTAATGGTCATGTAATGATCCCGTCCGAATGTAAGTGTTCCGGCGTTGCCTCGTGGGCTGGCGCCGTTGCGCTAAAAAACGCAGTGTAAGCTATCCCGCTATTTTCCGCCCTTTGGCACCGTTCGCAAAGCCTGGCCCGGCGTTTTATGCACCAATCCGGGGCATCGATGGAAAAGTGCCAGGCAAAAGCGCGAAAAATCGGTCAGCTGTTGCATCTACCGGACAAAAAACTGCTTTGTAACAACGGCTGACACATTGGCGCCCGGTCGGCCCCCTATAATTCTTGCTTTCATAGAGTCGCCAGGAAAGAGTCGTGGACAAGAAGTTAACTAACATCCAGGAAAGAAAGTTACGCGAGGCTCAGGCGCGGCGCGAGCACATCATCGACGTCGTCAAAGATCTCATCAAGAAGGGCGGCGCGCGCGCCGTCTCCATCCGCAAGGTAGCCGAGGCGGCCGGTTTTTCCACCACCGTCGTGTACGCCCTGTTCCGCGACAAGGCCACCCTGATCGCCCAGGCCATGGACAAGGATTTGCTGGAACTGGTGCGCGCCATGCGCACGGCGTGCGCTACCAGCGATGATCCGTGGCAGCGCATCACCCTGGTCGGCCGCGCCTACATCGAGTACGGCTTCCAGCATCCCGACGAATACTCGCTGATCTTCATGGAATTGCGGCCGCACGCGGAAATCGACGCCGTCGAGGTCGAACACGGCAATATCGAGCAGGATCCGTACGCCTACGCGCTGCACCTGTTTACCGAACTGGCGCAAGCGGGCCAGGTGCGCCAGGACGAGCCGGCGCTGCACACGATGACGCAAGTCTTCTGGCAATCGCTGCATGGCCTCGTGTCGCTGCGCATCGTCATGGATGCGGGCGACCCGTGGACGCCGCACCCGGAAATGAACGCGCATATCGACGACTTGCTGGCCGTCGTCACGGCAGGTATCCGTCTGCGCTTTGCACCGGCTTTCTGACGTTTGATCCAGCGCAAACCGTCCCGACAGAAAAGGCGGACAGTGGAGTGAAGCCGCCTGCGCTGGTGCAGCGCGGCTCGCGCGAAGGAGGGCGAGATGAACGAAGCCTATGCCACGGACCGGCTTGACAAACAGCAAGGCGCGCACAATGCTGTACGCATGGAAGCGCGCCTGACAAAACTGGAAACGGACCGGGAACATGACCGGCTATGGTTCAAGACCCTGGAACAGCGTCTTGGCGACGGCCTCGACAATGTACGCACGGAGTTGCGCGACGAATCGCAGTTGCTGCGCGCCGACCTGACGCAGTTTCGCGGCGACTTGCGCGGCGACTGCCATGCCTTGCGCACGGAACTGGGCGACATCCGCAAGCACATGCACACCCACTTCCTGTGGTTCATGGGCATACAGGCCACCACCACGTTTGCCCTGCTGGGCTTGGGTGCCAAGGCGCTGCATATGTACTGAGGAAAAACAAAAAGGCAGGCGCGGTGCCGCACCGCCCTGCCCTATCCTGATGTTAGCGCAGCTGCTACGCTGCCAGCATGCTCTGCGTTTCCTGGTGGCGCGTGTGCCACGACAGCGCCTGCTCCAGGATGTGCGGCGTATGGCCGCCGCGCTGGCATGCCGCGTCATAATACGCACGCAGTTGCGCGCGGTAGTCTGGGTGCGTGCAGCGTTCGATGATCAGCGGCGCCCGTTCGCGCGGCGCCAGGCCGCGCAAGTCCGCATAGCCCCACTCCGTCACCAGCACGTCGACGTCATGCTCCGTATGGTCCACATGCGAGACCATCGGCACGACGCTGGAAATGCGCCCGCCCTTGGCCGCCGATTTCGACACGAACATCGACACTTGCCCATTGCGCGCAAAGTCGCCCGAGCCGCCGATGCCGTTCATCATGTGCGTGCCGCACACATGCGTGGAATTGACGTTGCCGTAGATATCGAACTCGAGCGCAGTGTTCAGGGCGATGATGCCCAGGCGGCGCACGATTTCCGGGTGGTTGCTGATCTCTTGCGGGCGCAGCACGATTTTTGACCGGTAATGGTCGATATTGTCCATCAGCTTTTGATGCACGGCGGCCGACAGGGTAATCGACGAAGCCGAGGCAAACGCCAGCTGGCCCGAGTCGAGCAACTCGATGGCGCTGTCCTGCAGCACTTCCGAATACATCGTCATGTTGCGGAAGGGCGAGCCGATCAGGCCATGCAGCACGGCGTTGGCGATGGTGCCGATGCCCGCCTGCAGGGGCAGCAATTCCGGGCCCATGCGCCCGGCCGCCACTTCGCCTTGCAGGAAGGCGATCACGTGGCCGGCGATCGCCTGCGTTTCCGCATCGGGCGGCAAGGCGTTCGACGGGCTGTCGGGACTGTCCGTGATGACGATGGCTGCGATGCGGGCCGGGTCGATGGCGATGGCCGTGCTGCCCAGGCGCTGGTCCACGCGCGTGAGGGGAATCGGCTCGCGCCCCGGCAGGGTTTGCGGAATATAAATGTCGTGCAAGCCTTCCAGCGCCAGCGGCGTGGACAGGTTGATTTCAATGATGACCTGCGTGGCCTGCTGGGCAAAGGCGGCGGAGTTGCCCACCGACATGGTCGGGATGATGGCGCCGGCCGCCGTGATGGCGGTGGCCTCGATGACGGCGATATCGACGGCCGCCAGGTTGCCCGAGCGCAGCTGCTCGGCCGTCTCCGACAGATGCTGGTCGATGAACATGACTTCACCGTTGTTGATCTTGCCGCGCAGCACAGGGTCGACCTGGAACGGCATGCGGCGCGCCAGCACGCCCGCTTCGGCCATCAGGCCGTCGCTGCCATTGCCCAGCGAAGCGCCCGTGATCAGGGTCAGGCTCAACGGGTCTTGCAGGGCGCGCTCGGCCAGCGCGCGCGGCAGGGCCTTGGCGTCGCCGGCACGGGTAAAGCCGCTCATGCCGACACGCATGCCGTTGTGGAACAATTTGGCTGCCTCATCGGCGCTCATGATTTTGCTGAGCAAGCCTGGGTGGCGGATACGGTCCTCGTACATCGTGATGCTCCTGATATTCTTAATATTCTCAAACTGGATGGCTGTCATACACCAACCCCATAAGTGGATTCAGTATAAAATCCCGCTTACATGCATGGCATGAATTAATTTCGTCACATCCAGTCGATATTTTCATGCCCTACCAACGCCGAGCCCCTCTTGGATATCCGTTCCCTGCGCTATTTCGTCGAAACCGTGCGCCTGTCGAGCTTTACGCAGGCGGCGGAATCGCTGCACCTGACCCAGTCCACCATCAGCAAGATGGTGCGCCAGCTGGAAGACGAGGTGGGCGCACAATTGCTCGTGCGCGACGGGCGCAAGCTGACCTTGACGGACACGGGCCGCATCGTCTACCAGCACGGCCAGGAAATGCTGGCCAATATGCGCCAGCTGACCCTGGAAGTGCGCGACACCCAGACCTTGCAGCGCGGCAGCCTGACAGTAGGCATCCCGCCCATGATAAACGTGCTGTTCACGCCCGTATTGAAAGCCTTCCGCGCGCGCCACCCGAACATCAGCCTGACCCTGCAGGAAGACACGGGCCAGCAGATCGAGCGCCAGGTGGCGGCCGGCGAGCTGGAAATCGGCATGACGGTGCTGCCGGCCGACCCGGAACTCGATCTCGTGGCCGTGGAAGTGGCCAACTACCCGATCTGGGCCCTGGCCGAGCCGGGCACGTTCCAGAAAAACCGCACGACACTGCCCTTCAAGGCGCTGGCCGACTTGCCGCTGGTGTTATTGAAGGATGATTTCGCGCTCACGCGCAGCCTGCGCCAGCATTTCGCGCAAGCGGGCTTCACGCCGACCATCGCCGCGCAGAGCGGCCAGTGGGACTGGCTGGTGGCGATGGCCTCGGCCGGCCTGGGCGTGGCCCTGCTGCCCGAGCCGTTCATCCACCGCCTGGCCGGCGAACGGCTGGAGGCGGTGCGCATCGTCGAGCCGGAGGTGGCGTGGCAGGTGGCGCACGTCTGGAGCGGGCGCTACCTGTCGCACGCGGCGCGCGCCTGGCTCGAAGTGTGCCAGGACGTGCTGGGCACGCAGTTCGCGCACTGACGTAAAAAAGGGTGGCCGAGGCCACCCTTTTGATCGATCGCGCCACCTTGCTTATTTGGCGGCGTCGTCCTTGTACATGCTGGCGTACTTCCAGCCGAAGTACAGAATGAAGGTGTAGCACAGGGCCGGCACGAGGAAGGATAGCTGCAGGTTGATGTGGTCGGCCAGGAAGCCCTGGATGAACGGCACGATGGCGCCGCCGACGATGGCCATGCACAGGATGCCCGAACCTTGACCCGTTTGCGCGCCCAGCTTGTTCAGCGCCATGCTGAAGATGGTCGGGAACATGATGGAGTTGAACAGGCCCACGGCAATCAATGCCCACATGGCCGTGTGACCGCTGGAGAACACGGCGACGAGGATCAGCGCGATGACGACGGCGGCGTTGAAGGCCAGGGTCTTGCCCGGGCTGACATAGCGCATCACGGCAAAGCCGACGAAGCGGCCCAGCATGGCGCCACCCCAGTAATAGCTGACGAAATACGCGGCGTCGGCGTGGCTGAGGCCAGCGATATGGCTCTCGCCCAGGAAGTTGATCAGGAAGCTGCCGATGCTCACTTCACCGCCCACATACAGGAAGATGGCCAGCGCGCCCAGCACCAGGTGGCGGTGCGACCAGATCGACACCTTGTGGCCATCCTGCGCCACGGCGGCCGCATCGTCGGCATGCGAAATCTTCGGCAATTTTGCCAGCGCGAACAGCACGGCCAGGATCACCAGGGTGGCGGCCAGCACCAGGTACGGGCCTTGCACGGAAGCGGCTTCCTTGGCGCGGTAAGCCAGTTGCTCGGCTGCCGGCAGCAGGTCGAACTGTTGCACCGTCAGCACGGTGCCCGACAAAATCAGCATGCCGCCCAGCGCAGGCGCCACGGTGGTGCCCAGCGCGTTGAACGCTTGCGTCAGGGTCAAGCGGCTCGACGCCGTCTGCGGGTCGCCCAGTTCCGTCACATACGGATTGGCCGCCACCTGCAGCACGGTGATGCCGGCCGCCAGGATGAAGAAGGACAAGAGGAACAGCGCATAGCTGCCGGTGGACGCCGGGTAAAACATGGCGCAGCCGGCGGCCGCGATCAGCAAACCTGCGACGACGCCGCGCTGGTAGCCAATTTTCTTGATCAGCATGCCGGCCGGCAGCGAAACGATGGCGTAGGCGCCGAAGAAGCAGAACTGCACCAGCATCGCCTGGACATACGTCAAGGTGTAGATCGAGCGCAGATGGGGAATCAGCACATCATTGAGCGATGTCAGCAATCCCCACATGAAAAACAGCACCGTGACAATGATCAGGGCGCCTGTATTGTTTTGCGTGCCGGCCCGTGCGGACGGTACGCCCTGGCCTTGCTTTACATATTCCATACCTTCTCCATTTTTCAATTCCAAGTTGATCGCGCCAGGCATGGAAGCGTTTCCACCCGGGCAGCACCAAGACGCGCAAGCGCCACGCAGATATCAGCGTGGGCCATGACTGCCATCAGCGATACGGGGCAGGCATGGCATCTCGCGCGTGCGGCCGACCGTTTCTCGTCAGAACGATGTCTTGTGGGCGCGGCATGCCTGCGGGCTGCGTCTGAAAACAACATCCAGGACAAAAACGTCTTGTAGTAAAACTACGATCCTGCGCCGGCATTATGCCTTAAAGCCCCGTATTGCGCAGCTTTAGCGACCATTATTTGAAAAATGAATAGCTGACATTTGAAATCAAAAGTAGCCTTATAACTTGGAATCGCTATACTTATATTGCAGTGCAGCACAACGCGGCACGCCACTCAAGGAGTCTGCCATGTCTACCGCATTTACTTACCACACCACGCAAAACAGCAATATCGTCGCCACCCTGGTCCACGCCGCCAAGCGCGTCGGTGCCTGGCTGAACCAAAGCAGCGACCGCCGCGAACGCGCTTATGAAGAAGCCTACCTGGCTGAATCGACCGACCGCTACGATCTGGAATACCGCATGCGCGAACTGGCACGTGCCAACCCGCAACCCACCTGGATGAGCGGCCTGAGCCGTTAATTAGTACTGCAGCACGCAGCCCATCATCGGCTGTTGCAACAACGATAGCGCCATCCTGCTCGCCTTGCGCTTGAGCACAGGATGGGCTATACAGGCGGGATGCAAACGCCCATTACCATCCTCGCCATCGCCGGCAGCCTGCGCGCCGCCTCGCTGAACACCTCCCTGCTGCGCGCCATCGCCCGGCTTGCCCCAGCGCCATTCGACATTCGCATCTATCAGGGGCTCGGTGACCTGCCGCTGTTCAATCCCGACCTCGACGCCGACAGCCTGCCGGCCGTGACGGGCTTGCGCGACGCCATCCTGGCGGCCGACGTGCTGCTGCTCGCCAGCCCCGAATACGCGCACGGCGTGAGCGGCCCCATGAAGAACGCGCTGGACTGGATGGTGGGAAATGAGTCGTTCATCGACAAGCCGCTGGTGCTGCTGAACGCCTCGCCGCGCGCCACGAATGCGCAGGCGGCGTTGCGCGAAACGGTAAGCACCATGTCGGCGCGCCTGATCGACGAAGCCTGCATCAGCCTGCCCCTGCTGGGATCGGGTCTCGATGCGGAAGGCATCGCCGCGGACCCGGCATTGCGCCGGGCCCTGCTCGATATGCTGCAGTGCATCAGGTCATTTTCATGACCATCTGCACGTTTTACTATCAATTCATCTAGTTTTACTACGTACTTCTACGGATCGCTCAATGCGGGATCATGCCGGTGAACACATACGCCTGCAGCATGGTAATGACGCCGATGATGACGGCAAACAACAGACTGTGTTTCAAGGTGAAGCGGAACAGGTCCGATTCCTTGCCCACCAGGCCAGTCGCGGCGCAGGCGACGGAGATCGACTGGGGAGAGATCATCTTGCCCGTCACGCCGCCCGTCGTATTGGCCGCCACCAGCAAGGTGTCGGACACGCCGATCTGGTGCGCCGTCGTGTTTTGCAGGGAGCAGAACAAGGCATTCGACGACGTATCGGACCCCGTCAGGAACACCCCCAGCCAGCCCAGGAACGGCGAGAAGAACGGGAAGGCGGCGCCGCTGCCGGCCAGCAGCAGGGCCAGGGTGGACGACATGCCCGAATAGTTGGCTACGAAGGCAAACGCCAGCACCAGGCCGATCGACAGCACGGGACGGCGCAATTCCACAAGCGTTTCGACGAAGGCCTTGATGCCATCGCGCGGCTTCATGTGCAGCATCCACATCGACAGCACGGCCGTCAGCAAGATCGCCGTGCCCACGGCCGACAGCAGGTCAAGCTTGAAGACGGCGTCATACGCTTTCGGCTCCGCCACGATGGGCATCGTCTTGATCACCAGTTTATCGAGGTAAGGCACGTGGATCTTGACGACCAGGCTGGATAACGCGCCGCCGGCGGCGAACAGGGACTTGAAGCCGGGCAGGCTCCAGACGGTGACGATGGCTGTCAGCAGGCCGAACGGCGCCCAGGCACGCGCCGTCTGCGCCAGCGTGTAGGGCGAGGCGGCGCGGCTGCCGCTGCCGCGCAAGTCCACATTGCCTGCCCCGCCGCCAAAACCGGACAGCGCGGCGGCGCCGCCGCCGACGGCGTTGACCACCTTGGCATTCTTCGGCTGCCACACTTTCAGGAACAGGGTCAGCGACACCAGGCTGACGAGGGCCGAAGTGATATCCGGCAGCTCCGGCCCGATATGGTTCGACGTGAAATACTGGGTGACGGCAAAGCTGGCGCCCGTCACCAGGGCGGCCGGCCACACTTCGCGCACGCCGCGCACGCCATCCATCATGAAGACCAGCCAGAAAGGCACGGCCAGCGACAGCAGCGGCAACTGGCGGCCCGCCATGGCGCCGATCAGGAACGGGTCGATGCCCGTCACCTGGCCCGCCACGATGATGGGGATGCCCATGGCGCCAAAGGCCACGGGCGCCGTATTGGCGATCAGGCACAGGCCCGCCGCATACAGCGGGTTGAAGCCCAGGCCCACCAGCAGGGCCGAGGTAATCGCCACGGGCGCGCCGAAACCGGCCGCTCCTTCCAGGAAGGCGCCGAAGGCAAAGCCGATCAAGAGCACCTGCAGGCGCTGGTCGTCCGTGACCGACAGCACCGAGGCGCGGATGATCTCGATCTGCCCCGTTTTCACGACGATCTTGTACAGGAAGACGGCCGTGACGATGATCCAGGCGATCGGCCACAAACCATACGCAAAACCATAGCCGGCCGCCGCCAGCGCCTGCGGCACGGGCATGCCGTACGCAAAAATCGCCACGGCCAGCGCCAGCGCCAGGGTGACGGCGGCCGCCACGTGGCCCTTGATGCGCAGCGCGGCCAGGGCGATGAAGAAGAAAATGATGGGAACGGCTGCCGCCAGGGACGACAGCCACAGGCTGCCGAGCGGTGTATAAAGTTGGGTCCAGGTTTGCATGTCGGGTCTCCTCCGGTGGATGCGGGTTGATTGAAAAAACGGCTTTTGATGTAATTGTGTGTAGCGTGTTTTTTGCGGTGCTTCGGTGCTGCCGGGCCGGGTTACTCTTCCTGCCCGCGCGCATTGAGCAGGTCGGCCAGGCTGCGCGGCGCCGGCGTCAACGGCTTGCGGTGCTGCGTCCAGCCCAGCTGCTTGCCCGGCGTCAGTGCGCGCAGCCGCGTGGCGGCCCAGCGGAAGAGGCGATAACTGAATGGGCGCGCGAAGGCGCCGCTCCAGAAACGCCAGACCAGGCTTTCGCCGCGGCTGAACTTGGCCCCCTGGCCGCGCAGCGGATGGCTGACTTCCTCGTTCGGATTGCGGTTCGCCTCCGTGCGCAGCCGCACCAGCAGTTGCGGAATCGGGATGCGCACGGGGCACACTTCGCCGCAGGCGCCGCACAGGCTCGACGCGGTGGCCAGGTCGGCCGTCGCAGCCAGTCCCAGCAAGTGGGGCGAGATGATCTTGCCGATCGGCCCCGGATACGTGGTGCCGTAGGCGTGGCCGCCGATGCGCGTGTAGACGGGGCAATGATTCATGCAGGCGCCGCAGCGTATGCATTGCAGGGTGGCGCGCAGCTGCTCGTCGGCGTAGGCCTGGCTGCGGCCGTTGTCGAGCAAGACCAGGTGCACTTCGCGCGGCCCATCCTGTTCACCGGCGCGGCGCGGGCCGGAAATCAGGTTGAAATACGTGGTGATGGCCTGCCCCGTGGCCGAGCGCGTCAGCAAGCTCGCCAGCGGGACGATATGTTCGAGCTTGGCCACCACCTTTTCCATGCCCATGATGGCGATGTGCACGTCCGGCACGGACGTCGTCAGCCGGCCATTACCCTCGTTTTCCACCAGCCACAGGGTGCCCGTGTCGGCCGCCGCGAAGTTCACGCCCGACAAGCCGATATCGGCCTCGACGAAAGCCTGGCGCAGCGCGCGCCGCCCCGTCTGGATCAGGCTGTCGACGTCTTCCGTGTAGGCCGCGTCGGGAATGTGCTCGGCGAACAGGCCGGCGATATCGGCCTTGGTCTTGTGAATCGCAGGCATGACGATGTGCGACGGTTTTTCGCCGGCCAGCTGCACGATGTACTCGCCCATGTCCGACTCCAGGCAGGTCATGCCGCGCGCTTCCAGATAGTGATTGAGCTCGATTTCCTCGCTGGCCATCGACTTGCCCTTGATGAAGCGCGTCGCCTTGGCCTTTTGCGCGATGGCGTGGATGATGGCATTGGCCTGCTCGCCATCCTCGGCCCAGTGCACCTGCACGCCGGCCGCCGTCAGCCTGTCTTCCAACTGCACCAGCAAATCGGGCAGGCGCGCCAGCGCGTGCCGGCGCACAGCTTCGCCAAGGTCGCGCAGGCGTTCCAGCTCGTCGCCGTCGGGGAACTGCGCCGTGCGCTTGTCCTGCAAAAAATCCATGGCGCCGCGAAAGCTCTGGCGCAGCTTCGGGTCGTCCAGCGCGGCGCGGGCGCGCGCATGGAAGTCCGCCGGTTTGACGAATTGCAGTGGCTTGGCGTTCATGGCTGGCCTCCTTCACGGGCTGGCAAGTCATCGACGATCAGCACCCACAGCCAGCGCGGGCCATGCGCGCCATAGGCGAGGGTTTGCTGGATGTCGGACGTTTTCGAGGGACCCGACACCAGCACCAGGTTCGATGGCATGCCGTCCGCCCAGCGCTCGGCGCGCGCCGCCGCATGCAAGTCCGCATGCAGGGTGCTCGCATACACGAGGCAAATGTGCAGCGGCGGCGCCAGCGACACCGTGCGCGGCGTGGCCGCGTCGGGCGCGATGACCAGCGTGCCCGTGGCGGCGATGCCGGAACGGGCGACAGTAAAACCCGCGTCGACGGTGTCGAACAACTCGCCCTTCCACTGCGCCAGCGGACGCTCGAAAGAGAGCACCTCGACGCCGTCCGGCAAGGCGGCCCGCAAGGCCAGTCCCTCCCTGCTATCGGCATCCATCAGCAGGCGGCGCACGCCATGCGCACCGAGGCGCTGCGCCAGCAGGGCGGGCCAGGCGTCGCCGCGCACGCAATCGACTTCCGCATGCGCGACGCGCAGGGCTGCCTGCAGGGCGGCGATCCGGCCCCGTGGCGACAGCGGCGCTTGTGCGCGGCGCGCCAGGTAGTGCTGGTCGATGGCCGTATCGATGACGTCCACCGCCTCGGGCGCGGACGGCGCGGCGGCGCGCAAGCGTCCCAGCATGCGTTCGCGGGCGCTCAAGGCGGCGCTCATGCTTCGCCTCCCGTGCGGCGCCACAAAAAGCTGGCCAGGTGTTCGACGGGCAGCGGCGCGCCCTGGTGCTGCGCGGCGTGGCCGATATTGAGCAGGCAGCCGCAGTCGGCCGAGACGAGCCGGTCGCAGCCCGTGGCGCAGGCCGAGGCGATCTTGTCGCTGACCATGGCGCCGGAAATGTCCGGGTGCTTCAGTGAAAACGTGCCGCCGAAGCCGCAGCATTCCGATTCGCGCTGGTGTTCGATGCGCGTCACGCCGGGCAAGGCGTCGACCAGGGCCACGCCGTGCACCCGCGTGCCCATTTCGCGGCGCGCGCCGCACGAGGTGTGCAGCACCACGCTTTCCTGCGCCTGCCGCGGGCCAGCCAGGGCCAGGCCCTCCAGGTCGAGTTGCAGCACGCAGACGAGAAATTCGCTCAGTTCATACACGCGTTCGGCAAGTTCTGCCGCCCTGGGGCCGGCGACGGGGTCGTCCCGGAACAACTGCGGCCAGTGGTGGCGCATCATGCCGGCGCAGGAGCCGGACGGCACGATCACGGGCCAGGGCTGCGCGAACAGGTCGAGCTGGGCGCGGGCCACGGCGCGCGCCTGTTCCGGGTTGCCGCTGCTGTAGGCGGGCTGGCCGCAGCAGCTCTGGCCGCGCGGATAATGCACCAGCAAGCCTTCCCGCTCCAGCAGGCGCACCGCGTCGAGCCCCGCCTGCGGCACGAACAGGTCGACCAGGCAGGTGGCGAACAGGTACACCTGGAGCGGTGCGGGTGGATAGCGGCGTGGCTGGCGCGGATCTGGCTGCATGAGTGTGTCTCCCCGGCGCTCTGTGTGTTGCTGCGGCGCCGCTGTGTGTTGTTAAGAATGACTGGTTCACGCATAATTCCAGCTTCCGCAAGCCACTTCAAATTGCTCGGACCACTTTAAAACAACACCGGAAGACATCGATGGCGACAGGCATGCAAACGCGGGGCAGGGTCGAGATGGTGATGCGCCGGCTGGAAACCGCCCTGCTGGACGGCAGCTTGCCGGCGGGCGCGCAGTTGCCGGCCGAGCGCCTGCTGGCGCAGCAATATGCAGTCTCGCGCAACACCGTGCGCGAAGCGGTGCAGCGGCTGGCGGCGCGGGGCCTGGTGCGCAGCCGGCGCGGCGCCGGCGTGTTCGTGACGGATCAGCTGCGCACGGGCATGGCGTCGCCGTGGAGCCAGCTGGTGGCCGACCACCCCGCCCTGCGCGACGACATCCTGGAATTTCGCCGCGTGCTGGAAGGGGCGACGGCCTACTTTGCGGCGCAGCGGGCCAGCGGGGACGAACGCGCGCAGATCATGGCCCTGCTGGCCGAACTGGAACAGGCGCGCGCCAGCGACGACAAGCACGGCGAGGCGCAGGCCGATGCGCGCCTGCATGAAGTCATCGCGCAAGCGTCGCACAACACCATGTTCCTGCACTTGCACACCAGTATCATCGGCATGCTGCGCGAACACATCACCATCAATGGCACGGGCTTGCGCCAGCAGGACGAGGCCACTTCGCTGCAACTGCTGTCGCAGCACCGCACACTGTGCGAGGCCATCTGCGCCAGCCAGCCCGAAGAGGCGCGCACGGCCATGCAAGGCCACATCGATTTCGTGCGCACGCGCGTCACCAGCGACGAATAAGGGTCACTGGTAGGACCAATCTGATATGCAATATGGTGGGGCAACGCGTCGTGGCTTGTCGCAGGGCCGGGCAAGAATGGGGTCCCGATTCGCTATCCGACAGGTTTCCATGCATTTGCATCACGCAATTGACGATATCCGCAAGCCGGCGCCGCTTCCCTTGCTGGCGCTGCATGCCGGCGCCAGCGCCGCCTTTGCCGCCGCGCTGCTGCCGCCCGCCGGCTGGCCGCTGGCCCTGGCGTGCTGCCTGCTCATCCTGGCCATGCTGCTGCGGGCCGTGCGCGCACATGCCGCACAGCCTGGCCGCGCCGCCGCCGGCACCGCGCTGCTGGCGCTGGACCTGCTCGTGTTCCTGCTCTGCTATGCCTTGCGCGAGGCCGACGCCGATTGGCATGCGACCGCCTTTTGCATCCTGCTCGCCGCACCCTATGCGGGCATCACGCGGCAACTGCTGGGCGGCGCCGGCCTGGCCATTGCGGCGAGCCTGGTCTGGCTGGGCCTGCAGGATGACTTTCAGGCCGGCAACGCCGCCACCTTGCTGCTGCTCAACCTGACCGGCCTCTGCGCCGGCCATGGCCAGCAGCGCCAGCACCGCGCGCACGCCCTGCAACACGCCGTCCTCGCGGAACAAGCCGTGCGCGACCACCTGACCGGCTGCTACAACCGCCGCTACCTCGACGAGCACTTGCTGGGCGCCGAACTGGCGCGTTCACAACGCCATGGCCTGTGCCTGACGGCCATCCTGTGCGATCTCGACCACTTCAAGCGCATCAACGACGCCCACGGCCACGCCGCAGGCGATGCCGTGCTGCGCTCCTTTGCCGGCCTGCTCGGCAACGCCACGCGCCGCGGCATCGACAGCGTGGTACGCCACGGCGGCGAGGAGTTCCTGCTGATCCTGCCCGAAACAGACCTGGCTGGCGGCGTGCGCCTGGCCGAACGCCTGCGCGACGGCCTGGCGCAGCACATCGGCACGACGGCCAGCTTCGGTGTCGCCTCCCTCGCGTGTGCGCCCGGCAGCCGGGTGCCCGGCGCCGCCGCCCTGGTCGCCGCTGCCGACCGCCTGCTGTACCAGGCCAAGCACGCGGGGCGCAATTGCGTCAGGGCAGCCAGGCTGGATACCCTGTAATTGCCATCGAATCAATGTTACCATTCGTTAACTTGTGTACTTGTCAGTACACATCCTGCCACTGAATAGAACGGAATCATCATGTCTGCACCCGCGTCCCGCCCTTCCACCATCATGCGCCAATGGCAAATGCTGCGCCTGATACCGCAGGCGCCACGCACCATCACCGTGGCCCAATTGCACGACAAGCTCAAGGCCATCGATTTCGCCATCGGGGTGCGCACGATCCAGCGCGACTTGCTGGACCTGGCCGAGATTTTCCCGCTGACCAATCCAGCCGACAGCAAGCCGTTTGGCTGGTGCTGGATGGAAAATGCGGCGCGCATGGACATGCCTGGCCTGTCGACGCCTGCCGCGCTGACCCTGGCCCTGATGGAACAGCACATGCGCCATGCGTTGCCGCCGTCCACCCTGGACAGCATGCAGCCATATTTCAGCGCGGCACGCCAGACCCTGAACGCGGCCAGCGAGCGTGCCAACGCGTCCGCCTGGCTGAGCAAGATACGCGTCATCGCCCCCATGCAGCGGCTGCTGGCGCCCGACATCGACGAAGCTTGCCAGCGCACCGTGTATGAAGCGCTGATGCAGAACCGCCAGCTCAAGCTGAGCTACAAGAAGCGCGACAATGACAACCTCGTCAGCTATGACGCCGTCCATCCGCTGGCCATCGTGCAGCGGGGCCAGTTGCTCTACCTGGTCTGCCTGTTCGCCGACTACCACGACGTGCGCACCCTGGTCCTGCACCGCGTGCAACAAGCGGAAATGCTCTTCCTTGCCGCGCGCGCGCAGCCCGGCTTCGACATCGATGCGTATATCGCCTCCGGCGCCATGGGCATCCGCGAGGGCGAACCGTTGCAGCTTGAAGCCGTGTTTGCCCGCCGCAGCGGCGAGCACCTGTACGAGACGCCGCTGAGCGCGGACCAGCAATTGCAGGAACGCGCCGACGGTACGCTGCACCTGACCGCCACCGTGCCCAGCACGCGCGAACTGCAATGGTGGCTGCTGGGCCTGGGCGATGGCGTGGAAGTGCTGGCGCCCGCCGCGCTGCGCGAACAGATGAAAAGCACCATCGCCAGCATGGCCAGCCGCTACGCCGCCTGACGATGCCCCCCGGCGGCGGCGAAAACTGCTACCATCGCGCGCGCCGCCACTCCTTTCGTCCGCCCATGACCGTCCTTAGCCACACTCATCCGCTGGTACAGCAGCTGGAAAACGACTTGCTGCCCCTGTTTCGCGCCGCCCTGCCGTCACTGGCGGCCGCCGCGCCGCAGGTGCTCGCTTCCGTCTTCGCCTTTTCCAGCGGCACGGCCAGCGCCTTCCAGGATTATCATTTCGGCATTTCCTGCCTGCTCGCGGACGTGCCCGAGGATGCGCCGGAAGAAGTCGCGCTGCTGGTCAGCGTCACGGGACTCGACGCCGGCGCCCGGCTCAGCGCACAGGTCGTCTGGGGCCAGCCCTCGGGCCGGGTGGAAATGCAGGCCGGGCTGGACGCCGACAGCCTGCAAGCCTTGCATGCGGCCCTGCCAGGCTTGCTGGCCGGCTTGCAACAGGCCGCCAGCCGGGGCAGGCCGGAAATGTGACAGGAGCATGAAAAAGTGCCAGGAAACAACAACTTACGATTTCCGTAGCGCAACTTTATTGACTTCCACTAGCCCTAGCCCCTATCCTTTCAGTTACGTTTGGTGAGAATGTGTGCATGTTCAGACGAACATGCAAACGGCCTCGCCTTGCCTTCACAAAAGTCCATTCCGCATTTTTATTGCAACCATCAGGGCAACGCGCCTGGACGGCCGCTGCCGGCAAATACGGAGCTGACTGCCATGCCATCGCACCACCGTTTCCCCGGATCATCCTTGCTGGGCTGCGCCTTCCTGCTGGCGGCCGCCCTGCCCGTGCAAGCCCAGACCACGGACAGCACTGGCGCCACCTTCAGCGCCAATGCCAGCCTCACTTCGCAATACATTTCGCGCGGCTTCAGCCAGACCTGGGGCAAGCCGGCCCTGCAGGCGGGCGTCGATTACGCGCACCCGAGCGGCTGGTCGCTGGGCACCTGGGCTTCCACCGTCAGCGACCGCTATATCCAGGATGCAAGCGTCGAATGGGACCTGTACGGTGGCTACGGCGGCACGGCGGGCGAGCTGGGCTACAGCGTGCTCGCGTATTACTACAAGTATCCGGGCGCCGTGTACCGCGCCACAGGCGTCAGGTACGACTATGGCGAACTGTCGCTGGGCCTGACCTACCGCATGCTGTACGCCAAATACAACCATACCGTCACGCGGGACTTCTTCGGCATCACGCATGCGCGCGGCACGGGCTACCTGGACGTGGGCGCGAATGTCGACCTGGGCAATGCCTGGACCTTGAACCTGCACGCCGGCAATGGCCGCGTGGCGGGCACGGGCAATGCCATGTGGAACTGGCGCGATGCCAAGGTGGGCGTCACGCGGGCCTTCGACGGCGGCTGGAGCCTGAGTGGCGCCGTGACGCGCGCCTGGGGCGCCACCGACGCCTACGACCATTACACGCTGGGCATCCCGAATGCGGCCGGCCAGTTCGACACCTCGAACCCGGCCGCGGCCACCTTCGTGCTGGCCGTCAGCAAGACTTTCTAGGCGCGCTACCCGCGACGCCCGAGACACCGATACCCCTCCCCATCAAGGAACAGCCTCATGCAACTATCACTGAACAGTAAAATCTGCGTCGCCGCCACAGCGCTCGCCATCCTCAGCCTTGGCGTCACGGCGGCCGTGATCGGCTACAAGAGCAGCGCCAGCGCCGAGGCGGCTGCTTTGGAACTGGCGCGCACGTCGGCACGCGAAGTGGCCGGTGCGCTGCAGGCGCGCATCGCCAGCAACCTGTCGAGCGTTTCCAGCCTGGCCGGCGCCATGCGCGGCACCAAGGGCGCGAATTTGCCCCTGCAGCGCGACCAGATCAATGAACTGACCAAGGCGACGTTGACCAGCTCGGAAGACTTGCTGGGCTCGGCCGTGACGTGGGAGCCGAATGCGCTCGACGGCAAGGATGCGGAGTTTGCCAACCAGAAACCGAACTACGACGCCAGCGGCCGCTTCATGCCCTACTGGACACGGGGCGCCGGCGGCAAGCTGCAAGTCGAACCCATCGTCTTCGACCCGAAAGCGGGCGCCAACGACTGGTACGACGTGCCCAAGCGCACCGGCAAGACCTACTTTACGGAACCGTATATCTATCCCGTCGACGGCAAGGATGTGCTGATGGCTTCGCTGGTGGCGCCCATCATGATCGACGGCAGCTTCAAGGGTACGGCCAGCGCCGACTTCATGCTCACGCGCCTGGCGAAAATCCTCGCCGACCTGAAAGTGATCGAGGGCGGCAAGCTGGCCCTGATCTCGAACGGCGGCCTGTACGCCAGCCACCCCGAGCCTGCACGACTGGGCAAGAAAGCGGACGACGTGCCGGCCGCCGGCCTGGAAAAGGTGCGCCAGGGCCAGGCGTATGAATACGAGGACGACAAGGGCTACATCCACTTGCTGCAACCGCTGCAGATCCACCCCGACATCGCGCCATGGAGCGTGGAACTGAATTTCCCGAAAAGCGTGGCCACCGCCTCGGCGCGCGACCTGATGGTCTACACGCTGATCGTCGCCCTGCTGTGCGCGGCAGCCACGGCCGGCATTTTGATTCTCGTCGTCAACCAGCTGACGCGCCCCCTGCGCACCCTGGGCCGCACCATGACGGACCTGTCCAGCGGCGACGCCGACCTGCGCGTCAAGCTGGAAGTCAAGGGCACCGACGAGCTGGCCGTCATCGGCAAGGGTTTCAACGCCTTCGTCGAAAAGATCCACGCCGTGCTGCTGCAAGTGCAAGCCAGTGCCGACAACGTGGCGCGCGCCAGCGCGGAAATTGCGCAAGGCAATAACGACCTGTCGGCCCGCACGGAACAGCAAGCCAGCTCGCTGGAAGAGACGGCCGCCTCCGTGGAAGAACTGACGGGTACCGTCAAGGAAAATGCCGACCATGCGCGCCAGGCGAATCAACTGGCTGCTTCCGCATCGAGTGTGGCACAGAAGAGCGGCGAAGTGGTCGGCAAAGTCATAGAAACCATGACGTCGATCAATGACTCGTCAAACAAGATCGTCGACATCATCAGCGTCATCGACGGCATCGCCTTCCAGACGAATATCCTGGCGCTGAACGCGGCCGTGGAAGCGGCGCGCGCGGGCGAACAGGGCCGCGGTTTCGCCGTCGTCGCCACGGAAGTGCGCAACCTGGCGCAGCGCTCCGCAGCGGCGGCCAAGGAAATCAAGCTGCTGATCGACGATTCCGTGGGCAAGGTGGCCGCCGGAAGCAAGCTCGTCGATGAAGCAGGCGCCACCATGGAGCAGGTGGTCGACAGCGTGCGCAAGGTCACCGCCATCATGGCCGACATCAGCGTCGCCACCACCGAGCAAAGCGACGGCATCGCCCAGGTCAACCAGGCGCTGGCGCAGATGGATGGCGTGACGCAGCAAAACGCGGCCCTCGTCGAGGAAGCGGCAGCGGCCGCCGAAAGCCTGCAAGACCAGGCCAGCCATCTGGCCGAGGTGGTCAGCGTGTTCAAGCTGGGCGAGCAGGCGCGGCAGGCAACGCCGGCTGCAGCGCCAGCCGCGCCGCGCGCCGTGACGCCCAAGACAGCCGCGCCAGCCAAACGCCTGAGTGTTGCCAAGCCGCAAGCGGCACAGCATGCGCCGGCCAAGGCGCCGGCAGGCGATGACTGGGAAGAGTTTTAAGCCGGCCATTTCCGGCTGCGGCCGGCGCCAGATTCAGGCGCCGGCACGAATTTCATAAACGGCCATATCAATACCTGCCTCGCGCCGGATTCGGCGCGGCACCCGCCTGTTTCTCCTCGACGCCATTGAATGGCCGCACCTGAGATTACCTTCCTTTATTTCCCGCCACGTCAGCACCAGGAAAATGGTCAACCGCTCCTGCCGGAATTTATCCGATGACCATTTTCAATGCAGGCATTGCGGCCAATTACAGATTTCAGAAAAACAAGATACGCATGTACTTTATAATATCGCCGCGTATCCGGCACGCTTCCAGCCGGTTGAAGATTTACAGGAATCACGGATGAAAAAAGTATTGGCTTTATTAATGGTATCGGGCACAGTGGTATTGACTGGTTGCGGTGGTGGCGGAAACAGTAGCGCTAATGGTAGTGCTAACGGCAATGCAGACGTAGCGGTCCCGCCAGTGGTGGTAGCGCCCCCGCCAGTGGTGGTCGCACCTCCGCCTCCTCCCGCACTGGCCGCCTATGTTGGCACCTGGACACCCGCGTGTAACGACTCTTTCCGCCAGCGCCTCGTCGTCGCCCTCAAGAACGATGGCAGCGGCGCCCTGGAAATATCGACCTACGATGAAACCTTCAGCACTGCCGATTGCAGCGGCCCCGTGCAATTTACGGAAACCACGAGTGAAAAGATTACCGCGACGCCGGATGGCGCAGGCAATATCCAGCTCAAACTGACGGCGGACAGCCCTGCCACGGACATCCGCATCGACAAGGTCGTATCGTCGCTGCCAGCCCACACCATCCAGATTACGGGCCCGGCCGTCACCACGGTAATGGTCGATGGCAAACCCCGTTGGCGCATCACTGATGGCAGTGGCGACACCACGGACATCCCGGATACCGGCATACAACAGGCAGTAAGTGGCAACGGCGGCTTTTATTTGCGCGGTAACGAATTGTTTACCGTGATGCAGAAAGACGGTGCTTATGTGCTCGATATGCACTATGTAAAACAATAAATCAGTCAGTAATCAGCCAATAATCAGCCATTGCGTCGCGTGAGCGGCGCAATGCGCACCAGTTACACCACATCCTCCCTTCATTCCCGCAAACCATTTCAGCGCATTGCCGCGACATGATCCAAATCAAGTCAGCGATAGATTCGGTGAGAATTCCTTCCTATTAATAATCCTATAATCAGGCCGCGTTGACGGCACGCACCGCTGCCGGATAAAAAGGACTCTGAATGAAAAAATTATTGGCAGTATTGGTCGGCTCGGCCGCGGCACTCCTGACCGGCTGCGGCGGCGGTGGCGGCGGTTCGGCGCAGCAGCTTGCCGGCGATTCCGGTTCCACCTCGCCACTGGCCGCATATCTCGGCACGTGGCAATCGGCGTGCGACGATCACGACCGTCAAGTGCTCGTCATCGCGCTCAAGAGCGACGGCAGCGGTTCGCTGGAACTGACGCCGACCGGCGAAACCTACTTCAAGGCCGATTGCACCGGCCCCGTGGTCGCGACGGACGGTATGAGCGCGAAAATCACCGGTAAGCCGGACGGTACAGCCGACATGCTGATCAAGCTGGCGGAAAACGCCGCGGCAACGAACTTGCGCGTCGACAAGGTCACCTCGTCGGTGCCGGCCTATACCTTCCAGCGCAGCGGCGCCACCGTGCAATATGTATTGCGCGATGGCAAACAGCAATGGTGCGTCAAGGTGGACAATGGCGAATCTTGCATGTGGGATGAAGGCATGCAGGCGGCGCTGAGCGTCCCCGGCGGCCTGTCCTTGCACGGCAACGACCTGTACTCGGTGGTGCTGGACCCGAAAAAGGGCGTGTATGTCCTGGACGTGCATTACGTGAAAAAATAAGCGCGTGATCAGCTGTGGGGCCGCCCGGCCCTGCAGTTGCCACGGCGCATCTTCTCGCCCGCCGCTTCATGGACTCGCAAGCGTGAACGGGAGTCTGTGTAAAATCAAACAGACATTGCAAAAATAAAAAGCTATCCTGTAGAAAAACAGGAGCTTGCCATGTCACACCATGCCTTTCCCCTGCCCTCCCACGCTGCACTGGACGCCCTGCTGCAGCCTCAGGACAGCGCTTTCCACCCCATCGAAGGCTTGCGGCGCTTGCGCGACGCGGGACTGGACCAGCTGCCCCTGCCCGGCCACGGCGCCACCCTGCAGCGCTGGCAAATGCTGGCCGCCATCGCCGCCGTCGACCTCTCCCTGCTCAAGCTGTATGAAGGCCATACCGATGCGCTCGCCATCCTGGCGGAAATCGGCGGCTCCGGCGTGCCGGCCGGCAGCAGCTGGGGCGTCTGGTGCGCGGATCTGCCGGGCGCGCGCGTCCGCTTGCGGCAGACGGCCGAGGGCCGCCATGTACTCGACGGACGCAAGGCCTGGTGTGCCGGGGCGAAGGGCCTCAGCCATGCTTTGGTCAGCTGCTGGAACGACGCTGGCCAGGCTTGCCTGGCCTCGGTGACCCTGTCGCAGCCCGGCGTGCACGTCACGGACGAAGGCTGGCAAGCCGTCGGCATGCATGCCTGCGCCAGCGTCGACGTGACTTTTTCTGCCGCGCGCGCCTTTCCCGTGGGCGCGCCGGGCGCCTATCTGCAGCGGCCCGGCTTCTGGCATGGCAGCGCGGGCAGCGCGGCCGCCTGGTATGGCGCGGCCTGCGCCGTCGCCAGCCACCTGCATGCGCGCGCGCAACACGCCGCCCCCGACCCCGTCCGCCTGGCGCAGCTGGGACAAATCGATTGCGTCTTGCGCGCCACCGGCGCCCTGCTGCGCGAAGGCGCCGCCGAAATCGACCAGCACCCGCAACGCGACGCCATGGGACTGGCCCTGCGCCTGCGCCTGGCAACGGAAGACGCCGCCACCCTGATCTTGCACCTGGCCACGCGGGCGCTGGGCGCAGGCCCCCTGTGCCGCGATGCCCGTTTCGCCCGCCTGGCTGCCGACCTGCCCGTGTTCCTGCGCCAGAGCCACGCGGAGCGCGACCAGGCCGTGCTGGGCGGCATCGTCGCCGGCGCAGAAGACCATCCTTGGTCGCTGTGACAAAAAAAATCGCCGGACCGGATGGACTCCGGGCCGGCGATCAGGACTAGCCTGAAGGCTGATTGATTACTTGAGCGGCATGGCGATACCGAACATCACCGACTGGGTACGTCCGCTATCGATGTTCAGATTGCTGTTGTAGTCCAGCGTGATGGTCATGCCGTTCGACAGCAGCAGCTTGACGCCCAGGCCCGCCGTCCAGTTGCCTGTCTGCTGCGGCACCGTGCGGATCACGTACACGGGACCGTCAGCCACCAGGTCGGCATACGCCAGGCGCGCATCATCGGCGCCCTGGAACTGGTGGCGGTACTCGAGCCGCGCACGCGGGAACCACGTGCCCAGACCACCGACATAGATACCCTCGGCCCGCACGCCCAGCGCGCCGATGCGCGAACGCACCGTCTGCTTGAAGTAGCTCAGGGCGTTGATGCCCGCCGCCTTCTCCGTGTACGGATCGAGCTTGGCCGACATCAGTTCCACGCGGCCATACGGCGACCACATCCAGGTTTCCTGACGCATCTCGATACCGCCCACCAACGCGCCGAACACTTGCTTGCCGTCGCGTTCGCCCGTGGCGAAACCGCTGCCATCAGTCAAGTAGCGCGAGGCGTCGTATTGCAGGGTACCGTAGCCGAGCACGCCGTCAAGGAAGACGCCCTTGCTCGGACGCAGGCTGCCATACACGGCCGCCACGGCGCTGTCGGCCGTGCTGCGGCTGCCGTTCTGGCCCACATCGCTGCGGTCATGGCTGAAACCGGCACCCACGCCCAGGGTCGCCAGGTCGCTCAAGCGGTAATCGCCACCCACGCTCACGCCATTCGTGCGGAAGCGGAAGCCCGTGTCGCGGCCATTCACATAGTGCTGGCCGAAGTCCACGGCGCCACCGAGCCACAGCGACAGCGCCTGCTTCTGCGTGTCCGGCTTCTGCGGCATGTCCGGCAAGCCATTCGTTGCCTGGCTGACATCCGTGCCTCCCACCGCCTTATCGCTGCTGAAACCGGCATCGGGCTGGCGCAGGGACGCCTTGCGCATGAACGGTTTCACGGCCGTGCCGAACACGCGGTCCGCTTCCTGCTCTTGCCAGCGCGCCAGCGCCGCCGTCGGATTGCCGCTGTCGTTCGGCGGCGTCAGGCTCAGGCCAAAGTTCGACCGTCCCCAGCCATCGCCATGCAGGCTTTCCAGGCGCTGCGTGAAGTTCGACAGCTGCGCCGTGGCGAAGCGCCGCGCCGCATCGGCTTGCGCCGCTTGCAAGCCGATCACTTCCGGATCAAGCGACGGATCGCGCCGCGCCGTCACGGTCACGTTGACCACGCCCGGCTTCGAAGTGGCAAAGGCATTGCTCAGGGTGTAGCTGACGACTGCCGCGCCGGCAAACTTGCCCGAAGCTGCAAAGCTCAGCTGGTACGACGGCTTGCCGGCCGTGCCCACGTCGCGCACCACCACCTTGCCCGCCTCGGCCGGCGCCACGCTCAGCACATTGGCCGCCGTGAACGGGCCACCCGTGGCGCCCGCCGTCAGGTCGACCGTCACCGTCAGGCCCGCCACCACCGTGGCGCTCTGGCTGACCACCTGCGGCATCGGATTGACGCTGATGGTCGCTTTCACCGGCGCCGAGGTGCCGAACACGTTCGACACGGTGTAGCCGATGCTGATGTCGCCGCTGGTGTTGATGCCTGGCGTGTAGACGATGTCCATGCCATTGACGACTGCCGTGCCGCTGGCCGGCTGCGTGGTGATGGCCACCGCCGTGAACGGGCCGCCGGTGGCGCCCTGCGTCACCTGCAGGGTCACCGGCGTGCCGGCCAATACCGTCGCCGTCTTGGCGACGGGCACCGGCACCGGCTGCGGCGCCACCGTCAGGCTGAATGTGGCCGGTGCCGATACACCGCCGGCACCTGTCAGCGTATAGCTGAAGCTATCGGGTCCAAAGTAATCCTTGTTCGGCGTATAGGTGACGATGAAGCGGGTAACAGCAGGAGCCGCCGCGGCGGCGAAGCTGCGTGCCATTCCCGCCATGCGCGCCGACGAAACGATATCGACCCGCCCATGGAGAGGCGGCGTGACGATGGTGACTGCCGTGATGGGGCTGCCGTCGGCTGCATCGATGGTCAGGCTCACTTCCTGGTTGGCCGAAGTGGCCCCAGTTTCATTGACCACAGGTGGCGGCGCCTGGTTCACCTGCAGGCTCAGCGCTTGCTGCACCGTGAACTGGTGCGCATCCTTCGCTTGCACCGTGAAACTGAAGCTGCCGAACGCGGTCGGGGTGCCGCTCAGCACGCCACTGGCGGCATCGAGCACCAGGCCCGCAGGCAAGGCCCCGCTGCTCACCGAATACGCGTACGGCGCGACGCCGCCGACTGCAGTGAACTGCTGGCTGTAGGCGTCACCGGCGCGTATCGCCGCCAGACTGCCCGGGGTCAGGTTCATGGTCGGTGCCGCCACGGTCACGGTATAGCTGTTGGTCGCGCTGAATGGCGCGCCCGTCCCCGTGCTGCTGTCGCTGGCGCGTACGCTGAAGGTGAAGCTGCCCGCCACGTTCGTCGTGCCGGACACCACGCCCGTGGCCGTATTCAGGCTCAAGCCGGCAGGCAGGCTGCCGCTGCTGACACTAAATGTGTACGGCGCCGTGCCTCCCGCCGCAGTCAGTGTTGAGCTGTACGACGCTTCCGCCGTTGGATTGGGCAGGCTGACCGGCGTCAGGCTGACCGTGGCAGAAGAGACCACCAGGGTATAGTTACGCGTTCCGGTAAACAAATGTGCATCGGCCGCTTGCACGGTCAAGCTAAAGCTGCCGCCCGCCGTCGGCGTACCACTGAGCAAGCCGTTGCTGTTCAGGGTGAGGCCGGCTGGCAGGCTGCCGCTCGACACCGTGTAGGCGTAAGGACCGACACCACCGCTGGCCGACAACTGCTGGCTGTATGCAGTGGCGACGCTTGCCGCCGGCAAGGTGTTTGGCGTCACAGAAATCGTCGGCGAAGCAACGTTCACGGTATAGCTGTTGCTTGCGCTAAACGGCGCGCCCGTCCCCGTGCTGCTGTCGCTGGCGCGCAGACTGAAGGTGAAGCTGCCGGACACGTTCGTCGTGCCGGACAGCACGCCGGTGGCCGCATTCAGGCTCAGGCCGACTGGCAAGCTGCCGCTGCTGACACTATAAGTATACGGTGCCGTGCCGCCCGCTGCCGTCAGCGTTGCAGTGTAGGCCGCTTCCGCCGTCGGATTGGGCAAGGTGGCAGGCGTCAGGCTGACCGCCGCCGAGGAGATGACCAAGGTATAGCTTTGCGTGCCGGTAAACAGGTGCGCATCGGCTGCTTGCACGGTGAACGTGAAGCTGCCCGCCGCCGTTGGCGTACCACTGAGCAAACCGTTGCTATTCAGGGTAATTCCGGCTGGCAAGCTACCGCTCGATACCGTATAGGCATAGGGACCGACGCCGCCGCTGGCCGTCAATTGCTGGCTGTACACGGTGGCCGCTGCCGCTGCCGGCAGCGTACCTGGCGCCACCGCGATCACCGGTGCGGCGATGGTCACGGTATAGCTGTTGGTCGCACCGAACGGTGCGCTCGCTCCCGTGCTGCTGTCCGTGGCCTTGAGGCTGAACGTAAAGCTACCTGCCAGGTTGGTCGTGCCGGACAATACACCGGTAGCCGTATTCAGGCTCAAGCCGGCAGGCAGGCTGCCGCTGCTGACGCTATAGGTATACGGCGCTGTGCCGCCTGCGGCCGTCAGCGTTGCAGAGTAGGCTGCTTCCGCCGTTGGATTGGCCAGCGTGGCCGGCGTCAGGCTGACGCTGGGCACGCCAACGGTGATCGTCACGGTGGCAA
Source organism: Janthinobacterium sp. SUN026 (assembly GCF_030397625.1). NCBI lineage: Bacteria > Pseudomonadati > Pseudomonadota > Betaproteobacteria > Burkholderiales > Oxalobacteraceae > Janthinobacterium > Janthinobacterium sp. SUN026. The sequence goes on along the minus strand of NZ_JAPQNU010000001.1, from coordinate 1,196,136 downwards.
GCGCCGACGTGCCGCTGCCATTCGTGGCCGTATAGGTAAAGCTGTCAAGACCCGCATAGCCGGCCGTCGGCGTATAGCTGATGCTGGTGCCGCTGGCCGTCGCCGTGCCGTGCGCGGCGGCGGAGGCCACCGCCACCGACGTCGCCGCACCGCCGCTCAGGTTCAGGGGGATCGCAGTCGGGCCGCTGCCGAAGGCCAACGTGGCGCTGACGGCACTGGCGATGGGGGGAGCGATCGCCACCGTGACGGAGTAGGCACGCGACCCCGTGTATGGAGCACCCGTGCCCGTACTGCTGTCGGTAGCCGTGACGGTAAAGTTGAATGCCCCCGCTGCCGTCGGCGTGCCCGACAGGGTGCCGTCCGCCGCCAGGCTCAGGCCCGTCGGCACGCTGCCGCCCGTGATGGTATAGCCATATGTGGCCGTGCCGCCGCTGGCGGCAAGGCTCTGGCTGTAGGCGACGCCAGCCGTCATCGCCGGCATGACCGTCGGCGTGACAACGATCGTTGGCGCAGACACCGTCATCGTGTAGGCCAGCGCTGCCACATACGGGCCAGTGCCCGTCGAACTGTCGGTGGCGCGCACGGTGAAGTTGAAGTTGCCACCCGCCGTCGGCGTGCCCGACAGCAAGCCAGTCGAGGCATTCAAGGTCAGGCCGGCCGGCAAGGTGCCGGAGCTGATCGCGTACCCGTACGGCGCGAAGCCGTTCGCGGCGGTCACACTCTGGCTGTAGGCCGCGCCCACGGTGGCTGCCGGCACGGTGGCTGGCGTAATCGTCACGGTGGGCGCGCTGACCGTGATCGTCACGGTGGCAGATGCCGAGGTGCCGACGCCATTGGTCGCGGTGTAGGTAAAGGTGTCCGGCCCGCCGTAGCCGGCCGTCGGCGTGTAGGTGATGCTGGTGCCGATGGCCGTCGCCGTGCCATGGCTGGCGGCAGACGCCACCGCCACCGACGTCGCTGCACCGCCACTCAGATTCAGCGTGATCGCAGTCGGGCCGCTGCCGAAGGCCACCGTGGCGCTGACATTGCCAGCAACGGGCGCACCGGCCGCCACGGTGACGGAATAGGCGCGCGAACCCGTGTAAGGAGCACCCGTGCCCGTGCTGCTGTCCGTGGCCGTGACGGTAAAGTTGAATGGCCCCGCCGCCGTCGGCGTGCCCGACAGGGTGCCGTCCGCCGCCAGGCTCAGGCCCGTCGGCACGCTGCCGCCCGTGAAGGCATAGGTATACGGGGCCGTGCCGCCAGCGGCGCTGATGGACTGGCTGTAGGCGACGCCGGCCGTCATCGCCGGCATGACCGTCGGCATGATGTTGATCGTTGGCGCATTGACCGTCATCGCGTAGGCGCGTGCACCGGAATACGGGCCGCTGCCCGTCGAACTGTCGGTGGCGCGCACAGTGAAGTTGAAGTTGCCACCCGCCGTCGGCGTGCCCGACAGCAAGCCAGTCGAGGCATTCAAGGTCAGGCCGGCCGGCAAGGTGCCGGAGCTGATCGCGTACCCGTACGGCGCGAAGCCGTTCGAGGCGGTCACGCTCTGGCTGTAGGCCGCGCCCACGGTGGCTGCCGGCACGGTGCTTGGCAAAATCGTGATGGTGGGGCCGCCGACCGTGATCGTCACGGTGGCGGCAGTCGAAGTGCCGATGCCGTTGGTGGCCGTGTAAGTGAAACTGTCCGGCCCGCCGTAGCCAGCCGTCGGCGTGTAGGTGATGCTGGTGCCGATGGCCGTCGCCGTGCCATGGCTGGCGGCAGACGCCACCGCCACCGACGTCGCCGCACCGCCACTCAGATTCAGCGTGATCGCAGTCGGGCCGCTGCCGAAGGCCACCGGAGCGCTGACATTGCCAGCAACGGGCGCACCGGCCGCCACGGTGACGGAATAGGCGCGCGAACCCGTGTAAGGAGCACCCGTGCCCGTGCTGCTGTCCGTGGCCGTGACGGTAAAGTTGAATGGCCCCGCCGCCGTCGGCGTGCCCGACAGGGTGCCGTTCGCCGCCAGGCTCAGGCCCGTCGGCACGCTGCCGCCCGTGATGGCATAGGTATACGGGGCCGTGCCGCCGGCGGCGCTGATGGACTGGCTGTAGGCGACGCCGGCCGTCATGGCCGGCATGACCGTCGGCGCAATGCTGATCGTCGGCGCATTGACCGTCATCGAGTAGGCGCGCGCGCCGGAATACGGGCCAGTGCCCGTCGAACTGTCGGTGGCGCGCACGGTGAAGTTGAAGGTGCCGCCGGCCGTCGGCGTGCCCGACAGCAACCCAGTCGAGGCATTCAAGGTCAGGCCGGCCGGCAAGGTGCCGGCGCTGATCGCGTACCCGTATGGCGCGAAGCCGTTCGAGGCGGTCACGCTCTGGCTGTAGGCCGCGCCCACGGTGGCTGCCGGCACGGTGCTAGGCGCAATCGTGATGGTGGGGCCGGCCACTGTGATCGTCACGGTGGCCGGCGCCGAGGTGCCGCTGCCGTTGGTGGCCGTATAAGTGAAGCTGTCCGGTCCGCCATAGCCTGCCGTCGGCGTGTAGGTGATGCTGGTGCCGCTGGCCGTCGCCGTGCCATGCGCGGCGGCGGAAGCCACCGCCACCGATGTCGCTGCCGCGCCGGTCAGGTTCAGGGGGATCGATGTGGCGCTGCTGCCGTAGGCCACTGTAGCGCTGGCGGCGCCGGCAACTGGCGTAGTGGGCAGTATCGTGACGTTATAAACGATGGGGTTCAGAGCATCGTCACCGACAGTAAAGGTATCAAAGGTGGCGTTGTCGCTCGCTCTATTAACATAGTGCACGATATTCGTACTGACTGGATCCTGCATGATGTTGCCATGTATCGGCGGAATTTGTATCGCCGTCAGACCATAAGTGCAACCATTGGGATTATAGTCATCCAGAACAGTCCCCCCTGCTGAAATAGTGACGTTGACCGGATTCGTGCATGCAGTGGCCGCACCCGCATGCTGCGAATACAAAGCCAACAGGATGAACAGCATGGCCACCGCCATGCGCATCAGCCAGGGCGGCAAGAGCGCGGCACGCACGGCGCCGCGCTTCCCGGCAGCCAAGACTTCCATGCCACTGACGGTGGCCGACTGGCAACCAGATTCGCTGAGATTTAGAAACATTATTTTCCTTCGATACATTTCTTGGGTGAGGAAGGTACGGCTCTGGCACACGGCAATATGGCCACCATTCATGTCGATTTCAGCTACTGTCAACGGCCCCGGAAAGGATGCCTCACGCTATTGACGCTTGCTTTACATCAACGTATGCTACTACGAGTAGCAAATAAAGCAACTAAAAAGTGTTGCTAAAAAAAGATATTTTAATGTAAATCAATTGCCGTTGCTAAATGTATTATCCTTGTGTTCCATTTCACAACAGTTATGGGGAGAGAAATAGCATGTCTGACGTCTTTGTAGGCCAAATCATGATGGCCGGTTTTGCTTTCGCACCCAGAGGATTTGCCGCCTGTAACGGGCAGCTGCTGCCGGTTCAACAGAATGCAGCCCTGTTTGCCCTGCTGGGCACCCAGTTCGGCGGAAATGGACAATCGACCTTTGGCTTGCCCGATTTACGCGGACGCACGCCTTTCGGTTCAGGAGCCTCTGTCGACGGCAGCTGGCAACCATCCCCGCTCACCCAGGGCACCCCGGCCGGTTCAGAAGCTGTCACTTTGCTAGTGAGCCAGCTGCCTGCGCACAACCATGCGGCCAGCGCGCTGACGACTGCGGGAACGCTCAAGAATCCGGCTGGCGCGCTGTATGCCGGCAGCGGGGCGGAGTCGATTTATGTCGCCGCGACGGGACCGCAGGTTGCGCTGGCGCAACAGACGCTGGCTACGACAGGCGGCAACGGCCCGCATAATAATTTGCAACCCTTCCGCGTCATCAACTTCAACATTGCCTTGAGTGGTGTCTACCCCTCGCGCAACTGACCTCGCCTGACAACACCGTCGCGCGCGGCAGTGCCTTGTGGCCGCGAAGCGCAGCCGGTTTCCCCCAGGTGCTACAAACCGTGTCCCGCCTTTTTACGGAGTAAGCCATGTCTGATTGTTACGTAGGTGAAATTCGCCAGTTTGCCTTTCCACGCATACCCACCGGGTGGTTTGCCTGTGACGGCAGCCTCAAACCTATTTCTGAATATCAAGTGTTGTTCATGTTGCTCGGCACCACCTATGGTGGCGACGGCGTCAACACCTTTGCCGTGCCGGACTTGCGCGGCCAGTTGCCCTTGCACCAGGGACAGGGAGCAGGTTTGACGCCGCGCGTCATCGGCGGCACCGGTGGCAACGAGCAGGTCACCTTGACAGTAGATCAGATTCCCCAGCACACGCACATCTTTTTTGCCACCAACGCCACCGCCAATGCCGCAACGCCGGGGCCGACGCTGGCGCTGGGCGCCGCCACCAACAGTGACAATATGTACGCGACCAGTGCCACAGGGAGCACGCCGACGGTGCTGTCGGGCGTCGCCTGCGGCCTCGCTGGCGCCAACCTCCCCCATGAAAACCGCATGCCGACGCTGGCCGTGTCGTTTTGCATCGCATGGCAGGGCGTCTTCCCTTCGCAGCAGTAACGACGACAGTCCACCCGACTTCACAGGAGAAAAATCGTGGCATCACCATTTCTTGGCGAGATTCAGATCTTCGGTTTCAACTATCCACCAGCAGGCTGGGCGCTGTGCAACGGCGCCACCCTGTCAGTGAACCAGAACAGTGCCCTGTTTGCGCTGATCGGCACCACCTATGGCGGCAATGGCAGCACCACCTTCCAGCTCCCCAACCTGGTCGGCCGCGCCGCGTTCAGCCAGGGTACGGGGCCCGGCCTGTCGCAATATGACATCGGCGAGTTCGTTGGCGCCGCAGGCGTGACGCTGACGGCGCAGGAAATGCCGGCGCACCGGCATGTCATGACGGTCAACCGCCAGCCGACGGCTACTCTGCAAAGCAATATCCCTGTAACAGACGCACTGCTGCTGGCACCGGGCAAGACGACGGCCATGACGCTCAGCATCACTCCCGACACCAGGCTGGCACCCAACGTCATCGGCATTACCGGTGGCAACCAGGCGCACGAAAACCGCCAGCCCTTGCTGGCACTGAACTACTGCATCGCATTGCAGGGAGAGTTCCCACGGTTTGATTGAGGCAAGCCGGATGGGGAAACAAGGCAGGCGCACAGCCAGCCTTGTTTCCAGCCGCATCAGGACACGCGGGGCAAGAGCTTAGTTGAACACGGCCTGGTACAGGAAGCCGTGGTTGTCCCGCGCCACCGGCACGAGAAAAATCCCCACTTCGCCGAAAGCGTCATGCTGCAGCTGGAAAATTTTCTGGTTGAAGACGATGGCGGAAGAATTGCGGAAAAGCAGGCTGAACGGTGGGCGCAACATTCCCTGCAAGGTCGACGCCGGCAACGGACGCGCCTCCACCAGGATGAACGGCGCGTTGCCGTCGCTGACCGAGATAAACGTTTCATTCAGGCGCGGCGCAAAATGCTCGAGGGTCAGTATATCCATGGTGCGTTTCCGTTCAGATATTGGCAAGACAGTGACTTATTCTAAATGAATCATTGTTTCATTGAAACTCTTTTAATGCGGAATTTGCCGACGGGTGCGGCGCGCAGGCAGCACCCGCCGGCATTGCCTGTTACCGCATCGCCTCTTCCAGCCCCGGCGCAAACCCGGCGCCGTGCTTGACCTGCGCGGTGGACGCCTTCAGCGTGGCGCCGATCGGCTCGGCGCGGCCCGCCAGGCATTGCCCCAGGAAGTTTTCCGTCACCGCATTGAAGGCAATGTTGTTCACGGGCCGGGCAAAACCATGGCCTTCGTCGGGGAACAGCACGTAGGTGACGGGAATATTCTTCGCCGCCATGGCCGCCACGATCTGGTCCGATTCCGCCACGTTGACGCGCGGGTCGTTCGCGCCCTGGCCGATCAGCAGCGGGCGCTGGATGTTCTGCGCAAAGTTCAGCGGCGAGCGTTCCTTCAGCAGCGCCTTGCCCTCTTCCGTGGTCGGGTCGCCCATGCGCTTGTAGAACTGCTGCTTGCCCGCTTCCCAGTACGGCGGAATGGTTTGCAGCAAGGTAAACAGGTTCGACGGGCCGACGATGTCAACGCCGCAGGCAAACGTCGTCGGCGTAAACGCCATGCCGGCCAGGGTGGCGTAGCCGCCATACGAGCCGCCCATGATGGCCACCCTGTCGGCCGTCGTCACGCCGCTCTTCACCGCCCATTGCACTGCGTCGAGCAAGTCGTCATGCATCTTGCGGCCCCACTGCAGGTCGCCGGCCGAGATGAATTGCTTGCCGAAGCCCGTCGAGCCCCGGTAATTCACGGACAGCACCGCATAGCCGCGGTTGGCCAGCCATTGATGGTAGCTGTTATAGCCATAGGTATCGCGCGCCCACGGGCCGCCATGCACCAGCAGGACCATCGGCACCGCCTGCGACGGCACGCCGCCGGCGCCCGCCTTCGATGCCTGCGGCAAGGTCAGATAGGAGACCAGGGTCAGGCCGTCGCGCGCCTTGATTTGCTGCGGATACATGGGCACCAATGGCGCGCCTTCCAGCTCGGGCCGCGTGACATACAACTGCGTGAACTTTTTGCTCTTGCGGTCGTACAGCCAGCTCGATGCCGGCGCCGTGACGGCATCGACGCCCACCAGCCATTTGTCATCGGCATCCGTGCGCGACGTCACGTTGAACTGGCCCTTGGCATGCTTCTTCAGGAAGGCCAGGTCGGCCTTCAGGTCATCCGTCAGCGGCAGGTATTCGTGCTGCAGATAGTCAACGGAATACGCCTGCACCTTGCCTGTGCGCGTGTCGTACAGTGCGTCGGAAATGTCGGCCCGCGGGTCTTGCGCCACCACCGTGGTCTTGCCGCTGGCCACGTCCTGCGCCAGCAGCGCCGAGGTATTGCGGCCGCGCGAATCGGTCCAGTACAGGGTCTTGCCGTCGACCGTAAAGGCCAGCGGCGCCGTCGTCTGCGAATCTTCCAGACCCACTTCCGCCAGCGGCGTGCTCTCGGCCTTGCCATCCGTGATGCGGAAATACTGCATGCCGCCGTCGGCGCGCGCCTTGCTGGCGATGCGCAGATTGAGCAGTTCATCGGCCAGGTAGCCGCCGTAGCCGTCGTTCTGCTCCACCAGGGTCAGCTTGCCGCTGGCCAGGTCCAGGCTATACACGTCATGCCAGCGCGCATCACGGTTATTGATGCCGATCAAAATGCGGTCCTTCACCTTGCTGCTGATCTGGATCACGCGCACGCGGGTCTTCTCGAAAGGCGTGTAACTGACCTGCTTGCCGCTCACGACATTCACGCCGTACAGCAGGAAATTTTCATCGCCGCCCTTGTCCTGGATGAACAGCAGGGTTTTCGAATCGGGCGACCAGAAACTGCTGCGGATGGGACGCACCTTTTCTTCCGTCAGCGGACGCGCCTGCGCCGGATTACTGGCCGGCGCCACCCACACATTGAGCACGCCGTCGCGCGGCGCGATCCACGACAGCCACTTGCCATCCGGGCTGATGCGTCCGCCGGATTTGCTGGGATTGCCAAACAGCTTGGCCCGCTCGATCAGCGGCGTGTCATTGACAGGAGCTTGGGCGTGCGCCGGCAGTGCGCTGGCGAACAACAGGACAGGCAGGACATAGCGAATCATGGACACCTCATGGTTGATGAATGAAGGGAAACTTCACACGTGCATGTGCCAGCCCATCATAGGCCAAAGCAGTATTGCGAGGTTGACTACGCGACAAGGGACGAAAATCGGGGGGCAGGAGAGTGGAAACGGGGGATGGAAGGCACAGCGGCTGATGCATGCTGTCGTGGCGACGGCGCACAAAAAGAAAAAGGCCACTCCGAAGAGTGGCCTAAGTCCTTGAATCTAATGGTCGGGGCGAGAAGATTCGAACTTCCGACCCCATGCACCCCATGCATGTACGCTACCAGGCTGCGCTACGCCCCGACGAGGTGGGAATTATAGCAGAGGCTTTTAGGTTTTTGCCATGCTTTGCGCATGATTCATATCGAACTGCGCAAACTTTTTTGCATGACCCTGGCAAGCGGCCTATTCGTTCAGCAGCAGCGCCGTCAGGACGATGCGGAAGCCCGCGATCAGCGGCTCGACTTTCACGTCCGGATTGTGAATGAAGCGCACGGGCAAGCCCTGGTAAATGGCGACGAGGGCATTCAGGCGGCCTTCCAGCATCTCTTCATCGGCCGGCAAGCCGCGCTTGATGCGCGCATCGCGGATGATGGAGAGAAACAACTGGCGCGAGCGCTGGTCCGAGCATTGCAGCATGTCGGCGATCGCCGGATTGCGCGATGCTTCGGCGAAAATTTCCAGCGGCATCATCCACGTTTTCGGGTCCAGCGCTTCGAGCACATGCTCGCCCGCATTGTCGATCACGGCCTGCAGCGGGTCTTCGCGCTGCGCCAGGTCCTGCATCAGGTTCGACACCCGCTCCGTATTCTGCATGACGAAGGCGGCGATGATCGCATCCTTGCTGTCAAAATAATTATAGATGTGGCCCGCGCTCATGCCGGCCGCTTTCGAGATCTCGGCCATGCTGGCGCCGTGAAAGCCGCGGCGGCTGAAACAGCTTTCGGCCGCATCGAGCACCTGCTTGCGCCGCGTGTTGGCGCGCTCGGGATCCGGATGCTTCTTTTCAACTTGGTTCATGATTTTCCAGTAGCGCGCCGGCCCTGCCCTTGCGGGCAAGGCCGGCGTCGGCGTCCCCGTGATTATTGGACGCCGCCAGCCGCCGCGACGGCTGTCTGCTCAGGCTGCCAACCGCCGCCCAGCACCTTGTACAAGGTCACCAGGTTGGTCGATTTGGCCAGGCGCGCCGTGATCAGGCTTTGCTGCGCCGTGTACAGCGCGCGCTGGGCCACCAGGGCGTTCAGGTAGGACTCGGCGCCCTGCTTGTAGCGCGCGTCGTGGATGGTGTAGCTCTTCGTCGACGCCTCGACCAGCGAGACCTGCGATTGCAGGCGCTCGTCGATGGTGCCGCGCTGGGCCAGCGCATCGGACACTTCGCGGAAGGCGACCTGGATCGCCTTTTCGTATTGCGCCACGGAAATTTCACGCTGCACCTTGGCGATATCGAGGTTGGCGCGGTTCACGCCGCCATCGAAGATCGGCAAACTGATCTGCGGAATGAAACTCCACGTGCCGCTGCCCGCCTTGAACAGGCCCGACAGGTTGTCGCTCAGCGAACCGGCCGTGGCCGTCAGCGAAATGCGCGGGAAGAACGCCGCGCGCGCCGCGCCGATGTTGGCGTTGGCAGCGCGCAAGGTGCGCTCGGCCGCCAGCACGTCGGGACGGCGTTGCAGCACGTCCGACGGCACGCCGGACGGAATGTCCGCCAGGGCCGTCACGGCGCCGAACTCGCCTTGCGGCAGCAGGTCGGCCGGCACGGGGCCGCCCACTAGCAGGACGAGCGCGTTTTGATCCAGCGCAACCTGGCTCGTGTAAACGGCCACGTCGGAACGGGCCGACTCGACGCTGGTCTGGGCATCGTACTTGTCCAGGCCGGAAGTCGCACCGGCACTGAAGCGGCGCACGGCCAGGTCATACGACGACTGCTGGCTCTTCAGGGTGTCCTGCGCCACGCGCAGGCGCTGCTGGTCGGCCACCAGGTTCAGATAGGTGCTGGCCACTTCGGCCACCAGGCTGATCTGCTGTGCGCGGCGGGCTTCTTCCGTGCCCAGGTATTGCTCCAGCGCACTGTCGGACAGGCTGCGCACGCGGCCGAAGAAGTCCAGCTCGTAAGCCGACACGCCCAGGTTCGCCGTGTACTGGCGGTTGATGGACGCTTCGCCGTTGGCGCTGGCGTTCTTCGGCACGCGGCTGGCCGTCTGGCCGCCGGACGCCGACAGGGTCGGGATCAGCGCGGCGCGTTCGATGCCGTAGGTGGCGCGCGCCTTCTCGATGTTGAGGATCGAGACGCGCAGGTCGCGGTTGTTGGCCAGGGCCAGTTCCAGTACCTGGCGCAGGCGCGCATCGGCAAAGAACTCGCGCCAGGCGACGTCCGCCACCGGCTTGGCGTCGGCGGCGGCCGTGTCGGCCTTGTAGGAAGGGCCCGTCGGCCACGCCGTGGGCGCCGGCGCTGCCGGACGCTCATACGTCGGGGCCAGGCTGCAACCGGCCAGCAAGGCCAGTGCCGCCATGGAGAGTAGCGTTTTTTTCATATTAATGCGCATCCTTAGAAAGCGTGACGGCTGGCGAGCCAGGCGTCGCCGGCGTGGCGGGCGCGTCCGACTTCGAGAAGAAGCCGCGCACCAGCACGAAGAACACCGGCACGAAGAAGATACCGAGGAACGTGGCCGTCAACATACCGCCCAGCACGCCGATACCGATGGCGTTCTGGCTACCGGAACCGGCGCCGCTGGAAATAGCCAGTGGCAACACGCCCAGGCCGAAGGCAATCGAGGTCATCAGGATCGGACGCAGACGCAGACGCACCGCATGCAAGGTCGCGTCCAGCAGCGACATGCCCGATTCCTGCATTTCCTTGGCGAATTCGACGATCAGAATCGCATTCTTCGCCGACAGGCCCACCACCGTGAGCAAGCCCACCTGGAAGTACACGTCGTTCGACAGGCCGAAGAACCAGGTGCCCAGCACGGCGCCGATCACGCCCAGCGGTACCACCAGCAGCACGGAGAATGGAATCGACCAGCTCTCATACAGCGCGGCCAGGCACAGGAAGACGATCAGCAGCGACAGCGCGTACAGCTGCGGCGTCTGCGAACCGGATTCGCGCTCTTCCAGCGACACGCCGGTCCAGCTGAAGCCGATGCCAGGCGGCAGCTTGGCCACCATTTCTTCCATCGCGTTCATGGCGGCGCCCGTGCTTTGGCCCGGCGCCGGCGTACCCAGGATCTCTACCGACGGCAAGCCGTTGTAGCGTTCCAGGCGTGGCGACGCGTAAATCCACTTGCCGGTAGCGAAGGCCGAGAACGGCACCATCTGGCCAGCGGTATTGCGCACGAACCACTTGTTCAAGTCTTCCGGCAGCATGCGCGAACTGGCGTCACCCTGGATGAACACTTTCTTCACGCGGCCACGGTCGAGGAAGTCGTTCACATATGAACTACCCCAGCCGACGCTCAGCACGCGGTTGATTTCCGAGATCTGCAAGCCCAGCGCGGTCGCTTTCTGCTGGTCGATGTCGATCTTGTACTGCGGCGTATCTTCCTGGCCGTTCGGGCGCACGCCCACCATGGCCGGATTCTGCGACGCCATGCCCAGCAACTGGTTACGCGCCGCCATCAGGGCGTCATGGCCGACACCGCCGATATCCTGCAGCTGCATGTCGAAACCGGTGGCGTTACCCAGCTCCAGCACGGCAGGCGGTGCAAACGTAAACACCATCGCATCCTTGATCTGCAACAACTTGCCCATGGCGCGACCGGCCACGGCCGGCGCTTTTTGCGCCACGTCCTTGCGCAGCGACCAGTCTTTCAGGCGCACGAAGGCGATACCCGTATTCTGGCCGTTACCGCCGAAGCTGAAACCGGCGACGGCAAACACGGAAGCGACGTTGTCTTTCTCGCTGTTCATGAAGTGGTCTTCGACCTGTTCGATCACTTTCAGGGTGCGCTCTTGCGTAGCGCCCGTCGGCAATTGAATCTGCGTAAACAGGATGCCCTGGTCTTCTTCCGGCAGGAAGGAGGTCGGCAGGCGCATGAAGATGAACACCAGGCCGGCCAGCAACAGCACGTACAGCAGCATCGAACGGGCGCGGTGGCGGATCATGCTGCCGACCAGGCCCTGGTACTTGTTGCTGCTGCTATCGAAGCTGCGGTTGAACCAGCCGAAGAAGCCCTTGTTCGTCGCGTGATGGCCTTTTTCGACCGGTTTGAGCAGGGTGGCGCACAAGGCTGGCGTAAACACCAGCGCGACGACGACGGACAGCACCATCGACGAGACGATCGTGATCGAGAACTGGCGGTAAATCACGCCCGTCGAACCGCCGAAGAAGGCCATCGGCACGAACACGGCCGACAGCACCATGGCGATACCGACCAGCGCGCCCGTAATCTGCGTCATGGACTTGCGCGTCGCTTCCAGCGGCGACAAGCCCTCTTCGCTCATCACGCGCTCGACGTTTTCCACCACCACGATGGCATCGTCGACCAGCAAACCGATGGCCAGCACCATGGCGAACATGGTCAGCGTGTTGATCGAGTAGCCAAACGCGTTCAGGATGCCGAAGGTACCCAGCAGCACGACCGGCACGGCCATGGTCGGGATCAGGGTGGCACGGAAGTTCTGCAGGAACAGATACATCACCAGGAACACCAGGATCACCGCTTCGACCAGGGTTTTGACCACTTCTTCGATGGACAGTTTCACGAACGGGGTCGTGTCGAACGCCACCTGATAGCTCATGCCTTCAGGGAATTGCTTGCTCAGGTTACCCAGCATGGCTTTCGCCGCATTGGCCGTATCGAGCGCGTTGGCGCCCGTCGCCAGCTTGATCGCCACGCCCGTTGCCGCATGGCCGTTGTAGCGGGCCACGGTATTGTAGTTCTCGCGGCCCAGTTCCATGCTGGCCACGTCCTTCAGGTACACCATGGCGCCGTTGGTCGTGGTTTTCAGCAAGATGGCGCCGAACTGCTCCACCGTTTGCAGACGGCTTTGCGCCGACACGGTCGCGTTCAGCTGCTGGCCCTTGATGGACGGCGTGCCGCCCAGCTCACCGGCCGACACTTCCGCATTCTGCGCCTGCACGGCCGTGATCACGTCCGCCGGGGTCAGGTTAAAGCTTTGCAGCTTGGCCGGATTGAGCCAGATACGCATGGCGTACTGCGAACCGAACAGTGTCACGTCGCCCACGCCGGGCACGCGGCTGAGCGGATCGACGACGTTGGCGGCCACATAGTCGCTCAAGTCGGTCTGGTCCATCTTGCCGTTTTCGGAAATGAAGCCGAACACCATCAGGAAGTTCTTCGTCGCTTTCGACACGACCAAGCCTTGCTGCGTGACAGCCGTCGGCAGCAGTGGCGTAGCCAGCTGCAGCTTGTTCTGTACCTGCACCTGGGCGATGTCGGGATTGGTGCCGCTGGTAAACGTCAGCGTGATGCTGATGCCGCCAGTGGCATCGCTCGACGAGGCCATGTAGCGCAAGCCGTCGATACCCTTCATCTTTTGTTCGATGACCTGGGTAACGGCGTCTTCCACGGTCTTGGCGGAGGCGCCAGGATAGGAGCCGCTGATCGAAATCGACGGCGGAGCGATGCTCGGGTACTGCGCGATCGGCAGGCTGAGGATCGAAATCACGCCGGCAAGCATGATGACGATCGCGACCACCCAGGCAAAAATCGGGCGGTCAATGAAAAAACGGGCCATTAATATTCTCCTGAATTAGTGGGCGCTGGCAGCCGATGCTGCGGCAGAGGCGGCAGCGGCAGGCGCAGCTTCGGCCTTGGCCGGTACGGCAACGGCTGGTGCGCCTGGCTTGACTTTTTGCAAGCCTTCCACGATCACGCGATCGCCTGCGGCCAAGCCGGACGTCACCAGCCAGTTGGTGCCGACGGTGCCGCTGGTGGTCAGAACGCGTTGCTCGACCTTGTTTTCCTTGTTCAGGATCAAGGCGGTTGCCTGGCCCTTCTGGTTGCGCGTCACGCCCACTTGCGGCACGGTGATGGCTTTTTCATCGACGCCCGTTTCCAGCTGGGCACGTACGTACATGCCTGGCAGCAATTCGCCTTTCGGGTTCGGGAACAGCGCGCGCAAGATCACGTTGCCGGTGGTCGGATCGACCGTCACGCCAGCGAACTGCAGCTTGCCCGGTTCGCTGTACTTGCTGCCATCCGGCAAGATCAGGTCGACCTTGGCCTGGCCTTCGCCCGCTTTTTTCAGCGAGCCGTCGGCCATCTGGCGCTTCAGGCGCAGCAGGTCCGTGCTCGACTGGGTCACGTCGACATAGATGGGATCGAGTTGCTGCACGGTGGTCAGGGCGTCGGCCTGGCCTGCCGTGACCAGCGCGCCGGCCGTCACGGTCGAGCGGCTGGTGCGGCCGCTGATCGGCGCCGTCACGGTGCTGTATTTCAGGTTGATGTTCGCCGTTTCCAGCGCCGCAGTAGCGGACTCGACGTCTGCCTTGGCTTGCTCGAACGCAGCGACGGCATCGTCGTATTCCTGGCGGCTCACGCCTTCGATGGCGACCAGTTCCTTGTAGCGCGAGGCTTTCGGACCGGCCGTCAGCAGGTTGGCCTTGGCTTTCGACAGCGCGGCCTTGGCCGAATTATAGGCAGCCTGGTAGGTGGCGGGATCGATCTGATACAGGGCCGTGCCCGCTTTCACATCGCTGCCTTCGACGAACAGGCGCTTCTGGATCAAGCCGCCGACTTGCGGGCGCACATCGGCGACCTGGTAGGCATTCGTACGGCCGGGCAATTCGGCGCTCATCGGCAACGCGGCCGGATTAACAGTAAACACGACCACCTGTGGCGCTTGCTGCGCGTGAGGTGCTTCCTGTTTTTTACTGCAGCCGGCCATGATTACAGTGGCGCACAGAACGGCAATAGCGCCGCTCGTACGCGGCGACGTCAAGGAAAATGTTGGTTGCATCTTGGACTTTCTGAAAAAGAAGCTGGCTAGTGTCGTTAGAAATGACTAAATTTATTAACGCAGATCAAAGAATGAACGATCATTCTAAAATCGTCAAGCATCGTTACAATTGAAACATAGTAACTATCAAGCGAATTAAATTATCAATGAGGCAATAAAATGAAGGCAGCAACAGCGTCGGCACGCCAGCCAATTCGAACGGGAAGCGGGCCGGCGGCGGCAAAACGGCAAAGCGGGAAAGTTGGATTGAATGATTACTGTAGCAGGGTAATGCGTTTTTTGCTGAAGCCGTGGTCGCGTACGCAACACTGCCTTGCGCGCCCCCGCCGGCCACGATGAATATTTACCAATGGTATCGAAAAGACATGCCGCGCCGGACGCGCTAGTATAGTGATCACGGCGTGGCAAAGCGGGGGCGCAACGATGACGGCACAGGCGCGAAACACAGGGCAGCACGATGGCGCGAGCGGCCCGGACGCGCCGCCACTGCTGTCGACGGGGGTCGCCGGCCTCGACACCATCCTCACGGGGGGCTTGCTGGCCGAGCGCCTGTACCTGGTCGAAGGCGTCCCCGGCACGGGCAAGACTACCCTGGCGCTGCAATTTCTGGCCGAGGGTGCGCGCAGCGGCGTGCCCGTGCTGTATATCGCCCTGGCGGAATCCGAGATCGAGCTGCGCGGCGCGGCCCTGTCGCATGGCTGGGACCTGGCCGGCATCGCCATCGAAGAAGTGGCACCCGGCGACGATATCCTCGACCCCGAGCGCCAGTACACCATCTTCCACCCGTCGGAAATCGAACTGGCCTCGACCAACCAGCGCATCCTCGCCGCCATCGAAAAGCACCGCCCTGCCCGCCTCGTGCTCGATTCGCTGTCCGAACTGCAGTTGCTGGCGGAAAACCCCCTGCGCTACCGGCGCCAGGTCGTGGCATTGAAGCAATACCTGGCCAGCCGGCACTGCACCACCCTGCTGATCGATGACCGTTCCGCGCTGGACGACGGCTTGCAAGTGCGTAGCGTGGCCCATTGCGTCATTTCGCTGGAGCTGCAAAACCAGGCCTACGGCAATGACCGGCGCCGCGTGCGGGTGGTGAAATACCGGGGCGTGCCGTTTCGCAGCGGCACGCACGACTACAAGATCGCCCATGACGGCCTGGTCGTCTTTCCGCGCCTGGTGGCGGCCGACACGCGCCGCGATGGCGACCATCGGCGCCTGTCGAGCGGCGTGCCCGAACTCGACACCATGACCGGGGGCGGCCTGGAAGAAGGCATGAGCACGCTCATTTCCGGCCCGGCCGGCAGCGGCAAGTCCACCCTGGCGGCGCAATTCGTGCACGCGGCCATAACGCGCGGCGAACCGTGCGCCATGTTCCTGTTCGAGGAAGCCCGCAGCAAGCTGCTGAACCGGACCGACAGCGTGGGCATGCGCCTGCAGGCGGCGCTCGATTCCGGCCTGTTGAGTGTGCAGCAAGTCGATCCGGCCGAGCTGACACCGGGAGAATTCGCCCAGGCCGCGGTCGACGCGGCAGAACGGGGCGCCCGGGTCATCGTCATCGATAGCCTGAACGGCTACATGCATGCCGTGCCCGACGAGCGCTTCCAGAGCACCTATCTGCATGAACTGCTCAATTACCTGGGCCAGCGGGGCGTGGCCACCCTGCTCGTCGGCGTGCAGCAAAACATGCTGGGCACCTCGATGACGACCTCGGCCGATGCCAGCTATCTGGCCGACGGCGTCATCATGCTGCGCTATTACGAAACGGAAGGCGAGGTGCGGCAAGCCATTTCCGTCTTCAAGAAGCGCGGCAGCGCGCACGAGCGCAGCATCCGCCGCTTCGAGATCAGCCCGCAGGGCATCCGCATCGGCCCGGCCCTGGCCGGCTTTCACGGCATCCTGTCGGGCTTGCCCACCATCGGCGGCACGCCCTTCCCCTAGGAGTTGCCATGGAGCAGCGTATCCTGATCTATGCGCCTGGCGGCCAGGACGCCGCCCTGGCCGCCAAGGTGCTCGCCGGCGAGGCCATCGCCAGCCACGCCTGCCGCTCCGCCGGCGAACTGGCCGAGCAGCTGGCGCTGGGCGCCGGCGGCGTGCTGACGGTGGACGAATCCTTGCCTGCCGGCGTGTACGCCGTGCTCGACGCCTACGCCCGCCAGCAACCGGACTGGTCCGATTTGCCGATCATCCTGCTGACGCACGCGGGCCTCGATTCCCTGCCTTTGCGGCAAGCCGTCGCCACCCTGGGCAACCTGACCCTGCTGGAACGCCCCGTACACATATTGACCCTGATCACCTCGGCCCACGCCATGCTGCGCGCACGCCAGCGCCAATACCAGGTGCGCGAGACGCAACGGCGCAAGGACGAATTCCTCGCCAGCCTCGGGCATGAACTGCGCAATCCGCTGGCGCCCATCAAGACCTCGGTGGCCCTGCTCAAGCACCTGTATCCGGCATCGGAGCAGGTCAGCAAGGTCAGCGGCGTGATCGAGCGCCAGGTGATACACCTGACGCGGCTGGTGGATGACTTGCTCAACGTGGCGCGCATCACCAGCGGCAAGGTACTGCTGCAGCGCGAAAATATTGAATTACAGCAAGTACTCGACCATGTGATCGAACTGTGCCAGCCCGCGGCCGACAGCCGGCACATCAGCATCACGCAAGCGTTGCCGCCGCATGCCGTGACCTTGCACGCCGACTATGCCAGGGTGGTGCAGATCTTTGCCAATATCGTGTCGAATGCCGTGAAGTTCACGCCGGAAGGCGGCCACATCCACATGACGGCGCGCCTGGCGCAAGGCTTGCTACAGGTGACGGTCGAAGACAACGGCATCGGCATCGAGCCGGACGCCATCCCGCGCATCTTTTCCATGTTTGAACAGGGGCGCACGGTGGAAGGCCAGATGGCCAGCGGCCTGGGCATCGGCCTGAGTCTGGCGCGCCAATTTACCGAGATGCATGGCGGCAACATCGAAGCGTACAGCGACGGCCCCGGCCGCGGCAGCCGCTTCATCGTCACCTTGCCGGCCAGCGCCGGCGACGCCCAGGCAGCCGCCCCGGCCACGCCGGCGGCCGCCGGCAGCGAGACGCCCAGCGGCGCTGGCCAGCCCGTGCAAGTGCTGGTGGTGGACGACAACCTCGATGCGGCCGATGCCTTGCAAAGCCTGTTCCAGCTCGAGGGCTATGCCGCCAGTGTCGCGTATGGCGGCGCGCAAGCCCTGGCGGCCGTCGACATGGCATGGCCGCAACTGGTCGTGATGGACCTGGGCATGCCGGACATGGATGGTTATGAGGCGGCGCGCCAGATACGCCAGCGTGCGCAGGGGCGCGAGGTGCTGCTGATCGCCCTGACGGGCTGGGGAGAGGCGCGCTCACGCACGGAACAAGCCGGTTTCGACCATCATCTGACGAAACCGGTGGACTTCGCCGCCATCGCCGCCCTGCTGGAACAGCACCTGGCGCGGCGGACGGGGACCGCTACGCGGACAAAATAGCGTTTATTTCCACTTGCCGCGCAATTCCTGCACCTTTTGCTGCAGCAATTCCGGCGTGGCGGCCTCGGGCGCCACGGGCATGCCCACGGCCAGCGACAGGCGCGAGCGCAAGCCCGCCTTGAAGGCGCGCTCGAACAAATGGCCATTGCGATGGCTCAACAGATGTCCCCACAAGCCGCGCAGCGCCAGTGGAATCACGGGCACCTTGCTGCGCTCGACGATCTTCGCGATGCCGCCCTTGAATTCGCTGATCTGGCCCGTGCGCGTCAGCTTGCCTTCGGGGAAGATGCACACCAGCTCGCCCTCGTGCAGCGCTTGCGCGATATCAATGAAGGCCTTTTCCATGAGGAAAGGATCTTCCTTGGCCGGCGCGATGGGAATCGCCTTGGCCGTGCGGAAAATCCAGCCCATCAGCGGCATCTTGAAGATGCGGTGGTCCATGACGAAGCGGATGGGGCGGGGACTGGCCGCCATGATGACGATGGCGTCCACATAGCTGACGTGGTTGCATACCAGCACGGCCGCCCCTTCCGTCGGGATGCGCTCGCCATCGACGACTTTGACGCGGTGCACGGTCTGTATCAGTATCCACGCGAGGAAACGCATGAGGAATTCCGGCACCAGCGAGAAGATGTAGGCCGCCACCAGCGCATTCAGGATGGCGGTGACGAGGAACAGCTGCGGGATCGTAAAGCCTTGTCCCAGCAGCACGATGGCCACGCCGGCGGCCGCCACCATGAACAGGGCGTTGAGGATATTCATGCCGGCGATCGTGCGCGAAATGTGTTTCGGGTCGCAGCGCGTCTGGATCAGGGCGAACAGGGGCACGATGAAGAAGCCGCCGAAGACGCCGATCATGACGATGTCGAGCAAGATGCGCGGCACGCCCGCCTGGCTGACGAACGCCAGGGCATCGACCACTTGCGTATTCGCATAGGCATTGCTGGCGAAATACAGGTCGATGCCGAACAGCGACAGGCCGATGGAACCGAACGGCACCAGGCCGATTTCGATCTTGTGGCCGGACAGGCGTTCGCACAGCAAGGAGCCCGTGCCGATGCCGACGGAAAACACGGTCAGCAGCAGCACGAACACGCTGTGGTCGCCATGCAGGAAATCCTTCGAATACACGGGGAACTGCGCCAGGATCAGGGCGCCATAGAACCAGAACCAGGAGTTGCCCAGCATGGCCAGGAAGACGGGACGGTTCTTGCGCGAAAAATTCAGGTTGCGGAACGATTCGGCGACGAAGTTCAGGCTCACTTTCAAGTCCGGCTCCGGCGCCGGCGTGCGCGGCACGCGGTAGCTGGCGATGAGGCCGAAGACGGCCACGGCAATCGTCGCGCCCGCCACCAGTTCCACGCCCAGCGGCTTGTGCACGATCAACACGGCGCCGAGGATTTCGCCCAATAAAATGCCGACAAAGGTACCCATCTCGATCAGACCATTGCCGCCGACCAGTTCCTCGGGTTTGAGCTGCTGCGGCAGGTACGCATACTTGACGGGGCCGAACAGGGTCGAATGCACGCCCATGCCCACGACGGCGGCCACCAGCAGCCACAGGGTATGCGTCATCCAGCCCGCGGCGGCCACGGCCATGATGGCCAGTTCCATCCATTTCACGAAACGGGCCAGGCCCGCCTTTTCGAACTTGTCGGCCAGCTGGCCCGCCGTGGCTGAAAACACGACGTAGGGCAGGATGAACAGGCCGGGAATCAGGTTGGTGATGGTGGACGGGTCGAGCGTGGTCCAGCTCAGCGCATCGTAGGCGAGGATCACCATCAAGGCCGTCTTGAACAGATTGTCGTTGAAGGCGCCAAAGAACTGGGTCCAGAAGAAGGGCCCGAAACGGCGCTGCGACAATAAGGAAAACTGGCTGCTTTGACTCATGGCATGGGGGACTGGCAATTAAGGAATTGCTAAAATACAGCACTATCTTGCGCACGACAATCTGAATGTCGACATCTTGCTTGGCATCAATATGAAAAGCCCGCTCCGGCCCCATGCTTGCCTTGCCGCCGCACGCACTTCCTGGCACTTGCCCTGACACAACAGAAATCGCTTGTTTCTTGATAATAAGGTAATGTGCGCATACATCGGGCGCCTTCGCCCTGCCCTTTCAGGAAAGCTGCCCCATGTTTGGATTGATCACGCTGTTCATCCTTGGCTTGCTGATTACCGCCTTCGTGCTGGTGCTGCAGTACCGCCGCAAGGTGGCGGATCTGGAACTGCTGACAGCCCGCCTGCGCAAGGAAGTCGACGGCATCCAGCAGCGCCTGCGGACGCTGGAAGGCCAGGGCGAAGCGCCTGCTGCCGTTCCCGTCGTAGAGAGCGCTGCGCCGCTGCCGGTACCAGTACCGGCGCCTGTTGCGGTTGCCCCGCCGGTGCCTGCGCCGCCTGCCTCCCCCGTGCCGCAAGCGGCCGCGAGCGAGCCCGTCGCACTGGCAAAGGCTGCGCCAGCCGCCCCATCCGCACCAGCACCATCGGCTCCGCCGCCCCCTGCCAGGCCCGCCCCTGCCGTCCCGAATACCCCGTCCTGGATCGCGCACCCGGACGGCCTCGTTGCCAAGGCGAAAAACTGGCTATTCACGGGCAACCTGGTCGCCAAGCTGGGCTTGCTGATCCTCTTCCTCGGCGTCAGCTTCCTGCTCAAATACGTGTCGGCCCAGGTCACGCTGCCCATCGAGCTGCGCCTGGCCGGCATCGCGCTGGCCGATATTGCCCTGCTGGCCTGGGCCTGGCGCATCC
The DNA here is from genome assembly GCF_030397625.1 of Janthinobacterium sp. SUN026. Lineage (NCBI taxonomy): Bacteria > Pseudomonadati > Pseudomonadota > Betaproteobacteria > Burkholderiales > Oxalobacteraceae > Janthinobacterium > Janthinobacterium sp. SUN026. The sequence continues at coordinate 1,175,335 of NZ_JAPQNU010000001.1, read as the reverse complement.
GCCTCAGCCGTCCCGGCATCAGCCTGCCGCTGCAGGGCACGGCGCTGGCGATATTGATGCTGGTCACGTTTGGCGCCTTCCGCCTGTATGAACTGATCCCGGCCGGCCTGGCGTTTGCCGTGCTGTTCGTGCTGACGGCGTTCACGTGCCTGCTGGCCGTGCTGCAAAACGCCGTCTGGCTGGCCGTGTTCGGCATCGTCGGCGGCTTTGCCGTGCCCCTGCTGGTATCTACTGGCAGCGGCAACCATATCGGCCTGTTCAGTTATTACGCGCTGCTCAATGCGGGCGTCTTTGCCATCGCCCTGAAACGCGCCTGGCGCGTGCTGAATGTACTGAGCTTTGGCTTCACCTTTGTCGTTGCCACCACCTGGGGCCTGCTGCGCTACTCGCCCGAGCACTACCTGTCGACGCAACTGTTCTTGATCCTGTTCGTGCTGTTCTATATCGGCATCGCGATCGCCTACTGCGCGCGCCAGGCGCCGCGCCTCAAGCATTACGTGGATGGCACCCTTGTCTTCGGCACGCCGCTGGCGGCGATGGGCCTGCAATACGGCCTGGTCCGGCACTTTGACTTTGGCCTGGCGTTTTCCGCGCTGCTTGCCGGCCTATGCTACACGGGACTGGCCGTGGCGCTGTGGCGCAGGAATGGTTTCAAACTGCTGGCCGAAGCCTTCCTCGCGCTGGGCATCGTCTTCGGCACCCTGGCCATCCCGTTCGCCCTCGACGGCCGCTGGACGTCCGCCGCCTGGGCGCTGGAAGGCGCGGGCATCGTCTGGGTCGGCTTGCGCCAACGCCAGACCCTGGCCTGGGCTTTCGGCCTGCTGGTACAGGGAGCCGCCTGGCTTGCCTTCCTCGGCGCCATGCAGGAACTCACTACGGCAACGGCCCTGGACGCCAACATCTGGCTGGGCTGCGCGCTGCTGGCCGCCGCCGCGCTGGTGATGGCCTTCAACTTCCGCCGCCACGGCAGCCACTTGCATCCAGAGTTCATGAGCAGCCTGTCCGTGCTGTTCCTGACGGCCGCCACGGTCTGGCTGCTGGGCGGCATCTGGACCGAAATCCTGCTGCGCACGGATGCCACCACGCAACTGAACCTGCTCACCGTCAGCGCGCTGGCAGTGGCAGCCCTGCTGGCGGTGCTGGCGCGGCGCGAGCAATGGCATGCGCCGCGCGCCCTGCTGCTGGCCGTGCAGGTCCTGGCCGGCATGATCTTGCTCAGCCGCGCCAGCTGGGCCTGGGACCAGCATCCGGCCAACCTGTTCGGCGGTTCCTTCCTCAGCGCCCTGCTGCTGGGCGCCGCCGCCTTTGCCAGCGCCCGTTTCCTTGCGCTGCGCGCGCGCGGCGGCGACGAGCTGCTGGCCCTGGTGGCACGTCCCCTGCTGGCCTGGAGCGGCTTGCTGTGGTTTGCCGCCATCCTCGTGCCCTTCACCAGCTGGCTGCTGCGCCTGATCGACGGCAACCTGGCGCTGCAAGCACACGCGGGCGAACACTGGCTGGCGCTGTACCTGATCGCCGTCTGCGTCACGACGCCCGCGTTCGCCCTCCTGGCGCGACGCCTCGATTGGCCGCAGCTGCGCTGGATCAGCGTGGCCGCCTGGATTGGCCTGGGCTTGTGGAGCGCCAACCTGCTGCTGGCGCTGTACCTGCGCGATTACCTGCCGACCGGCCTGAGCTGGCTGGCTTTGGCCAGTGCCCTGGCGGCAGGAGAATACCTGCTGCGGGCCTGGCCGCAAGCGGGCTGGCAACTCGACGTGCGTGCGCTGCGCCTGCTGCATACGCTGCGCACGGCAGCGCCCTGGCTGATGCTGTGGCCAGTTGGCGCCATCCAGGTCAGCGCCTGGCTGGCACATCATGAAGGCAGCGTCAGCCCTGCCTGGGCCCGCTACTTGCCGGCCTGGGCCATGATGCTGGTACTGGCTTGGCTGATCCGCCGCTGCCGCGCTGGCGCCTGGCCGGTGGCGCCGATTGCGGCGTGGTACCAGCGTTATCTGATACCGCTGGCGGCGGCATGGTCGCTGCTGCTGATCGCCGCGTGGAACATTTTCGACGACGGCGCCATGGCACCGCTGCCGTATTTGCCATTGCTCAATCCGCTGGACCTGAGCACGGGTTTTGCCGTCCTGCTGGCCGTTGCCAGCTACCGCTTGTTGCCGGCGGGCCAGATGCCGCTGCCCGCCATATGGCAGGCGCGCTTGCCCGTCCTGGCCGCGTGCCTGCTGTATGGCTGGTTCAACCTGATGCTGCTGCGCACGGTGTCGCAGTACCTGGGCGTGCCCTACACCTTTGACGCCATGCTGGCCTCGCAGTTCGTGCAAGCGATGCTGTCGCTGGTGTGGAGCGTGACGGCCCTGCTGCTGATGCGTCACGCGGCACGCCTGCAGCGGCGCCAGCAATGGAGCCTGGGCGCCGTGCTGCTGGGTCTGGTCGTCCTGAAACTGTTCCTGATCGACCTGTCCAACGTGGGCGGCATCGAGCGCATCGTCTCCTTCGTGGGTGTCGGTTTGCTGATGGTCTTGATCGGCTACCTGGCGCCGTTCCCCAAGGCTGCCGCGCCCGCTTCAGCCGAACCGCAACAAGGAGCCGCATGAAGCCCTCATTGATCTGCTGCAGCCTGCTGGTGGCAGGCACCGCGCTGGCCGCGCCCGGCCAGGACCGGCCACAGGACTATGCCTGGAGCATGCCCGTGCAGGTGCCGGCCGGCGCCGGCATCGTCCAGCTGATATTGCCCAGGGACGTCTACCTGCTCGCCAGCTCGGCCAGCCTGGCCGACCTGCGCCTGTTCGACGCGGACGGCAAGCGCCTGGCCTACGCCATCGGCGCGCCGCCCGCGCAATCGGCCACGCAACGGACTGCCATTCCCGCCCGCATTTTCCCCGTGACGGGCGCGCCGGCAACTGGCGATGGCTTGCAAGGCATCGATATCCGCACGGCGGACGATGGCCGTTTGCTGTCGGTCAGCACGCGCGCCGGCACGGCAGCGACCACGGCGGCGCTGCAGGCGCTGATCCTCGACTTGGGCAAGCAGACGCAAGACAAGCGTATCGCCGCCTTGCGCTTCACGCCGCCTACCCGCACGGACAATTACAGTGCGCAAGTGCTGCTGGAAGTGAGCGATGACCTGAAGCAATGGGACGCCATCGGCACTACCACCCTGAATTGGCTCAGCAACAGCGACACGCAAACCCTGGCCAACGACAGCATCGCCTTTGCGCCGCGCGCCTTCCGCTATGCGCGCCTGAGCTGGCAAGCGGGCGAACCGCTGGCCTTTGCGGCAATCACGGCGCAAGCCGTCAGCGAAACGGAGATCGCTCCAGCGCGCGCCTCCATCGTGCTGCAAGGCTTGCCCAGCAAGCAGGCCAATGAATGGCGCTACGCCACGCCCCTCGCCATTCCCGCCGACAGCATCGCCCTGCAATTGACGCGCAACAATGTGGTGCTGCCCGTGACCCTGGGCGTGTATCGCCAGAACAGCTATGTTCCCCGGCACCGGCTGCACCTGCGCCACCAGGCGCGTCCCGCGCAAGGCGCCTATTTCGATCCCCTGCTGAGCACGACGTTTTACCGCATCGGCCTCGATGGCAAGGAGAGAATCTCGGGCGACCTGGCCATGCCCGTGACGCAAACGGGCGAATGGGTGCTGCAGACGGCCACGGAACTCCAGCTCGACGCCAGCGATGCGCCCGCCTTGCGCCTGGGCTGGACACCGGCCACCGTCGTTTTCCTGGCCAGCGGCAAGCCGCCTTATCAACTGGCATTTGGCAACAGCAACGCCGCCGCCGTGGCGCAACCGCTGTCGCAGGTGGCGCCCGGCTTCAAGGCGGACGAATTGCTGGCGCTCAAGGCGGCCAGCGCCGGCCCGCTCCAGCCCAACGGTGGCGCGGCGGCACCCGCACGCGCCACAAAAGACGGGGCACCGTGGCGCTTGGCCGCGCTGTGGGGCGCACTGCTGCTGGGCGTGGGCGTGCTGGGCTTCTTTGCCTGGCGCTTGCTGACGCAAATGAAACAGGAACAACAGGAACAAACGGAGCTGCAGAAATCAGGCCAACAGCAAACGGGCCAGCAATAAATGAACCCGCAAGCAGTGGGCCGGCAAGCAATGGAGGATGGCGCAAACAAGCGCGGCCAGCAGCCAGACTAGCGGCCAGAAAGACCAGGCGCCACGAATGGCTTTACACAAATGGCTTTATTCGGCGTACTGACTTGCTGGCTTCACTGCTTGCTGGCTTGCTGGCTTGCTGGCGGCTGGCGGCTGGCGGCTGGCGGCTGGCGGCTGGCTTGCTTACAGGCTAGCAGGCTTGCTTATCGACCGGCTTGCACGCTCACTGCCGCAGCAACGCCTTGAACGTCTGCGGCATCCAGGGACGTGCCGCCAGCATGAAGCTGATGGCCAAGCGTTCATCGCCGGGCAGGCGCGCGTCTTCCTGGTGTTGCTGCGAGAATTCCACCGCCACTTGCTTCAGGCGTTCCAGCAAGGCCGCCGTGGATTTTTTCGACAACATCACGTTCACCAGGCGCAACAATTCCGTCTCGCCATCGAATTGGGAATTCAAATAGTCACCATAGGCTTCCTTTTTGAAATACGTGTGGATGGGACCGTTCGGTATCCACGCAAACGTGCGCGCCACCAGCAGTTTGACCCGGTTATTCGGCAGCAGTTCCAGAAAACCGATCTTGTCGAGGCGCAGCAGGTATTTCACGGCTTGCGCCTCGCTGATGTCATAGATGGCGACGATCTGTTCCAGCGGCAGCAGGTTCAGGGCAGAGACAGCCACCACGAACAGCCGGGTGTCCTCGATGATTTCCTTTTCCTGCGCATATGTCAGTCCCGTGATCAGCGTGGGCGCGGCCTGGGCAGACTGCACGGCCAGCGCCAGCTGCTGGAAATCGCTGCCGATGGCCACCAGGATCTGGTCCAGGCGTTGCAGGGTAAATTGCTTTTGCGAAAACATCCGCTTGACGCTGGCTTCGGATACGCCGATGCGCTGGGCCAGCTCGGCATACGTGACGGCGCGCGCTTTCAACAGGCGTTTCAAGGCTTCGATCAAGGCGTGGGTTTGCGGCATGCATTTCCTTTATAAAAATGGCATCGGTTCTGACGGCAAAAAAAGTAGCGCAATACGCTACCTGCGGTATGCCTGCCCGCTACGAGTAGCGTTTTCATTGACCAATTGCCCACAGTCTACAATGATGGCGTTGCCACTTGGCACACTTGAAGGAGAAACACATGAAACGCCTGCTGCCCCTCTGCCTGTCCCTGTCGCTGTTGACGCTCTCCGTGGCCGCTCCCGGCCTGGTCCACGCCGCCGCCTCGGAGAACCTGTCGAAAGGCTCGCAAAACCTCAGCCAGGGTTCCGCCATCGTCGTCGCCGGCTCCATGTCGATGCTGGTCGCCTCCGGCCAGGTGGTGGTCGCCAGCGTGGAAACGGTGGGCGAAGGCATCGTCATCGTGTTGAAAGGCGCGTCCGAAGCGGGCGGCGCTTCCATCCAGATGAGCACGCAAGCGGCCAAGGGCCTGTCGCTGGCGGCCGGCACCGTGGTCAACGTGGTGGCGCTGTCCACCGGCCACATGCTGGTACTTTCCGGCAAGGCCATCGCCTTCATCCCGAACGAACTGGGCAAGGCGCTGCTGCACCACTCCAAAGTGTAACCACCACAATGAAGAACGGAAATCCCATGAAACATCTGCTCGCCACCGCCCTGCTGTGCGCCGCCACCATGGCGCCGCTGGCCCAGGCCGCCAATTCCGACACCACCAACGCGTCCGACAACGCCAGCATGGCGTCGGCCATCGTGCTCGTCGGCTCCATGTCGGTGCTGGCCGCCGCCGGTGAAATCGTCATCGACAAGGTGGAAGACGTGGCCGACGGCAGCGTCCTCGTGCTGAAGAGCGCAGCCAAGGGGGCGTCCTCCGCCGCCACGGCTTCCGTCAAGCTGAGCCAGAAAGCCATGCAAGGCCTGTCGCTGGCGGCCGGCACGGTCGTCAACGTGGTGGCCGTCTCCACGGGCCACATGCTGGTGCTGTCGGGCAAGGCCATCGCCTATGTGCCGGATGCGGCCGGCAATGCCATCCTCCACCATTCGAAAGCGTGAACCCATGAAACGCCTGACTGTCATGATCATCAGCCTGGCCCTGGCCGGCGCCGCCCATGCGGGACGCTCGTGCGAGGAAAAGCAAACGGATGCGACCACCCTCGTCAAATCGATGGACCTGGCGCAAAAGACCCTGCAGGCGCTCGATGGTTCGGGCGCGCAAGTGGCGCTGGTGGCGCGCGCCGGGCAAGACCTGTCGAAGTACAATTTGCGCTATTCGCACATGGCGCTGGCCTGGCGCGACCACCCGAAGGGCCGCTGGCTGGTGGTGCATGAACTCAATGAATGCGGCACGGCGCAATCGTCGCTGTACAACGAAGGCTTGGGCAATTTCTTCATGGATGACGTGTTCATGTATGAAACCCTGATCCTGATTCCCGGCCAGGATACGCAGCAGCAACTGGTGCGACTGCTGACGTCGAACACGCCCAAGCGCCTGCATGAGGCACACTACAACATGCTGGCCTATCCGTTTTCCACCAAGTACCAGAACTCGAACCAGTGGGTGCTGGAAACCCTGGCCGCCGCCAGCAATGAGCCGGGCAAGATCGAAACGCGCGCCGAAGCGCAAAGCTGGCTGCGCAGCGCCAGCTACGCGCCGCAAACGCTCAGTATACCGGCCGCCACGCGCCTGGGCGCGCGCATGTTCCGCGCCAATATCGCTTTCGACGATCACCCGTTCGAGCGCCGCATGACGCGCCAGATCGACGTCGTCACGGTGGACTCCATCGTGCGCTTCATGCGCCAGCGCGAACCGCAGGTGCAGGAAATCGTCGTACGGGGAAATTAAGGGCGCGGCAGCAGGCGAAACAGCGGTCCGATCAGCAATACCAGCACTACCATGCGCGCCACGTGGAAAGCCGTGACGATGGGGACGCCCAGATGCAGGGCCTTGGCCGTCAGCGACATTTCCGCGATGCCGCCGGGCGAGGTGGCCAGGATGGCCGTGCCGGGATGGATGCCCAGCCAGTGCGACAGGCCCAGTCCGAAGGCGGCCGCCAGCAGCAGCATCAGGAAACTGCACAGAGCCACGCCGGCCAGGTAGCGGGGAGCAGCATGCAGGAAGGCGGGAGTGAAGCGCGTGCCCAGGGCGATGCCGATGAACAGCTGGCCCGCGCGTATCATCCATTCGGGCAGGCGCGACAGATGGATGCCGCAGGCCGTCAGCAGCAGCGCGGCCAGCAGCGGGCCGATGACCCACGCGTTGGGCAGCCGGCCCCGTTTTAATGCGAGGGCCGCCAGCACCGTGATGCCGACCAGCAGCGCCAGCCCGCCATAGTCGACCAGCGCGGCGCCCAGCACGAAAGTCTCATGCCCTTCTGCCAGGCCATGGCTGCCCCAGTAGCGCACGCCGAACGGAATCGTCGCCACCACCAGCATCATGCGCAGGCTGTGCGCGGCGGCCACCTTGCCCACGTCGGCGCCATGGCGCTCGCTCTGCACCGCCATCTCGGATGCGCCACCCACCGCCATGGCAAAGAAGGCGGTGGCATGGTCGACGCCGGAGAGGCGACGCAGCAGCATGGCGCCGGACGCGCCCAGCGCCAGCGCGAACAGCACGGCGCCGGCGATCCATGGCGTATAGACGGTGAGCACGGCCAGCACGGGCGCCGTGAAATACAGACCCAAGGCCGTGCCGATGGCCCACTGTCCCGCTTCCCGCACGCGCACGGGACAGGCCAGTTCGCGCCCTGCCAGGCGCAGCGCGGCCGTGGCAAACAGGGGGCCGATCATCCACGGCAGCGGCGTGTGCAGCCACAGGCAGATGGCGGCACCCGCCAGCCCGGCGGCCAGCGCCGCGCCGACTGCGCGCCAGCGCGGCCACCACGGCACCGTTAAAACACCCAGAGCTTATCGGCCGGCATGTGCAGCCAGTACTTGCCCGCCTCGAGCTTGTGGCGCGAATACGCGCGCAAGCTGATGTTCTCGGCGCCCCCACGTTCGAACAGGCATTCCCAGCGGTCGCCCAGGTACATGCACGTCAGCAGCGGCAGCTCGATGGCGTTCTCCACCTGCGTGGCGCTGATCTTCACTTCCTCGACGCGGATCATGGTCGTCACTTCCGTGCCCGCGTTGGCGCCGCGCGCCACGCCCTGCATGGAGGCGCCGTCGACCAGCAGGCGCACCTGCTTGCCGTCGCGCTGCACCACCTTGCCGGGCAGACGATTGTTACTGCCCATGAATTCGGCCGTGAACAGGGTGTCCGGCGTTTCATACATGCTTTGCGGCGTGCCCTGCTGCTCGATCTTGCCGTTATTGAGCAGCAAGATACGGTCGGAAATGGCCATCGCCTCGCCCTGGTCATGCGTCACCATCAAGGCCGACAGGCCCAGACGCACGATCAGTTCGCGCAGGAAGGCGCGCGCTTCCTCGCGCAGCTTGGCGTCCAGGTTCGACAGCGGTTCGTCGAGCAGGATCACGGGCGGGTTGTACACCAGCGCGCGGGCGATCGCCACGCGCTGCTGCTGGCCGCCGGACAGCTGATGCGGATAGCGCTCGCCCAGGTGTCCGAGTCCCAGCTGCGTCAGCACTTCCTTGATGCGCGCGGCGATTTCCGTGCTGCCCATCTTGCGCAATTTGAGGCCGTAGGCGACGTTGTCGAACACGGTCTTGTGCGGCCACAGCGCGTACGACTGGAACACCAGTCCCAGGTTGCGATGCTCGGCCGGCATCTCGAAATGCTTCGCGCCGTCGAAGACATTGCGCTCGCCGATCTGGATGGTGCCCGCCTTCGGGCTTTCCAGCCCGGCGACGGCGCGCAGCAAGGTGGTCTTGCCGCTGCCCGAAGGCCCCAGCAGGGCGACCACTTCGCCTTTTTGCAGGTGCATCGAGACACCTTTCAGGATCTGGTTGGCGGCAGCGCCGGTGCCGTAGTCCAGGTACAGCTCATTGACGGTCAATTCATTCATGATGTGGTCTCAGTCTCTAATTAGTTATGTAACTTCACGCCAAAGCGCAGCGCGATGCCCAGGCCGATGGCCACCAGGGTGATATTGATGAAGGACAGCGCCGCCACCAGGTCGGTCGAGCCGCCCGCCCACAGCGACACCAGCATGGCGCCGATCACTTCCGTGCCCGGCGAGAGCAGGTACACGCCCGTCGAATATTCGCGCTCGAAAATCAGGAACACCATCAGCCAGGCGCCCAGCAAGCCGTACTTGATCAGCGGCAGGGTCACGTCGCGCGTCACCTGGCCACGGCTGGCGCCGACGGCGCGCGCCGCCTCTTCCAGCTCCGGCCCCACCTGCAGCAGCGCCGTCGAAATGAGGCGCATGCCGTAGGCCATCCACACCACCGAATACGCGAGCCACAGGGCGAAGATCGTCGAGCGCACTTCGCGCAGCACGGGGATTACATGGCCGCTGAGCCACAGGGCCACGCCGTTGTCCATGCCTTTCAATATGCCGTCGAGCCAGGCCGGCACGAACAGGAACACCCACAGGAACGACAGGCCGGCCAAGAGGCCCGGCACGGCGCGCGGCACTAGCACGCTGTAATCGAGCAGGCGCGTGATGCCGTCCTGCTTGCGGTGCATGGCCAGCGCGATGAAGCTGTAGCAGCCCACGGCCAGCGCGCCGCCGACGACGCCGATCAGGATGGTGTTGACGATGCCGCGCACCAGCGAAGGCTGGTCAAAAATGTCGCGGAAATGCTGCAACGTCAGCACGTCGGCCAGGTGCACGCCTTCGCCCCAGTACTGCACGAAGGAGCGCAGCACGATGCCCGTCAACGGCAGGATGATGGTGAAGATCAGCCAGCCGGCCAGCAAGGCAAACGCCAGCCACTTCCAGCGGCCCAGCGGCATGGCCTTGCTGCGCGCGCCCTTGCCCTTGATCGACACGTATTTGTTGGCGGATTTGAGCAGCCAGCGCTGTATCATCACCAGCGGCATGGTCACCATCACCAGGCAGACGGCGACGGCGGCCATCAGGTGGTACGACGGCGTGCCCAGTTTGTTCGTCAGCTTGTACAGATAGGTCGGCAGCACCAGGTGGCCTTCCGGATCGCCGAGCACCAGCACCAGGCCGAACACTTCGAAGCCGAGGAAGAACACCAACACGCCCGCATACGCCAGCGCAGGCATGATCATCGGCAGCGACACATTGAGCATCACCTGGATCGGCGAAGCGCCGGCCACGCGGGCCGCTTCTTCCACGTCCGAGCCCAGGCTTTTCAGGGCCGACGAGGCATACAGGTAGACGTGCGGCACGTGCGTCAGGCCGGCGATGATGACGATGCTGGTGAAGGAATAGATATTCCAGGGCACGAAGCCCAGCAACTCCTTGGCCCAGATCGAATAGAAGCCCACGGGTCCCATCGAGACGACGTAGCCAAAGCCCATCACCATCGGCGAGACAAAGATCGGCACCAGCAGCATGGGCGCCACCCAGCCGCGGCCCGGCAAATCCGTGCGCACCATCAGGAAGGCCAGCATGCCGCCCAGCGGCACGGCGATGACGGTCAGGCCGAAGGCCAGCATCAGGCCATTCTTGAAGGCCATGGCGAAATCGGGATCATCGAAGATGAAACGGTAGGAATCAAAGCCGAATTCGCGCACCGGCATGAAGAAGGGCGCGTTCAAAAAGCTCTGGTAAAAAATCAGGAACAGCGGCAGGAAAATGGCGACCAGGGTAATCGCCACGACCACGCCGCGCGGCCAGTTCAGGCGCGACAAGGGAGAGCGCGACCGTGCAGGCAGCGGCAAGATAGCAGTTTGCATGATGAATCCAATGAATGAAGGGTGCGGCATCCGTCCGCGGGCACGCGCCTGCGGACGGCCAGGACGGCGTTATTTCTTGCCGGCTGTTTCTTTCCATTGCTTCAGGAAGGCCATGCGCTTGGCTGGCCCCAGGAATTGCAGGATGATCGGATGCACGGGAATCGGCTTGACGTTGGCCGTGCCGATTTCCTTGATCAGCTCCGCCGAGGTGGTCTCGCCCGTGACGTCGGCGCGGATGGCGAACAGCTTGGCGCCGTTGGCGATGATGGTCTGGCCGCGGTGCGACAGGATGTAATCGAGCCACAGCTTGCTGGCGTTGACGTTCTTCGCGTTCTTGTTGATGAACTGTACGCGCGACAGGATCAGGGTGTAATCCTTAGGCAGCACCACACCGATCGACGGGTCGGTCTTGGCGCGCACCAGCGCGTAGGAACCCAGCACGTTGTAGCCGATCAGGTTTTCACCCGACGAGATACGCTCCATCATGGTGCCCGTCGACGACTGCACGCGCACCTTGGCCGTGCCGAACGCGTTTTGCAGCGCCAGGAATTGCGGATATTCCTTCGCGTCCTGCGCCATGAACATGAAGCCCACGCCCGATTTTTCGATGTCGTAGGTGGTGACCTTGTCCTTGAACTTCGGCGTGGCGATCAGCTTGACGAAGTCATCGTGGTTCTTCGGCACTTCCTTCGGGTCGAGCAAACGCTTGTTATAGACGATGGCGGCCGGCTCGAACGTGGTGCCGTATGCCTGGTCGTCCCACATGGCCCAGCCGGGGATCTTGGCCGCTTCGACCGACTTGTATTTCAGGGCGTAGCCATCCGAGGCCAGGCGCATCTGCAAGTCCATCGCCGAAGACCACATCACGTCGGCCGTGTTGCCGCCGGCGGCCACTTCGGAAATGAAGCGGTTATACACTTCGGTGGAATTCATGTCGTTGTATTCGACCGAGATGCCGGGATACAGGGCGCTGAAGTCCTTGATCAGCGGCGCAGCGGCCTTGCTGTCGGTGGCGCTGTAGATCACCACCTTGCCTTCCTTCTTGGCCGCGTCGATGATCTTCTGGTAGTCGGCCGGATAACCTGCCGGCACCTGGGCGAAAGCGGCGCCGGCCAGGCTGGCAAACGCGGTGGCAAGGGCGGCTTGAAGCAGGGTCTTGGTTTGCATGGGGTTGTCTCCGTCTATGAATAGGTTTTTTATTTAATGGGATGTCGATCAGCGCATCAGGCCAAGCTCATTTGCCTGCCTGGCATACTCGTCGACCGCCTTCCTGACATACGCCGTCAGCTTCGGCCCCGTCAGGGCGAATGGATACAGGCCGGCCTGCGCGCGCCATTCCGCGAACTGCGGCGTGGCCATGACGCGGTCAAAGGTGGCCACCCAGCGCTGGTAGTCCGCCTCCGGCACCTGGGGCCCCATCCACACGCCGCGGATAATCGGCCAGACCACGTCGACGCCTTGCTCGCGCGCCGTCGGCACGCCTGCCAGCACGCCCGGCAGGCGCTTCTCCGCCAGCACCGCCAGCACGCGCGCGTGGTTGGCGCTGGCGTTCAGGGTGGCTTCGGACGTGTCGCCCGAGACCACCTGCACATAATCGGCCTGCATCGCCGTAAACACTTCGCCGCCGCCTTCGAGCGCGACAAAACGCAGCACTTTCGGATCGATGCCGGCCTGGCGCGCCACCAGCGCCATCTTCAGCCAGTCCTGGCTGCCGATGGTGCCGGAGACGCCGATCAGCACCTTGTCCGGATGCTGCCGCAATGCCGCAATCAGGTCGCCCAGCGTCTTGTAGGGCGAATCGCTGCGCACGGCGATCATGCCGTAGTCGGCGCCCAGCGCCGCCACCCAGCGCACGTCGCCCGCCTTGGCATTGCCGAACTTGCCCTGCGCCAGATTGAGCAGCGAACCGCCCGAGAAGGCCACCAGGGTGTTCGGCTCCGCGCGGCGGCGCTGCGAACCCATCGAGTGCCAGGCCACGGCGCCGATGCCGCCGGGCAGATAACTGATGCGCATCGGCGCCATGGCGGCTGCCGCGCCCTCCTGCGCCAGGCCTTTTTTCGCCAGCTTGCAGGTCAGGTCCATGGCGCCGCCCGGCTTGGACGGCACCACGCACTCGGCCGGCGCCGACGCCTGCGCCGCCGCGAGGGCGGGCAGCAGGCACAGCAAGGACAGGAACAGGGAGCGCAGCATCGTCATGCCTTAGAAGCGGTGCTGGATGCCGGCGATCAGGCCGCGCTGCGTGTCGCCGAAACCGGCATCGTCACGCGACAAGCTGACCAACTGGTTGTGCTTGGCCTTGGCGTAGGCGCCGGCCACGTACAGGTCGGTGCGCTTGGACAGGGCATAGCGCACGCGCGCCACGTACATGATCGGATCGGCATTGAGGTTGGCGGCCACGTTTTTCACGTCCTGGTAGTAGATCACGCCCGTCAGGGTGATCACCGGCGTGGTCTTGTAGCTGACGCCGCCCCAGTACAGGGTGCCGCGTACGTCGGCCTTGCCGGAGGCAGCCGGATCGAGCTTGTAGTCGCGCGCCGCCGCCTGCACTTTCCACGGGCCGTCGTCATACATGGCGCCCAGGTGGTACACGGTGGTCTTGTCGCGCGCGCCGCCGGCGATGGCATTGCCGTTCACCTGCTCATACGTGGCCAGCAGGCTGACAGGACCGGTCTTGTAGGTGACGGCCGTGGACAGCTTGGCGCTGTCCGAGTTGCCCGTCGACTGCTCGCCGAAGCCGTACGATGCGCCGTAGCTGAAGTCGCCCGTCTTGCCCGAGTACTTGACCATGTTGTCGAAGGCCGTCGTCATGCCGTATTTGCTCGGGCCCGTCGCATTGGCCGAAGTGGCCCACGAATAGAACGGCGCATAGGCCATCGGATCGAACGGCAGCACGAAGTCATACACGGTGGTGAACGAACGGCCCAGCACGACGCGGCCAAACGCGCCTTCCAGGCCCACATTGGCCTGGCGCTTGAACAGCGCGCCGTCGGCCGCGCCCGTGTCGACAAGGATGCCGCCTTCCAGATTGAAGACAGCTTTCAGGCCGCCGCCCAGGTCTTCGCTGCCCAGGATGCCCCAGCGCGAGGTGTTCATGCCGCCCGAGCTCACTTGCGTCATCGAGCTTTTGTTCGGACCGGCGTTGCTGGTGGTGCTGACGCCGGCGTCCAGGCGGCCGTACAGCGTGACGTTCGATTGTGCCTGGGCGCTGCCAGCGGCGGCCAGGACAGCCAAAGCGGCCAGCGAGTATGCGGTCTTCTTCATGTAGAGTATCTCCCTTAGATATAGTTATTAGTGATATGCCTGATCAATTTCATGAATCAGGATCACACTATATGAGCGCGATCCTTTCAATTCGCTTTCAGACTGACAGGTGTCGCCAGCCAGCCACAAAGGGGACAAACATATTCATTGCCGCCCCTGTCGGCGCGGCGCCGGCAGGCTTACACTGCATCCATTTCAACGAATGGCGGAGACCATGCGCATATTATTAGTGGAAGACCATCTGGAGCTGTCGCACTGGCTGGCAAAGGCCCTGCGCGACGCGCACCTGACGGTGGAGACCGCCCACAACGGCGCCGATGCCGACGCCCTGCTGCACACGCAGGAATACTCGCTGGTGCTGCTCGACCTGACCCTGCCGAAGATGGACGGCCTGGACGTGCTGCGCCGCCTGCGCGCGCGCGGCGGCACGCGCGGCAAGACTCCCGTCATGATACTCACGGCGCGCGGCGGCCTGGATGAAAAAGTGCAGGGCCTGAACCTGGGCGCCGACGACTACATGGCCAAGCCGTTCGAACTGGCCGAACTGGAAGCGCGCGTGAAAGCCCTGCTGCGCCGCAGCCAGGGCAACGAAGCCCTCGTGCATGCGTGCGGCGCCCTCAGTTTCGACACCGTCACGCGCATGTTCAGCTATGCCGGCGCCCCGTTTCCCCTGACGCCGCGCGAACATGCCGTGCTCGAAGCGCTGATCACGCGCTCGGGACGCGCCGTGTCGAAGGAAAAACTCTTCGACGAAGTCTTTGCGCTGGCCGACGACGCCAACCTGGACGCCATCGAACTGTATATCCACCGCGTGCGCAAGAAGCTGGAAAGCGGCGTGGAAAGCGGCTCGCCCGACGGCGCCGTCATCACCACCCTGCGCGGCATCGGCTACCTGCTGCAGCCGCGCAGCGCCATGGCGCCGGCCGCGCCGAAATGACGGTGCGCGCCCCACGCCCGCCCCTGCTCGAACGCCTGCGCCGGCGCTGGGCGCAGGGCCGGCCGCTGGGCAGCCTGCGCAGCCAGCTGCTGCGCTGGCTGCTCATCCCCCTGGTGATGCTGGTGCTGCTCGATGCCGTCTTTGTCTACCGCAACGCGCTCGACGCGGCCGACATGGCCTACGACCGCTCCTTGCTGGCGTCGACGCGGGCGCTGGCCGAGCGCGTCTCCATCGTGGGCGGCAAAGTGGTGGCCGAAGTACCCTACGTGGCGCTCGACAGCTTCGAGACCGACACCCTGGGCCGCATCTACTACAAGGTGACGGGCATCAATGGCGAACTGGTGTCGGGCTATGGCGACTTGCCGCCCGTGCCGAAAAACGTGCCCCGCTCGCAGAATTATCCTGCCCTGGTGCGCTTCTACCACGCCGACTACCACGGCAAGCCGATCCGCATCGCCGCCCTGCTGCAACCCGTGTACGACGACTCGATGCGCGGCATCGCCCTGATCCAGGTGGCCGAAACGCTGGACGCGCGGCGCGGCCTGTCGAACCAGATCCTGTTCGATACCCTGAGCTGGCAGGCGGCGATGATACTGGTGATGGGCGCCCTCGTGTGGTTTGCCGTGCGCCTGGTGCTGCGCCCGCTGATGCGCTTGAAAACGGAAGTCGAGACGCGCACCCTGTCCGACCTGTCCGACGTCGACCCCACGCTGGTGCACAAGGAAATGCGCCCTCTGGTGAGCGCCATGAACGGCTCCATGTCGCGCCTGCAGCAGCTGATCGCCAGCCAGCGCCGCTTCATCGCCGACGCCTCGCACCAGTTGCGCACGCCGCTGACAGTGCTGAAAACCCAGGCCGAACTGGCCATGCGCGAGTGCGACCGCCAGGCGGGCGCGCCGCCGGACATCGCCGCCTTGCGCGACATCGTGCGCTCGATCGCCGCCACCACCGATTCGACCGTGCTGCTGGCCAACCGGCTCCTGACCCTGGCGCGCATCGAGCATGGCGGCGACAGCCTGGCGATGGACACCGTCCCCTTGCGAGACGTGGCGCAGCAGGTGGGACTGGAAATGGCCATGGCCGCCGTCGGCAGGCATATCGACCTGTCGCTGGAAGCGCCCGACGAAGCGCCCGTGCATGGCCAGGCCCTGCTGCTGCATGAACTGGTGGCCAACCTGGTCGACAACGCCCTGCGCTACACGCCGCAGGGCGGCAGCGTGATCCTGCGCGTGCGCGCGGCGCAAACGGAGAACGACCACAAACACGGCGCCGTGCTGGAGGTGGAAGACAGCGGCAAGGGCATCCCGCCGGCCGAGCGCGAACGCGTATTCACGCCGTTCTACCGCGTCGGCACGGCGCTCGAGAGCAATCCTGGCGGCGCGGGGCTAGGTTTAGCCATCGTGCGCGACATCGCCGCCCTGCACGGCGCGCGCCTGGAACTGGCGACGGCGGAAAATGGCCACGGATTGAAAGTCAGCGTGCATTTCGGCGTGGCCGCATGATGGCCTGCATAGATAGTCATTCGACACGAATCGTTGCCCAAAAACAACACGTAGTTTATTTCTAATATTTTTTAAATAATTGCCTTACATAAACATATTCATCCCTATACAATTCGGCTCCCATTAAGCGGCGAGACAGTCTCTCCGCATTAATTACCTAGGATCAATATGAAAAAGCAATTGTTTGCAGCAGTCGTAGGCGCCGCCCTGGCATTCCCATTGTTCGCCCAGGCTGAAGGCTACTACGTCGGCGCCAACGTCGGCCGTTCGGAAATGAAACTGTCCATCGATGAAGCAGGTTCGTCCAAAAAGAGCGATACCGGCTACAAAGCCTACGCCGGCTACGACTTCACGCAAAACTTCGGCGCGGAAGCCGGCTACATCGACTTCGGCAAGCGGACTTTCGACATCGACGGCGAAAAACTGGACGTGAAAAACCACGCATTCTACGTCGCCGCCACCGGCACCCTGCCGCTGAACGAACAGTTCTCGTTGTTCGCCAAGGCTGGCGCCGCGCAAAACCGCACCAAGCCAGCCGATGACAAATCGATCAACAAAACCTCCGCCATCTTCGGCATCGGCGCTGCTTACCACTTCGACAAAAAACTGTCGCTGGTAGCGGAATACGAAAACTTCGGCAAGGTAGCGAGCGAAGACGGCGCCAAGCTGAAAGCCGACCTGCTGTCGATCGGCCTGCGCTACAAGTTCTGATTCACGCTTGCGTGAATGAATGTCCAGCCGATTTCATGGCGGATAAGAAAAACCGGCTGCACAGCCGGTTTTTTTATGGGCGCATGGCGCACCACGGGCGCCGATGTTAAGATCTCGCCCTGAAATTGACTGAAAGATTCCGCCATGATGACCAAAGAAGACGTAAGCGAACTGTTCGCCAACATCGCCGAGAACGCGCCCTGGGACCTGTCCCAGCCGCTGCTGTGGGGCTATTACTTCACCAACCCAACTTCCGAGCCGCTGGAGCAGGCCGCCACCGTGCTGGCGCTGCAGGGCTACCGCCCGGTGGAACTGTACCAGCCGGAACTCGACGATCCGGCGGCACCGCCCGTGTGGGTGCTGCACGTGGAAAAGGCCGAAGTGCATGGCGTCGACAGCCTGCACGCGCGCAATGGCGAACTGATGGCGTTTGCCCAGGAAAACCAGCTGGCCAGCTATGACGGCATGGATGTGGGGCCCGTCGGCGCGCCCGACGTGCAGCAGCATTAAGACAGTCATCGGATGAAAAAACGGCGCCCGCGGGCGCCGTTTTGCATGAATCGCTAAAAACGCTCAGCTGAGGTTTTCCAGGCGAATCTTGGTGACCGTGCCCACCACGCTATTTAACGCCTCCATCTTCTCGATGGCGGCCGTGACGTTCTTTTCCTGCGTCTGGTGCGTCAGCATGATGATGTCCGTATGCGTTTCGCCTTCGGCCGGCTCTTTTTGCAGCATGGCGTCGATCGAGATGCTGCGTTCGGCCAGGATGCGCGTCAGGTCGGCCAGTACGCCCGGCTGGTCGGCCACGTGCATGCGCAGGTAGTAGCTGGTGGTGATTTCCGACATCGGCAGGATGGCGATGTCGGTCATCGCGTTCGGCTGGAACGCCAGGTGCGGCACGCGGTGTTCCGGGTCGGCCGTGGCCAGGCGGGTAATGTCGACCAGGTCAGCGATCACCGACGAAGCGGTCGGCTCGGCGCCCGCGCCGCGGCCCGAGTACAGGCTGGCGCCGACGGCGTCGCCATGCACCAGCACCGCGTTCATGGCGCCTTCCACATTGGCGATCAGGCGCTTGGCCGGGATCAGGGTCGGATGCACGCGCAGCTCGATGCCTTCCACGCCATTGACGGTGGCGCGCTTGGTGATGCCCAGCAGCTTGATGCGGTAGCCCAGTTGCTCGGCGTAGCGGATGTCGACGGCATTGAGGTTGCTGATGCCTTCCACGTAGGCCTTGTCGAACTGCACCGGGATGCCGAAGGCGATGGCCGACATGATGGTGGCCTTGTGCGCGGCGTCGACGCCTTCGATGTCGAAGGTGGGGTCGGCTTCCGCGTAGCCCAGTTCCTGCGCCTGTTTCAGCACGGTGGCGAAATCGAGGCCCTTGTCGCGCATCTCGGACAGGATGAAATTGGTGGTGCCGTTGATGATGCCGGCGATCCATTCGATGCGGTTGGCCGTCAAGCCTTCGCGCAGCGCCTTGATGATGGGGATGCCGCCGGCGACGGCCGCTTCGAAGGCCACCATCACGCCCTTGTCCTGGGCGGCGGCGAAGATTTCATTGCCGTGCACGGCCAGCAGGGCCTTGTTGGCCGTGACCACGTGCTTGCCGTTGGCAATCGCCTGCATCACCAGGGTTTTCGACAGGTCGTAGCCGCCGATCAGTTCGACGACGATGTCGATCTCGGGATCGTTGACGATCAGGTAAGGGTCATTGACGACCTTGCAGCCGCCGGCGACCAGCGCTTCGGCGCGCGCCACGTCGCGCACGGCGACGGCGACGACTTCAATGCCGCGGCCCGCGCGGCGCTTGATTTCTTCCTGGTTGCGTTTCAGGACGCTGAACGTGCCGTAACCGACATTGCCCAGGCCCAGCAGGCCGATCTTGATGGATTTCATAGTTGTGCTTGACTGCTCATAAGTGGCGCCCCCCTTGGGCGGCGCCAGGTTGATCGGTATTGCTACTGTCTGGCTCAGCCCCGGCTATGGCGCTTGCGGTAACCTTCGAGGAAGCGCGCAATGCGGCCCATGGCCTCGGTCAGGTCATCGGAGTTGGGCAGGAAGACGACGCGGAAATGGTCCGGCGCGATCCAGTTGAAGCCCGTGCCCTGCACAATCAGGACCTTCGCTTCGGCCAGTAATTCATAAGCAAACTGCTGGTCGTCGGCGATCGGGTAGATCTCCGGGTCCAGGCGCGGGAACATGTACAGCGCGGCCTTCGGCTTGACACAGGTGACGCCCGGAATATCGGTCAGCAGCTTGTGCGCCAGGTCGCGCTGTTTCAACAGGCGCCCGCCGGGCCCCACCAGGTCTTGTATGCTCTGGTAGCCGCCTAACGCCGTCTGGATGGCAAACTGCCCCGGCGCGTTGGCGCATAGCCGCATCGAGGCCAGCATGTTGAGGCCTTCGATGTAATCTTTTGCGTGGCGCTTTTCGCCCGAGACCACCATCCAGCCGGAACGGTAGCCGCAAGAGCGGTAATTCTTCGACAAGCCGTTCATGGTGATGAACAGCACGTCGTCGGCCAGCGAGGCGATCGACACGTGCTCGGCTTCGTCGTACAGCACCTTGTCGTAGATCTCGTCGGCGAAAATGATCAATTGGTGCTGGCGCGCCAGTTCGACGATCTGCAGCAGCACTTCCACCGGATACAGCGCGCCCGTGGGATTGTTCGGGTTGATGACGACGATAGCCTTGGTGTGCGGCGTGATCTTGCGGCGCATGTCCTCGATGTCGGGATACCACTCGTTCTGCTCGTCGCACACATAATGCACGGGATTGCCGCCCGACAGGCTGACGGCGGCCGTCCACAGCGGGTAATCGGGCGCCGGCACCAGCACTTCATCGCCGCTGTTGAGCAGGGCGTTCATCGACATGACGATCAGTTCGGAAGCGCCATTGCCCAAATAAATGTCATCGATGGTGACGCCGGCGATGTTCTTGCCCTGCGTATAGTGCATGACGGCCTTGCGCGGCGCGAACATGCCTTTCGAATCCGTATAGCCGGCGGCATTTTGCAGGTTGAGCATCATGTCGCGCACGATCTCGTCCGGCGGATCGAAGCCGAATACGGCAAGGTTGCCGATATTGAGCTTGGTGATCTTGTGGCCTTCTTCTTCCATTTGCCTGGATTTTTCCAGGACCGGGCCGCGGATGTCGTAGCAGACATCCGCCAATTTATTCGATTTCTGAATCGGTCGCAAAATAAATCCCTGTCGTGATGCGGCGCGGTAAGCAGAACTTGCAGCATGATAGCCGCGCCAGAACTATGAACCCGTGAAACTGCGATGCGAAAGACTGCAAGGCGAAAACAACCATTCTCGCCGAAAACAGGCCATTTTATCAAATTAAACATGGCCAACCCCAGCATTTGACGCCGATTCTGCCACGCCGGCGCCTCCGGACGGCAATCCGGCACGCGCCATCTTCATCTTCCCTTAATCTGGCAGCATTACCATGGCGCAAGCAGGCAGTCCCACTGTGGCGCCGAAGATTGCAATTTGGAAAGGATATTGCTTTTCAGTCGCTCTTTTCTGTCATTTATGGCATGCTTACGCCCTTGGCCGCGGCACGCAGTTTGGCCGCGCGCGCACCGATCAACCGACACGACCAGCCCCCGATATCGCCATGAAACTCCATGCCAGCAGCACCCAACAATACCAGACTGTCACCGGCTATGACGAAAACGGCGTGGAGATCAATGCCCAGCCCTACAACTATAGCCTGATCGTCATGCCGGAAATGCCCCCGCGGGCGTGGGAAGTGGACAGTTTCGAGCAATTGAACGAGGCGCATTTCGCGCAAATCCTGGCCGATGCGCCCGACGTGGTCATCCTCGGCACGGGCGAGCGCCAGCGCTTCGTGCATCCGAAGCTGACGGCCGCGCTGACCATGCGCCGCATCGGCGTCGAATGCATGGATAGCCAAGCTGCCTGCCGTACCTACAATATCCTCATGGGCGAAGGCCGCAAGGTCACGCTGGCACTGATCCTGGCCCCGGCCGCGGGCAAGGCCGCATGAAAATCAATGTCAACGAACTGCACTCGTCGCGGGTGCTGATGTGGTCCCTGCTGGGCATCTTCATCGTCGTCACCCTGTATGCGCTGGGCGTGCGCACCCTGGTACCGCCCGACGAGGGCCGCTACGCCGAGATGGCGCGCGAAATGTTCGTCACGGGCGACTGGATCACCACGCGCCTGAACGGCATCAAGTACTTTGAAAAGCCGCCGCTGCAAACCTGGATGAATGCGCTGACCTTCGCCGCCTTCGGCATGGGCGAATGGCAGGCGCGCCTGTGGACTGGCCTGTGCGGCATCATCGGCGTGTGCATGACGGCTTACGCGGGCAAGAAAGTGTTCGGCCCGCGCGTGGGCCTGTATGCGGGCCTGGTGCTGGCGTCGAGCCTGTTCTGGCTCGCTTCCGGCCAGATCAATTCGCTGGATATGGGCCTGTCGGGCATGATGACCCTCACCCTGGGCAGCCTGCTGATCGCCCAGCGCGACGACGCCACGGAGATCGAGCGGCGCAACTGGATGCTGGCCTGCTGGGCCGCCATGGCGCTGGCCGTGCTGGCCAAGGGCCTGATCGGCATCGTGCTGCCGGGCGCCGTGCTGGTGCTGTATTCGCTGTGTGCGCGCGACTGGCGCATCTGGACGCGGCTGCACCTGGTCAAGGGCTTGCTGCTGTTCTTTGCCATCGCCACGCCGTGGTTCGTGCTGGTCGCCCTGCGCAATCCGGAACAGCCGCATTTCTTCTTCATCCACGAGCATTTCCAGCGCTTCCTGATGAAGGGCCACAAGCGCGAAGGCGCCTGGTATTACTTCCTGGTGCTGCTCATTCCCGGTATCCTGCCATGGATAGGCGTGCTGCCGCAAAGCCTGGCCGCCGCCTTCAAGCGCCAGGAAGGCGCCTTCCAGCCTCGCTTGATGCTGCTCGTCTGGGCCGTCTTCATTTTCTTCTTCTTCAGCTATTCGACTTCGAAGCTGCCTGGCTACATCGTGCCCATCTTCCCGGCGCTGGCCCTGCTGGTGGCGCTGTACCTGGAATCGGCCTCGCGCCGCCAGCGCCTGTTCGCCGCCGGCCTGCTGTGCGTGCTGGGCGCGGCCATCCTGATCGGCGGACCGATCGCCTTCAGCAAGGCCAGCGCACGCGATGCGGAAGCCCTGGTCGCGCTGAAGGGCTACCAGCCATGGCTGATGGCGGCCGGCTTCTTCGCCCTGGCTGGCGGCGCCCTGGCCTTGCTGCATGCGCGCCAGTTGCGCCGGGACATGACGGTGCTGACCATCGCCGGCGCCGGTTTCCTGGCCACGCACTGCATCCTGGCCGGCTCCGAACTGTATGGCCAGAACCGCGCAGGCACCGACATGCTGCCGCAGATCCAGGCCGAACTGACAGCCGATACCAAGCTCTATTCGGTCGGCATCTACGAACAATCGCTGACGTATTACCTGCAGCGGCCCGTGATCCTCGTCGATTACTGGGATGAGTTTACGTTTGGCCTGAAACAGCAGCCCGAACTGTCCATCCCGAACATCGAGCCTTTCATCACGCAATGGACGAACGATGCCAATGCCGGCGTGCCCGACATGGCGATTATCAGCCTGAACCGTTACAAGGAATTGCAGGGTCGTGGCGTGCCCATGCGTGTGATTGCCGAAGATGCGCGCCGCATGGTCGTTGCCAACAAGTAAATATTTAAAGGGGCGTGAGGCAGCACGGATCGCGCCCCCGGCCAGCTTGCCCCGCCCCCGCATCAGCATGATTTTTCACCGCTGAAAGGCTGCGCCGCCATACTGACGATATAAAATAGCCATGCCTGCCGGCGCCTTTTGACGGCACTGGCAGCGTCGGCGATGCCGATACCCTGACACAATACAGATCCAAGAACTGCGCCCCATGACCTCTACCCTGCCCTTTTTGCCCTTTTCCAAACCCACCATCGATGAAGCGACCATCGCCGCCGTCGGCGAAGTGCTGCGCTCGGGCTGGATCACCAGCGGCCCGAAAGTGCAGGCTTTCGAAGCCCAGCTGTCCGAGTATTTTGGCGGGCGCCCCGTGCGCACCTTCAATTCGGGCACGTGCACCATGGAAATCGCGCTGCGCATCGCTGGCATAGGCCCCGGCGACGAAGTCATCACCACGCCCGTGTCGTGGGTCGCGACGGCCAACGTCATCATCGAAGTGGGTGCCACGCCCGTGTTCGCCGACATCGATCCCGTCACGCGCAATATCGACCTCGACAAACTGGAAGCGGCCATCACCCCGCGTACCAAGGCCATCATCCCCGTCTACCTGTCCGGCCTGCCCGTCGACATGGACCGCCTGTACGCGATTGCTGAAAAGTACAATTTAAGGGTCGTGGAAGACGCGGCGCAAGCGTTCGGCTCCACGTGGAAAGGCAAGCGCATCGGCGCGTTTGGCGACTTCGTCTCGTTCAGCTTCCAGGCCAACAAGAACATCACCACGGGCGAAGGCGGCTGCCTCGTCCTCAACAACATGGAAGAAGCCAAGCTGGCCGAAAAGTACCGGCTGCAGGGCGTGACGCGCAGCGGCGTCGACGGCATCGACGTCGATGTGCTGGGCGGCAAGTACAACATGAGCGACATCATGGCCGCCATCGGCCTGGGCCAGTTTGCCAATATCGACGCGATCACGGCCCACCGCCGCACGCTGGCACGCCACTATTTCGCGCAGTTCGGCAGCGATTTCGAAGCGCTGAGCGGCGCCCAGCTGCCCGTGCAGGACTTTGAAAACAGCAACTGGCATTTGTTCCAGATCATCCTGCCCGACAATGGACCCGGCACGCGTGCCGCCTTCATGCAGCAAATGGCGCAGCAAAACGTGGGAACGGGCTATCATTACGCACCGATCCACCTGTTTACCATGTACCGCGAACGCGGCTTTACCGAGGGCATGTTCCCCGTCTCGGAAAAGATCGGCCGCCTGACCGTGACCTTGCCGATGTTCTACGCCATGACGACACAGGACGTGGAACGCGCCGTCGCCACCGTCAAATCCATTCTCATCAAATGAGCAGCGCGCCGATGAAACCTGAACTGTCCATTATCATTCCGATCTACAACGAGCAAGATGGCCTGGCCAGCCTGTTCGCCCGCCTGTATCCGGCCCTCGACGCCCTCCAGACGAGCTACGAGATCATTTTCATCAACGATGGCAGCCGCGACAATTCGGTGCCCATCCTGGCGGAGCAATTCCGTCAGCGCCCGGACGTCACGCGCGTAATCTTGTTCAACGGCAATTATGGCCAGCACATGGCCATCCTGGCTGGCTTCGAGGCATCGCGCGGACAGATCATGATCACGCTCGACGCCGACCTGCAGAATCCGCCCGAGGAAATCGGCAACCTGGTGGCGAAGATGCGCGAAGGCTACGATTATGTGGGCTCGATCCGGCGCAAGCGGCAAGATTCCGCCTGGCGCACGCTGGCCTCGAAGATGATGAACCGCCTGCGCGAAAAAATCACGAATATCAAGATCACCGACCAGGGCAACATGCTGCGCGCGTATGGCCGCAACGTGATCGACCTCGTCAACCAATGCGCCGAAGTCAATACCTTCGTGCCGGCACTGGCCTACACCTTTGCCCGCAAGCCGACGGAAATCATCGTCGAACACGAGGAACGGGCGGCCGGCGAATCGAAATACTCGCTGTACAGCCTGATCCGCCTCAATTTCGACCTGGTCACGGGCTTTTCGCTGATTCCGCTGCAAATCTTTTCCATGCTGGGCATGGCGTTGTCGCTGGGCTCGGCATTGCTGGTGGTCTTCCTGCTGGTACGCCGCTTCCTGCTGGGCGCGGAAGCCGAAGGCGTGTTCACCCTGTTCGCCATCGCCTTCTTCTTCATGGGCGTGATCCTGTTCGGCATCGGCTTGGTGGGCGAATACGTGGGACGCATCTTCCAGCAAGTGCGCGCCCGTCCCCGCTACGTGGTGCAAACCATCTTGCAGGACGGCATGACACAGGCGGAAGCCGAGGCGCCATCGTACGGGCGCCTGGAAAAGCGCCAGGTGGGCCGCTGATGGGCGCCCCGCGCGCCGTCGTCTTCGGCTACCACAATGTGGGCGTGCGCTGCATCAAGGTGCTGCTGGCCGGCGGCGTCGACATCGCCCTCGTCGTCACGCACGAAGACAGCCCCACGGAAAACCTGTGGTTCGAATCCGTCGCCAGCCTGTGCCAGGCGGAAGGCATCCCGTACATCACGCCATCGGACGCCCGCGCGCCCGAGTTGCTGGCGCAGGTGCAGGCGGCAACACCGGACATGCTGTTCAGTTTTTACTACCGCCACATGTTGCCGGCTAGCATCTTGGAAGTCGCACCCGCCTACAATATGCACGGCTCGCTGCTGCCGGCGTTCCGCGGCCGCGCGCCCGTCAACTGGGCCGTGCTGCATGGCGCCCCGCAAACGGGTGCCACCCTGCATGAAATGACGGTCAAGCCCGATGCCGGCGCCATCGTCGCGCAAACGGCCGTGCCCATCCTGCCCGACGACACGGCCTTCGAAGTCTTCGGCAAGGTCACCGTGGCGGCGGAACAAACCCTGTGGAACGTGCTGCCGGCCTTGCTGGACGGCACGGCGCCGCGCCAGCTCAACGATTTGCGCCAGGGCGGCTACTTTGGCGGCCGCAAGCCCGAAGATGGCAGGATCGACTGGAAGTTACCCGCGCAGCAGGTTTACAACCTGCACCGTGCCGTCGCGCCCCCCTATCCCGGCGCCTTCACCGAAGTCAATGATGTCATTTACATTATCGAAAAAGCCCGTTTGAGCAAGCTTTCCGCAGGAAGTTTGCCACCGGGCTTGGCGGTAGTGGATAATTGCATCTTTGGCGTCTGCGGAGACGGCCGCATGCTGGCCATTTCCGCGCTGAGGGCTGCCGGGGAGCCGATTTCGGCTCAGCAATTGCAAGCAAGTCTGACCACCCGCGTCAGCACACACTGATTTAACTCAAGAGAATCTCACATGAAAAAAGTCCTCATCTTAGGCGTCAACGGCTTCATCGGCCACCACCTGTCCAAGCGCATCCTGGAAACCACCGACTGGCATGTCTACGGCATGGACATGAACACGGACCGCATCACGGAATTGCTGGAAGATGACAACTACAAGTCGCGCATGCACTTCTTCGAAGGCGACATCACGATCAACAAGGAATGGGTCGAATACCACGTCAAGAAATGCGACGTGATCCTGCCCCTGGTCGCCATCGCCACGCCTTCGACCTACGTCAAGCAGCCGCTGCGCGTCTTCGAACTGGACTTCGAAGCCAACCTGCCGATCGTGCGCTCGGCCGCCAAGTACGGCAAGCACCTGGTCTTCCCGTCGACCTCGGAAGTGTATGGCATGTGCCATGACGAGGAATTCGACCCGGAAAACTCGGAACTGATCTGCGGCCCGATCAACAAGCCGCGCTGGATCTATTCGAACGCCAAGCAGCTGATGGACCGCGTAATCTGGGGCTACGGCATGGAAGGCTTGAACTTCACCCTGTTCCGTCCGTTCAACTGGATCGGCGCCGGCCTGGACTCGATCCACACGCCAAAAGAAGGTTCCTCGCGCGTGGTGACGCAATTCTTCGGCCACATCGTGCGCGGCGAGAACATCTCGCTGGTCGATGGCGGCGCGCAGAAACGTGCGTTCACCTACATCGACGACGGCATCGATGCGCTGATCCGCATCATCGCCAACAAGAACGGCATCGCCAGCGGCAAGATATACAACATTGGCAATCCGACCAATAACTACTCGATCCGCGACCTGGCCGGCATGATGCTGACCCTGGCCGCCGAATACCCGGAATACGCCGAAGGCGCGAAACACGTGAAAATCGTGGAAACGACCTCAGGCGCCTACTACGGCGCCGGCTACCAGGACGTGCAAAACCGCGTGCCGAAAATCACGAATACCTGCGAAGAGCTGGGCTGGGCGCCGACCACCACCATGGCCGATTCCCTGCGCAACATTTTCGACGCCTACCGCAGCCAGGTAGCCCAAGCCAAAGCACTGATGGATTAATGTTGAGCAAGCCGTTCCTGACCCTGAAAATCGACGTCGATACCTATCGCGGCACCCGTGAAGGCATGGGCAATCTGGTGCGCATGCTGGCCGCGCACCAGGCCAAGGCCACCTTTCTGTTCTCGCTGGGCCCCGACCACACGGGCTGGGCCCTGCGGCGCGCCTTGAAACCCGGCTTTTTCAGCAAGGTATCGCGCACCTCGGTGGTCGAGCACTACGGCTTGAAAACATTGATGTACGGCACTTTGCTGCCGGGACCCGATATCGGCAAGCAATGCGCGGCGCAATTGCGCGCCGTGCGCGATGCCGGTTTCGAGTGCGGCATCCACACCTGGGATCACACCCTGTGGCAAGACAACGTGGCCAAGCGCAACGCCGCCTGGACCATCAACATGATGCGCAAGGCCGCCAACCGCTACGAACAAGTGTTTGGAACAAAGCCGCACACGCACGGCGCGGCCGGCTGGCAAATGAATGTCAGCGCCTTTGTCGAACACGACACGGCCGGCTACCGCTTTGCCTCCGATGGCCGCGCCATGCTCGACGCGCGCGGCGCCATGGTGCATCCAAGCAATGGCCCGCACCGCGTGCGCAACGGCAACACGATCCTGCAATGCGTGCAATTGCCCACCACCCTGCCCACCCTGGATGAATTGCTGGGCTGCGAAATCGATGGCAAACTGATCACGACCGGCAATGTTGCGGCGCATATCCTGTCATTGACGGCCGACAATCCGCGCGATCACGTATATACCTTGCATGCGGAACTTGAAGGACAGAAACTCGCCCCCATTTTCGAACAACTGCTGGCTGGCTGGAAAGCCCAGGGCTACCAGTTCGCCTCGATGGGCGATTATTATGAAAAGATAAAAAATACGGACTTGCCCGTTTGTCCCGTCACCTGGGATGAGTTGCCAGGCCGTTCGGGACGCCTGATTGTGCAGGGCAAAGCGGCCTGAATGCTGTATTGTTGCACCTGGATGCGTTGCCAGATTAAAAACAGCGCTGATGATCACCGTTCAGGAGAGAACCTGTGGCTGATAGCCAATCCCTCGTTAGCATACCCGACTTTAGCGCCGCGATGACCAGCGGCAAGACCTTTCAGTTGCTGGGCCGCCCGGCCAAGGCCACGGTGCTGTTTTTCTATCCGAAGGACAACACCCCTGGTTGCACCACGGAAAACATCGCCTTTCGCGATGCGTATTCGCAATTCGTCGCTGCCGGCGTGGAAATCTACGGCATCAGCCGCGATTCCCTGCGTTCGCACGAAAGCTTCAAAGCCAAGCTGGAGCTGCCATTCGAGCTCATTTCTGACCCGGACGAAGCCGTTTGCCTGCTGTTTAACGTCATGAAGATGAAACAGATGTACGGCAAGACGGTCCGTGGCGTCGAGCGCAGTACGTTTGTGATTGACGCCCAGGGCCGATTGGTGAAAGAATGGAGAGGCGTGAAGGTCGCAACTCACGTGGAAGAAGTGCTGGAATTCGTAGCGCATCTGAATTGATCGTCCATTTTGATCCAATGCGCGTTGCCGGCTTCCAGCGAGCTTAGTTCAACCGCAGTTCAGTTCACGGTACCTATCGCCATTTTGAGTCAACGAAGCGCCTCCATCCACTCCGCCAGGCGGGCCTGCAGCCCGCCGATGGCGTCCATGACCGGCCATGCTGCAGGCCTTCCGGCAGTTACTCGTCCTGTAGCATTGTTGTTCCCCCGCATCCACCCCATGAGAAGTGCCGCCAGAAGCTGGCTGCCCATGGGCGATTCATTCCAGAAATTTTTTGATTGAGATCCTGATGCCACTGCCAAAATTACCGAGCAAGCCAGCCACCATCCTGGCCACCCAAGATTACCCAACCGCAGGCGCAGCGCGCCCGGCCACCAAAACCCCGGCAGCCAAGAAAGTGGCTGCACCGATCATTGAAGCGGCGATCGCCGAAGTTGCCAAGCCAGTCCGCAATGCGGCCACGAAGATCAAGCAAGTGGCGGCCCTGATGGTCGCCAAGCCGGTACAGGCGCCCGCACCGGCGCCAGTGGCCGCAGCCCCTGCTCCTGCCGCGAAAACCAAGCCGGCAGCCAAGGGCAAGGTCACGCCGCTGAAATCCGTCAAGCAAGTCGAGCAGCCGCATCCGGCCAAGCACAAGGCGGTCGAAGTCCAGCTCAAGTCGTCCGCCAGCCGCGCCGCCGATCAGCGCGGCATCAGCAAGCTGTTCGTGCTCGACACGAACGTGCTGATGCACGATCCATCGTCGCTGTTCCGCTTCGAGGAACACGATGTGTACCTGCCGATGATGACCCTGGAAGAGCTGGACAACCATAAAAAGGGCATGACGGAAGTGGCGCGCAATGCGCGCCAGGTCTCGCGCACCCTGGACGCCCTGATCAGCAACACGGATGACGACGCCATCGAGCACGGCATCCTGCTGTCCAAGCTGGGCAACAAGGATGCCAAGGGCCGTCTGTTCTTCCAGACGCGCCTGCAAAGCGCCGACCTGCCGGCTGGCTTGCCAGTAGGCAAGGCCGACAACCAGATCCTGGCCGTCGTGCGCTCGCTCGAGTCGGAACAGGATGGCCGCCCCGTCGTGCTGGTGTCGAAGGACATCAACATGCGCATCAAGGCGCGCGCCCTGGGCTTGCCAGCCGAAGATTACTTCAACGACCATGTGCTGGAAGACACGGACTTGCTGTACTCGGGCATCGTGCAATTGCCGGACGACTTCTGGAACAAGCACGGCAAGGACATGGAATCGTGGCAGGAAAGCAAGAACGGCTACAGCTCCACCTTCTACCGCGTGACGGGCCCGTTCATTCCATCGTTGCTGGTCAACCAGTTCATCTACCTGGAACCGAAAAACGGCGAAACGCCGTTCTATGGCCAGGTGAAACAGATCAACGGCAAGACGGCCGTGCTGCAAACCCTGCGCGACTTCAGCCACACAAAGAACAATGTGTGGGGCGTGACGGCGCGCAACCGCGAGCAGAATTTCGCGCTGAACTTGCTGATGAATCCAGAATGCGACTTCGTCACCCTGCTGGGCCAGGCCGGCACCGGCAAGACCCTGTTGGCCCTGGCTGCCGGTCTGGCGCAAGTGCTGGAAACCAAGCTCTACAATGAAATCATCGTCACCCGCGTGACGGTGCCGGTGGGCGAAGACATCGGTTTCCTGCCGGGCACGGAAGAGGAAAAGATGTCGCCATGGATGGGCGCCTTCGACGACAACCTGGAAGTGCTGAACAAGTCCGACTCCGATGGCGGCGAATGGGGCCGTGCGGCAACGCAAGACCTGATCCGCTCGCGCATCAAGATCAAGTCGCTCAACTTCATGCGCGGCCGCACCTTCGTCAACAAGTTCCTCATCATTGATGAAGCGCAAAACTTGACGCCGAAACAAGTCAAGACCCTGGTCACGCGCGCCGGTCCCGGCACGAAGATCCTGTGCCTGGGCAACATCGCGCAGATCGACACGCCGTACCTGACGGAAGGCTCGAGCGGCCTGACCTACGTGGTCGACCGCTTCAAGGGCTGGACCCACAGCGGCCACGTCACTCTGGCGCGCGGCGAGCGTTCGCGCCTGGCCGACCACGCCAGCGAAGTGCTATAAGTTCCAGCGGGCGGCGCAAGCTGCCCGGTCATTCGAAAGCCCCGGCTGCAGCGATGCAGGCGGGGCTTTTTTACGTTTGCAGCGCCTGGCGGCCGCCCCGCAGGGCCATGCGTCCCGCGCAGCGGACTATCTCCAGGATTTCAAGCAATGCTTTTCTAGACTCGAAAATAGACACGCCACACAATCATTGTTCGGTAAACCGCCAAACGGTCAATCCATACAGCGAGCCCAGATTGTCCATTTCCT
This sequence comes from Janthinobacterium sp. SUN026, assembly GCF_030397625.1. Lineage (NCBI taxonomy): Bacteria > Pseudomonadati > Pseudomonadota > Betaproteobacteria > Burkholderiales > Oxalobacteraceae > Janthinobacterium > Janthinobacterium sp. SUN026. Next base: position 1,144,242 of record NZ_JAPQNU010000001.1, on the reverse strand, counting down.
CGTGCTGTTGATAGCGACGCAGTTCCGGCACCACATCCAGCGACTGCCATAGCCCGGCCTTGGGGCAGGGATCGCCAGCCTTGGCGCGCAACTCGTCGGGTGCCATCGGGTCGGTGCCTTCCGGTGCGTAATCCTTTCTTGCCTGTCTGGCGAAATCGACCAGATCCTTGGGATAGAACTGCGCGCTGGCATAACTGCTGTCGTCGATGTCGAGCAGAAAGGTGATGGCCGCGGCTTCCCAGGACCAATAGCCCCAGAAGGAAATATCCCGCGTATGCGCATCGTAATAAGGCTCGCGCCGACTGGCATGGTACCAATCTTCCAAATACTCGGCCATCAAGGCAGGACGGTCTTTTTCCGATGCTGAAAAAATTTTCAACGTCTTAAAGTATGGCAAATGTCGTAAACAAGAGTCGGGTGGTTCTGGTCTGTTACTGACAAAGAACCCAAGCATCCGCTCCAGCATCCCATCTTTTTGATAATTATTAAAATCAATGATTGGCACTAAAAGTGGAATTATATTACTCCAACCCAATAAAATACAAAAACACATCATCCTATTTACGCGTTCAAAATCTTTTCCAGGCAATTCGAAATGTGGAAAACCCTTATCAGCTTCTGATGTTTGCCGAGAATCATAAATATTATTATACTTAGCATAGGATTCCCAATAATTCAGCACTTCTGGATAAAAACCTCTTATTTTTTTAATTTCAATTCCAGCACTATACTGAACAGAGAGGAAATCTATTGCATCCCAAGACCGTCTTCGGGTGGCGATCATTAGCCGAATAGGCTCGGCTTTATTCAGGCAATCTTGATTTTTATTAAGACTATCACCGACAACATCAAAAATTTTCCACTATATCCTCATACCTTTCCTCATAGATATCATAGGATAATAATTTTTCCCTCCTTTTCTTAATAAAATTTCTTATATCAATAATTTTTCTCATAGATCATTTGCAATCCCTTATGTTGAATTTACCCTTACGCACCTTTAAAGCAATTTCACAATTTATTGCTCATAATCCAGAATTTACATCCAGATAAAACATCACGCCATCTCTGACATCAAGATCAGCAGTCCTTTGTATCCCATAGACATTTAGATTAATTCAACAAAATCCTGTATCAGTATTTTTTAAAATGATGTACGGTAGAAGATGGTCGTATAAGACTCGAGAAATAGCCTCACTCACAAAATTATTGTTCGGTAAATCGCCAGACGGTCAATCCATAGCGCGAGCCCAGATTGTCCATTTCCTCGTGCTGTTGATAGCGACGCAGTTCCGGCACCACATCCAGCGACTGCCATAGCCCGGCCTTGGGGCAGGGATCGCCAGCCTTGGCGCGCAACTCGTCGGGTGCCATCGGGTCGGTGCCCTCGGGGGCGTAATCCTTTCTTGCCTGCCTGGCGAAATCGACCAGATCCTTGGGATAGAACTGCGCGCTGGCATAACTGCTGTCGTCGATGTCGAGTAGAAAGGTAATGGCTGCGGCTTCCCAGGACCAATAGCCCCAGAAGGAAATATCCCGCGTATGCGCATCATAATAAGGCTCGCGCCGGCTGGCGTGATACCAATCTTCCAAATACTCGGCCATCAAGGCAGGACGATCTTTTTCCGATGCTGAAAAAATTTTCAGCGTCTTAAAATAAGGCAGATGTCGTACGCAATCATTCAACGAAACAGATCGATCTTCCGAGTAATAACTTAATATTCTCTCAATCATCCCGTCTTTTTCATGATTATTAAAATCTATAATTCTAATCAACCTCGCCACCAAACCATCCCAGCCCAAAAGTATGGCAAAGCAAAGCATTCTATTTACTTTGTTATATTCCTTTCCTGGCAATGCAAAATGAGGGAACCCACGATCATTTTCGTTTTTCTGACTATTATCATATTCCTCATTGTATTTTGCATATAGTTCCCAACACTCCAATGCCTCTGGATAGCGTGATCGAATTTCATTCACACCATGCCCAGCACTGTACATATTTGCGATATTATTGACAACATTCCATGCCTGTTCTTGAGTGGCCACCATGAAATTATATAACGGTATTTTTCTTAATTTTTCCTCCGGCTGTCTAAAAGCCTTTCGTAATTTCTCAAGACAGGTGATGGTTCCTACGAAATTCTCCTCATAAATATCATAGGCTAACAAATTTTCTCTCTTTTTTTTTGAGAAATCATCGGAACTTAATATCGCATTCATTCATCACCTCTTTATGATATTGTTTGGCAAGTCAAGGATTATTTGCACATGATGTTCAGAACCCCTTGATTTTTTATGCAAACTTAGTTGCCGTCCTGTAACAAGAGATATCCAACGTTTATATGGCGCTAAAATTTCAGGATCTATTGCGGCATCTATTCTGTAATTTGATATTTTTGATTTTGCTTTTCTTCCAGACTCAGTCAAGTTCTCATCCACTATCGCTTGAGCTATCCACTCATGGCTCATCTGCGTAGCCAACTTCGTTTTTTTATTGGCTTTATTTAACCCGCTTCTTACTTCACCGGTCTTTCCTGATCGATCTATTTTAACAATTTTATTCGCGTGTTCATCACGCCCCTCATTGTTGAAAATATCAGGCTTTCCATTTTTTACCGGATGGGCTGCCTCATTTTCCCGCAATGCTTGAAATTTCTCCTGCATCTCTGCCGGCAGGGCCGCAATTAAAGTAAAGGAATCAAAAATACTTGATTTAGTCTCACCAACAATAAATGGCTGCCTAATATTCAAAGGATTTGACCATAGATGATCCAAGCCATGATGCGGCATGCTATGTTCCTCGGTCAATCGCCCTCCATTATTCACCTTGAGATGTTTCCCCTTAATGTGATAATCGGTTATATGTTCCGCAGGCACCCCGCTACGCCAATTTTTCTTTTTCTCGCCTTTTTTCTTGGTATTAACCTTGGTGGTATTCGGCGTGGCCTTGTTTTCCTTCGCGTCCTTGTTTTTCTTCGCCAGCAGTTTCTTGTCGGCCCCTGCGGCGACCTTTCCTTCTTTCTTGGCAACGGTCGTGGCCACGTCCTGTCCCTCTTGCCGCACGACCTTGCCCGAGGTCGTCCCTAGCGCGGCCGTGGTGTGGGGAAGTTCATTTCCCATCATCTTCGCGTGCACTTTTTTCAGGTCGGCAAACGCATCGTCGATCATGCGCGGCCCCTGCTTCTGCAATGCCTTGAGTTCGCCGATGAGCTGCCTGATTTCCGGGCCGCCGGCCATGGCTTTAATCACCCAGCTGTCGATGCCGTCGATGAAGGTCTCGATGGCACTGTTGAACAGGCCTTTGCTATCCTTGCTCAGCGCGCCCCAATCGATCTTGCGCATGAATTTTTCAACGTTGCCGCGCAGGGTGGGCGACACCGCTTCAAGCACGCGGCCGAAATGGCTGCCTTGCTTCATGAGTTTAAAGCCCACTTTCAGACTGTCGCCCACTGCCGGCACGCAGCCGACCAAGGTGATCACCAGTTCCACCCAGCCGCCCACCGCCGCCGGCGACCTGGAAATCTGGATCACGCCCAGGATCAGATCGCGCGCATCCATAGCCTGGCCGACGCCCGGAATCACGCCGAGGATGCCAGTGACGATGATGTGCGATGGCGAGGACCCTGCACCTGTCACCAGTTCAGCCAGCCAGCCGCCGATACCGTCGTCGGCTTCGCGCAAGGCGCGTCCGGCTGGCGAAACGATATTACTCATGCCTAACCCTCGCCATTGTCGTGCCGTTCACGATAATTTTTTTCAGCTTCCCTGTCTTCAGGCGTCTCTTCATCGGCATAGCGGTAATCGTCATAGTGGAAATCGTATTCCAGCGTAGTGCTCCCCGCGCCGGGCGGTCGCTCAGCGGCCATTTCGGCTAATTCGTCCGGAAAATAGTTATCTTTATAATATGCATCTTCCTGCGCCAGATACTTTTCGAAGACGGCTTGCGCCTCTTCATCGGTACGCGGTTTGGCGCCGATCACCTGATTGGTTTTTTGTTTCTTGCGTGGTTCGGCGTCCCGCTCATCCTCGCCGTACAGCACCACCGCACCGCTGTTCGGAATATCGTCCAGGCGGGCAAAGCCATGCGCATCCAGCTTGCCTTCCATCGTGACGCCATTGGCAAACAGGAGCGTGTACGGCGCACCAACCATGGGTTGCAGATCGTCCCAGCGGTAATTCAGTTCCAGGAAATTTTTAGCCTGGCCGGCCTGCGGCAGATAGGGCAGCTTCGCTGCGCTGCTCGCCGGCCCCGTCAACTCCTTCATGCTGGCCTTGAACTCCATCTTGCCCGGCCCGTGGATCTCGATATTGCCGCCTTCGAGTTTGATGCAGGCGCCCTGCACCGTCATCAACACGTGCTGCTTGGCCGCGATGGCGACGCTTTTGGCGGTGCTCGTCACAGTGACCGCCTTGTCGGCGGTCAGGCGCGTTTCGCCGGACTGGCTCTGGCTGCTGACCTTTCCGCTGGCGGCATGCAGCCTGATGCCGGTTTCCTGGTTCGGCTTGCCGGCGTCGCTGGCCTTGCCGTAGGTGAACAGGCTGATGCCGGACTGTACAGCGTAGAAATAGTTGCCTTGTGCGCCAAAGTTGATGTCCTGGCTGGCCACGATGCTGGCGTTATTTCCGGCGCTGAAGATGGCATGGGCCGGCGTGGTAGCGGCGATACCGGCCGGGCTGGACAGTTGCAACAGGGGCGCGCTGTAGGCGATGGCCTGGGCCTCGCCGCTGCTGTCGCTGGCCTTGAGCGCGTCTATGCTGTGCCGCATTTGCTGCAGCGCAGGCAAGGCGTCCGGCGACGCTTCAGCCTGCCCATGCTCGTCCTTCAGGGCGGCGTTGTGTTTTTGCGCCGTTTGCGCCAACGTCATTTGCAGCGCCAGACTGTGTTCGATTTGCGCCACCGCCTCGCTTGCATCCATCAGGCTGCCGCCGCTGCGCTGATGCGTCGACAGCAACAAACCTTGTCCGGCGCGCAGCGTGGCGCTGTGCTCGGTCTTCAGTTCGGCGCCAAAACCTGCCGGCGCCAGGCGCTGGTTGTCCGTCTGGTGCCGCAAATGCCCCAGATTCAGTTCTGCCGTACCCTGGTGCGCGGCGGCGTGGCGTTGCAGCGACAGGCGAGACTGGCCGGGACTGTCATCGAACACCAGCTGGCTGTAGGCGCCGCTGCCCAGGCCGCTGCTGCTCATCGTTTGCGACTTGATGCCGGATAAGGCCGCCGGATGGGCGTGGCCAGCCGCGATGCCGGGAAACCAGGCCGGGGCGTTGCCGGTCGCTACGCCAGCGCCTTGGACCACCCGGTTTTGCTGCGCGTCCGGCTGGCCCTGGCCGTTATAGACCGTGCCGATGACGACCGGACGATCGATGTTTCCTTCTAAAAAGTCAATCACCACTTCCTGGCCGACGCGGGGCACGGCATGGCCGCCCCAGTTGGCGCCCGCCATAGACGCCAACGTCGTTGCCACGCGCACCCAGGTACCGGCGCTGTCATCGCCGGGCGCGCCGGTATGGCTGTCGGCATGCGGGTGTGGCAGGCGGCTGTGGCTGAGCGTGCCCCGCTGCCAGTGAAATTGCACCTTGATGCGATGGTCGCGATCAGTATGGATCACGGCGCCGGGAGGCCCGACCACGATCGCCGTCTGCTGCCCTGCCACGGTCGGGCGCGGATGCAGCAGACGACCGTGCTGGTCTGCGCCTGTGGCGCGATAAGGAACACTGCGGCGGATCGCATCGATGCGGTTACGGTACAGGGGCCGCTCGGCGATGCCCGCCACTTGGTGCAGGCTGCTGTCCTGCTCCTTGCCGATCGCCATGGCCAGCGGACAGGCGCTGAGTCTCTCCGTGATGCTGGCCTGCAAGTCGGCACTCAGGTTGTTGTGCATCAAATGGACCGTGCGCACGATCAAAAAATGGCGTTCGTCGCCGCCGGCCGCGTCGAACAGCGCATGGCCGTGCAAGCTGAAAGTGGTGCCGGGCGACAGCGTGCGTACGGTGCCGGCGCCGACGTGGAGCTCCTTGCCGGCCTGTAGCGCTTGCAACTGCCTGACGGCGATACGCTGCCCCTGTTCGCGCGACGCGTAAGCATAAGCGCCCGGCGCGTCGCGGCTGAGCAAGGTCGCGCCGGACGCGTCGCCATGGGCGGCGACCGGGCACTGATCCAGTGAACGGTAATCCCAACTGCCCATTTCGATGGCATTGGTTTGCTGGCGCCACTCGGTGCGCCAGCGGTCGATGCTGTCGACCTTCATCACGGCGCCCGGCTGCGTGAAGTTGACGGCGGACTGGACATTGGGAGCAAAAGCGCCATTGTGGTCCGCGATGACCAGCGTGTGGCTGCCCAGGGACGGGCTGCTGGCGTCGCCCGTATGCTCAAAATAGTAAAACAGGCCCTCTTCCAGCATCAGCCGTTCGGCAAACGCCAGGTCGCTTTCCTGGTACTGGGTGGTCAGGCTGCGTGGTGAATACACGGCGCGCTCGGCAATATCGAAGCGCCATGCGGGCGCCAGCTTGCCTTGACCTTGGTACGCGGCAAAGAGCGCGTCGAGGATATCGCACACGGTCAGGTCCTGGAACACGCGGCTATCCCGGCCGCGCGCCAGGAACGCTGTCCACGGCTGCACGGCCAGCTGATAACGCGCCAGGCCACCATTCGCGCCAACCAGTTCGACGGCGGTAATGTGGCCGTGAAACGGGCGCCAGTCGTCGGTGCTGGTGACGGTCAATAACTCAAGCAGAACGGGCTGACCGATCAGCGCGCGCAGCGAGATGGAGGCATCGGTGGACAGGGCCGCTATCTGAAACGCGAACCCTTGGCTCAGCCCTTCCTCGCCGCGCACACATTCGGCCAGCAAGTGGTTCTCGCCCAATGGCGTGGTCAACCGCAGCAATCTGGTGGCTTGCGTGAAGCCCGCAAGCGGCGAAGTGAGCATCGGATACTCCCAATTGGCGGTCTCCCGTCTGAAAATTACTAAATATGCATTCTTATTAAAGACATTACACCTCGGAATTATTTTTCTAGCAAGAGTGATTCAATTGAAATCCGCGCTGCCAGACGGGGCAGTCGGCCTTGCCCGCACACGGCTTTGCGCTGGTGTTCGCCCTGTTCTCGTTGCAACTGTGCGCCTTCAAGCTGCTGCCGTTTGCCGGCTTGAACGGGGGACAGGCGCTGCTGGCCATCGCCCGAGGTGGACGACCTTTTGTGGCGTGGGAAGAGACGGCGGCAAAATGGCTGTTGCTGCCGGGTCTGGCGATCTTGCTGGCGTGGCTGGCGTGGCTGGCGGCGTTTGCCTGGCATGGCTGGAAAAGCATAGGGATGTAGTGCGCTGGCGCTATTCTTTTTTGTAGACCTGTCGTATGCTCGCACCACTATCCCATCCAATAAACGCGACCGGCCAAGGAGATCGCATTTTCTCATTCGACACCTGCGGTACGCAGCTGGCCCTGTGGGCAATCGGTGCCTACCAGCGCTATCTGTCGCCCCATAAAGGGTTTTCCTGCGCCTACCGCGTGCTCACGGGACGCGACAGCTGTTCCGTGTATGGCCACAGGGTCATCGCCCGCCATGGCTTGCGGCCGGGACTGTCCCTGCTGCGGCGCCGCTTGCACAGCTGCAGCGCGCACCACCGCCTGCACCAGGCCCAGCACGCCAGGGGCCGCAGTGCGCGCCATCGGGCGCAGGCAGGGTATTGCGATCTGCCTGTCCCCGATTGCGGCGACTGTGCCTGCGACTGCGCCGATATCGCCAACCTGGCCGATTGCACCTGGTTAGGCCGCAGCAAGAACCCGAAGTGGTTCCGCAACGACTATGCAGCCAGTGCAGCATTGAAACGACAGCAAGAGGAACACCGCAAGAAGCTGCGGCAAGGGCGGGATGCGGGCAACTGAAATTCATACATTCACTTACAAATGAAATATTCATTCATGAAATGAATAATATCCATTATCACTGTGAATTGGCGGGAAGCGGGACGGCGGCCTATACTCATGCCGTCTCCCCTACACTGCGTCCCATGCACACCCAGCTCAGCCCGCACACACTGCGGGCTTTTTGTTCCCGGCATTTGCCACTCTGCCATTCAACACAATGGTTTTTCAATAACAAGAACAGGGCACGGCTTTCACCGCCAGCCCAGCCCCAAACGGGGAGCCCATCATGATCGTGCGCGAGCGTCCTTCGGCGCTGCGGTTGTTCCTGGTGGTGCGCGGCTCCGTCCTGCCGCGCATCCGCACCACGCTCATCGTCAATACCCTGATCGCCACCCTCGTCACGTGGTGCCACGGCACCTTGTTCGACCACAAGGTCATCCTCACCACCATCCCGTTTACCCTGATCGGCTTGCCGCTGGCCATCTTCCTGGGCTTTCGCAACACGGCCGCCTACGACCGCTACTGGGAAGCGCGCAAGCTGTGGGGAGAACTGGTCTTGCGCAGCCGGAATTTCTCGCGCCAGTGCCAGACGATGATACGCGGCGACATCCCGGCCCACGCCAGGCTGGGTCTGGAAGACGTGCGCGTGCGCATGATTTACCGCACCATCGCCTTTTGCCACGCGCTGCGCCACCAGCTGCGCGACACGCGCGGACCAGCCGACTTGCAGCCTCTGCTGCGCCCGTCCGAATGGGAAGCGGCTTGCCAGGCCACGAACCCGTCCGACTACCTGATGCTGCAAATGGGCCACGACCTGGCCGATTGCGTCCGGCAAGGCCGCATCGACAGCATCCTCGCCACGCAAATCGATAACACGGTCTCGGCCATGGTGGGCGCGGGCGCTTCTTGCGAACGCATCCGCAGCACGCCGATTCCCTTCTCGTATTCGCTGCTGCTGCACCGCACGGCCTATCTGTACTGCTTCCTGCTGCCCTTCGGCCTCGTCGATTCGCTGGGTTTCATGACGCCGTTCGTCGTCGCCATCGTCGCCTACACCTTCTTTGGCCTCGATGCCCTGGGCGACGAGATCGAGGAACCGTTCGGCGAAGACGCCAACGATCTGCCGCTGTCGGCCATGTGCCGCGCCATCGAAATCAGCTTGCGCGAATCCGTGCAGGATGAGAACGTGCCGCAGCCCATGCAAGCTGTCGATTTCCTGCTGAATTGATCCGCACGGCAGCTTTCCCCTTGACCTTACCATCGGGGGAAGGCTTACAGTGGCAGCACTTAATCATTCAAGGAGTACTTGCATGTATCAGTTACAAGTTGAAAACATGAGCTGCGGCCATTGCGTTGGCTCGGTCACGAAAGCGGTGCAAGGCGTCGATCCGCAAGCCCAGGTGCAGATCGACCTGGCCAGCAAGCGCGTCACGGTGGAGTCACCGGCCGAACTGGGCGCCATCAGCGCGGCCATCGTGGAGGCGGGCTACCCCGTTACCAGCGCGCAATAAACAGCAAGGACACGACAGCCGGCCAATGCGCCGGCTGTTTTTGTTTACCCGTCCAGTTCAGGGTAATGGCGGAAGATTCCTTCCTCATTGAACGGGATCCTGCGCTTCGACTTCAGGTAACGGGCAATATTCGGCCGCGCCGCCACGGCGTCATGCAGGTCAGACAAGGCAGGATATTCGGGCGCCAGGCGCGCCATGGCTTGCGGAAACGCATAGTGCAAACCGGCCAACATCTGGAACAGCGACAGGTCGCCATACGTGAGTCTTGCACCCACCAGATACTGGCCGCGGCTGCGATTATTCAGCAGGACCTGGGTGAAATAATCGAGGAATTTGGGCAAGCGTGTTGCGCGGAAATCCGCGCTGCGCAGCATGGCCGCCTGCTGTTGCTCTTCGTAATACTGATTCATCGACAGCGGATGGTGCGTGTCGTGCACTTCCGTCAGCCAGTCGGCCATCGTCAGTTGCAGCTGGTTCAGCCACAAACGGCCGCCTTCCGCGCGCGGCGCCAGGCCCAGGCGCCGACCCAGGTAGAACAGGATATTCGTGGTCTGGCCGATCAGCATGTCGCCGTCGCGCAGCACGGGCGGCGCGTAGGCGGCCTGGGGCGTGCTGTCGCCATCGAGGCAGGCCAGCATCGCGGGCATGCCCTGCCCCGGGCGTGCGGGCAAGCGGGCGATGTCACGGTAATCGGCGCCCGCCTCTTCCAGCGCCAGGCGGATGAATTCTCCGCGTCCCTGTATCGTGGGCCAGTAGTACAGTTCATAGACCATACACACCTCCGTTGATTTACATCAATGGCAACATGGTTTCGCTTCCGTGTCGCCGGCCAGTCCCAGGCTTTGCAGGATGGGGCAATCGGGCTTGTCGTCGCCGTGGCACGATTGCGCCAGGTGGGCCAGGGTATCGCGCATTTCCGTCAGTTCAGCGATGCGCTGATTCAAGTCCGCCACGTGGGCCAGGGCGATGCCTTTCACGTCCGCGCTGGCGCGCTGGTCGTTTTGCCACAGCGACAGCAGTTCGCGGATCTGTTCCAGCGAAAAACCCAGGCCCCGCGCGCGCTTGATAAAGCGCAAGGCGTGCAAATCGTTCGGCGTGTAGATGCGGTAACCGGCGTCGCTGCGCGCGCTGGGTTTTAGTAAGGTAATGCTTTCGTAATAGCGTATCATTTTTGCCGATACGCCCGTTTCGCTTGCCGCCTGGCCGATATTCATCCTTGTTGCTCCTTGGTATGCGCGCTACCTGTATGACTGCGGGCTTTCCAGCGGCGCAGCAACAGGGCATTGCTGATCACGCTGACGGAACTGAAGGCCATCGCCGCGCCCGCCACCATGGGGTTGAGCAAGCCGAAGGCGGCCAGCGGAATGCCGATCAGGTTATAAATGAAGGCCCAGAACAGATTTTGCCGTATCTTGCTGTAGGTGCGGCGCGAGATATCGATGGCGTCCGCCACCAGGGCCGGATCGCCGCGCATCAGCGTGATGCCGGCCGCATGCATGGCCACGTCCGTGCCTGTCGACATGGCGATGCCCACGTCGGCGGCCGCCAGCGCGGGCGCATCGTTGATGCCGTCACCCACCATGGCCACCTTCGCCCCTTCGCCTTTCAGCGCGACAATTTTAGCGGTTTTATCGGCCGGCAGCATTTTCGCAGCCACCGTATCGATGCCCAGCAGCTTGCCAACGGCGTCCGCACTGCCCTGGTTATCGCCCGTCAACATCACCGTGCGGATGCCCAGGCTGTGCAAATGGGCAATGGCCGCCTGCGCGTTCGGCTTGACCTGGTCGCTGAAGGCGAACAGGCCCAGCAGTTCCGCTCCCGCAGCCAGCCACGAAATCGTGTTGCCCGTGGCTTCCAGGGACAAGGCCTGTTCCGCCAGCGGCGTCATGTCTACATGCAACTCCTGCATCAGCCGCGTGCTGCCCAGTTTCAACTCCAGGCCATCGACCTGGGCCGCCAGGCCGCGCCCCGGCAAGGCCGACAGGCCCGTGGCTGGCAAGGGTTCGAGGTGGCGCGCGGCCGCCGCATCGAGCACGGCCGTAGCCAGGCTGTGCTCGCTGCCGCGCTGGATGCTGGCCGCCAGCTGCAGCAGCCGGGCATCGTCGATGCCATGCGCATGCAGGGCCGCCAGCGCAGGTTTACCCACCGTCAGGGTGCCCGTCTTGTCGAACACGACGGTATTGACGGCGTGCGCCACTTCCAGCGCTTCCGCATCCTTGATCAGGATGCCGTAACGGGCAGCGACGCCCGTGCCGGCCATGATCGCCGTCGGCGTGGCCAGGCCCAGCGCGCACGGGCAGGCGATCACCAGCACGGCCACGGCATTGATGATGGCGTTTTCCAGCTCGCCCGTGGCGAACCACCAGCCCAGCATGGTCAGCAGCGCCAGCACCAGCACCACGGGAACAAAGATGGCGCTGACCTTGTCCACCAGGTGCTGGATCGGCGCCTTGGCCGCCTGCGCATCTTCCACCAGACGGATGATGCGCGACAAAGTCGTCTCGCCACCCACGGCTTGCGTGCGCACCAGCAATAAACCATCCGCATTGATGGCGCCGCCCGTGACCTTGTCGCCCGGATGCTTATCGACCGGCAAACTTTCGCCCGTGATCAGCGATTCGTTGATCTGGCTGGCGCCTTCCACCACCACACCATCGACGGCTACCCGCTCGCCAGGGCGGATGACCACCAGGTCCCCCACTTTGACTTGTTCCACGGGCAAGTCGATTTCCACGCCGTCGCGGCGCACGCGGGCCGATTCCGGACGCAGGACTTGCAGCGCGCGAATGGCAGAGGCCGTCTGGCGCTTGGCGCGGCTTTCCAACCATTTGCCCAGCAGCACCAGGGTGATGACGACGGCCGACGCTTCGAAATACAGGTGCGGCAGCATCTCGCCCGCCGTCAGCCACTGGTAGACGGACAAGCCATACGCGGCGCTCGTGCCCAGCGCCACCAGCAGATCCATATTGCCGCTGCCGGCGCAGGCCGCCTTCCAGCCCGCCCTGTAGAAGCGCGCGCCAAAATAGAATTGCACAGGTGTCGCCAGCGCAAATTGCAGCCAGCCGGGCAGCATCAGATGGATGCCGGCCCATTCGAGCAGCATCGGCAGCATCAAGGGGAAAGCCAGCACGGCCGCGAACGCCACTTTCAAGCCGTCGAGGTTCGGCGCGGCAAGGGGCGCGCTGGTCCGGCTGGCGGCGGGCACGGTGGCTTCATAGCCAACCTTGTCGATGGCGGCGATCAGGGTGCCAGCATCGGCCTCGCCCGTCACCTTGATGCGCGCGCTTTCCGTGGCCAGGTTGACGCTGGCGGCCAGCACGCCCGGCACCTTCAGCAAGGCTTTTTCCACCCTGCCCACGCAAGAGGCGCACGTCATGCCGGCGACGTTCAGGTCGATTTCGCGCTGCGCCACGCTGTAGCCAGCCTTTTCCACGGCCGCCTGCAAGGTGGCCAGGGGAATCGGCGTGCTGGACGTGACCTTGGCCACTTCGGTGGCCAGGTTGACGCTGGCCTGGGTCACGCCGGGCACGGCGGCCAGGGCCTTTTCCACGCGGCCCACGCACGAGGCGCAGCTCATGCCTTCGATGGCCAGCGCCTGCGCATGGGCGGCGGAGGGAGGAGGAGAACTGGAATTGGCGGGAGCGAGTGCGGCCTGGTTCATGGCAGATCCTGTACGAAAGAGTAACGAATAGGGTCAGGATCTGCTATCCCATGATGGGAAGGTCAAGCCCTATTTGCACGGTGTGCCGGGCTTGTTTGACGACGCTTAGCGCACGACGCAATCGATGGCGGCCGGCTTGCCGCTGGCGGCGCCCGGGCCCGATGACGACGATGAAAAGACCGGCGGCGGCGTGAACGGAATGCCGGGATTGACAGGCAGCATCACGGGCGGCTGCTTGAAGCTGGGCGTAAAACCAAATTGCCCGGCGGCAAAATTCTGCGTCCCGGCAGGATTGGTCACGTGAATCAAGCCATCGAGCACCTGGACATACAGGCCCGGCGCCCTCGCCGCCCCGCCTGGTGTCGGCACCGTTGGCACCGCCTGCGCCGAGGGCGGCACATAGGTGGCAACAAACGTCGTGCCGCGGATGCCGATGGTGGCGGCCGGCGTCTTCATCTCGAAACGCTCCTTGTTGCGCTTGCCCAGCAATCCCGTGACGGAACGCAAGCCGCCCTTGAGCAGGCTGAAGATGGCGTGGTCGCCGTCAGGCTGCTCGGCCGTGTAGCTGAATTGCTCGATGACGAAACTGGTATTCGGCTTCAGGGTGATTTCGCTATTGTCGATCAGCTTGATCAAGGCATAGGTTTCCTTTTCCGTCAGCAAGGTGTCTCCCTGCTCGACTTCGGACTTGATGGCCAGGATTTTCACCTTGCCATCCGCCTTCTTGGCCATCAGCGGACCACTCAACTGCATCACCGTACCCGCCACCTGTCCGGCCCAGGCGTGCGCGCCCACGCACATCAGGGCCAGCCACAACAAGGCCTTAATTGCAGTACATTTTTTTTGCGGCATCATCGTATTTGTATCCTGTGGGTTTATCTGTGGCATCGGCAACATCCTTGCTGTCTTTCTTCTTGTCATCATCCTTGGCTGGCGACGCAGAAGCGAGCGGGGCGTTGGCACGGTCGGCCTGCTTGATGATACGCAAGGCTTCATCGATGGCTGCGCTGGCGCTGGCATCGATGGCGGGCTTGTCAACGGTCGTGGCAGGCAGGAAGATGGCGTCCGCCATATTCACCGTGCCATTCGGCGCCAGCAAACTGACGTTGGCGCGCTGGCGGTTGATGCGCACGCCCGAGTCGCCCGTGATGCTGCCCGCTTTCGCCAGCACGCTCATGTTTGCCGCAGCCGGCAAGGCGAAGCTTGCCGTGTCCGCAAAGCGCACATTGCCCCCCGCGCTGGCGCTGAAATTGCCGCCGCCGAGGACCTGCGCATTGCCTTCGATACGAATGTCGCCGCCGGCCGCCAGGCTGATGTCGCGCGCCGCTGCCAGTTGCGCACCATTGCCCAGCAACACATCCGTGCTGGCATTGAGCGCAATGTCCTTGCCCTCGATCTTGCCATTGACGGTGACGGGGCTGTGCGCCGTCACGCTGACGTTGCCGCCATTCGCATTGATGTTGCCGGCCGTGACGCCGCCCGTGTTATCGATGGCAATGTTGCCCGCGCCCGTGGCCAAGGTTCCCAGGACCAGGGTACCCGGCGCCGAGGTATTGTTCAGCACAATGCCGCCCCCTGCGCTATTGCTGGCGGTAAAACTGCCCACCTGGTTGCCCGCATGGCCCAGCACGATACCATCGCGCGCCTGCGCAGCCAGGCTGCCGGCAAGCAAGGCACCATCCTGACCGATAGCGCCGTTCAGGGCGCTCAGTTTCACCTCGTTGGCCGCCAGGCTGGCGAAGCGCATATCGCCCTCCGCTTGCGTGATGGCCAGCTGGCCCGCCAACCGGATGGCGCCGGCCGTCTGATTAAAACTGTTGGCGACGAGCAAGTTACCGTTGCCACTCAGCATGCCGCCGCCTTGCGCATAACGGTCGGCCGACAGGCTGCCGTTCAGCAGCAAGCTGCCGCCGTTGATTTCCAGGCCCGCCAGGCCGCCCAGCACGGAGAGGTCCAGCGCGTTTTCACCGAGCGTCAGGTTGCCGCCCGTCAACAACAAGCCCGACGCCGAATGCAAGTTTTTCAGGATGGTATTGCCGGCCGCCGCGCTGTAGGTGACGATGCC
Organism: Janthinobacterium sp. SUN026; assembly: GCF_030397625.1. NCBI lineage: Bacteria > Pseudomonadati > Pseudomonadota > Betaproteobacteria > Burkholderiales > Oxalobacteraceae > Janthinobacterium > Janthinobacterium sp. SUN026. The sequence goes on along the minus strand of NZ_JAPQNU010000001.1, from coordinate 1,129,142 downwards.
CTTGCTGTTGCTGAAGTCGACAGCCAGCACGTTCGCGCCTTCCGGCACCACGCCGCCGTCCCAGTTGGCCGCGTCGCTCCACAAGCCGCTGCCGCTGCCGACCCAGGTTGACAATTGTTTTTGCGCAATCGTTGCCTGCGCCGTGCCGCCCGTCGTTTCCAGTGTGTAATTGCCCGCATCGGCGCCCGCCAGGCGGAAGCCGCTGGCTGTCACCAGCTTGCCCGCGCCCGCGTTCTTGTCGGCAAAGCTGCCGTTGCCGCCCACCACGCTGACCACATCCTGGCCCAGCACGCCGTTCGCCGACGCGCTGACGGCCGCATTCGTGGTGCCGTCATACACCTTGCCGGCCGCGCTCAAGCTGGCCAGGGTCAGGCTGGCGGGTGTAATACTGGCCAGCAAGCCCGTTGGCAAGATGATAAAGTAATTGCCCGCATCGGCGCCCGTCAGCGCCGCCCCACTGAGCTCTACCGCCTTGGCCGCGCCCACGTTCTTGTCCGCAAAGTTGGCCGCTGCCGAGGCCACCAAGCTGTCGCCGGCGAGACGGTCATCGCCCAGGACCAGGCTGGCGCCCGTCGTGCCATCGTAGACCTTGTTACCTGCCACGCCGGACAGGTTCAGCGCGCGCGCGCCGATGTCGGCCGTGGTGCTGCCTGCATTCGCGCTCAGCACATAGTTGCCCGCATCCGCACCATCGAGCCCCACATTCGTCACGGTGACGGTTTTTCCCGCACCCGCGTTCTTGTTGCCAAATGAGCCATTGCCGCTCACGCTCAAGGCATCGCCCTGGATGCGGTCGTCGCCAAAGCCGACCTGTGCTGCCGTCGTGCCGTCATACGTCTTGTTGACGCCGTTAAAGCTCACATGCAAGGTACGCGCGCCGATGTCGGCCGTGGTGCTGCCTGCATTCGCGCTCAGCACATAGTTGCCCGCATCCGCGCCATCGAGGCCCACATTCGTCACGGCGACGGTTTTTCCCGTGCCCGCGTTCTTGTTGCCAAACGAGCCATTACCGCTTACGCTCAAGGCGTCGCCCTGGACGCGGTCGTCGCCAAAGCCGACCTGTGCTGCCGTCGTGCCGTCATACGTCTTGTTGACGCCGTTAAAGCTCACATGCAAGGTACGCGCGCCGATGTCGGCCGTGGTGCTGCCTGCATTCGCGCT